>JBPOFK010000021.1:0-34051 GCA_051252095.1 Methylophilaceae bacterium
GTCATCAGCTTGGCGAGCAAAGTTATAAATCAAGGCAACTGGATGGCGCATCCTTTTAGGTAGTGCGATTGAGGCAACCGGAAAGTTTTCATAATGTTCGCGCGCGACCGTCATACTGTCTTGCGTATCAATTGTTAAATTTTCTGTATTCATAAAAAGAGTATGCCACAGAATATTGCTGAGCTATAGGGCCTTAATAGGCTATATAATGATGATAAAAATTAAAGGTGAAATATGATTGGAATTATAGGTGGTACAGGTTTAACCCAGTTCGATAATTTAGAAATTGTTAGACGTCAAATTGTACGTACCCCATACGGAGATGCTTCACAACCCCTGATTTTTGGTAACCTAGGGGGTGTTGAGGTGGTTTTTTTAGCAAGGCATGGTGGTGGGCATAAAATACCGCCTCATGCGATTAACTATCGTGCAAATATTTGGGCACTGCATTCTGTTGGCGTGGAAAGACTAATAGCGGTTGCAACGGTAGGCGGAATTAATCAGTCTCTATACCCTGGTGATATCGTTTTGCCACATCAGATCATTGATTATACGCATGGCCGGGAAAACTCATATCATGACGGAATAGAGCGGCCTGTGATGCACATTGATTTCACACAACCTTATACATCATCGATACGTGAGCTGTGTAAAAAGGCGGCAGCAAACATTCAACAAGATTTACACGATGGAGGAATTTATGCTTGCGTTCAAGGTCCTAGACTAGAGACGGCAGCGGAGATTAACCGTCATGAACGCGATGGCGCAACTATCATCGGTATGACGGGTATGCCTGAAGCCGCTTTGGCTAGAGAGCTAGGCTTAGAATATGCAGCATTGTGTCCAGTCGCAAATCATGCGGCAGGACGGGGTGAGAGTGCAGAAAATATTAGCTACGAAACAATGTTAGAACAGTTAGGTATTACGATGGAAAAGGTACGTCTTCTAATTAAAGAAGCGGTAAAGATAGGTTAGTGATGGCAGTTAGGCCAGTTTTACGCATGGGCGACCCTTTATTATGGCAACAAGCTTTGCCGATAGAACAGTTTGATACGCCTGAATTACATACTTTAATTAAAGACATGGAAGACACCATGGCACATCTAAGTGGTGCTGGCCTTGCGGCACCACAAATTGGCGTCAGTCAGCGATTAGTCATTTTTGGAAATAAAGATGAAACAGTAAAAAATCCACGCTATCCAGATGCTGATGCTGTACCTTATACCGTGTTGATTAATCCTGTCATCGTGCCTATTGGTGAGGAAATGGAAGATGGATGGGAAGGCTGCTTATCTGTACCCGATATGTTGGGTGTGGTGCCTCGCTATCAATCTATCTATTATTCTGGTGTTGATCAATATGGCAACCGTATCGATCGTAGCGTAGAAGGGTTTCATGCAAGGGTAGTGCAACACGAGTGTGATCACCTTGATGGTGTTTTATATCCCATGCGAATTAGTGATTTTAAACAATTTGGCTTTAAAGATGCACTTTTTCCTGATTTGGATATTCACGACACCTAATTCTTTGCTATAATTCGGCCTTCGCGGAAGAGTGGCAGAGCGGTTTAATGCAACAGTCTTGAAAACTGTCGTGGGTTCACGCCCACCGTGAGTTCGAATCTCACCTCTTCCGCCAGAACCTTGTAAGCCAGTGTTAGTTATTAGCTACACTGGCTTTTTCATTCATTCAACTCAGACGGTTAATGGTTCTGGTACACATTTTCTTCTGCTGAAAACCAATAATGCTCAGGAGAATCTCTAAAGCCATCTTGCTCTGCCAGACAATAGGCCTCTTCTTTAATAAGTCTGTGCAGTTCATTTTCAAATGCAACAGGAAACTTGCTACTTGGTTCAGCTAGTTTTTTTAACGTGTGGTGTAAGTCTTCTATGGATTTTTTTACAGTATTGTTCATCATTACTCACTTTCTGATTGTGCTGACCACAGGAATACAATCCGCTTATGCTTTTTGTTGTCAATATTAACCTTATACTCTTTGTTAATACCGTTATATTGTGCTGTTATCAAATATCTGTTATCGGGTAAATTAACAAGTAAATATGGGCCTTCGGTGTATACGTCTAAAAATTTATTTTCTTTCTTTACGTCAGTGATAACCACTTTCACATCTGCAATATAGTTTTCCTTTTCATTTTTATCCGATTTCTCTACTAAGACAATTTCAAGCGGAAATTTATTAGCGATACTTTTCATTAGCTCTACTTCGTCTAAACAGACACCGCCAGATACATAACTAATCTTCACATCTTCCTGCGCTATTGGCATTAGGTTAAATTCTTCTGCATCACATTGCTCGCCCATTTTTTCTGTGTTGTTTGCCACGGCAGGCTTTGCTTCTTTAGCCAAGCCTACTAACGAGAATGATAGGCAGGAAACGATAATTAGTTTTATTATTAGAAATGCTTTGTTTTTCATGATAAATCCTTTATTTGCTGCTAAATGAATCGTTATTAATAACAATACATTGTGGGTATTTCATCAATATAGCGTTTATTGTTAGTCTTTGTTATCCGTGTAAACCCTTATATAGCAGGAATTGATTATTTTATTGTTCTGTTGATAAAAAAACAAAAAATAGGACCTTAAAGATTCATTTTCAATATCTATGCTTTTTACATATACTAAAAGTTATCATTAAAAATGAATCTAAATCAGTTTGACTAATCATTTAAAAAACTTGAGTTTTGCATCACTGTTTGATTCGATAGCGGATGCGACTTTGTTAGTAGATGAACAAGGCGAAATTATGCTGTCTAATGAAGCAGCAAAGCAACTACTGGGCTATTCATCTGATGAGTTAACAGGGCTTAATGTCGACACCTTAATGCCCAAAATATATCGCAAACATCACGCCTTTTTACGAAATGATTTTTTCAAGAAGCCAGAAAAGCGTCCTGTAGGTAAAGGCAGAAATCTATTTGTATTGACCAAAGAGGGTAAAGAAATAGAAACAGATATTAGCTTAAGTCCCATTGAGAGCAATGATAAGAGATTCGTTTTAGTCACCATCCATACGATAGAGAAGTTGCTGGAAGTGGAGTCTTTTCTAAAAGCAAGTGAAGAACGTTTGCGACTTGCCAAAGCGTCTGCAGGGATAGGCGTTTTTGACATTGACTTGCTACTTGATGTTGCTCAATGCGACACGTTAGTCAAAAAGATGTTTTGTTTCCAGAGAAACAAAACAATTATTTATCAACATTTTGTCGATGCTATTGATGTTTTAGATCAGGCTAAATGGAAGGCCATGTTTAATAAGGCGACAATATCGTCAGATGATGGCGATTACCAAATAGAGTTTCGAGTTAAAGATAATCAAAACCAAACTCAACATTGGCTATATGTGGCAGGACGGGTATTTTTTAATAATGGTCAAGCCGTGCGTATGCTGGGTGTTGTCCAAGATATGACCAAACAAAAACGATTGCAACAGAAGTTAAATGAACAAAGGATTGAATTAGAAACTTTATCTAAAACGCAGATAGCTATTCAAACGGCATCGGCAATTGCCCATGAAATTAATCAACCATTGGCAGCAATATCTGCTTATAGCGAGGTCGCGCTTTTTGCCTTAAAGTCAGAAAAGCCAGATATAGATAAGTTAAACCGTAGCCTTTTAGGTTCTGTAGCTCAAGCACAGCGTGCTGGAAAAAGTTTACATGAGCTGATAGAGTTTTTACAAAAAGGTAAAGTTGAACTCGAATCAACTGACTTAAATGAAGTCGTCATAGAGGCAATTGATATTACTCAGCATAATGGTTATGGCGGTTTCCAGTCGACTTTAGACTTAGAACCTGAGTTACCAAAAATATTGGCTAATCGAACACAGCTGCAAAAAATACTGGTCAATTTATTGCGAAACGGGGTTGAAGCTGCACAGAGTATAGGGGTTTCTGTTGCAGAAATACAAGTTTTAGTCCGCACACATACAGATTTAAAAATGGCAGAGGTGATTATTCAGGATAATGGGCCAGGTCTGACAGACGAAGTGAAAGAGCGAATTTTTGAACCTTTTTTTACCACGAAAGAATATGGAGTAGGGATGGGGTTAGCCATTAGTCGCTCATTGGTTGAGGCAAGTGGTGGCCGACTATGGTTTGAAAATGATAATGATGGTGCAGCGGTTCATCTAACCCTGCCATTTGCAGAATGAGCGTAAAGAAGAACGAATGACAATTGCGACTATATTTATCATTGATGATGAACCCGCTGTTAGAGATGCACTATCGATGATGGTTGAACAAGAGGGGTATCATGTAAAAGCATTTGAAAGTGCGGAAACGTTTTTATCTGCTTATCAACAAGAAGTGCTTGGCTGTGCTGTGGTGGATGTTCGTATGCTTGAGATGTCTGGCTTAGCACTGCAAAAGCTAATGATTGAGAGAGACATCTATTTACCAATCATCTTTCTCACTGGTCATGGTGATATTCCGATGAGTGTTGATGCAATTAAGAGTGGCGCTTTTGATTTTTTGACCAAGCCAGTAACTAGGGAAACGTTATTGGCATCCATACGTGCTGCAATTGTTGAAAGTGATAAAAAATTGTCGCAGCATACATGCGTTCAAGAGGCAAGAAGATTGCTCGCAGATTTAACAATGCGGGAAAAAGATGTTTTGCTGTTAGCGATTAATGGCTTTCCCAATAAAGAAATTGCGCGCAAACTGAATATTAGTCATCGTACAGTGGAAGTCCACAAATCTAAAATCATGCATAAAACTGGTGCAATCAATTTGCTAGATTTGGCTAGCATTGCGCGTGACGGTGGTATTTTTGACTAAGCCGTTTCAACTATAACGTCTCATTTTTTATGTTTAGGCTTTTGTATACGTGTTTGCGCGGATTATCTCATCGCTAAATTATTGATACTTTATTAGCTGAAGGTAACAATAGCCGATTCATTTGTTGAGTTGAGGTTCGTATTGAACAAGAAACTAAGCGAAGTTAATGTATGTGAAGCGATTCTCGCACGAAGGTCGATTCGCGCTTATACCCAGCAGAAAGTTGATGCCAAAAGCATCAAGAGTTTGATTGAGGCCGCTGTAAGAGCGCCTAGTGTTATGCAACTTGAGCCATGGGCATTTGCTATCATACAAGACAAAAAAATGCTTAAGCGTATATCTGATATTGCTAAGCCAAAGTTGGCAAAAAAGTTGAAACAGCAACCCCTCTTTAACGCAACATTGAACCAACCGAATTTTAATTTGTTCTACGACGCTAATACATTGATTGTCATTTGTGCAAACACAGCGAACCCCTATGCTGTTGCAGATTGCTGGATGGCAGCTCAGAATTTGATGCTTGCTGCACATGCAATAGGATTAGGTTCTTGTGTGATTGCACAAGCATTGCCAGTATTAAACGACAGCGAGATGAAATCAAAGTTAGGGATTTCCGAACGTTTTGAGGCCATTGCACCAATTGTGATTGGTTATTCTAATGTCGAAAGTCTTATCAGCCGCAGGGAAAGGCCATTAATTGTAAATTGGGTATAAGCTAAATCTGATTAGTGAATAGGAGCGCATATGATGTATAAAAAAATTTTATGTCCTGTTGATGGTAGTGATACTTCAAACCGTGGCATGCAAGAAGCAATTAAGCTCGCTAAAGATCAACAGGCAAAACTTAAATTTATTCATGTTGTTGATGCTTATTTTCCCCTCATAGATGGTGTGGGTAATTTTATTCCTGTCGATGTAACCGAAGTTTTACATGAAAATGCAAAAGCTATTATAGAAAAAGCAAAAAAAACAGCAAATGATGCAGGCCTTGTGGTTGAGGTCGAGGTGCTAAAGAGTCGGGGTGGACGGCCTTCTACCACTATTATCGACTGTGCAGCATCTTGGCAAGCAGATATCATCGTCATGGGAACACATGGACTTTGCGGTATTAGTCGCATCGTGATGGGAAGCGATGCTGAAAATGTACTTAGGACGAGCGCAGTGCCTGTCTTGCTCATTAACATGTTAGGGAATGCCAATAATTAACCAACATTTTTTAAATATCTCGACCAATAAACTTGGTGTCAATATAGATGAACCTTCGCGCTTGGCAGTATTGGCTATTAAAATAAAATAGATTGTTATAACAAAGGTAGACGTATTTGCGCAAAAGCATAAAAATAGCGACATTTAATATTCACAAAGGTGTTAGTAGCTTTAATACGCGGCTGGTTTTAAATAAACAACGTGAACTAGTGAGGAAACTGCATGCAGATATTGTCTTTCTGCAAGAGGTTCGAGGAGAACATAGCCGGCATAGTAAACTGACTTTAAATTCGCAATACGAATTTCTAGCTGATAGCATATGGCACGATTATGCTTATGGCAGAAATGCGATTGTATCTAGCGGACACCATGGCAACGCTGTTTTATCTAAATACCCCATTATTACTTGGGAAAACGAAGATGTTTCGGCAAGCTTTGTTGAGCAGCGCGGATTGCTGCATTGTGAGATTCAAATACCAGACTGGCAACAAAATTTGCATTGCATATGCGTACATTTTGGACTATTTTCTATATGGCGGCGTAAGCAGTTAAAAGCACTGAATAAGCGAATTAATCAGCTTGTTCCTTGTGATGCACCACTTATTATTGCTGGTGATTTTAATGATTGGAAGCAAGAGGCAAGCTCGTTGTTATCCGAACAACAACATTTGCAAGAAGTGTTCAAAATGATGCATGGAACGCATGCAAGAAGCTTTCCTTCATTAATGCCCGTGTTTAAATTAGACCGCATTTATGCGCGTGGATTTAATATTCAGCATTGCCAAGTACATAGTGGCGCAGTGGTAGCCAACTTGTCTGACCATGCCGCCTTAACCGCAGATTTAATTCGTATATGAGCCATTTTTTAGCAGATAACCATGTGAGCTTGCTTTGTAATGGAGCTGATTACTTTCCAGCACTCATTAATGCAATTGAAGATGCTAAGTATGAAATCTTTTTACAAACTTATATTTATGCATTAGATGAAACAAGTAAGCGTGTAGGAGAAGCGCTTCAGCGAGCGTCAAGCCGTGGAGTATGTGTGCATTTATTAATCGATGGGTTCGGTTCTAGAACGCTGCCAAAGGCATATATTGCTACACTAAAAGCTTCTGGTATTGAAGTTTTATTTTACCGACCCAAAATTTCTCCATGGACTTTAAAACGTAGCCGTCTTCGGCGTTTGCACAGTAAAGTGACCGTCATTGATGGTGAAACAGCATTCGTGGGCGGAATTAATATCATTGATGATTATAATACGCCCTCGCATACGCCACCGCGTATAGATTACGCTGCCAAAGTAAAAGGTGCTCTATTAAAAGAGATACATGCTAATGTTAAATCTATCTGGATAGGCGTGTGCCGTCGACAATTTTATAGAACACGACAAAACCCGCTCTCAATGAACATAACGGTAAACGCAGTTAACAAAATGCGTGCAGCTTTTTTAGTCAGAAATAATTTTAAACACCGTCGAGATATAGAAAATGCCTATCTATCTGCAATTGTGTCTGCAAAGTCAGAGATTACGATTGCAAATGCATATTTTTTACCTGGCTTACGCTTTCGTCATGCGCTAAGAGATGCCGTTAATAGAGGCGTAACCGTCAAGCTATTATTACAACAGCGCACGGAATATGTATTTTTAGATTTCGCTACGAGAGCGCTTTACACATCATTATTGGGACAAGGGATTCAAATTTATGAGTACCATAAAAGCCATATGCACAGTAAAGTTGCCGTTATTGATCAGCGTTTTTCAATATTAGGTTCTTCTAATATTGACCCATTCAGCTTGTTTTTATCACTAGAAGCGAATCTTGTTATTGACGATCAATCTTTTACTGAACAGTTACGACAGCACTTAAATCAAACGATTGATTCAGGCGCAATGTTAATCACTAAAGATGAGTGGCAAAATCATCATTATATAAAGCGTCTCATGTCATGGTTCGTTTATGGCTTCGTCAAGCTATTGTTGGGCGCTATTGGCTATCCAGAAAACATATGATGCATAGCTGTACGTGCTAGAACGTAGAGACATATAGATTTTAGGTCGCTAATATCTACATATAATGTCTACTTAAGAGGAGTTTATGATGACAGAAAGCAATAAAAAACTAATTAAAGATATGAAGGTTGTATTATCTGACTTGGAGCAAGTGCTTGGCGATTTCAAAGATAAATCTAGTAAAGAAGCAATGGAATTAAAAGACAGGCTTGATGAAAAGTTAGAAAGTACAAAGGAAAAGCTAATAATCGCAGAACAAGACTTGCTTAATAAAGAACAAGTTGCAGCTGAAATGACCGATAGCTATGTACGATCCAATGCGTGGAAGATCATTATTGTTGTTGCTTTAGTAAGTTTTTTTATTGGACACTATGCTTAGCTTTTGTGGGTAAAGGCGGTAGATATTAAAATCTTTGAAAAATCTGTATTGCAATAAAAAGCTTAATGATCTTAACTCAAGTGAGCAGGTAAGACCTGCTTTAAGTGTTTTTGCCGCTCGCTAGAAGAGATTTGTAATCAAAAGCCTTAATGACCTGTATGACTTGTTGTATAATTTGGGCTGAATATTGCCAAAAGGCCATATCAAATATCGCTTAAAAAGCGATATTTTTTTGTTAGTTGTTACATTTTAAGGAATAAATAATGAGTCAAATCGTTTTGGAACATAACCCTTCTGAAGAGAAGTTAAAAGAACTGGGCGTAGCAAGTTGGTCAATATGGGATTGCCCACCATCAAAATTCCCTTTGGATTTTGATATGACTGAAACCGCTTACGTTTTAGAAGGTGAATTTCATGTTTACCCTGAAGGTGGTGAAAAAGTAGTTGTAAAAGCAGGTGATTTAGTTGTGTTTCCAAAAGGATTAAAGTCTAATTGGGAAGTGGTTAAGCAGTTAAAAAAACACTACAAACATTCATAATCAATAGCTTGTTTGGTATTAAAATGAAGCCTAGCGATGCTAGGCTTTTTGCTTTGCTGAGACATTGTCATTTGTATTAATCTAAACAGAGGAGAGTGATATGAAGATTATTGTCGAAAAACCAGATTCAGCTAAGTTAGATGCACTCGGCGTTAAACAATGGCCAACTTGGTCAAAAGAAGTATCCACTTTCGCTTGGGGCTACAGTAGCCAAGAGGTGGCCTATATTTTAGAAGGTGAAGTAACGGTAACACCCAAAAATGGTGGCGAGCCGGTTAGTTTTGGTGCTGGCAGTTTGGTCATTTTCCCAGCAGGCTTATCTTGTGTTTGGGATGTTAAGAAAGCACTCCGTAAACATTATCAATTTGGTTAATGAGCAAATATATCATTCATATTGCTACCGCTTTTTGCCAATTTTCATAATGGATTTTTTACAATTTGTTCGCTAATTTGTCATAAATCTTCCATATGATTGATTAGGAGATCAATCACGTAACAGGTAAAACATGAAAATAGCAGTAGTCGGGTGTGGCTATGTTGGCTTATCAAACGGCGTTCTATTAGCAAAAAATAATGAAGTAGTCATGCTTGATATTGATGCAAAAAGAGTCGAACTAATTAATCAACAGCTATCACCGATAGAAGACATTGAAATTCAAGCCTATTTAAAGAGTGAACAATTAAACTTTAGAGCTACTTTAGATAAGTTTGAAGCCTATCAAAATGTTGATTTTATTATTATTGCAACGCCCACAGATTATGATCCTGAAAATAACTACTTCAATACCCAATCAATCGAAGCCGTTATTGCTGATGTAGTATCAATTAATAATCGTGCAGTCATGATTATTAAATCAACAGTCCCTGTTGGATATACCGAATCAATTAAAGCAAAGTTCGAGTGTGATAATGTCATTTTTTCACCAGAATTTCTTCGAGAGGGTAAAGCACTATATGATAACTTGCACCCATCAAGAATCGTCGTTGGGGAAAAGTCTGAAAGAGCCAAAATGTTTGCTGCCTTATTGGTACAAGGCGCCGAAGATAAAGACATGCCTGTTTTTTATATGGAACCAACCGAGGCGGAAGCAGTAAAACTTTTCGCAAATAGTTATCTTGCAATGCGGGTTGCCTATTTCAATGAATTGGATACCTATGCACAAATACTAAATCTAGACTCTCGCGATATTATACAAGGCGTTTGTGCTGACCCAAGAATCGGTAATTATTATAACAATCCATCATTTGGTTATGGTGGGTATTGTTTACCCAAAGACACAAAGCAACTCATTGCCAACTATAACAATGTTCCCAATAACATCATCAGCGCCATTGTAGATGCCAATAGCACCAGAAAAGACTTTATTGCTAGAAGTATTTATAAAAGCAACCCAGAAGTGGTTGGTATTTATCGTTTAACCATGAAAACAGGTTCAGATAACTACCGTGCATCTTCGGTTCAAGGCATCATGAAAAGAATCAAAGCGAGAGGAATTAAAGTCATTATCTATGAGCCGACTTATCATGAAGCGCGTTTCTTTAACTCAAAGGTTGTGAATGATATTGAGGTATTTAAAAGTACATCCAGCATCATCGTTGCAAATCGAATCACGGATGAAATAAAAGATGTGCAAGATAAAGTGTATAGTCGAGATTTATTTGGCAAAGATTAGCTGCTTGAGTAAATCTGAAGAAAGCCATTAACCTTCATTGATGCTTTACAGTTTAATGATGTCTTCTTTCAGCTTGTTTATTTTTGTTTGATTTAATGGTTTATTATCCATGTCTGAAATTAAAAAAGTATCTTCAGCGCGGTTACCCAATGTGTTAATTTTTGCATTGTGAATCATCACATCATGTTTGATAAAAATAAAGGCAATACTTGCTAACAACCCAGGTAAGTCACAAGCCACAATATCTACCATTAAGTAATTGTTTTCAGTAACTGTTTCAAATGAAACTGCTGTTTTAATCGGCATATGCTTGACTTGCCGACAGAGGCGTCCTTTAATGGGTGCTTCAATTTGCGTGGTTGATAAAATCTTATCATAAAGATTTTCTTCGATATGTTTTAACAATCCACTGTAGCTTATCTCTGTAGTTGATTGATCTAAAACAATAAAATTATTCAGTGCGTAATTGTGATTTGTCGTATAAATTTTTGCTTGGCCAATGTTGTAGCCGAGGCGATCAAAGAAATTACAAATTCTAGCAAATAAGTCTTGCTGATTTTTTGTATAAATCATTACCTCAATACCATCACCTTCACGGCTTAAGTGCGCGCGTACAATTGGTTTTATAGTATACACATGAGGTATCAACAAGCGTGTTTGCCATGCTATTTCATTACTGTTATAACGAGAGAAATAGGGTTCGCCAACTTCATTCCAAAAGTCTTGATATGCCTTGGGAGATAGGTCATATTTTTGCAATTTTGCACTCGCTTTTTCCTGTCTGTCCGCAATTGCCTTTTTAACACTAAACGATTTATTGTTAAGTACCAGTCGTGTTTCTAAAAACAAACTTTCAAGTAACCGCGCTTTCCAAGCATTCCAGACTGTCGGGCTTGTCCCCCTAACATCAGCAACAGTTAATAGATACAAGGCGATTAGACGCATCTCGGAGCCTACTTTTTTGGCAAATTGCTCTATTACTGCAGGGTCGGATAAATCGGACTTTTGCGCTACTTTTGATAATTGCAGATGCATTTCAACTAACCAAGAAACCAATGCTGTGTCTTCGCTAGGTAAGCCATGTAAATCACAAAATCTTCTTGCATCAACTTTGCCCAACTCTGAGTGGTCTCCACCACGACCTTTTCCTATGTCATGAAAAATAGCCGCTAAATAGAGTAGATAGGGCTTTTCAAACTCAGAGAATAACTTGCTACATAATGGAAATTCATACTTAAGTTCTGGCTTGCTAAATCGACGTAAGTTGGCTAACACGTTGATGGTATGCGCATCAACTGTATAAACATGAAATAAGTCATGCTGCATTTGCCCAACTATTTTACCAAAAACGGGAATATATTTACCAAGTACACCGTACCGGTTCATACGACTGATACTATGGTGTACGCCATCTTTTTGTTTTAATATGCTCAAAAACAGTTGCTGGTTAGCTTCTGACTCACGAAATGTTTTTGTAATCAGCTTGTTAGCATTTTGTAATTGACGAAGAAGAACAGGACTAAAGCCATCTAGTTCAGGATGCCCCTGTAGTAATAAAAAGCATTCTAAAATAGCACTCGGCTTTGTTTGGAATAGATCAGGTGCAGCCAATTCAAGCAAGTTGCCTTGTACGATAAAGTCATCATTAATGACCTTGTCCTGTTCACTAGGCACACTGGTATTAACAAATGATTTAATGACGATTTCATTAATTAAACTGATGTAACGTACACTGCGATAATAACTTTGCATCAGTTGCTCACTTGCACGCTTGCTTTTGGTATTAACCAAACCAAGGTTTGCAGCAAGTTGATTTTGAAAGTCGAATAATAGTCTGTCTTCGCGACGCTTAGCCAAGTAGTGTAAGCGGATGCGTAGCGTATTTAAATTGCGTTCATGTTTTTTGATTGAGCTGAGTTCTCTTGGGCTGATAATGCCGTTTTTTTCGAGTTCCTGCCAAGTGTTACCTAGTCCTTGGCTTTGCGCAACCCATAAAACAGAATGTAAGTCCCTCAATCCGCCTGGGCTCTCTTTAATATTTGGCTCTAATTTGTAGGCGGTATCATTGAATTTTGCATGACGGTGTTTTTGCTCTGCAAGCTTTTCATCCAAGAATTTATCCGCATCCATGTTTTGCATAATGGAAATATAAAAGTTTGCGAATGTTGCTTTTGGACCGCACAATAATCGCGCTTCGAGTAAGTTTGTTTGTATCGATACATCTTCAGAAGCTTCTTGTATGCACTCATGCATAGTGCGCACACTATGGCCAATATTTAAACCAATATCCCAAAGTGTGCCGATGACTCTTTCGATTGCTGTGTTTTGACTCTCTGAAACATTCTCTGGTACCAGAAAAAGCAAGTCAATATCAGAATGTGGAAACAATTCTTGTCTGCCATAGCCGCCAACGGCAATTAAACTAATTTCATCACTTAAACTGCTGCTTTTCCATACATCTTGTAATAATTTATCTAGTAATTTTGTATGTTGCTTGAGTAAATTAGCAGGGTTTTTATCTTCAAAAAAAGCCTGCTCTAACACTGCTTGTTGTGCTTTTAGTTCATTTCGCCAGTTCGCCGTTGTTTCATTTGACATTATCGTTGCGGTGTCCATTTCGTTAAATTGAGTCAATATTTTCAGGCGCAGCAGGGGTGCCTTGGGATACGGTTAGCACCTCAAACCCACTTTCTGTAACGAGAATCGTATGCTCCCACTGTGCTGATAGACTTCGGTCTTTCGTTACAACAGTCCAGCCATCAGGCATATGTTTAATATCTCGTTTCCCAGCATTAATCATCGGTTCAATCGTAAAAATCATGCCTTTTTCCAGTTTTACCCCACTACCAGGTCTGCCATAGTGCAGAACCTGTGGATCTTCATGAAATTGTTTACCAATGCCATGGCCGCAGAACTCTCTGACAACGCTAAAACCATTTTTTTCAGTGAAAGTTTGTATCGCATGCCCTATATCGCCGAGTGTTGCGCCTGGCTTCACTTGATGAATACCGAGCCACATCGCTTGGTAGGTTAACTCTGATAAACGTTTTGCCTGTATCGACACATCCCCAACATGGAACATCCTAGAGGTGTCACCATGGTAGCCATCTTTAATTACAGTTACGTCAATATTGACAATATCTCCATTTTTAAGCACCTTGTCACCAGGAACGCCATGACATATCTGGTGATTAACAGAAGTACAAATTGATTTAGGGTAGGGTGTATGTCCATCTGGCGCGTAATTGAGAGGCGCAGGAATCGCTTTTTGTACAGTGACAATATAATCATGACAAAGCGAATCAAGCTTGTCAGTCGTTACGCCTTTAACGACAAAAGGAGTAATGTAATCAAGTACTTCTGATGCTAGTTTACCTGCGATACGCATTTTTGCAATATCGTCTTCGTTGTGAATAGAAATAGCCATATGTGATGTAGAGTATAACGATGTATTAAAGTTTGTGGTTAACGCTGAATTTTGGTATTATACGCGCCGCTATGCATGCGTTTTGATTTATATTACATTATTCTAGCAAATGTGCTTAGCGAAATCACTGCACCGTCCCGTACAGGGTGTTTATCAACAGATAAATAATGTTGGACGAGTGTAATTTTTAACCCTTACTGGAGTATTACTATGTCTGTAACAATGCGTCAAATGCTTGAGGCCGGTGTTCACTTTGGCCACCAAACCCGTTACTGGAATCCTAAAATGGCAGAGTTCATTTTTGGTGATCGTAACAAAATTCATATCGTCAATCTAGAAAAAACATTACCTTTATTTGAAGACGCGCAAAAATATGTGCGTATACTAGCAGCCAATAAAGGTCGCATCCTCTTTGTGGGTACAAAGCGCCAAGCGCGTGACATCATCAAAGAAGAAGCACAACGTGCTGGCTGTGCTTATGTCAACCATCGTTGGCTAGGTGGAATGCTAACTAACTACAAAACAGTTAAGCAATCAATCAAACGCTTAAAAGATTATGAAGCGATGATTGAAGATGGCAGTATGGAAAAATTTGGCAAAAAAGAAGCGTTAGGCTACAAGCGTGAGCTTGAAAAATTAGAGCGCTCTATTGGTGGTATTAAGGAAATGGGCGGTTTGCCAGATGCTATTTTTATTATCGACGTTGGTCACGAGAATGGTGCAGTCGTTGAGGCGAAAAAATTGGGTATCCCACTGATCGGTGTGGTTGATACTAATAACTCGCCAGAAGGAATTGCTTATGTTATTCCTGGTAACGATGACTCTAGTCGTGCAATCAGACTCTATGCCCGTGGTATGGCAGATGCTGTGTTAGAAGGTCGAGCAAATGCGTTAGCAGAAATTGCAAAGTCAGCAAGTGAAGCTGAAGAGTTTGTTGAAGTTGCTGAAACAGAAGCCGTAGCAACGCCAGCAGAATAAACGAATCATCTAAAGCTGGGGATATCCCCAGCTTTTTAATTATAAATCAATGTATTGCGAGTATAACTTAATGTTATATTTGATGAAATTAAGGAGCTCAAAATGGCTGAAATTACAGCGAGCATGGTAAAAGAATTACGAGAGCGCACAGATGCGCCGATGATGGATTGCAAAAAAGCGTTAACAGAAGCAGAAGGCGACATGAGTCGCGCAGAAGAGATCTTGCGTGTGCGCTTTGGCAATAAAGCAAGTAAAGCAGCTGGACGCGTTGCAGCTGAGGGTGTTGTTGGAATCAGTGTTTCAGTAGATGGTAAAACAGCTACTTTGTTAGAAGTAAATTCTGAAACAGATTTCTGTGCTAGAAATGATGCATTTATTAACTATGTCAATGAGCTAGCACAGGTCATCAATGAGAATGGTCCAGCAGATATGGCAGCGGCGGCGGCATTGCCAATGCAAGGCGCTACAGTTGAAGAAGTCCGTGCGCAATTAGTTGGTAAAATTGGTGAGAATATAACACCAAGACGTTTTGAACACATCAATGCAGAAGGTCAAGTTTCAAGTTATGTGCATGGCGGAAAAATTGGTGTCATCGTAGATGTAGTTGATGGAGACGACGAGCTTGGTAAAGATATTGCGATGCATATTGCTGCAGCAAAGCCTAAGGCATTGAATGCAGATGGAATTGATGCTGAGCTAATAGAAGCTGAACGCAGGGTTGCAATTGAAAAAGCAAAAGAAGCAGGTAAGCCAGAGGCAATGCTAGACAAAATTGCAGACGGAACGGTTAATAAATTCTTGAAAGAGGTGACTTTACTGAATCAAGTGTTTGTGAAGAATGACAAAATGACGATTGAACAATTGCTTAAATCAAAGAATGCAAAAATTGCATCATTTTCAATGTTCACTGTAGGTGAAGGAATTGAAAAGGCAGTTGTTGATTATGCAGCAGAAGTGGCTGCAGCTGCTAAAGTTTAAATAAATTAACGGCAGTAAAAGCATTAAGTGGGTGCGGTGTAAACCGCCCCACTTTTTTTTGGCCTATTTAATCATAGTTTCAGGTTGAGAGTCGTTGGAGACTGTGTGCATTTATGATTAAATGTGGGTTATTGAAAATAAAGGAAAAAAATGGCAAAACCAGCATATAAAAGGATACTGTTAAAGCTATCTGGTGAAGCGCTGATGGGCGATGATGCTTATGGTATTAATCGCGCAACTATTGACGACATTGTGGCGCAAATCAAAGCCGTTGTGGCGCTTGGCGTAGAAGTCGCTGTTGTGATTGGTGGTGGCAATATATTTAGAGGTGTTGCGCCAGCAGCTTCAGGTATGGATAGGGCGACAGCAGATTATATGGGTATGCTAGCGACCGTCATGAATGCAATGGCACTGCAAGACGCCATGCGAAGTATCGGAATTAATGCTAGAGTGCAATCTGCATTGAAACTGGAGCAGGTTGCTGAGCCTTATATACGTGGTAAGGCGATTCGTTATTTGGAAGAAGGGAAGGTCGTTATTTTCGGCGCTGGCACCGGTAACCCATTTTTCACGACGGATACTGCTGCAGCATTAAGGGGTATGGAAATTAATGCGGAAGTCGTTCTAAAAGCCACTAAAGTTGATGGAATCTATACGGATGACCCAAAGAAAAATCCAGATGCCAAGCGCTATGAAACGGTGACATTTGATGAGGCTATTGCTAAAAATTTAAAAGTCATGGATGCGACGGCGCTCACTTTATGTCGAGATCAAGACTTGCCCATTTGTGTATTCAGTATTTTTAAAGAAGGCGCCTTGATGCGTGTTGTCATGGGTCATGATGAGGGTACGCGTGTTATAAAGTAAGTGCGCTACAAAATTTAGTACAATAGTCAGTATTGAATAATTGAGGTGGAGAAGGAAATGTTGGAGGAAATTAAAAAAACGGCTGAGCAGAAGATGCAAAAGTCATTAGAAGCATTAAAGACCGATTTGCAAAAAGTGCGTACTGGCCGTGCGCACACAGGATTATTGGACCATGTCATGGTTGAGTATTACGGCTCTGAGGTTGCCATCAATCAAGTTGCGAATGTTAACTTGGGAGACGCACATACAATTAACGTGCAACCATTCGAAAAAGATATGGTTTCAAAAGTAGAGAAAGCTATACGTGATTGTGATTTGGGCCTTAATCCAGCGACTAATGGCAATTTAATACGGGTTCCCATGCCCATGCTAACTGAAGAGCGTCGTCGTGACCTGACTAAAATTGTGCGCAGTGAGGGTGAAAATGCAAAAGTCGCAGTGCGCAATGTAAGACGTGATGCAAATGATACGCTCAAAAAACTGGTTAAAGAAAAAGAAATCAGTGAGGACGATGAGCGTCGTGCACAAGATGTTGTTCAAAAGCTAACAGATAAGGCTGTTGCTGATATTGATCAGTTACTCCAAGCCAAAGAAGCTGATTTAATGGCTGTATAACTGGATAACCATTGGGTTTTACTATAAAGCGTACCTTTTCAAAGCGTCTATTCGCTAGCTCAACCAAAGCGATTCCGACTGTTGAAGCATTGCCAAAGCATATTGCTGTGATTATGGATGGCAACGGGCGTTGGGCGCGTAAAAGATTTTTGCCCCGTGTCGCTGGGCATAAAAAAGGGGTAGAGGTTGTTCGTGATTTGGTTAAATGCTGTGCGCAGCTTGAAATTAAGTACCTAACATTATTTGCTTTCAGTAGTGAGAATTGGCGTCGACCAGAGGAAGAGGTTTCATTTCTCATGGGCCTTTTTATGGAGGTACTCAACCGCGAAGTAACAAAGTTACATGAAAATAATATTCGGCTCATTTTAATTGGAGACAGAAATGGGTTTAATGCTGATTTAGTCAAACAAATAGAAGCGTCTGAACAGTTGACTGAAAAGAATACTGGTTTAACGTTAACCATAGCAGCTAACTATGGTGGACGGTGGGACATCTTACAAGCAGCTAATCAGCTGATGCGCTCTGGCGATAATCAACCCTTTAAAGAAGAAGATTTAACGCCTTATCTATCGATGCATTATGCGCCAGAGCCTGATTTGTTTATTAGAACGGGTGGAGAAAAGCGGATTAGTAACTTTCTGTTGTGGCAGCTAGCCTATACAGAGCTATACTTTACAGATACTTTGTGGCCAGATTTCGATAAAGGCTGCTTCGATGCCGCAATTAAATCATATCAGCAGCGCGAGCGACGTTTTGGACAAACGAGTGAGCAAATAGCGAAAGCCTAATTAACCATGCTTAAAACACGTATCATTACTGCATTATTATTAGTGATTGTCTTGCTACCTATTTTGTTTATGTCTTCAAATATGGCATGGGCGATTGTTACATTAGGTATATCTCTACTTGCAGTACAAGAGTGGGGAAAGTTAATCAATTTAGCACCGAAAGGTGTTTTCATATACGCATTACTTAGCGCAATTCTAGGTAGCGTTTTTTTGTGGATGATGGCAAAAAACGGGTTTCATTGGCTCATTTATCAGTCTCTTTTTATTTTTGCTTTAACATTGGCGTTTTGGGTATTTTTTGTTCCTGTCCTCCTTGCTAAGTTTGTGACTTTAAATAATCAATATTGGTTGGCATTGGTTGGTTTGTGCCTTCTACTGCCACTTTGGCTAGCGCTTATTTGCTTAAAAGGAATCGACCCATGGCTATTACTGACTTTATTAATGACCATATGGGTGGCAGATACGGCTGCTTATTTTTCAGGTAAACATTTTGGGAAGCATAAACTTGCACCCAGTATCAGCCCCGGTAAAACATGGGAGGGTGTCATTGGCGCATTAATCGGAGTTACTCTCTTTGGCTGTATTTTATATTTCAATGCACTAGTAAGTTCATGGGCTGTTTTTGTCTTGTTGTGGATGGTTGCGATGCTAGGTGTGATTGGCGATTTATTTGAATCTTTGATAAAGCGACAAATGAATAAGAAAGATAGTGGACACTTATTACCAGGACATGGCGGTATACTAGACCGCATCGATGGTTTACTTCCAAGCTTGCCAATAGCCGTATTAATGATTTACCTATTCAATTATTTTCAGGTGGGTAGCTAATTGCAGAATGTTACAATTTTAGGTAGTACTGGGACGATAGGCGAGCAAACCCTTGATGTCATTGCTCGGCATCCTTCAAAATATAAAGTATTTGCTTTGACTGCAAATACCAATGTCAAAGTAATGCTTCAGCAATGTTTACAATATAAGCCTACTTATGCCGTAATGTTGGACAAGCAAGCAGCTTATGCCCTAACTGATGCCTTAAAAAAAGAAAATAACAACACATCAGTTTTAACAGGTATATCTAGTTTAGAAGAAGTGTCTAGCGATGCTGATGTAGATATTGTTATGGCAGCTATTGTAGGGGCAGCGGGTCTTAGGCCAGCAATGGCCGCGGCAAAAACAGGTAAGCGCATTTTATTAGCCAACAAAGAAACCTTGGTCATGGCTGGTAAATTGTTTATGGATGCAGTAAAAACAGGTGGTGCTTCTTTATTACCCATTGATAGTGAGCATAATGCTATTTTTCAAGTGATGCCACCACAGCATCTAGATCACTTGGCTGATGGTGGGATTCGCAAGATTATCCTCACTGCATCAGGAGGGCCTTTCAGACAGCATACACAACAGCAAATTGCAGCTGCGACACCTGATTTAGCACTTAAACACCCTAACTGGGTGATGGGCGCCAAAATAACAATCGATTCTGCATCTCTGATGAATAAAGGATTGGAAGTTATTGAGGCACATTGGTTATTTAATGCCAAGCCGGAGCAAATAGAAGTTGTTGTGCATCCACAAAGTGTTATTCATTCTATGGTTGAGTATGTTGATGGCAGTGTTTTGGCTCAACTTGGCAACCCAGATATGCGCACACCTATTGCATACGGACTAGCTTACCCAGAACGAATTGAAGCAGGCGTGACTCCTTTAGATTTCTTGACTGTTGGCAAACTGGAGTTTGAAGCGCCTGATACGACACGCTTTCCTTGTTTAAAACTTGCGTATGACGCATTAGATGCTGGCGGCACAGCATCTACTATTCTTAATGCTGTAAACGAAGTAGCTGTAAATGCTTTTCTGTCTGAAAAAATCAACTTTACAGACATTCCGAATGTAATCACATCTGCACTCAATCTCATGGTGATTGAAGCGGTTACGTCGATAGAACATTTAATAGAAACTGACGAAAAAGCTCGAAAATATGCAAACGAATGGATTGTTTCAACTTCAACAAGTGAGCAGATCAAGGCTAAGGTGATTGCATGCTAACGATCATTGCTTTTATTGTTACCATTGGCATCATTGTGACCATTCATGAGTATGGGCACTTTCAAGTAGCGCGTTGGTGTGGTGTGAAAGTGTTACGGTTTTCAATTGGTTTTGGGAAGCCACTATGGCGTAAAACGATCGGTAGTGATAATACAGAGTTTGTATTAGCGGCTATTCCATTTGGCGGCTACGTAAAAATGTTAGACGAAAATGAGTTAAAAGCCGAAAGGGAGCTCAGTGAAGAAGGTGTTCAGCAACACCAATTCTCGGAAGCTGATTTGGCACGCGCTTTTAACCGTCAGTCTGTTTATAAGCGCATTGCTATTGTTTTAGCTGGACCGATGGCTAATTTACTATTGGCTATTTTGATCTATTGGGTATTGTTAATGCAAGGCGTTGTTGGCATGCGACCTATCATCGGAGAAGTGGAAGCAAATAGTCTTGCAGCACAAGCTGACTTCGTCGCAGGTGAAATGATTCAAACAATAGATGGTACCAATGTGACAACCTGGTCTGAAGTCAGTTGGATATTACTAGAAGCAGCGCTAGAAAATAAAACCATAGAAATTAAAGCAACCAACAAAAACAATGAAATACATCAACATAAGCTCAATTTAACAGGTTTGGGTAAGGATGCTGAAGGTGATGTTATTGGAAAAATTGGCTTAGATGTGTTTAGACCAGCTGTTCTACCTATTATCGAGGAAGTTGTGTCAAATGGTGCTGCAGAAGCGGCGGGCTTGTTGGCTGGAGATGAAGTCATCCGAATTGATAACTTACCTGTTCAAGTATGGGCTGACGTGGTTAATGTTGTAAAAGCCAGCCCTGAACAGGCTTTACGTTTTGAAGTAAAACGCCAAGGTGAAGTATTGGAGATGGATGTAACGCCTAATACAGTTAAAGAAAATAATCAGCGGATTGGCAAAATTGGTGCGGCTGTTAAGGTAGATGAAGCGCAACTGGAGAAAGTATTAGTCAAACAGCATTTTTCTATATTAGATAGTTTAGGAATGGCGATTGAGAAAACATGGAAGACCTCAGCATTAAGTCTAAAAATGATGTGGTACATGGTGACAGGCCAAACTTCATGGAAAGGTATCAGCGGGCCTGTGACGATTGCTGCTTATGCCGGCGAGAGCGCTGGCCTAGGTATCGCTGCTTTTCTTAGTTTTATTGCGTTAATCAGTATCAGTATTGGCGTATTAAACCTTTTGCCGATACCTGTTTTAGATGGCGGGCATTTAATGTATTATATGGCAGAAATTATTAAAGGGTCTGCTGTATCTGAGCAAGCTATGCTTGTTGGCCAAAAAATAGGAATAGGATTATTAGGCTTGCTTATGATTTTAGCAATTTTCAATGACTTTAACCGAATAGTAGCAGGATAACCACTTGTTTAAACCACGCCTTATTTCAGCATTAGTTTTTGCGTTATTTAACCAACATGCGTTGGCACTTGAGCCTTTTGTCGTTAAAGATATTCGTGTAGAAGGTCTGCAACGAACAGAACCAGGCACAATCTTTAACTACCTACCAGTTGAGGTAGGTGATGTGATGAATGATCAAAAAGCGACGCGTGCAATTAAGTCTCTTTATGGGACAGGCTTTTTCAAAGATGTACGCATCGAGTCCGAAGGTGACGTGTTACTGGTTACTGTTCAAGAGCGATCAGCAATTGCTAAGATAGAATTTAGCGGCAATCGCTCTTTCCCATCAGATAAAATGTTGGAAGGCTTGAAGCAAATCGGCATTTCTGAAGGCCTTATTTTTGATAAGTCAGAACTTGATCGCGCTGAACAGGAAATCAAAAGACAGTACCTATCAACTGGTAAGTATGGTGCAACGGTTAAAACAGTTGTTAGTCCATTAGAGCGCAACCGCGTTGCAGTAAGGTTCGAAATTGAAGAAGGCCAAGTCGCCAAGATTCGTGATATTAATATTGTCGGTAATAATGCATTTACGCTTGAAGATTTAAGAGCAGAGTTTTTGCTGACTACCCCAAATTGGATGAGTTGGTGGAATAAAGATGACCAATACTCGAAACAAAAACTAACAGCCGACTTGGAGACGCTTAAGTCTTTCTATCTAAATCAAGGGTATTTAGAATTCTCAGTAGATTCCACACAAGTATCTATTTCACCAGATAAGCAGGATATTTATATTACTGTGAATGTTACTGAGGGTGAAAAATACACAATCAGTGATGTAAAACTAGCTGGAGAATTACAATTACCAGAAGATGAGCTCCAAAAGTTGGTAATGCTCAAACAAGGTGATACGTTTAATCGTCAAATGGTCACCGAAACTACAAAAGCAATCAGTGATCGCTTAGGTAATGAAGGCTATGCATTTGCAAATGTGAATGCGGTGCCAGAAATTAATAAGGAAGCGCGTACAGCGGCTTTCACTTTCTTTGTAGATCCCGGTCGCCGTGTATATGTACGACGTATTAATTTAACAGGTAACACGAAAACAAAAGATGAAGCATTACGCCGTGAAATGCGACAATTAGAGTCTGCTTGGTATGCTGGCGATAAAATTAAACGTTCAAAAGAGCGCTTGGATCGTACGCAATTTTTCGACAATGTTGATATTGAAACGCCTGCTGTGCCAGGTAGTACGGATCAAGTAGATTTAAATATTAACGTGACGGAAAAATCTACTGGTAGTGTCCAGTTTGGTGCTGGTTTGTCAAGTAATGAAGGTGTTGTGTTAGGGTTTAATGTCAGTCAAGAAAACTTTTTAGGTACTGGTAATCGTGTTAATGCACAACTTAACACAAGTAACTTAAATACTATCTACTCGCTATCTTATACGAATCCATATTTTACGCCAGACGGTATTAGCCGAGGTTTTGATGTCTACAGAAGAGACGTTGACACTGATACTTCAACCACTTCAAGAATTGGTACCTATAGTAGCTCATCATATGGTCTTGGTGTTCGGTTCGGATTCCCTTTGACAGAAATGAGTCGATTCTCACTAGGCTTGACGGCTGATATCACAAAAATCGATTTGCAGAGTGACAGCCCTAAGCAATATTTAGATTTTTGTGATAATACATCTGGTTGTGATGCTAACTCAGTGCAAGCAAGAGCAGGTTGGACTTTTGATTCTAGGGATAACCTGCTATTCCCTAATCGAGGTGTTTTACAGAAATTGAGTGCGGAGGTTGGTGTCCCTGGTTTAGATCTTGAGTACTATAAGCTTGAGTATCAGCATGCATGGTATAAAGATGTTTTTAAAGACATTGTCTTTATGCTTAATGGTGAGTTAGGTTATGCAGATAGTTACGGTGACAACAAATTCCCATTTTTCAAAAATTTCTTTGCGGGTGGTGTAAACTCAGTACGTGGTTTTGAAAATGGTACACTTGGACCACGAGATATTGACCCAGCTACTGGAAATGATTTCTCAGTAGGGGGTACAACGCGTATTGTTGGTAATGCTGAGGTGTTTGTGCCAGTACCATTAATTAAAGACTCCAAATCATTTCGCTTGAGTGCGTTTTTCGATGCTGGCCGTGTGTTTGGCGAGGACGAGTCGATTAGCGTGGGCGAGTTACGATACAGTACTGGCGTTGGGATAAGCTGGTTCTCACCATTCGGTCCATTAAAACTTGTACTAGCAAAACCAATCAATGAAGAAGACGGCGACGAAACGCAAACCTTACAATTTCAATTCGGCCAGCAATTTTAGTTAAAATTGAACGGTTGGTGCGTTTAATAGTAGAATGAGTATACCTGTATCAGGTATAGGATATTTTGGAGGTTTGAATTGAAGTATATGTTTAGAACGCTGCTGCTAACGTTAGCAATGCTTGTATCGGTTAATGCTGGTTATGCCGCAGAGCTAAAAGTTGGCTATGTGCAAGTTGATAAAATTCTGAAAGAAGC
The DNA here is from genome assembly GCA_051252095.1 of Methylophilaceae bacterium. GTDB lineage: Bacteria > Pseudomonadota > Gammaproteobacteria > Burkholderiales > Methylophilaceae. Next base: position 24,200 of record JBPOFK010000021.1, read on the forward strand.
ACCGCAAACGGCAGAAAGTGGAAAGAAACTAGAGCGCGAATTCAGTCCAAGATCGTTAGAGTTGGATAAAATGAAAAAGCAAATATCCACCATAGAATCAGAATTAGATCAAGAATCACTTTCATTGAGTGAGATAGATAGGCGCAATAAACAACGTAAAGCATCTAATTTAAAAATTGAATTCCAACGTAAACAGCGTGAGCTTCGAGAAGACATTAATATCCGTAAAAATGAGGAACTTTCCGTTTTACAAGATCGCATTAATAATGCTGTAAAAACTGTATCAGAATCAGAGGGTTATGATTTGGTGATGTATGGCGGCGTTGCTTATGCGAGCAACAAAATCGACATTACCGATAAAGTATTAAAGTTGTTAAGTGGGAATTAACCCATGCTTGACTCTCATGAACGACAGTTTAACGCTTAAGGATATCGTCGACAGACTAGGTGGAGAAATCACTAATGATACTGCTAAGGTTAAAATATGTCGTGTTGGCTCATTAGCCTATTCGCAACAAGGTTCAATTAGTTTTTTTAGTGATAGCAAATACGCTGCGCAGTTAAAAACTACGCAAGCAACTGCGGTGATTATTAAACAAGAGCATGCGCGATTAACTAATCTCCCAAGTATCATTACAGATAACCCATATGCATATTTTGCAAAAGTCTCGCAGTTACTTAATCCCGCTCCACTGCAAAAATCTGGCATTCACCAAACTGCTTCTGTGTGTAAGTCTGCAAGAATACCAAAGAGCTGCTACATTGGTGCGCATGTAACCATTGATAGTAATGTCATATTGGGCGAGGATGTAGTTGTCGGCGCTGGCAGTGTCATTGAACATGATTCAATAATTGGTGATGCAACTATTTTAGAAGCCAATGTAACCATTAAGCATGGATCAGAAATTGGAAAGAGTTGTCATTTTTTTTCTGGGGTTGTAATCGGCAATGATGGATTTGGCTATGCCGAAGAAGAAGGTAGTGATGCCGTAAAGCGCTGGGTAAAAATACCGCAAATAGGGCGCGTGATTATAGGGGACGATGTCGATATTGGTGCTAATACCACTGTTGATAGAGGTGCTATTGACGACACAGTGATTGCTGAAGGGGTGAAAGTGGACAACCTAGTCCAAATAGCGCATAACTGTCGCATAGGCGCGCATACGGTTATTGCTGGGTGTGTCGGCATTGCTGGTAGCGCAATAATAGGTGAACATTGTAAATTGGGTGGAAGCGCCATGATTCTTGGACATTTGGCTATTGTTGACCATGTAACGATTTCTCCTGGCACTATGATTATGCGCTCAATATCCAAAGCGGGGACGTATACAGCATTAATGCCATCACAACAGCACGCTGCTTGGTTAAAAACGGCTGCTAATATTCGCCAATTGACGCAATTAACAGATAAAATTAAAGCATTAGAAACGCAGATTAAACGCTTAGAAAATTCAAGAAAATTATAGAAAGCTTGATATGAATGATACTACTGATACCAGCATGAATATTCATGAAATACTGGACCATCTTCCACATCGATACCCATTCGTGCTTATTGATAAAGTGATTTCGATGGAAATAGGTAAAGAAATTACTGCACTCAAAAATGTAACGGTAAACGAGCCTTACTTTCCTGGGCATTTTCCATATCATCCTGTTATGCCAGGCGTTTTAATTGTTGAGGCAATGGCCCAGGCTGCTGCTGTTTTATCATTCAAAACAATGGAAGTTAAGCCTTCTGAGGAATCAGTCTATTATTTCGCAGGTATTGATGAAGCACGATTTAAAAAGCCAGTATCACCAGGCGATCAAATTATTTTGAATGTTAAAATAGACCGCATTCTGAAAGGGATATGGAAATACAAAGGCGTTGCGACTGTTGATGGTAAAGTGGTAGCAGAGGCGAGTATGATGTGCATATTAAAAAATATTTAAATCAATAAGATATAAAAAGAATTTAAAGTAAAATGACAAGTAAAATTCATGCTACGGCTATTGTGGATTCAAAAGCAGAATTAGACAGCAGTGTAGAAGTTGGTGCGTATTCTATTATTGAAGCCGGGGTAAAAATTGATGCAAATACGCGTGTTGGCAGTCATGCGGTTATCAAGGGCCCTACAACAATTGGCAAAAACAATCACATTTTTCAATATGTGTCGCTTGGTGAGCAACCGCAAGATAAAAAATATAATAATGAACCAACTACTTTAGAGATTGGTGACAATAATACGATTCGCGAGTTTTGCACATTCAATCGTGGCACGATTCAAGATAAGGGTGTGACAAAAATAGGAAATAACAATTGGATTATGGCGTACGTCCATATTGCGCATGATTGTAATGTCAGTAATAACACTATTTTAGCGAATAACTCATCTCTTGCCGGCCATGTCGATATTCATGACTATGCTATTTTGGGTGGGTTTACTTTGGTTCATCAGTTCTGCCAAATAGGCGCTCATGTGATCACTGCAGTTGGCTCAGTTGTATTTAAAGATGTTCCAACTTATGTGACCGCAGCGGGTTATGATGCCAAGCCTCATGGTATTAATTCTGAAGGTTTGAAAAGGCGTGGTTTTACAACCGATGACATTACCCACATTAAGCGAGCATATAAAGCGTTGTATCGTAAAGGCCTTAGTTTAGAAGAAGCAAAAAAAGAAGTTGCAGCAATGCATGCAGCGTGCGACAAGATTCAATTATTATCAGACTTTCTTAATTTAACTAATCGCGGCATCATCCGCTAAATAAAAACGTATGCCAAAAATTGCAATTGTGGCTGGAGAAGCCTCAGGGGATTTGCTTGGAGGGCATTTAATTGCTGCGTTAAAAAATAGGCGTAGTGACTTAGATTTCTTCGGTATTGCAGGGCCTAAAATGCAGCGCGAAGGTGCTAAAACGCTGTTTCCAATGGAGAAATTATCCATAAGAGGGTATTTAGAAGTCATCAAGCATTTGCCCATGCTACTTAAGTTACGTAAAAGCTTATTGAATCAAATTCTTGATGCAAAACCTGATGTTTTTGTTGGGATTGATGCGCCAGATTTTAATTTTTGGTTAGAGCGCAAACTAAAAAAACATGGGATTCCAACAATACACTATGTGAGCCCTTCCATCTGGGCTTGGCGGGGTGGGCGCATTCGGAAAATAAAACGGGCAGTAACGCACATGTTAGCGTTGTTTCCATTTGAACCTGCTCTTTATGAAGCAGTCGATATGCCAGTTACATTTGTGGGGCACCCGTTGGCAGATGAGCTACCGATTTTGCCCAATAAACAAGCCGCGCGCGACATGTTGAAACTAGAGAAGACTGAGCTCATTATTGCTATGTTGCCTGGTAGCAGGAATTCAGAAGTTGAGCACCATGCATCACTATTTGTGCAAACTGCTGAGCAAGTTAGTCATTATCATAAAAACGTTAAATTTTTAGTTCCGCTGATTACACGCCAAACGCGTACGATGTTTCAACATGCAATCGAAAAGTATGCGAATCCAGAACTGAATATTCAATTGTTATTTGGGCATGCTCACGATGCAATGGAAGCTGCGGATTTTGTTATTGTTGCATCTGGAACCGCTACATTAGAAGCAGCTTTATTAAAGCAACCCATGATTATTACATATCGCATGTCTTCTGCGAGTTGGCGACTGCTTAAATCGATGCATTATTTACCCTATGTCGGTTTACCTAATGTATTGGCCAAACAGTTTATTGTACCTGAGCTCCTTCAGCATGAAGCAACGCCCGAAAAAATTACTGACACCATGAATGAGATGTTGTCAGATAAAGCCAGAATAAAATCAATCAAAGATACATTTACTGAAATGCATCATACACTTAAACAAAATTCGGCTCAAAAATCGGCTGAAGTCATTCTTTCATACTTGCAATGACACCTCTTATTTGTGGTGTTGATGAAGCAGGGAGAGGACCTTTAGCTGGCGCTGTCTATGCTGCAGCTGTGATTTTAAATCCTGAATACTACGTAGAGGGGCTAGCTGACTCAAAGAAAATCACTGAGACTAAACGTGATGCATTAGCAGTAGAGATTAAACAACATGCATTGGCTTGGGCTATTGCCAGTAGTAGTGTAGAAGAGATTGACGATATAAACATCTTACAAGCGAGCATGCTTGCAATGAAGCGTGCAATTGACACTATGCAGAAAAAGTTTAGTGATGCACTGGAAGGGCAAGCTATCATGGTGCAAGTTGATGGTAACAAATGCCCAGAAATTAATTTGCCATGTGAGGCAATTATTAAAGGCGATAGTAAAGTGCAAGCAATTTCTGCGGCATCTATTTTAGCTAAAACAGCGCGCGATGCAGCGCTTTACGAATTAGATAAACAGTATCCAATGTATGGTTTTGCGAAGCATAAAGGTTATCCGACGAAAATGCATATGGCACTGTTACAAGAGCATGGCGTGTCACCTATACATCGACGCAGTTATGGCCCAGTGCGTAAGTTATTGGTTAAGGCCTAACTCAAGCCAATATTAAAAAAACAGTTGGTTTTTTGTGTAATTCTGGAAGCGCTTCTTGTTTCCATCTTACAATAGATTTTGTGACGATATACTCATCAGCTAGAGTGACATTACATGCAATACATAGCTGAGTTTCTTGTTTACATTGCGCTAAAATGTCTTCTAGCATGTGTTGGTTTCTAAAAGGCGTTTCTATAAAAACCTGTGTTTCATTTTGTACTTTTGCACGCTGCTCTAAAGCCTTTAATTGCTGAACTCGTGCTACTTTGTCTGTAGGTAAGTAGCCTAAAAAGGTAAAACGTTGCCCATTAAGTCCAGAGGCCATTAAGCTCAATAAAATAGCACTAGGGCCAACTAATGGTGCGACACGAATCCCTTTTTTGTGCGCTAAGGCCGCCAGCTTAGCGCCTGGATCAGCAATTCCTGGGCAGCCAGCTTCAGACATCAGCCCAACATTTTTACCCGTAATAAGCGTACTGAGTAATTTTGGAAGATCCTTGTCATCGGTATGCTTGTTAAGTGGTTTAAGCAAAATCTCTCGAATAGGTTTTTTATGTTGAATAGCACCTAGAAAGTGTCGCGCAGTTTTTTCATTTTCAACAATAAATTCATCTATATTTTGTACAATACTAACGACATCAGGAGGTAACACCTGACTGATATTATCTGCACCCATTGTTACTGGGATGAAGTAAAGCGTTCCAAATCCATTATTGTTGAAAGTATTTAGCATCTAGTATTTAACAATCGCACGATACGTTAATGTTGTTTTTCCCTCTGCAGGTATTTTGATTTGCCATTGCGCCAATTGGCTGTTTACTTTTGTGTGCGGTGCACTTTCTGACAAAATGGTCCAATCGCCACCAATTGGTTCTTGCACTGTCACAGTGACAGGTTCTTTTTTCGCATTTTTTAATGTAATTTCAAAAGCAGTTCTATATTCTCGATTAGATGCTTTTTTGAAATCCGTCTGCTTTTTATCTGCTGTCACATCAAAAGCACTACCCAATTTCAAGCGAACTGTTTCATTTTTAGGCGTATGATCAATGGCGTCCTCTCCCACAAATTGTGCATTCCCTTGGCTATCTTGCTTATATACACGCATGATGCCTTTTGGTAATGGCATTCCCAGTCGTGCAGCTTCTTTATTATCAAACTCAACGAAGACATCTACTTTCATTTTGGAGCCAATCTCACCATATTGACTGCGGTAGTAATAATCAGCCCCACGCAATAGTAATGATTTTCTTGCGGGGATATTGTTGGCAGATAATAGGGCAACTTGTTTCGTTTGGTTTTCTGCAATCGATGTTGGGCGATCTAATCGGTATAAATGATACTCGAGCAATCCTTCTTCTGACATGGGCGCTGCAGCTTCCGCCATCATGACATCATCACGCAGAGTCTTAGCCATAGGTCTTATACGGCTTTGGACTTGGTTAACGTCTCCAGCGACTAATTGCAATTTAGCATTTTTGTAACTTGCGCCGCTCGTATTATTGAGTGTGACCCATCCCGATAAATCTAAGCGGCCTTCACTACCATTCAGCTCAGCTACATAGTCTGCCTTCCAGCCGAGGCCGCCAGTTAAATAACTCAGCTCTACCGTTTGGTTCTGTGTTCCCTTGTTATTCAATTGTGTAATCAGCGTTGGGCGGTCGCGTAGGTACTTTGGGACGTCATCATAAATAATCCTGCCAGGAATCCCTGTTTCGATGCGATTACCAATCTTTAAAACTACGCCATTGTTAGCAGATAACACCGTCGCATTTTCAGATGTTTCCGCGCCGGTTGCAGGATTCGTTTTTACTATGGTGACTGTTTTGCCAACATATTTTTCCAGCATTTTTCTTGGTGTTAGCAAATCATAGTCAAAGTTTTGTTCTAATAAGGTCAAACTGCCTGGTGTGCTAATGCTGCGTAGTAAAGCTGTTTCTGGCCTGATTTGTGCACTTACATCTCGTAAAGCAATTGCATTTAAACCTTTGTTGAGCTGAACCTTACGCACATCCTTAATGAGCGCTAAATTACTGTTATAAATAGTGACCGCAACACTTTCTTGATCTTTCAAAGTACTACGAGACTCTTTTGTACCATCTAAAGCAAAGCTGGGAGCTGTTATCAATGTTGCAAAGGCTAATATAACTAGACGAGGTTTAAACATAGTAATCTCCAAAGGTATGTGACTATTGACAACGATTGCATCTATATAACGTTGACGCCTTCATTTTGCAACATTGATATTAATTTAATTAATGGCAAACCGATTAGAGCATTAGGGTCATCACCAATCATTCTTTCAATTAGTGCAATGCCTAACCCTTCTGATTTTGCACTGCCTGCACAATGATAAGGCTGCTCTTTGATTAAGTAGCTTTCTATTTGTTCATCAGTCAACTGCCTAAATTTGACTAGGTAGGGGACGACTTGGGCTTGCATGCTGCTTGTCTCTGCATTATATAAACACAATGCGCTATGGAAAGTAACTTCTTTACCTCGCATTAATTGAAGTTGTTTAGTTGCATTTTTATGGTTGAGTGGTTTGCCGAGTTGTTCACCCTCTAACGTAGCAACTTGGTCGCAACCAATAATGAGTGCATGAGGGTACTCAGTACCAACTTTTATCGCCTTTTCTTTAGAAAGTCGCAATGCTGTATCTTGTGGTTTTTCATCTGCAAGTACAGTTTCATCTACATGAGGAGAAACTGTGTGGAACGGGATTTGCAATCGTTGCATTAACTCACGACGATAGACAGATGAGGAGGCTAGGATGATGGCTTGCTTCATAAATTCAATCTACTCAAATAAATAAAAAAGTCGACAGTGAAAGCTGCCGACTTTTACGAATAGGCTAATCAACAATTATCTTTGTGATTATTCTGGTTGGATTTCTAACAATGTTTCATCAGGAGTAACATTGTCTCCTTTTTCTACATTCAGGGCGACTACTGTGCCAGATGTGGATGCTTCGATTTCATTTTCCATTTTCATTGCTTCAATGACTAGGACTGCATCACCCGCTTTGACTTTGTCACCAATATTAACCTTTACAGCCACAATTGTACCTGGCATAGCAGTTGTCACGCAGCCTTTGTGGTTGGGGCGAGGGCGGCCACTACCACTTGCTGATTGTTTTTTTCTTGCATTTGCACCATTACTACTGATGCCGCCGTTAGGTAACTCAATTTCACTCAGTGTTTCCACAAGCACTTCTTCTGCAACCCCATCAACTGATACATAAATAGGTCTTTTTTCTACCCCTTCGTGCCCAGTTCCTGTCAGCTTAATATGGAATGTTTCACCATGTAAGGTTACGTTAAACTCATCGGGCGCAAAACGCGGCCCACTAGCATGTACGTCTTCTTTAGACAGTAATTTTTCTGGCACCAAAGATTTCGCATTACGCTCTTTTAAGAATGTTTCACCTATATCAGGGAACATTGCGTAAGTCAGTATATCTTCTTCACTTTTTGCTATCCGCTCTACATCGCTTGCAAGTTTTGCCATTTCTGGTTCTAGTAAGTCAGCAGGACGACAAGTGATGACTTTTGCATCGCCAATAGCTTGTTTTTGCACTTCAGGGTTAACATCAGTAATCGGTTTACCATATTGCCCCAAAAAGTAGTTTTTCACTTCATTGGTAATGGTTGAATAGCGTTTACCTGTTAATACGTTGAGTACAGCTTGTGTCCCAACTATCTGAGAGGTTGGAGTCACTAGTGGAGGGTAACCTAAGTCCTTGCGTACTTTTGGAATTTCATCAAGTACAGCATTCATTTTACTAAGTGATCCTTGCTCTTTAAGCTGGTTGCTTAAATTAGAAATCATGCCGCCTGGCACTTGGTTGACCAGCACTCTAGTATCAACGCCTGTATAACTGCTTTCAAATTGCCAGTATTTTTTACGGACTTCTCTAAAATATTCACTGACTTCTTGTACCGCTGCAATATCTAAGCCCGTGTCATACTCTGTGCCTTGCAACGCAGCAATAATACTTTCTGTTGTAGGGTGACTCGCGCCTTCACTAAAGGCAGAGTTGCAGGTGTCGATGATGGTGGCACCGTTTTCAACGCCACGCATTAAATTGATACTTGCCAATCCCGATGTTGCATGGCTATGCAGATGGATAGGGATACTAATTGCTTCACTAAGTGCTTTAACCAGTTCTGCTGTTGTTTGCGGCGTTAGCAGGCTAGCCATGTCTTTAATTGCAAGGGTATCGCAACCCATTGCTTCTATTTCTTTTGCTAAAGAAACGAAGTGTGCAACATCATGTTCTGGACTGGTTGTATAACTAATCGTACCTTCCGCAATTTTTTTTGCTTTTTTAACAGCTTCTACAGAAGTTTGTAGATTACGCATATCATTCATTGCATCAAAAATACGGAAAACATCAACACCATTATCAGCCGATTTTTGCACAAATGCTTTCACTACATCATCTGAGTAATGGCGATAGCCAAGTAAATTTTGGCCGCGCAGCAACATCTGAAGGCGACTATTAGGAAGTGCTTTACGCAGTTTACTTAGACGTTCCCAGGGGTCTTCTTTTAAAAAGCGTACACACGCATCAAAGGTTGCGCCGCCCCAGGCCTCTAGCGACCAAAAACCAATCGCATCTAATTTAGAACAAATTGGCAGCATATCTTCGGTGCGCAAACGTGTTGCAATCATGCATTGATGGCCGTCACGTAAAACTAATTCTGTAATGTTAATTTTTTTCATGGTTGTAAGTCTTCTTTAGTTAATGCTTAAATGCCTTCGTGAGCTGCGATAGCAGCTGAAATAGCTGCAGCAATGAGTTCAGGCGGTAGCTCTACAGCATAATTAGTTAGTTCTGGATGAGATTCCACAAAACTAGTGTTGAAATTACCTAATCTAAAGTCAGGATGGTTCAAAATTTCCTGATAATACGGTACCGTGGTTTTAACGCCATAAATAATCATATCATCCAATGCACGTCTACCACGCTCAATCACTCTTTCCCAATCTAGCGCCCATACAACTAATTTTGCACACATTGAATCGTAGTAGGGTGGAATAACATAGCCAGAATAAATAGCTGCATCCATACGCACGCCTGGGCCGCCTGGGGCATAGTAACGTGTGATTTTCCCAAAGCTGGGTAAAAAATCATTTTTAGGATCTTCAGCATTTATCCTAAATTCTATTGCAAAGCCACGGTATGTTATTTCACTTTGTTTATATCTTAATGCCAATCCAAAAGCGATGCGAATTTGCTCTTGAACAATATCTACACCTGTAATAGATTCTGTGATGGTATGCTCAACTTGGAGCCGCGTATTCATTTCCATAAAGTAGAAACGATTATCAGAATCCAATAAAAACTCAACAGTACCTGCAT
>JBPOFK010000022.1:0-33920 GCA_051252095.1 Methylophilaceae bacterium
GGTTCTTATGCACCTTAGTATCATAGAGGGGATTCTCCTGTGGTTGCAGGGTTGGGGATAAGCCCCGAGCAAATTGACGATGATCTTAAGTTGCTTTCAACAATCAGTCATTGCGTCAGAACTTATTCCGTTAGTCAGGGCATGGATTATGTCCCTGAAGCAGCAGCTAAACTCGGCATGCAGGTTTATTTGGGCGCATGGATAGGATGGACGGATGCTGATAACGTATTAGAAATAAAGCACGCAGCGCAAGTCGCTAATGCACATCCAGAGACAGTAAGCGCTTTGATTGTCGGTAATGAAGTGTTTTTACGAGGTGAGCAAGATGAGGCGGCAATGCGAACTTATTTTGCGTTAGCCAAGTCATTAACCAATACACCAATTACTTATGCAGATGTTTGGGAATTTTGGGTTAAACACAAAAATATAGAGCAGTATGTTGATTTTCATACCTTACATATTTTACCTTATTGGGAAAACAATCCTGTAGCGATTGACGAGGCGATAGAACATACAGAAAACGTCATGGCGAAAATGGAGCGGCAGTTTACAAAACCGATACTAATTGGTGAGACTGGTTGGCCATCAGTTGGTCGTCAGCGCAGCGAGTCGATACCAAGTGTTGTGAACCAAGCACGTTATGTTCGTGAATTCATACAAAAAGCAAATGAAAATAATTGGCAGTACAACATAATTGAAGCGATTGATCAGCCTTGGAAAAGGGTATTAGAAGGAACCGTGGGCGGCTCTTGGGGCTTAATGACAGCTGACTTACAACCAAAATTCTCATTAACGAGTGCTGTGGCAGAGCGGAGTGATCAACATCGCTTTATCTACCTTGGATTAATTGGCAGTATATTATTTTTTATCTTTGCGCGAATGCAAGCAGAACAGCGAGTTTTCGTATTGATTGGTTTGAGTGCTTTTGGTGCACTTGCAAGTATGCAGGCGTATTTAGCATATGAGTATGTAATGGCCGCAAGTCGTGATTGGATAGAGTGGTTGGCGCTCGGTGGCTTATTAGGCTTAGGCGTACTGATGGTATTGATGCACCCAGTGCGTATGATTCAGGACAATCAAAGCACTAACAAACTCATGCGCGGTTTGAAGTTGATTTTTCTCTATGCAGCGCTTGTTGCTGGCTATTTAATTTATTTTGATGGGCGTTACCGTGATTTCCCAATACTACTATTTGCGATGCCAGTACTTATCATGATATTTGATGCATTAAGGCCTAAACAAGACACTATTCACTGGCTGTCGCAAGCGTTACCAGGCGCATTAGTCATTATGTTTGCTGTGTTGTGTTATACAAAAGAAGCATCCAACAATGCTGCGGCCAGCTGGCTGTTATTATGTGTTCTGCTCGCATATGTCAATTGGCCTAGCCAGTTTTTGTCAACATTAACAATAAGAAAATCTGAATAGCATCATGCAATTATTAAGGCGCATTTACTTTCCATTATTGTTTGCTGTTGCGTTTGCAGCTGCACATTTTGGTGTTTGGGCGATTGCAAACCAAGCATTACCACTCATTAATGTTAAACCAATTGTGCATGGTTTTGCTTACAGTGGTTATCAGGCAGATCAAAGCCCATTGGATAGGCGATATCCCAATACAGCAGAATTGGCACGAGATCTTAAATTACTCAAGACACTATCTAATCGGATACGAATTTATACCTCTATCGAAAATAGCGAGATTATTGCGCTTGCGGATAAAGAGAATCTTTCTGTAATTGCGGGTGCCTGGATTAATGATAATGCGTATGCAAATGGACGTGAGATTGCAGCGCTAAAAGAAAAAATGCTTTATTACGACAACATTGAAGCTGCCATCGTTGGTAATGAGGTTTTGTTGCGAAATGACCAATCTGTTGAAAACTTAATTGCATATATTGATGAAGTAAGAGAAGCCACCGATGTACCCATATCAACAGCGGAGCCTTGGCATGTGTGGTTAAAAAACCCTAATTTAGTCAAGCATGTGGATTTTATTGCAGTACATTTACTACCCTATCATGAGGGGGTGCCAGTAGAGCAAGCACCGCAATACACGCTTGATCGCTATAAAGAGCTCATGCAAGCTTACCCACGTAAACGAATTGTTATTACTGAAGTGGGTTGGCCCAGCAGTGGACCAACAATTGGCGCTTCTGTTGCCAGTGAAGTCAATCAAGCACGTTTTATTCGTGAATTCTTGGCTATAAATGACACAGATGATTACGAATATTATCTGATGGAAGCATTTGATCAACCATGGAAAGTCAATATTGAAGGTTGGGCGGGTGCTTATTGGGGCATGTTTAATGCAAAACGGGCAGAAAAATACTCGTTGCAAGGGGCTGTGGCGAAAGATAACCGTTGGGTAGAAAAGGCAATTTGGGCAAGCGCAATCGCTTTTCTGCCAATTATATTCATAGGATGGCGCTTTAGCAGTTGGGGCATAGGTGGCGTGATTTCGATGGCTGTACTGTTACAAGCGTGTATCACTACTCTTGTCATTGCTTGGAACCTACCCGGTGACTATTACTATACCTTGCGCGATTTTATTATCTTAGCCGGGCTTATTTTGGCCATGGCACTTACTTCATTAGTGCTCATGATTTATGCAGTTGAGTTTAGTGAGGTGATGTTTAAGCGTAACTGGCGGCGTATCTATCAGCGCAAAGCACCATTGCCAGAAGATGACGAGCTCTTTGTTTCTATTCATTTGGCGTGCTACAACGAACCCCCCGAAATGGTGATTGCAACTATTGAAAGCCTTAAAAATCTCGATTACACACATTATGAAGTGATTGTTGTCGACAATAATACACAAGACGAAGCTAAGTGGAAGCCCATAGAGGCTTATATGGCTGAGCTTCCAGAGAACTTTCATTTTTATCATTTACCAAAATGGCCTGGTTTTAAAGCAGGCGCGCTTAATTTTGCACTATCTAAAACTTATCCACGTGCCGTTGCCATTGGCGTTGTTGATGCAGACTATGTTGTGACCAAAGATTGGTTAGCGACACTGGTGCCACATTTTACAGAGCCGAAAGTCGCTGTGGTTCAAGCGCCGCAAGCACACCGAGAGTGGGAAAATAATTTCTTTAAAAGAATGTGTAATTGGGAGTTTGAAGGGTTTTTCCGCATCGGGATGCATCATCGGCATGAGCGTAATGCGCTGATTCAACATGGCACAATGACCTTAATACGCCATCAAGCGCTCAAAGATTTAAATGGCTGGTCTGAGTGGTGTATTTGTGAAGATACTGAGCTTGGCTTGCGTTTATTGGAAGAAGATTACGAGCTGCGCTATGTCGATGATACGTTTGGGCGCGGTCTAACGCCTGCAAGCTTCAGTGCATTGAAATCACAGCGTTATCGGTGGGCATTTGGCGCGATGCAAATCTTAAAACGTCATATGCCAAGACTATTGGGTAAGTCAACGTTAAGTTTTAGCCAGCGCTATCACTTTTTGACAGGTTGGTTTGGTTGGGTAGGGGATGCGCTGCAGTTGATTTTTACTATAGGATCAATTGGCTGGACACTCTTGATGCTATTTTTTCCAGGTACATTCAGTTTGCCTGTTTCAATTATGATTGTGCCCATCCTGTGCTTCTTAGTGATCAAAGCCGCACTTGGACCAGTGCTTTACCGTAAAACCATGCAATGTAAGTGGATCGATATATGGGGTGCATCGCTTGCAAGTTTAGGATTGTCGCATGCTATTGCGCGTGGTGTGATGATGGGTCTCGCTAAGAAAGCAGGTGTCTTCGTGGTGACAGCTAAAGGTAAGGCAACGGCAAATAAGTGGAAAATACTCAATCCGATACGTGAAGAGTTTTTAATCTTACTTGCGTTAATCTTAGCTGGCTATGCTATGTTGCTAACAAGAGGCTTTGATAACCGTGATGCGCAATTATGGGTTACATTATTGACATTGCAGTCAATGCCTTATGCCAGCGCTTTGGCTTGTCAATTAATCGCTCAGAAAGACTAGCATTGTGTGATTTTTAAGTTTTTATAGTCTTAATTACCTGCCATGCGGCTAACTTTTCATTAAATGGTATCGTATGAGCAGGACTGGTTGATGGTAGCTTTAAAAAATTCACGTTTACTAAGTTGAGTGTTGGCATCACTGATTTGCGAAAATATCGTTCAGCTTCGCTACCATTAAACGCAATTACACGAATGTTGTGATGATGTTTGAAAAATGTCAAAAAGTCGTTTGGAGTGCGTGTTTCTGCTTGAATGTTGCTGTCTAAGCTGCCAGTGCGGACACAAGTGTGCATTACATCCCACACAGCTACATGCGCATTATTAAGCGCCTTCACGCGACTTGCGTAGGATAGTGTGGCGTCAAAGCTAAATATATTGCCCATCATTGGCCAAAAAGCATTACGGGGATGCGCATAGTATTGATTAGCTTCAAGCGATGCAATACCAGGCATGCTACCTAAAATAAGTAATGTTGCTGATGGGTGAGTAATCGGTGCAAAGCTGCTAATGGGTTTCATGAGGGATAATAAAGAAAAAAGGCGCTTTCGCGCCTTTTTATGATTAGAGCAGTAACCTTCTTACATCACTTAACATCATCCTTAGATGGCTGGTAAAGCGTGCACCATCGGCACCATCAATCACGCGATGATCATAAGAAAGTGATAATGGTAGCATTAGTCTTGCCTCAAAATCGTCACTTTCTTCATTGTATATAGGCTTCATGCTGGAGCGAGATACGCCTAAAATCGCAACTTCAGGGCAATTAATAATCGGTGTAAACATAGTGCCGCCAATGCCGCCTAAACTGGAAATGGTAAAGCAACCGCCTTGCATTTCTTCCACTTTCAATTTGCGTTCACGTGCTTTGCTAGATAGATCCATTAAGTCAGCAGCGATATCAAGCACGTCTTTCCGTTGGACATCTTTGACAACTGGCACGACTAAACCATCAGGTGTATCGCAAGCAAAGCCAATATTGTAATAGTTCTTAAGTATCAAGCTATCTCCGTCAGGGGATAGTGATGCGTTAAAAGTTGGATATGCTTTCAGTGCATTTACCGATGCTTTGATTAGGAATGCAAGCATGGTAAGTTTAACGCCACGCTTTTCTGCTTCTGCTTTCATTGATCTACGGAAATCTTCTAAGTCTGTGATATCTGCCTCGTCAAACTGTGTCACATGCGGCGCAGTAACCCAGTTGCGATGTAAATTAGCACCTGATAACTTTTTAATACGTGATAATGGTTTTGTTTCTATTTCACCAAATTTGGTGAAGTCAATGACAGGCATTGCTAATGTAGCTAAAGCGCCAATTCCTGCACCCATATTGTCAGCGCGCGGTTTGGTCAATTCATCTTTTACATAACTTTGCACATCAGATGCAAGAATTCTATTTTTAGGGCCTGTGCCTTGTACGAACTTAAGATCAACACCTAATTCACGTGCAAACTTCCGTACAGAAGGGCTGGCGTGTGACTTTTTCTCTCTATTCGTATCCACATGTGCGCCAACCGGTACTGGTTTGTTCGTTGGTTGTACTTGTTTTGGTGGTTCTGGTGCGGGACGGCTTGGCTCTGGAACCTCTGCTTTTGCTTCCTCTTTTACTGGTGTTGATGTCGGTGCTGGTGCAGGCGCAGGTGCGGGCGAGGACGCTTCCACAGGTTTTGTCGTTTCAGCTCCGCTGGGTTCAAGCGTTAGTATCAAATGGCCTTCTGCAATTTTGTCACCAACTTTTATTTTGACCTCTTTTACAATACCTGCTTGTGGTGCAGGGATATCCATAGAGGCTTTATCAGACTCAACCGTAATCAAAGAATCATCTGCTGCTACTGTATCCCCTGGCGCAACAAGTACTTCAATTACTTCAACCGAATCAAAATCGCCAATATCAGGCACTAAAATATCTTTTACACTCATTTATTTACTCCGTACCAATCCACACACTAAATTAAGCTTGGGTTTGGTTTGTTTGGATTCAGCTTGTATTTTTTAATCGCTTCAGTCACTTTAGCAACAGGAAGCTTTCCTTCTTCACTCAACGCTTTTAATGCCGCAACGACCACGTAGTGTCTATCAACCTCAAAAAAGTCACGTAATGCTTCACGGCTATCAGAACGACCATAGCCATCTGTACCAAGTGCAACAAATTTATTTGGGACAAACCGTTGAATTTGCTCAGCAAAACTTTTCATATAATCAGTGGATGCAATCACAGGACCTTTTGACTCTTTTAAGCATTGTGCAACATAACATACACGTTGTTTTTTATCTGGATTGAGCAGATTCCAGCGCTCACAATCTAAGCCTTCTCGGCGTAACTCTGTAAAACTTGGCACACTCCATACATCTGCAGAAATGCCCCAGTCTTTTTCCAATAAGCCTGCTGCAGCAATCACTTCACGTAAAATGACACCGCTACCCATGAGCTGCACTTTTTCACCTTTTGATTTAGATTGGCTAAAGTTATACATGCCTTTTAGGATGCCATCTTCACTACCTTTAGGCATAGCTGGGTGGCTGTAGTTTTCATTCATTAATGTAATGTAGTAGTACACATCTTCTTGGTTCTGCACCATGCGACGTAAGCCTTCTTGAATAATGACTGCTAATTCATAGGCAAATGTTGGGTCGTATGAAACACAGTTGGGTATGGTTGCTGACATAAGATGGCTATGACCATCTTCATGTTGCAAACCTTCACCATTCAATGTTGTTCGGCCTGCTGTTGCGCCAAGCAAGAAGCCACGTGCACGTGAGTCACCAGCTGCCCAGGCAAAATCTCCAATTCGCTGGAAACCAAACATAGAATAATAAATATAAAACGGTATCATCTGAGCACCGCTCACGCTGTATGAGGTGGCAGCCGCTAACCAGCTTGAGAATGCGCCTGCTTCATTAATGCCTTCTTCAAGAATTTGACCCGTTTTTAACTCTTTGTAATACATCACTTGGTCCGAGTCTTGCGGTTCATATAACTGACCAATTGAAGAGTAAATGCCTAATTGACGGAACATCCCTTCCATACCAAACGTGCGTGCTTCATCGGGGACAATCGGGACGACATATTTGCCAACTTCTTTATCTCTCACTAACGTCGACAAAATGCGGACGAATGCCATCGTTGTTGAGATTTCACGTTCACCAGTATCACCTAGCATGTTCTCAAATGCTGATAGTTTGGGAACAGTTAATTCATTACCTTTTTGTCTGCGTTTTGGAACATGTCCACCCATGGCTGCACTGCGCTCTGCCATGTATTTCATTTCAGGGCTATCCGCCTCTGGTTTGTAATAAGATAAGTTCTCTACTTGTTCGTCAGTGAGTGGTAAATCAAATCGGTCACGGAATGTTTTGAGTGACTCAATATCCATGCTTTTTTGCTGGTGCGTTGTGTTCTGACCTTCGCCAGCATCGCCCATGCCATAGCCTTTAACCGTTTTTGCAAGAATAACTGTTGGTTGACCTTTGTGGTTTACCGCAGAATTGTATGCAGCATACACTTTATGTGGATCATGCCCACCACGGTTTAAACGCCAAATATCACTATCTGACATTGCAGCAACCATCTCTTTTAGCTCTGGGTATTTGCCGAAGAAGTGTTCACGCGTGTACGCGCCACCTTTTTGCTTGAAGTTTTGATATTCGCCATCAACACATTCTTCCATGCGTTTTTTCAGCAAACCATCTTTGTCCATGGCAAGTAATGGATCCCAATAAGAACCCCAGATAACTTTAAGTGCGTTCCAGCCAGCACCTCGGAAGTTGGATTCTAACTCTTGGATAATCTTACCGTTTCCACGGACTGGGCCATCTAGGCGTTGTAGGTTACAGTTAATGACAAAAATTAAATTGTCTAAGCCTTCACGTGCCGCCAGTGAGATAGCACCTTGTGATTCAGGCTCATCCATCTCACCATCACCACAGAATACCCATACTTTCCTATCTGAAGTATCTACAATGCCACGGTTGTGCAAATATTTTAAGAAACGTGCTTGATAGATGCCTGCTAATGGTCCGATACCCATAGACACAGTAGGAAACTGCCAAAAATCTGGCATTAACCAAGGGTGTGGATAGCTTGACAGGCCATTGCCGCCAGTTTCTTGACGGAAATTATCCAATTGCTCTTCTGTTATGCGGCCTTCTAGGTAAGCGCGCGCATAAATGCCTGGGGAGGAGTGACCTTGAAAATAAATACAGTCACCGCCAAAACTCTCATTCGCGGCACGGAAAAAATGATTAAAGCCGACGTCATATAAGGTTGCAGCAGATTGAAAGCTAGCAATATGACCACCCACGCCTGGTGACTTTTCATTGGCTCTCAATACGGTCATGATTGCATTCCAGCGAATAAGCGCACGGATGCGTCTTTCCATTTCTGGATCACCAGGAAGTTTGGCCTGCAAGTGAGTTGGAATTGTATTTACATAAGCGGTTGTAGCGTTATATGGTAGGTTGCTGCCAGAACGTCTTGCTTGATCAATCATTGCTTCAAGCAAAAAGTGGGCACGTTCAGTGCCTTCGTTTTCTATCACTGATAATAAGGCATCTAGCCATTCTTGCGTTTCTTGCGCATCAGTTTCAGTCAAGCCGGTTTGCGGATTCGTTGCCATGCTTTGAGGTTTCTCCGTGTTGCAGTTGTGCGCAGCATCTTTTGAATGTGTAGGCGCAACTATACGTGAATTGAATGTTGTTAATCTAAAGCGATAGTTTCGCTTTAATAAGGATTTTGGTCAAGTTAAAACAGCTGCTAATAGGAGTGAATAGGCGCTTTTTGCTATGTTTGTTGGTGATGTTCTATAAGAGTTGGTTTGGACAAAGTGCAAGTAAAGTGTTGGCTAATGCTGTTATTTGTTGCTAAATGTGCTTTATTTACGGAAAAGATGGAATTTAGATTTCTTCTTTTTTTGGTTAGTGCAAGCTTAGACTATACTTTTTAAACCTAAATAAATAGCTGCAACCATACATATAATTGCGAAGCTTTTTTTGCTTACCTGCTCTGGGATTTTGTGATTGAGTAAAGCAGACACAACAATCATTGTTAATGTGGCGCTAATTGAGAGAGGGATTGCAATATCCCAATAGACTACATTAGCATTCATGTGGCTTGCTAAACTACTCATGGCAATCAAAGAAATAGCAGCTAATGTGGTTGCTGTGATGCTTTGATGATCGAAGTTACTAACTTTTTGTAAGCTGGGCACAATGATAAATCCCCCACCAACGCCAAGCAGGCCAGAAAGAAAACCTGTAACAGCACCGGTAGAAGCAAGTCTCTTTGTACATGGTGCTGTCCAAAACACTTTGGAGGTTACTGGGTTAATTATGCAGGCAGCTTCTTTTGTAAGGTCGTTTTCAGTATCAGGTCGTTTTGTGCTTTGCCAAGCACGTATGCCTATATACAGAAGCACGCAACTTAATGTAGTGCTTAATAATGTATTTGACGCAAATGCAGCAGCTTTAGCGCCTAACGGTGCAATTACGACGCCGATACTAGCAATCAGTAACGCTGTTTTGTAACGAACTGTTCTATTATATATGCCCAATATTGCGCCCGCACTGGACGCTAGTAAAACTGTGAGCAGGGCAATAGGGGCTGCTTCAAAAACGGTAACCTTTAAGATTAAAACCAATAATGGGATTAATAGAGAGGCGCCGCCAGCTCCTGTTACCGCTAATACTAAGCCTATGGTTGACCCTATCAGAACGCTAGATAATACAATTTCCAATTGACTGCTCTTTTAAAAATTAGGTTTGCTTAGTTTGCGATACAGCTTAGTAAGCAAGCATTTGTTTTGAAAAAAGTGATTTATTTTTTGTGTTAACCAACTTTGTTTGCTCATGTTTGTATCAGATTTACTTGGCTTTTGTGCTGATTGGTAAAGTGCGGTTGCACGCATTCCTGTCTTGCAAAAGCCGAGTATTGGTGCTGGCGCGCTTTCTAAAAAGCTTGCGCATATTTGAATATCGTCTGCGCCAATATTGTTTGGTACAACTGGAATATGGATATACTTCAACCCTGCTTTTTCTGCAGCTTGTTGTATGCTCTCGCTCGATGGCTGACTGCTACCGCCTTCTTGATTAGGCCTTGCATTGATAATGGTTTTGAAACCTAAATTTTTAATTTCTGTTATATCATCCGCGCTGATTTGAGGGCAGCTACTAAAATTTTCCGAATGTCTGCTAATTGCTAAAGTCATGATCTTTCCTTTCGTTATTTGTCGAGTTTACAGAGCTGCTCAGCTAAGACATTAATGATTGCTAATGCAGGCTTGCTAGTAACACTGTAATAAATATTTTTCCCCTCACGTCTTGTTTTAACAACTTGGTTTTCACGTAAGACTGTTAATTGTTGTGAGAGAGTAGGTTGTTGAATCCCTGTTAAGATTTCTAGCTCACCTACTGCTTTTTCGCCCTGCGATATTTGGCATAGCAGCATTAACCTGTCAGGGTTTGCCAATACTTTCATTAGCGCAGTCGCAATGTCAGCTGATTCTCTTAATACTTTTAAATTGTTGATATCGATTGTATTAGTCATAAAGGTTAAGTGTAATAATCTATTTATTTACATTATATAAAAACATATTATATAATGCAATATAATTTATAAGGAGACATTATGTTTAGACAATTTTTTGATGAAGATTCATCTACATTGACTTATTTACTTGTAGATGATGCCAGTAATGAGGCTGTTATCATTGATCCAGTCAAAGCACATGTTGATGCTTACGTAGGCTTAGTAGAAAAATATCACTTAAAGTTAGTATACGCATTGGAAACGCATGTGCATGCAGACCATGTCACTGCAGGTGGCGTGTTGAGAAAACAGTTAGGTGCTAAAGCTGCTGTCAGTCAGGCGTGTGGTGCAATAGATGCAGATAAACAGTTAAATGAAGGTGATATACTTTATTTTGGAAAAGAGCAAATTAAGGTTATTGCAACACCGGGGCATACCGCTGGCAGTTTAACTTTCTTGTGGCAAGATAAATTATTTACAGGGGATGCGTTGTTAATTAACGGCTGTGGTCGAACTGATTTTCAAAGCGGTGATGCTAGCGTGCTATACGAAAGTATCGTAAATAAACTATTTGTCTATCCAAATGAAACGCTTATTTACCCAGGACATGACTACAATGGCCATCGTGTCAGCAATATAGCGCAAGAAAAGTTAATCAATCCTAGATTGGCAAAAAAATCAAAAGAAGATTTTATTAACATCATGGAAAATTTAAACCTACCTAAGCCAAAAATGATTGATATCGCTGTGCCAGTAAATAAAAAATGTGGAATTGACGAGTCAGAACTATTGCAGGGATAGTTTCATCTAATGAGTATTTAGCGCTACAATCGACCTTACAAAAATTGGAGGATGCAATGCAAAGCGCAGTACAAAATTTAGATTGGTTGGCTGCTTTTCCTGATTTGTCCCATCTGGAAAGTTCGGCAAAAGAATTATTGTTGAAGTATGCGCGCATGGTTGAGGCGCCTGTTGGAACAGTTGGCTATCGTGAGGGTGGTCCTTGTGGTGCTTATGTGATGCGTTTGGCTGGGCGTTCGCGTGTTTTTAAAATGTCCACCAGCGGTCGTGAAATTTTGCTTTATCGCGTTCATGCAGGTGAAACATGTGTTATCACCACAACGTGCCTTCTGGGTAATAGTGACTACCCAGCATCAACAATTGTAGAAGAGGCAATCAAAGACGTTATTATTCCTGCGGCAGCGTTTAACCAACTGATGATAGACTCAAAAGTTTTCCGCACATTCGTTATGACGAATTATGGTGCACTAATCAGTGATTTAATTGTATTACTAGATGAAGTGGCCTTCCATAATCTTGACGCGCGCTTAGCAAAGTTACTGTTGGAAGTGGGTGCTGATAGTGTGAAAAGAACGCATCAACAAATTGCTGACGAGCTAGGTACAGCTCGTGAAGTGGTGAGCAGGCAAGTAAAAAGGTTTGAGCAAAAAAACTGGGTTGCGCTAGGGCGCGGTCAGGTTGAAATACTGGACCGTGTAGCGCTTACCAAGCTAGCAAATACATAGCTACTACATCGTGCACCCAGGCTTATTTTGACTTGATGTGTTGTTAGCGCTGACTTTTGAGGTTTGGTCGGGTTTGATTGTTACGATACAGTTATTGCATTGGCCTTTTACCTTATCAAAGCCTTTTGCTGTATCCAAACCGATAACATCTTTAAAGTTGGCATTATCAACATCGGCGTCAGTCAAATCTGCCCCCGTCAAATCTGCCCCTGTCAAATCTGCTGAGACCAAATCTGCACGATATAAGTTGGCATTGCGTAAAATTGCACCACGCAAATTGCCAAAGGTAAATGCAGCAATATTTAAATCCGCACCTTCAAAGTTTGCTCCTTCAAAATTGCCGCCAACAGAATCAAATTTCATTTGCCCCATGGGTTGATTGCCAACATCTAAACCAAAACGGCCATTTCTAGCATCTACACCACTCATGTCTACTTTACCAAGCGTGCCAATGACACGCGCATTTGTTAAGTTGGCATTTTTAAAACTGGTATTGCCGAAGATTGGCTGAAAGATGGTTGCATTGCTCAAATCTGATTGGCTAAAATCAGCTTCTTCAATACGTGCCAGATTTAAATAGGCGTTACGCAGATTGGCGCCTATGAGTTTAGCGCCCCTCAAATCTGAGCCAAAAAGACTGACATTCTGCATGTTGCAATGGCTCAGATCTAGGCCGTTAAAGTTGAGGTAACCTGCATCCTTGTTGCTTAAATCACATGATTTACTATTAATCTGAGCGAGTGCATCTTCTTGGCTGATTTTCATCCGTGATACTTCCGCTTTATTTTCATAAAATTTAGTGGCGGCAGCAATTATATTGTCTGGATCTAATAAAAACGAATCTCTAGATGACTCTAATGCAAAGCAATATTTTTGCCCTTTGTAGACTTCATTGATTGAGCAATCTGTTTTTTTATAAACGCCTTTGGATAGGGCATAGGTGCAATGGTTGCCGTATGCACCTGTTTCTGCGGTGAATGAAATCGAGCTAAACATCAACACAATGACTGTTGCTATAATTTTTAAAAAACGCATGCTAGTTCTCCAGTGAATCTTATTTAATTATTTTGATGCCATCTAATGCGGCTTATGACACTAGTATAGGCGTAAAAAAGACGAATACTGTAACTATGGTCACAAAGTTGATGGGTCAGTGATAACTAATGAAAATCATGAATTAAACAAAATAATTAAAATGCCAGTCGTCTAACTTTATTGATAGGCGTTATTTCTCACATCTGCCAGATATTGGTGGAGAAACTCTAAAGAGGAGAAATAAAAATGTTGAGTAAAAAATTGAATCAAGCGTTATTAGTGAGTTTGGTTTTTGCAGGCGCTTCAATGACGGCTTCTGCAGGACATGACCGCTATGAAGATCGTGCACGCGTTATTTCGGTAACGCCTCAAGTCGAGCGCATTAATACGCCAGTTCAAGAGTGCCATACTGAGTATGTGCGGGAGAGTTATTACGAAAATGCTAGACCATCTAATGGCGGCGCAATCATTGGTACAATCGCAGGCGGGTTAATTGGCAGTCGCTTTGGCGGCGGCAATGGTCGCCTGATTACCACAGCGGTAGGCGCTGGACTGGGCGCAGTGATTGGCGATCGACACGATAATCGGTACAGTGCTCAGCGTGAACGTGTTGAAGAGCGCCCTGTTGAGCGTTGTGTTACTGTGGACCGTTGGGAGTCAGTGACTACGGGCTATTTAGTGGACTACAATTACAATGGTCGCCGTTACACAACCGTTACACAAGATCGCCCAGGTAAGTTCATCCCAGTGGATGTGTCTGTAAGACCTAGTGGTTATGTAACCAACGTTGAGTATCGTTATGATAGCCGCAGCAATAAGCACGATCGTAAACATTACAAACGTCATTATTAAAATTCAGGGTAACTAAAAAGGCCGCTTAAAGCGGCTTTTTTATTGGTGTGATTATTTATAATTCTAATCCCCACTCTTAGAAAGCTTAATATCAGGCTTAGCTGTTCTATAATCTATGCATATTCAACTTTTGGAAACGTTTCTTTGTTAAGAGCAATTTATCAAAAAATTACATCCTTTTTCGCATCAGTAGAAATGAATGCCGCGCAAGCATGGGGGATCAAAGAAGGCAATGTGACGCACGCTTTTTGGATGTATGCTGCACCTGTGAATATGCAGTTAGGACGAGATAGCTACTTTTTAACAGACCCTGAATCAATTATGATTAAAGAAGAGGAGAGCGTTGCATTGGTGGAGAGTTTGAATGCACACTTTACTGGCTTAGGATACTATTTTTATGTTAAGGATAGTGTTTGGTTTTTGGGTTTGGATAATGATCCTCAAGTCACTGCAACACACATTCAACAAGTAAAAAATCAAGATATTGCCAACTACTTACCGCAGGGTGAAGGCGCGCTAGTTTGGAATAAGCTACAAAATGAGATTCAAATGCTATTGTTTAGCCATCCCATTAATCAAATACGCGAATCTAAAGGACTGCCTATGATTAATAGCTTATGGTGTTACGGCCTAGGTAAATCTTTATAAACAGCACCACATGGCAAAAGTAATAAAATTAAGACAAGTCGATAAAGTGGTTGAAAAGCAACTACTGCAAGCCGGCATTTCACCATTATTGGCCAGGCTGTATGCTGCTCGCGGTGTTAAAAATGTACAAGAAATGAATGCAAGTTTAAGTCAAATCATTCCACCTAATCAGCTCACCAATAACGCATCAATGGCAATATTATTGGCCGATGCAATTGCACAACGGAGAAAAATTCTTATTGTTGGTGATTATGATGCAGATGGTGCCACAGCAACGGCCGTTGCTGTAAAAGGCTTACTTAGCATGGGAGCGCAAGTCGATTTTCTGGTACCTAATCGTTTTGAGTATGGTTATGGCTTGACGCCCAAAATTGTTCAATTAGCTGCTACATTAAAACCAAACGTTATTATGACGGTCGATAATGGCATTGCGAGTGTGGATGGTGTTAAAGAAGCGAATAAACTTGGTATACAAGTCTTGATTACCGATCACCATCTGCCAGGAGAGACCAAACCTGACGCTGCTTGCATTGTGAACCCAAATCAACATGGGTGTGATTTTCCAAGTAAAAATTTAGCTGGTGTAGGCGTGATGTTCTATGTTTTATTAAGCTTGCGTGCTGAACTGCGCGCGCGAGGCGAGTATGCCGAAAAAAAGGAGCCAAATTTAACAGATCTGCTTGACTTGGTTGCTTTAGGAACAGTGGCGGATTTAGTTAAGCTCGATACCAACAACCGTATTTTAGTTGAACAGGGGTTGCGGCGTATTCGCGCCGGGGTATGTGGTGCCGGGATTAGTGCTTTACTTAAAGTTGCTGGGCGTAATCAAGCCCAAGTGAGTGCACAAGACTTAGGCTTTTATGTCGGGCCGCGTTTAAATGCCGCTGGCCGTTTGGATGACATGCGGCTGGGTATTCAATGCTTATTATCCAGCAATGAGACTGAGGCAATGCAATTTGCACAATCGTTACATGAACTAAATGCAGAGCGGCGCAGCATAGAAACGGGTATGCAAGAAGAAGCGCTAGCAAGTTTAGATAACATTGAAGTAGGGGATAACTACACAGTTAGCCTTTATGAACCAAATTGGCATCAAGGTGTGGTTGGCATTCTAGCCTCAAGAATTAAAGAGCGATATCATCGACCAGTCATTGCCTTTGCAGAAGCGGGGGATGGTTTGCTAAAGGGGTCTGGCCGCTCTATAAACGGGCTACATCTGCGAGACGCACTAGATTTACTTACCAAGCGCGATTCAAGTCTAATTATTGCGTTTGGCGGCCACGCTATGGCGGCAGGCTTGAGTATTCAGGAAGATAAGTTTTTAGACTTTAAACAACAATTTGAGTCTGTTGTGCAAGAGTTGTTGACCCCCAGTGATTTGCAAGCCGTAATCGAAACTGATGGCGGGTTTGATGTTGATCAGATGGATTTGCAAACCGCTCAAACATTGTCTGCCCAGGTATGGGGTCAAGGATTTTCATCACCTTTGTTCAATGATCGATTTACTGTCGTCAATCAACGGATTGTAGGTACCAAACACCTAAAGCTATTGCTGGAAAAGCAAGGCAAACGGTTTGATGCTATTTATTTTGGACAAACAAACCTGCTGTCATCAGAGATAGAAGCCGTTTATCAATTGCAGATGAATGATTATAACGGGGTGCAATCTGTGCAGTTGCAGCTACTCCATGTCTAATGGCTACTATATAATGTGCGGCTATGACTAAAATCAATAATCAAATGGCGGATACAACATCAAAAATTGTGATTGCTAATTGGAAAATGCATGGCAATCTTGAGCAAAATGAATTGTTATTAAAAACGTATGTCTCAAAACTTACAGATTACAAACATACAAAAGTGGTCGTGTGTGTACCGTATCCATACTTAGCGCAAGCGCAAAGCATATTGCAAGGCACACCAATTGCATGGGGCGCGCAAAATTTAGCTAAAAACGAAAACGGACCATTGACGGGTGAGGTGAGCGCCTCAATGCTGCGAGACTTCGGTAGTGAATATGTGATTTTGGGACATTCGGAGCGAGCAACCGCTTATTGTGAATCAGATGAAAACATTGCCCAGAAATTTATGATGGCAAAAAAACATGGTATTACCCCAATTTTATGTGTAGGAGAAACATTAATTGAGCGTGAGGCTGGGGTGATGGAGCTAAAGGTAGGAAAACAATTGGATACGATAATTGATTTATACGGCGCAACGGTTTTTGATAATGCCATTATTTCCTATGAGCCTATATGGGCGATTGGCACAGGTTTGGCGGCTAGCCCTGAACAAGTGTTAGCGATGCATCGTTTCATCTCGGAAAAACTGCTTCAAGCCAATAAAACGCAAAAAAATAGCTTTAAAATTCTCTACGGAGGCAGCGTTAATCCGCAAAATGCGGTACAATTATTCCAAATTGAAAATGTAGATGGCGGGTTAATTGGCAAGTGTTCTCTGAGTGCGCCAGCGTTTGAAGGAATCTGTCAAGCAGCAGAATCTTCTGGACCTAGCTGACTATGTATGTTGGATTGTTAATAGGTAAAAAATGGAAAATATAATAACGGTAGTACATGTGCTGGCAGCAGCAAGTTTGATTGGGTTAATTTTATTGCAGCACGGTAAAGGTGCTGACATGGGTGCCGCTTTTGGTAGCGGCGCTTCAGGCAGTTTGTTCGGGGTCAGTGGGTCATCCAATTTTTTGAGTCGGGCGACAGCGTTTAGCGTAACCGTGTTTTTTGCAACAAGTTTGGCGTTGGCTTATATTGCAAGTCATCGCTCTAGTTCTGGCAGTGTGATTAAGGTGCCTGTGGCTGTGGAGACGCAAGTTGATGCAGATACTGCATCGACAGAAGTAACGCCAGCATTGCCCGATTCAGTTCCAGCTGCTAGCACTGCGGAGGATGTTCCTAACTAAATATTTAGGGAGTTCCCTGAATAAACATGCCGTCGTGGTGGAATTGGTAGACACGCTATCTTGAGGGGGTAGTGACGAAAGTCGTGAGAGTTCGAGTCTCTCCGTCGGCACCAGTTGTGGTGATAGTGGTGATTCGAAAAAATGGACAAAGAATCCAAGATGGCGATAAGTCATATAAAAACAACAGTTTTTTAGAGCGTTTAGAAATTTAATGTATGAAAGCTAAGGGTTAGGACTTTTGCTAGATAATTATTTTCCGATTTTAATGTTTATTATAGTTGGCTTAGCTGTAGGGCTTGGTCCACTAATTCTCGGTAAGCTGGTTTCTCCTCATAAGCCAGATGCTGAAAAAAACTCGCCATATGAATGTGGTTTTGAAGCCTTTGAAGATGCACGGATGAAGTTTGATGTGCGTTATTACTTAGTTGCTATCTTATTTATTCTCTTTGATTTAGAAATTGCTTTTTTATTCCCTTGGGCAGTCGTATTGCAAGATATTGGCCTGTTTGGGTTTTTTGCCATGATGGTCTTTTTGTTTGTATTGGTCGTCGGCTTTGTCTATGAGTGGAAAAAAGGCGCGCTTGAGTGGGATTAAGCACACAAGTTTCAACCAGTTTTGAATTTTATTTTGTATTGGAATATGTTTAAGTGAGCATCGAAGGCGTATTAGAAAAGGGCTTTGTCACTACCACGCTGGATACGGTGATTAACTACACACGTACAGGATCTATGTGGCCGATGACATTTGGCTTGGCATGCTGTGCGGTAGAGATGATGCATGCTGGTGCGGCACGATATGATTTGGATCGGTTTGGGATTGTTTTTAGACCAAGTCCGCGTCAATCGGATGTTATGATTGTTGCAGGTACGTTGGTTAATAAGATGGCGCCAGCGCTCCGTAAAGTGTATGACCAGATGGCGGAGCCAAGGTGGGTTATTTCCATGGGTAGCTGTGCGAATGGTGGTGGCTATTATCATTATTCATACTCTGTCGTTCGCGGATGTGATCGTATTGTTCCTGTTGATGTTTACGTTCCAGGTTGCCCGCCAACGGCAGAGGCCTTGTTGTTTGGCATCATTCAATTGCAAAAGAAAATTAAACGGACCAATACAATTGCACGCTAAATTGCAAGCTAATCAGAGTAGTCAAAGAATATGTCAGCTAAACTAGATGAACTATCTGCGCAATTAAAGCTAGCACTCAACACTGGGTTAGCTAAAATCAGCGAAGATCTGAATGAAATTACAATTGAATGTAAGGCAAAGGATTTAATCGATGTCTGCCTAAAACTGCGGGACCATGGCGAGCTTAAATTTGAGCAGCTAATAGATTTATGCGGCGTTGATTATAGTGATTATAAGGAAGGCTTATGGGAAGGGATGCGCTACGCAGTAGTGTTGCACTTGCTATCGGTATCTCTAAATCAACGTGTTCGGGTGAGAGTCTTTGCCGAAGATGATGATTTCCCTGTTTTGCCAACTTTGATTGATGTTTGGCCGGGTGCAAATTGGTTTGAGCGCGAAGCTTTTGATTTGTTTGGCATTATGTTTGAAAACCATCCCGATTTACGCCGAATCCTTACGGACTATGGCTTTGTTGGCCATCCATTCCGTAAAGACTTCCCCATGATTGGGAATGTTGAAATGCGTTATGACCCGGAACAACGGCGTGTCGTGTATCAGCCAGTCTCCATAGAGTTGCGGAATAATGTGCCCCGACTCATCAGGGATGAAGGGGTGCATAATGGCTGAGATTCATAACTATACGATGAACTTTGGCCCACAGCACCCGGCGGCGCATGGTGTGTTACGCTTGGTATTAGAGTTGGATGGCGAAGTTATTCAGCGTGCAGACCCACATATTGGTTTACTGCATCGTGCGACGGAAAAGCTAGCTGAAAATAGAACTTACTTACAGTCAGTGCCTTATATGGACCGCCTAGACTACGTGTCCATGATGTCAAATGAACATGCCTATGTAATGGCTATCGAAAAAATGCTGGGGCTGAAAGTGCCAATTCGTGCGCAGTATATTCGCGTCATGTTTGATGAAATTACTCGTATTCTTAATCATTTGTTGTGGATTGGTGCGCATGGTATTGATTTGGGCGCAATGACGATGTTTATTTATGCATTCCGTGAGCGTGAAGATTTATTTGATATGTATGAAGCGGTATCAGGTGCAAGGATGCATGCCGCGTATTATCGTCCAGGTGGAGTTTACCGTGACTTGCCAGAACGGATGCCGCAGCATGAAACAACCAAATTCCGTAGTAAAGCCCAGATTAATAAATTGAATGAGAATCGTCAGGGTTCATTATTAGACTTTATTGAAGATTTTACGAATCGCTTTCCAAAGCATGTTGATGAGTATGAAACACTATTAACCGACAATCGAATTTGGAAGCAACGTACGGTCGGTATTGGTGTTGTGTCACCAGAGCGGGCCTTGGCCTTAGGCTTTACTGGCCCCATGCTACGCGGATCTGGCATTGAATGGGATTTGCGGCGTAAACAGCCTTACGAGGTTTACGACAAGCTAGCGTTTGATATCCCTGTCGGCGTGAATGGGGACAGTTATGATCGATACTTAGTGCGCATGGAAGAGTTTCGCCAATCAAATCGAATCATAAAGCAATGTGTAGATTGGCTACGCAAAAATCCTGGCTCTGTGATTACCGATGATAATAAAGTGGCACCTCCTGATAGAGAGGGCATGAAAACCAATATGGAAGACATGATTCACCACTTTAAGTTATTTACAGAAGGATTTCATGTGCCAGCAGGTGAGGCTTATGCTGCAGTGGAACACCCTAAAGGTGAGTTCGGAATTTATATGATTTCTGATGGTGCAAACAAGCCGTATCGATTGAAAATTAGAGCGCCAGGTTTTGCGCATATTTCTGCAATGGATGAAATGACGCGTGGGCATATGTTGGCAGATTTGGTGGCTATTATTGGTACGCAAGATATTGTGTTTGGAGAAATTGACCGATGAAGATGCTTGCACAAATGCGCTTTAAAGTATTTTCTAAATGGATTTGGAAAGTTGTTTAATGTTATCAGCAGAAGCTATCAAGAAAATTGAATATGAGTTGACTAAGTATCCTGGGGATCAACGTCAGGCTGCTGTGATGTCTGCATTACGTATTGCACAAACTGAGAATGGTTGGTTGTCACCTGAATGTATTACCGACGTAGCGAAGTACTTAGGTATACCTGATATCGCAGCACTGGAAGTTGCCACTTTTTATAATATGTATGACTTGGAACCGGTTGGTAAATATAAAATCACGGTATGTACTAATATTTCCTGCATGCTGCGGGATAGCGACCAGATTGTTGAGCATTTGCAAAGCAAATTGGGCATAGGCTTTAACGAGGTGACAGCCGATGGCAAATATTGCTTGAAAGAAGGTGAGTGTATGGGAGCTTGTGGTGGTGCGCCATTGATGAGCGTTAATAATAACAAAATGCACGAATTTTTAACTCCTGAAAAAGTAGATGATATTTTGAAGGAGCTCAAGTAATGGCAATCACAAACGCTAAACAGGTTAAACATGAGAAGGTTGTAATGACTGACCTAGCGGGTCAAACACTGGTTACCTTAAGAACGTTATCTGAAAAAAATCCAGCTTCAATCGCTGCTTATGAAAAACTCGGCGGTTATCAACAATTAAAACGGTTGGTAAAGGAAAGAGTTAAGGCAACAGAGATTATTAATGAGGTGAAGTTATCAGGCCTGCGAGGACGTGGCGGAGCTGGTTTCCCTACAGGTCTTAAATGGAGCTTTATGCCGCGTTATTTTGATGGCACGAAGTATCTTGTTTGTAATACTGATGAAGGTGAGCCTGGCACTTTTAAAGATCGCGATATTATTCGCTATAACCCACACCAGCTGATAGAAGGTATGGCAATTGCGGCTTATACCTTAGGTGCGAGCGTAGGGTATAACTATATTCATGGTGAAATTTGGCATGAATATGAGCTGTTTGAGCAAGCGTTAGCTGAAGCTAGAAATGCTGGCTACCTAGGAAAAAACTTATTTGGCACAAACTTTAGTTTTGAATTGTATGCAGTTCATGGCTATGGTGCTTATATCTGTGGAGAAGAAACTGCGCTGATTGAGTCTCTTGAAGGAAAAAAAGGGCAGCCAAGATTTAAGCCACCATTTCCTGCTAGTTACGGTGTGTTTGGTAAGCCGACTAATGTAAATAATACTGAAAGTTTTGCCAGCATCCCTTGGATTATCCAGCACGGTGGTCAAGCCTTTGCTGATTTAGGTGTTGCAGGCTCAGGTGGCAGTAAGTTGTTTTCAGTATCAGGACATGTTGAAAAGCCAGGCAACTATGAAGTGAAAATGGGCACCCCTTTTAAAGAGTTGCTTGATATGGCTGGTGGTATATGGAAAGGGCGTAAGCTTAAAGCTGTCATTCCAGGAGGTCCATCTACAGCGGTGATGCCTGCGGAAGCAATTTTAGATGCAACAATGGATTACAACGGCTTAAGCAAAGCGGGTTCAAGTTTAGGTGCTGGATCAATGATTGTGATGGACGAATCGACCTGCATGGTTAAGGCGCTCAAACGTTTAAGTTACTTTTTCTATGAAGAAAGTTGTGGGCAATGTACGCCTTGTAGAGAAGGCACTGGCTGGGTCTATCGAGTGATTAAACGTATTACTGATGGTAACGGCAAGATGGAAGATTTAGAGTTGCTAACGGATGTCAGCAATAATATTTCAGGCCGTACAATTTGTGCGCTGGGTGATGCAGCAGCAACGCCTGTATTAAGTTTTATTAAGCATTTCCGTCCGGAGTTTGAATATTACATTCAGCACGGTAAAAGTATGGTTGATGGGCAATAGCATATGTTAAAAATTGAAATTGATGGAAAACCAGTAGAAGTCGATCACGGAACGACAATTATTGACGCAGCCGATAAGCTAGGCGTTGCTATTCCGCGGTTTTGTTACCATAAAAAACTATCCGTTGCTGCTAACTGCCGTATGTGCCTCGTTGAGGTTGAGAAGTTCGGTAAGCCATTGCCTGCCTGTGCTACACCAGTCGCAGAGGGGATGAAAATATTTACCCGAAGCGAGGCTGCCATAGAGGCACAGCAAAGTGTGATGGAGTTCCTGTTGATTAACCATCCTTTAGATTGTCCAATATGCGACCAAGGTGGTGAATGCGACTTGCAGGATATTGCCGTTGGTTATGGTGCCAGCGGTTCTCGTTATACAGAAGAAAAGCGGGTTGTTTTTAACAAAAACATCGGTCCATTAATCAGTACTGATATGACGCGCTGTATTCAATGTACGCGCTGTGTGCGGTTTCTGAAAGAAGTTGGGGGTATGCAAGAGCTTGGCATGGTCAACCGTGGCGAGCACGCAGAGATCACGGCTTATGTTGATCAAAGTGTGAACTCTGAGTTATCAGGTAATATTATTGATCTATGCCCAGTGGGTGCGTTAACAAATAAACCATTCAGATACTCGGCAAGAAGTTGGGAGTTGATTCGTCGACCATCTATTGCACCACATGATAGTTTAGGTTCACACATTGAAGTGCATGTAAAAGATAATAAGGTCATGCGGGTGTTGCCACGCGAGAAGGAAAGTATTAACGAGTGTTGGCTATCTGACCGTGACCGTTTTTCTTATGAAGGCTTAAATAGCCCAGATCGGCTTAAAGTGCCGATGATTAAGCACAATGGCGAGTGGCAAGAAACTGACTGGAAAACCGCTTTGGAGTATTCCGCGCGCCAGTTGAAAGACATTACAAACGAGCATGGGAGTGATGCACTAGGTGTGCTGGTCTCACCGAATAGCACAATGGAAGAAGGCTATTTAATCAAAGAGTTGGCGAATGACTTGGGTTGCGGCAATGTCGATTATCGACTGCGTCAGACAGACTTCCGATTAGATGGTAAGCGTGTCGGTACGCCTTGGATGGGTTGTAATATTGACGAGATAGAAAAGCTGGACCGTATTTTATTGATTGGTTCTAATATTCGCAACGAACATCCATTACTAGCACAGCGTTTCCGTAAAGCCGTTGACAATGGTGCTGAGCTTTCCATTATTAGTCCGCTGGACAATAATCCATTGATGGATATTGCTCATAAAATTATTGTCACGCCTAATGATATTGTGAATGTGCTTGCGCAGATATTAAAAGCGATGTCAAAATTACAACGTTTGTCTTTATGCTTGCCACCAACGCTTAACGCGTTATTAGAGAAAATTCATGTTCGCCCGAATACTGAAGCGATGGCGGAAAGTTTGGCTGGTTTGGGTAAAACTTTCAATCTGATTGCACCAAAAGTAGGTATTTTCTTAGGGAATATGGCCCTAAGTGCGCCGCGTTTTACAGAAATGTACAGTCTGGCAGAAGCCATTGGTGGCGTGTCTGGTGCAAAAGGGGGCATTCTACCCGCATCAGCAAATAGCACTGGTATGCACTTAATTGGGGTCATGCCTTCGGCAACAGGAATGCATGCAAGAGCTATGCTAGAGATTCCACGCAAAGCCTATTTGCTGTTAAATATTGAACCAGAGCTTGACTGTCAACATGCTGCTCTGGCAAGAACTGCCATGGAAAAGGCGGAATGTGTGATTGCATTAACTGCTTTTAAATCAAAAGCGCTTGAGCATGCGGATGTTTTGCTACCAATCGCACCGTTTACGGAAACTTCAGGTACCTTCATGAATATGGAAGGGCGAATTCAAAGCTTTAAAGCTGTTGTTAAGCCACTTGGTGAGTGCAGGCCCGCTTGGAAGGTACTACGTGTGCTTGCTAATACGCTTGATCTGCAAGGTTATGACTACGAAAGTACAGAAGAGGTTAAAAACGCTATTTTTGGTGATGAAAGACCTGCTGATTTTGCAAGACGACGACTCAATAACAATATGAAAGAATTAGTTGAAATTGAGACTAAGATTAAGTCCTCAGGATTACAACGTATTGGGGAAGTGCCACAATATGAGTCTGATCCTATTGTGCGTCGATCAGAGCCGCTGAGAAAAACAAAATACAATATTAAACGACTTGTCCGTATGCACCCTGACGAAATGCGCTTACATGAGTTGAGTGAAGGTGATATGGTCTTGGTTAAACAAGATCAGGGCAGTGCGATTTTGCCAGTCCGAAAGGACACACATGTAGCCTTAGGTTGTGTAAGGGTAGCTGCAGCGCATGAAGATACGCTAGGGCTTGGTGATTTAATGGGCGATATTAGCATTGAAAAACTATCAAAAGAACAAGCTGATGTGATAAGAGCAAAAGAATTGGAAGCGCAAAACTAATGGAATGGTTAGCACAATTATTTGGAAGTCACTGGAGCAATGTAGAGTTGGTCGGCTGGACATTAATTAAGATTGTTGCCATTGTTGGTCCTTTATTAATCGCAGTAGCGTACCTGACTTATGCAGAGCGTAAGGTGATTGGATACATGCAAGTTCGCATTGGTCCTAACCGTGTTGGCTTTTGGGGCTTATTGCAACCGCTTGCGGATGGCCTTAAACTGCTATTTAAAGAGATTATCTTACCGACTGCCTCTAATAAAGGTTTATTCTTCTTAGGTCCAGTTTTGACGATTGCGCCAGCTTTTGCTGCATGGGCAGTCATTCCATTTGACGGTACAAAAGTGTTAGCCAATATTGATGCAGGTCTTTTGTATGTCTTGGCCATGACGTCGATTGCTGTTTACGGTGTAATTATTGCTGGCTGGGCATCCAATTCGAAATATGCGTTTTTAGGTAGTTTACGCTCTGCTGCACAGATTGTTTCTTACGAGATAGCCATGGGCTTCTCTTTAGTGGGTGTGCTTATGTGTGCCAATAGTTTGAATCTTGGTAAAATTGTATTAGGACAAGAGGGCGGTTTTTGGCATTGGTACTTCATCCCTCTATTCCCTCTATTTATTGTCTATTTTATTAGTGCTGTAGCAGAAACTAATCGTGCGCCATTTGATGTGGCTGAGGGTGAGTCTGAGATTGTGGCTGGTTTTCACGTAGAATACTCAGGCATGGCCTTTGCTGTGTTTTTCTTGGCAGAATATGCCAACATTTGGTTAGTTTGTACTTTGGCGGCGCTCATGTTTATGGGTGGATGGTTATCTCCATTCCCATTTTTACCAGATAGTATTTTATGGTTGTTTGCAAAAATGGCCGCTTTAGTGTTTTTCTTCTTATGGTTTAGAGCAACCTTTCCAAGATATCGCTATGACCAGATTATGCGATTGGGTTGGAAAGTATTTATCCCTATTACAATTGTTTGGATTGTGTTTGTCGGTGCGATGATGCAAACGAAATTCGACTACTTATTCCATTAGGGTGTTTAATAAAGACTATGTTTAAACAAATCAAAAATATATTGGCTAGTTTAATGCTATTCGAGCTGCTGAAAGGAATGGCAGTGACTGGTAGGTACTTCTTCGCGCGTAAAATGACGATCCAGTATCCAGAAGAACGCACGCCACAATCAAATCGATTTCGTGGTTTGCACGCATTACGTCGTTATCCAAATGGAGAAGAGCGTTGTATCGCTTGTAAATTATGTGAAGCCGTTTGCCCAGCACTTGCGATTACCATTGAATCAGAACAGCGAGAAGACAATACCCGCCGGACGACTCGCTATGATATTGATTTAACAAAATGCATTTTTTGTGGCATGTGTGAAGAATCTTGCCCTGTCGATTCTATTGTAGAAACACGCATATTTGATTATCACGGTGAAGAGCGAGGTGACTTGCTATATACCAAAGAGATGTTGCTTGCTGTTGGTGATAAGCATGAAAAACAAATTGCGGCAGACCGTGCGCAAGATAAAAAATATCGATAAAACTTAAACAATTAATGATGAACATGGTATTTACTGATTTTATATTTTATGTGCTAGCAGCAATACTGTTGTTTGCAGCACTTCGTGTGATTACAACACGTAATCCTGTCCACGCTGCTTTGCATCTAGTGCTCGCATTC
Source organism: Methylophilaceae bacterium (assembly GCA_051252095.1). Taxonomy (GTDB): domain Bacteria; phylum Pseudomonadota; class Gammaproteobacteria; order Burkholderiales; family Methylophilaceae. The sequence continues at coordinate 26,466 of JBPOFK010000022.1, forward strand.
TTTACTGCTTCAGGTATTTGGTTGCTATTACAAGCAGAGTTCCTCGCTATCGTGTTAGTGCTGGTATATGTGGGGGCGGTCATGGTGCTGTTCTTGTTTGTTGTCATGATGCTAGACATTAATATTGACAAATTACGCGAAGGCTTTTGGAGCTATCTACCAATGGCTGCCACAATAGGGGCGCTAATGGCAATTGAGATGGCGATGATATTAGGCAATAAGTATTTTGTGGCTGCCGAAAGTGTCAGTCACCCATCGACTTATAGTGATACAGCAGCACTCGGAAAAGTGATGTACACAGATTATTTGCTTCCTTTTGAACTCGCTTCTGTCGTGCTGTTAGTGGCGATTGTTGCAGCTATTGCGTTGACATTAAGAGAAAAAAGAGAAAGCAAATCAATCAGCCCTGCTGAACAGGTCAGTGTCCGTAAAAAAGATCGTTTACGCGTCGTCAATATGCCATCGGAATCATTGCCCGAAGATGACGAGACTGCAGAAAAAGGAGACGCAGAATGAGCGTAGGTCTTTCGCATTACCTCATATTGGGTGCCTTGTTATTTGCAGTTAGTGTTATCGGTATCTTTTTAAATCGTAAAAATATTATTGTTGTACTCATGGCAATTGAGTTGATGTTGCTAGCCGTCAATCTTAACTTCATTGCCTTTTCACACTATTTAAATGATATTGCTGGGCAAGTTTTTGTGTTCTTTATTTTAACGGTAGCAGCAGCTGAATCAGCAATCGGGCTGGCAATTCTAGTTGTATTGTTTCGTAATTTAAGAACGATTGATGTGGAAGATTTGGATTCTCTAAAAGGCTAACAAAAGATTATGACAGAACAGCTTCTTATTTGGATTCCTTTACTACCGCTCATTGCTGCAGCAATTGTAGACTTGTTTGGATCATCTCTGCCACGAAGCGCTGCACATTGGCTAACAATATTCGGTGTCGGCGCTTCACTCGTTTTATCAGCATTGGTGTTTAAAGCTACGTTAGGTGGTTTTACTCATAATGCTGATTTATATACATGGCTAGTCTCGGGCGACATTCGGTTTAGTGTTGGTTTTTTAATTGATAATCTCACCGCGATGATGATGGTTGTGGTGACTTTTGTCTCGTTGATGGTGCATATTTATACCATTGGTTATATGCATGAGGATCCTGGCTATAGTCGATTCTTTAGCTATATCTCATTATTTACATTTGCCATGCTGATGCTGGTGATGTCTAACAATTTCATGCAACTGTTTTTTGGTTGGGAAGCTGTTGGACTTGTTTCATATCTATTGATTGGGTTTTGGTATACGCGGCCAACAGCGATTTACGCTAACTTAAAAGCATTTTTGGTCAACAGAGTAGGTGATTTTGGTTTCTTACTAGGTATTGGTTTAGTACTTTCATATTTTGGTACGCTAGATTATGCAGAAGTCTTTAAGGCTGCACCTGCAATGGCTAATATGGAAATCAGCTTATTTTCAAATACGCCATGGTCTTTGATGACGGTCACTTGTATCTTGTTGTTTGTCGGTGCGATGGGTAAATCAGCACAAGTGCCGCTACATGTTTGGTTGCCAGATTCCATGGAAGGCCCAACGCCAATATCAGCACTGATTCATGCAGCAACCATGGTCACTGCAGGGATATTCATGGTGGCGCGTATGTCGCCTTTGTTTGAGCTGTCAACAACAGCGTTGTCTTTCGTCCTTATCATTGGTGCAATCACTGCCTTATTTATGGGTTTGTTGGGGATTATTCAAAATGACATTAAACGCGTGGTTGCCTATTCAACACTCTCTCAACTAGGCTATATGACAGTTGCATTAGGGGTGTCTGCATATTCAGTAGCCATCTTCCATTTAATGACACATGCTTTTTTTAAAGCGCTGTTATTCCTAGGGGCAGGCTCTATCATTATGGGGATGCATCATGATCAAGATATACGTCATATGGGCAACCTTAAAAAATACTTTCCAGTGACATGGATTACATCATTAATTGGTTCGCTTGCTTTGATTGGGACGCCATTCTTTGCTGGATTCTATTCCAAAGACAGCATTATTGAGGCGGTTAAGTTCTCACATATAGCTGGTAGCGGATTTGCTTATTTCTCTGTATTAGTCGGTGTGTTTATTACGGCATTTTATTCATTCCGTTTATATTTTATTGTTTTTCATGGTAAGGAAAGATGGCGTGATGCTAAGCCACACAAGGATGACGATCATGGACATCATCATGGTTTAAGCCCAGATCAAAACCCACATGAGCCAGGTTGGGTGGTTAAACTACCATTGATATTATTGGCAATTCCATCTTTATTGATTGGGTACTTGGCAATAGAACCGATGTTGTTTGGCGATTTCTTCAAAGGAGTGGTTACAGTGAATGCAGAAATGCATCCTTCAATGGAGCACTTAGCCCACCATTTTCATGAAATTCTTCACACTCCTTTAGGCATGGCTTTACATGGATTTTTAACCTTGCCCTTTGCTCTTGCAGCGCTAGGCGTTGCCTTGTCTTGGTTCTTTTATATGAAACGTCCAGACATTCCTGCAGCCATTAAAGAAAAATTGAGCTTAATTTATTCCATTTTGGAAAATAAATATGGCTTTGACAGTTTTAATCAGCGCTTTTTTGCAGATGGTTCACGCTGGTTAGGTAATAAGCTGTGGCAAATTGGTGATGTGCAATTGATTGATGGTGCCATCGTGAACGGTGCAGCCAAGCTTGTTGGTAAAGTTTCTGGGATTGTGCGCCAGCTGCAATCAGGCATGATTTATCACTATGCCTTCTCAATGATTTTAGCGGTATTTCTTGTTTTAACTTATTTATTAATAAAGATTATATTTTTTAATGCTCAATAATCACATTTTAAGTTTAGCCATTTGGGTGCCAATACTGGCTGGTATTCTGGTATTGCTTGTTGGCAATGATAACCGAGCTTGCCTCACCCGATGGGTTGCATTAGTAGGAGGTATAGCTGCCTTCTTAGTCACATTGCCAATATACACAGAGTTTGATACGGCAGAAGCGACATTTCAATTCCAAGAGGGATTTTCTTGGATTCCTGCATTTAATATCAACTATCACCTTGGGGTAGATGGATTTTCAGTCCCATTGGTGCTACTCACTAGCTTTACGACTGTTATTGCCATCATTGCATCATGGGAGGTGATTCAAAAAGCTATTGCGCAATACATGGCTGCTTTCCTGATAATGAGTGGCTTGATGATTGGGGTTTTCACAGCACTAGATAGTATTTTGTACTATGTTTTTTGGGAGGCGATGCTCATTCCAATGTTCTTGGTTATTGGTATCTGGGGTGGTCCTAATCGTGTTTATGCGACGATTAAATTCTTCTTGTATACCTTGCTCGGTTCGTTGTTAATGTTGGTAGCATTTATTTATTTATTTCACCGCACAGGTAGTTTCAGTATTGTTGATTACTACAATTTACCATTAACATTGAACGAGCAAATTTATATCTTTATTGCATTCTTTATGGCATTTGCAGTCAAAATTCCAATGTGGCCTGTTCATACTTGGCTGCCTGATGCACACGTAGAGGCGCCAACAGCTGGATCTGTTGTGTTGGCGGCAATTATGCTCAAATTAGGTGGGTATAGCTTTTTACGGTTTGCAATGCCTATTGCTCCAGATGCCTCACATCATTTATCAAGCATCATGATTGCATTATCATTAATTGCCATTCTATACATTGCATTGGTTGCATTGGTACAAAAAGATATGAAAAAATTGATTGCTTACTCATCAATCTCTCATATGGGTTTTGTGACCTTGGGTTTCTTCCTGTTCAGTCAGCTGGGCCTAGAAGGTGCAGTGGTTCAAATGATTTCTCACGGGTTCATTTCTGCGGCTATGTTTCTGTGTGTAGGTGTCCTATATGACCGCATGCATAGCCGTCAAATTGCTGATTATGGAGGTGTGGCAAATACAATGCCGATGTTTGCAGCATTTGCTGTCTTATTTGCCATGGCTAATAGCGGCCTACCTGGTACCAGCGGTTTTGTCGGTGAGTTTATGGTGATCTTGGCAAGTGTCAAATATAATTTCTGGGTTGCTTTTGTCGCTGCAACGACACTAATTTTTGGTGCATCTTACACATTGTGGATGGTTAAACGCGTTTTTTATGGAGATGCAGCAAATAACAAAGTTGCAGGATTAAAAGATTTAACAAAACGCGAGTTTATGCTGCTAACAATACTAGCTTTATTCACATTGGGTTTAGGTATTTACCCTGATCCAATCACTGAGTTAACACAGACAACATCAGCACAATTTTTGAACCATATGGCAACTACCAAATTGCCATTGGCTGGAATGTAAGCATGAATACAATTAAAACCGACCTTTTTATCGCATTGCCAGAAATGACTTTGCTATGCATGGCAATGATTATCCTGATTCTGGATTTATTCTTAAGTAAGAAGAATCGTTTGGTTGTTTACGGACTTGCGCAACTTACATTGTTTGCTGCAGCATACCTGGTTTTTACTACACATACACCTATGATTGAGTATGCGTTTAGTAATATGTTTGTTGATGATACATTAAGCGATGTGCTGAAGTTGGCAACACTAATCGGTGCTTCTGTTATGTTGGTCTATACGCGTTACTATATACAGTTACGTAATATGTTCTCCGGCGATTACTACGCATTATTATTATTTGCTACAGTAGGTATGATGGTCATGATATCTGGGCAAAATTTGCTGACCATTTATGTAGGCTTAGAACTATTATCACTTTGTGTTTACGCATTAGTAGCTCTGGATCGAGACAACCCAAAAGCAACAGAAGCTGCAATGAAGTATTTTGTATTAGGTGCACTTGCTTCTGGTATGTTGTTGTACGGCATGAGTATGATTTATGGTATGACAGGAAGTCTAGACATTTCCACAATTTCTGATGTACTCGTTGACTCTCAGTCTCGTAGCCCAGTTTTAGCATTAGGACTTGTATTTATTGTAGCTGGTTTAGCGTTTAAATTCGGCGCAGTCCCGTTTCATATGTGGGTGCCTGATGTTTATCAAGGTTCACCGACGGCCATCACAATTCTGATTGGCTCAGTTCCAAAATTTGCAGGCTTTGCGATGGCAATGCGTTTGTTGATACAAGGTCTTTATCCTCTAGTTGCCGATTGGCAGGCTATGTTTTTAGTCATGGCAGTTTTGTCGATTGCTATTGGTAATATAACGGCTATTGCACAAACCAATATTAAGCGCATGTTAGCTTATTCAACAATTTCTCATATCGGGTTTTTATTACTTGGTTTAATGAGTGCCAGTCTAAATGGATTTGTCTCGAGCATGTTTTATGTAAGCGCCTACGTGATGATGAGTTTAGCAGGATTTGGTATGATTTTGGTCTTATCAAGAAAAGGCCACGAGGCAGAAAATATAGAAGATTTAAAAGGCTTAAATAAACGTAGTCCTTGGACCGCATTTTTGATGTTAATTACGATGTTTAGTATGGCTGGCGTGCCGCCGACGATTGGATTTTATGCAAAATTCATCGTGTTACAATCAGCATTGCAGGCAGGGTTTGTGCCAGTTGTTATTTTTGCAGTTTTAATGGCAGTCATTGGCGCGTTCTACTACTTACGCGTTATTAAAGTTATGTATTTTGATGAACCTGCAAGCATGGCGCCAATCGATGCACCATTAGATATGCGTCTAATTTTGAGTCTTAATGCCATGGCGCTTCTGTTACTCGGCTTGATGCCGCAGGGGTTAATCAATCTTTCAGTAAAATCGATACTACAAACACTTCAATAGTATCAATCGAAGCTAAAAATGGTCAAAAAATCTAAATGGTTAGATTGATCTAACCACGTCATGGCCTTCGCAATGCGCTGACTACTACGTACAGTTTGCATTGATTATATGCGCCCCGCATGATTGTTATCATCAAAAATCGGCAACAGCATGACTGTAAGTGCATCCATTATGGTGTCTTGTGATTGTGCAATTGAAAGCTACAAGATCATAAATGGGAAATGCTATTAATTAATAGGTATCAGGTGCTTGCAGCAAAAAAATAGCCAAGTAAAAACTTGGCTATTTGTGGACGTACTATACTAAGTTTGAATTAATAGAGCTCTTTACCATTTCCGAGCAAATTGGCATGGCAGTCTCTGCTTGCTTTAAGACAATTATTGACGAATGTGCTTAAAACATTTTCATCCCAGCCATTCATCCAGTCTGCATGGCCTGAAAAACCGCCTGGCCCGCCATAATAATTGTCGCTGGACAATCTTAACTTGCTAGTGTTAGACACTTGATAATGAACATTCATGGTGATATCGGGTAGTTGAACTGGATGGGTTGCTGGACAAACACCATTTTCACCATAAGCCATGTGTGATTTGTGGTCTGGGCTATCAAGGTTTTTTCCATCCCAACAACTAGGGAAAACAACCATTTTGGATAAGTCACCACTGCAAGCAGGAATGGAGGCTTGTTTGCCTGCATAAACTTCATTACATGTCCAACGAATAATTTCCGGACTCCAACCTGGACTTTGCGAAGATTGTGCAGATGATGTGCCAGCAATCATACGTAGCCCTTTAGGTGGTGCGATAACTGTATTTGGCTTACCCGTTTTATAGTAAAAGAGTGCCCATTTAGGTTTAAGCGGTTTGTTTGTCGTCGTATCTACAAGGCTTGGCGTCCAGTAAGCTGAGCGGTTAGCAGTGCCGCCAAAGCAAGTGCTGTTTCCAGTTGATGCTAAGGTGCTTGGACTGGTTTTGTAATTTACAGACGTATTCCCAAAGAAAGTATGATTATGTGATGCTCCCTGTTGATTGGGGTAAACAATCGGATCATCGTTTAGCATGTGACTGTAGTTACATTGAATCCTGAATTGTCCACCATTTTCCGTTCCTTGCGCTACGGTTTGGTTTGTCGGTCTAATATCTAAAGTAGAGCTGCCAATAGCAGGTGTCGGAATTAGACTAAGGTCTACAGCTGGCATATTGTCTTTTTGAACAATATTTGGGCTCGAAGGTGCAGGAGCCGGTGCAGGTGCAGGTGCAGGTGCAGGTGCAGGTGCAGGTGCAGGTGCAGGTGCAGGTGCTGGAGCAGGTGAAGAAGTATTATTAGCTGCTTGCGTCACAGCTTGCTCAAGCTTACCTGCTAAATTATTGTAATCATTAGCTGAGTTCGTAGCGGTGCTGGCTAATATTTGTTTAACTGAATCTGCAAATCTTGCTTGCTCAACCGCTGATAGGTTGTTGATTATTTGTTCAACTTGCGCTTTGTCCGCATCTGAAGTGTTAGCTAAAATGGTATCTAGCTTTGTTTTATCAGAAGTCGGAGCACTAGCAAATAGTTGATCAATAATGTTACCACTAGTTGCTGGAGCAGGAGCAGGAGCAGGAGCAGGAGCAGGAGCAGGAGCAGGAGCAGGAGCAGGAGCAGGAGCAGGAGCAGGAGC
>JBPOFK010000023.1:0-27540 GCA_051252095.1 Methylophilaceae bacterium
GTGAAGATGGGGTAGCTGTTCATCAGGGCAACCAGGTCTTGGTAGCGCTGCAAGGTATGCAGCGCTGTCGCGCTGCTTTCTTCTGCTCGATTGCCCATCAAACTAATGTGGAGGGCCAACATCATTAAAAAACTCTCTTAAAACAATATCGACTCTGCTCGAGCCAGAAGTGGTATTGAAGACAGGTCCGGTTCAAGTCTTTGGGTAGTAAACTTCTTTTTTTATCTTGTTTGCTTTGCATATTTATTGCCCTCAATTTTTCTACTTACACATATATAGTGACGAATGAGAACAGAAAATAGACAGTTAACTATTAAAAAAATAATATAATTATATGAAGATATTTAAAATATTTTATTTTTCAAAATAGCCAGCTACTAAATTCAAATCATTTAAACTTAGCGTTCCCGCTATTTTTTTAAGTTTTAGATAACTTTGCAGATAATTGTATTTTTCTAATGATAAATTACGCTTTGCCTCAAAAAACTGACTCTCAGTATTAAGCACATCAAAGTTGGTACGCACGCCTCCCTTAACACTTTTTTTGGTTGCCTCAACAAGCAGCGATGCTGAATTAACTGCCACTTTTAAAGCATCAATTTTTCGTTTAGCATTTAATACCGCATTGAATTGCTTTTGTAACTCCACAATAATGGCATTTGATTTTGCATCAAGTTCAGCTTGTGCTTTTTGTAGTTTTGACTGCGCTTGCCGAGTTAGCGCTGTCACTGAACCTCCCGAAAATATTGGCACAGTCAATTGCAAACCAATAGATTGTACTGAAACCTCCTGATTAAAAGTGTTAATTGTGTCAGACTCACTCTGGCTCCAGCTAGCCACAGCATCTAGCCGTGGTAGATGACCAGCTTGACTTCTTTTCACCTCCTCACGCGCAATCTCTAATGTATAACGTTGAACTATAAGCTCCAAATTGCTTTCCTCAGCTATCTCTTTCCATACTGAAAACTGGGCTGGCTGAACAGGAAACACCTCAAAACTGCTTGATAAAGGATTAATCGCATCAAACTCTCTACCCAGAATCTTATTGAGCGCTGTACGGGAGTTATCTAGACTGTTTTGCGCCTCAACAATTTCCGCTTCAGCCAAATCATATTGTGCTTGTGACTCTAAAATATCTGTTTTTGTACCTTCTCCATTCTTAAATAAATGAATGTTTGCTTGTTTTTGCTCCATAAAAGCATCTCTTTTTGACTGCGCCAGCAACAATACATCCTCAGCGTACAATACGGCTGCATATAGATTAAAAGTACGCAAAATAAGCTCTTGAATTCGAATAGAAAACTCTTGATCACTCAAAGAAGTTTGAGCCAAGCCCTGTTTATAACGCGCGTATCCATCAAAATTAATCAGCGGCTGACGCAACTGAATTGAAGCGGTTTGACTGTCATAGTCGCGATGTTCAGTGCGATTGTTATTCACGCCATCATATTCAATATCGGCAGTGTTTTTATGATGTGAATAATTTGCAGTAATGACAGGAAGCAGGTTTGAACGCCCTAATACTTTGAACTGTTGTCCAGCTTCATGCGTATAGAAAGCAGCTTGGAATGTAGGATCATTTTCGCGTGCTAATGTATAAGCATCAATTAAGCTAATAGCATGTATATTAGTCGCATAAAGCCCACTAAGTACAATAATAATTAAATGCTTTATTGATAAATGCATAAAAAGCTAATCTTCAGACATCGACAATTTAAGACGATCAAGAATAGGTTTTAGCAAATAATTCATCATTGTTCGTTCACCTGTTTTCACAAACATCTCTACTGGCATCCCTGGTTTTATTTCTAATGTCGTCAACATTTCCATGCCTTCAGGTGCCACTTTTGAAACAAGCCGATAGTAAGGGCTCCCTGTCACTTCGTCTACTAAACTATCAGCAGAAACTTGCGTCACTTTGCCTGGAATATGTGGAGTCAAGTTTCGATTAAAAGCTGTGAACATTAAGTCAACTTCTAAACCTGCACTAACTTTATCAACTAGATGAATAGGCAACTTACCCTCCACAACTAAAAAGTCATCTCCAGGGACAATATCCATCATTTTAAAACCAGGCGCCACGACAGCACCTTTTGTAAACACATTCAGACCAACAACTGTGCCAGAAGCTGGCGATCTAACGAGAACTTTCTCAAGGTCGTAATCCAGTCCAGTCAGCTGACTGCCTAGCGCATCCACCTGTTTTTGTGCTTCTGACAGCAACTCTCTTACTTCTTTTTTATATTCTTGACGTCGCTTTAATTGATCCAGCTTTAGTTCAGCAATCTGGCTTTCGGCACGGGCAATGTTCCCTATGTCTTCTGAAATAGTGGCATTAATCTGGGCTGCTGACTGCTCTAATTCTAGTAAACGATTATGAGCGACATACCCTTCTTTTTCCAACTCACGAATACCACCGAGTTGTTCATTAATGAGTTCTAGCTGTTGTAGTTTGTTATCACGCGAAGCTTGCAATCCTTTTGTTTGAGATATTAAGCCTTTGATATTTTCACCGATTGCAGACAGCTCGCTCTTTAATGCATTTCTACGAGAAGAAAACACTTCTTTCTGCGCCTCCAAATAGCTTAAAACACGCGCATGATTAGTCTCATCATTTAACATTTCTGGAAATTTGATTGTGTCTAAATCATCACGCTCTGCGATAAGCCTAGCCTCACTTGCTTTGGCGATGTAATACTGCACTCTATTAGTATCAGCATTCGCTTTGGCTTGAATATGATTCATTTCCACAAGCACATCTCCAGCTTCAACAACAGTGCCTTCTTTTACTAAAATTGCCTCTACAGTACCGCCACCCTGATGCTGAACTGCCTTTCTATTGGTCGAAACGGATACCGTTCCACTTAGTGGCACACCCTTATCTAAAGGCGCCACTGATGCCCAAACTAAGAAGCTACCAAAACCAGCAATCACTACCCACCAGCCAAATCGGATATATTTTTTGATATCTGCATTTAACTTATCCTCACTGGCTACCCCCACGGCTAGACTGGTTTTATCTGAAATGATGTTCTTTGATTTTTTCATCTTGGTTTATGCCGCTGCGGGGGCTTTAGAAGTTGAATCATTTGCTTTGTTTTTATTGCTAATGGCCTTCATGACTTCAGCTGTAGGACCAAACATCTGCGCTACACCATCGACAAGCAGTAACAATTTTTTTGTGACTGCCAATGCACTGGAACGATGGGTAATCACCACAATGGTTTTGCCGCGTTGTTGCAGTCTATTGATTGTGGCGATTAATGCCTGCTCACCTGTTTCATCTAAGTTAGAGTTCGGCTCATCTAATACAATCAATGAAGGATCATCATAAATGGCCCTTGCGAGGCCGAGTCGCTGTTTTTGCCCACCAGATAAGCCTGCACCGTCATCACCTAGCAAAGTGTCATAGCCCTTAGCTAGCCGTAGAATCATGTCATGAACGCCGGCACGTTGAGCTGCTAATATCACTTTCGCCGCATCAACTTCACCGAAACGTGCTATGTTTTCGCTAACTGTACCTGCAAACAATTCTACATTTTGTGGAAGATAACCAATGTATGGTCCAAGCTCTTCTTTATTCCATTGAAAGATATTCGCCGTGTCTAAGCGCACATATCCTGAAACAGTCGGCCAAATTCCGACTATAGTGCGTGCCAAGGTTGATTTTCCTGCACCACTAGGGCCGATAACACCCAGCACATCGCCTGGACAGATGGCAAGACTTAAATTTTTTAAAGTTGGTACTGTAGCGCCTGGTGGAATAACGGTAATACCTTCGATGGACACAATGCCTTTTGGCTTAGGTAATTGCATGCTAACAAGACGTGGTGGATGCGCAATGAGTAATTCATTAATCCTTGAATAGGCGCTTTTAACACCGCTCCAAGTCTTCCAGACACTGATTAACTGCTCTACTGGACTGAGAATTCTACCCATCAATATGGATGCGACAATCATCATGCCAGGGGTAATCTTGTTTTCTAATACCAAGAGTGCGCCAAATCCGAGTACCAACGATTGCAGACAAATTTTGGTGAACCGACTAATCGCTGCAATGGTGCCTGCTTTTTCACTAGCCTCACCTTGCAATATCAAATACCGGCACTGCAATTTATACCAACGCGCCATTAAATTAGGCAGCATGCCCATTGCCTCTATCACTTCAGCATTCCGCAAATTATTAGTCGCTAAATTGTTGGCTGTTACAGCCATGGCATTTGCTTCAGACAGTGGCTTTTTTGAAATATTTTCGTTTATAAAAGCTAACACAATTAAGGAAATAGATCCAAATAATGCAAAAAGGCCCAGTGAGGTATTGAATAAAAAAATAATTAATAAATAAACAGGAAACCATGGTGCATCAAAGAAAGCAAACAAAGCATTACCACTAACAAACTGTCGGATAGTCGTTAAATCAATTAAAAACTGACCTGCGTTAACACCTGTTTTTTTTAAACTCTGCTCGAATGCAGCGGTATAGACGCGTTTATTTAATTTCATGTCCAATTGTGCGGAAACGCGAATTAATACAAAACTACGTACAAATTCCAAAGCACCTAAAATGAGATACGCTACAACAATAATTAGAGTCAACATCAATAGAGTTGCTTCATTCCTACTAGCGAGCACTCTGTCATAGACCTGAAGCATATAGAGAGAAGGTGCTATCATCAGTATATTCAAGATTGCACTAAAAACACCTACTGCGATAAATGCCGACTTAAACTGTGAAAGTGCCAAAGCAATTTCATTGTTTGATTTTTTTGTTTTAGTTTGCACTATTTGTTACCTTACATTTATTGTTAGTTATCTAATAAAAACGAGCTTATAAACTGATTGCTAATTGTTTTCTACATAGACAAAGTACCACTCACCATAAAAAAGACTATCTTCAAACCCCTTGTAAATAGTGCGAAAGTTTTTCTGTTTGAAAGGCTTTTCTGCAGACAGACTATTGATTCCCATTACACCACCACTAGGCGCCTCGACAATTCCCCAACCATCTCGCTGCGTCACTGGATCTTGATATAATTTTCTCAAATACTGTCTGGGGGCTGGAAAGCGAGTGTCATGTAGCAAAGCTTCCAAGTTTGGTGGGTATTGCTTAACAACACTTGGTGTAGCGTTGTAATAACGTCCAATCGCCTGTCTAAATGTATCTCCGACTTTAAGTAGCTCTTGTTCTCTATCTCGCTTTACAGCATCACTCAACTTAACACTTGCAGCGCTTAAAATATATCCAGCAATTATTAGTAAACAAAGCATCCCTAATAGCACATAGCCCTGACTACTTTTTCTATTACCATTCTGCATATGCGCTCCCATCAGATGAAATTAGCTGAGAACCACTGTGAATATCAGCCATTTCTCCCTCAACACCCTTTTCAAATGGGGCCACAAAGACCCAAGTATCCATTCGGTCAGTAATAGGGTCGATGGGTATCTCTCTTAAATATCGCCCTTGCACTAAATCTTCTAAGTGATTAGGGTAAGCATTTTTATCGCTATAAAACTGATCAATTGCATCCCTCATCACAAGCAAATCATGTCGTAAGACTTTCTCTTTAGAGCGATCTATCGAATTGAAATAACGTGGCGATACCAAACTCAGTAATATTGCAATAATTGCCAACACGACAAGTATTTCTATCAATGTAAACCCTTTATTTTGTTCTTGTTTTAAATACATCACCAGTCTCGATACGGTTGTTGATTTATGCCAATACCTGTTGACAATGAATACACATCATAGACATCCCCGCCAGCTTTTGGCTCGTCAAAAGAACTGCGATAGCTGCGCAGTCCCCATGTCTCTTCATTAGCGATCGCGTCATCATGAGCAAAGGGATCTCGTGGAATTCTGCGCAAAAAATAAAGTTTTTTATGCTCAGGATCCTGTCCATTGTCAACACCTTCCACAAGCTCACTCAGTGACCTAGGATAGCCAGTATCATCAGCAGGTTTTTCTATCAACCCATCATCCACAGCTTGCTTATAGGCATCAATCGCATCGCGCATTTGCCACAATACTTTTCTTAACTCCTTCTCTTTATTTCTCTTCTCGGTCATTTGCATCAACGGTGCGGCAGAAGTCACTATCAAAGCAAGCAATACGAGTGCAACCAATAGCTCGATTAGTGTAAAGCCTTGTGATTTTCTTGAAATAAGCTGCATCATCGATATATATTTACTGCTGGCTCAGTAGTCTCTTGTAATATTTGTTTTGCAAATTCTTGATCGGTAGAAACATTATCAGCCTGCTTCTCATCTGGGGTTGGGGCTGGTATTGCTTGGGGAGCTGGCGCCATGGTAGGTAACTGGCTTTGTACATTATTGATGGTATGGTTTATACCAGAAGGGAATAAGGTATAAACCGAATTCACAGGTACTATATTGTGGAGAATTCGTGGTGTGATTAATAGCACGATTTCATTTTTGCGCTTATCCTGATTGTTATTCGTAAAGAATCTGCCAATCAGAGGTAAACTTGATAAGCCAGGTACCTTATACGTAGTACTCTGCTCATCATCTTTGAACAATCCAGCTAATATTTGCGTTTCACCATCTTTTAACTGCAAGGTTGTGTCTGCATTGCGACTGCCGATGGAGTAAGCTAAAACGCCACTATTTGTACTAACCTGATCAATGATGTTACTGACCTCTAATTTCACTTTAATTGAAACTTGGTTCTGTATCAAAATAGTCGGCTCAACTTCAAGCTTAATCCCCACTTCAATATAACTCACGGATTGTGAAACAAACCCCGTTGAGTTGGCTACACTAGTTAGCACAGGAATTTTATCGCCCACATGTATCTTGGCTTGGTCGCGATTTTTAACTCGAATTTTTGGATTGGCTAACAAGTTGGTGTCAGTGTCTTGTTGCAATAAATTCAATGCTAAGACCGGGTCAGTAATCGAAAATACACCTAAATCAGAATTAAAACTTTTGAGTTCGGCCAATGTTAATCTACCTGGTGTACCATCAGCGCCTTGTACACCTATGCTAGCTTGTGTGGGATACCGAATACCAATCTCTTCTAAGTTTCGACGATTCACTTCCATTACCTCAACCTCTAGCATCACCTCTGGTTCAACTAAGTCTTGTGATGCAATAAGTTTTTCTGCTGTCTTAATACTTTCTAATGTGTCACGCATAACCAATGTGCCTAGCTCTTCATCAATGTAGACATCTTTTGCTTTCAGAACAGTTTTGACCAACTGCATGGCGCTTTTCGCATCCATATTATTTAGATAAAAACTACGCACATACAATTCTTCATACTCTTGGCTGCGACTGATTGGGTAGATTAAAATTGTATTTGGATTCAATATTTTTTTTGCTAATTGATTCGTCGTTAATATCGTTTGTATTGCATCTTCTATCGGCGTATCTCTCAATAAAATACTAACCAGCATTGCATCACTGACTTCCCTATCAAAAGAAAAGTTTAATTGTCCGGCTTTGCCAATATATTCAAATACTGACTTGATGGGCACATTGTTAAACTCAAGGCTAACTAACTTTTTAAATGCTGTTTTAATTTTAGGCACAGTATTGATTTTATTGATAGCCTCAGCATCTAGCTCTTCAAATAATCTTTGAGCCTCTTGGTTGCCTGAATCCTCAGCTAATACTCCACGCACTAACAATCGCGCACGATCAAATTCGTTGTTGTCGAATGCCTGTCTTGCGTCTAGCATCAACGTTGTGTGCTTTTGTAAAATTTTGACCTTTTTTAGGCCGTCTAGCGCTCTCTGATTCTTGGGTAAAATTGATAATACTTCTTGAAAAATACTTTCTGCTTCAAGTGGCAACTTTTTATGAAGAGCCATTTCAGCAGTCTCAATCAATTTTGCTATTTTTAAATCCTGCTGCATCTTGAGCGCATTTCTGAATTGAGGATTATTTGGATACTGTTCGGTCAATGTTTGAAGTTTATTAAAGCCTTCTTCTAATCGGCCATGTGCAATTAACTGTTTTGCCGAAATATACTCTTGGTTGATTTGCCGATTCTCATTATGTGATTGCATCAAGGTACAGCTTTGCAAATAAAGAAAACCAAAAAGCAGTACAGCACATTTCTCTATATAAAAAATATTGAATAATCTCAAAAAAGTGCCCCTACTTGAACACTGACCTGCGTATTTAATGGTAAAAATTGAAGAACCATCTCTGGTGGATGAATAAATTTAACTTTCCAATTCTCATCCAATATATCTCCGCTTCTCGCTGAATAGTTCTTTCTTCCATCAGTGAGAAAAACAATAACTTCTTCACCTTCAACCAGTTTTCCTACATACCGATATGGACTCACTGGCGTTTCAGGCTCACTTGGCAAATATTCATACATCTGTTCAACCTGAACGTTGTGTGAAACAGAAAACAAGTTAATTGGCTTATCTACAATCCGTTTTCTTAACAAAAGGCGTTCATTGTCTGTTGACACATCTACTTGCAAGCCTGATGTATTGATTAACCTTTTACTTTTTTGCTGACTTACAAGAAGATCGTCTTCACCCTCTTGTTGGTCAACAACATAAACCAATAGTAAAGTGATCACCAATCCTAACCACACCCCATAATCTTTAAGATGCTGCATCTAATAGTTACCTGTTTTCGTATATAGAATAAATTCAACATTGGCATCTACTACATCGTTACCTAGTACTTCTCGATGAAAGCTAACGTTGTTTAACGCGATACTTGGTTGCGTGTTCATCACGTCCGTGATGAATTCTCTAATGGTTGGATAACTTCCAACCAAAGGCAGCCTGATTTGATATTGGACCATCATGGTTTGAGGAATAGTGCGCTCAACGTAATCTGTTCGAGTGAGTGTCAATCCATTATTTTCAGCAGCGTATAAAATTTCAGCCACCTTTTGATTAAGTTCTTTCTGAGCAGGTAATACTGCATAAAAACGCTTAGCGACATCTCCACTTGTTGCTTTTTTGTTTCCTTGGTTTTGTTTATGAGTTTGCAAATTATTTATGGATAGTCTAAGTAACTCTGCTTCCTTGATATTAGACTGAATCAAGATTAATAAAAAAATAGCGGCTAGCAACAAAAGCAGTCCCGATTGCCCCTGCCAACCGAATTGACGAACTTGATAACTTATCCATGGTATTTTTTTACCTAACATATCTTTACGCTCTATCTCGTTACCACTTTAATAACAATTCAAATTGCATGGCATCTTGGCCTTCAACTTGCAGAGCTTGTATTGAAACTAGATTTACAAGTTGAGACATCTCTTGCTGATTAAGCCTTTTGATATATGCCTCCATACTATCAATAGAAAAAGCCACTGCAGTAATATGAAAAGTCTGGTTTTTAACATTCGGCTCCACAGATAGGAGATTAATGCCATCCAATCTTGCACTTTCCAGTCCCTTAAATAAAATCGGCCATGGTCTTACAAGATTCCGTATTGCAGTATTGACTGCACTTAGCTCTGCAAGCTGCTGATCATTTAGCTTGGGCTTTTCAGTGACTTTCGACAAGATCAACTGCTCCTCTTTCTGACGCTCTAAAGCAGCTAGTTTATTATTGGAGTTCAGTAGAAAAGCCATGCTGACTGTGAACACAAGCAGCCCAATATAGAACAGCATAATCGTAAATCTATGCTTCTGCGGTTGGTGTAAGGTATGCGTTAAGTTGATTGGTTTCATGTCACACTTAACCTCACTGAATGAATATCAATATCCTGACGTCCAAACACCTTTGGTGTTTTCAACTTTATAATGCGACAACCATTTATTGTTATATCTTCATCATCTGATGAATCAACCCAGTATAGAATCATTGGTAACTTTCTGGACTTTCTTGCTGCTTGTGCAAGAGTCACATTCAGCAACTCTTCCCGTTGAATCATCTTCTCAATTTGCATAACTACATCTGTCTCTGCCTGTAGATTTTTAACAAAACACCATTCACCATCCATCAATAAAGATAAACAAACTCGACCGTCTGCGATGCTAGTTATCCAGAAGCTTTGTAAAAGTCGCTTTTCATTAACAACCTTACGCGCTTGATTAGCGATTGACATCAATTGCGGGTGTACAGACTCAAGCTTGATATGCGCAGCTTTAAATATATGATGTGCAGTTTGTAAAAACAGATTATGCACAGCGCTGGCTAAGGTGTTGCATCCATATTCAGCTTTGTTATAACTCTTATTCCAATGGCGGATGGTTTCTCCGAAAACACTGATAAACTGATGATTCAAATAAGCCTGAAACTCTTCATCCGTTGTAATTTCTGCATTCCATGGGATAACCATATAACGGACAAAATAGCTGGATAATATTAATTTCGCGCTAGATGCTTGCCAACGCTTATTATTAAGTACACGTTCCAAATGCGCAGCCAGATGATTGCCTTCAATATCAATGTAATCCTTAGCAATATCATTACTTAGCGACATGGCATGTTGATCTACTTGCGTTAATTTAAAGCCACGAAATCCCTTAAACCGCTTTAAAACAAAGCTCTGCGGTCGAATCAAAATATGTAACTCATCTTTGATTGGGCTAAGCCAAGGTGGTAACACGATTAATCTCCTCTAACGTAGTCTCTCCATTTTTCACCAACATCAATGCCGCTTCCCGCATAGAGCTAGTCCCGTTTTCTCGCGCAGCCTCTTTTATCCTACGTACGGGCTCTCGTGTCACAATTAACTCTCGAATGACATCGTTAAAACAGAGCAACTCAGCAATCGCTTTACGTCCCTTGTAACCGAGTCCATGGCATTGCCCACAGCCTCTGCCTTTTTTAAAATTAAAACCAATGATTTTTTCCTGCGTTAAACCAGACTTTTTCACTAAATCATCATCAGGCGTATCATCAACCGAACAATACGGACAATTTATACGCACCAAGCGCTGCGCTAAAATACCATTCATGGCAGAGACAAAGTTGTAGGGGTCAACCCCCATATTAGTAAACCGACCAATCACATCAAATACATTATTGGCATGTACAGTAGTGAGCACCAAATGCCCAGTCAACGCTGACTGCACGGCGATTTGTGCCGTTTCGTTATCACGAATCTCTCCTACCATGATTTTGTCTGGATCATGTCTTAGAATAGAGCGCAACCCTCGTGCAAAGGTGAGTCCTTTTTTCTCATTGACGGGAATTTGTAATACACCTGGCAATTGATACTCAACAGGATCTTCAATGGTGATAATCTTGTCAGCACCATGGTTGATTTCGGAAATAATGCCGTATAAAGTCGTTGTTTTACCGCTACCCGTAGGGCCAGTTACCAACAACATGCCATATGGCTCCTCTGCCAACAAGCGAAACCGCGCCATAATATCAGGCGCAAATCCCAGCGTTTCCAAACTCAGGCCCTCTGCCTCTTCACTCAATGCTTTTCTATCTAGCACCCGTAGCACAGCATCCTCACCAAAAACACTTGGCATAATGGAAACGCGTAAATCGACTTCTCTTCCTAACACCAGGACTTTAAAACGCCCGTCTTGTGGAATACGGCGTTCTGCAATATCTAGCTCTGACATTACCTTGATTCGCGAGATCACCTGCTCCGCCTGCGCCACACCTTTCATACTGCCAACTTGGCTTAATACACCATCAATACGATATTTCACATATAAACTTTGCGGTGCTGTTTCCAGATGAATGTCACTGGCGCCGACTTTTAGTGCGTCGTATAAAGTAGAGCGTACAAACTTGACAACTGGACTAGTGTCTTCACTGATAGAGCGTAATGAAATGTCTTCTATACCGTTCTCAGCAACCTCACCATCACTCTGACTAGGCATCACCTCGACTAAAGCACGCATATTTTCTTCATGATGAGACAAGTAGACTGACAAATCTTCAGCTTGGGCCAATAGCCAAATAACAGGCTCAGCAACGACCAAATCTAGCTTACTTTGCAAATACAAATCGAAAGGATTTGAATGCACCAAGTACAAGTTGTGTTGCTCATCGCGCACAGCAACACAATTCAACTTTTGGGCTTGGGTAAAAGACAATAGTTCGAAGTCGGGTTGTAAAGCATATAGCTCCGCAATCGTTAGTGCCGGATATTGCATTAATCGACCTAACGCTTGAATAAATACTTCTGGCGCCAGATCAACCGCGTCTTGCAATATATTCAATAAAGGTTGCTTTGTTTGAGCCGCAAGTGTTTTTGCTTGATTCAACTGATCTAAAGTAATCACAGCTTCAATTTCCACTGGCGTATTTAACCATTGTTTTGGGTGCGGCAAATTCATTGTATGCTTCCCGCCAATTCAAAAATGGGCATATACATCAACACCACAACCAAGCCGACAATTAACCCGATGACTATCATCAATACGGGTTCTAATAACTTAGTAAACCACTCGACTGCGCGTGCAATTTCATCATCATAAAAAGCACCAATACGCTCCATCATTTCCCCCATCTGCCCCGTACGCTCACCCACACGCAACATACGAACAGAAATCGAAGTCGTCATGCCATATTGCTCCATCGCAGTAGATAAAGGCTTCCCTTCTTTTACATCGTACATCACAGCTGCCAACTTGCTCCGCAACAAAGGCTGTAATAATGAAGACACCATATTCATTGCTGTAATTAAAGGGATTCCTCCACGTAGCAACATGCTCAACGTGCGGTAAAACCTAGCCAATTGATAAATACGCATCGTTTCACCTAATGCAGGTATTTTCCAAACTTTAGCCATAATGCTACTACGTACAATTGGACGTGTAATGCCGTATACCAGTAGGCTCCCCACGCCAATAAATACAGTAAAAGTTTCGCGTCCATGTTCATGTAAAAGGCGACCCCAACTAAGTAAAACCTGAGACATCCAAGGCAAATCTGTATTTGTGCTTTCATAAATCACGCTAAATTTTGGGACAACGTACCCTAATAAAAACAACACCACCAAACCACCGACCACGACTAACAGTAACGGGTAAATGGAAGCTGATATGATCTTCTTTTTCATTGCATCCACTTGCGTCTGATAAACCACATGCCGACTTAATGCTTTTTCCATATCTCCAGTACGCTCACTGGCACGAATCAATGCCACATAAAGATCTGTAAAGACATGTGGTGCTTTTTCTAATGCATGAGAAAGTGGCTGCCCTTCTAACAAGGCTGTTTTAATCTGAGTCAAAACAGCTTTCGATTCTGTCTGCATTTCTTTTTCAGCCAATGCCTCTATTGATTCAATCAAACTTAATCCAGACTCAATCAAAGCCAATAACTCCTGGCTAAATAACATGACATTGAATTTTGGATGCGCAAAGTGAGAAAGTCGAAAATTCAAAGTTGTGCGCTTATCACTCTTTACCGATAGCACATGATGGCCTTCAGCCTCTGCCATCACACGTGCTTGCAGCGCATCATTTGCTTCAATTGCAAGCATATTCACAACGTCACCTTGTGCTATTTTCAATGTGTATTTCATTACGTGAGAAACTTATTCCCAATTCAGAATATCTGCAGCAGTACCCTGACCGCCACTAGCGCTATCACTGCCAAAGGACCATAAATCAAATTCACTATATGCCCCTGGCATTTGGTATTGATACGGCTTATCCCAAGGATCATTTGGTACGCGTTTTTTTAAATACGGCCCTTGCCATTTTCGTTCATTATTTGGCATCGTATTTAAGGCTTTCAAGCCGTCTTCTGTGCTTGGGTAATGTCCAACATCTAACCGATATTGATCCAATGCCTTGCTTAACGCATCCATTTGCGCCTTAGCAGTTTTTACTTCTGATTTTCCAATTTGCGCAAAATACTTTGGCCCGACATAGCCTGCCAGCAAACCAATGATGACCATCACCACCAACAGTTCAAGCAGCGTAAATCCTCGTTGAATGTAATGTGATGTTTGTGTATTTCCGCTTTTAAGTGTACTCATCTGATTAATATGAAAAGATAATCTATTTGGATATATCATTTCAGCCCATTTCACATTATGTTGAAAAAATAAAAAAGGGAATAAATCCTGAATCGGATTCATTCCCTTCATTAATGCTATGCAAACACCTCAACATCAGTGGCTACAAACGTACTCACACCATCAAGTGTTGCAATTTGCACCGCAGCACCTGCACCGTTACCATCTGCATCGTAACTTAATGCATTGGTTGCAGTGTCATACAACAAGTAATCATCTGCATCACCAGCAACAGCACCTGAGCCACTCACCAAATTACCCGCTGTAAAGCTACCAGCAGTCAGTGAACTAAACTGATCAATATTAAATGCAATCTTGTCAGTACCAGATGTAAAGTCAGTGATGAAATCAATACCAGTCAAATCAAATGCAGTGTCCGTATAAGTTTGTACAGTATCATCATCACCTGTCACTACTTGCTCATATACTTTACCAAATACAAAAGTATCTGCACCAGCACCGCCAGTTAATACATCATCGCCACTGTTACCAACAAAGACATCGTCTTTTGTCGTACCGATAAATGTTTGCTCGTCTGCATTACCTTCAAAGCGCAAACCATTAGCAGTCACACCAGAAGCATCAATCACCACATTGTTAATTGTGCCACTGTTATTACCTAAGGTATTTGAAAGATCTGCAACAGAACTATTTGCAGCATGATAATAATGATCGTTGAGCATTTGGATGGCATCGTTTTCTACATTCAACTGGTCAACAGTTGCACCGACTTGTACCACTTCCATGCTTTGGAAGTTAGCATCATTCAGCTCAACCGTACCGTTGCTTGCATTGTTAGCGCCAATACCAGTGGTCACTCGTAAAGTATCAACGCCGTCACCACCCACGATCAAATCGTGTTTAGCGCCAGTCGCAATCCACTCTTGGTTACCATCATCTGCAGCTGAAGTCGTACCTGAAACACCAGTACCAAAGCCGCCGATTTCAAAAATATCATCGCCGTCTTCACCATACAAGCTATCAGCACCGCTTTGACCAACTAACACATCATTACCATCGTTACCGTAATAAGTGTCATCGCCTGAATGCATCGTGCCATAATCAACACCTTCACTACCTAGCACTGTTTCGCTCGCACCAGCTGTTTCATTACCCCCGTCTACACGGGTAAAACTGCCAGCTTCTCCTTCGCTAGCATCGTAAACAATGTCTACATTATGGAAGAGATTAGCAACTGAATATTCTTCAACTGAAAATTCAGCCGCATCATATTCCACTTCCTCAGCTCCAACGATGTCATCATCTGGTTCAAACTCCGCCTCTTCATACTCAAGCTCAATCGTGACAGACTCAGCAGGACCACCAGCAACACCATAAATATGGGCACCAGGATTTAAAAAGCCTAAACTTAATGACTCACCATTATTTTCCAATTGCTCAGCTTCAAGTGTAATATTGACGCCACTGGCCAATTCAATTCGCTCAACACCTCTAAAATCAATACTTTCAAACTCTCCTGACTCTGTGAAGTAGAGCGTGTCCACAGCGTTATAGCCTGCGATGCTAGTTGCAGCAGTATTAACTTCAGAAGAGGATCCTGGACGGTAAGCAATATTAAGACGCACGTCGGTTTCAATTTCCTGCGCTTGCTCAATATCTTCGATCTCTACATACTCACCTGTCACAGTATCCAATACAATAAGTTCTTCTTCCTCATCCTCCCCTTCTTCTTCCTCACCTTCTTCAAGCTCAGATACATCGACATACCTTGCTTCATTCCCTGCATTATCTAAGCCTGAAACACCACTTTGAATAATTGTTTTTCCTTCAGATTCTAATTCGTTGCCAACCTTGAAAGTGTCATTGCCATCACCACCAATCAACACATCGTCGGAAGAAGCTAAGTAAAGATTACCCGTGACAGTTTCATCGCCTAAAGTACTACCGCCGCCTTCAATATAGTCACCGCCTTCCCCACCACTTAGAATATCATCTCCGTTCCCACCTAAAATAAAATCATCGCCATCGCCACCAGAAAGGATATCGGCTTCCTCACCGCCAAATATATTGTCATTGCCTGAACCACCATCAACGATATTATGACCGTCACCAGCAATAATTAAGTCATCTCCGTTGCCACCAGAAATAACATCATTGCCTGAACCAGCAACAATAAAATCATTGCCTGAGCCCCCATCAATAATATTATTCCCTGTATTTGTTGTACCATCCCCAGTAATAATAATATCGTCGCCATCTCCCCCTGCTAATATATCATTGCCAAGTCCGCCAGTAATATAATCGTTCCCACCGTTACCATAAATGATGTCATTACCGCTTCCGCCATCAATCGTGTTATCCAAATCATTACCGATAATCAAATCAGAACTACTTGTTCCTGTATAAGAAATTTCTGTTGAATTAAAAATTTTAGTAGCCATCTTGTTCTCCTTATTGAGTGGGGCAAGCCCCACGTAATAAACTTCATTTTCTAATTAATGCAAGGTATTGAAGATTGTTAGCCATTGAATGGAACTACTCACGTTCAATAGCAGGGTGGAAAATTGTTTCCACCCTTATCTTCACTAAACCATGTAAAACATCGAGTGATTAATAGGGATCCGTATGTGCCTCTCCAGCACCTATAGATCCACCTGCTGGAGCAAACCCAGAAAGAGTCGCCTCAATAAAGCGGTTCTCTTCAGTACCATCGCCATTCAGCTCTTGGAATGTTTGGCGCACACGTACAGAATTTGCTAGCGCCGCCGGTGTAGCAGATGTACATGCGGTCCTGATATAAAACATGCTTGATGCCGCTTTGCTACTACCATCGTCATCAAGGACATTCACATCACTAGTGAAATCTATCCAATTGGTGTTGATTGAAGCAGACTGTTGCGCTGCAGCTGGCACTGTTGATTGCGGCCAAGAGTCCACGCCATTAATGGAGCCAGTGAATGCAGGTGTGGTTAAAGGTAGCTCTGCAAATTCAGGTACAACAGAACTAGCCCTATGCTGCACTGCACTATAAGTGTAACCAGCGCGGTAAACATTTGATGCCGTTGACGATGCTCTCCAGTAGCCAATGTCTACTGCGCTCCCACCGAATCCCCCGCGAGCAAAGTCATTGGATTCAAAATATTGCGTGCCAGCTACTGGCAAATAGTCCGCACTTGCCGCCGAGATCATGGTGATTTTCGCACCATAAATACATTCGAAGTTTCCACCTCCTGTTGATTTTCGCCACACATATTCCTGCATATTGCCGATGGTTTTGTTAACACCACCAGTATAAGTATTGTTGACGATGATAGGTCGATTAGCCGAAGCGATAGGGAATCTAGCAGCGCCAGTATAGGTAGAGTCAGGTGAGAAAGCCTCATTCGTTGTTACTACATAGCAAGCATCAGCTGTATTTACCGCATCAGTAGTAGGTGAAGAACCAAAGTCTCCCGTCGGGTTACAGATTGTATAAGCGGTGGTACCTGCTGGTGAACCCGAGTAATTATAACCCGCCGCAACCGCATAACCAGTCGGTGACAATGTCACCCAATCCGCCATAACATGCGCTGATGACATACTTAATGCACTTATAACTGCTAATTTCAGTGTAATTTGCTTCATTTTTATTCTCCATTCATCTAAAATAGGCAAGCATTTGTGGCTGCCTGCATCACCAATTCCCCAAATCCGTTCAAGTGCCTTGTGAGTTCTTAAATTGATTCGGTTGAATTTTTAAAGGTGGCCATAGGTGCTCTATCTGCAACCTCAATTTACAATCTTAAAATACACGTTTTCATTTATCCACATCGTTTTATCTGTCTGGCTTAAACTCATAGCGCAAGCTAATCCACGCGCCTCGAGGAGCACCAGGCGCAATGAAGTTAGTGCTAAGCCAGTCAGCGGAGTTGTGGTTATAACCATCAGGACCAATCGCTCCATAGACTGATGGAGAGAACGGATTTCTTCCTAACCGCCCTGCACTAAAATACTCTTTGTCGAAGAGGTTGTTTACCAGCAAGCCTAATGTCCATTCTGGCGTCAGCTTATAACTAGTTTGGAAATTAAAGGTGAAATATCCAGGGATGCTACCTGGATTGTCGGTCGGCTTTCTTGCTACACTCTTTTGTCCACCTGCAGTGTCAAATGTGTCAACAAGAGTCACACCTTTTTGGTGTTTATTATTCTCATTACCGCGCACATAAGACTTAGAGTGTGCGATGGCCGTCAAACCCACTTGCCAAGCTGGGGTAACCTCGTAGTTTAAAGTAGCATTAAGGTTATGCCGCGATACGCCAGGCATCGTGTCGCCAGGGCTAACCTGTATCCTGCGGCCATAGCGTGAGGTTTCAAAATTCTCATCCACAGAACTACTGTTGTCGTTAGATGCCATCATGAAACTTTCTTCAAAAGTAGCGTCCGTCAGCGCATAATTCAGCCCGAGCTGAAATTTACCGATAACTGTGGTAATGCCAGCCTCAATACCGCGGCGACGTGTATCACCGATGCTGGAGAAGAAACTGCGATTACCAGGAAAGGAGATTAGATAAATATCGTCTCTAAGATCAGTCTGGTAAGCCCCTATATTCCATATAGTATTCTCACCCCATTGACCACGCATACCAATATCGAAAGTATTCGCCTTAACTTGCGGCAATGGCGGATCGCCAGAAAGTGTAGAAGGTAATGAACATGCACGATTTTCCTGCAAACTTTTAGCAATATATCTCGGATCCTGAACTGTACCAATATTGACGGGTGTATCGTCAAATGCACATCCAAGTTCGATGACGGATGGTGTACGCGTTCCTTGTGCCCAGTTAGCATAAAGATTAAGGCTTTCTTTTGCTTGCCAACTAACGCCCAATGAAGGGTTAAGAGAGTAGTAGCTAAATTTTTCTTTCTCAGGTGCGTTAAGCAAATTACTGACATCGGGCAGATGATAGCCAGTAGAGGGGCAAACACCGTTGTCACAAATATTCATATTGTCAGGCACACTCTCTAGCTGAGTTAAGTCAAAAACGCGTGACCCAAAAGTGCGGGAGGCAATTTTATTTTTGCCGTGCGTTTCGTTGTAGCGCGCAGATCCAGTGATATGTAAGGTCTCAATTGGACTCCAAGTCTCACTGGCGTAGATGCTTTTGGTAACCTGACTACCATCGAAGTTATTATTGCTAATTTCTAGATCAGCTGCGGCGTACTGATCACGAATCTGATCCGGTGCCAGAAATGCATTGCGCTCTGCATCAAACAACCCTAATCGCTGACCGCTTTCGTAGGTAGCACTGGGCGCATCGATTGAGGCACCTATCATAAACTTGTGCTTGGGATAGTTCCAGTTGAACTGCACAGAAGCACCATCGGTAATCTGATCAATATCATTGTTGGTCAGCACGGCAGTTGGGGTGCCTTCAACCACACCAGGCTGCATTCCATCTAAAGATGCGGCCCCATCTACAGTGAGCGGACTATTGGTATTGGGGTCAAGTACCGACAATGTACCACCGTCGGCAGTTCCTGCTAATACTGGATCACCACCTATACAGTCGTCTCCATTGTTGGGATTAATGATAAGCAACTGATGTTTTACCCCATCTGGTGTGTAATAGTAATTAGGTAAAAATATGGCGCTAAACGGTTCCAGCTGACCCTCTGGAGTTGAATCAAACGCTGGCCCATTCCAGTTCGCAAAGTAGGAAGTTTCACCGTTAGAGTAGGGCTCTATTCCACCAGGTGGAAGTTCAGGAGACTGCCCTGCCTGAGGACTAAACAAAAGAGCCTGACGATAATTTTTCCAAACATCAAATAGAGTTTTGGCATAGTCTACATAATAATCTGGCAGCTCAGCATTAAAACTCAGCAGCGAAAGGTTAGGGGTGCCGTTGATAAAAAGATCCTGCACGAAAGGCGTACTAAAAATATCCCCATTCGGCGCATCCAATACATAATAATCGGGCAAACCATATTCATTAGTACTGTTGAATAAACAGGTGAACTGCTCGCCTGGCGCCAGTGCCCGACGGAAAAATCCTTCCTGATGTTCGGTATAGACATCTGCGCCAAGCGATTTACGCTTGCTATTACGTCGGTAGGCTTGTGCGGTAATCGTAAAGTTATCATTAACAAAATAGCTCCCCGATAGCTGAAATTGTTGGAGTCTATTCTTAGTGGTATCAGGGCTAGTAAATACGCCATTTCGATTTCGTGCATACTCTTCACTAGGGATTAAACCGTTGCCAACTAAATCGTTACCGACAAGTAAGGTACTTAAACTAAGGTCAAGCTTATCCCCACGGTAACTGGCTTTACCAAAAAATTGATTGACTTCACTTGGTGAGTTCTCACGCCAGCCATCTTCCAGAAAGAAATTCCCTGCACCGAACAAGGCAATAACACCATTGTTCCAGCCACCATCAACCTGTAACTGTTTACGTCCAAATGAGCCTGCCAACACTTCTGCATTAGCCCCATTATTATTAAAGCCATCTTTTGTTTTTAGTGCAAAAGCACCACCTAATGTACCCAAACCAAAGATAGGATTTGAGCCAGGAAAAACATCAACGCCAGCTAACGCATTCATAGGAATCATGTCCCAATTGACGACATCACCAAACGGTTCATTAACGCGAATACCGTCAAAAAAGACAGATAAACCTTGTGGAGTACCAATTTGCGGGCCGGCAGTAAAGCCACGATATTGCACATCCATCTGAAACGGGTTGCCTTGATAGTCATTGACGTTGACTGACTGCAATTTCTTATTCATTAAATCGGTAATACTTAATGAATGGGATTCTTTAATTTCTTTGGCCGTGATGCTTTGTACATTGCCAGGGATTTCTTCTTTGGTGAGACCAAGACCAGGTAGAGGACCAATTTCATAGAAGCGCTTAGCGCGGACTTGCACTTCTTCTAAGTTTAGATTTGTTTCTTTATTTTCTTGTGCTTGGGCTGCTTTTACTAGTGTAAACTCGCCTTGATCATTATTGACGACTACAAGACCAGTCCCTTGCAATAATGCTTTAAAGCCTTCCGTGATGCTATATTGACCTTTCAACCCGTTGCTGACTTTGCCTTGCGTCAATTGCGGGTCAAACACCAAAGTCACCCCTGCTTTTTGTGCATACTGATTAAGTGCTTGCGTTAACGTCCCTGCGTAAATATTGTAATTAAGACTTTTTTGATCTAACTGATAAAGCTCTTTTGCATCTGTGCTCATCAATGTTTCAGCTGCACAGTTAAGTTGCCCCAATGAAAGCAACACTCCCCCGAGTATCAGTTTTTGATATGGCTTGTTTTGCACTTATCGTTCCTCATATTTATCTCTTTTATATAAAGTTATTGGTCTTATACAAAGGTTGACGAACGAAAAGTGCTGATAGACAGTAATTACTTAGAAATGATAAAAATCGGGAGTTTTTCCCAATCGTTATTGAGAACTAATCTGAATAGTATCTAAATCGACTTGATTAATTTGCAAGTTAAATTGATTTGCTAGTATTTCAAATGCATGTGGAATATTATTAACAGGCAGAACCCCAGATACTTTAATATGGTTGAGCTCGTCAATTGAAAAAATTATTTCGGCTTGGCTATAGCGTTGCAGTTGTGCTAATACGGTTGGCAATGGCTGATTATCAATAACAATTGAGCCATTTACCCAACCAGAAATAGTGTTCACATCTACATCACTTACATTACCTATGGAGTCATTAGTAATATTGATGCCCTGTCCTGGGTACAATACGGTGCATTTTCTGTGGGATGCATTAGAAAAGAGATGACTGAAAGCTGAAGGTTGATTACATGCTTTGACCTTTGATTCAATCATCGCGATATGGGTTGAACCATTTTCCAGATTTACGTTAAATTGTGTTCCGAGTGCTTCTGCATCCCCATGCTCAGTTATCACGAGGAATGGTCTGGAAGCATCTTTGCTTACATCGACAAACACTTCACCTTTATACAATTTGATAATGCGCTGCTGTTGGTCGAACGCTACATCCAACGCAGTATTAGTGTTCATAGTGAGCTTACTTTGATCTGGTAAAACGATTGTTTTAATTTCACCAATCTCAGTTTTATTGTCTGCCATCACCACTTTAGCTGGTGATGTTTGTAAACCTATGTATGTGGCTATTAGCAAGATAATGCTGAAGGCAATACCATGTATATTTTTACGTTTAGTTAACTTATGGTCTGTCTTTAAGACAGAGGCAATACTTTTTCCTGCAGCTTTTGCATCAACACCATCTAGTGGTCGGAATATCTTTTCTATTCTTTCATACGCCTTTGCATGTGAGGCATCTTGTGAAATCCACTCATCAAATTTGGCTTTTAAGTCAGAATCTGTTTGGGCTGCATTGATTTGCAGATACCATGATATGGCCTGCTCTACAATACTCTGTGGAACTTGTGTAAATACCTTTTCCATATTGCGTTTTCAGTAATTTAACGCGCTGCGCCATCTTCATATATAACTTGGTAGCAATGCAGCATAGCCTTAGCTATATATTGCTTAACCATACTTGCTGAAACACCAAGCTGCTCACCAATTGCCTCATAGGTAAGCCCCTCTAATCGACACATTAAAAAGGCACGATAAACTTTTTCAGGCAACCCTTCTAACATTTTTGCAATTTCATTGAGTGTTTCTATCGCCTCACTAATACAGTCGGGCGATGCGGCAACTTCACTCTGCTGGTAACTCAATGCCTCGACATAGGCAGCTTCTAAATTACGTTTACGTACTAAATCAATGATAAGTCTAGTAGCTGTTGTAGTGAGGTAAGCCCGAGGTTCCTCAATATTGGTCAGCTCTTGATGATAAATGACCTTAATCATAGTATCTTGCGCAATATCTGATGCGTCAAAAACACAAGACATTTTTTTGCGCAACCATCCATTCAGCCATTTGTTATGCTCTAAGTAAAAATCACGCGCTATAGTTTGGTTAATTGTGACAGCATGTTGCATTTAACTTTACCTCACAGAATTATTTTTGTGTATTTAAAGCAAGCAATAACTGTGCTAAATTAAGAAAAATATTAACTATATGAATTCATTAATAAATTTAGAATATTATAAATGGAATAGTTCTCAATTAGGTTTCTTTCAACCACCAGTGGTGGTTTAGTATCCAAAGAGGGATGAATCAATTAATTGCTATTTATTCACTAAACCTCAATCAATTTCGACATGAAATATCGCTTAAAATCAAAAACTCTTTTAAAAAACTTATTACTATATTCAAGGCAACTTAATCACGACTTATTAATTTTCTCTTTGTTATTACCTCAGTTTTCTTGGGCTTTGTTGTAACCTTCTCAACTTCTTCATATTCACCTTCAATATCATGTACAACTGGTATAGATGTTCCACAGATTTGTTGGTAAAAATCAAACCATGGTGTTTTTGAATCGCTACTCAAGTTAACTTTATTGGTAAATAAACCACCTTCTTCTTTAGCTACTTGTTCCAGTAGCTTTTTGGCTAATATAGCATTTCCTGATTTAACGGCTTTTAAATAAAGCTTTTCCAACTCTCTTACTCGTACAGATTTATTAGCAATTGGTGTCTCGTAAAAGTTATCAAGAAAATTCTTTCTAGAGTTGTAGAAGTACTCTTTCAGATTAGCTCCAAGTTCTCTTCCTTTATGGGAGGTTGGGTCATAGAATCCTACATGGCCACGGTCAAGATCTATACCGAACTCTTCTTTTACTGCTACAGCAACTTCAGATGCAGTATCGAACCAAGCCAGACGCTGAACTATGAATAACTTAACATGTTGTTTAAGTCTTGCCATCGTGTAAGTGAGTGTAAGATGATTAGTGAAGTGGCTTAGATTTGAGCTTGTTGCGTTCATCATCTAGAAGCTGATGCGCCATTTGCATTTTCTGTTTGCTAACCTCATCCAACTTACCTTCTGACAGTAAAGTCTCCATTTTAATTATTTCACTTTCAATCTCTTTTATTGTTTCTTCAAAATCATTCATAGCTGATTTGAGTTTTCTATTTTGCTCATCGAGTTTATCAACCAGGTGATCCATACCAAATATTCTGCAAAATGTAATAAACACTAAAAATTCTTCAACTCCCTCATCGGAGTTTGTACTTTTTATTGATTCCATTTTACTCATCCTCTATTAAGATCGATATGTCTTATATAACTAAAATCATGCTCTTTTCCCATCAAAATCTGCGCGTGCTTTATTGACCATGGCTTCGGTAACTTTGAAATGTTTGTATACTTTTTGCTTCAAATAGGGAAACGCCAAGTCCATATCTAAGCCGATTTCTCTAGCTTTGGCCTCAATACCTGATGCATGTACATACCAAACAGGATATTTATTACCGAAATCTCCTTTTATAACACTCGAATTTTCTGCATCTCTTCTTGCACCTTCAACAGCACCAAGTAAATACGCAAACGTACGTTTAGATGAATCAATGATTGTTGTTGCTTTGTCAATAAATTCACGCTCAGTTGCTCCTGCATTTAGCATTCTGATAAATTTCGGATTAGACGGATTAACACCTGAAAACCCTATTTCGTGAAGTTTTTTACAAATCAAACCTGCGAGCATTGGTGGGTTATTTACTACACTCTCTTTATTTAGTTCTTGGTTTTTGGTTCTTGGTTCTTGGTTAGGGTTTAATTCGCTTTCACTTGGGTTAGCGTTTGTTAACCCACTGGGTTTTAGTTGGGTTTTATTTTCACTGTTTTTATTAGGATTTTTTGGTCTACCACCTTTTTTGCCGTTTATTTTATTTGTTTCTGCTTTTGCGTGATATTCATTTAATGCGTTATCAATCCTCCTTTGTTTCCATACTTCATCTTCTAAAATAAAGAAATCATTTAGAACATTTTCTAGCTGAGTTTCTTGGTCTAAACCTAATGATAACCAACGTAAAACCAGTTGGGTTTTATTTGGTATCGGCTTTTCATCAAGGTAATACCAGTCCATTAATGAGCGGTAAATGTAATGCTCTATTGGGGTAAGGTGTGCTGTCGTTCTTCTGTAGTCCCCTACGTTAAATTGGTAATAATGCATAGCATCGTCCTTTTTTCGTCAAACCAGTTGTATCTTTTATTAGCCTTTGTACTTAATCATGAAACACTTGCAAGCTTTAGATAATATTCACAATTATCCCTGCGCAATTTTTTCAATCAGCTCTCGAATATCCTCAGCACGCCAGAAGGTGGCGCCTCCATGTTTTATAGATTTAGGATATTTCCCACTTTTCACTCCAGCCCACCACCCGGACTTCGATATCGGTATAATTTGTAAAACTTGAGGTAATCTCAAAAAACCTGTGTCAGGTAATGTCTTTGTTTGCATTTCAATAGTCTCCTTTGTTGCCTTGTGGACTATTTTTACGCAAATAATTTGGGAAAACACAATTTTTTATTTATAAAAAAGCCCCAATCAAGGGGCTTCTAGTTGCATGAAAGAATAAACACAAACTATTGACTTGGTTTTGTTCGATCTTTATTTACAAAATCATTATAAGAAATACCAGATAACGATCCCTGTACCTGTTCACATAAGCACTCAAGGGCATATAACATTTTAACCAGCACCTCAGGGTCAGTCTTTAACTCACCATTCTCAGTTTCCAATCCGGATCTTATGTTGTATATCATGTCAGGCATGAGGCCTAGCAATAGCGTAGCATCATCGTATAGATCAGTTGCTTTTGCATCAGGGCTTACAAAGTATTTTGCTGCCCTACTGAAAAAAATACGTTTATCTTCTTTTTTATGAAATGCACCTTTAGTAGAATGGCTGTTATCCATGATGTAATACTCCTTCTATAGTATTGCGTTGTGGTTAGGCCACGCTGATACCCCTAGAAAAGCTATCAGCGTTGCCGCTTACTCATGATCCGCATGAGTGACGGTTTTCATCTATGCAGCCTGCATGTCTATTGACATAAGATTCTCAGCATTCAATATCGCCTCTATTCTGTTGCCAAGCTTTTGCCATGCTTCACGCATTTCATCCTCATATGTTTCAAATAAATAATGCTTTGCCGAACCAGTTATAACATTGTGATGTAAACATAAGTTCGTTACTAGCAGTCCTTTTTCAAGACCTAAAAGACCTTGCATCATCGTGGCACCAGTTCTTCTTAGGTCATGTGGTGTCCACTCTCTTTTACCCAATACTAGGCTATTATTTTCTACTCGATATTTTAGTTTTTTCGTTCGTTTAGAAAACTTTAACTGTCTATCTCCTATCTGCTTACTTGCTGACTTAACGCAAACGTGACTGTTTGTATATCTTGCAGGAAAAGCCCACTTTGACTCACCAGTTAATGTGAAAAGTTCTTTGAATTTTTCTAGCGCAAAATCAGATAAGTAAACCAAGTGATCTGTTTTGTTTTTTACCCTACCCTTGGTATTGGCTGCTGGAATTAGCCATGTTCTATTATCAAAATCAACATGTCGCCATTCAGTCATTAGTAGCTCACCGATACGGCATAAGGTGCTAAGGCATAACCACATAGCTATTTGGACCTCTTTCTTTAAAGGTCTTTCTGTATCAAATTTATTTTTTGATTCAATGTAAGTTTGTGTTGAGTTATTGAAAATATCATTGAGTTTTCTAATTTCATCAGTGCTTAAAGTTCTTTCTCTAACCTTGGTAAAATTCTGTGGTAATAATTTAGATATTTCAATTAAAGAGGCTGGGTTACCATCTATCAACAACCTGCGCCATGGCTTACGTTTTTCAGCCCACATAATCATTTGATTCACATTTTTAGATAGTTCAAAAGCAGTTACATTCTTACCCTGCTTTATAAGCGCTTTGTAGATTTTAATTAAATGATGTTCTGTAACTGCTCGAACCTCAACATCACCAATACCAGGTAGCAGGTGTTTATTAAATGATTGAATGATGCCTTTATTGCCATCTTTGCGTTTAACTCCATGCTCAAGCCACGCATCCATCATATCTTTGACTGTAAGGCTTTCAGACTTTCTCTTTAATTCTCGATCAATAGCTTCCTGTTGTTGTTCCCTGTTTAAAATCTTATCAGTTATCTTTTTAACCCTAGGATCTATACCTTTAGCAACAACAAGCTTTGCATCATCACGAGACATTCTAATATCCGCGAGAGACTTATCTGGATATATACCGCAGTAATGCCAAACTTTTTTACCATTTAGTTTAAAGCCATATTTAAAGGCAATTTTAATAGCGCCATCAGCATTGACTCTTACTTCACCGACAAGCCCACCACCATCACTTACAGTATCGCCTTTCCAGTCGGCTGTAATCGCTTCAAGTTCTTTAACAGTCCATTTACCACTTTTTGCAGATGCTTTTCTAGTAGTCATGTAATCCTATTCTGCTCCATGGGTACACCATAAATCGGCTTTGATTGAATTAATTAGGATTGTATAGGACTATTAATGAAAAGTATATAGTATTATATGTTACTGTATTTGTTGATAATATATTGAAATTACTGTCCGATGTTATTCAATAAAGTACAAACTGGTTTTATATAGAAATTTAATTATAACTAGCTACGAACCAAGGGGTAAGGAGTTCGAATCTCTTCGGGCGTACCATATAAAACAAGGGGTTAGCTTAGGCTAGCCCTTTGTTATTTAACGGCAT
>JBPOFK010000024.1:0-24596 GCA_051252095.1 Methylophilaceae bacterium
ATCAAACACAGCGCACCTCAGAAACTTTAAGCAAAAACTTTGTTCTCGGGGACGACAGTGTCAGCCTTTCTGATGTCATGATAGCGGGTCAAAAATCAAATATTGCATTTCAAGCGACTGTACAAGTAAGAAACAAACTTGTTTCTGCTTATCAAGACATCATGAATATGCAGGTATAAGCACGAACGCTAATCCAGTTAACTCGCTTTATAGTCTTTCAGGCAATGTTAATTGCGGTGCTGCAATAGGATGTCCAGACTCCAAGGCATACAGCCAAGCCAAAATTTCTGCAATCGCCTGATATAAAGCGGGTGGTATGTGATCATCTAAATCAACTTGCATCAGCATCGCCACTAGCTCTTTTGATTCGTGAACTGCCACACCATTCTCTTTTGCTCTAGCAATAATCTGTTCGGCGACTAAACCGCGACCTTTTGCCGCTATTTTCGGCGCAAAGTCACTCACATCATCATAGGCAAGTGCAACGGCTTGTTGCTGTGGATAGGCATTAGTCATTGGCGGTTACCGTCAATTGGTCAAGCTGCTGTCCATGACGCGTCATTGCACTGACTAGCGATGGCTTGTTTGCCTTCAACAACGCTAGAGAAGTGTGTTCTTCAGCTACTATCCCAACCTGCATTCGCCCATTTTTGATGCTAATTTTGGCGGATACTTTACCTAAATGTGGCAAATGCAATGTCAAATCACTTGCGATGATAGCGGCAGTCTCATCTGGCTCAGCCTGCCATCGTTCGTTATCATCTTGTTCATTATGCAAATAAACTTCCCAATCCATTGTTTGATTTGGCCACACTTCACCATGCCATGATAAACGCTGATGCTCTAGGATATGTAACTGCTGTGGCAATATTGATTGCGGATTCTGGTGCAGGTTATTTTGTGGCTCTTGTTTTATAGCGTTTAAATGACGGTGGCCTTCAACAAAAGCTTTTAAGTGAGACTCATAAAATAAGCCGCTATTACTGATGGCCGCTTTCAATTGCTGCGCAACAATTTCTGGGTTGTGTGGCCGGTGACTAATCACTTGTTGCGCCATGAATTTTTCCGAAATGCCATTCGCTGCCGCTTGCTTAAGCGTTTGGTCAATAAATTTTGCCGTATCGCTAACATTTGCCGTGGATACAGTATTTCCTAAAGGCCCTTTAAGCGTCATTTCTGCCATCTTGGCAACTAGCCCTGCTTGCTGTTTTGCTAAATTCTCAGCTCTGGATTCTAGTTCTTGGGCAGCCTGCCCAATTCCAGCAACAGCAGTAAGCGGGCTGATTTTAGCCAAGGGCTTAACACTCATTAAGTTGCTAGATTTATCCATAAGCGTCCATCGTGTTACATGCGCAAGTGCTTCACTGCTTTGTTATTAGTATGTCCACTACTCAACATATTATTCAGCTTCATCATCCATGGAGCCATTAAGTTTCTGATTTCCCTATCGTTGGCTAAAATGACCTTAATGCTCTTCAGCTTACGCTTATAGGCATCACCTGCTTCAGGTTGTACCTCATCATAATCTCGAATCTGCTCGACATAATCTGCACAAGTCACTTCTAGCTCTGCTAGCTCGTCCCAATCTTGGTTTTGTGCTGCCTGTAACATCTGATTTGTCACTTCTGCAACAGACTCATATAGTGTACATACTTTTTCGTAGCTCATGATCAGACCTTTTCCATATATGCAATATCATTCTTTTTAATTGTCTCTTTAGACTGTGCCACTTTTGCAGCATCAGTCTTACTAATTTGCTGCCATGCACCTCTTAACTCAGTCAATAAACGAACCACTTCTTTTATCGGCTCTTCAATAACCTCAATATTGGCTTTAACTAACTGATTGGTCATGTAGATATATAAGGCATCTAAATTAATTGCAATATCGCCGCCAACTTCGTGATCCAGGCTCATTCTTAATCCAGATTGAATAATCCTGATTGCCTTATATATATAGTGACTTCTGTTCTTATAATCATTCTGCTTTACAAAAGGAATCGCTGCATTACAAGCGACAATCGCGCCATCGTATAACATCACAATAAGCTCAACAGGGTTTGCTGCTTCTACGCCGGTTTCAAGACTAACTTTTTTATATTGATTTATATTTTGTTGACTTCCAAACATAATGATTCCTAATTTAATTCAAGTTATGAATTGCTGTTGTTGCTAAATGCTTGACTGATAAATGTCTGTTGCGCACTCATGCTTGCAAGCACCCTATTAAGGTTACTAAACTGTGTGGTATAGCGTTTTTCAAGACTCGCTAATCTAACTTCACGCAAATCAATTTCATCGACAATATTACTAATTGCTTCATTAATATTGCTTGTACGCGCTGTTATCGTAATATTAATTGAGGTTGATGCCCAAGCATCTAACTTCGTTGCAAAGCCTTCATCAGAAGTGAAGAGATTCGCAAGATCATCTAAATTATTATTGATAGCACTATTAAATAATGTGCTATCTAATACCAAACCAACCCCTGGTTTAGTTGTAATCCCGACACTTGTTAAGGTTTCAAACTCTCCACCAGAGACAGTACCGCCAATAATTGTTGTCAGCTCAGTAATCATTTGTCTTACGGCTGGGTCACCAGCTAAAGAACCTGCAGACTTACCACCTGAAGCGTAGGCAGATAAACTTTTTAGATCACTCATTAATGCGTTGTACTCTTTGATAAACGTATTTGCTGCTTCATTAATCGCTGCCGTATCTTTCGTTACGGTTAAATTAACTGGTGCTGTGGTCACTTTAGTCAAATTAAGCGTAACGCCTTCAATGGCATCCGTTACGGTATTTGAAGACTTGGTAATCGCTACACCATTTAAAGTAAAATTTGCATTTTGCGCAGTCAACGTTTCTGATAAATTCTGTGTACCTGCCGGGTCATGACTAAGTAAACTACTCAATGCTGCATCCCCAGAGACGCCAATACTAATACTATTATCAACACCTGAAGCAGTAGAGGTAAAAGCTAAACGATAGGGTGATGCACCACCATCATTAATAATACTAGCTGTCACGCCAATTTTTGCGCTATTCACAGCATCGCGGATACCTTCTAATGTGTTATTGGTGCTATCAATCGTCACCGTTTGAATGCCGGCTCCATTTGATGTAAAACTTGCGCCACTATAGGTGCCAGAAGTAAATGTGCCTCCACCAATGGTACCAAGATCAAAGCTAAGTGTTGTTGATGTGCCAGCGCCTATCGTTGCACTACTACTGGCTTGGCCAGCTGCAACTAATTGTTGAGACTGAGCCAAACTACTGACATTGAGTGAGTAAGTACCAGCATTTGCACTACTACCTGCAGAAGAAGTTAAAGCCGTAGAATCTGAAGATGTCGCACTAAAAGACTGAAAGCTTCCTGTATCTTTCAACCCTTTAACCGCAGCTTGAAATTTGGCAATACCATTTTTAAGCGTCGCTAACACAGAAAGTTTTGTTTCATATGCTGCTGATTTACTACTCAGCTTATCTACTGGTCTACGCTCAACCGCCATCAGCTGGCTGACAACTGATTGCACATCGATACTGCTAGCACTTAACCCTGAAATTGCCATTGAATTTTTCCTTTATACTCTTTGCTCTACAAACAAACCAAGTGATTGATTTCTCGCCCCTTGAAAGTCAGCTTGCCTTTCTGCTGCTCTTGCCTGTGACTCAGCAATCGCATTACTAATTGCCAATGCCTGCTCAGTTGGATAACGATTAATCACATCCCCTGTACTGGGCTCAACCAACATAATGACCACATCCTTAGTGGCTTCATCAATCACAAACTTAATATCAGGTCTCACATAAGCCAACAGATTATTTGCGTCATCAATCGCATTTTTTAGTTCTTCAAGCCCAAGCTTTGCAGCGGTTTTAAACTCAATTTCAGGTAATTTATCTTGTGGCAACGCAGGCTTACCGGTGTTAGTAACACTAGGTAGCCCACTATCAGCTACTGCATTCACACTTTGTATAGACATATTAAACCTCCGTTTGCCGAAAAACCGACCAGATTTTCTGGTCGGCTACTCTTTTACTTAAAATACCCAACCATCGTCTAACGTAACAACTGCGTAATATTGTTAGGTGCATTATTCGCTTGTGATAACGCCGCAGTACCAGCTTGTTGAAGAATGTTATTCTTCGTCATATTCGCTGACTCTGTTGCATAATCT
This sequence comes from Methylophilaceae bacterium, assembly GCA_051252095.1. Classification (GTDB taxonomy): domain Bacteria; phylum Pseudomonadota; class Gammaproteobacteria; order Burkholderiales; family Methylophilaceae. The sequence continues at coordinate 4,181 of JBPOFK010000024.1, forward strand.
GTGTCCATAATCGCACTCAACTGTGCAGCAATATTCACTGCTGAGTTACCTAAGTTGTTTGATGCTGATTGGAATGTTGCCATGTCCGCACCAAATTGTGCGCGGGCTGTTGAAGCAGTTACTAAGTTTGCATCAATGGCTGTAACAGTTACACCAACTGGTGCTGTATAAGTAGTGCCAACGCCTGTTACCGTGCCACCATCTGCATCAACCACAACTGCGCCAGTCGCAGCAACTAAACCTGCAATACGTGCATTCTCAGCAACTAATGCGGTTGTTTCTGTCCCTGTTGCTGTACCGCCCAATTGCACTGCAATCTCACGTAAACGTTGTAAATTCTCTGTAATTTGTCCAACATAACTATCGTTGGTTTGTGCTTTTGTAATACCTTCGTTCGCATTACGTTGTGCTTGTAATGAGCCACGTAATTTTGAATCAAAACCAATTGCACTCACTAAACCAGTTGCATCATCTTTTGCAGAGTTAATACGACTGCCTGATGATAGACGTGCTAGTGATGTATCTAATGCCATTTTAGATTTGTTTAACGCATTTACGTTAAACATTGATGCTACGTTTGTTCCTAATACTGCTGCCATGTTGTACTCCTTTAAATTAACCGTTCATTAGCACTGACTTTTTAACCTAATTGCAATGCTGTTATATTTACTATCGGCAGACTGTTGAAAAAATTTAGTGTTAAATAAAATTTATTTCTTGTTGCCAATATCATCACCTTCTAATAGTAATTTCGGTTAATAAGCATGAAACTTTAGGATTAATTTAACAATATGTTTAATCTACTTCTTTTCAATTTCTTGATTGGTTAATGTCAATGAGTCATTGTATGCAATCAGACCAGCTACTCAAGACATTAACAATGAGGTGAAAACAGCTTAAATCTTCATATTAGCGCATGTACACAGCTGCATGAATGATCAACGCAACGATACCGAAACAAGGAGATGCCTGTTTATAAAGCTAAAAAGCTCGACTAGTTTCCTAGTCGAGCTTTGCATGCATTTTTAAAGAATGTTAACTTAACGTAACAACTGCGTAATATTGTTAGGTGCGTTATTCGCTTGTGATAACGCTGCAGTACCAGCTTGTTGAAGAATGTTATTCTTCGTCATATTCGCTGACTCTGTTGCATAATCAGTATCCATAATCGCACTTAACTGTGCAGCAATATTCACTGCTGAGTTACCTAAGTTGTTTGATGCTGATTGGAATGTTGCCATATCCGCACCAAATTGTGCACGGGCTGTTGCAGCTGCGGTCAAGTTAGTGTCAATATCACCAACCGTCACACCAGCGAATGTAGCAATAGCTACGCCAACACCAGTCACTGTAGCGCCATCGGCAGATACTACTACTGCGCCAGTCGCGGCTGTTAAACCTGCAATACGTGCATTCTCAGCTAATAATGCGGTTGTTTCTGTACCCGATGCTGTACCGCCCAATTGCACTGCAATCTCACGCAAACGTTGTAAGTTCTCTGTAATTTGTCCAACATAACTATCGTTGGTTTGTGCTTTTGTAATACCTTCGTTCGCATTACGTTGTGCTTGTAATGAGCCACGTAATTTTGAATCAAAACCAATTGCACTCACTAAACCAGTTGCATCATCTTTTGCAGAGTTAATACGACTGCCTGATGATAGACGTGCTAGTGATGTATCTAATGCCATTTTAGATTTGTTTAACGCATTCACGTTAAACATTGATGCTACGTTTGTTCCTAATACTGCTGCCATGTTGTACTCCTTATATATTAATCATAATTAGTGCTGCTAACAGCCTAATTATTGAGCTGTTATATACCTTATCGGCTTGCTAATCATAAAATTTAGGGTTTATGAAAAAACTTATTTCTCAAGTCATTTTACTAGTTAATTATTTTCGGCATTAAAAGATAAAACTTGAGTGATAACTATAAATAAACTATTAATAATCATGAACTTGATCAATAAAAATGAAACTTAAGCATTCAAAAAATAATGACATGACAAACAAAAAAGCCGACCAAAAAATTGGTCGGCTTTATTAATAGCTTTAACACTGCCTTGAGAATTAAACAGTCGTCTAACGTAACAACTGCGTAATATTGTTAGGTGCGTTATTCGCTTGTGATAACGCCGCAGTACCAGCTTGTTGAAGAATGTTATTCTTCGTCATATTCGCTGACTCTGTTGCATAATCAGTATCCATAATCGCACTTAACTGTGCAGCAATATTCACTGCTGAGTTACCTAAGTTGTTTGATGCTGATTGGAACGTTGCCATATCCGCACCAAATTGTGCGCGGGCTGTTGCAGCTGTGCCTAAGTCAGTATCAATATTAGCAACTGACACACCAGTTAATGTAGCAATGGCTACACCAACACCAGTCACTGTATCGCCATCTGCAGATACTACTACTGCGCCAGTCGCGGCTGTTAAACCTGCAATACGTGCATTTTCTGCTAACAATGCGGTTGTTTCTGTGCCTGTTGCTGTACCGCCCAATTGCACTGCAATCTCACGTAAACGTTGTAAGTTCTCTGTAATTTGAGCAACATAACTATCGTTGGTTTGTGCTTTTGTAATACCTTCGTTCGCGTTACGTTGTGCTTGTAAAGAACCACGTAATTTTGAATCAAAACCAATTGCACTCACTAAACCGGTTGCATCATCTTTTGCAGAGTTAATACGACTGCCTGATGATAGACGTGCTAGTGATGTATCTAATGCCATTTTAGATTTGTTTAACGCATTCACGTTAAACATCGATGCTACGTTTGTTCCTAATACTGCTGCCATGATCATACTCCTTGTAAATTCAATCTGTTTGTTCATCAATAATTAGCGCTGCGTTAAACAGACTAATTGCATCGCTGATATAAATATTATCGGTTCATAATTTATAAAGTTTAAATCTGTATCTAAACTTTGATTTTATGTCCAACTAATTAGTCCATGCGATTATGACGGCAGTATCTTAACAATCTTTAACTCATCAAAAATTCCTTTTAAATTCAATTATTTAATTACTATATATTTATTTAAAATATTCATCCAACTTGACTTTTAATGCTTGTATTACACTGTCCCAGTCATTAAATTCTGGCTGTTTAAATAAAGTCATCGTTGGATACCAAGGACTATCTGTTCTATTGGTTAACCATCGAAAGTCATATGCTTTAGCCAGTAAAACCCAACATTCTTTACCCATAGCGCCAGCTAGGTGCGCCACTGATGTATCTACTGTAATCACTAAGTCCATTTGCTCGATTAAGGCAGCTGTATCTGCAAAGTCATTAAGTTCAGCTTGATGCAATTGAATCAAGCTATCATTTTGTAAAAATTTTAAATCATCATCACTAATTTGATTTTGAAGTGCATGAAATGCATAAGGCAAAGAGAATAAAGGGGATATTTTTTCTAATGGCATACTTCGATGATGATCATTAACATGTTCAACAGATCCGGACCAAACCAAACCCACTCTAGGTTTTATTTTATTGCCTAATTGCTTTTTCCAATGATTTGCTTTCTCTGTATCTGCATACAAATAAGGAATGTTTGCAGGGATTGAATCAAGCTGCGTTTTTATAGCTAACGGCAAGCTCATAATAGGGCAATGATAATCAAAATCTTGCAAGACCGTTCCTGACTCAACGATCGTAAAAGCACCCTTTAACGTTTTGATCACTGGTATTAAAGGTGCTCTTACTTCTAAAATCACTTGGGCACCTAATTTTTCAATGTCAGCGATATACCGGCAAAACTGAATATAATCACCGAACCCCTGCTCAGGATAAATCAATATTGTTTTACCTGCTATAGACTCTTCACCAAGCCAAAGTGGTTGTTTAAAATGTCGGTAGCTTTCTTTTACGTTGCTTTTCCAGCGGTACTCATATAGTGGCCACCCCTTATTAAAATCACCTTTTAACAAATATAAAAGTGATTTATTCCAATACGAATCATAGTTATCGGGCTTAGCTTTCAATGCTTGCTCGTAACAATCCAGCGCTTCATCAAACCGCTGTAAATCGACTAACAATAATCCTTTATTATTTAATATCTTACCTCTTTCACTATCTAAACGTATGGCATCATCAAATGCGGCTAATGCCTTTTCATACTGCCCAAGCTCTCTCAGAGTCAGACCTAAATTATTGTAAACTTGCTCGAAATTAGGTCTTTCTTGAGCAACATACGTTAAATCATCAAGCGCTAATTTAAACTGCTTAAGCTTCATATAGACGACGCCACGAGCAAACCTCGTTTTTACATCTGTCGAATCAATATCAATTGAAGCATTTAAGTATTTATTAGCTTCATCGTATTGCTTAAGGTTAAGTAATACCTCGCCATATAGACTCAAACTTTTTTTATCATTGGATTGTAATGTAACAGTTCCTTTTAAGTAACTTGCAGAGTCTCTATATTGTTTTAGGTCAGAGTAGGCCACTCCAAGATTATATTTTGTATCAATATTATCTGGATTTAAATAGAAAGACTGTTGATAACATTTAACGGCTTCTTCAAATCGACTTAGTGCTCTTAATGCATTCCCTTTATTTACATATGCTTCAGCGTAATCAGGGTTAATTTTAATTGCCTTGTCAGCAACTCTTATTGCATCATTAAATTTTTTCTGTTCTACAAAGGCAATACTTAAATAAGAAAATGCTGTAGATTGTTTTGGTTCTATCGCTATAGATTTCTCCAGCCAATCAATGCTGTCTTCAATTCGATTTTGTTGTAAAGCGATTGATCCCAAACAAGTCATAATCACTGGGTTATTAGGATAAAACTTCAATAAGCTAAGCCATTCTTTATTTGCCTGCTGTAACTTCCCAGACTCTTGTAGCGCAAGGACTTTTTTTATTCTAGGGTTATCTAAGTGACGATTAAAACTAATAGGCTTTTTACTTTTAGAAGCCTTCTTATTTGTTTGTGAAGATAAAACCACACCGCCATTTATTGGAGGCGATTGGTTTATTACTACCCCATGATTTGATTGTCCCGCAACATTCTTAATGATAAGAGGAGCTTGTGATGGTTTTTGAAGAGCAGGTTTTGTAAGCGTTTCAACCAATGCATTAACTTCATCACCATGTAACCCCTTCTCAATACCTTTCATTAAAATGTCTACTGCTTGACTCTTTTGACCTGCTTGCACCAGCGCTTGAACATAACTGGTCCAATATTTTGGCTCACCAGGGTCTGCTGATAAGGCATTTTTAAAGAAAGTTAAACTATCATTCACCTGATTGCACTGCAGCTTAAGCATACCCAAATTGTAATTAACATTGGGCTGCTCCGGCATAGCAGCTAAAACTTTACGATAAAAATCTTCAGCCGCTTGCCAATCTTCCTGTTGGTGACGTTGCAGTGCTTGCGTAAACAATGCATCAAGCATGTCATCTGTCACTTCGCTACTGTTATCAATTTGATCTTTAACTATCGGCATCCACATTTCCTTTATCCAAAAGGCTAAGCACACTTAAGGCTCAGCAAGACACTCCGTTTGAGAATATCTTATTATGTAAAAGAAACGATGACTTTAATGCCAGAATTAAAGCCAGAAAAAGGGCTTTGTTAGAAACGTGAACTAATCGACTAAGTTATTTTTAATGGCGTAGTGGGTTAGCTCCGCATTATGTTTGAATTGCATTTTTTCCAAAATACGCGTGCGATACATGCTGATTGTCTTAACTGATAATGACAATTTGTCTGCGATTTCGCCTACCGACTGACCAGAAGCAATCATTAATAAAGTTTCGTACTCACGGTTTGATAGTGTTGCATGTAACGGCTTCTCACTATCGCTTGCCACTTGATTAGCCAACAGTTCCGCAACCGCCTCACTGATATACTTTTTACCTTTTGCCACCAACCGCACTGCATCAACCAATTCATCAGACGCACTTTGTTTACATAAGTATCCTGATGCACCAGCTCTAAGCGCACGCAGGGCATATTGGTCTTCCCTGTGCATAGAAAGCATTAAAACACTGATCTGTGGATTGTCTTTTTTAATATATTGCAATGCCTCAATACCACTGCGATCAGGCAGTGTAATATCTAATAACATCACATCCGCAGGATGCGTTCGGCATAACTTAATTGCATCGTTGGCAGTCGCTGCTTCTGCAATCACATGAATATCCTCTGTTTCCGACAACACTTGTTTCAACCCTGCCCGTAAAATGGCATGGTCATCTGCAATCAGAACATTAATTTGTTTACTCATAAATGAGGAACATCATTCATTCAGTGGCTTTCAGTTTATCAGAATTATCATTCGGCAATGTGACAATGATATTGGTCCCGCTATCTGAGGCTTTTTCAATCAAAAGTGTCCCTTGCAAAGCAACAACACGCTCTTTCATTCCGCGCAAGCCAAAAGTATTGGGTTTCATCGTATCACCAACAGTAATGCCAACGCCATCATCGGTGATATACATTTTTATTTCATCTTTGCCAAAAAGTAGTGCCACATCCACACGCGTGGCTGCTGCATATTTAGCAATATTCGACATTGCTTCCTGGCAGATTCTGAACAAAGTTGTTGCTTGTTCGTTTGTCCCTTGGCCATCCTGATTATTGGTAACAAAGTAGCAGGGGATATCCATCTGTTTTTCAAATTCTTTGGATTGCCAATCTAATGCAGCAACGATGCCTAACTCTAAAATATTAGGTCTTAAATCACCTGATATTCTATGTGCAGTATCAAATGTTTTATCGACAATTTGTTTAATGTCTTGCGTTTTTTTGATGAGCGCTTTCTGATCTGCTGGCAAATTTTTAAGTAGTGTACCAAGACCAATTTTGATGGCTGTCAGATTACCCCCTAAATCATCATGTATTTCACGCGATATTCTGCTGCGCTCCTGTTCTTTGACGGTATTCAAATGTGCTGACAACTCAGCCAACCGTTCCCTTGATTGCTCAAGCTCGAGTCTTTCTTGTTTACTTTGTGTGATATTCGTCATGATCCCGGACCACTGCACCATGCCACTGGTAAACTTTCTTGGGGAACAGCGTAAGTTCACCCACTTAATATCATTCCATTCTTCAATCCAAAAACGCCCTTCCCAATTCAGCATTGACATATTAGATGAAGAGACTTTGAGTCTTTCTTCAAACACATCAAAATCCTCTTTATTCATGATGTCAAAAAATGCATTCGGTCTTTCTTTTAACACTTCTGGCTCTAGCCCCAGAAGCGCTTTGCACCCATCACTTAAATAATGAAATAATATCTGACCTTGCTGATCAATTTGGAATTCAAAAAACAAGCCAGGCGTATTCTTAACCAAAACTTTAAACCGCGTGTCATTTTCATCAAACTCTTGATTGATGACAGACTGCGTTGCAGGCTTGATAATCAGTAAATACGTACGGCCATTGTCTTCAAAATGTGCTAATTTAAGATGCTGTAAATCGTAGAAGCGAATCGCCTGCTGCTTGTTCATACTGACCAGCTTTGACATCACTTGCTGAGAACTGATAAATGCAGCCAGGTCTTCTTGACTAACGCCAATCAGCGCCTCTAATGCTTTTTCTTGCAATTCGGATAAAGTTTCATTAAAGGCTTTATTGGCGCGTGTGCTCACGTTGAGCAAACGCATAGAATCAGCATCCAATAGAAAAGCTTCGTCCGATACGCCACGCATCAAAACATCAAATAAAAAATCTTTTCTTAATTCTTCCGTCAATTATGCCACCTGTTTAACGCATTATTGTGTTTTGAATAAACCATTTATTAACTGCTCACTAGCCATATGGATAACTAGCAACTATAAGCTCTCTCCTCTGGCTTGCACCAGCGCTTCACGCTCTAATTGCAACACATATTTCTGTACAACGCGTGCATCTTCATGGGAAAGGTTAATAAACTGAAAACCCACGCGGAATTTTTTAGACCCATTTAACATCACTGTTTCCGTGATGTGCTTCACACACAAACTGGTTTCAATATCACCAAAATTAGGTAATGAAATGGCACAATTTGGAAACACTTGTTCCAATTCTATGATAGACGATAAATGATCTGTAACAAACGTCCCAATCCCACCCAAACTGGCATCCACTAACACCATTTCCAATTTTTCATCATGGTCGTTTGTTGGGTTACGATAAGGAATATAACAAATGACAGGGCTTGTAACAGGCGTCAGTGACCGAAAAAACTCTCTCCGTTGAAAGCGGTATAACTTTGCAGGCAAAGACATTTTCAAGGCCTCACCATCAGTTAACTTAACTTCCGTTAGCTTTTTCGTAGACCATCTGATGCGAATTCCATCTGTTTTAGAAAAAACGACAAATTCACTCGCTAATAGCCTTTTATTAAAACCAGCATCTAAACTCTTATCTAGGTAAACAAATTTTTTGTCTTTACTGACGCCTATCACAGTGGTTAAGCCTTGATCTCGGCCTTGGTTAAATGACAAGTTTAGCGTCGTTTTGTTTTTAGCAAGCTCGTTTAATACCTGAGCTATTGCTACTGGATGCTGGGTTAAATACTTCTCCTCGTCGTTTGCGACTTTATTGTCTGCCATGTCCTCCAAACTTCCTTTTAATGCTTTATTTTATATTGATGCCGACTATCTAATTGTCCACTCAGTTATTCTAATAACAAACTGACTCTTGAGCTAGTTATTACGCCATTTTGGCCACTTACTTTAGTGAAATAGCCATAAAACACAACGAATTGCATGCTTATCCAGGCCATTATCATGCAAAAATGCAGAAAATATCATTTATAAAAAGTGGTGAGGCTAGTTTAGAAAAGGTCGAAAATCATCGTGACTTAGAATAGAAACGCAGAATAGAAAAGGGGTTACGTTTTCACGTAACCCCTTTATTTTATTTGGTAGGGAGTGCGGGGATCGAACCCGCGACAAATGGATTAAAAGAACTAACCAGTAATTATTTAATTTATATTAATTAACATCTTGCAACTCTCGCCAATTTTTAATTGAAGTATAAAACAAGGAAATACAAGGTTGATTTAAAAAATGTAGCTACGTTATAGCTACGTATCAGTCAACTTTCGATAAATGAAGTTAATGCTTTGATAAAAATAAGCTGACTTATCAAACTCTATTAAAGATAGAAGTGACTGAAGCATTTCTTTCATTTTAGGCATCTACTTTTTACTCGTTAAGCCTCGTTAATCTTCGTCGAAATTGTCACGCTTAGCTATTACATCAGTAAGTAACTACGGTAATTTAAAATGTTTGTACTTGCTGTCAGAATTTGATACATTAGGACCATAATGTTCAATAAAACGAAATGGTTAGTTTTAACAGTTGCGCTATGCTTGATTGCACTGCAAGCATTGCAACCGTTTATTCACGCCCATTTAGATATCGAACATCCAGAACATTTATCTGGTTTACATGTTGGTGGCGATTATGAAGCTTCTTTGAATGATCATTCGCATAAATCAAATCATTCGATAACTGATTTATCACATGTTTCACATGTGATAACTATTGCGCCGAGTATTAAACAAGATACTGATTTAACGCTTGTGTTGGATGTTGTTGCGCTAATATTTATAAGTTTTTGCTTGGCAATAGCGGCACAGTTATCGACTCAACTTTTTTCACCATTACACCTATCGCATTACCAGTCTCTCAAGCGACGGCTTCCTGCTTCTCGCGCACCACCACAATACTAATTTAAACAAGTTTCATCTTTTTGTATAACGATGTTATGCAAAAGTAATTTAAATATTGTATTAGTGAGTGGAGAGCATCATGCAATTGTTATTGCGCCTCAAATGCCTGCGATTAGGCATTCCAAATGTAATCATATCGCTACTGTTTATTTTGCTATACATTTCAGTAGCAAATGCAACTGAGATTGAAGAATCAACAAAAGGACTAACCTTACAAGAGGCTTTAATTCTTGCATTAAATGCAAACCCAGCACTCGCGGTTGCTCAACGAGAACGCGAAGCAATCGAAGGTGTTAGGCGTCAAGCCGATGTCCGACCTAATCCGACTATGTCAACAGCCATTCAAGATACAAGGGCTGACACTAGGCAAATTTCTTTGCAAATTAATCAAGAAATTGAGCTTGGTAATAAACGAGATGCGCGCATCGAATCAGCCAACTCAATTTATAACAAAGCAACGGCTGAATTAGACAGTAATAAAGCCGAGGTGCATGCCAATGTCGTGGCGGCATTCTATGAAGTGTTAGCTGCTCAAGCGCGTTTAGCGCTAGCCAAATCCTCTGTTGAGGTCGCTAGCCTAGCGCTTAATGCTGCTACAAAACGCGTGAAGGCAGGTAAAAGTTCACCTGTTGAGGAAACCAAGTCCAAGATTGCAGAATCTACCATCAAGATTGAGCTATTGCAGGCAAGAAGTCAATTAAATAGTAGCCGTCAGCGATTGTCAGCCCTATGGGGAAGTGTATCGCCCGACTTTGAGCGTGCTGATGGAGATGTGACGAAAATTGCGGAAATTGCGCCTTTAAGCGAAACCTCTACTCTGTTAGCAATTGCACCCGCTATTAAGGCTGCAAAACTAGAAGTAAACGCACGTGAAATGATGACAAATGTTGAGCGTAGCAAAGCCATACCAAATATTACAATCAGTGCAGGCGTGCTAAATAACCAAGAGCTCGGTCTGAATCAAGCCTTACTTGGCTTAACAGTGCCAATACCGCTGTTTAATCGCAATCAAGGCAATCTCCAAGAAGCTGTGAGTCGAAAGCACAAAGCGCAAGATGAGCTCCTAGCTTTAGAAAATCAATTGGCGTCAACCCTGTCTGGGCAATATGAGCGATTAAGCGCTGCAAGACAAGCCGCAATATCATTAAGCACTGAAATATTGCCTGGTGCACAAAGTGCATTTGATGCCGCGAATAAGGGCTTTAGCGCAGGTAAATTCAACTTTTTAGATGTCCTCGATGCGCAACGCACGCTTTTTCAAGCCAAATCACAACATATCCAAGTTCTTCTAGAAGCACACCAAGCGGTGGCTGAAATAGAACGCATATTAGGCGACGTGGTTTCACATACTGAATATTAGGAATTAAATATGTCATTTACACAAATTAAAAAGAAACAAGCTACGGCGATTGCAGTAGTCATTATTTTTGGAGTGCTATTAGCTATAGTAATATTGCGTTCGGCAAAACAAGAATCTCCAGGTGAAGGGCATGAGCACACTGCCACTGAGGATAAGGCTAGTGTAGATGAACGACCTAAACATGGTGAGTCAGGACATAACCATGAAATAGATCATCTGCTACTAAACAACCATATTGAAGCTGAACACGGCCATGAGGCACAACCAGAAGAGCTAATGAAAGGTCCACATGGTGGTAAATTATTTACACAGAATGATTTTGGCTTAGAAGTCACCATTTTTGAGCAAAATACGCCGCCCGAATTCAGGCTATATGCCTATCAGGATGGCAAACCGCTAGACCCTGTATCTGTGACTGTCACTATTCAACTAACGCGTTTAGGTGCAGAGCCACAGCAATTAAGCTTTGCCAAGGAAGATGGTTACCTAAAAAGCAAAGAAGAAGTTGAGGAACCGCACTCTTTTAGCGTGAGCATTACTGCCAAGTATCATGATAAAACCTATCATTTTAACTACGAGAGAATCGAAGCCAGAGCTAAAATAACCGATAAGCAATTACTTCATAACGGCATTGAAGTGCTCACTGCAGGCCCTGCCAAAATCATGAGCACCTTGCATCTACTAGGTGAAGTCAAGCTGAATGCTGATAAGAGTGTCTATGTTGTGTCGCGTGTTGGCGGCATTGTGGATTCAGTGTCTGCTAATGCTGGTGACACGGTTAAAAAAGGACAGCTTTTAGCTTCGGTTTCCAGTCAGTCTATTGCTGATATCCGAAGTGACTTACTCGCCGCAGAAAAAAAAGCGCGGTTAGCACGAGCAACTTATGCACGTGAAAAACAGCTTTGGGAAGAAAAAATATCTGCGCAACAAGACTACTTGCAAGCGGAGCATGATTTACAAGAAGCCAATATTAATACAGCCCGAATCCAGCAAAAGTTAAGCGCTTTAGGCGCAAATGCTAATGGACAAACACGCTATGAAATACGCTCACCCATTGACGGAGTTATTACCAATAAGCAGATTAGTCAAGGTCAGGTAGTAAGTGAAGTGGATCGAATTTTTGAAGTGGCTGATTTGTCGACTGTATGGGTTGAAATGTCCATTTATGCCAAAGATATTAATGTCGTAAAGGCAGGTCAGAAAGTGACGGTTAAAGCGACTGCTTTTGATGCAGATGCCGTAGGTACAATTGCTTACATTGGCGCTTTAGTTGGCGCGAAATCTCGTACGGCTATGGCCCGTGTGGTGCTCAATAATGAAAATAGAACTTGGCTGCCTGGCTTGCCAGTGAATATTGCATTAATCTCAGATGAAGTTGAAGTCCCTTTAGCGGTTTCGGTGGAAGGTATTCAAAAAATAAGAGATTGGACGGTTGTGTTTGGTCGTTATGGTGATTATTTTGAAGCTAGACCGTTAACACTAGGTCTAGGTGACGACAGGTATGTTGAAGTGCTGCAAGGATTAAAAGTAGGCGAACAATACGCAGCGGGAAACAGTTTTTTAATTAAAGCGGATATTGGTAAAGCGGGAGCATCACATGACCACTAAACCATTCTATTTTCAAATTTGGGGAAGCTCTCATGTTTGAAAAACTCATTCGCTTTTCTATTGCACAGCGTTGGTTAGTCTTGCTTCTTACGCTTTCAATCGGTGTGATAGGCGTCTTTAGCTACAAAAAATTGCCGATTGATGCGGTACCAGACATCACAAACATACAAGTGCAAATTAATACATCTGCCCCAGGTTATGCGCCGCTAGAAACCGAGCAACGCATCACTTACCCCATTGAAACAATCATGGCGGGGTTGCCAAAATTGGAACAGACGCGTTCAATTTCACGCTATGGCTTATCGCAAGTGACCGTTGTGTTCGAAGAGGGCACGGATATTTATTTTGCACGTCAATTAGTGAATGAACGTATCGGGCAAGCTAAAGAAAGGCTGCCTGTAGGAATTTTTCCACAAATGGGACCAGTTTCTACTGGTTTAGGTGAGATTTTTATGTGGACAGTCGAAACTAAAACGGGCGCATTAAAGGCGGATGGCACGCCATACAACCCTATGGATTTACGTGAAATTCAAGATTGGATTATCAAGCCGCAATTGCGTAACGTGCCTGGTGTTAATGAAATCAATACAGTAGGCGGCTATGTGAGGCAATATCAAGTGGCGCCTTATATTGATCGTTTAATGGCTAGAGGATTATCCCTGGGGGATCTAGTTGATGCTTTGGAAAATAATAATGCCAATATAGGTGCGGGTTATATTGAAAAGGCGGGTGAGCAGTTTTTGATTCGCATTCCTGGTCAAGTAAGCAATATTGAAGATATTAGCAACATTGTCATTGACGTTAAATCAGGCGCACCTGTGCGTATTCAAGATGTGGCAGAAGTCATGATTGGTAGCGAGCTACGTAATGGAGCGGCGACTGAAAATGGCGAGGAGGTCGTATTAGGAACAGTATTCATGCTGACAGGTGAAAACAGTCGCACTGTTTCTGCGGCAGTAGAAGCTAAACTGTTGCAAATTAACCAAACATTACCAGCAGGGGTAATAGCAAAAACGGTTTATAACAGGACAGTTTTGATTGATAAAGCCATTAATACAGTTAAGAGCAACTTGTTAGAGGGCGCATTATTGGTGGTTGCCGTATTGTTTGTCTTTTTAGGCAATATACGTGCAGCAATCATTACGATGTTAGTTATTCCATTGGCAATGTTGTTTACTTTCACTGGGATGGTGACTGGCAAAGTGAGTGCTAATTTAATGAGTTTGGGAGCGTTAGATTTCGGCATTATTATTGATGGAGCCGTCGTGATTGTTGAGAATTGTATGCGTAGGCTGGCGCATGGACAAAATAATTTAGGCAGGACACTCACACAATCAGAACGTTTTGAAGCCGTTTTTGCAGCAGCACAAGAAGCAAGGAAACCATTGATTTATGGACAGCTCATTATTATGTCAGTGTATTTGCCTATATTTGCCCTCACAGGGATTGAAGGGAAAATGTTTCACCCGATGGCATTTACAGTCGTGATTGCTTTGCTAGGCGCTATGTTGTTGTCTGTGACATTCATTCCTGCAGCCGTTGCATTATTCATTACAGGCAAAGTACAAGAAAAAGAGCAACCCATGATTGCTTGGGCTAAAAAGGGCTATGTGCCCGCTTTTAAATGGGCGATGTTAAATAAAGTATTAGTCTTAACTATTGCCGTGGTGTGTGTGTTGCTGAGTGGTTTATTAGCCAGTCGCATGGGTAGTGAGTTTGTGCCTAGTTTGAATGAGGGAGATATTGCATTACATGCGCTTCGTATTCCTGGTACGAGTTTGACGCAAGCGGTTGAAATGCAAAAAGAGTTAGAGCGTACGATTAAAGCGTTTCCACAAGTAGATAATATATTCGCTAAACTTGGCACTGCCGAAATTGCAACTGACCCTATGCCGCCTAATGTTGCAGATAACTTTATTATGCTGAAGCCGAAATCAGAATGGCCAGATTCTAGTTTAAGTAAAAACACATTGATTGCGCAAATGCAGCGTGCAGTGAATCAAGTACCTGGAAATAACTATGAATTTACCCAGCCAATTCAAATGCGCTTTAACGAGCTTATTTCAGGTGTGCGAAGTGATGTGGCGATTAAGGTGTTTGGCGACGATATGGAAGTGATGAATAGTACTGCTGAAGAAGTCGCTCAAACGCTAACTAACATTCAAGGCGGTGAAGATGTAAAGGTAGAGCAAACGACAGGATTACCTATCTTGACTGTTAATATCGACCGGCAAAAAATTTCAAGGCTAGGCGTGAATGTTGCTGATGTGCAGGAGGCTATTTCTGTTGCCATGAATGGTCGAGAAACGGGCACACTCTTTGATGGTGATCGACGATTTGACATCGTGGTACGGTTATCTGAAAGCGCGCGAGCCGACATAAACGCGTTCAAACGATTACCCATCAAAATAACGAATAAAAGTGATATACCTGTGTATTTGCAACTTGGTGAAGTCGCTAGTATTGATATAACACTGGGAGCAAATCAGTTTAGCCGTGAAAATGGCAAACGAAATGTAGTGATCACAGGCAATGTGCGTGACCGCGATATTGGTTCTTATGTGGCTGAAGCACAGCAACTTATTCAACAAGAGGTGAAAATTCCTGCGGGTTATTGGGTGAGCTGGGGCGGTACATTTGAACAATTGCAATCTGCAAGTCAACGGTTGCAAATTGTTGTGCCATTAGCGCTACTACTAGTGTTCATTTTACTTTATGCCATGTTCAATAATTTCAAAGATGGTTTAATTGTTTTTACAGGTATTCCTTTTGCATTAACAGGTGGCGTACTTATGTTATGGCTGAGAGATATTCCGCTGTCAATTTCAGCTGGCGTTGGATTCATCGCCTTATCAGGCGTCGCCGTATTAAATGGCTTGGTGATGATTAGCTTTATCCGTCAACTCATCGCTGAGGGTAAGCCATTAGATATTGCCATTGAAGAGGGCAGTTTGAGTCGCTTGCGCCCAATCCTGATTACGGCACTTGTGGCCTCATTAGGATTTATACCAATGGCAATTTCAACTGGCACTGGTGCAGAAGTACAAAGACCTTTGGCAACCGTTGTGATTGGAGGGATATGGTCATCAACATTGTTAACGCTGCTTGTTTTACCAGCTTTATATCACCTCACTCATTTGGCAAACTCGGAGCCATAGTATTATGGGTTTAGCCTAACAAAGTTCATAACTTTGCCAAGTTTGTTTTCGACTTGCAACAGCTATAGTTTGTACCAGTCTCTTTAGAGTACGGGGAATATTTTTTGCGAGCTTTACTGAATAATGGCCCGAACTGGAATTGAACCAATGACGCGCTGATTTTCAATTTTAAAAATTGGTGGGTTATTAAGTGTTAAGGCCCGCCCTCACTAGTTAAGTCTCATTAACGTCTGACAATTAAGTCCCGTTTGTAATATTCTATTTTAAATAAGTTAATAATGTAAATGTATACTCGAGTCGTTGAATAGTTTCTTCAAGCTCATTATTGTTTAAGTTTGCAAAGCCTAATCTGAAAGCTTGTATATCTTCATTGTTATCTGAAAAAACACAGCCAGGCAAAATACGTAATTTTTTAGTGTGTGCTCTTTTAATAAATTGATCAATGTTAGTGTGTTGTTTCAATCTTAGCCAAAATGCTAACCCACCTAACGGAATATCAAACTCAACAAGCTCCATTAAATTCCTACGTAACAAGTTGTTTAGTAAGTTGCGCCTTTCTAGATAGGTTTTAGCAGTTCTGCGGATATGTCGCTTTAATTCACCCGAATCCATTAATTCAGATACTGCAAGCTCTGTTACTGAGTTCCCCTGTCGATCAATCATCTTGATTTCTTTCGCACATTTATCTATGAATTCTGGTAGGGCTGCAAGGTAACCAATGCGCAAACCTGGAGCTAGTACCTTTGAAAGTGAGCCGACATAGATGACCTTATTACTTTGTCCATAACTTGCTAACGGGAAAGTGTGGTGGTTAGAAAAATGAAACTCATGATCATAATCATCTTCTATAACATAAATATTATACTGCTCAGCGAGCATAAGTAGCCTTAGTCTGCGCTCAGTAGTCATCGTGACAGTTGTTGGGTATTGGTGCTGTGGCGTGACATAAATGGCACGTATTTTCATTTTTCTACATAGTTTTTCTAATTCATCTACTTTCATACCATCTTCGTCTACACCTACACTAACAATAATTGCTCCACAAGACTCGAAGGCATCTCGAGCTGGCGGGTATGTTAGACTCTCAAAAATGACAACATCATCAGCCTCTATGAGGACTCTAGCAGCAAGAAATATTCCCATTTGGCTTCCTCTGACAATACATATATTCTCAATTTTAGTATTCAAACCCCTTTCGATGTTTAACATGTGTGAAACTGATTCACGAAGAGATAACATTCCTAAAGAGTCTTGGTAGCCAAGCTGATTTGATCTAGAAGAAGTTACTAGCGCGTGTCTAAATGCTCTTGAAATAATTTCGAATGGAATTAAACGTGAGTCAGGAATCCCATCATTAAATTCTATAACATCTCTATTGGAAGTTGGAGCTATGTTGGTATTAGTTGAAATAGTTTCTTCGCTTTGAAGCCAGTTATCGTTTACGTTGTCAATCTCAATGCTTGATGTATAAGGCAACTTTTCTGAAACAAATGTTCCTCGACGCTTTTCTGTTGATAGCCACCCTTGTGCCACAAGTTCAGAATAAGCTTGCAAAACAGTTTTTCTATTGACGTCGAGATAAGATGCTAGCTTTCTTGAACCTGGCATAACAGTTGATGGCGCAAGGCGGCCTCGTTTGATTTCTTCAATAATTTTCATAGTGATTTGAATGTATATTGAAGTGTCTATGCTTTTATCTAGTTTAAAACTTAAGTCCCATGCTCTTAACATAACTTACCTTAATCAATGTGATGATTTTCTTACCCAAGAGATATTTCTTATAGCTTAATCTGTTAATACTTAATTCTAACTATAAAGTTAAGTTAGAAAATCGTTTTTATATCTGGACCAGATTTATTTATATATCTGGTATGCCTGGAGGGTCTAAATTCTAGGTTCTGGGGGGCTCTATTCTGATTACATTTAGTTACAATTGTGAAACTATTTATTACAAGCTAATAGTTGAATTTTGGGTTGATGTAAAAAATAGTGTTAAAAAAGTAGATATTTATCTACAGTTTAATCGCTTGAATTAACAGGAGGTTTATCATGCAAGTAAATAAAATTAAGCTAGCTTTAGGCTTAGTAGCAGCATCAATGGCAATGCCAATGGTTGCATCAGCTGCTGCAGACCAAGAAGCGGCAATGAAAGATGCTAACAACTGGGCTCACCCACGCGGACAGCATAACAACCAAGGCTATAGTTCATTAGCACAAATCAATAAAGGTAATGTAAAAAACCTAAAAGCTGCTTGGACATTCGCTACTGGTGTTAACCGTGGTCATGAAGGTTCACCTATTGTTGTTGGTAACATGATGTATGTACATACAGCATTTCCTAATAACGTATACGCACTTGATTTAAACGATAATCAAAAAATCGTATGGTCATATTTCCCAAAACAAGATCCTAGCGTACAAGCAGTTCTTTGCTGCGATAACGTTAGCCGTGGTCTAGGGTTTGGAGATAATAAAATATTTTTAACACAAAATGACGGAACAATGGTTGCGCTAGATGCTAAAACTGGTGCAAAAGTTTGGAGTACCAATATTTGGGACCCTAAACAAGGTGCAACGACAACGACTGCTTCACATGTGATTAAAGACAAAGTATTAATGGGTTGTTCTGGTGCTGAGTTTGGTGTGCGTTGTGCAATGACAGCACTTAACCTTAAAGATGGCTCTGTTGCATGGAAAGCTTACGGTACAGGTCCTGATGCCGATGTGCTAATAGGTGATGATTTTAATAAAGATAATCCACAGTATAGTGCTTTGTCAGTATACAAAGACATCAACGGTGGTAACACAGAAGGTGGTTCTTTTGAGGCATTGCCTTATGAGCAATTAAAAATTGGTGAAAAAGACCTAGGTGTTCGCACATGGTTAAAACCACAAGCAGTTAAAGACGGTTGGCAACATGGAGGTGCTTCAATATGGGGTTGGTGGCCATATGATGCACGTACAAACCTAGTGTACTACGGTACAGGTAACCCATCTGTATGGAACCCAGACGTACGCCCAGGTGATAACAAATGGTCAATGACTATCTTTGCACGTGATTTAGACACTGGTATGGCTAAATGGGGCTATCAAATGACTCCACATGATGAGTGGGATTATGATGGTGTTAACGAAGTGATCCTATTTGACAAAGGTGGTAAAACATATGCATGGCATCATGACCGTAACGGTTTTGCATACACTTTCGAAGCAGGCAATGGTACATTAGTTGCAGCTGAGAAAGTGCATCCATTTGTTAACTGGGCAACACATGTTGACATGAAAACTGGTATACCAGCAAAACTGGCGGCAGCTTCAACTCACCAAGACTACAACGCTAAAGGCATCTGCCCAGCTGCGTTAGGTACTAAAGATCAGCAGCCTGCTGCTTACTCACCTAAAACTGGTCTTGTTTATTCTCCACTAAACCACGTATGTATGACATACGAGCCAGTTGAGTCTAAATATGTTGCTGGTCAACCATGGGTTGGTGCTACATTAACTATGTTCCCAGGTCCTGACGGTGTGATGGGTGGCTTTGCTGCTTACAACCCAATGACTAACAAAAAAGTATGGTACAACAAAGAGAAATTCTCAGCTTGGGGTGGTGCTTTAACAACTGCTTCAAACCTAGTATTCTACGGTACTTTAGATCGTTGGTTTAAAGCATTGGATGCAACATCAGGTAAAGAGTTATGGAAATTCCAAGTTGGTTCTGGTGTGATTGGTAATGCATTCACATACGGTCATAAAGGTAAACAATACGTTGGCGTGCTATCAGGTATCGGTGGCTGGGCTGGTGTTGCGATGAACCTTGGTTTGACTAACTCAACAGACGCACTTGGTGCTGCTGGTGGTTATGCTGAACTAGTGAAATACAACGCTGCTCCTGGTGGCGGTTCACTATCAGTATTTAGTTTGTAAAAGATTAGCCCTACTAGTTAAGACGTAGAGCTGATAACACAGAACCTATATCAATTTACTCCAAAGTTATTGATGCTAAGGTACCCTCTCTCAAATATTTGAGAGAGGGTTTTTTTAAGTTTTGAATATTTAGAATAATTGTTAGTACCTTGGTTATTCCAATTATTAGAAATATACTAGATATTAATAATCTTTATGAAACAATTGATACTTCACCTCAGAAAGTTTCAAGCTGTACCAAAATCTTTGATGGGAATACCACATCTTAAATTTGTTCATCTGCCGACCTGGTCTTGCACTTGTTGTGATGAATTGAAGGTATTTGAAGGTTGGAAAGTGCGTTCTATGGTAGATCTGTATGCAAAATTTGCAACGGAACATTTAGCAAAAGCAGAAAATCGGTTGAATCATTTCGGAGAAAATAACGTGATTGAAATGTCACGTTCAGACAATAAAAAAGGTCTAGAATTTGGTTGGTGGCCCGAACTAGAACTGAACCAGTGACACGCGGATTTTCTAATTTTAAAATTGGTGTTTTATTAAGCGTTAAGGCCCGTCCTCACTCTTTAAGTCTCGTTAAAGCATGACAAATATGTCACGTTCTTTTTTTATAGATTACAATTAGTCCAATTTATTTCGGAATCTAGCATGCTAGTAAATACTACTTTTGTACTCTAGTTT
>JBPOFK010000025.1:0-23281 GCA_051252095.1 Methylophilaceae bacterium
TTATCTGTAGTATCTTGAGAAATCATAAACGACACTACCATTAGTATCTTGTAATAATAAAGGGTATATGGTTTGATTATAGGCAGCATCGAACTCAGTATTCAGTCTCCGCTCACCTAGCCAGCTAAAATCTACTTCATTGGTAGAAGAATTAATTTTTATAGCCATTTTATTTCCTTTACTTTATATTTTTCCAAATATTATTTCTCGATAAACATGCTTGCTTTTTGAGCATAGAACTTCCCATTTCACATCGTAAAAAACTCGTAGGAAAGTATTGTTCAACTAAAGTGTAAATTTTCCCCATCCTGATATTTGCAACTTTTTCTGTATCAACTCTTATCCCTTTATTACATGAAAACAGGTATTTACGATTTCTCTTATCTGCAACCCTTATATTTAGTTGCATATTTAGATGGATGGAAGAGTGGGGTGTACTCCCAAAACAATAATCGAGGTTTTCTTTTGGCTTCCAATCGTTGACGCCTATTTCATTTAACTCACTTAGAAATTTCTTTATTTTTTCTGGCGTAGTTTTTAGTAACAAATCTTTATGCGTATTGTGTAAGTCAAAAAAACTTACATACACTCTTCCATCTTCATATAGCTCGATTAAATAAGGCGCACCATATACAAAATAGTAGGTAAAAACAGGCATGTCTGAATTAGCTGCTTTTATACGAGCTTCCTTCAACCAAGCCGGGAGTTGGCTATGTATTGGTACAAAGTCAGCCTCCCAATTGCCAAACAACTTTAACTCTCCTTTAGAAAGTCCTCTAGATTGCCGAATTGCGCGCAAAACTTGCATTGATTGTGAATACTCTCCACGCTCCTGAATGCCTGAAAGGCACCATAAGTATGATTGCACCAGCTTTGCTTTAGCTCCATTAGCGTGGTTATACTCATACTCACACATTGCACTTGCGAAGATGTCATAATCATCCACTCCGCTTGTGTCATAAGTATAAGTAGCACGTTTGAGCCAAGAAATACCCTTATCACTATTCTTGCTTTTGCAAATAGGGTGAGTAGAGGACTTAGGGCAGCCATAACCATAACTAACTGTGTGGTCATTTAAATATTGCAAACCTAACTGCATCTGGACAAAAGGATCTCCTGCCTCAGCAAGCTGCACACCTCCCAATATTCTGGTATTTGAATAACTCTTAATGATTGCGCTTACTGCTCCTTTCTCAGAAAACTTCTCGTCCAGCTTGACATAAATTTCATTAACATCATCTGTATTAATCTGATTTGCATCAGTTAGTTGTTTTTCATTGACAATCCTTTTTTGTATATAGGTTTTGCTGAAAGGGGTTTTACTAAATAGATAATACTGCGCATCCACTGAACTGTAATTGGTAGCCTGTACTAATAAGTTATACATCCCATCCCATTTTGAATCAGAGAGAATTGTTCTCAATGTAGATTTCGACTGCTTTGCCGTTTCGTCATAATCTGAAGTAGCTACATCCAAATTGGTTGCCATCAAAAACAACATCAACCCATCATTATTCTTTTTATCCACCGCATCTTTAACCTCTTTAAGCATGGTGTCGCCATCTCTTGCGATATAGGCATCCAACGCCCTACGGAAATCAGCATTCGCAACTTGTGAAAGGAGTAGCAAGCCTGTCGTTATTAGCAAGATGAATCTATTTTTCATACCCAGCTCACTCCGCTTTATCTATTTTGTTTGGTTGCGGATTGGTTGCTTGTTGCTCATTTTTTACTACTGCATCTTTACCAAGCAATATCGCTTCATCCACGTGCAATCCTTTAGGTAACTGATGGGTAATAAACAGAATAGTCACTTTCCCCTTAAGCTTATTAATGGTCTGAGCAAATTGCTCTGAGGTGCTTTGATCAAGATTACTGACTGCTTCATCAAAGATTAGGATATTCGGCTGCCTGAGCAGTGCCCTGGCAATGGCAAGAAATTGCCAGAAAAATGTATGCAGCATGCTGCGCGTTGAAGAATTAAAGCGATGTAATGAGTCTGTTGATTCGAACAATCGGCGACTGAACACACCAAGGCCATTGAACGAGTATGCGTACGCAACTATCTCTAAAGAACCAGTTAATGCTTTCACAGTTTTCCTTATTATTGTTCTTACTACTTTTTGTTTTTATAATCACTGCAATGCTCTGGTGGCATTGTTTACAGCAGTTGTTTTTACTAGTTGATGTCTATTATTGTATATTCATGTATCAGTGTGTTTATGTCAATAGCTACCCTAATCCATCATACAAAGCTCGCATACGATGTACCCACTTGCCGCACCAAATTTGCCAACTTTGTTGGCTTTTGATTGGTGGTGACACACTTCAAGAGTACGTATCGGCCACTTGGCTTTAGCATGGGTTTTTACATGTAAATTTAGAGAGCTACCTGACAAACAACATGGGATGTAAGCAAATAAATTATATATAAGATGCTGTTTATATTTAATTTAATTTAATTTTCACTTTGTCAACTTAAATTGATTTAAAAATCGTCAATTTAAATTGACATTTATAATTACAATCTTACATTACGTCAGTTATAGTTGACTTCTAATGTCAATTAACCTTGACAACTATTCTAGTCAATTACAATTGACAAAAGTGGTTGACGAATCTCTTTTTGTCAACTATAGTTGACTCATGAAAGCAACAAAATCACCTCCTACTCCCAAACAACCAGATGATGCATTTGCCGCCGTATTATCCATGCGCCGACTAGCGGATAAACTGGAGCAAAAAGCGGTGGTTGAAGCATTAAAGCAAGGTTGGACATGGGCGAAAATCGCGGAGGCGTTAAATATTAGCAAACAAGCAGCGCATAAACGTCATGCGGCCTTCGTTAAATTGAAACAGCAAAAAAGCGTGTAATCAATTAACAAAAAAGCCAGCAAAGCTGGCTTTAAATTTGTGGAACTTAACACACGTCACTAAGGACAAGGCACTGGCCGCACTTCTGTGCCTACAAACTCTGGTCTTACTTTATACAACTCGACGGCCGCTTCTGATGAAACATCTTTTGCTAGCAAGCTACTACCCGCTGTACCATGGCTACGTAATGATTTAACAGCATTTTTAACGCCTTTAGCCTTTAGCTCTTTAAGTAGTGCAGTAGCAAGCGGCTCTTCACTAAATAAGCCAAACGATATCGCATTACGCCATTGCGAGTCTTGCACAATATATAATTCATCGACCCCTAAGCGTTTAATTTCCTCTGCTTTGCTCTGGGCTAATTCTGGCGTTGCTAAAGGTGGGTAATAAATCCAAAAACGCCGTTCTTGATTGCTTGCAGCTTCTTCAATGACCTCTGCCGCCAACCCTAAATTGGCAATGACTTCCTGTGCTGCTGGTAAGCTTGCCGTTGTGAATTTACCCCACTTATAGCAACTCTTAGCGACTGATGGCGGCACATATTCTTTTTTGGTTAGATTGGCGAAATCTTCATCTAATAATAATTTCAGCTTTTCTGGATTAACTTCTGTTCGGACCACCTGCGCTTTAGGCGCTAAGGTATCCATATTAAAATAGACTAGCAAACCAACATTCAATAATACTAACAACCAAACCCACAATCTCATACTGACTCTTTCCCAATAAGTGCCAAACCTTGTAGCACTAAATTCTCTGCAACCATGACTCTTTGTATATGCGGTCTTAATGCCTCTGCAATTTTAACTGCATCGCCTCCACTAATCACGACTTTGGGCAGAAATGCACAATGTTTTTCTATTTGTTTCATCTGCAAAACAACAGCCCCAACAATTGCATTCATACAGCCTGTTTCAATCGCATCTGTCGTATTTCTGGGGAAAACATCCACTTTTCCTCCCGCGCCGGCTGTGAGATTTGCCGTTTTATCAGACAAAGCACCATACAGTAACTGCAAACCAGGCATGATACAACCTCCCAGATAATCCCCTTTTTTTGTGGCTTTGTCTTTTCCTAACGCATCAATCGTAATCGCTGTACCTGCATTGATAACCAATGATGGTTGCTTATGCATATGCCACGCAGCGATGACAGCAGCCCAGCGATCAATACCTAACGTATCGACTTGCTCATATCGATTCATGACCTGACATGCCTCTAATACTGGTGTAACAAATATTGGCTCAAGATGTTCTGGCATCATCACTTTGAGCTGCGTTGCAATTGCGTCTCCTGCAACATTGGCAATCACGACTTTATCTGCGGATGCCAATTGTTGCTTAAGTGCGGATGTTGCTAATGATTTATTAGACGTAACTTGCATGGCAGCAAGCTGGCCATCTTTTTGCACCTCTGCCCATTTTGTTCTGGTATTGCCGGCATCAATCACCATCAACATTTTCTATGTTCCCTTGTTCTTTGCACTATGTAATGCCTCTTAAGGATATTTCCCCAGCCGAAAAACGCTGCACGCCAAATGCAGTATTCACTAATAAGATACCATCATCAGCGACATCAACAACCTCACCTTCGACATCACGTCCATCTGGTAGTAACAATCGAACGGGTTGTTGATGATAAGCATGATGGGACAGCCACTCTTCACGTATGCCGACAAAGCCGAACTGTTCAAAATGCCGCAAAACATCAGCCAGATGTTTAAGCACAGTCCCCAATAATAGGTTTTGGTCAACAGCCTTACTGCTTACCTGCTTGAGGTCAATTGCAGGTTGATCGATATTTTTTATGATCCGTTCAGGCAAATTAACATTAATACCAACGCCAATAACGGCTGCACTAGGACCATCCAAATCGCCCTGTAAGTCAATCAAAATTCCAGCGAGCTTTTTATTTTCTACAAGGACATCATTCGGCCATTTTAATTGTACAGTCATAATACCCAGTTCATTCAGTGCGCGAATCAAAGCAACCCCTATGGCCAAACTTAAGCCTGACAATGCAGATGCACCACAATCAAAGCGCCATAATAATGAGAAGGTTAAGCTTGCGCCTAAGTGTGAGACCCATGTGCGCCCTCGTCTACCACGGCCATTGGTTTGTATATGCGCAACGGCACAGCTGACATGTGGCGCCCCTTTTGCTGCTGCTTGCATTAAATAAGTATTGGTTGACGGCACCTCATCCAAGACTTCCAGATGAAACCACTCTCGTTCAACACCAATCGCCTGTAGAATCGCTTCTTTGTTTAACAAGTTGATGGCTTTAGGTAGCTTATAGCCCCGCCCTCTCACACTAAAAATCTCTATACCTAAGCTTTGTGCATGTTGAATGGCATTCCAAATCGTAGCACGCGACACTTCAAACTGCTTAGCTAACGCTTCGCCAGAATGGAATTGACCATTGGCCAACTGATGTAAGATTGGAAATGTCAGCGAGTTCATATGCAACGAAAGTTTAGCATACGCTAACGCCTGCAAGTCTAAGCTGGTGTAAAATGTTATTAACTTATTTGGAACACATACATGGCAAAAGAAAAAGAATCCATCGCGCTAGGCTCTAACTTTATTCGCGGCATTATTGAGCGTGATTTGGAAGCAAACAAATATGCGACAAAACAATGGGCAGGTAGCCCAGGGGATGCATCGCATCAACAAAATGGACCAATCGATACGGCCAACATTCGCACGCGATTTCCGCCAGAGCCCAACGGATATCTGCATATTGGTCATGCAAAAAGTATCTTTTTAAATTTTGGTTTAGCTCAAGATTATGATGGCATTTGTCATTTGCGTTTTGACGACACCAACCCAGAAAAAGAAAGTCAGGAATACGTTGATAGCATCACAGAAATGGTGCAATGGTTGAGTTTTGGCTGGGAAAATGGTAGCGAAAACAATCTTTATTTTGCATCAAATTATTTTGACGATATGTATCACGCCGCAGAACTACTGATTCAGCATGATTACGCATACGTTGACTCACAAACGGCAGATGAAATGCGCGAAAATCGCGGTACGCTAACCGAGCCAGGTAAAGACTCGCCTTTTCGCACCCGCACCATAGAAGAAAACTTAGCATTGTTCCGCGAAATGCGCGATGGCAAACATCCAGATGGTAGCCATGTGTTACGTGCCAAAATCAATATGGCATCACCCAACTTTAATTTACGTGACCCTGCTATTTATCGTATCCGCCGTGCGCATCATCACAACACTGGTGACAAATGGTGCATTTATCCCATGTACACCTTTGCGCATCCTATTGAAGATGCACTAGAGCGCATCACCCACTCACTGTGTACCCTAGAGTTTGAAGATCAACGCCCGTTCTACGACTGGCTAATGAAAAAGCTAGTCGAAACGGGTATGTTGGAACAACCCGTACCCAAACAGACTGAATTTGCGCGTCTCAATTTAACTTACGTAGTGCTATCAAAACGTAAACTGATTCAGTTAGTGGAAGAAGAACACGTTAACGGCTGGGATGACCCTCGTCTACCAACACTAGCAGGTGCACGACGTCGTGGTTATACACCCGCAGGTTTTAAACTATTTACAGACAGAATTGGTGTTTCTAAAGCGGATTCATGGATTGAATACACTATCTTAGAAGATTGCATGCGCGAAGTGCTTAATCAAGATGCAGAGCGACGTATCGCCGTGTTAGATCCTATTAAATTAGTGATTGATAACTATCCAGATGGTGAAAGTGAAGATTGCTATGCACCAAACCACCCGCTTAAAGAAGAGCTAGGCAAACGCACTGTACAACTCTCTAAAGAGCTATGGATAGAACGGGAAGACTTCATGGAAGAGCCTGTGCCCAAATACTTCCGCCTCTTCCCAGGGAATATGGTGCGTTTACGCTATGGTTATGTGATTAAATGCACAGGCTTTGAGAAAGATGCAGATGGCAATGTTACTGTTGTGCATTGTGATTACCTACCAGACACAAAATCTGGCACAAAAGGCTCTAATAGTGTCAAAGTAAAAGGCAATATTCACTGGGTAAGCGCCAATCATGCCTGTTCCGCAGAAATTCGTATGTACGATAGACTGTTTAAAGCGCAATATCCAGGTAGCGGAGACCGTGACTTTTTAACGGACATCAACCCAGACTCAGTACATACCATCACCGCACAGCTTGAAGCCAGTTTACAAGATGCTAAAGCTGATGAAATTTTCCAGTTTGAACGTCATGGTTACTTTGTGGCTGATAGAGTGGATAGCGTAGAAGGTAAACCTGTGTTTAATCGCACTGTTACACTGAGGGACGCTTGGCAGAAGTAATTTTTAAATATAATGGAGAGAGACTATGAGAATCGCAAATAACACCGCCGAACTCATCGGCAACACCCCATTAGTTAAATTAAACCGTGTCGCAGCTGGTATTGACGCTACGATAGCTTGCAAGCTGGAATACTTTAATGCAGCCAGCAGTGTGAAAGACCGGATTGCAGTATCAATCGTTGATGCAATGGAAGCTGCAGGCAAGATTAAAGATGATACTGTTGTGTTAGAAGCAACCAGTGGCAATACAGGTATCGGTCTAGCCATGGTGTGCGCAGCGCGTGGAATTAAAAGCGCCTTTGTCATGCCTGAAACCATGAGCCGCGAGCGTAAGTTATTACTCAAAGCGTATGGGGCTGAATTATTTTTAACACCTGGCCCTGAGGGTATGGGTGGCGCGCTGGCGAAAATGAATGCATTGGCCGCGAATGACTCACGGTATGTGATGGCGCAGCAATTTGAAAACCAAGCTAACCCTGACATACATCGCAAAACCACTGCGCAAGAGATTTGGCGTGATACTGAAGGTAAAGTAGATATTTTTGTCTCTGGCATTGGCACTGGTGGCACTATTACAGGTGTCGGTGAAGTGTTAAAAGCACGTAACCCAGACATTCAGATTATTGCTGTTGAGCCAGATGCGAGTCCTGTTTTGTCAGGTGGTGAAAAAGGACCCCACCCTTTGCAAGGTATTGGCGCTGGCTTTGTGCCTGCAATATTGAATACTAAAATTTATGATGAGGTTGTACGCGTAAAGAACGATGATGCCATGAATACCGCTCGCCGCATGGCGAGTGATGATGGTCTACTAGTCGGCATCTCTTCAGGTGCTGCTGTTTGGGCAGCGATGGAAGTGGCCAAACGGCCTGAGAATAAAGGCAAGCTGATTGTGGTGATTATTCCTTCGTTTGGTGAGCGTTACTTATCAACGCCTTTATATGGCGATCTTGAGGTTT
Organism: Methylophilaceae bacterium; assembly: GCA_051252095.1. GTDB lineage: Bacteria > Pseudomonadota > Gammaproteobacteria > Burkholderiales > Methylophilaceae. The sequence goes on from JBPOFK010000025.1 coordinate 8,138, forward strand.
AACTAAGCTTTACTTACTACCCTTAAACAGGGTCTTTGAGTAACTGTACGTATTTAGCGCGTATCTTTGCCGCTTTGGGCGCAGCTACCGCCATACAGTAAGGATTGCTAGGGTTTTTAGCAAAATAATACTGATGATAGTCTTCTGCTGCATAAAAGGTACTTGCTCCATTTATCTGCGTTACGATAGGTGCACTATAAATAGCCGCTGCATTAAATGAAGCAATCATGGCTTCGGTTGCTTCTTTTTGTGTAGCATTTTGACAAAAGATTGCGGAACGGTACTGTGTGCCAACGTCATTACCTTGACGATTGAGCGTTGTTGGATCATGCGAAACAAAAAATACTTCTAATAAAGTTTCGAAGCTCACGATTTCTTCATCAAACGTGATTCTCACCGCTTCTGCATGACCAGTATCACCATTGCAAATGGTTTTATAAGTGGGATTTTCAGTATGGCCGCCAATATAGCCAGATTCTACTTTTATCACGCCTTTCAGCTGGCTAAAAACAGGTTCTGTGCACCAGAAGCACCCCCCAGCAAAAATAGCGACTTGCTCATTACTCATACTAATCCTTTATTATTTATTACATGACACTTTGGTCTATAAAAAATTAAATCATTACAAACTTTAAGATGATTTGTATAGTCTGTTAGTCTGACTTATTAGATAATAGTTTAAAAAATAAACACCCATTCCAACAAGAAAGTATTACATGAGATTTTTATTTTTAGTGCTTTTTTTCTTCAGCACTGCCCTAACCAGCTTTATTGCAACCGCCATGCCTGTTGACAATATGGCACAAGATGCAAAGTTACCAGTGCCTTCGTCGCGCGCACAAACGCTATATAAATCTGCGCGCAATGACTTGCTACAAATCCGAGTACTGTTAAAAATTGGTCGCACACAATCTTCTGTTGGCTCAGGTTTTCTCATTGGAAACAGTGCTCTAGTCGTGACCAACTATCATGTAGTTTCGCAAATTGTGATGCACCCTGAAAACTATATTGGCGAATTTGTTGATACCAATGGTGAGCGTGGCAATGTTACGTTGCTCGCTGTTGATGCGCTGCATGATTTAGCCGTGGTCAAAATAAGTCGCAATGGTACAGGTTACTTTAAAGTACCAGAAACGCTCCCTACGCTATCGCAAGGTCAGTATTTATATTCACTAGGTAATCCACTTGATTTGGGGTTTGCCATCTCTGAAGGCGCTTATAACGGCATTATCCGCCGTGGTTTTTACGATCAATTGATGTTTACAGGGCCTATCAATGCTGGCATGAGTGGCGGCCCTAATATTACCCAAGACGGTCAGGTGGCTGGCGTCAATGTATCCAAAAGACTAGATGGTGAGTTAGTGAGCTTTTTAGTACCAGTTAAGTATGTGCGTGATTTACTAAAAGAAGCAGCGCAGCGTGACCAACAGATGACAGAGCCAACAAAAATAGCAAGCGTCATATTTAAAAAAGAGGTTGGTCAGCAGTTGCTCGCACATCAAAGCAGTATGCTGGACAATGTACTGGCTAAGCCACTTTCCTTAAAAACGCTTGGTGACTACCAAGTGCCTGTAAGAGAGTCTGACCAAATGCGCTGTTGGGGAAGCTCCAATGACAATAAAGATAGTCCATATGACTTCAGCAGTGTTAACTGCTCCATGGAGTCTGCTATCTTTGTTTCTAATCAATTACGTGTCGGTCAAATTAGTATTCGGCATGAATATATTAAAGCAACCAATATGGGTCGCTTGCGCTTTTCAGCGTTGCAAAGTAATTCGTTCAAAAATGAAGCATTTGGTAATGATAAAGACATTAATCGTACACCGCCAATGTGTAATGAGCATTTTGTGTCAAATAATCAAATACCGATGCGAGCAGTTTTGTGTGTGAGAGCTTACCGTGAGTTTGATGGTTTATATGATTTTTCTCTTCTGACTGCCGCTACCGATGAAAGTCTCATCAGCTTGCAGAGCCGTCTAGATGCCACTGGTGTCAGCTATGAGAATGGACTGCGCCTAGCCAGCACATTCATCAAAGGGCTGGGGCGGATGCCAGAAGCTAAAGAAGAGAGTGAGGTGACAAAATGAATCAACAATCCATTAAAGCACCCTACTTCATTGAGCTATTAACACGCGATAAAAACTTAAAAGCACGTCATCGCTTTGAAGCACTGCCTATTCGTATTGGCCGCAGCTATGATAATGACCTAATCCTGGATGACCCATATATTGCAGCACACCATGCAATCATTGAAATGGCAGAGGATGGCGATTTACAAATCCGTGATTTAAATAGTGAAAATGGTTTGGTTGTTAACGGCAAAAAGCAAAGCCAGATTCCGCTGGGAAACCATATTATCCGCTTAGGCCATACTAACTTGCGCGCACGCCATGCAGGGTCTCAAGTGGCAAATGCATTACTTGACAAAGCTGCCCATCGTTGGGAAGGCTGGCCGCCTGCAATAGCAGGCCTAGCATTGGTCTTTTTCTCAATCCTAGCCACCACTTGGCTGAACGCATCAGAGAGCTTTTCTTTTATCAGCGCAATGGCTGTCATCTCTTTAATTTTATTTTTAATCTTAATGTGGTGTGGGGGGTGGGCTTTTGCAACACGTATGATTAGCGGTGGTAGCGCGCGTTTTGGTAGACACATCTTTATTGTTGGTTGTGCCATTATCCTAATTGATCTTTGGAATACGTTTAGCATTACCTTTGCATATGCTTTCTCATTCCCATTTTTAACTCGCTACGGTAGCTTGATGGGAGTCATTATTTTTGCTGGGATGGTCTTTTTTCATCTAATAACCATGAGCAGCCAACGCCCAAAACGGTTTATGCACACAAGCCTTATCATTGCCATTCTTGGTATTAGCTCAATTTTAATCAGCAACTATCAACGCAACGGCACTTTAGCAGACTCGCTCTATATGACCTATTTACTACCTCCTGCGCTTCGCATCAGTGGTGATATACCCGTTGACCGCTTTATTGCAGAAGCAAACAAGCTTAAATCAGAGTTAGAAGAAGCGCGTAAAGAGCCAGCAAATCCTAGTCGAGGCTTGTTTGGCATTTAATTACACCATTCTTTATGTCTCTCAATGCCTTATATGTCGATTTCAATAGCTACTTTGCTTCAGTAGAGCAACAGCTAAACCCAAAACTGCGAGATGAACCTATTTGTGTATTGCCAACAATGGCGGAAACAACTTGCTGTATTGCAGCAAGTTATGCAGCAAAAGCTTTTGGCGTAAAAACAGGTATGATGGTGCGTGAAGCACGTAAACTATGTAAAGACATCATTTTTGTCGAAGCCCGTCCACCACTTTATATTGCACATCACCATAAGCTGATAGCAATTGTTGAAAGCTGCACACATGTAGAAGAAGTAAGATCCATTGATGAAATGGTATGCAAACTCACTGGTAGCCAGCAGAATAAAGCCAATGCTTTAAAGTTAGCCGCGCTCATCAAACAGAAAATCGATCAGCAATATCCTTATATCAAATGTTCTATTGGCATTGGTCCAAATACTTTCATCTCTAAAGTGGCCTCTAACATGCAAAAACCTGATGGCTGCGTTGTGATTGAGCAACATGAGATTCCAGAAAGACTACTCTCACTAGCGCTTCGCGACTTAAACGGTATTGGTCGTCAAATGGAAGCAAGACTAAGTCGCTATGGGATTACCACTGTTAAAGCATTATATGCTGCCAATAAAAATCAACTACGTACAGCTTGGGGCAGCATTGAAGGTGAGCGTATGTATGATAAATTGCGCGGGCTGGAACCATATTATGTCAAGAATGCACGTAGTAGCTTGGGCCATAGTCACGTGCTCCCTCCAGAACAGCGAACAACGGCTGGCGCCAAAGCAGTCATGCACAGGCTATTACAAAAAGCGGCGATGCGTTTACGTAGCTATGAATTGCTTACCACCAGCATCAAGGTAAAGGTTAAATTTAGACAGCACCCAAGCTTTAAAGGGGAAAGTGAAGTTTCAGCAACTGATGACACAATTACACTCACTGATTCACTGGAAACCTTGTGGAAACATTATCCATGCTATGGTGACGACTCCCCCATCGCTGTCAGTATTGGTTTTTCAGGTCTTGTTCAAGCGCAAGAAGTCGCTCTGGATTTGTTTACGAAAAAGCCATCCGCAAACCAAGCGCGTCTAAACAAAGCATTAGATCAACTCAATCTAAAGTATGGAAAAAACACAGTTTACTTGGGCGGTGCACATGCAGCGCTCAAAGATGCACCCATGCGCATTGCGTTTAATCATATCCCGGATTTAGTTGTCGAAAATGATGATTAATGGATTGAAAGTCCGAAAAGGCTCAGCTAAAAGCGATACTGACACTATGTCCTTTTGATTGGTTGATATTTTTATAGGTCCAGCCAAGCTGATTAACAAGCTGTTGTGTAAGTTGCAAACCCAATCCAAAACCAAGATTGTTTTCTTTAGTTTCTGCACTTTTCTCAACATTTATAATTTCAACGTCACCTAATCTTTGGCGTATCACAACATCGCCTTCCCACGTATGTTGAAAAGCATTGCGAATAAGGTTACCTAGTACGATCTTAGCAGCAATATCTGGTAATTTTATTTTGAATGCTTGCGTATCAATATCAATATTAACTGGCTTATCATTTAACAAATATCGCATTTCTGCCACCAGCTCATTGAGTAGTTTATCTAACTCTATTTCTTTTTCAGGTAGCGGTTCTGGTGATTCTTTACTAAGCCATAGCAATGTTTCTGTTAGGTGCTGCATAGTTAAGCTTGCACGGTCAATACGATTAATCACTTCTTTTAGTTTTGCTTCATTTTTCTGACTTTTTGACTCTTGCAGCTTATTGATAAGCTCAATATTATTGCGAATCACACTAATGGGTGTGCGTAACTCATGGCTCGTGTGTCTTAAAAATTTCTGTTCACGCTCAAGCCCATCATGCACAGTAGATAAACTACTACGTATTAAATCGGCCATTCTGTTTAACTCTGGATAATAAAAGTCTGGGGCTGGTTTTTTAAAATTTTCTGTGTCTAAAGAGCGCGTCCAATCTCCTAATGCATTAATAGGACGTGATACTAACCACAGTAACAATATGAGTACCAACGCTAGTGATAGAACACTGATCGCACTAATGGCAATTAATGTGTCCCGACTTTCTCTAATATTATTTCCAACCATTTCAGTAATCGATTCTCGGGGAAGACTTCGACTGATATAGACAGTTTTCCCGTGGTCATCGTAACGCATTGCAAAAACAATATTCTTTGGTGGCCCGCCTGAAGTAGCTCTTTCCACTTGCTTGATGAGTTTGCCCGACTCACTAGGTGCTTGTGCAAATGCATTTTGTACAGTGCCGGGTTGTTGTGTCCAATCACGACTAATCAGATACCCATAAAACTCCTTTTTTAATTCCGGCTGCTGTTGATATTGGCGTGCGAATTGTTCCATATGACTGGCAATCATATTATCCATACCAAGAATAAAATAGCTTCCTGATAGCTTTGTGTAGCCTATTACCAACACGATGCCTATGGATAGAAAAGCAATACTGACGAACCATTTTAGACTTATATTAAGTTTCATCTTTACCCCGCAATACAAAACCATGTCCAGAAACAGTTTTTATTATTGAAGTTGGATATGGCGTATCAACAACTCTTCTTAAATTAAACATATGTACTTTTAGACTATTACTATCAGGCAACTCATCGCCCCACACTGCTTGCTCAAGCACTTGCTTTGAAACGACATTTGGTGCATATCGCAATAAAGTTTCCAGTAAACGCCACGCTGTTGGTGAAAGTTTTAGGTTCTGAGTACCACGCTTCACTTTATGCTCGCTCAAGTTCATTTCCAAGTCTTCATAACGCAAGGTTTGCGCTTGTCCACTTCGACGACGAGCCAAGGCATTAATACGTACAATTAACTCTTTTAGTTCAAAGGGCTTCACTAGATAATCATCTGTACCAACCCGAAAACCGTCAATTTTGTCATCAAGTTGATCACGTGCAGTAATCATCAATACGGGCGTATCATTGCCATCTTGGCGCAATTGCTGACATACACTTAAGCCATCAAGCCGCGGTAAATTAAGATCCAACAAAACCACATCAAATCGATGCTGTTTGGCTAAGTTAAGGCCTGAAACACCATTGCTGGCATGATCACAACGCATACCATCTAGTTCTAGATATTCAATCATGGTTTTCGCCAAATCCAAGTCGTCTTCTATAATAAGCACATTTAGCATTTGGCCAGTTCTTCCTTCTCTTTTGATTTTTGCCAAAGTCGCTTTATCCACGTTGCTACATCAATCTGAATTAATAGCAAACTAGGAATAAAGATTAATGTAATCACGGTTGCGAACATGATCCCATAGGCAAGCGAAACTGCCGCTGGAATCAAGAACTGTGCTTGCATTGAGGTTTCGTTTAACAAAGGCATTAGTCCAGCAAAGGTAGTCACTGAAGTCAACAATACCGCACGAAGCCGGCTTCGGCAAGCGATGCTAATAGCGTGCTTTACATCACTCTCTTGATTTTTTATATCATTAAACCTGGATACCAATAAAAGACTATCATTCACCACCACGCCACTTAACGCAATGATGCCGTTTAATGACAATATGCCTAATGAAATATCATTAACCCAATGACCAAGAATAGCCCCTAAGATACCAAATGGAATGGCAGTCATAATCAATACCGGTTGAATATACGATTTTAATGGAATAGCTAACAAGATATAGATAATCAACATGGCAAGAATAAATTTTTCTTCCATTGATGATTGTGTTTCTGCTTGCTGCTCTGCCTCACCAGCAAAATGCACATCCAAGCCTGGATATTGCGCTTCGATCTCAGGCACAACATCTCGTTTTAATTGTTGCACTAATTCCGTACCAGAAATCATATCCTTATCGACATCAGCCGAAATATAGACCGCGCGTTTACGGTCAATGCGTGTAATCTTGTCTCTCGTATAGCCATAGGTAGTCGTTGCAACGCTGGATAATGGAACCACTGTGCCATCACTCATTCGAATACGTGCATTTACAATATCCACTGGGTTTTGACGTTCTGATTTGGAATAACGCACCTTCACTTCAATTTCATCACTGTTACGCTGATAACGTTGCACAACACGACCGTTAAAAGCCTGCAACACTTGTTCAGCCAACATATCTGTTGTTAAGCCTAAAGATCGACCTTGCTCATTTAGTACAAGGTTAACTGATGGTTGCCCTGGTTCTAGGTTATCCTCGATGCCACTAACGCCAGCGGTTTCTTGCAGTCGATTCTTAAATGCCTTCCCTGCTAATTTCAGTGTTTCATCATCATTCGAACGCAACTCAACCCGTAATGCCGCAATCTCACCTCTTCTGTTTTGTACGCTAATTGTTCTGGCACCTTCAAGTAAGCCAATCTTTTCACGCCAAGTTTTAGTAAATGTTCGAATATCATAGGGTGCATCTGCAGCCAGTTCAACAGTAAGTTTTCCAGACTGATCTGCCTCGGATAACAGTTGTAGGCTCTGAATGCTTGAAACAGCATTTTTATCACCAACTAACTCACGATCTGTTTCATAAGCGCGTTGTTCAATCAGTTTTAGATTACGATGTGTCTGCCCATAACTACTATCATTTTGCATGGTTAATTCAGCACGAACGCTATCTCCAACGACTTCTGGGAAGAAACTAACCCGCACCGCACCTGTAAATGGCATCGCGATGACAAATGCAAATACTGCAATAAATAAAACAGCAACTGCATATCGGTATGTCAGGGCAATATCAATAGTAGGTTGATATAGTTTCTGACTAAACCAATTCAACCCATTATCGGCGCCCTGTTGTATTTTTTGCCATAGCGCTGATAATGGATTACCACTATTAGTTTGATGTGTTTTTAAGTGGGCTAAATGAGCTGGTAGGATTAATTTTGACTCTATAATTGACAACACTAAGCAAATCGTCACAACATAAGCAAACTGCGAGTAGAGTTGCCCAAGTCGGCCTTCTAACTGCGAAAGTGCAAAAAATGCAGCAATCGTGGTAAAAACCCCAAACATGGTTGGTACTGCAACTTGCGTGGTGCCTTTAATCGTATTGGCCAATGTATCGCCTTCTTTTGATCGAACTGCATACACACTTTCCCCAACTACGACAGCATCATCTACTACGATACCGAGTGCCAAAATAAAACCAAACGTCGTAAATTCATTTAATGTCAGACCAAAATATTGATCGCCCATAAAGTAGATGGTACCGAAGAAAATGAACGGCAAACCTGCGGCAACCCAAAATGCTACTCTTAAATTAAGAAATATAGCTAATAAAACAAAGACTAATAGAATACCTGTCCCAGCATTTTTAATGAGCAACTGCAACCGATCTTTAATGTTGACGCTTCTGTCAGACCAAGTCGCTAGTTCAACACCCTTTGGAAGTAGTTGATTATCTTTCCACTGCTCAATGACCTCACGTGCACCGGCAACTGAATCAAAAATGTCATCCTGCCCTACAGTAATCACTTGTAATGCAATACTACTACGCCCGTTAAAACGGGATAATGATGACGTATAGTCTTCATAAGTATCATTGATATGTGTAACGTCACCTAAGGTAATTTGTTGTCCACTTTTATTGGTGATGAGCGGAATCTTAGCAAAATCTTCTTTTAGATAGGCTTGCTCTGATGCTTTCAGTTGCAGATAAATATTTTCATCATGCAATGTTGGCGTCATCGTATTGGATGAGCCCTGATTGATTGCTGTTTCAATATCAGATAACGATAAACCATAGGCCTGTAATTTACCTTCATCTACCTCAATAGCCATCATCGGATCCAGCCAACCTGAAATCGTCACGCGACTAACATTTTCATTGGATAGCAGGTCTGTTTTAAGTTCATATGCTAGTTTTTGCAACGTATTACGATCTGTATCACCATACAGTTGCACCCATAATGCGCTCTCTTCACGCTGTGCTTTCTCAATAACAGGTTTTTTTGCATCTACGGGAAAAGTCGATATGGCATCTACACGAGACTTAACATCACGCATGAGGGTCGTTAAGTCATAATCTGATTGTTTTTCTACTGTAACAGTCACTCCAGTACCAGTTGAGTTACTGGTAATAGTTTTGATACCAACAATATCCTCTAGTTGCTCTTCTATTTTGATTGCTAGACCTTCTTCGGACTGCGCTGCTGAGCCACTGTTATAAGAAACTGATACTGTAATCGTATCTGGCTCCATACTTGGAAAAGCTTCTTTTCGAATAACGCCTGTTTCCAAAATGCCTAATACTACAATTAGTAACATCAGTAAATTAGCTGCAACTGGATTGTGTGCAAACCAGGCAATAATGCCATTTTTATTGATTTCATTAACCATGATTATTCACCTTTGCAATCACTTTGACTTGCATGCCTTTCAGATAACTACTGAGTGGATGAACCAGTACACGCTGCTTTTCTTTTACCAAACTTTCAGGAGTAGCGATATAAATTGCTTCACTATCCGAAAAAACTGGATCCGCACTAAAGTTAGCTAAGGTGTTATCTTGCGTTACGTACCAAATTTCACCACGCTGACTGAGTGCTGAGCTTGGTAACTTCCACAACTTTTCAACCGTACGCCCTTCTACTTCCGCATTCAGGAAAGTTCCAGGATATAGCGCAGGGACTTGATCCAAAGGCTGGTTAACGGTAACAATTAACGCTCGTTGGCGGGTGCTATCATCCAAGTGTTGCTCAACTCTTAATAAGTGCCCTACCCAGCTTACTTTTCCTTCCACACTAGACAGCTTGACTGGTAAACCCTTACTCGCGCTAATATTTGGCAGGTTTTGCCAATCATTTGTTGATAAGTTTATTTTGATTTCTACACGTTCAGTGCTATATAACGATGCTACCGCTGTGCTTGCCTGCACAAAAGAACCAGGTGAAACTTGTCGCTCTACAACCAAAGCGTCAAATGGTGCAACTATTTTCGTTCTATCTAAATCTTTTTTAGCATTAAGCAACCCTACCTCTGCTTGTTTAACTGCTGCCGCTGCTGCTTTTAATTGTGGTTGATGGAGAACTAACTCTGAGTCTGGCTCGCCTTCCAAACCAGAGGCTTGCCACTCTGCTTTGGCTTGTGCCACCGTACGCTGCTCTTCCAACAATGCTAACTTAGCTACTGCAACATTATTTTCTGCTGTTGCAACGGCAGCTTGATACTGGCTATCTTCTAGTTGAACCAATGTTTCACCTTTTTTTACGCGATGTCCTGACTCAAAATGTTTATTTAGTGCCTCTATTTGCCCATTAACTTGCGCTGTTAGAGTCAAAACATAATGCGGTGTGGCCTCACCATAACCCACTACCTTTGCTTTATATTGTGCAGGCAAGACAGATACTACTTCAACATCTGGCAACTGTGCTTGCTGTGCTTTTACTGGCATCGGACGATTATTCTCTGCTGTTACTCGAAAGAAATTAAACAATAAAATAACGACCAAAAAACTCACAGCAATCAAGACCATCATCCACTGCTTAATTGCACTTTCATTTAAGCCCCATTGCTTCAATATTTGTTTCATCCTTTTAACTCCGTATTGATTGGCAGACCGAGCGCCAAGCCTAAATCCACACGGTTGTATAACCGTGTATAAATAATGTTGTTAAGCTGCACTTCAAGGTCATAAGTTTGTTGTTGCACAATTAATAAATCGAGAATAGTCACTAGCCCGCTTCTGTAACTAGTCTGATATTGCTGAAGGGTATTGCGCGCTCTGTATAACGCATCGGTGATGAATTGTTGGCGCTTAGCTAATGACCTTTCTAGCCCCAACGTATTTTCTACTTCCTTAATGGCATTAAGCAGTGTTTCACGATACACCTCGTATTGATAAGCCGTTTGCAACTCACTTACTTCTGCTAATGCTTTTAGCTCACCTCCTCTGAATAGCGGCGCTGTCAGCTGCGCGAGCAGTGTCCAAACTGGATTATTTAGCAATGCAGCACTTGGTGTTGTAGCAACATCTTTTAGTGTTGCGCTGAGATTAATACTAGGCAACATCTCTTTGTATGCAACCTTAGTACGTAAGTCTTCTGCTTCAATAGCCAAGTAAGCTGCACGTAAATCAGGTCGCCGTTGTAGTGTTTGCTCTGGTAGATCAGCCAGTGGTGTGATGACAGCAGGATAAGTATTTTCAATTTTTAATGGTAATTGCTGTGACCGTCCAAGCAGGGTATTCAATGCACGTTGTTGTTGCGCCAGTGTTTCTTTTTCAAATTCAATGGTCGCTTTAGCGCTAAACAAACTGGTACGTGCACTATCAAGATCCTCTAATGAACCAAGGCCATTTTTATAGCGCTGTAAAATAAACTGTTCATTTTTTTGTAAAGTACCCAGACGGAGTTGTTCAATCGCAATTGTTTGCTGTTGTGAAATTAATCCTAACCAGCTTTTCATGACATCTGCCCCTAAACTGTCACGAGCAGATTGATAAAGTGCTAATTGTTGCGCAGTATCCAAATTGGCAGCACCAGTACTATTTGCTAGCTTTTGCCATAAATCCAGCTCCCAACTAATCGTGATTGATCCCTGATAACTAGTATCGGTGTTTTTTGTTTTTGACCCTGAGAAACCTGCATCCACCGCTGGTAATTGACTAGCTCGAACTTGCTTGGCCTGCGCTTGACGGATTTTTAACGTGATTAAGGTTTGTTGCAAACTGGGGTTTGCTTTTTTGGCTTCAAGCAACAACTGATTGAGATCAACAGAATTAATTAACTGATTCAGTGAAGTCACAGCTTGAGCATCATCTTGTTGAGACCATGTGGATACCTGCTTGTGTTCTTGCTTAACGAAACCCGTGTAATTTGGTTGTTCAGGCATCAAACTGCAAGCAGTCAATAGAGTCAAGCTGCACGATACAAGCGCCAGTCTCTTTAATTGATACACAAATGCCATTACTTACCCTTCAATTTTCATTTACGGATAAGTATAAAAAGCGGATGGTTAAGGTTTGGTTAACGTTTCGATTATTTAATAAACATTAAAATATGATGGTCAAGAGTGCTATTTATAGGACTTAATTCATGGAAAAGAATCATTTAGCGTTGATTTAATTAATCTCTACCAGCTGTTTTAGTGATCACTCTACACATAAATGCTAAAAAACTGATCATGATTTTAGTTTTATCTGAGACATCAAATTAGAATTAAAAAACCCACATTTTAAAAATGTGGGTTTTTACAAAGTGAACTAATACACTAAATTAATTAACTTTTAACCACTAAGGCATTCTTTACAGATTTAACGCCTTCAACTTTTGAGACTAAGTATCCAGCTTTTTCCTTCATTTCTTTACTACTAACAAAGCCGCTCAATATTACGTCTCCTTTATAGGTCTCAACACTAATATTTAGTGATTTTAAGTTTTTTTCTGCTAAGAGCGCAGCTTTCGCTTTTGCAGTAATTGCACTGTCTTTAGCAACTTGTTCTACTTTCACTTTGCCTGCTTTAGCCTTCATTTCTGCATACTCATTTTTGTCTAATACTTTATCTCCATTTTTATCTGCGGCAATAAAGGTGTCTTGCTTAACTGATTTATCTTGAGCCGCTTCTTCCCAAGTTACCTTACCATTATTATTAACATCTAGTTTGTTAAACGATTGTGCGAAAGAAGCTTGGTTTTCCTCAACCTCTTCAACATTGAAAGCAACAGCATTCATTGATGTACCTGCGATGACAGCTAGAACCATTAATGGTTTATTAAATTTAGTGATTTGCATTGATATCTCCTAACATTAAATTGTGAATCAAAGTAAAAACCTGATTTACTTTGTAAGGCTCAATGTTATGGAGTTAGTCGGTATGGGTAAGTCGATGAATTTCTGATTCTGCTGTCGGATAAGGACTACGTAGACTTTTTAATATCTAAAGGCAAAATAACAAGTGTCAGCAATCCATTGCCCAATGTGCTGACTAAATCCATATGGCCTCCTAGTGCTAACACGCGATTACGCATGCCACTCAAACCATGCGTTTCGTTTTTCAATGCGTCCAAGTCGACACCAATACCGTTATCCTGAATTTCTATTTTTAAATTCTGCTCATCGTTAATAATATAGATTGATAATGCATCTGCTTTAGCATATTTAATCGCATTATTTAGTGTCTCTTGTAGAATCCGATAGGTCACTAAGGATATCGTTTCATTTAACTCAAGCGTTTCATCTGGCAAGCTTAAATTCAATTTCCACTTTCCACGCTCTGTCGCATCTTGGATTAACGTATTAAGCGCAGACCAAAACCCGAATGACTCAATCATGGATGGGTGCAAGTCTTGTACGATTTGTCGTTTAAAATTAATCCCCTGGTCTATATATTGATTTGTTTTTTTAAGTTTTTCTATCACCTCAGGCTGTGTTTTCTTTAAGGATTTCATTACCCAGCTAATGTCCATTTTAGTTGCTGTGAGAATAGAGCCAAGTTCATCGTGTATTTCTCTAGCAAGCTTATACTTTTCTCTTTCGACATCTGATTGATAATCAAATGCAAGACTCTGCAATAGCTTGCTCTGTTCTGAAAAGTTCTCTTTATGTTTATCTAGCTCGGCTGATATTTGTTGTTGCACATTAGCCTTAGTCGTTAACTCATTAATGAGTTGTCTAACAATTAACATCATAAGAACTAGTAAAATAAGTGGGCTTAATATAGTGGAAACACGGGCAATTGTTCTTTTAAAATTACGCGCTTCATAGGCTTGCAATGTTCTTTCTTTCAACATATCCCGCAGAGAGTTGGAATAAACATTCACATTGCTCATTTCTAAAAGCCCTCTATCCATATCAACTATCTTTTCTGCCTCTTCTAGGTCTCCTTCATTAGCGAGCTGAATGGTTAAGTCCATTTCAGAAACTTTTGCTGTCACGCTTTCTGATAGCTTTACTAAGAGTTCATTTTCTTCAAAATACCCTTCAGCCGTTTCTTCATGTGTAAAAGCATCCCTAATATTATCAATACTCTGTTTCACAGTGGCTACTGCTGCTGCATATGGCCTTAAATAATCTTTAGACTCAGTTAACAAATAGCCGCGCTGCGCACTTTCTGCTTTTAATAAGTTAATTTCTAAGCTGTCAATATCTAATATTCTTGTATTTAGATTAAAGAGCTTGTGACTATCTTTTCTTGCTTGAGTAAGCCAAATATCATTAAACACAATAGTCCCCAAGGCAATGAATAATGCTACGGTAAATAGCACAGCATTGCGCTTGCCGATAGCATTGTAGACCTTTATAGCTCTATCTTTTAAATAATGCATGTTTTTCTTTCTCATCTAAAGCAACTAACAATAACGCTCACTCCTAATGACTAATTAGTTAGTCATTAAAGAAGTAAAAATATCAACCTCCATACCAAATAGCCAGTTTCTCTGGCATTTGTAGGCCATTTCTTACACTGCTTTCAGTGAAAGCCTTCTAATCACATTTACAACGTATGGGTAAAATTTATTCAACTTGAGAGACAAACAAGTTAGATTAATTTTAACTGAGTAGGAGATCATCATGCTTCATTACACTTTAGTATTTTTTATTATAGCAATAATCTCGGCAGTTCTTGGATTTGGCGGGATTGCTGCAGGTGCAGCAAGTATAGCTAAAATTTTGTTCTTTGTATTCTTAGTACTTACTATTATTTCATTTATAACTTCGAGATAAGCATCACTTAACAATCATTTTTATAATTAGGAGAAAGACATGACAACATTAAATAAAAACACGATCGAAAATAAGTCAGAAGACTTATCTAAAAAAGCAAAAAGTAACATTAAATCATTATCAAGTAACGTTAAATCATCAACTAACGAAGTTGCAGATGACCTAATAGAGTCAACTGAAGAAACTAAAGATAAAGCGGTAAGCTTGGTAGAAAAAATTCAACATTTAATTTCTAGCTATACTGATCCGTCTAAAATTAGCGCGATTAAGTCAGATGTATATGACAAAGCATTAACACTTAAAGACACCGTGGGCCATGAGGTTTCTGACTCAGTGAGAAAAGGCAAGAAAAAAACAATTAAAAAAGTGAGAGAAAATCCACTTGGTTCAGTAGCAGTCGCAGCAGG
>JBPOFK010000026.1:0-20954 GCA_051252095.1 Methylophilaceae bacterium
GTGCCATCATAATTTCCAACAGTTGTGCCTTTGTCGCATTTGAATCATCGACTGCTTGCTTCAGAAAAACCAGTGTTTCTTCAGCTGCCTCGTTATATTCGGACTTAAGCGATGGCGTTATCATCACCTCTTTCCATTTTGCTTCTAGGGATGCCGCATTATTAATAATATTGTCTTGTAGCGGGTTAGCAATATCAGTAGCATTTAGCACACGATCAGCAGCTTGCTCAGTCATCGTTGCTACATAATTTAAACGATCACGTGCATCTGGTATTTCTTGCGCCGCTTTTTCAATCATCTGATCCAGGCCTAGCTCGCGTAAGCTATCATGCAAACCTCTGGTCATCTGACCAATGCGATGCAGCATATCATCTTCACTCGCAATCGCTTCAGATGAGTCTACCGGGCTTACATCCTCTAAATCATCCTGAGTTATTTTTTTCTGATTTTGACTCATTGTGTGGCCCTTTATTGTCCGAGCTTCTCAAATATTTTTGATAATTTTTCATCCAAGGTTGCCGCTGTAAATGGTTTCACAACATAACCATTTGCACCTGCTTGCGCAGCAGCAATAATATTTTCTTTTTTAGCTTCTGCGGTCACCATGAGCACAGGTAAAGAGGCAAGACTACTGTCTTTACGAATATTCTGTAACATCGTCAAGCCATCCATATTGGGCATATTCCAATCCGATACCACAAAATCAAAGTCACCACCCTTAAGCTTGTTTAATCCATCTACACCATCTTCTGCTTCTTCCACATTGGAATAGCCAAGCTCTTTAAGTAGATTTCTCACAATTCTGCGCATCGTTGAAAAATCATCAACCACTAGAAACTTTGTATTAGGGTCTGCCATGCTTTACTCCATTAAAAATTCTGATTTGCATTCAATAATGATGCAAAAAAACTGATATAAATTTATTTGTTGTCATCTAGATTATCGGCCAAATAACCAAAAACCTTAATCTAGAATAAACACGAAAAAGTACTGTTTATTCTAAACTATACGCGTAATGCTCTCGTACCACTTGCTGTTAATTGTGAAAATACGGCTTTTGGCAACTCATTAAGTGGTAACACTTCATCAACACCACCATGTGCAATCGCCTCTCTAGGCATCCCGAACACCACACAACTTGCTTCATCTTGTGCAAAATTGTAAGCGCCAGTTTGCTTCATTTTGGCCATGCCTGCTGCGCCATCTTTGCCCATCCCCGTCATAATGACACCAATTGCATTTTTACCAGCATTATCTGCAGCGGAATCAAACAACACATCCACAGAGGGTTTATGCCGACTCACTGGTTCTGCGTCACTCAATTTTGTCACGTAGTTAGCACCACTTCGGCCAAGTAGTAAGTGATAATCACCAGGTGCTATATAAGCATGCCCAGGCAATATGCGCTCACCATCAACAGCCTCTTTCACCGATATTTTACAAATACTATCTAAGCGTTGTGCAAACGATTTGGTAAACCCAGCTGGCATATGCTGCGTAATTAAAATGCCAGGGCAATCTGATGGCATCTGCAACAAGAAAGCTTTAATCGCCTCTGTACCACCGGTCGATGCGCCAATAATCAGCAACTTCTCACTACTGATAAGTGGGTTTTTCAATGCTGACTGCACTTCTCCATTTGCTTGCGGCTTTGCCGTACGTGCAAGTGATGCAACTCTAGCTTTAGAAGCTGTGCGAATCTTATCAGTTATTAACTCTGTATATTCACGCATCCCAGAACTAATCGACGTTTTCGGTTTAGTGACAAAATCAATGGCGCCTAGCTCTAGCGCACGCATCGTAATTTCAGACCCACGCTCGGTTAGGGTGGAAACCATGATCACAGGCATTGGGCGCAATCGCATCAATTTTTCTAAAAAGTCCAAGCCATCCATTTTTGGCATTTCAACATCCAGCGTCAACACATCTGGGTTCAGCTGTTTAATCATCTCTCTAGCAATTAAAGGATCCGGAGCAGCACCAACAACCTCCATATCATTTTGCTCATTAATCATTTCTGTTAATAGACTTCTAATTAAAGCTGAATCATCTATTACTAATACCTTGATCGTCATTTTTTCACTCTTTCATTAGCAATGATTAAAATAAATCCACTTCACCACCAACATCATTCGTTTTAAGTTTGCTTGAGTAAGCTTCTTCACGTTTAACCAATGTGTAGTTATTTAACTGTTTAAGTTTTTTTACTAACACTCTGCCTGTTTTAGGAAAGTAATACACTTTCCTTGGGTATATATCTAGCAGGTCTTCGCTAGTCACTGAAATGCCTTCATCTTTAAGAAACTTTTTAACAAAAGCAGCATTGCGTTCACCGACATTGTTCGTTGTAAAACTGCGAAGAACATTACCACCACCAAATATCTTGGCTTCTAGGTTTTCTCGCTTTGCACCATTTCTTAGAAGCTCATTGATTAAGACTTCCATCGCATAAGTGCCATAGCGCATGGACTCTGAAACAGGGCTGTCTTTATCTGCTTTTGCACTATCAGGCAACATAAAATGATTCATGCCACCTATGCCTAATTTTTTATCTCGAATACAGGCCGAAACACATGACCCTAACACCGTGACAATCAACATGTCGTGATTGGTAAAATAATATTCTCCAGGTGATATTTTGGCCGCATCGATATTAAAGGTGCGGTCAAAATACAATGTCGTAGACATTTCCTCTTGTATCATGCTCATACAGTCGCAACCTCACTCTTAGCACGTAGAGGCGCATTTGAATGATCCTTTAATTCATACACGGTTTTACCAAGCAGGTGTAGTGCTTTAGAAACATATAAAAAGTTTTCTGAGTGGCCAGCAAATAACAGCGCATCCGGTTTCATCAAAGGTAAAAATTTATCTAAGATTTTAGTTTGTGTTGGCTTGTCAAAGTAAATCATTACATTCCGACAAAAAATTACATCAAATTGACCTGTTAATGGCAACGTTGCATCGAGCAAATTTAATTGCTTAAACGTGATTAATTGGCGCACCTCATTTTTTACACGCACTGACCCTTCATGCTGACCTCGTCCTCTTTGGAAAAAACTTTGTTTACGTTTATCACTTAGTTTACTCACACGCTCATATGGATAAACACCATTGGCTGCAGTCGCTAATACATTGGTATCGATGTCGGTCGCAATAATTTCTACGGGCGGATGTAATGTACCAAATGCCTCGCATGCTGTAATCGCAATACTATAGGGCTCTTCCCCTGTAGAAGCTGCAGAACACCATATGCGGATTGGTTTTTGCACTTGGCTAAGATGATTAGCCAAAATTGGAAAATGATGCTCTTCTCGAAAAAATGATGTTAAATTGGTCGTGAGTGCATTGGTAAAAGCTTCCCACTCCGCTGGATCATTATTTCTTTCTAGCGCATCTAAATATTCTTTAAATGAATAAAAGCCACAAGTGCGAAGCCGACGACCGACACGGCTGTAAACCATGTCGGTTTTAGCTTCTGAAAGTGAAATGCCTGCATGTTGATAGATGAGTTTGCGTACTCTTGAAAAATCTGAGGATGTAAATTCAAATTCACGCGAATCTTTCTCTTTTTGTGCAAGCATTTCTTACTTTCTATAAAGTGGCTCTTTTATGATTACAAACTGACTACTGTCAATAACGTCAATTAAGCGATATCTTTATGTAGTTCTCTACCACGTTTTTTCATTTGCTCAATTGCCTTAGCAACCGCTTGATCTTCTGAACGACGGTTCATTGCTTCAGGTGTTTTTGCAGCAAATGGATGTGCAGCTTTTTTGTATTCTTTTACAACATCGGCAGCTTTTGGCTCACGTGCTACTGCACTCTTGATTGCCATTTTTGTTGCACGATAGTTCCAGTCTTGAATACGCTCATCAATATCAGCTTTATGGTCAATAAATACACCAACACAGATATAAACATCATCTGCTTCTTCTAGTGGAATTGTGCCATCTTCAACACACTCCATCACAGCCATGGCTACACCACGTTGTGCTGGGCCAAACATTTGTACTGCTTGACGACCATCTTTAATCGTAACTTTATTAAACATCACTGTATTGGGTTTAACCATCATGTTCGGTGCTGCAATCGCTAACAAGCCATTCACACCTTGTTTTTGATCAGTTAATGTGCGGCAAAATGCATCTTCTGCTGCACTACCACGTGGGCCCATCACTAAATCGATATGTGCCACATTTAATAGATCAGGACCTGAACCGTCTGGACGATCTTCCAACACTAGGCCTTCACCAATCAATACTCTATCAATCACTGCCATTTCATATTCTCCTAAATTAAAAATTCAACTACTCATCAATCTCTTAATCCTATTACAACAAATGTTGCGGACTAACCTACTTACCTACGATTTAAGCCTAGCGCCTTTTGGAAATTTGCCGTGGCCTTATTACTAGTTACGGCTATTTTTCCTAAAAATTTAGCTAAAATTGCAATTATTTTTATAAAATATTTTATAAAAATCAATAATTTAAAGGCGAATAAAAAGCGATACAACCTATCAACAAAATCGTATCGCTTTTTACGGTTTTACTTATCCCCAGCTACGGCAAGCGATGCCGCATTGGAGACGTTAAGTTTTAAGCTGCTTGTTCGACGTACCCGCTATCGACATAAGCTGCATTTGACCCGCCATTTCTATTGCGTTGGTTACTTTCGATGGTAAATACACTCATCGTATTCATCAACTCATCTGCTTGTTCCATTAATGACTCGGCTGCTGCAGCGGCTTCTTCTACAAGTGCTGTATTTTGCTGCGTAGTATCATCCATTTGAATGATGGCCTGATTAATTTGTGAAATGCCTGCGCTTTGTTCACCTGATGCACTTGCAATTTCACCAATAATGTCGGAAACGTGTTTCACTGAAGTGACAATTTCTTGCATGGTTGCGCCTGCTGTTTCAACTTGCTGTGTGCCATCAGTCGTTTTGCTCACAGAATCAATAATCAATTCTTTAATTTCCTTAGCGGCACCAGCTGAGCGTTGCGCTAAATTACGCACCTCACCAGCAACCACTGCAAAACCACGACCCTGCTCACCAGCACGCGCTGCTTCAACTGCGGCGTTAAGTGCAAGAATATTTGTTTGGAAAGCAATGCCATCAATAACAGAGATAATATCTTCAATCTTACGAGCGCTTTCATTAATCGCACTCATGGTACTGACGACTTCAGAGACCATACGGCCACCTTTTTCTGCCACTTGTGATGCGCTAAAAGCAAGTTCATTAGCTTGTTTTGCATTATCTGCATTCTGTTTAACCGTATTAGATAGCTCATCCATGCTGGCTGTTGTTTTTTCAAGGCTTGCTGCCTGATCCTCAGTACGACGACTTAAATCAGAGTTGCCTTGCGCAATTTCTTTAGCTGCTGTGTTAATCGTTTCAGCAGCAATTTTTGCAGTCGTAATCGGCCCAACAATCATATCTAAAGTCTCATTCATGCCTTCTACAATTTTGCTGTAATCACCCAAGTGACGGCCGGCATCTGCACGGACTGAAACGCGTCCTTCTCTGGCTGCTGCCACCAACATTTGTGCATCTTCATTAAGTGCTTTTAAGTTACTACGCACTTGTTCAATGATTTCATTGATGGCTGCTTTTTGCCCTGGGAATTTCTCTAGCGGCGCATTAAAATCACCTTCACCGAATGCTTTTACACACGCCATGGCTTTTTGGTTAACATCAATATGTCCGGTCACAATCTTATTGACACTTTCAGCCAACACCGCAAACTGGCCCTTAAACATATCGGCTCTAAGCGTCATATCAATATTGCCTTTTTCATGCTCGCCATTGACCCAGTTGACAGAATCAACAATGCCTTTTAAGTTGCCACGCAATCTATCGACACATTTATTCATGACTTCTTTTTTACCTGGCAATGGTGCAAATTCAACTGATAAGTTGCCACGTCCTAACTCTTCCATCACCGCGACAAAATCAGCTGTTTCGGTTGCTTGTCTGCCTACAATCTCACTAATACCTTGTGCAATATCTTTAAAGCCACCTTCAAACTCACTAACATTGACTAGCACATCCGTTTCACCTTTTGCTTGCTCTTCAGACATTTGATTCACTTCAGCACGAAGCTTATTAAGGTGTTTAGTGAGTGCTTCAAAATGTTGGCTAATTTCACTTATGCCATCTGGTAGTGACTCTAACTCGGTATCAAAGGCGCCCTGCGATAAGTGTGATAATGCGTCACCTACGCTAGTCATCGTTTGACTTTGAGATTGGATGATTGCATTAATATTTTCCGCAATTGCTTGATATGTATCTGCTAAGCTGTCCACATCTATAGTTGCATTCCAATCACCTTCAGCACGCTTCTCTTGTAACTCATTCAGCGCATCGTCTAACTCGCTCACTGACGCTTGGTTTTCATCCACGGCACTCGATTTTTGACCAGCTCCGCTATACTCAAAGCTGGTCATCAACAACCAACTTGCTGTCGCTGCAAAGATTGCAAAGACAGAAAAAACCAACCATGGGTTAACAATCAGTGTTTGGTTGACTACCGCATAAAACCCCAAGCTTAGACTAGCCGTGATACACACGAGCTGTTGTCCAAATGTCAACTTGGCAATTTTATGTTGCAGTGTTGCAATCACACCTTTTGGGTTACTGTTATTCATTACAATCCCTTTCACAAACATTTATCTCTATTAACGTCTATTTAAAACGATTCATGAGCTATTCCATCGTCAGATTAAAGGAATAAAACCCACTTACTCTTTTAGTACAACTTAAAACTCTTCCCAATCACCATCATCTGTGCCTGTTTTCGCAACAACTTTTTGTGTTGTTTGTTTAGGCGCTGATTGAGCAACTGACTTGGTTGCCGCTGGTTTAGCAGGTGCCCGCATTGGACTGTTGCTTACCCTACGCTCTTGTCTTTGCATGCCTTTTAACTTAAAGCCGCTGACTGTTTCCATTAGGCTAGTCGCCTGCTCTACGAGTGACTCAGCAGCTGCAGCAGCCTCTTCAACTAAGGCTGCATTTTGTTGCGTGACTTCGTCCATGCTGGTAATCGACGTATTCACTTGATCAATTCCTGTACTTTGCTCTGTAGAAGCGGCAGAAATTTCACCCATGATATCGGTCACACGCTGTACAGACTCAACAATCTCTTGCATCGTTTGTCCTGCGTCTTCAACCAACTTAGTTCCTTCTGAAGTTTTATTCACAGAGTCTGTAATCAACTCTTTAATTTCCTTAGCTGCACTGGCTGAACGTTGTGCCAGATTTCGTACCTCGCCAGCAACTACCGCAAACCCTCTACCTTGCTCACCTGCGCGTGCAGCCTCAACCGCAGCATTCAAAGCTAGAATATTGGTTTGGAAAGCAATGCCATCAATCACTGAAATAATGTCTTCAATTTTATGTGCGCTTTCATTAATAGCACTCATGGTATTGACCACTTTACCCACAACCTGCCCACCTTTAACTGCAACACCAGATGCCGCCGTTGCCAATTGATTCGCTTGCAATGCATTCTCTGCATTTTGCTTCACGGTAGAAGCAAGCTCTTCCATGCTGGAAGCGGTTTCTTCTAGGCTTGATGCCTGCTCTTCTGTTCGGCTAGATAAGTCATTGTTGCCTGTAGCGATTTCGCCTGCAGCCGTATGGATCGTCTCACCTGCCTCAGTGACTTGCATTAGCACTTCTGTCATTTTATCCATCAGCGCATTGACGCCATCACATAAACTAGCAATCGAACCAGTTTTACCATCCAATGAGACTCGGTTCTCAAGATTGCCTGCCTTTGCTTCCTCAATTACGGCCTGAGACTCTTCAACAGCGTTTTCTAAAGCAGCAGCGTTGCTATGTTGTACTGTAATGTCAGTCGCAAATTTAACGACTTTAAAAGGCTTACCACTCGGATCTAAAATAGGGTTGTAGCTCGCTTGCAGCCAAACTTCTTTACCACCTTTACCAATCCGCTTATATTGACCGTCATCAGCCTCACCGCGAGCCAATTTATCCCAAAAGGCTTTATATTCAGCACTCGCCTTATAAGCTGCATCTACAAACATACTGTGGTGATTCCCCACAATTTCTTTTTCAGTGTATCCAGTAACGTTGGCAAAATTATCATTAACTGCAAGAATGTTCCCTTTTGTATCAAATTCGATTACGCCCATTACTTTACTAATGGCTGTCAATTGTCCAGAATAGTCCGCATTCTTTTTTTGTACGGCAGTAATATCAGTTGCATATTTAACGACTTTAAAAGCTTTTCCATCCAAACCATAAATTGGGTTGTAAGATGCTTGCAACCAAATATCTTTACCATCCTTGCCAACACGTCTATAGACACCTTGGTCAGCTTCACCTCGACCCAATTTATCCCAGAAATCTTTATATTCTTTGCTAGACTTATATGCCGCATCTACAAACATGCTATGGTGACTGCCAACTACTTCTTTTTCAGAGTAACCTGTTACATTGAGAAAGTTTTCATTGGCTGCAAGAATATTACCTTTGAGATCAAACTCAATTACACCTTGAATCTTGCTGATGGCTTGAAGCTGGCCTAGATAATTAATGGCTTCTTTCTTTTGTTCTGTAATACAAGCAGAAATAACACGAATACGAACAACCTTTCCATTCTCATCTACAACTGGGGCAAATGACCCTGAAAACCAAAGCTCCTTACCTTCCTTAGTTATTCTCTTGATTTGCATTTTTTGAGGGCTGCCATTTTTGACATTTTCCCAAAGAATTTTATATTCAGGGCTGTTGTAATCTTCTTCAGCCATCAGTTTACTGACGCTTTTGCCAATAAGCTCATCAAGTGTAAAGCCTAGTGTTTTTAACTCATTGTCATTTACACTTAACACCTTGCCATCTAGACTAAGCTCATAACTATTAAATGCACTATTAAAAGCACGCTCAGTCGCCATTGTCTCGATTAGCTCTTCTTTTTGCTCTGTAATATCGGTAAAGTAACTAAAAATTTTAATTACCTTTTTTTCATTGTTTAAAACTGGTGCAAAACAACCTTGTGCCCATACCACTTCACCTGATTTTCCAATAAAACGATAAGTGTCAGATTGTGTGTTGCCTTCTTCTAAATTAAGCCAGAAATCTTTAATTTTTTTCTTGTCAGCTTCTGCATCTACTAAATCCTGATGTTGTAGTTTTACTAATTCCTTTTCTTTATAGCCTAATGCTTTTTGTGCATTTTTATTGGCACTCAAAATAGCACCATCCGCAGCATATTCAATGATGCAACGTTCATGATCAACCACCGAATAAAGTGTTCGCGCGGTTTCCAATTCAACCATTAATTTTTTTGACTCTTCCGTAGTATTAGCGATACGGTTTAAGATATTTGATAACATTTTCATACTCCTGATAATTTATTTAACCGCTATTGCACAACTGCGTTATCAATCAATGCCATCTCATTGCTGGTCATTAATTGCTCTATATCCACCAAAATAAACATTTTTTCGTCTACTGTTGCTAAGCCAGTAATGTATTTCGTATCAATACTTGCAACGATATCGGGCACACTTCTTAGGTCTGTGCCTTTTAGGTTCATGACATCAGAAACGCCATCTACCACAATGCCAACTACGCGACCATTAAGGTTCAAAATAATCACCACAGTAAATTCGTCATAAACAACTTTACCTAGGCCAAATTTAATCCGCAGGTCCACAATTGGTACAATCAAACCGCGTAGATTGACCACACCTTTAATAAACTCAGGTGTATTGGCAATCTTTGTCACAGGATCATAGCCACGAATTTCCTGCACCTTAAGGATATCAATGCCGTAGGACTCATCCGCCAACACAAAAGTAAGATACTCTTGTGAAGCAACTGACCCTTCACCACTATTTGTTTCTACATTCGTTTCTGTAACTGTACTCATGCGTAAGCTCCTTCTTTAATATTGCTTTGCCCCATCTTAATCACGGTGGGCACATCGATAATGAGTGCGACTGAACCATCACCCATGATGGTCGCGCCTGAAATGCCTTGAATTCTTCTGAAATTCGTCTCTAAACTCTTAATCACCACTTGTTGCTGTCCGACTAAAGCATCTACAAACAAAGCGGCTTTTTTACCTTCTGCTTCGATAATCACTAACACGCCTTCAGTTGGATGCATGATTTCGGTTTCTTGGTTAAATAATGCATAGAGTGGGATAATAGGCAGATACTCACCACGCACGTGAACCATCAAACCTTCGCTGGTCACTGTTTTAATGTCTTCCATCTTAGGCTGCATGGTTTCCACAATCAGGTTAAGCGGCAACACATAGAGACTCTCACCCAATGAGACTGACATACCATCTAAAATGGCTAATGTCAGTGGCAATGCAATCGAAATCGTTGTGCCATAACCCAATGCTGAACGGATTTCTATTGAGCCGCCCATGGCTGCAATATTCCGTTTCACTACATCCATACCAACACCGCGACCAGAGACATCGGTTACCTGCTCAGCTGTTGAGAATCCAGGTGCAAAAATCAAACCAAACACCTCAGTGTCTGTCATGCTCTCACTAACGTCTAACCCATTAGATTTAGCTTTAGCAAGCAATTTATCTCGATTCAGACCCGCACCATCATCCGTTACTTCAATAACAATACTGCCACCTTTATGTGCTGCAGAAAGTGTCAACTTACCTGTCTCACTCTTTCCAGCTGCTTTACGGCTTTCTGGACTTTCAACACCATGATCAACACTGTTACGTACTAAATGCGTCAGCGGATCTACTATCCGCTCAATCAGACCTTTATCTAACTCAGTCGTCGCACCTTCGGTTACAAAATCAACTTTTTTATTTAATTTATTCGCTAAATCTCGCACCATGCGTGGGAAGCGTGAGAACACAAAGTCCATTGGCATCATCCGTATCGACATCACAGATTCTTGCAAATCCCTTGTATTTCTTGTTAGCTGCGTCACACTATTGATGAGTGCCTCGTTTTGAACTGGATCCATTTCTGATACACGCTGATCAATCATGGCTTGCGTAATCACAAGTTCACCCACCAAATTGATGAGTTGATCTACTTTTTCTACACCTACTCGGATAGAAGTGGTTTCAGTTGACGCAGCTTTATCTGCTTTTTTGTTAGCATTTGCCGCAGGCTTAGCTGCAGGAGTTGCTTTTACATCAGTAGCTACTGTGTCTGGTTTGGTATCCTGTGCACTCGCTGCTGCCTCTTCTGAAACAGGGGTATCATCGCCAATCAGCTCTGGTTTCTGCGCATCTTTATGTGGCTTGAATGGTGCAAAGAAACCGTAGCCTTCTTCAACATCATCTTTACCTTCCTCAGAAAATAAACCATAACCGACCTCTTCTTCAACCTGCACTTTTTCTTTTGGTGTCTTTTCATCCGCTTTTGTTACTTTTGCTGCGGTAGTTGTTTTTGGTTCATCATCCGTAAATAAGCCAAAGCCTTCATCTTCTTCAATCTCAGCTTTTTCATTGACTGGTTCGGGTTGAGTATCTTTTGCTTGTTCACCGGCACCCGCTTTGGTAATCACCAGATCATTTGGATCTAATACAAATGAGCAGATAGAAACAATGTCATCCTCTGAAGAGTCTGTTGTTAGAGTAAAGACATAGCGTCCATTGTCTTGCTTTTTAGAGGCCACTTCACCTAGCAAGCCTAGCTCTTCTTGTAGGTTATTAACGTCTTTGTCTGTGATTTCTGGCAGTACAATATTAAATACAGTAATGCCTTCTTCCGTCTCCTGCGCGGTGGCTTCACTCACCTCAGCTGCTTCAGTCTTTTCTGCTTCGGCTGCATTTTCTACTACAGCTTCCTGTTTTACTTCGGCAGCGGGCGCTTTTGGCTTAACGGCAACACTGCCCGCTTCAGAAAGTGATTTCAATGTCATTTGCACATCAGCAACTTGATCTTGATTAACATCCGCGCCATTCCGATGACCATCTAACTCCATTTCAAGCACATCTTTTGCCGCTAGAAAAGCATCAACATGCTCAGTAGTGAGAGCCATTTCATGTTTACGGATTTTGTCTAAAAGGTTTTCAAGTACATGGGTAATCTCTGCCATGTCTGAAAATCCAAACGTTGCTGCGCCACCTTTAATAGAATGGGCAGCACGGAATATCGCATTTAAATCTTCATTATCAGGGGCATCAATATCAAGACCAAGTAATAGCCTTTCTGCTTCCGCCAGGAGTTCTTCTGATTCATCAAAGAAGACTTCGTAAAATTGACTCATATCAACTGTCATTATTGTGCTCCATCAGCAATCATTTATTAAAAAGTCCTTGCTCATTAACCAATGACTTTTTGTACAACTTCGATTAATCTTTTTGGGTCAAATGGTTTAACTAACCAGCCATTTGCGCCAGCAGCTTTCCCTTTTGCTTTCATTTCATCGCTTGATTCTGTCGTCAGCATTAAAATAGGTACTTTTTGATAAGACGCCAATGAACGCAGATTCGTAATCATCGTTAGTCCATCCATGATCGGCATATTCTGGTCAGTCAACACTAAGTCAACCGTTTTATCTTTCGCTTTATTTAAACCATCTTGCCCATCAACTGCAGAGACAACCTCATAGCCTGCAGCTTTTAAACTAAAAGCTACCATCTGTCTTAGTGACCCTGAATCATCAACTGCTAAAATTGTTTTTGCCATCTTTTACTCTCACTTTTTGATTAAATAGGCATTGCCTGTTTATTAACAAAAGAACTACTTTCTTATACGGTTAAAAACCTTACATTCAAAATAACTCGACCTCACCAGCGCTCATGTCATGCTGCTGTACTGATTTTCTCAGTCCGCCTTTGAGTGCATCATTTCGATGATGCAAACCAGCGCTCATTTCTTCTAACAACTTCACAATTTCCTGATGCTCATGCTCCGCATTCATATCATCACCATGAATGGCTAACGCAACTAAAGACTCTCTGAGCCCATCAACACGATTAATGACACGTTCAATCAATTGACTAGTCATATCTTGAAATTGCAAACCAGTGACTGCTGCATTCACTTCTTCTGCAATCTTTTTCCGCAACACCAGCACTTTGTGATAGCTGTCTT
Organism: Methylophilaceae bacterium; assembly: GCA_051252095.1. GTDB lineage: Bacteria > Pseudomonadota > Gammaproteobacteria > Burkholderiales > Methylophilaceae. The sequence goes on from JBPOFK010000026.1 coordinate 13,074, forward strand.
CTGGTATATCCGCTTCACTCAAAAGCTCATCTATTTCCAATTGTTGATGATTAACTGCCGAATTAATTGCCATAAAGCTCTCACCAAGCTTTTCAATCGCACCTGTTAATAAAAAAGCGGTTTGATTCAAATCAGCCTCAACCTCGAGTAAATGCTGTGCACCATGATCTGATACCGCTGTGAGCAACTGTCTCAACTCTGCTACTGGTAATTTTTTAGAAGCCAATTTATTGCCTTTCTTGATGATTGCCGTCAAACAGTGACTGTTTAAATGATTTTTTTACCAAAAAATACATAGATAAAGAGATCGTTATTCAGTATTAATGTATGGCTTCTTCCATTAACAAATCGCTATCCAATTCGTCTAAAAAAGCACTTTTTTTCTTACATTCATCTAGCAGTTGACGCTGAATTTTTGCTTTGCGCTCCAGGCTAGCAATAATGTCTTGCTGCTCAAAAATAACGACATCAAGTCTTGAAAAAAAGCTACGGAACCCTTGGTGTGTATCTTCTGCCACATAGTGCTGCATTTCATTATCAAAGCGGTCTACATAGTCTTGACGGAAGTTGACTAACTTATCGTATTTAAACTGTGCATCCTTTAATTCCATTTCAGCTGCTTTACAGTTCTCTGTCGCAATTCTCAATTCTTTAGCTGCAAGTTCATTGACGATTAATTCATCGACTTTTGAGTTCAATATCATTTTTCTCTCCGCATCCATTATTTAAGCTAGTCACTTTGTTTCAATAAGCTGCAATACACTTTGAAACCCTATAGTGTTACTGTACAAGAATAAAAAAATATTAATGGCTGGAATAAGTGGCAAAAAAAACCTTAATTCTCTTCTTTGTATTGAAAAACAAAAACGCCTAATCTCGTAAAGATGATTAGGCGTTGAATACTGAAGCGCAATGATTAATTAGTCGCTAGGCAAATGTATCTACAAGCCCGTTACTCACACGCGTGACTATAGGCTTCTGATGAACAATATCACTTCCCTGTGGCTCGTTCCCTACCCTTGATTGTCTTTGTATATGCTCTTGATTTGCTTGCTGAAAAGCCTGTTGCTCTTTACCTGTATTTACATTCGCTTGGCCAAGCTCAACCCCTGCTTGGCTCATGGATTGTTTGAGCGTAGACATACCATCCTCTAGCGCCTTTCTCACCTCAGGATTTTCCGTTATAAATGTGGCATCCGCTTTTTCGTTATTAATATTGATAATAATTTGTAATGGCCCTAAATCTTTAGGATTTAAAGTCAGTGTGGCAGATTGCTCTGCGGCACCCACCATCCATACAACTTTTTGCCCAATGGCTTCACTCCAGCCAGGTTTTCCAGGTGCCACGTTGATAAAGTTGCTTAAATTGTTTTGCGAAGCTTCGATTGGCGTGGCTTGTTTGCCAGACACCTGTGCCGTCATTATTGAAGCAGCTGATATTTCTGTTATGTTATTCGATGTCTGCGTAAACGTCATTTCTTGGGATGATTTTGTATTTTTTTCAGCAATCAATTGATTCGCAAACTGATCTTTACCGAATGCAGTTTCATCCAAAGCTGCTCCTGTGTTATCGATGCTCGCGCTATCTTTTATGGTCGCCTTGGCATCAGGCTCACTTTCCACAGGTTTAGTATTAGCGGATGAGAGATTGTCGAATCCTTTTGTTGCAGAAGCAACAGCATCGCTAGATGCTGTTGTTGCCGCGCCAACTGGATTATTTGACTGAATAGATGGCGACAGGTTTGTAAAACCTGCTTTTGCCAACTGATTACTGTCTGCACTTTGATCTGATACTTGTACCGTGCTATCAGCTACTTTAGCTGACGCAACGATACTCGGTGCCGCACTGGCAATGCCTGTTTGTGATACGTCTGTTTCTTTGATAGCATCCAAATCAACCGCACCATCTGTTACCTCTTTTACGGTTTTCGATGTAACTTCTGATGCAAGTGCCTGTGCATCTGCTAGCGCCATTGAATTCCCTTCACCAACTGCAGCATTAGCCGTAGATGCTGCGTTATTTGTTGCTGTCTCAGTTGGTTCAGCCTCTGCTAACGTCTTTTCTTTAGCTTCGGCTCGTTGCTTGTCATCTGCCTTTAGTTTATTTTTTTTATCCTCAGTTGTTTTAGCTTCAGATTGCTCAACTTGTTTAGATAGCATTTGCTTAAACGTCTGACCCGTTTCACTTGGTTGTTTTTCTTTAACCATCATTTCTTTAGGTTTGTTTGTTGGGTTGACTTTAGTCACTAACAATGGCGAATTTTGCATCATTTCACAATTCCTATTTAATTATCTACCTGATGGATTAATTAGCATGCTTCCGCTTGGCTCGCATCGCAAACTCATCCATCAACTTCTGCTCTCTTTTATTAGCTACGTGCAATGCTTTTTTTTCTGCTCGGCTAATCAATACTTCATAAGACATTTTTTTCTGCTGCGCTTTCTGCAAGACTTCACGTTTTTTATCACGTTCATATTGAGCTGCTATCACCATTTCTGCTTGCCCATCAATCGCCTGCTCCAGATTTTGCAAAAAACGCTGATAATTGAGATGGGCTTCTTTACCCAACCCATTACTTAACTGGGCGTTATACTGATCAATATAATCTTGCTTGTAAGTTTGCAGCATTGCTTTTTTTTCCTGCTCAACTTTCAATGTTTTGTTCGCATTTGCTAAGTTCTTTGTTGCTAGATCGACCTCTTCACTGGCTAAATTGACTAGCATAGTGAGGGTCGCTGAAGAAGCAGATGCCATTGTTTACTCTTTCAATAATTAATGTTGCAACACCTCACTTAGGCTCTGTAAGCTTTGCGAGACATTGGCACGTTCATGAATATCTTGTTGTAAAAATTCTACAATGCCCGAGTGCTTTGCAATTGCTTTATCTAAGATGGAATCACTGCCCATTTCATAAGCTCCAACATTAATCAAATCTTCACTCCGCATGTAGCGAGCATGCAACTGTTTGAGCATACGCGCTTGCTTTTGGTGTTCTGGACTCGCAATATTCTGCATAGCACGACTAATAGATTGCTCAATGTCAATGGCAGGATAATGTCCACTTTCAGCAAGTTCTCTGCTCAGTACAATATGACCATCCAAAATCGCACGTGCGGCATCCGCAATCGGATCTTGTTGATCATCACCTTCAGTCAGCACCGTATAAAACGCTGTAATCGAACCTTCACCACGCTTGCCGTTTCCTGTGCGCTCAACTAGCGCTGGTAATTTGGCAAACACGGATGGTGGATAGCCTTTGGTCGCAGGCGGTTCGCCTACTGCAAGTGCAATTTCACGCTGTGCCATTGCATAACGCGTAAGTGAATCCATAATGAGTAATACATCTTTACCTTCATTGCGAAAATGTTCCGCAATCGTGGTCGCATAATTAGCGCCTTGCAATCGCATCAAGGCAGGAGAGTCAGCTGGCGCAGCAACAACAACAGAGCGTGCAAGTCCCTCTGTGCCAAGAATTTGCTCAATAAACTCTTGCACCTCTCGACCTCGCTCACCAATCAATCCGACGACAATCACATCGGCAGTGGTGTAACGCGCCATCATGCCCAGCAAAACACTCTTACCAACACCAGACCCTGCGAACAAGCCCATTCTTTGTCCGCGTCCAACCGTCAGCATGCTATTAATTGCACGCACACCCACATCTAATACCGCTTCAATAGGGGCGCGCTCTAAGGGGTTAATATTTCTAGCTGTGAGTGGTGCGCTTCTTTCCGTGTTGACTTTACCTAAGCCATCCAATGGATTGCCAGCGCCATCTAACACACGCCCTAACAAACCATTGCCTACAGGCAAATGTCGCGTACGGTCAGAAGCTCTTCTTCTAGGTTGATTATGGTGTTTCGGTTTTGGTAGTGCATCGGCAATATCCATTGCAAATACTTTTGCGCCAGGCACAACACCATCGACACCACTTTGTGGCATTAATAGTAATTTATCACCATCAAACCCAACAACTTCGGCTTCAACTCTACGACCACCAGACAAAGGCACATAACAAGCACTGCCTATGGGCAGTTTAATCCCTGCTGCCTCCATAACTAAGCCTGTCAATTTGGTAATCCGCCCTGCTATTTCTACTGGCTCTACGATATTAAGAATCTCATGGCAGTCTTTTAAGTAGCTTTGCCATCGCCCTGTATGAACACTATCTTCTATCAAGGCAATAACCAATCATTCGTTTGCGAGAGCGCTTGGCTGATTCTTTTCCAGCGCACCTCGTTAGTTGCATCAATCTGATTTTCACCTGTTTCGACCAGACAACCGCCGCGCTCAACATGATGGTCTTCCTGAATCTGCCAAACTTGGTCAGAAAGTTCTTCCCCTAATTGACTTCTTAAAATGCGCGCATCTTCAGGGTTGACGATGATTCTTGCGGGCTTTTGTACATGCGGTAGATAATGAATAGCATCTCGGACAACCGGCAAAACCACTTCAGGATTCACCTCAATTTTAGTCTTCATCATTAATTTTGCGATGTCTAAAGCTAATGTCAGAATATCTTCTTCCACTTTTTGATCAGCAACCTCTAGCGCCTGCTCAAATGCTGCTGCAATACTTAAGAACTTTTCTCGTTCTTGCTCTGTATATTCTTTTGCCTTTGTCATGCCGACGGCAAAACCTTCTTGCATCCCTTTTGTATAAGCTTCTTTGCGCACACTTTCTAAAGCACCAGAAATACTACTCGCCGCAGCTGTTGGCGTCTTGGCTTTCTTAGGGCTGAAGCTGCTATTTGTATTTTCATCTGAGAATGCAGACATTTCCCAGCGTTGATAGGCTGTTTGTTGCTCTTTAGGTAGCGGCGTATCAGACATATTCGTCATCTCCACCTTTACCACCTAACATAATTTGACCTTCGTCTGCCAGACGTCTCACAATTTGCAGCATTTGTTTTTGCTGTGCTTCTACCTCTGACAACTTAACAGGTCCTTTGCTTTCTAAATCTTCTCGCATCATTTCTGCTGCACGCGAGGACATGTTTTTAAAGATTTTTTCGCGCATTTCTGCAGTTGTGCCTTTGAGTGCAATAATCAATGTTTCAGATTGCACCTCTCTTAACATCACTTGAATACCTTTGTCATCGATATTGATAATGTCATCAAACACAAACATGGTATCCATGATTTGCTGGGCTAACTCTTCGTCATAACTCTTCAAACCTTCCATGACAGAGGCTTCAACATCCCCGCTGAAATAATTCATAATCCCAGCTGCCACCTTCACACCACCCATGGATTGTTTTTTTAAGCTTTCATTACCTGATAGCAATTTACCCAATACTTCATTCAGTTCTTTGAGCGCGGTAGGCTGAACACCATCCAATGTCGCAATACGGAGTAAAGCATCCTGACGTAAACGATCAGTAAAATGAGATAGAATCTCTGAAGCATGGTCTGAATCTAGATGCACTAGGATTGTTGCGACAATTTGTGGATGCTCATCTTTAATCAATTCCGCTACTGTTGCAGCATCCATCCATTTAAGACTTTCTATCCCACTAGAGTCACTATTGTGCAAAATACGGTCTAAAACACTATCTGCTTTATCCCCTAATGCTTTGGTTAATACAGAACGGATATATTCATCAGAATCTAAGCCAAAATCACTGCTTGCATCAGCCACACTCAGGAAGTCATTAACAGTTATTTCCACCTCTTCACGCCCGACTGACTTCAATGTTGCCATCGCAGCGCCTAATTTTTGCACCTCTTTAGGCGATAAATACTTCATCACTTCTGCAGCCTCATTTTCGCCGATGGCTAGCATCAGCACAGCGCTTTTCATTACACCATCTTCACTCATTTTGAGGCTCCACTCGTCCAACCAGAAACGACGCTCGCTACCATTCTTGGGTTCTCAGCAGCAATTTGTTTTGCTGAGTCTAAACTTTGGTTATAGCGTGAAATCTGCTGAGGATTCCCTTCCAGAACAGTTTCTCCATTACCACTATTCAAGGTGGCTATTGCTTGCTGCTGATTAGAAACAATTGCCAATGGTTCAGCTAACTTATTGAACATTGGTTTAAGCACTTTTTTATACAATAAGAACATTGCCACAATACCTACAATAAAGCGTAGTGCATCTTTAACATACTCAATCGTGGTTGCGCTTTGCCATACAGGCACCTCTGGTAGTGGCTCTACTGCTGCTTGTGCAAAAACACTATTCACAACCGCAAGCGCATCCCCACGCTCTTGATTAAAGCCCATGGCTTGTCTTGCCAAATCATTAATTTGTTGTTTTTCAGCATCGGTTAATGGACGATAAGTCGTTTTACCTTCAGCATCGACAACCGGCATATTATTGACAACAACCGCTACATTAATGCGCTTAACGCCGCCCATCGCTTGCTGTACATAGCGCACAGTTTTATCAACTTCAAAATTGGTTGTCGTATTCTTTTGAGACTTAACAGGCGTTACCGTAGCTGCAGCAGTTGTGGCTTCACCTTCTTCTGCAACAATCGGTGCTGTCGCATCTTCAGGTGGTTGATTAGATAAGGCACCAGGTACACCAGTTGCCCCCGCCCCATCAACCACTTGTGATTCGTTACTTTGCATACTGCGCACCGCAACATCAGTTGTATTCTGATTGGGTTTGTAAATCTCAGCGGCTTGTTCTGTCGTAGTAAAGTCAACTTCTACACTTGCTTCTGCTCTGACATTCCCAGTCCCAACAATTGGCGCGATGATAGATTCCACACGTCGTGCGATATTTTGTTGAAGCTCGTCTACATACTTAAGCTGTGCCGGGTCTAGGTTTTGTGCGCCAGGTTTTTTTGCCGTATCGGATAACAAATTCCCATTTTGATCAACAACAGTCACATTTGCAGTTGGTAGATTGGGGACACTACTTGCCACCAAATGTACAACTGCGCTCACTTGATTAGCATCTAGGTGCCTCCCAGGCAATACGTTTAATAAAACAGAAGCAGTTGGCTTTTGCTGATCACGCACAAACACAGATTGTTTTGGAATAGCCAAATGAATAATAGCCGACTCTACTGTATCTATTGCTTGAATGCTACGCTCTAACTCACCTTCCAACCCGCGCTGAAAATTCACTTGCTCTACAAACTGTGACACACCAAATTTCTGTTTTTCTAATAGCTCAAAACCAATATTGCCGCCTTTAGGCAAACCTTCTGAAGCCAATTTCAATCTGGCTTGATGCACTTGTGCAGCAGGTACCATGATGGCTGTGCCGCTATCTGATAGTTTATAGGGCACATTCATTTTATCTAAGGCAGCCACAATCGCACCGCCATCTTTGTCAGTAAAGTTTGAAAACAAAACACGGTAGTCTGGTTGCTGGCTCCATAACCAGAAAACGACCATAACTGCTATAACAGCTGCAATACCAGCAAGTAAGAATAGTTTGCTTCCTATTTGCTGAGGTAAAAGCCCTGGTACCCCGTTATGTATGGTTGCATCTTGTGCCATTATTTATTTTCTCCACTTCAATCCTGTTAAGCGTCATGCAATTCGTGCTGCACGCTAAAAACAAAATCACATTGATGACTGTTAAATTCCATTATGCGGAAAACTTTAATTTTTTAATGCTTGAATAAAGCGCTTTTTTCCATCTTATTTCAAAGCTGTCATCTGCAACTTAATGTTAAATTAGCTACATGTCAGTTATTAGGATAAATGGCTAAAAGGAGGCACATATGAAAACTGGTGGAATAGACTCAGCGAGAATCGAATCTATGTTGGCGCAAATGAAAGCTGCGGCACAGCGCCCGCAGGTGCGCGAAACCAATGGACTCAGCCTCCCAACAGGAATACAAAAAAGTGAAAAGTCAGATAAAGTCAATTTTTCTGATGCGTTAAAAGCTTCTTTAAATCAAGTCAATCAAACAC
>JBPOFK010000027.1:0-20936 GCA_051252095.1 Methylophilaceae bacterium
CTTTACTACTATGAAAACAATGTTATGGGAAGCCTAAATTTACGTGAGGTAATGGCTGAGAACAATGTTAAAAATATTGTCTTTAGTTCATCAGCCACTGTCTATGGCTTTTCTGACACAAAACCAATTCCTGAAACTGCACCATTAAGCCCCTTTAATCCATATGGTCACTCCAAACGTATGGTTGAACAAATGCTAGAAGATTTGAGCGCAGCAGACGAAGACTGGAATATTGCATTACTACGCTACTTTAATCCAGTTGGTGCGCACCCGAGTGGTGAAATTGGAGAAGACCCGAATGGGGTGCCAAATAATTTAATGCCATATGTGTCGCAAGTAGCCATTGGTAAACTGGATTGTTTAAGTGTGTTTGGGAATGATTACCCAACAAAAGATGGTACAGGGGTCAGGGATTATATTCATGTCGTAGACTTAGCATTAGGTCATGTAGCTGCATTGAATACGCTAAGTAATGATTGCGGTTTATTAACAGTTAATTTAGGTGCTGGCCGTGGCTATAGTGTGTTAGACCTTGTGACCACGTTTGAACAGGTCAATGGTATTAAGATTCCCTATAAAATAGTGGATAGAAGAGCAGGGGACATTGCCATCTATTTTGCTGATGCAACTTATGCTAAAACAGCACTCGGTTGGCAAACGACTAAATCGTTAGAAGATATATGTCGTGATACTTGGCAGTGGCAATCAAAAAATCCCCAAGGATACGAATAAACAGTTCTGAACTTTATAACTTTAGTTCGCTTCTGCTGCTTGCTGCCAGCTAAATTTCTTTTTATATTTGGCATCTATGACTCTTGCATAAGCATACATAAGACCACCTAGCGAATAGATGATTGTTGGAATAGCGCCAATGCTGCTAGTAGAAAAAATGGCGACTAAAATTGCAAGCATTGTCGCAATTAATGCCGTGCCACAACGGTATTCCTCGCTGGTTTTATCTTTTACTCTTTTCCTTGATCTGAGAACTCGAAATATCGCAAGTAAGAAAAATCCAATATAAAGCATCAGTGCAGGGACTCCAAAACCCAAAACAATATTCAAATAAGAGTTAACAATATCTACAATTCCTTCACCTTGCACCATATCTTCCATTTCTGGTTCTAATGATGGCTCATCGACGCCGAATAAAGGTTTGCGAGCAATAATTTGCAAACCTTTCTCAAATAAAACTTCGCGGTAATCTACATTAAACTGATCTACCTTTCCGACAAACGGAAGAGAGTTAATTAACTTTTCTCCACCAGGAATGAAGGGGAGTGATGTTGCAGCAATCATAGAAAAGAAAATTGCAATGGTCATTTTTTTTAGCATTTTCGGACCAATTGCAATATAGATGAAAAGCAATATTATTGTAGCGACCCATGCGCCTCTAGATAGTGGTGCAAATAGACCGCCTATTACGGCCAGCCAACATAACCTACGCATCCATTTATTCTCGATTAATGGGGCTAAAAATAAATAAAATCCAACCATAATCATCATTAATAAGCCTAAAATTAATGGGTGGCCAAGCGAAGATAGTGCTCGCAGGTTGGTACCTCGGCCAAGATAACTACCTAAGTTAAAGTTTGTATGTAATGCGTTAGGTAAGGGATTATAAAGTAGCCATTGATCTAAGGATTCAAAAATAGCTAGGGAGCCTGCAATAAGGCCTGCGAGGGTAAAAGCAACGATAGCCACCTTCAGATGATTGAAGTCTTTTAGTCGACTAGCTACAAAATAGGGTAGAAAAATAGTAAGGAAATAGCCTATACCGTTTCTTCCAGCATCAGTAAAAGTTGTACCACGCATTTCAAGTATAGTCATCAGTGTAATTAAGATAATAACAAGCCAGTCAGAGGTCATGCGACCGAAACGTGGTGCATCTTTTCGATACTTCACTGATAAGAACATTGGCAAAAGAATGACGATGGATAGCAACGTTACATAATCTATATAGATGAGTGGCCCCATCCTTACTGAAATCACTGGAACAGCAAATAGAATTGCATAGAAAAAGGCAAGTCTGTTATCCACTTTTTTAATGGCATATCTAACATACAAGCCTGTTGCAAAAATATATACCCAGAAATTACTTGCCAGAAATGCGATTAATGTAATGGTAACCCAGGAGTTGCGCCAACGAATGAATTCTTCAGGCTGGACAATATGTTCAAGATGCTTTTTTGCTATGAGAAAGATTGCAATCGATATTGTTAAAATGATGACTAGGGTCGCAATATGTTCAGGCATGGTTTATTTCTTAAATCAGTTGAATTTATTATTGTGCAATAGATTACTCGTTTGATTAACATTATACGTTTTTCTTGTGCGCTAAAGTTAATAAGTGAAGAGATAATATATCTGATTGTTAGATGCGACAATTTCTAATACATATATATAATGAATTTCGTGCTCTTTATTAAAAATCATTCATTTAGCCCATTAGGGGCACATGCTAAATCCAACCTTTATGATACTATCCAGCTTAAATTGATTTTCCAGAAAGCCGTTTTTTAATTAATGAAGACAACTCAAAGCCGAAAACATGTCATCTGGTCTAGTGTATGGGTATTCGGGGGACAGATAGCAGGTCAAGTCCTAAGGCTATTAACTAACCTCATCATGACGAGATTGCTAGTGCCGGAAATGTTCGGTGTCATGGCTGTTGCGAATACTGTCATTATCGGTTTGGCCTTATGTTCCTATATTGGCCTCCATCATAATATCATTCAAAGCAGTAGAGGGGATGACGCTGACTTTTTAAATACTGCATGGACAATGCAAGTGATTAGAGGCGTGATATTGTGGGTGGTTGCGCTACTGATAGCTGCTGGCTTGTATTACAGTAACCAGCTAGGCTTATTACCTATCGATAGTGTTTATGCACAACCGATTTTACCTATCATTATTGCAGTACTCGCTTTCACACCATTACTATCTGGCTTCGAATCCACTAAACTTGCGCAGGCAAGCAGGCATATGCAGGTGGGCAAACTGGCAGTGATTGAACTGGGTTGCCAATTTATTGGTTTAATAAGCATGGTTGCTTTTGCTATGGTGCAAAAAACTATTTGGGCTTTAGTATTAGGCTCAATGATCACGGCATTTTCTAAAGTCATTTTAGGCTATGTAGCCCTGTCTGGACCGCGAAACTATTTTAAATGGGAAAGAAAAGCTGTAAGCGACTTATTCCATTTTGGGAAGTGGATTTTGTTAACAACAATAATGGGCTTTTTTGCCAAAAATGGTGACAAGCTTATTTTAGGCGCACTCATTACGCCTCAGCTATTAGGGGTTTATAGTATTGCGGCTTTCATGACAACAGCGCTTCAAGATGTATTGTATCGTTGGGGTGGTGCTGTTCCACTACCAGTTTTAAGTCGAGTACATCGGGAAGGTGATACAAAATCACTTGCAGAAGCCTATTATCGTTTTAGTTTTCCATTTAATTTAGCCACATTGTTTTTAGCTGGTTTTTTATTCAATGCTGGTTATGTTGTTATTGATATGCTATATGACAGCCGCTATATTGAGGCTGGCCGGATGATTCAATTCCTCTCATTAGCTTTAATTGGCGCTAGAGTTGTATTAGCTGAACAATTATTTGTTGCAATAGGTAAGCCTAAATTATCAGTCCCAATGAATATTTTGCAATTAATTGTTTTATTTGGCGGGGTTGCGCCAGCGTATCACTACTATGGCATGTATGGGGCAATTTTGGTTATTGCATTTACAGTCTTGTTAACGTTACCTATTATTTGGTATTTTTTAAGGCGATATGGTGTGTTAAATTGGAAGAAAGAGTTAATGACATTACCTGCGCTTCCTTTGGGTTATGGAGCCTCTATATTATTTGTTATATTATACGAATATATTAAAACAAGTTTGGGCTATAGTTAATTGGGGGATAAATGGCTGAAGAAAAAAGAAAAAAAGAATCTGTTGCTGCTATCGTATTGGCATTTTCGCGTGCAGATGAATTAAAAAATGTTGTCCATAATCTTAAAAATCAAACAAAAAAAATAGACGAAATCATCGTTGTTTTTCAAGGGACTAGTCCAGATATTTTATCTTGGTTGAAAGAGCAGACTGGTATTACATTAGTACACCAAGGTAACCTTGGTACTGCAGGTGGCTTTACCTCCGCAATCAAACTTGCCATTGAAAAAGGGCATGATTGGACATGGCTGTTTGACGATGATGCTGTGCCAGAATTAGATGCATTTGAAGAAATGGCTAAATGTAAGCATTTTGACTCTCAGAAGACGGGTTACCTAGCATCAGTAGTGGTTAGACCAGATCGCAGTGTTTATATGTCACCTGTCGCCGTTGAACATAACTTATGGTATGGGACTGTGCTCGATGAGGCCTGTGTACCTGTTATGTCAGCAACGTGGATAGGATGCTTAATTTCGATGCAGTCGATAAAAGACTTTGGCCTGCCGATGGAAGCATACTTTATGTATGATGAGGACGCTGAGTATACAGCGCGCGTTTCCAGACAACGTGAAAGCTTTTGTGTCTTAAAAAGTATAACTGTGCATCATCAAAAAGGATATTTTGATCCGTTTAATAATAAAGTTGATATGTTTAAGCATGGACTATATGTCAGAAACCACTTTGCTACTATTCGATTAGAGCCTAAACCATTATGGAAAAAAATATTAAAAATATGGTATTGGTTTTTTAAAAATGCAATTGAAATTATCGCTGGAAAAGTGCCCTTTAAAACTATAGTTCCATTATTTAAAGGTTTGCTATTTTTTAGACCTAAAATTCAATATTTGAAGTGATCAACTTCATCTTATAAAAATAAATATGTGTATTAGAAAGAATCTGTAATATGCGCGTCGCTTCGTTTTTTCCTATCCACTTTTCAAATAGTGGGATAGGGTATTGTGCACTCTCTATTATTGAAGCAATGGAAGCGAGTGGCGTTGATGGTTCTATTATGGCAACCGCATCTAACCGTGGCTTTAATTACCGATTCTATCAAGATGCCATACCTTCGTTCTTAAATCCAATCGTTTATCGGCTTCTGACAGAAAATGCTAGGAATAGAATCGCTGAGTGGAGGTTCCTGAATTCCTTAAGTACTGAAGAGTTTGTTCAGTTTTGGTCCTCAGATGCCTCACTGTCATTATATAAAAAGATACGAGAACGTGGACATCGTATTCTTATTGAGCAAGTGAATACTTCCCAAGTGTACAGAAAAGCGATATTAGATGCTGAGTACAGTCGACTTGGCATTCCAGCTACCCATGGCGCATCTGCATTATCAATTGCAAATGAAAACGCTATGTTTGAGCAAGCTAGTTTTATTTATTCTTGTAGCCCAGAAGTGGAAAAATCACTGATCGCTGCAGGGGTGCCAGATGAAAAATTAATACATACCAGTTATGGTTTAAGAGAAAGTGATGTGCTCGCGCGTGAAGATGTTGAAGCCAAACGAAACCACAAGACATTTACGGCAATCTTTGTTGGATCAATCGGGGTACGTAAAGGTGCACATTTGCTTGTCAAATATTGGTGCGACTCAAAAATTAAAGGGAAATTAAAGCTAGTTGGCAATATTGATAAGGAAATCCAACCTATTCTAAAGCCCTATTTAGAGAGAGATGATATTGAGCATGTACCTTTTGTAAAAGATTTACGCGATATTTATAGAGAGGCGGATGTATTCATATTGCCTACCCTAGAAGAAGGTAGCCCATTAGTGACTTATTTAGCATTAGGTGCTGGATTGCCATCAATGGTGACACCAATGGGCAGCGGCGGACTTATTGACCATGGTGTTGAAGGGATGGTCATTGAACCACATGATGCGGAAAACTGGATTCAATCATTACAGCAGTTATCGAAAGACACAGATTTGCGTATGCAGTTAGGTCAGAATGCTTATAAAAAAGCACCCGCATATTTATGGTCTGAGGTTGGAAGACGACGTGCAGAAGCCTTGTTGTCAAAAGCATAAATTAACCTTTAGTACAAAACAAACAACAACTTGCTTTGCTAATTAAGGCAGAATATAGTTGTACTTTCAACTTCCTTACACTTTTTTGAGTAAGGCAAGCCTTTTGGCAACCATCAAAGCACATTAAAAGCAATCATGACCAAACGAAAAACTTCAAGTCGTCAAAGCGACCCTTACGCAAAGCGAGAAGCGTCACAATATGAAACGCCATTGCCCAGTAGAGAGCTGATTTTAAAAGTTCTTACTGAGCAAGGCGTACCTATGGCACTTGATGCTATCTATGAGGCATTAGAAATAGAAGACGAAGAGAAAGAAATTTTTTCTAGGCGTCTAAACGCAATGGAGCGTGATGGTCAAATCATGCGTAATCGTAAAGATTTATTGTGCTTACCAGAAAAAATAGAGGCCATTGCAGGCGTTGTTCATGGACATCCAGATGGTTTTGGTTTTCTTATCCCTGACGACAAATCAAAACATTCAGAAGATTTATTCTTATCTAATAAAGAAATGCAGCAAGTCATGCATGGCGACCGTGCCATGGTAAGGGTCAGTGGTCTTGACCGAAAAGGCCGTCCTGAAGGGAAAATAGTAGAGGTTCTAGAGCGGGCAAACGACACAGTAGTTGGCCGAGTGATGCAAGGTCAAGGCGTGACGATTGTAGCGGCAGAAGATAAGCGCATAAACCAAGATATATTAATCCCGTATCATTTAGATATGGGCGCTAAAGTAGGGCAAGTTGTTATAGTTCAGATGACAGAGCAGCCATCAAAAAATGCGCATCCCATGGGGAAAGTCGTGGAAATACTTGGGAATTATGCCGACAGCGGGATGGAAATAGAAATTGCTTTGCGTAAACATAAGCTACCTCACCAGTTTTCTCCAGCGGCTATTCAGCAAGCCGAATCAATTCCAAAAATAGTGCAAGCATCTGATTACAAAGATCGCATTGACTTACGTGAATTGGCCTTAATTACCATTGATGGTGAGACAGCACGTGACTTTGATGATGCCGTTTATGCCGAGCCGAAAGGAACAGGCTGGCGTCTAGTCGTTGCCATTGCTGATGTAAGCCATTACGTAAGACCAAACGATGCGCTAGACAAAGATGCATTAGAGCGTGGAAATTCAATCTATTTCCCCAGACGTGTCATTCCTATGTTGCCAGAAGCCCTTTCTAATGGCTTATGCTCACTCAATCCTGATGTAGAGCGGCTATGTATGGTGTGTGATATGCAAGTGAATGAAAGTGGCATTGTAGATCAATATCAATTTTATCCATCTGTCATGTTATCAAAAGCGCGGATGACCTATACAAAAGTCGCTGACATGCTAGAAAATCCAAATGGTGAAATGGCAAAAGAGTACGCGCATATAATGCCGCATGTTCAAAATCTTTATGCTTTATATAAAAACATGTTGGTGCAACGTAAAAAACGCGGTGCGATTGAATTTGATACTGTAGAAACAATGATGATTTTTAATGATGACGGCAAAATTGACCGCATTGTTCCTACTGAAAGAAATGAAGCACATAAGATTATTGAAGAGTGCATGCTGGCCGCAAATGTCTGCGCTGCTAACTATTTGCAAAAACAAAATCACGAGGCGATTTTTCGTGTACATGAAGGGCCAAGTGAGGAAAAACTTGATCTTCTCAGAACCTTTATGGCTGAGTTTGGGTTTAGTGTTAGTGGTGGCGATAAACCCCACGCAAAAGATTATGCCAAATTGATGGAACAGATTAAGGGCCGTCACGATCAACAATTGCTGCAAACAGTACTATTGAGATCAATGCAGCAAGCTGTTTACCAACCAGAAAACTTGGGTCACTTTGGTCTTGCTTATGAGGCTTATACGCACTTTACTTCGCCTATTAGACGTTACCCAGACTTGCTTGTTCACCGTGCAATTAAAGCAGCAATTAAAAAGCAAACCTATAAGATTAAAGATTGGGCTGGAGTAGGTGAGCATTGCTCAATGACAGAACGTCGTGCTGATGATGCTAGCCGAGATGTCACAAATTGGCTTAAATGTTATTACATGCAGGATAAAGTTGGGGATATATTTGAAGGTACCATTTCAGGTGTGACCTCTTTTGGTGTGTTTGTGGCTTTAGATGGGGCCTATGTCGAAGGATTACTTCATGTTACTGAGCTTGGTAATGATTATTTTCATTATGATAAAGCGCACCATGAGATGGTTGGAGAGCGCACACATGTTAAATTTAGACTAGGCGATCGCGTAAAGATTAAAGTGGTGCGCGTGGATTTAGAAACAACAAAAATAGACTTTAGTTTGGTTGCAAAGTTAACGTCTGCAAAGGATTCACCTGTTGCTAAACAGGAAAATAAAATAGCCCCTAATCGATCCGCTAAAAAAACAACCAAGCACAAAGCTAGTGGTACGAATAAATCAAAAAAATCAAATAGTAATCGTAAAAGTAATGTTAGAAAGAAAAGATAAGTTATGAGCGAACCACGTATTTTATTTGGCTTTCATGCTGTCCAAAGTCGTATGCGACAGCATGCAGCAAGCCTGCAAGAGATCTTGATTGATCAAGACCGCGTTGACCCACGTATGAAAGATTTGCTGAAGCTAGCTGAAGCAGCAAATATTCGTGTGATGCAAGTGGATAGATCTAGGTTAGATGGTATAGCAGGTAAGAATGGTCGCCATCAAGGCGTCATTGCACGTGTCGTTGATTCGCCAATGCCTTATAAAGATATTCATGATATTTTAGAATCAAACCTCAGTGAGCCGCCTTTTTTCTTAATTTTAGATGGTGTTGAGGATCCTCACAATTTAGGGGCTTGTTTACGTGTCGCCGATGCAATGGGTGTACATGCTGTTATTGCCCCTAAAGATCGTGCTGTCGGCTTAAATGCGACAGTCAGAAAAGTTGCTAGTGGAGCAGCGGAGACCGTTCCTTTTATTGCTGTGACCAACTTGGCACGGACGATACGAGAATTAAAAGATGCGGGTGTTTTTGTGATTGGCACTACAATGGATTCGAAAAGCACACTCCTTAACACCAAGCTAGAGGGCGCAATTGCATTAGTATTAGGTGCCGAAGGTGATGGACTACGTAGGCTCACAGCCGAAACTTGTGATGCACTCGTCACTATTCCAATGTTCGGTTCAGTTGAGAGTTTAAATGTGAGTGTAGCTAGTGGTATTTGCTTGTATGAAGTGCGTAGGCAACGCACGGCTTAAGTGCTTAACCATTTGCCCGCGTTAAACTAATTGCACATTTATTACTCTTAATAAATCGTACGTGAATATAAGCAAGTGCTAGTCCATCCTGTTAAATTGGTGCAAACAAATAATGATGCTTAAACTTCTTTTACCTATCTATTTGATTTTTATATCTTTAACGGCTTTTTCAGAAGAAGAATGGCTAATTGCTACAAAAAATGAAGTATTAGATACATCTGGCCATATTTTATTAGAAGTGATTCAGCCCAATAATGGTGCAAAATGGCCAAAAGAGTTGCGATTAAACCTTACCCATCAGGGTGTAAAAGAGCTTGTAGTGTTGCAATTAGTGAACGAAAAAACGAATGCCACTAGGCAGCAATATGAAGGTATATCGCAAAATAAATTTTCTGGTAATGTACTGCTTGCACTGGCTAATCAGTCATCAAACAGGCTTTTGTTGGTACAGAATGCAACACAGAACGATATCCAGATTGCAAGTACGGATGAGATTGATGCGGAAGACAACTTCAGTAATGAGGTTAAACCAGCTGAAGGTGAATTTTCAAAAGTCATTATTCCTGAGCCAAAAGAGGATAGGACAATAACGGCAAATGAACCGTTATATTTCATCGTTGGTTCCAGTGATGAAAGAGACTTTGATGCGCGTTTTCAATTGAGTTTTAAATATCGACCATTTGACCCTGAAGCTAGAGTTGCGAAGTTTATTCCTTACGCGAGCAATCTCTATTTTGCTTACACACAAACCAGTATTTGGGACCTGGGCAGTGAGTCTAGCCCATTTAAAGACACTAGCTATCGACCAAGTATTTACTATAACTGGGATGAAAGCGGTAAAGGCTACAACCCGAATAGCTGGAAATTTGGCTTAGAACACGAGTCGAATGGTCGCGATGGCGATGCGTCGCGTTCTTTAAATATTGCGTTTGTACAACCGATATGGAATCTGGACTACTCTGGAGGAAAAACCTTTACTTTTATGCCCAGATTTTATTACTATCTGGAAAAATCAGATAATCGCGATATACATCAATATCGTGGATATGTTGATTGGATGGCGCGTTACGGTCGCGATGATGCAGCGATTTTAACCGCAATGTATCGGCAAGGAACAGATGGCTATGCACAAGGTCAATTAGATTTATCATACCCAATCAGTGACAAGATTTTTGGTCGTACAGGGACTTTCTTACACTTTCAGCTGCTAGGCGGTTATGGCGAAACCCTGATTGATTATAATAAAAAGAGTGATACGCAGCTAAGAATTGGCATATCGCTAGCTAGGTAATTAATGTTTTACTGACGATTAAATCGTTAACCAAAAAAATGTAATAGCGCTAGAGCTTGATAAACATTAATTTTATTTAATGTAATATTGATGAACGCTTAGCCGACATAAAAGTCAGAGTAGAGGATTTAATTTAGGACTCTGCTCATGTTTAAAATTACTATTTTCTTACTATTCGCGCTACAAACATCTTTTGTTTTTGCTAGCTGCTTATCAAATGAACAAATAAAACAGCTTGAAAAAGCAGAAATCGACTATCTGACTCAAAAAATTCCACCTGCTTTTAAGCATGGCTTGGCTTCAAATACTATCAAAGTAGCCATTCAAGCAGTTGATGATGATTGCAAAGCACGCTTGGTTGTTGAACTGCCACAATCTGATTTAGAAGAGGCGAATGCCGTTTTAGATGCACAACCAGCTAAAAAAATTATGCTATCTGCACAAGGGTACGCGCTACCACAAGGCACTGATCATGAAGCAGTATTTAGTGTAGAGGCAGACACACTCAACATCATCAATGCTGATACGCTGCAAACAGCGCCCCTAGGTAAATTAAGAGCTAGTTTAGAACTCATGTATGCTTTCTTAACGCAAAAACGCGCTGAAGTAACACAAGAGCAGACTAACGATGTTCAATGGCCTGATGAAATACGACAGCAAGAGATAGCTGACTGTGGCGCTAATCAACCTGCAGCAGATTGCACATGTATTGCTAATCAGTATGCTTTAAAGATTCCCGCTAATCAAATGGAGTATATTCAATACATTCGTACTAACCCGTATGCTTTAGCAATGGGTAGCAGTCAAGCATATGAAGAAATTAAGCAAGCAGCAACAAACAGCTGCGCAGGTTAATGTGTGAACCTTCGCTTAGTCTTAGGCGATCAGCTTAACCGCCTTATTTCCAGCCTTGAAGATGTCAATCATACAAATGATGTCATTATGCTGTGTGAGGTATTAGAAGAAGCGACTTACGTTAAACATCATCAGAAAAAACTCGTATTTATTTTTTCTGCGATGCGTCACTTTGCCGAAGCATTACGTGGAGATGGATTTCAAGTCCACTATGTCACACTGGACCAAGCCGGCAACACTGCTTCTTTTAGTGGTGAACTGGAACGTGCAGTTGAGCAATATCAGCCTGAGAAAATAATTGTCACAGAAGCCAGTGAGTATCGTGTTTTGGAGTGCATGAAAAATTGGCAAAAGGCTTTAGGTATAGCGGTA
This sequence comes from Methylophilaceae bacterium, assembly GCA_051252095.1. GTDB lineage: Bacteria > Pseudomonadota > Gammaproteobacteria > Burkholderiales > Methylophilaceae. The sequence goes on from JBPOFK010000027.1 coordinate 11,709, forward strand.
GAGATACGTCCAGACAAACGCTTTTTGTGTTCACATAAAGGCTTTAATGACTGGGCAGAAGGGCGCAAGCAATTGCGAATGGAGTATTTCTATCGTGAATTACGCAAAAGTTATCAGATATTAATGGATGGCGACTCACCAGTTGGTGGGGATTGGAATTATGACGCTGATAATCAAAAGCCATTACCAGAAAATATCAACGTTTCCCAAACCTACCAACAAGCCCCTGATGCAATCACTCAGACTATCATTGATATGGTTAAAGAGCGATTTTCAGATCATTTTGGTGATACTGATAGGTTTCATTATGCGGTTACGCGTAAACAAGCCTTAGATGCCTTAAAACAGTTTATCGATAAGCGGCTACCGCTATTTGGGGACTATCAAGATGCGATGTTACAAAACGAGTCTTGGTTATTTCACAGTCACATCAGTATGTACCTCAACTGTGGCCTATTACTCCCAATGGAGTGCGTCAAGCTAGCAGAAGAGGTATATTACAAGCAGGAGGCACCCATTAATGCAGTAGAAGGGTTTATTCGCCAAATTGTAGGCTGGCGTGAGTTTGTACGTGGCGTTTATTGGCTAAACATGCCAGAGTATGCAAAAAAGAATAGTTTAGATGCCCAGCGCCGCTTGCCTCAATTTTATTGGTCAGGCCAAACTAAAATGAACTGCGTTGCGCAATGTGTGAAAGAAACCAAACAACATGCATATGCACATCATATTCAAAGATTAATGGTGTTAGGCAATTTTGCATTATTAGCAGGCATTCATCCTGATGATGTTAATGAATGGTATCTATTGGTTTATGCAGACGCATACCAATGGGTCGAGTTACCCAATGTAACAGGAATGGCGCTTTTTGCAGATGGTGGCTTATTGGCATCCAAACCTTATGCTGCTAGCGGCGCCTACATTAACAAGATGTCGAATTACTGCAAAAATTGTCACTATGACGTGAAAGCCAAACATGGCGAATCGGCCTGTCCATTTAATTACTTGTATTGGCATTTTCTTATTCAGTACCAAGAAAAATTTGCTAAAAATCCACGTATGGCGATGATATACAGCACGCTCAATAAAATGGACAAAACAAAACAGGAACAAATTCTACATGATAGCGAGCAGTTTTTAACTAAAATGAGTGCGAATGAAGAGGTTTAATCTTTGGTCAGTCGATGGTTGTTTAACTGCATCACGATAAATTGAAAAAGGCTTACATATTAATGTAAGCCTTTTTAAAATTTGGCGTCCCCAAGGGGAGTCGAACCCCTGTCGCCTCCGTGAAAGGGAGGTGTCCTAGGCCTCTAGACGATGGGGACCTAAGAATGTCTTTTTGTGACGTGCGTATTCTACTACAAGACACTTTTTTTGCTAAGCAATTTGTTGCTAATAATTTATTTGTTGGTGGAGGTAAGCGGGATCGAACCGCTGACCTCTTGCATGCCATGCAAGCGCTCTCCCAGCTGAGCTATACCCCCGATTACTTCTACCAATTAAAACTATTTGGCGCTTTAAATTAAGCACGTCAATTCAAAGAAGGCGCAATATTAAAGATGGGCGCGGCGCTTGTCAATGCTTTTCTGTCAATTAAGCAATGATTAATACATTATCCACGCGTATTAGCGTTAGATTCAAACTGTGTGAGATCAACCCGTGGTTGTGGCGCCCAGCCTGGCTTTCTATGTTCTGCGACAACATTGGTAAAAATGCCGCCGCGCACGTAAAACTTAGCAGTTACCCGCATAAATTTAGGCTGTGTAGCGTTGACTAAATCATCCAGTATCTGATTGGTGACTGCCTCATGAAAGCAGCCTTCATCACGAAACGACCATGTATATAGTTTTAGGCTTTTTAATTCAACACACAATGCATCCGGAATGTAGTCTAAATAAATCACAGCAAAATCAGGCTGACCCGTTTTGGGGCATAAGCAGGTAAATTCTGGAATTTCCATATGAATATGAAAATCACGCTTTGTATTGGGATTAGGAAATGTTTCCAATGTTTTGGTTGGTTGCGCGGTGGGTTTGCCACCTAAAGATTGTGTGTTCATAGATTTTAGATTAATCGTTAAAATGCAGATTTTGCGTGTAAAAAACGTTATTATAGCGCTTAAATTTAAAATCTATTTTCATAATCCATTTTGCGTTTAACTCATTTAAAACTTGCTGGCTTCAAATCATTTGTAGACCCAACAACCATTCACCTTCACGGACAGCGGGTTGGCGTAGTTGGCCCAAACGGCTGTGGCAAATCAAATGTGATGGAATCTGTGCGCTGGGTGCTTGGTGAATCCTCTGCCAAAGAAATGCGCGCAGATGCAATGGATGCAGTAATTTTTAATGGCGCTTCTAATCGTAAAGCCATTTCAAGAGCGAGCGTCGAGCTGGTATTTGACAATAGTTTAGGTGGTGCAAGTGGAGAATGGAGTCAATATGCGGAGATATCGGTCAAACGTGTTATTGAGCGACAAAAAGGATCCACTTACTATATCAACAACACTGCCGTGCGTAGACGGGATGTAGCTGATTTATTTTTAGGGACAGGGCTAGGTGGTCGTGCCTATGCGATTATCGGTCAGAACACCATCTCTCGCATTGTAGAAGCCAAACCTGAAGAGCTACGCATTTTTTTAGAAGAAGCTGCGGGTATTAGTAAATATAAAGATAGAAGGCGTGAAACTGAGTTACGGTTACGTGACACACGTGAAAACTTAACGCGAGTTGAAGATATTTGTCGAGAGCTTCAAAAACAAATCACGAAGCTAGAGTCACAAGCAGTTGTAACTCAACAATATCATGCTATGCAAGATGACTTAAAATTAGCTGAAGGGCAGTTCTGGCTACTTAAAAAGCGAGATGCAAGTCTTGCTTGGGAAAAATCCAAAAGCAAAGTAGAAAAACTGGTCATTCAACTAGAATCTCAAACCGCAGAGCTGCGTAAGAGTGAGTCAGGACTAGAATCCAGCCGGCAAGCATTTTATAGTACAGGAGAAGCAATTAATAAAGCGCAAGCTGCTTATTATGAAGCCAATGCGGACGTTGCCAACTTAGAAAACCAAGTGAAGCAGAGCGCTGAAGCAAGAGATCGTATGACCTTGCAGTTACAGCAACTAAAAGACAGTATTGCGCATAGTGATTCAGCAAATTTGCAATCTAATGAAAAGCTAGTTGAACTGAATGAAGCATTGGTGCAAGTTCATGAGAAAGAACAAGCGGCTAGTGCTGAGTTAGAGACATTAAAGCGCCAATTACCGGAGCTAGAAGCCGAGTATAAGAAAGCGTCTGCACAATTACAAACAAGTTCGCAAGCTTTACTTGAGGCTAATCAGCGTATTCAAATTGATACCAATAACGTGCAGCACCTCAGCCAATCTATACAAGACACCGCCACTCAGATTCAACGTCTAGAAGATGCATTGAATCAGTTGACGATGCCTGATTCTGAAACATTACTTAATAGCAAATCAGCGTTAGAAAAAGCGCAAAAGGCAGTTGCTGATATAGAGCTAGCCATTCAAGTATTAAGAAAAAATGAAGATGCGTTGCTTGCTAATATCGCGACATTGCGTGAGCAACAACTAAGAGACCAGCAAGCGCTAGGGCAGACCGAGGCAGAAATACACTCCCTTAATAAAATTCAGCAGTCTCTGAATGCAGAGGGAAAGTTATCTGATTGGCTAGCGCATCAAGGGCTAAATAACAACGCAAGACTATGGCAAAAGATAAAAGTTGATGATAATTGGACCATGGCTTTAGAGGCCGTGTTAGGAGAAAGACTCAATGCCTTACTGGCTGATAATTATAATCTGAATGAAAGGCCGCCTAGTTCATTAGCAGTAGGTTTTACCGAACGTGCTTTTCAAGCAAAAAGCAGCCAATCACATTTCGTTTCGCTTAGCAGCATGGTTAAAGAGTGTGCGCCAGAATTACAACCCTTATTAGACGATTGGTTAGCGAATATTTATCTGCTCCCTGACAGTGAAGATGCCATTCAGGTTAGCCTTAAACTTGAAGCAGGTGAAAAGTTAGTTAATCAACAAGGGGATATTTTTAGCCGAGGAGGCGTGATATTCCACGGTGAGAGCACTCACCTACATGGAGTTATTGAGCGCGAACAACGACTGGCTGTTCTAAAAACTGTTTTACCTGATTTGCAGAACAAACTATCACACACAGCTGAGCAGCTAAAAGCAGCTGAACAGACATTGACGCAGGCACGAAACCAGCAGCAAGATGAAAACACTAAGCTTAAAACTGCAATGCAGGTGCTGCATCAACAACAGCTTGAGATTTCCAAACTAGAACAAATGCAAGAAACGGCGATAGCACGTGAAAAAAGTTTAAACACTGACATTGAAGTAGCAAAAGCGCGTTATGCGCAACAACTAGCTAACGTAGCGCAGAAAGAATCCACTTTAAAGCAAATAAAGAGTGACATTAGCCTGCTTGAGTCTAAAAAAACAGATGATGAAACCACTTCATTAGCCGCAGAACAAGCATTTCAACACTTACGCGACAACTTATCTGAGGTAGAAAAAAATCATCGTGAAATTACGTTTGAATATAAAATAATAAATAATAATATCAATGACTTAAATAATAAAATTAAAGTAATAAATGAAGAAAAAGAAGCTTTTCTATTACGCAAAAATGAAGCAGAAAAAACTTTAAATGTCACTTCTATGGAAACACTTAAAGCAAAGTTAAGTGAGGCGGTTACGACCAAGCAAAAGCGAGAAACTGCGCTATCTGAAGCACGAAATCAACTGGAAGCACAAGAAGCCGAATTGAAAACATTGGAGCAAGTGCGCATGCAAAACGAACAAGCGTTAACGCCAATGCGCGACCAACTTGAACAAGCAAGGCTCAATGAGCAGGAAGCAAGACTTTATTTTGAGCAATGTCAGGCTGGGTTACAAGACAACGGGATGGATGAAGACATCCTAGCAAAAGGCTTGGAGACGGATGCAAAAGCAAGCACTTATGCCAATAAAACGAGTCAATTACAGAAAGAAATTGAGGCACTTGGGCCAGTGAATCTCGCCGCCATACAGGAGCTGAAAAGTGAAGCGGAACGCAAAAGCTATTTAGATAGTCAAATGCTAGACCTGACTGAAGCAAGCCAGACACTAGAAGACGCCATTAATAAGATTGATAAAGAAACACGTGAAAAATTAATGACCACATTCAATGAAGCCAATCAGCATTTTGGTGAGTTATTTTCAACTTTATTTGGAGGCGGTCAAGCAAAGCTAGAGCTGCTTGGTGAGGAAATATTGGATACAGGATTGCAAGTGTTTGCACAACCACCAGGTAAAAAGAACACCACAATCCAGTTACTTTCAGGTGGCGAGAAAGCATTAACTGCACTTGCACTTGTATTTGCGTTATTCAGACTGAATCCAGCACCATTTTGCTTAATGGATGAGGTTGATGCACCGCTGGATGACAGTAACACAGAGCGTTTTTGTCAAATGGTCAAAAAAATGTCAGAGAAAACACAGTTTTTGTTTGTCAGTCATAATAAAATCACAATGGAGATCGCACAGCAGCTAATTGGTGTGACTATGCAGGAATCTGGTGTATCACGTATTGTTGATGTGGATATTGACGCAGCAATGCAAATGCATGCTTGATTGCCAATTATTATTAAACATTAGTATAAATTCGAAGTAAAATAAAAGAATGTCTGATTTACAAATTGTACTTATTATTCTAGGATTTTTCATTATTGCTGGCGTTGTTGTATACAACTGGTTGCAAGAAAGAAAGCTACGCGAAAACATTAGTGAAGATTTTATTGTTCCACAAAAAGATGTCTTGGTGGAAGAGTTCTATATCGATACTGATGCACTTGTAGAAAAAGAGTTTGCAGGCGACGCACATAAATCAGAGCTGATAAAGAGACTGAACGAAGCAACTGATAATGAAGAAACAGCAAGTCCGCCACCGTCAAATGCTGATAAAACGGAACACCCACATGATGCTGCCGCTGAAGAAGAGGGTGCGGAGGATGAAGCAACCATAAAAGAAACAACAAATAAAGATTTACCGCTTCAAAGTGATGCAAGTGTAGCTGCGGAAGATAATCCGCCTAGAGCAGAGATAGCGCAGGAAATTATTGTAGAAAAGAATATTCTACCAGCAGAGTTTGAACCTTTAGTTACCTCCTCGTTGCCTGATGATGTGCATTCGCAGATTGATTTAACCGCATTTTTGTATGCGACTAAAAGCATTAATGGCCAAGCATTTAATCAAATGATGCAAACAATGTTGAAAGAGATTAATGTCTTTGTGATGCTTCATGGGCTAGATGATAAAAATGTGTGGCAGCACATTGATAATGAAACAGATGAAAATGCAACCTACAAGCAAATTGCTTGTAGTCTGCAATTAGCCGATCGTCGTGGCCCCGTCCCCAAACCGGTCTTAAATAAATTTCAATTTGCGGTGGAAACAATTGGTTTAGAGTTTAATGCGCATGTTGAATGGCAAGGCAAGGGCGACCCATCGCAGCGCGCTGTTGATTTAGATAAATTTTGCATGGATGTAGATCAATTAGTTAGCGTGCATCTAATTCAAGGCGATACGCCTATACATGGCACGAAATTTAAAGGATTGGCGGAAGCGAATGATATGGAATTAAAGCATGGGAAGTTTTGCTGTTTTGACATCGCTAAACCTGATTTTGCCAAGTTCATTTTAGTTAATGTAGATGAACAGCCTTTTACCCCTGATAGCCTGCGTCAAAATGTGGTGCTAAGTGCTACCTTTCAGATGGAAATTCCTAAAGTAATGCATTGTGAAGAAGTATTTGGTCAAATGGTTGGTGTCGCTCAAAAAATGGCGAATAGCCTAAGTGCACGTATAGTAGACGACAATCAAAAACCATTAGGTGATTTGCAAATCGAGAAAATTAGACAGCAGCTCAAAGTAATCCATGCAAAAATGATCGCACGGGGCGTGATGCCAGGCAGCGAAAGTAGCATGCGTTTATTTAATTAAGTATGTCAACGATTGAGGCTGCACGCAAACAAGCAATTGCTTTACGCAATGAAATAGCACAATATGACTATGAATATTATGTGCTAGATACGCCAACAGTACCAGACAATACCTACGACGGATTGTATAGACAGCTTGTAGCACTAGAGACCCAGTTCCCAGCACTTGTTACCCCAGACTCACCAACACAACGCGTTAGCGGTAGCGCGTCAGAAATTTTTAGCAGCGTCACGCATCGCCAAGCCATGCTATCACTCAACAATGTGTTCACAGATAATGAACTCACTGCTTTTGATAAACGCGTTTGTGATAGCTTGAATCTAAGCACGGTTGAATATGCCGTAGAACCTAAGTTTGATGGATTAGCTGTCACATTGACATATGAAAACGGCAAACTAATCCAAGGAGCAACACGCGGCGATGGTTACACGGGTGAAAATGTCACGCACAATTTACGTACTATTCGAGCAATACCAACTACATTAGCAATTGAAAACCCGCCAGCGTTATTAGAAGTGCGTGGCGAGGTGCTCATGTTTAAACGTGATTTTGAACGCTTAAACATCGCACAAGCGAAAGCTGAAGGCAAATTATTTGCCAATCCACGTAATGCAGCCGCTGGTAGTTTGCGACAGCTGGATGCAACGATTACTGCAACAAGGCCTTTAAGGTTTTTTGCCTATGGTTTGGGGGTGGCAGAGGGCATTCCAATACTCAAATCTCATGCTGAAGCAATGGATTATTTAGAAAAGCTTCGCTTTCCAGTCAGCCGTTTACGGTCAATCGTATATGGTTATGATGGCCTACAAAATTATTACAAAAGCATTGGTGAGAAAAGAGCAAGCCTAGCTTTTGATATTGATGGTGTCGTTTACAAGGTCAATGCGTTTGCTCAACAAGAAACATTAGGCTTTGTTTCTCGCGCGCCTCGCTGGGCGATTGCACATAAATTCCCAGCAGAGGAGGCTACAACTATCGTTGAGGATATCACGGTGCAAGTGGGTAGAACTGGTGCAATAACGCCAGTTGCTCGATTGCATCCAGTATTTGTTGGTGGCGTAACGGTCACAAATGCAACCCTGCATAACGAAGATGAAATGCGCCGTAAAGACATTCGCATTGGTGACACTGTTATTGTTAGGAGGGCAGGTGATGTAATCCCTGAGGTGGTGTCAGTATTTATAGATAAGCGTCCACCCGATGCAACGCAATTTATGATGCCAAAAACCTGCCCAGAGTGCGACTCACATATCGAACGCCCAGAAGACGAGGCGGTGGCGCGCTGCACAGGTGGCTTATACTGCCCAGCACAACGCAAACAGGCAATTACACACTTTGCCTCTAGACGTGCAATGGATATTGAAGGCTTAGGTGAAAAGCTTGTAGACCAACTGGTAGAAGCGGATATTGTGCATTCAGTTGCAGATGTTTACAGGTTGAATGTAGAAGTATTGGCTAGCCTAGAGCGCATGGCGCAAAAATCAGCTCAGAATGTAGTCGATGCTATCAATAAGAGTAAAAAAACAACGCTAGCGCGCTTTATATATGCGTTAGGCATTCGTAATGTGGGCGAAGCTACCGCAAAAGATCTTGCTAGTTACTTTGGCCGTCTAAAAACAATCATTAACGCCAGTACCGAAGACTTACTGGCTGTGAATGATGTTGGTCCAGTTGTCGCTGAATCTATTTCGCAGTTTTTTGGCGAACCGCATAACACACAAACTATTGAGTCCATGATTGCAATGGGTGTCACTTGGCCTGAACATGATGGCAAACAAGAAAAAGAGGGTGTTTTAAAAGGGAAAGTATTAGTTTTAACTGGTACATTACCCACTTTGTCACGAGATGAAGCAAAGGCTTTAATTGAAAAAGCAGGCGGGAAGGTAAGCGGCAGTGTCTCCAAAAAAACGGATTTTGTCGTTGCTGGTGCCGAAGCAGGCAGCAAACTCGAAAAAGCGACCGATTTAGGCATTCAAATACTGGAAGAAAGCCAATTAACGGCTATGTTGGCACAAGGAATTGCTTTAGAAGAAAGCGCTGCAACTAATAGCAATCATACAGAGTCTGATATGATTAATGAGATAGATAACCAACAAAAGGATTTGTTTTAGCATGAAAATTAAGTTAGAAAAAACTTTAAAAATAACTTAATATATATTACACCTAATGTTTTAAATTTAAATAGTAATACAATTTTAATGGGTTAATTTGATTT
>JBPOFK010000028.1:0-20665 GCA_051252095.1 Methylophilaceae bacterium
AAGCTTAGCTTTCCGTCTCCTGATGTAATACCAGAAACATTAATCTTTGAAGGCAGCGCGACGTCTTTACTAATAACATTACTGATATTAGTTACCTTAGCATTTATATTATTGATGATTAAATGAATATTTGGCTCAGCCATCCAATCGATGTAAGCAACCTTGCCATTGTTAATGGTTACTTTATTTAAACTAAATGGCATTAGCGATTGAATAAAAGATGCCCAGTCAGACTCTTTACCAGTTTGTTTTTTTGCGAAGTTAAAGTCAGGTTGTTCAAAGTCAATTTCTGCGACTAATTGACCATTCAATAAAGCACCCCATTGAATAGACAGGTCAGTGTTTTTAACAGTCAAAAAGGGCTCTTTTAATCCGCCCTCTTGTTTTTGAAGTGTTAACCCTTTAATTTCATATGCGCCACGCCATAAGTGCAAATCAATTTCTTTTATGCTACCGCTATACCCTTCTAACGCCGCTATTTCTTTATTAATATAATCTTTTACCCAGCCTTCTAGTTTTACTGTGATAGTGGCTAAGGAAATAGCTAATATTGCAATGATTAAAAAAGTGATATATTTTTTGCTTAAAACAGGCATACATACTCCTTTAAATTACTCTCCTATTACGTTTGTAATCTTATGAAATGTGATTTGCTGCTTTTAATTTACTTTTTCATATACTTTGCAATAATGTAAAAGTCAAATGAGATGAACGCTCAAATAATGACTTTGATTTGTTCATTTCTCATCTGACTGAATTGTCAAAAACTAAATACTCAAATCGACAAAGTTTTGCTTTGAATTATAAAAAAAATAGCAATCTACATAGGTGGCTTTCTGCCAGTAATCATGAAAACTACTGCTAGAATAAGGCCAACAACGAATAATATCCAAGCGATACTTGATGCCGTACCAGCCACTCCTGACAACCCAAGAGCGCCTGCGATAATTGCAATAACTAAAAATGTAACTGCCCAGCTAATCATAATAAACTCCTTAAATTTGTGAATGTATTTTTAGTGTTAAATTTTCTTGGTTTTAACACTTTTAACTGTATATCAAACGTGACCCTTTAGATGTAAGAAAAATCCTATAATCGTGCAGTCTTTTTCTTACACACTTGTTAAACAATTTACATGTTCAGATTAAATACGGTAGAAATTGTAAATTGATTCTTGCCAGTTTAAATCAGCGGTATTTGGCCAGTCATCTTTATCAAAACCTGGCGCATTTTCTAACTTCTCTTTACTGATATTCATTACAAAACATTTGTCATCGGCCTTCAATGCTAAAATCTCCAATGGCACCGCAAACAGTTTATTCCCCATTCCTAAAAACCCACCAAATGTTAGAACAGCATATTTCACATCCCCATTATTAACATCTATCATAAGATCTTCAATTTTGCCTAAGGCCTCTCCTGAAATGTTTTGAATCTCATCACCGATGAGTGAAGTTGCAGATAAAAGCATAGTTTTTCCTTTTCAATTAAGCGACAAGTAGGCCTAAATTAGATTTCAAGCTTAGCTATTCGATAAATAGTGTGTTTATCGTAGCCAACGTAGCTTGAAAAGTTTAGGACTGTACAAACAGCCAAAATAATGTTGACTGCAGCGCCAATATTACCCATGAAAAAAAAGTCTGCTTTAAAGTAAAGCAAAGAGGCGCTAAGCTTTTGAGAAAAATCTTACAATTACTTGAAATGGGATTGGTCTCTTAGCTAGCTGGAAACCAAGAGGTATCAATTTTTGTGTGACGATCCTCATAGTCACACAATTCGATAAGTTTGACTAAATCCAAGAGCTTTATGCCCACCTCGGTTCGTTTGACTAAATTATTTGCTTCCATGAGGCTAAAAGCACGACTTACTGAAACATTTGTTAAGCCTATTGAATCGCCTATTTCACTTTGTGTGAGTGGTAATTGAAATTCACTTTTCATTGATAAATTTGTAACTTTAAGGCGAAAAAGAATATCCAGTAAAAAATATGCAAGCCTAGCTTTAGCACTTAAGCGGCTGACTACTTTCAAGCGATCGATTGCAATAATTTGTTCACGAACAGATAGGCTAAACAAGAGCGCAGATAATTTAGGTGACCGTTTAAAAATCACATCCAAATCTTTTTTGTCAAATGGGCATAATATACCTTCTGTACTACTTTTAAGATCAAATGACTGGTATTGGTAAGCAATGCCTTCAAAACCGATTATATCGCCTGGATGATGGATTTTGATGACCACCCGCCCACCGTCATGTAGATCAACGTAGCTTAAAAACCAGCCTTTTCGGATTACATAAAGGTTTTTTGACTTATCCCCTGTGAGGTGTACAGAAGCACCCTTAGGAAAATGTTTTTCATTTTTCTCAAGAGTAGCAATTAGTTTTTCTAGGTCATGATTAATATCAATGTAATTATTTAATCTTGTAACTAGGCAACTTTTAATTTCCGACATTGTGCTTTTTTCATTGAGTAAATTGCAGATTGTATAATAATAGCGCTGACAAGTCTTTCAGGATGTGAACAAAAGGATCGGCCAAAGAAAACTTTTACATTCATCCATGGAGTTGTATATTCTAGCTTATCAAGTTCACGCCATGCGTTTGCAGATGCATATTAGCAACTTGGTGACCTTGACAGTATTTCTTGTATTTGAGAAGCGGGCTCAATACGTTTTATCTATCACCTAATACTTGTTCATTTTCGTCACGATAGGTGGCAGCAATAGTTTGTATTTCTGTATCAATACTTAAAAATACAGTTAATATTTCTGGATCGAATATTTTTCCAGATTCTTCTTTCATCATACTTATTGCTACTTCATGGGAGAATGCTGGTTTATAGCAACGTTTGCTTATCAGTGCATCATATACATCTGCGACGGCCATAATCCTGCCTGAGAGTGGAATCTGTTGGCCCGAAAGACCTGCTGGATAACCAGTACCATCCCATTTTTCATGATGCGTTAAGGCAATTTCACCTGCGATAATAAGGAAATTATCTCCTTCTATCTTTTGTGCCGTGCTATGAATGATATTTTTGCCGTACTCTGCATGCTTTTTCATCAATTCAAATTCTTCATCTGTCAGCTTGGCAGGTTTTAGTAAAATATAATCAGGCACGCCTACTTTACCTATATCGTGCAATGGGGCAGATACAAACAGAAGGTTAATATAATCATCGGTCAAAGCATCAATGTACTGGTCGTTAGATTTTAATTTCTCGGCTATTGCTTTGACATAGTATTGGGTACGTTTGATATGTGCACCCGTTTCTGGATCACGGGTTTCTGCTACTGCTGCCATTGATTCCATCGTTACCTGACGTGCATTAGATAGTTTTTTAAACCAATTGTATGCTTGTTTTTTTTCTATGATAAATCTAATTGTATTAAATATAATGTACAAGATTGTGATAACAATTATTGGGGAGGCTGGTGAAAAAAAGATGTTTTGCATTTGAAATAGATATAGTGAAACCATAAAAACAACCAATGCAATGATCGCTGAACCACAAAATAACTTCAAAGGCCCACGAAAATAGATAAATAGTGTTGTTATGAGCAGCCCTGCAATAAGCGAGGTAATAAAAGTAGCTAGCTTTGCCCATGATGGAGCACGAATAAAGCTATTATTCACAATATTTTCGATAACTGCAGTTTGTAATTTTAAGCCTGGAAATTGCGGGTCCACAATTGTGCTGTGCAAATCATTCAACCCAGCAGCTGAGGATCCTATAAATAAGACTTTATTTTCAATATCTTTTTGTTTAAATTCTCCATTCAATATATCAACTGCCGAAATTGACGGATAGCGTTGAGGCCCGCCATTAAGTCTCAATATAGCGTAACCTTTTTTATCTATAGGTATCGTATTGCTGCCGACCTTAATAAGTGGTCCATTATGATCTTGACTGATTGTCGCCTTATTAGTACCTAAAGCACGCATATAGGTAGCAAGTGATAAATGGGGGTAAATGTTTTCTTGATATTTGATGAGTAATGGAATTTTTCGTAACAAGCCGTCATGATCAAGTTGATTATTTACAAACCCATTAAAATTCAATTGTGATGCTATTTCTTCTGTGTTGTTTAGTACCCCTGGCGCCACATGTAAGTTAAGTAAAGATGTATTACCATCAAAAAAGAATTCAGGATTTACCTTGATATTTTCATTACTAGCCAAATCGAAGTAAAAGTAGCGCGCTCCAACTGTATTAGTCTTTGATAGTACTTCTCCAAAATAACCATCATTATCAGATAGCCCAGGCGCCGCCCCAGTAATAGAAATGTCTAAATCAAAATCTTGCTTAAATGATTTTTTGATGTTGTCTAATGAAGTTCGGTCTGGTTCAGAAAACAATATATCCAAGCCAATAGCTGCTGGCTTATTATCTGCGACCATTTGAACTAATGAGGCGGTTCTATAGCGAGGCCATGGCCATTGCCCAATTGCTGAGAGGCTTATATCATCAATATCAACAACAATAGCATGCGTGGCCATCTTTTCGTTACTAGTGTTTTTGATAAAAGCATCTAGGAAAAAATTATTCCAGTGTGAAGGTGGTCCAGATTCAGACTGCCCCATCAAGCCAAGCAATATGGAAACTGACAGGCCTAATATCACAAACCAGCTTAACCATACTTTTGTTAATCTAAAAGTAAATTTTTCTAATGGCAACATGAGCGCTAATATATAGTTAAGGTATTAATATTTCAACCCGTCTATTTCTAAGCTCATCTACATCAGGTGGGGTTTGAATTAGTAAGTCTTTAGACCCAAATGATTGGATTGTGACATTGCTTAATGTAGGTAATTTTTCTTTTAACAATGATTCAACTGCAATGGCTCTTTTCTTAGATAATTTATTGTTAATAGCGTCAGAACCTTTAGTGTCAGTATGTCCAATAATACTAATTTCAGTAGGTGTGTTTTGTTTAATTTTGTCTACAATTTGGGGAATCATATTAATTGAATCTGGCACTAGCGCCGTTGACCCAGTGGCAAAATATAACAGAAAACTTGCTGCGCCTGCTGGCTCTGCTTTCATTAACTCAGCATATTCTTGATTAACTAGCTCTTTGTCCAACGAGCTAGTTGCCGTTAACCCATCAGTTAGTTTATTAGTGCTCACGGTGTGATATGCTTCATCGACTATTCTGACTTCATCGTTTGACTTAACAGTTATTGCGCCAACTTTACCGTTACTATCTGGTAGTAATATAAGTGTTGTTGATGATTGGCATGCTGATAATAGAAAACTGATTACCAGCATAGAAACACTTGTACTAAACTTGTACATCTTTAATCCGCCTTAACAATAAATCTTGTACCTCTTACGCCAACAGTTGCTTTAGGCGTACTCACTTTGACCGACTCTGGAGAAAGCTTTCCAAGTTTTCCTGAGGAGTAGATAGCTGAGCCTTTTTTTAGATAAAGGGAAAAATTATATTTTGCTTCTTCTGGCTCGAAAATATATTCACTAATATTTACTTCACTGGAAGGTCCGACAGTCAGTAACGTGCCATCTTTAAATGCAATACCACACGTTGAATTTTTGCTGGTCAGAATAATATCAGACCTGAATAAATGACTACCGGCTGTAGGTACAATTTCTGATTGACCTCTAATAATTTTCAGATCTCCTGTTGCATTTTTAAATAGTGCAACATGTTCAGTTTCTGCAATTGAAATGCTTGAAAAACTAAATACCAATATCAATATAAATGCTGTTAGCTTCGTCATTTAATACCTCATTATTTTATAAGTAGAATACAACAGCTTTAAGAATGCACAAACTATGCCAGTTAGACAACATTCGTCAACCCAATGATTTTTAAATATTTAATGAAATAATTAAAATTATCATTGCAGGAAAGTGTCAAAAATCTAGTAGTTAATGTCAGTCTTTTGACAATATCAGCATGCCATAAGTAGTGCGCATGCGTTATCTAGATTTATCACTCAACTCAAACGTAATTTTATAATTTATCGTTAATTTGTTAATGACTTATCGATAGCTTTTCAGGATATAAAAAAACAAAGCAACCGCCCCACCCAACATGAATCCTATAAGAGTATTCCCTCCCAAAATACCAACTGCAGTTATTAAAGCCACACTGATATCTGATTTACTTTTAAGCACAAAACAAGTTTTGGCCAATTCAATGCCTGCAAATATTAGCATCGGTGCAAGTATGGCATATGGATACGATTGCAATACATGCAACAGAAAGCCACCGATAAACAAGCCCAGTATTAACTTAATAATACCTAACATCACGACGCTGCCACCAGTTCTTGCACCGAAGCTATATTGTGCGGCCAGACCACCAGCACCATGACACATTGGTATTGCGCCAAAAGGCACACAAACAAGATTCATGAAACTCACACTGGCAGCCATTTTTTGTGGCTTGATACCTCGGCCCGGGAAATAATCTGCGCTCAGTGCACAAATTGCAATGACAGAATTAAGCAGCGTGAGTGGTAACTGTGGCAATGCGCCTTGAAACAAACCAACCTGCCACTCATCCATTGTAGGCATAATGATAGTCAATGGCGGTAATGAGAATGCTAATCCTGAGTATAAATCTGGCTGCTCGATATATAGCAGCAAAAAACCAGCAATGAAAACGAATAATAAACCAGGTATTTTTTTCATGAGAAAAAACAGTAATAGCGCTCCAGTAATGCTTGCCATGACAATGCTATTAGCGCCTAACGTTGGAAGCGCTAGAACCCACTCCAACCCCTTCTCTGCTAACTTTAGCCCTACCCCCAATTGAATGCCGCGCACTAAAGCATTTGGAATATAACGTCGGATAAGATCGATACTGCCTGTGGCGGCAAGAAAACCTAACAATATTGCCATGCCTATACCAGCAGCCACTACATCGCCTTGCGTCAAACCGCCTGTAATAGCAACAGCTGCAATTGCTTTCATTGGCTGCACAGGAATCGGTTGTCGAAACCAATAGCCCGTTAGAATATTCATTAAACCTGCGGCGATTAGAATTGTTCCTAAGTTCATATTGCTCGATAGCGCTACAGCCACGACTAGCGGTATAAAAAGCCCTAAATCGCCAAGTGAGCCAGAAAACTCTTGTAGTGAAAATGAAAAGCGTGACTTTGTTGAGATATCTTGATTCATGGTGAATATAAGCTAGTACATGAGATGTGAATAAGGTATGACTATAACTGATATTGTAATCAGTAAAAAATGAAATTGTGCGCATGACTCATGCTATTAAATAACACCATTTTCTTTTACCGCCACCGCTCTAGCCTACAACTAAAAAGCAATAAACTAAGACCAAAAAGTAATGGTATTTAAGGGAATTAAATGCATACGCCTACTCTAAACTGATATTAGATCAATTTTTTACAGGGGTAGACATGTTTAAATATTGTTTTTTAGTATTAATCAGCTGTTTAAACCCAATTATTCCTGTCATGTTTTCCTGCCTTGTATGCTTGAAAAGCATACTGGCAAGACAATAAAAAAGCCGTCTAAAAGACGGCTTTTTACGATTGCAGCAGTTATCGGTTATTAAAGAATGCAATATTACCTACGCGATCATTCACAAAAGTAATCTCAACTTCTTTGTAAGTGTGCTCTGGATCGTATTTCACAATGCCATTGTAGTACCACATTTCTACTTTAACAGGTTTTGATTTGCCATCACCTTTAAAGCTTTTACCTGTAACTTGCTCAGCATTGGTTGGCTTGACAGCAACTTGTTTTTTAACAGGTTTGCCAAGTTTGTCTTCCACAACCTTTTTGGATTGCCCACTAAAGTGGTTTAAAAACTCATTTTCTGAAAATGTTTTATCTGCTGCATTTGCTAGACCAACGAATGCAACTGCCGTTATGAGTCCGAGGCCAAGCTTCTTAAGTGCTTTAAAATTCATTGTAATTCCCTATATTGTTGACTGATAAACGTTTTTGCTTTGATTCCGTTGACAATCAATTCACTTGAATTTTCATACCATCGTAACCAACCGCAACGTTTTTTGGTAGCTTTTGCGTTAAGGTTTCATATTCTAATTCATGTGTCATATGAATCAAAACACTTTGTTTTGCTTTTATCTGACCAATGTAAGCCAAACTTTGTTCAATATTTATATGTGTTGGATGTTTTTCTGTGCGTAAACAGTCCAATAATAATAAGTCTAAGTCTTGTAATAATGGAAAAGAGGCCTCAGGGATTGATGACACATCAGTCATATATGCTATGTTGCCAATGCGGTAACCAAATATTTCTATTCGACCATGCATGACAGGGATTGGAATCACCTTCTCACCTAACAAATCAAAAGGGGCACTTACATCTGTAATACCAAGTACTGGTAAGTCCCAGAAATTGGATGGCTCTCTGAGTGTGTACCCAAACTTTGACTTGATATGGTCAACTGCATCTATACGCGCATAAAGCGGTATTTGGCTACGATTGATTTGGCAAAAGCTGCGCAAATCATCAATACCATGTAAATGATCAGCGTGCGTGTGTGTATAGAGCACAGCATCAACACGTGTAATATCTTCTCTTAGCGATTGGTAACGGAGGTCTGGTCCTGTATCAATTAAAATGTTCTCACCAGAATCTAACGTAATCATACTTGAACATCTTGTTCTGCGATTACGTGGATTTTCAGATAGACATGTATGACAGTTGCAACCGACAACAGGCGTGCCTGCGCTGGATCCAGCACCCAGAATCGTTAACTGCATAGCACTTCTTTATGATTCGCAGCGTGCTTAAACAATGTAAAAAAGTTTTGCGTTGTAGCAGCAGCTACTTCCTCGATGCTAATACCGCGCAAATTAGCAATTTCCTGACCAACATACTTCACATAGGCAGGCTGGTTGGTCTTTCCTCTAAATGGCACTGGTGCAAGATAGGGTGAATCGGTTTCTATTAATATACGTTCCAGTGGAACTTGTTTTGCTACCTCTTTCAATTCTTTGGCATTTTTGAAAGTGACGATGCCTGAAAATGAAATATAGAAACCCATTTCAATAGCAGCTTTTGCCATTTCTAGGCTTTCAGTAAAGCAATGTAAAACACCCCCTATTTTCTCCACGCCCTCTTCACGCATAATGCCTAAGGTGTCATCAACCGCATTGCGCGTATGAATAATCAATGGTTTTTTAGCTAAAATTGCTGCGCGAATATGCGTGCGAAAGCGCTCTCGTTGCCATTCCAAATCACCCGTTAACCGAAAGTAGTCTAGCCCTGTCTCACCGATTGCAACAACCTTGGGATGATTGGCTAAATGCACCAATTCCTCCACTGTTGGTTCTTGTATATCCTCATAGTCAGGGTGCACGCCTACTGACGCATAAAAATTATCGTATTGCTCGGCTAAGTCGAGCACTTCAGGAAACTTGTCCAGCGTAACAGAGACGCATAATGCATGCCCTATTTTCTCATCATGCATGAGCTGTCTGACAGATGCGATATTTTCTGATAATTCTGGGAAATTGAGATGACAGTGTGAATCTACAAACATAGTCATTTACATTGTGTGCGTTGCGCGATTAGACTTAAGTGCCCCACCTAAAATAGCCTCGATTTTATTCTTAACTTCATTACCGCCATCTTTTTCACTAAACTGTACGCCTATGCCTTGTGGTCTACCACTGTGCGGCGCAGGTGAAATCCAAATCACTTTGCCAACCACTTTTAATTTTGCAGGGTCATCTATTAGGCTTAAAAGCATGAAGACCTCATCACCAATATTAAAGCTTTTATTCGTGGGAATGAATAATCCACCACCTTTAATGTAAGGCATATAAGCCGTGTATAAAGCAGCTTTTTCTTTAATCGCTAAAGAAAGTACGCCAGGTTTGTTAGCAGCTTGCTGATCCGTATTTGCGTCTAAACTCACTATCGCATTCTTCCATTAAAATTATAAGTTAAACACCCGCGTATACTGCAATAAAATACTTTCTAATTGCATTTCATTACTAAGCGGGTGATTTGCGGTTTTTTTGGCTTCATCCAAGCTACGTTGAAAGCGCAGCAAACCGCCTAAGTTTACGCTTTTACATAACACTTGCAAAGCATTTCCATATTGTGCGTGATAACGTAATTCCTGCACAAGTCTATAACTTAATAAATCAAACGTCCACTTTTGAATCACATCAATCGCCCTCTCCATACCAAGGGCTGTCAATAGTGGTGCAGAGATAAACGGGTCTAGGCGGCTGCCTAAAGCCAATTGCTTAATAATTTTATCATTCTCTGTAAGTTGCTCAACGATACGAGCCGCTTCTAATGGTGCACCACCACTATATTGGAGCGCGACTTCAGCCTGTTCTATACCATTAGATTCCAGCCACTCAATGGCATCTTGATGGGATGGGATCGGTAAGTCTACTACTTGGCAACGGCTGATAATCGTAGGCAATAATCTTTGTGGTTGGCTAGAAACTAAAATAAAGACAGTATTCGCTGGCGGTTCTTCCAACATTTTAAGCAGTGCGTTAGCAGAAGCTAAATTCAATGTCTCAGCAGGTGAAATCAATATGATGCGTAGCCCGCCTACCTGATGCGTTGTTAAACTTAAATAGTCATAGAGTTGCCTGATTTGAGCCACTGTAATTTGGCTTTTTTTATTCACTTTCTTTTTGGTACTGCTCTCATTAATCGCCTCGTCCTCAGGCGCGATTAATTTGAAATCAGGATGTGCTCCTTCTTTCAACCACAGACAACTCGTGCAAGTACCACAAGCTTCTTGCTCATCTTGGGAGCGCTGACATAACAATGCGTGAGATAGTCCGATAGCAAAATCATGTTTGCCAATACCAGATCTTCCACGTAATAAAAGCGCATGTGGCAGCTTGTTTTTTCGCTGCATAATGTTCTTCCATTGTGCTTTTTGCCATTTATACATATTAATATAATCAGTTATTTAATATAAATTCTTCAATAATTACATTAACTTCTTTTTTAACTTTATCTAACGATTTATTCGCATTAATAATTCGAAAACGCTGTGGGTCACTATGTGCTCTTTGCAAATAGACTTCTCTCAATGTTTCAAAAAAGACTTTATTCTCTCGCTCAAATTTGTCAGGCGTACGTGCAGTGGCTAGACGACCCATGCTAACTTCAACAGGAACATCAAACAATATGGTTAAATCAGGCTGTAAATCACCTTGCACCCATGTTTCTAAAAGACGAATTTTGTTGAAATCAACCCCCTTTGCACCTGCTTGATAGGCATAGGTTGCATCTGTAAAGCGATCTGAAAGTATATAAGCACCGCGAGTGATTGCCGGCATAATCACTTGCGCAATATGCTCCCGCCTTGCTGCAAACATTAATAGGGTTTCTGTTTCAGGGTGCATGCTCTCATGTAATAGCAAGACTCTAAGATTTTCACCTAGGGGCGTGCCACCAGGCTCGCGTGTGCAAACAGCCTCTTTACCGCTAGCTTTCAATTGCTCAACAATATTTGGGATATGGGTGCTTTTCCCCGCGCCATCCATGCCCTCAAGTGTAATAAATTTTCCTGTTTTCAAATGTCTATTCTTTTAGTTTGGTTAACGTTTAAGTTGATATTTTGCTACCGCTCGATTATGGTCAACTAATGAGTTAGAAAAAGCGTGACTTCCATCTCCCTTACCAACAAAGTACAAAGCTTTCGTCTTTTCTGGATGCAGTGCCGCTTCTATTGCTGCCAAACTTGGCATTGCAATTGGCGTTGGCGGCAAACCATATCGCGTATAAGTGTTGTAGTTAGTATCTGTACGTAAATCTTTACGTCGTATATTGCCATCAAAACGTTCACCCATTCCGTAGATAACAGTTGGGTCTGTCTGCAACTTCATGCCAATGCGCATACGATTAATAAATACGCCTGCGATCATTGGTCTTTCTGACGCTCTACCCGTCTCTTTTTCGATAATAGACGCCATAATCAATGCTTCATAACTATTTTTATAAGGTAAGCCAGGCTCCCTACCCTGCCAAGCCTTATCGAGCTTATCAGCCATAATGTCATATGCTCGCTTTAGTAAAACAACATCCTTAGTACCACGGTCAAAATAGTAGGTATCTGGAAAGAATAAGCCTTCTGGATGATTTTCCTCCGCATTAATCAACGCCATGATATCTGTATATGAAAGCTTCTGAACCGTATTGGTCACAGCAGGGTTTTTTTCTAAGCTGGCAAGCATCTCTTTAAAGGTCTTCCCCTCAATAAAGGTGATTTTTGCTTGGGTAGTTTTTCCATTGCTTAATGAAAGCAGCAGTTCATATGGGGTCAAGTTGCCATTTAGCGTATATTCCCCAGCTTGCAATGATGCTTCTTTACCCAACAAACGCGCAAGCACAATAAACAAGAGCTTATTTTTGATGACACCTTGCTCTATTAGCTGATTAGCAATGCTAGAAAGCCCACTATTAGGTTTTATTGAGACTTCTTGCGAGGCACTCGGTATGTTCAGTGGAGACTTTGCGTAATAAGCTAAATAACCAGCAAAACCGATCACTACCAACAAGCTTACTATGATGGCAATTTTAATCAAACGCATCATTGCTTAATAACCTTACGTAATTGATTTGCCAGTGTCTGTTTTGCCCATTTTTTATCCGCCAATTGTCTAACTTGCCAAACACCAAATAAGCTATTACAAATGATTACCTCATCTGCATCCAATAATTTTTCTAAACGCATTTCTTCTGTTTTTGCAATTAGTTTTAACGTTTTTGCATGTGTCAAAATTCGTTGGCGTGTAACCCCTGCTACACCACATCTATCAAGTTTTGGGGTAATGAGTACGTCATCAAATCGTGCAAAAATATTAGCTGCAGTACATTCAATCACATTCTCTGAGATATCTAACATTAAGCCCTCTGCCTTATCCGGATCATGCCACTCCATGCGCGCAAGTACATTTTCTAATCGATTGAGATGTTTTATGCCAGCCAGTTTAGGTTGATGGCTGATGCGTGTCTCACATAAATGCAAGTGAACACCTTCTACAGAGTAATGATCTGGGTAAGTGGGAAAGTTTGACTGAACCATCACGCGCAATGGTGTTGTAATAGCTGGGGGCTTATAGCCGCGCTCACCCTCTCCGCGCGTTACAATTATTTTAACGACAGAAAGCGCATCTTCTACTGTAGCAAGCATCTCAAAATCATTAATAAACGTTTCTGCACTCGGGCACACAATACCAATAGCACTACAGTCTTTTACAAGCTTTTGATAATGCATCGGCCAGTGCTCAGGTAGCCCATTAACAACCTTAACTGTTCTAAACACCCCATCACCATATGCAAAGCCCCTATCATGTGCTGAAATTGCACCATGAAAACTGCCATTGATAAGGGTTGCATTGTTCGATTGCATAGCCGACATTAAACCATAGGCCAGAGCAACAAAAAAGCCTGTGCGACTAATTGCACAGGCTTTTTTAATGTTTAGACTGTTAAACCTTTTTAAAAACTAATGAACCGTTGGTTCCGCCAAAACCAAAATTGTTTTTTAATGCATATTCGATTTTCATATCTCGTGCTGTATTGGCACAATAATCTAAATCGCACTCTGGATCTTGTTCAAAAATATTAATCGTTGGTGGTGACATTTGGTTATAAACCGATAACACTGTAAACACTGACTCTAAGCCGCCAGCACCACCTAATAAGTGGCCAGTCATCGACTTTGTAGAATTGACGACTAGCTTGTATGCATGATCACCAAACGTAGCTTTGATTGCATTAGATTCATTTACATCACCAAGTGGTGTAGAAGTACCATGTGCATTCATAAAATTAACTTGATCTACATTTACACCAGCATTTTTAAGCGCATTCACCATTGAACGGCGTGGACCGTCCATATTAGGCGCCGTCATGTGATACGCATCAGCACTCATGCCATAACCAACTAATTCTGCATAAATTTTTGCGCCACGTGCTTTAGCATGCTCATATTCTTCAAGCACCATCACGCCAGCACCCTCGCCCATCACAAAGCCATCACGGCCTTTGTCCCATGGTCGACTTGCCGTAGCGGGATCATCATTCCTTGTCGATAGCGCCTTCGCTGAAGAAAAGCCACCCACAGAAAGTTCTGTAATCGCCGCTTCTGCACCGCCTGCAACCATCACATCGGCATCGCCATACTCAATCATCCGCGCAGCGTCACCAATACAATGCGTGCCTGTTGTGCAAGCCGTTACGACAGCAACATTTGGTCCTTTTAACCCAAGCATAATACTCAAGTTTCCAGAAATCATATTAATAATGGTGCCAGGAATAAAGAATGGTGAAATCTTACGCGGGCCGCCAGCATCGTAACTATCGTTACAACTCTCAATCGTACCAATACCACCAATACCAGAGCCTATTTCAACACCCATCCGCTCAGCATTTTCTTCTGTAACTTCCAAGCCACTATCTTTGAAAGCTTCAATTCCTGCAGCAAGGCCATATTGAATAAATGTATCCATGCGCCGTGCATCTTTAGCGGGTAGATAATCTTCAACATTAAAGTCGTTCACTTCACCTGCAATTTGACATGCAAAAGCACTAGAATCAAATTTAGTAATACGCGTGATACCAGACTTACCTGCAATTAAATTTTGCCAAGCAGTTGTAACTCCTGTTCCTACTGGAGACACAACACCTAAGCCTGTAATAACGACTCTACGTTTAGACATATGTTAGGAATTAGCCCTTTTACAAGGGCTAATTTAGATAGGAATTATTTGAGGTTTGCGTTGATGTAATCAATTGCAAGTTGTACAGTTGTAATTTTCTCTGCTTCTTCATCAGGGATTTCAGTATCGAATTCCTCTTCCAAAGCCATTACTAGTTCTACTGTATCTAGTGAATCAGCTCCTAAATCATCTACAAATGATGATGTGTTTTTAACGTCAGCTTCGCTTGATCCTAATTGTTCACAAACGATTTTTTTTACTCGTTGTTCGATGTCAGACATCCATTTACCCCTTTGATTAAAAATTAGCTTACTCAGCTAAGTGCGTATTCTAGCAAAAGTCTGCAGGAATACAAAAAATTAATTTCATCCATTTATGCCATGTACATGCCGCCATTCACGTGGATGGTTTCTCCAGTGATATAAGCAGCAGCTGGTGATGCTAAAAAAGCCACGGTCTCTGCTATTTCATTGACACTACCCAAACGACTTAATGGGATCCGCGCAAGCATCTGTGTTTTTATGTCTTCAGGCAATTCTGCCGTCATATCGGTTTCGATGAAACCAGGCGCGACACAATTCACTGTAATGCCTCTAGAGCCAACTTCCGATGCTAATGATTTTGTAAATCCCGTCATTCCTGCTTTTGCAGCTGCATAATTGGTCTGCCCAGCATTTCCCATATGTCCGACCACACTTGAAATACTGATAATACGACCGCTTCTCGCTTTCATCATCGGCCGCAATACAGCTTTGCTCATACGATAAATTGAACTTAGGTTAGTCGAGATAACAGCATCCCAATCTTCATCAGACATACGCATCATAAGCGTATCTTTGGTAATACCTGCATTGTTAACTAATAAACTTACTGCGCCATATTCCGTTGTAATCTCTGATAGCACCTTCTCAATTTGATCTGCACTATTAACATCAAGGGCAATACCTTTGCCTTTAATACCTGCTTGGCTCAGCGCGCCAGTTATATTCTCAGCACCAGCAGTAGACGTTGCAGTACCAATCACAACAGCACCCTGTCGACCTAACGTTTGTGCAATTGCTGCCCCAATACCTCGGCTAGCGCCAGTCACCAATGCAATTTGATTTTCTAATGACATGAATAAAACCTTTAAAAAAATAATGAGTTTAAGAATTATATTCCGCAACAGCTTCTATATTAACCAAAGCAGTACATGGCAAATCTGCCGTGATACGTTTTGTTAAACCTGCAAGCACTTTACCCGGGCCACATTCTGCAGTTTTGCCAATTTGTAATTTATGAATGAGTTTAACTGTATCTGACCAGCGCACAGGTGAGTATAGCTGCCGAACCAACGCATCTTTTATTTTTTCAGGCTCATTATATGAAACAACATCGGCATTATGAATAACTGGCACTTCAGGCGTTTTAATTTCAACACTTTTCAAATATTCAGCCAGCTGATCTGCCGCAGGTTTCATTAAAGAGCAGTGAGAAGGCACACTAACAGGCAGCTGTAATGCCCGTTTTGCACCTTTTTCTTTTGCCATCATCATGGCGCGCTCTACTGCAGCTCTATTACCGGCAATGACGATTTGTCCAGGAGAGTTGAGATTAACCGGGGCAACCACTTCTCCTTTTGCACTTTCATCGCATACATTCCGCACTACATCATCTTCGAGACCTAAGATAGCAGCCATTGCCCCAACCCCTTCAGGCACGGCATTTTGCATGGCTTGTGCTCTATATCTGACTAGCGGTATAGCATCTGCATAAGAAATAGCTCCTGCAGCAACTAGCGCGGTGTACTCACCCAAGCTATGCCCTGCCATAAATGTGGGCATAACGCCCTTCATAATTTGATAGACACGCCAGACTGCAACACCTGCCGCCAACATTAGTGGCTGCGTGTTTTCTGTTTGGTTTAGCGCGATATTTTCTTCAGTGACCATCGGCCAAAAATCAACACCTAACAAATCTGAAGCCTCGTTAAATGTCTCTTTAATGATTGCAATGCCTTCAAAGCCAGCCATCATGCCAACTGATTGCGATCCTTGCCCCGGGAAAAAAAGTGCTGTTTTCATAACAAATTACCTTAATAATATCTACTATATTATTGATTAAATTAAATAATTAATATTTTATTAATGCAGAACCCCAAGTAAATCCACCGCCAAATGCCTCCATTAGCAATGTCTCTCCTCGCTTGATTCTTCCATCACGAATAGCAGTATCTAGCGCTAGCGGTATTGACGCCGCTGACGTGTTGCCATGCTTATCCACTGTTATTACAACCTTATCCATACTCATTTCTAATTTTTTTGCAGTTGCTTGTAAAATTCTGATATTGGCTTGATGTGGCACTAGCCAGTCAATATCTGACTTTTGCATGTTATTCGCTTGCAAAGTGTCTTCTACGATTTGGTCTAATGTATTAACAGCCATTTTAAAAACTGCGCTACCTTCCATCAACACCGTATCAGCCCCAATATCTTTACGAGGAACATGTAACATGTTTTCATAATTTCCATCGGCATATATATGTGTTGAAATAATCCCTGGCTCATTTGATGCTTGCAAAATGACAGCACCAGCACCATCGCCCCATAGAATACAGTTGCTTCTGTCAGTGTAATCAGTAATACGTGAAAAAGTATCAGCACCAATCACCAAAACGCATTTGTTAGTCCCAGCTTTAATAAAGTTATTTGCAATACTTAATGCATAAACAAAGCCACTACATACTGCTTGAATATCAAATGCTGGGCATTGTGAAACAGTTGCGCCGAGTTTACGTTGCACCATACTAGCAACACTTGGGAAAATCTTATCTGGGGTAGTCGTAGCAACAATAATAAGATCAATTTCTTCAGCTTTAACATTGGCGCTCTCCATTGCATGTTGCGCTGCTTTTGTTGCCAGATCACTGGTTAACTCTTCTGGCGCAGCTATATGACGCTGGCGAATACCAGTGCGTGTATATATCCACTCATCTGTCGTATCTACCATCTTCTCTAAGTCTTTGTTTGAGAGAACTTTTTTGGGTAGATAACTACCTGTACCACCAATCTTAGAATACTTCATATGCGCCTACTTTTTTATTATCCTAGGTAGTACTGTTAATTTCGCTAGTTTGGATGTGTTCAATTTCTAGTTGCTCAGTTATCCGATGCAACACACCATTTCTTGCTTCTTCTATGGCAACATGTATCGCATGATAAAAGCCAAGAACATCTGCACTACCATGGCTTTTCACTACGATGCCTCGCAGCCCTAAAAAGCTAGCACCATTATAGCGTCTTGGGTCTAACCGCTTTTTGAATGCATTAAGTACAGGCAGTGCGGCAAGTGCCATTACTTTTGTTACCCAGTTTTTCTTAAACTCGTGGGTTAGAAATTTACCCATCATATGGGCTAGTCCCTCAGTTGTTTTTAGCGAAACGTTACCAACAAAACCATCACAAACGACTAAGTCGGTGGTGCCTTTGAAAATATCATCTCCCTCAATATTGCCGTAGAAATTAAGGTGACTTGCTCTTAACAATTCGCCAGCTTTTTTAACAACCTCGTTACCTTTAATATCTTCGGAACCAATGTTCAGCAATCCGATTGTCGGGTTTGGCTTGTGTTCAACACTACTCACCAACATAGCGCCCATGACGGCAAACTGCAATAACTGCTCCGCTGTACAGTCAGCATTGGCGCCAAGATCTAGCATATAGGTGCTACCTTTTTCAGAAGGTAGCGCTGAAGCGATTGCTGGACGTTCAATACCAGGCAGTGTTTTGAGTACAAATCGAGCGGTTGCCATTAAGGCTCCGGTATTTCCTGCGCTTACACAAGCATTGGCCTCACCACTCTTCGTCAGGTTAATGGCTACGCGCATTGATGAGTCTTTTTTGTTTTTCATCGCGCTCTGGGGTGATTCATCCATTAGCACGACTTCACTTGCGTGATGAATGCGCAGACGTGGATTCGCGGCTGCTTTATTCGCCTTAAGCTCTGCTTGTATTGACTCCTCTATACCGACCAATACTATATTGAGCTGCTCATCTTCATCTAACGCCATTAGGGCAGCTGGAACAGTTACATGTGGCCCGTGGTCACCGCCCATTGCGTCAATTGCTATTGTGATATCCATTACAAGTTGTCTGCCGCTTGAGTATTAGGATTCATTTTGTTGTGATAGCTAAGATTTTGTCAAGCGTGACCATTACAAAGTAGAAATAGAAACGCCGCGCTATGTTGATAGTCGCGGCGTATAGTGCGATTATATAATTACTCACGCCTATAGCGAGTTACTCGCCTTTTGTCGCCATTACTTTACGGCCACGGTAAAAACCACTAGGGCTCACGTGGTGACGTAAATGTGTTTCACCTGTTGTTGGCTCAACTGCTAACGCTGGATTAACTAATGAATCGTGTGAACGATGCATACCACGTTTTGAAGGTGACTTTTTGTTTTGTTGAACTGCCATGCTAAATACTCCAAGCTTAAAATTTTTTTATTGCTTTTAGAAAGGATTAAAATTCTGTTCTAAATTGCTAATCCGCAATAATAATCTATTTATAGTGCTTGTGTAAACTAAAATGCACAATATTATGTATTTATCATGGCTTCTTTTTTAACTTTTGGAGCACATCAAAAGGATTGTGCTTTTCACCAGCCTCATATGCAATAGATTCACATGCGTGCTCATGGACAGGCGCAAGTGGGACGGCCATGAGCAGCTCATCTTCAATAAGATCATTTAATTTCATGTCTTGCGAGGCTTCCAGCCAATCAATATTTTCGTCACCTGCGAACTCATCTGGCTCAGACGCACTTAGCACATAGTCAAAGTTCAAGGAAAGCGCGAGTTGCATACTTTCCAAGCAGCGCTGGCATGTCACTGGCAAAACGGCATCAATCGTTAAGTGAAGGCTAGGTAAATGAAACTTTGCTTGCGTTCCTGTTAATTCATACTTAATTTTTTGCGCACTATCTTGATTAACTGTCACTTCTAATAACCTTTCAAAGCAAGCAAGATCAATTTCACCATTTAATTGCTCCTGTTTTCTTGCAATTTCCAAGTTATTAATCAATAAGTCTTTCATGCTCTTCTTTGCATCCTTCATTCATCAATGATATCAATTTTACGCTTATTAGTATTTGGCAGAAAGAGTCTGCATGATACAATCAGCGGGTTTGAAAGACAATTTTAAGGCATAAGTGTGTTCAAAAAAATTCTTATAGCAAATCGTGGTGAAATCGCAGTACGTATCGTACGCGCATGCTCAGAGATGGGTATTAAATCAGTTGCAATTTATACAGATGCTGACAGAAGAGCATTACATGTTAAAAAAGCAGATGAAGCATATAGTCTAGGTTCAGATCCAGTTGCAGGTTATTTAAATGCACACAACATCGTTAACATTGCGACTGCATCAGGATGCGACGCATTGCACCCAGGGTATGGCTTCTTATCAGAAAATCCAGAGTTAGCAGAAATTTGTGCGAAACGGGGTATTGCGTTTATTGGCCCTAGTGGCTCAGTGATACGCCAAATGGGTGATAAAGTACAAGCTCGCACAGCGATGACTAAAGCAGGAATCCCTTGTACGCCAGGTAGTGATGGAAACTTAAGTAATCTTGATGAAGCCGTTGCTTTGGCAAGAAATATTGGCTATCCAGTGATGCTTAAAGCAACAAATGGCGGCGGTGGTCGCGGCATTAGACGCTGTGAGAGTGAAAGCGAATTACTCACTAATTACGAGCGTGTGATTTCTGAGGCGAGTAAAGCATTTGGTAAACCAGAAGTTTTTTTAGAAAAGTGTATTGTTAATCCTAAGCATATTGAGGTACAAATTCTTGCAGATAGTAAAGGTAACGCAATCCATCTTTTCGAACGAGACTGCTCTATTCAGCGGCGGAATCAAAAATTAATTGAGATTGCACCATCACCTCAACTGTCTAAAACACAACGTGAGCATATTGGTAACTTGGCGGTAAAAGCTGCCAAAGCAGTC
>JBPOFK010000003.1:0-172622 GCA_051252095.1 Methylophilaceae bacterium
TTGGTGGGTGCTAACGGGGTCGAACCGCTGACATTCGCCTTGTAAGGGCGACGCTCTACCAACTGAGCTAAGCACCCAAATCAACAACAAGTCGCGCATGATACCGTTATTTTCCATTTTCTCCAAGTGGTTTTGTTAGATACCGTAAATTTTAATTTATGCCTATAATGGGTTGTTAATGACAACTCTTTGAATCAACAGTAATAGGATCATGACAGAGCAAACATCGCTGCCAAATTGGCATTCATTTTTAAAGCAGCATATAGCCCTGCATCCGTTTGCGGCAGCTGCGCTTGTTGTAAGTACTTTGATTATTGTTTTGCTGTTATCGCAGAGTTTTTTCAATACTGTTGATGCAGATACGCAATATTTAAAGTGGGCCTTAATGGCGGGAACAGCTGGATTTTTAGCAACGGCTATTGGTGCTTTGCCAGCCTTACTGCTTCGCCAATTGCCGCAAAAATTTGAGGATAGTATGCTTGGCTTTGCCGCAGGCATGATGCTAGCAGCCAGCACTTTTTCATTGATTATGCCAGGCATAGATGCTGGTGAAGAAATTTTTGGTAGTCAGTTTATCGGAGTTATGGTCGTTGTATTAGGCTTGGCTTTGGGTGTGATGTTAATGCTTGGCTTAGATCAATTTATACCACATGAACATGAAAAAACGGGGCCATGTGGGCCAGGTTATGAAATATGTGAGCGCGTTTGGTTATTTGTTTTTGCAATTGCATTACATAATTTACCTGAAGGCATGGCAATGGGTGTGAGCTTTTCTAATGGCGATGTTTCAGTAGGTTTGCCTTTAAGTACTGCCATCGCTATTCAAGATATCCCAGAAGGTTTGGCAGTAGCACTCAGTCTGAGGGCAGCAGGTGCCAAAGCCAGCAGCGCTGTATTGATTGCTGCTGCAAGTGGCCTCTTGGAACCAATCGGTGCAATTATCGGCGTGACACTCACGAGTGGCAGTATCTGGAGTTACCCATTAGGCTTAGGCTTGGCAGGTGGTGCCATGATATTTGTCGTGTCTCATGAGGTTATTCCAGAGACACATCGTAATGGGCATCAAACGCTCGCAACAGTCGGATTAATGATTGGGTTTGCGCTGATGATGGTCTTAGATACCACCTTAGGTTAAACCGCTACTCAACACGTGTCCAGATTTGTGAGCGACCTAAAAGAGAAAACCCGATATAACCTCTTACCTCCAGCTCGTCACCAACTTCGTTTAGTGTCATTTTACATTTATAAACTTTGCCTTCTTCTGGATCAAGAATCTCTCCGCCATCATACTGGGCCCCATTCTTTTTTATTCCTTTTACAATCGTCATCCCGATAATACGTTGATCTTTGCGTTCATCTGTACATTTATCGCAAATTGCCTCTCCAGTATCTGTTGGCAATAATCCTTTTTCAATCACAGCACGGAACTCACCATTTTGCTCGCTAATGCGGATTAATGAACGTGGTTTATTGGTTTTATCATCAATACTCTGCCATAGCCCTGCTGGAGAATTGCTTGCAGCAATACTTAGCTGCATTGACATCATAAGAATCGTAATGATTTGAATAATAGAAAAAAAGATTCGCATAAAAATCCCAATAAACAATAATAGAGCCCTATTAATTGCAAGTTATATGCCACTTGTATTAGTTAATAAAAGTACTAATAATCAATAACATAAAATAATATTTATATGGCTAAAATGCAATAAATGCAGGACATAAAGAAAGGGGACAGAAAGCCTGCAAATTTTGCGCTATATGACGCTGTAATCTGCCTCAGAATTTTTCACATTGAAAGCAAACATTAATTCACCAGCTTTATCTAAAGATTGCTTTAAACATGCCGATGCAATAATTAAGACTACCGAGAAATAAAAGGGGTACATGATGACAATGGTATATGAATTACTTGATGATGAAGATCAAGCTTACAATGATTTTATGAATGTTTATCAAGCGATGTTTTTTACACAAGACTTTACTAGTTGGGATGATTCACTGTTTTATCAGACAGAAGAGTTAGAACTAGAAGTCGTGTAAATTTAAGCGCTCGCTTTTGGCTGCTTGGCAAGCGGTAGTTGTATGATAAATACTACTCCACTTGTAACGTTTTGCGCTGAAATGCTACCACCCATTTTAGTAAGATAGCTTTTACTAATAAATAGACCTTGCCCACGACGTTCTGATGTACTGAGTGCAGAATCTCCAGAAACACCATAATCAAAGATTTGTAGTAATTTTTCTTCAGAAATAGGCTCACCTTCATTTTCAATATGGACCTCGGCAAACTTTTCAGTTTTTACTAATCTTAACTGTATGTCTGTTTTCTCATGCCGATGACGTTGCGCATTGTTCAAAATGTGCGTTAATGCATCCTCCAAAGAAAAGGCATTTGCATTGACATGTAGTGGCTCACCATATGCTTGATAGTGCACATTGGATATACCAGCATAATGCGCATTATCGGCAATCAAGCTAATAAATGCGTCTAAATCAATCGCCTCCAGATTAAAGTTAACGGCTTCAACCGCCTCGCTAGGTGACGCGTGACCATATAACATGCGAACAGCCTGCAGCATTCGGTAAACATATCGATAGCTTTGACTTTCTTTATCAGGGTGTAACACCATGAGTGATTGCAATGGCGACATGATTTCATGACCAACAGCTTGCCACATATCTTTATCTTGTTTTGCGCGCGCCTGTGCCTGACGCACATCCTCTTGTATTCGTTCTAGAAGTCCTTTTAAGCTGTTTGCAAGAATGCCCACTTCATCACGTCCATTCAAATCATCTAGGCTTAATGCCTGAATGCGATCGGCTAAATCCTGATCTGCTGTAATATCAGACGGTGATTGCATGTTGTAGGACACTTTTGCAGCCCGTTTTGTTAATAATGTTAATCGTCTTAAAAAGCTAAACTCTACTAATAACCATGCAATTAATATGGCGCACAACATTGCGGCTACCACCCAGGTAAGCCTACCTACCATTTCATAAAGCTCGCGGTTGATTGAAGCTAAATTACCTTGCAGACTAACTTGATAATTACCTGTGGAATGCTTGAGTGTATCGGCCAGTAATAAAGGTTGGTTACTCAACTGATGTGATTGAATCAAGACTGGCATCTTGGAAAGCACTTTTAGTAACCAATTAAAGTAAGGAGAGTTGATTGCATCTGGTGCAGGTCCTTCCAATTTAAGCGCTTCACTTTCTTCGGCGCGCTGGCTGCTAATTGTTAAGGTTTCACCAGTAAGGAGCGGTTCTGCTAAGCCACTTAATGCATAAGGTAGGCTTACATCTTCTGCTGCATTGCTGTCAAAGAGGGGTTTGCTCGACAGAGGCGGCATTAATACAACCCGTAATTTATAATCAGCTAAATCTTTAGGTGGCCATTGCGGTCTTTTTTTCTTAAACAGGGCTTGTGCAAAACTTTCTACGGGCACACGTATTGAATAATAGGTGGTATGCAAACAACTGTTGCTAAAGCCATCATTACAATAGCGTGATTGCCACATCCAACCTCTAAACTCTTTATGCGGCCTTGCTTTCACGTTGAGTAAATCACTGTCTGTTAGAAAACCAGTCAATTTACCCTTTGTCATATAGTTACTATTGTCTTCAATACGCTCAAATGGCGCGTTCCAATGTGTTTCTTCACCTTGGTGAGTCAATGATATTCGAGCCCGATGTACATTTTCCAGATCCAAGACACCTGGTTCGCGGCTAATTAAATCTGTGGTTTGTACCTTACCTAAAATATAAATAAAACCACCAGCATAAGGGTTGCTACCAATGCCAACACAGATATCCCCATTTGCATAATGAATTGAACAGCCAGCCACTTCTATTGCCTGCTGAGATTTATTTTGATCACTAAAATCAAGCGCAGCGTAAGGCAGCAGCAGCGGCCGTAATGGCGTAATAGGCTGTTGAAAGATGTCAGGGTTAAGTAATGCCAGCTGTCCAGATGGATGGCGCAATTTTGCCATAACAGTAGCATGTGTCTTCATCAGGTTACGATGATAGTTTTGATGTGCTCTAAACCGCTCGCCTTGCAGGATAATCAATGCCAGTAATAGGGTCGCTAACATCAATAATAAAAATACACTTCTAAATATTAACCTGCCGCGCAAAGCAGCGAATCCCAACTTGGGTAAGGCTAAATTGGTGGCTGTTTTTTTATAGCGGATCATTTGACCATCTAAACCCTCGCATCGGAATGTTTTCAATGCGCTTAAAGTCGGGGTCTAGCTCGCGGAATGCATCGCGTATCGTACTGACATGTTTACGAACATTGTCTCGATTACGCCCACTTTTAACGACATCAAACAATTCTTCGTAGCTGACGATATGCCCTTTGTGTTGATGAAGCGTTGCTAGAATACGCTGAGCGGTTAATGGTAAATTCATACGTTTTCCACGCCAGAGAGGTGTACTTTGCCACAAAGGGTCTAATACCAATTCTGTATTGTTTTCTAAACGTATTGCCGTTGCTTTTGCTTCATCTCTATGTTTAATGACACGCAAAATTTCTAGCAAAGTTTCAATAAAATCTGCTTCTTCAAAGGTCGTTTTTTGTAGATAATCCCATGCCTCCAATGCCTTCATGATACTGCGGTATATAGCTGCTGGCATTGCAGAAACAACGAGTACAGGTGTGCCAGCATGTTGTTTATTAATTAAATTAATAATTGCAACCCCAGCATTACGTTCATGACCAAGCTCTATATCTAAGATGACTAAGTCATAGGATTTTTTTGACAAAGCAACTTCTGCACTGTCGCGGTCATACCAAGTTTCAACTATCGCATCTGCACGCGCCGCTTTAATCCAAGTCACAAATTGTTGGCTGGTTGGTTGATCATCTTCAATCACCGCTATCGTCGTCATCCATCTAATCCCTGTTTAATTACTTTTATTATCCTCTCAGTTTATCAAAAATAGTGTGAGTTTTTCTTCCGCTCTATTACCGTTTGCTCTAGTAAGTGAAGAATGACGCACGGTGAAGCCCTCGCATCCTCCGCCTTGCTTTAGGCACAATGCAAACATCTTAAGAAATTAGTTTTGCTGATAAAGGAGGATGTGATGAATAACCCAATTAAGAAAATTAGTGCTGCTATTTCCAATGCTTGGTCGCGTGTTCACGGCGGTGGAGATGTCAATGGTGAAAGTGTCGAGCTGCGTAAACATTACTTTAAATCTGTATTCGTTTTGGGTATCGCTATTGGTATTGCTTATAGCCTAGTTAATCATCCACCTTTGCAAAATGTGCCAAATGGTATGGTCGGCATACGAACGAGTGTATTTGATCGTCAGCCAGAAATATATTCAGTTGGCAGTGTGTTTATGTTGCCAGGCATCCATAGTATGCGCTTACTAAATCTGAGAGACCAAGTATATCAACCGCAAGATATGCGTTTTGTTGACAGTCGTGCACCACTTCAATCAATAGAAGGGTTATCAATCGGTTTAGATATCAATGTACGTTATGCATTGGATCCTAGAAAACTAAAACTAACAGCACTCACATTACCTAAAAAAATTGGCAAAGATATTGTCGAACCATCCGTTCAAGGCATGATTTATCGCATTATTTCTGCTTATTCGGTAAAAGAGATTTTCTCGACCAAGAGGCAAGCAATTCAACAGACACTCGAAAAAGAGTTATCAACAAAATTAGCGAAAGATGGGATTGCACTTAAAGGCATTCAAATTGGAAATGTCGACTTACCTGAAAACTACAAACGCGGGATGGAAGCAAAGCTCGCAGAAGAGCTTGCTTCAGAAAAAATGCATTACACATTAGCGCTTAAAGAAAAAGAAATTAAACAAATGGCTTTGGTTGCTGAAGCGCAAAAGGTAAAACGGCAAAAAATTGCTGAAGCGGCAGCGTTGGAACAGGTTATTGCCGCTAGAGCACAACAAGATGCAATGCAGCATATTCTGCCATTTAAAGAAAAACAAATTAAACAAAAGCAACTTGAAGCCGAAGCGCAAAAGCAAAGTCGCATTAAGAACGCCGAAGCAAATGCAAAAGCGCGCACGATTGAAGCCATCGGTGAGGCAACATCACGTCAAAAATTAGCAGAAGCAGAGGCATACCGTTTGAATCTTATAGGCAAGGCCAATGCTGAACAAATGCAGCGCGAAGGAGTGCTTGTAAGTAAGCACCCACTATTAATTCAAAAGGCGATGGCTGACAAGCTGTCAGATAAAATTCAAGTCATTATTGCACCGCCAGCTATGGATGGGGGATTGATTACATCACATTTGCTGGGTGGACAAACACAGACTAAAACCTCATATAGCAAACAACATTAAGGAGCAATATCATGCACACATTATCAACAATTACTATCTCGCTTTTGGCAGGACTTTGTTTAAATATGCATAGTTTTCTCGCACATGCTAATACAGTAAAGACATCCGATACGCCTAAGCAACAATCACTCGCTTTGGTGATGCAGCCAAATGTGAGTCTGAAGTCTGCACCTAAAGACTCTGCACGGGAATTAGCGGTTTTATGGCAGGGTGAGTGGGTTGAAGTGCGCGATGTGCGTATGGATTATTTAGAAGTTTATGATCACAAGCGTGAACGCGTTGGTTTTGTAAAAGTAACACATCTACGTGAAAGTAAATTCCATGAATCAGAAACCAAAGAGTTCCTCACATTAGTGCGCTACCTGCGCGACAACAATGGTTCAAATAGTCTTGGCATTAGCTTAGCTAGTGCTTACTTAAGGGCTGCATCAGCCGCAGAAATGAATTCGCCAGAAGGCGCTGAAGTATTGCACGCAATCGGTGTGTTTGCTGATCGTATCGCAGAAAATGCTTCAAGTTTGCAAACAGCGGGAAAGGCTGCTTCACGTTATTTAGCGCAACAATTAGAGGTGGCGACGCAGTACGGTGTGCACTTTAATCATTTAGAAAACGATGGCCATATTGAAATGTGTTATGACGGGGAAGTCTACCGTCAGGTATTAGCCTTGCCAGCAACCGCCGAAATGAAAGCAAGCGCTGCTTTGTCATTGACCAAGGATGCCTGTATCGATCCTAATTTGACACCAACCCAGCGGGCGCAAATAGATGTTTGGCGTGCACATGTGATTTCACAAGTACCCACTGATAATCTACCGGCATATCTTAAAAATCGTGTCGAAATGCGTAAAGCCTCAGTATTGAGTGTTATGAGTTATGCAAAAACACGTTTTCTTGATAACGCAGAAGTGCTAATACTTTCTGGTATTGAGGAAAGTGCACAGATACTGATGCAAAAGGCATTAACAGCATTTTCTGTTGTCGACAAGAGTCAGTTACCAGATAAAGATTGGCCTACTTATAACAATACCGCAATGTTAGTGAGTGCCAACCGGTGGGCGTTAGCGCCAATCAATCACAAGCAGAAATTTGGAACAGTGCAGCTTCAAACCAGAAAAGGAAAACCTGGTGAAACATGTGTCACTTTAAGTATAGTAAAACAACAGAAAACCTTAACAGAGCGTTGTACATACGGCTTGGTCTGGTCGCAGTCAGCAACGATCAATCCTAAAGATAATGCGATTGCGCTAGCTGTACAGCCAATGGCAAATTGGCGCGAATTGTGGGTTTTCCAAAAAAATAAATCAGGGTGGCAAATCAATGTTTTGCCACCAAGCAGCCGCGATGCAGGCTTAGGATATATTGAGTTTGCCGGCTGGTCACCTAATGGCAAGCAAATATTACTTGCCAAAGAATCACGCGCAGAAGGAATCTATCAACGTCGATTTGAGGTCGTAGGCTTGAACAGTTTACTGGTGCAGAGACAGGCGAGAGATGCTTCTATCTTAGGCGCATTTAATCGCTGGCAAGATAGCACATGGAAAGCGAACACAATTAGCCTGAGATAAATAATTTCAATCAAAAAAAGGAAACAACATGTTTAAAAAAACACTATTGGTTTGCAGTTATGTTTTGTTGGCAACTGCGTGCACAGCTAAGACACAAAAATTAAATAACATTCATTATTTAACAGGCGCATACCCAAGTCACATTGTGTCTATTTACCCGACAGAGGCAAAAACTGAATTTTTTATCGATGCGAATGGTGCACAAGCAGGCAAGTACTCGATATTTGAACATCAGCAATTGAAGTTAGAGGGAAAGTTAGAGGATTTTAAAGTACTTGATGCGCATACTGTTATTGCCAGCTGGCGAGATCAATATGGAACTGGCAAGTTGAAAATGAAGTTTTCTCCTGACTTTTCTTCTTTTGAAGGGAAATGGTTGCCAGATCAATTTAGATTTGAGGACGAAACACAATGGAATATGGTGGGAATCAAATGAACACAAATAATAAATTATGCGCTGTGGATTTCTTGGTAATGAAAGAATTGCCGCATAATGGCTATGAGAATTTATATCAAGCGATGTGTGTGAATTATGACTGGGATGGTAATGATATTGCGCTGGCATACAATGCCGAAGAGTTGGCGCTCGAGGTCGTCTAAGGTGAGCTGCTAGTAGCAGCCGGAACCTTGTCCTTAAACTGTCTGCTTTTATAATCAGTGATACGGTAATGGCTCTTTTTTAACCAATATTTATTTGAATAGCTAGTTGTATATTGCGTGCCAGTGTTTTCCCAAAAATATTCGCGATTAAACATATAACGGGGATGATAATCTCTGTAAAGCACGGCAGCTGGGTATGGTCTCACCGCCGATAAACCATCTTTTTGTGTTGCTTCTAATAAATATTCTTTGCCATCCTTTAATAATATGACCCAAGCGTGGCCCCCATTACCCTCTACTTCGCCTAACACAACGCGCGCATCCTCACCTTGCTCAATCAGCCAGTCAGCCAGTACAATCGCATGGTCTTCGCAATCTCCTCTTGGATAATAAAATGCTTGTCGGCTTGATTGCCAAACATCAGTACGACCTGCATACTGACTAGCATCAAATTGATAGGTCTTGCGTTGCGATAAGATATAAAGCGGTGTCATCACATTATTGACTTCAAAAGGTGCGTAGCCTTCGAGGTAGGTGTTAACTAGGTAGTGGTCACCGTCCAATGCTTGTGCCGACATGGTGTATGTACCGATAGGATCTATCGAATAAATGAGTGGATAATTTTGACCATGTGCTGGCGCAAGCATATCATTTACTTCTTCAGCCGATAAACGATAGTGTGTAGTTAGTATATCTAAAAGATATCCAGCATGAGGCAGGTTTAAATCTTGTTGTGCTAATGAAAGCACTGCAATATCGACTTCTCTATTACTAGAAGCTTCAGGACTGTAATTAACGTTAAGCCCATGACTATTGAAGTTATCTTTTATCGCATTCCCATATGCGCCCAGAAAGAAGCAAATAAGCAAAACGACTAAACTACCAACACCACGCACTATTGTTAACTTCTTTAACCTTTGAAGCCAAACACAATTACAACCGCTACAAAAATTAAAATAG
Organism: Methylophilaceae bacterium; assembly: GCA_051252095.1. GTDB lineage: Bacteria > Pseudomonadota > Gammaproteobacteria > Burkholderiales > Methylophilaceae. The sequence continues at coordinate 9,453 of JBPOFK010000003.1, forward strand.
CGGATGCAAAAATGGCTACTGCGATATTACCTTTTTTGATTTCTTCCTCGAAGTTAATATTTTTGACGACTTTTTTATCGACCCATAACAAAGCATAAACACTGACGACGAGCGCAACAATGGAATAACAAAGGTTAATTGCTAAATTGATAATTGATGCTGATAAAAACTCTGCTTCCATTAATGTTCTCGCTTTATTTGCAATGCATGAATATTACTTATTCTAGCATTTTAGCTCGATTGCATAGTCACTTCGTTGAACTAAAGCATAAAGCAAAGCTTATTCTCAAGATATAAATAATATTATCGATAGCATAATAACTGCATTAACCTTACTAAGGGTTAAATAGCTTTAAATCTCCTCCCCCTTGGGCTTACATTCCGGTGTAAGCCCTTCTTTTTTACAACCGACTCAAGGCTTTAGCATTTAGCGAGGTTGGGAACGCCCCTTGCGGGTGTAGACCGACTTAATGCTTTCGCATTCGACTTACCGCTTCAGCGGTTAGGGAGAATGGTGATGCCCTTTACGGGTATAGCATTTTAGCGAGGTTGGGAACGCCCTTTCACAATCGACTTTGCGATTTATCGCCTAGCGAGGTTGGGGAAGACCTTTACGGTCTTGCGGGTGTAGTAATGCCAATCAAACGCTTAATTTTTTAACAGTAAAGTTTAAAGCTGCTTGTGTTTATTGATTCTTTTAACTAGTGGTAAAGTGTTATCAATCTTGCACAGCAGCAAATTGATGACTAATAAGGAGATGCAATGAAAGCCGTATGGAACAATACAGTGATTGCTGAGTCTGACCAAACACTCATGTTAGAAGGAAACCACTACTTTCCTTTTGAATCAATCAATGAGCAGTTTTTCCAACAAAGTTTGCATACTTCTACTTGTGGCTGGAAAGGGTTGGCTAATTATTACAATATTGTAGTAGATGATGACGAAAACCCAAATGCTGCATGGGTTTATAAAACACCCAAGGCAGAGGCTATAGAAATTAAAAACTATATTGCTTTTTGGAAAGGCATTTCAGTTATCGCTTAATGAAAGTTTACACCGCATCATGAACACAGCTGTTATTTCGACAAAAGACAATTACCAATTAATCGCAAAATTTCAACAGTTGCGGCAAGCGACTTTGGACATTTGCAATCCAATTGAAAATGAGGATTATGTGGTTCAGCCCTGTCCAGAAGTCAGCCCTCCAAAATGGCATTTGGGCCATACCAGCTGGTTTTTTGAAGAGGTGATTTTAAAAAAATACTTATCTGGGTATGCTACGTTTAATTCACAATACAGCATATTGTTCAATTCTTATTACAAAGCTGTTGGGCAGCACACTATACAATCAGAACGTGGCCATTTATCCAGACCAACCGTTGCTGAGGTGATGCGTTACCGTGCGCATGTCGACAGTGAAATTATTACCTTATTAACCGAGGTTCCTCTCACAGAAGAGCTAGCAACATTAATAGAAACAGGCATGCATCATGAGCAGCAACATCAGGAGCTGCTGTTTATGGATATCAAGTATATTTTAGCAAGTAACATCGTAGATACTAGCTATGCGTTAATGCCCCTAGACGCTGCATCGAAGCCATCCAAAAAAGAGAATTGGACGAGCTACAAAGAAGGGCTATATGAAATTGGTTATAAAGGCTCGGCATTTTCCTACGACAATGAGCGGCCAAATCATAAACATTATCTATACCCTTTCGCCATCAATCAAAGTCTTGTCACGAATGGCGATTTCTTAGCTTTTATAGAAGACAATGGATACAAAGAAGCAAAACATTGGTTGAGCCAAGGTTGGGATTGGGTAAACAAGATGGGTATTCAGCACCCACTGTACTGGCGAAAAGTTGGCAATCAGTGGTATGAATATACACTGCATGGCTTGGCTACTTTAGATATTAATAGACCGCTAGTACACATTAGTTATTTTGAGGCAGATGCCTATGCAAACTGGAAAGGTCAACGGCTACCAACAGAACAAGAATTAGAGCTTTATCTTTCAACTTCACAGGCTAACCATCACTTACCAAACGCGGAAGTGTTTCATCCGAATGACGCTTTAGCTGCTGAGCAGGTTTGGTGCTGGACAAGAAGCCAGTACCTTCCCTATCCAAATTTTAAAGCGTTTGATGGGGTGCTTAACGAATACAATGGGAAGTTCATGTGTAATCAGTTCGTTTTAAAAGGCGGCTGTGTGGTAACACCGGAACACCATTATCGCCATAGCTACCGTAATTTTTATTCGCCAGAGCAACGCTGGATGTTTTCAGGCATACGCCTAGCAAAGGATGTCATTTGAAACTAACGAACCTGATTGAAAGAAATCAGACCACCCAACATCATGCAGCGTTTTTGGCTGATGTGATTGCTGGATTAGGCGCAGAACAAAAAGCAATATCAGCAAAATATTTCTATGACGATATTGGCAGTGAGTTATTTCAAAAAATCTCTCAGCATCCAGATTACTACCCAACAAAAACAGAGTATTCAATTTTAGAGAAAATCAGTGACATCCTGCCTGCTATCGTCAATGAGTCAGAAATAGATATTATCGAGTTAGGTGCAGGAGATGGGCATAAAAGTGAATTGATCATTAATGGCTTTGTGAATGCTAATTGTAAAGTCAATTTCTATCCGATTGACATATCAGAAAAAGCGATGGAGTTATTAGGTGACAACTTAACCATTCATGAAAGCCTACATATTCACGGTGTTGTGGCTGATTACTCTCACGGGCTACATTACCTTAAACAAAAATCGAATAATATAAAGCTTGTATTATTTTTAGGCTCCAATATTGGCAATTTCAATAAAAATCAGACCGATCAATTTCTGACAATGTTATCAACAACCTTGAATGCAGATGACTATGTATTGATGGGGTTTGATTTAAAAAAAGACCCTGCTATTTTGAACCAAGCCTACAACGACTCGGATGGTTTAACTAAAGCATTTAATTTAAACTTGTTGACTCGAATTAATCGCGAGCTAGGGGGTAATTTTGATATTGCACAATTCAAGCACTATGGTTTTTACAATCCTTATCGTGGAACGATGGAAAGCTATTTAATCTCGTTAGCAGCACAGTCGATTCATATTGAAGCCGTGAATCAGACGTTTTACTTTAAAGAATTTGAACCAATCCATTTAGAGTATTCACATAAATTTACGTCATCAGGTATCACTAAATTGGCTAACCACAATGGCTTTGAAATAATAGAGTTATTTTCTGATAATAAAAATTATTTTATCGATGCGCTTTGGCAAGTGAACACTTAATTTAAAGCGAGGGGTATATTTTGGCTGAATATTTTGATTTTGATCAGATTCTTAATCGAGAAGGCTCAAATAGCCTAAAGTACGATGCTAGAAAGTCATTGTTTGGGCGTGCAGACGTGATTCCTATGTGGGTTGCGGATATGGATTTTGCCTCCCCTATCGCGGTAACAAAGGCTTTACAGCAGCGCGCAAACAGTCCTATTTATGGTTATTCTGATTTTCCAGATAGCCTTTATGATGCCATGATTGCATGGTTCAAAAAACGACATGGATGGGCAATAGAGCGCGAATGGATCATGATGTGTCCCGGTGTTGTGCCTTCACTGCATGCCGCCTCAATGGCATTTGCAGCACATGGAGAGGCTATTATTGTTCAGCCTCCCGTTTATTTTCCTTTTTTTTCAGCTGTTAAAAATACAGGCCGAACGCTGATTGAGAACAAGTTAATCTTACAAGGTAATCGTTATGTTATCGATTTTGAGCAACTGGAAGATAGTGCAAAAAAAGCCAAAATGCTATTTTTATGTTCTCCTCACAATCCAGTAGGTAGAGTATGGCAACGTGAAGAGCTTGAACAAGTTTTAAGCATTGCAGAAAAATATCAATTAGTTATTTTTTCCGATGAAATCCATGCTGACCTGGTATATCCAGCATTTAAGCATCAACCACTGGCGAGTTTGTCAGATGCGACTCAGCATATTATTACTGCAGTTGCTCCAAGCAAAACGTTCAATATCCCTGGGCTTGGTCTATCTGCATTAATCGTACCCAATGCACATTATCGACAAAGCCTTAATGTCGCATTCGAGACCTTGCACGTAAGTGCGGCAAACCCTTTTAGTATAGTCGCTTTCGAAGCCGCTTATGCGCATGGAGAGGCATGGTTGGACGCCTTACTCATGTACTTAAGTAAAACGCGTGATTTTGTCGTTGACTATTTAAATACCCACATTTCACAAATCAAATGCGTAGTACCTGAAGGCACCTATTTGCTATGGCTCGATTGTAGCGCTTTAGGCTTGACTGATCATGCTCTTAAACATTTTTTTATTCACAAAGCTGGAATTGGATTAAGTCCAGGTACTTTATTTGGTGAAGGTGGCTCAGGTTATATGCGCATGAATATTGGTATGCCAAAACAGATAGTCGAGCAAGCATTGGATAACATTAGAAGTGCGCTGAATGAGGGTATCTAAACAAGCCTTCGCTGAACAATTTGGTTTGATATAGTAGCTGCTGAATCTAATCTATCCAATATAATGAATCGTAGAATTATTCGAGTGAATAAATAATGTTTTTTAAAACGAAAAAATGGCTATGGACTAAACTCAAAAACTTAAGAGGTGTTGACCGAGCTTATGCGCAATATTTGGCGCATTTTAATGATTATCAAGCCAATAAAGTAGATAGTGCTTTACAAAAAGACTTGAATATAAAAGCCATGACTAAAGAAGAGTTTGTCAAGGTTTGGAAACCAGCAAAAAAAGGCAAGCGAGGTTGTTGTTCTTAGTCTAGTTTAGTCTCATTCATCTCATACTTACTCTAATGTGCGCAGTTTATTTAGCGTAATATAGCGGCTTATTTATATATAGTATCTCTCCCACTTTATGATTTACTCAACATCAAAATCAACGCGCAAAAAAGTTCTTTTTTCGGGTGTTTGCAGTTTGATTTTGTCGATGGGAGTTGCTCGTTTCGCATATACACCCATGTTGCCAGTCATGATGAATCAAGCAGATTTGTCTCATGAAGCAGGGGGTTGGTTAGCCGCTATTAACTACACTGGCTACTTGGCTGGTGTGTTAATTGCATCATGGATTAGTCATACGGTAGTCAAAGATCGACTCTATCGTTGGGGAATGGTGGTCGCTGTGGTAAGTACGGTGCTGATGGGCGTGACGACAAATATGAATATCTGGATAATCTCTCGATTTATTGCTGGGCTAAGTAGTGCTGCGGGTTTAATGTTGGGTAGTGGTTTGATTTTCAACTGGCTAATTCGACACAACCATCGCAGAGAGTTGGGCATTCACTTCTCAGGAATTGGCTTTGGTATAGCTTTTTGTTCTGTGGCAGCTATTTTGATGTATAAGCAAATCAGTTGGGATATGCAATGGTTTGTATTAGCTGGCTTAGGAGCGCTATTGTTAGTGCCTGCTTTGGTCTGGTTTCCACCGCCTCCAAGGGACGATGAGACAGTCAATCAGCATGCTTCCATGCAACATGCCCCGCCAAATGCTAAGTTTATGAGTCTTTTTACAGCGGCGTATTTTTGTTCAGGCTTTGGTTATGTGGTGACAGCCACGTTTATTGTTGCCATTATCAATGCAATTCCAGCACTTGCTGGAAAGGGCGCTTGGGTGTTTTTAATCGTTGGTTTAGTCGCTGCACCTTCTTGTATTTTGTGGGATTTTATTGCGCGCAAAACGGGTGATGTCAATGCCTTGGTCTTGGCGGGGGCAGTTGAGGTCGTAGGGATTATAACGCCTACCCTTGGTTGGGGAGTAACTGGGGCCATGCTGAGTGCTGTTTTATACGGTGCAACAGCGATAGCCATTGTTAGCTTGACGTTAACCATGGCAGGGCGCTTCTATCCAGCACAACCAGCTAAAATGATGGGGAAAATGACGACAGCCTATGGTATCGCACAAATTATTGCCCCAGCGATCACTGGCTGGGTTGCAGGTTCGCAAGGTGGCTATGTGTTTGGTTTATATCTGGCTGCCAGCATCATGGCCATGGGGACGCTATTTTTTTATATGATGCGCAAAGCACAGTAGCAAAATTAGATTTCAATACTAAGCGCAGGATTAAATTGGCTGTTCTCAGCTTGTTGTGCATTGTCGGGGCGGCCTCTAGGGTTGCAAATAACACGGGTTTTACCAATGCGATAGTCAGATTTAACATGCGTGTGCCCATGAATCCATATATCTGATCGACCCAAAAGATAGTCCAAATTACTGGCAAAATACGTTTTCAAAAAGCTATCTTGATATTTTGGTGCAACAGATTGTAATGATGGCGCATGGTGGGTAATCACAACAGTTTTACCAGCAAAGTCCTCATCTAGTTTTTCCTCAATAAACGTGACTGAATCACGATGCATGTTAATGGCATCTTTGACTTTGAAGCGCGATTCATCATGTAGAATTAGTCTAAAATCAGTCAGGGATAACTCGCTCATTCTAAGTGTCGTTTTTTGGTCTTCAGGCAGCGTTAATTCAAAATCCGTCCACAGCGTTGCACCCAGAAAGCGAACACCATCAATAATGACTTCACCATTTTCTAAATAATGCAATCGCTCATGCTGCTTACAAAACGCACTTATTTTTTGGCGTGTATCATTTAACTCAGCATGGTAAAACTCATGGTTGCCAGCAATATAAATAATATTGGCGTCGGTTGCTTTTAATAACGTTGCAGCCCATTCAACACCATTGGTACCTTCAGCAATATCACCCGCCAATACAATGACATCCGCATCAAAAACATGGAGGGTGTATGGCATGATTTCCATGTGTAAATCACTTAGGATATGCAGCTTCATTTTACACTTTCATAATACAAGTAAACGCTACGTATAATCTAACATAGATAAGCTTCTAAACGATTTTCCCATTTATGTGTCAGATGATTCATACTTGCTGCCAAGGGATTGCTTAATGAATAAAATGTTACTTGTTTTTTGCTTACTATATGTGCCAAGTTTATTGGCAAGGCCTAATTTTGCGGAGACGCTTGCATTAAGTCACTCAGTCGTGATGATTACAACTGAGTTGCCTAATGGACAAAATGGACGTGGTTCAGGCGTGGTTGTAAGTAAAGAATATGTCGCAACCAATTGTCATGTCATCGCGAATGCCAAAGGTGCTAATGTAGCTAAGTTTCGTGTTGGCTATCAACCAATTGCCATTAAAGCAAACTGGAAGCGCGATTTATGTTTACTCAAGTTTGATGACTTGCCATTTGAACCTGTTAATTTGCGTGACAGCGCTACATTGTTATATGAGGAGCCTGTATTTAGTTTGGGTTTCCCCATAGGGCAGAATGTGCCACAACCTTCTTATGGTGCGATAAAGGCTACTTACCCTTTCCAAAATAGCTTCATCATTCGATCAGATGCTGCCTTTGGCTTGGGCTCCAGTGGTGGCGCGCTATTTGACGAAAAAATGAATTTAATAGGGATTACCACTTTTAAAAGTCCTGGCAATCAAGGCTACTTTTATCACTTACCCGTGGAATGGATTAAAGAGCTGATGAATTCACCAGAAACGCATAGCTTGGCGACAAACGAAATTCCTTTTTGGGCATTGCCCATAGAACAACGACCAGCATTTATGAAAGTGGTGATTCCGTATCAAAATCAAGACTGGACTGCATTAAAAATGATTGCACAAGCATGGACAAATGAAGAGCCGCAGTCCGCAGATGCATGGTATTACCGTGGGGTAGCTGAAGAAGGGGAAGGACATTTAATTGAGGCAAAACAATATTTGGATAAGGCGGTTGCACTGAATGCACGTGAGTTGGATGCTATGGTCGCATTATCAAGATTAGCTTATGTGCAGAAAGATGCTAAAGCGCTTGCCTCACTAGAAAAACCTATTCGTGCACTTGATGAGCCTAGTGCTTTGGAAATTGTAAAGAAATTAAACGAATTAAATAAAAATGAATGTACGCTTTCTACTTGTTAAATGTGAGCTAAGTTATGAGTAGTGCGTCATCAATGTTAATAGTGAATGGATAGGAAAATTAATGGCATCAAATGCAAATAATATTGGAATGCTAAGTTCGCTAGAAAAGATGGTGTCAACTACCTGTTTTTGTAAGTTGCGAGAAAGATGTGAAGATAAAAGTAGCAGTCAATGTATGCATCATCGAAACATTTATGCAGAATACATGGCGACTAAACGACAAAAAGAAAACAGGTAAGTTTAAGGATTAAGTATGCAAAATGAAGAAAAAATAATCCAACTACTAGAAGTGAATAATGCAAAATTGAGCGAGATTAATACCAATATGCTTAAAGTGTTTTGGATAGTAGCAATATTTGCATTACTTTATTTTAGTCTCATGATTTATTTGCTTTTTATCAAGTAGTTCAACTGAATGAAAGCACGCATAACATGCCTACTTGTTTTACTATTTTCAGTTACTGCTATGGCAACTGAAGAACCAAAATATAATGTGATTCAAAAGTCTGGTCAATTTGAATTACGCGAGTATGCGCCTCAAATTATTGCAGAAACAGAAGTCAGTGGGGATTTAGATGATGCTTCTAGTGCAGGATTTAAACTAATCGCAGATTACATTTTTGGTAATAATGTGGCACCTGCAGGTGGTAACGAAAAAATAAGTATGACCGCACCAGTTACTATGGAATCAAAGTCAGAAAAAATTAGTATGACCGCGCCAGTCACCATGGAAAAAACTGGTGCTGAATGGCGGATGCATTTTGTTATGCCTAGCCAATATACAATGGAGACTTTACCCAAACCAAATAACCCAGCCATAGCATTGCGCGAAATACCCACTCAAAGGTATGCGGTAATCCAGTTCTCTTGGTTTGCTGGTGAAGAAAAAGTAACTAAAAAAACTAGTGAGTTACTGGCATGGATGAAAGGGAAAAATATTCTGCCGATAGGCTCTCCTGAGCTGGCTCGTTATAACCCACCATGGACGCCTCCGTTTTTACGTCGGAATGAAGTTATGGTGATGTATTAATTAATCACTTGTTTTTAAAAACAACAATGTGATGTATATTTTATATTTGCACGCTAGGTTATGCTTTTAGTATGTTTACACCAATTACCGATATTCATTTAGTTTCAGAAGCCATTCGCGATGCAGTTGCGCCTGTTTTTTTACTCACAGGGATTGGATCTATTTTAAATGTGATGGTGGGGCGGTTAGCCCGTGCAATTGACCGTGCAAGAATTGTGAATGTTTTGGCACCAGAAATTCGGCAAAAGCACAAACATGAACTATATGTGACTGTCAGACGAATTACTTGGTTGCGTATTGCGATTGGTTTTGCCACCCTAGCTGCTTTGCTCGTTTGTATCTCAATTGCAAGTTTGTTTATCTCAGTTGAGTCTGGTTTTAGTATGCCGCATATGGTGTTACTAAGCTTTATCAGCTCGATGGGGGCGATTATTGTCGCATTACTTTGTTTCTTAAGAGAAATATTACTCACTTCAAATGAAGCAATCGTTTCTAGTCATCTAGAATGATTATTTTCAGCATGGCTTATATGATACAGACCCGCTCTCTTAACTCGTCAATGAGTACCTTGGTATTTTCTGAATAGTCGACTGGTAATTCGATGAGATGGACACCGCCTTTTTCATAACATGCATGAATAAGCGGAATAAAGCTGTCAGTACTTTCAACACGGTGGCCAGTTGCACCATAACTATTGGCATACATGACAAAATCAGGGTTGTTAAACTGCAGCCCATAGTCTTTGAAACCCATACCATATTGTTTCCAACGGATCATACCGTATGCGTTGTCATTTAAGATGAGTACAACCAAGTTTACTTTCAAACGAACCGCTGTTTCCATTTCTTGGCTATTCATCATAAAGCCACCATCACCACATATTGCCATGACCTTTCTATCTGGGTACAAACGAGCAGCTTCTATTGCTGAAGGTAACCCTGCCCCCATCGTTGCCAAAGCATTATCTAGCAGTACTGTATTGGCTAGTTCCGCAAAGTAGTTGCGTGCAAACCAAACCTTATAAACGCCATTATCCAGCGCAATAATGCCATCAGCAGGCATCGCTTTTCTAACATCAGCTACAAATCGCTGTGGCTTCATGGGGAAACTATTATCGTCACTCAGTTCGTCAATATGTTGCCTGACGCAACTACGTACTTTCATGAAGTAAGAAAAGTCATGTGTTTCTGTCATGCCTACACGATTGGCAATACGCTGGATTGAAGTGGCGATATCACCTACTACTTCCAATTGCGGAAAGTAAACGTTATCTACCTGCGCTGATTTGAAGTTTACATGAATCACCTTTGCGCCGCCGTGTACCATAAAGAAAGGTGGTTTTTCTACTACATCATGACCAACATTAATAATGAGATCCGCGCGGTCGATTGCACAGTGGATGTAATCCCCATCTGATAAGGCGGCAGTACCTAAGTGCTTTTCACTACGACCCCATATAACACCTTTACCCATTTGTGTATTGGCGAAAGGAATACCAGTACGATCGACAAAATCATGCAAAGCACTCCAAATACGGGCGCGATTGGCACCTGCGCCAATCATAACGAGTGGATGTTTGGCCTCTTTAATCATTGCTGCTGCAGCATCCAGAATTTCACGATCCGCATGTGCGTAACGACGTCGACTAATGTTGAATACAGGCGTAGTATTATCTTGTACTTCTTCTGCTGCTACATCTTCAGGAAGTTCTAGTAAGGCAGCCCCAGGTCGCTCTTCAATGGCCAGTCTGAATGCTTCACGCACCATGGATGGAATCATATCCACATTAACAATTTGTTTGGCATATTTGGTAATCGGTTTCATCATACTGACGACATCAACGATTTGAAACAGCCCTTGTTTACTATGTTTGATAGGCTTTTGACCAGTAATCATCACCAGTGGGAAACCACCTAACTGCGCGTAAGCAGCGCCAGTTACGAGATTGGTTGCACCAGGGCCTAATGTCGATAAACACACACCAGGTTTGCCTGTTAGGCGGCCGTAGGTGGCGGCCATAAAAGCAGCGCCTTGCTCATGGCGCGTTAAGATAAGGTCAATATTCGATTTTCGGAGCGCCTCTAAAAAATCTAGATTCTCTTCGCCAGGCACGCCATAAATTCTCTCTACACCTTCATTTTCTAATGCTTTAACAAATAAATCGGATGCGTTCATTCTAATTAATGATGCTTCTGTAGTCAGTTGGTTCATCCTATCTTACGCTTTCTAATCATAAATTTGAGAATTTTTTATCTGGCGATACTTTGTTACGTTTGATTGCATTGGTATTAATGAGTTTCGTCGTTGGTTCTGGATATAAATCCACCATACTTTCTGACTTACCATTGGCTTGTACTATACGCGCGTGATTACGATTCAAGTCTCGAGGCCGCGATACACCACAAGCATGTGCGAGGGTATTGATTTCTTTTTGCATATTTTTTGCGTATTGCATCACACGCACAGCTTTATCTTCAGGGTTCAAGCCGTATTGTAGTTTTTTGTTATGCGTGGTGATGCCTGTTGGACAGGTATTTTTATTACACTGTAATGATTGAATACAGCCTAAGGCGAACATAAAGCCACGGGCTGAGTTTACAAAATCTGCGCCTGCACAAAAAGCCCAAGTGACTTCTGAGGGTGTAATGAGCTTACCACTTGCGCACACTTTGATGCGGTCTCTTAATTGATATTGAATCAGTTTATCAACAACGATGGGTAAGCTTTCTTTAAGCGGCAAGCCCATATGATCAATTAGACTCATGGGTGCAGCGCCTGTGCCACCATCTGCACTATCAATGGTGATAAAGTCTGGTGCACTATCGATACCGCGTCTGTGAATGGCTTGAAATAAATCATCAAAGAAAGAGAGCGCGCCGACTACAGTTTTAAACCCAACTGGTTTTCCTGTTAAATTGCGCACATACTCAATCATATCTAGTAAATCATCAACACTATTAATTTCTGGGTGACGGTTAGGGCTAATCGCATCTTGTCCGATGGTAATGCCACGTATGTGCGCGATTTCTTCATTTACCTTTGCCCCGGGCAAAATACCACCTTTACCTGGTTTTGCCCCCTGACTGAGTTTAATTTCAAACATTTTGACTTGATAGTGTGCAGCAACTTCTTTTAATTTTAGGGAATCAAACCCCCCTTCTTTTTTACGCACACCAAATTTAGCTGTTCCTATCTGGAATACAAGATCTGCGCCACCTTCTAAATGATAAGGGGTTAGTCCACCCTCACCAGTGTTCATCCAGATGCCCGCCATTTTGGCCCCCTTGGATAGTGCACGTACAGCTGGTATAGATAACGCGCCATAACTCATGCCTGAAATATTGAAAATAGATTTAGTCGTGTATGGATGTTTACAATCAGGACCAATCGTCATGGCGACTGCCTCTACTTTATCGTCGTCCAGCGTAGGGAAAGGGCAGCTGACGAAAAAAACGGTACCAGGGTTTGTGAGCACGCGCGTAGAGCCAAAAGCGACCATCGTATCTACATTTTTTGCAGCACGATAAACCCAAGAACGCTCGGCCCGATTAAATGGCATTTCTTCACGATCTAAGGCAAAAAAGTACTGCCTAAAGAATTCGCCCATGTGTTCAAAAAGGTAGCGAAACCGTGCGATGACTGGGTAGTTCCGCCTTAACGTGCTTTTGGTTTGAAAACGGTCAATAAAGTAATAAACAGTAACGCTGGCAACGATTAATCCTGCAATAAATACAAATAAAAAAACTAATACTTGTATCGCATCAAATATGAATGATGAAAATTGTCCCACCGCAAATTCCTTTAGCCTATGAAATCCATTGTATGCCTATTAAGTCGCCGCTACAAAATAATACTTACAAAGGGAATGGCCTTTTGCTAGCAAGCATGAGTTTGTTGCGATGTTGCTAAATAGCTTCAACTAGACATTCTTCCACACTGGATGATTGGTTGTTACCATCAGCTATTGTGTTAAAGGCTTGAATATCAGTGACTCCGTAGTTTTTCATCAAAAAATTGAAATAAAGCTGTAACTCTTCATCGGTAACTTGATTGTTTGTCATCACATCCCTCGTTAACTAGTTTGTGAAGTGAGTATTGCATAATCTAGTGGATAACAATATGTAGATGAGTTGCACATAATCACTTTTGTTTAGCGATATCAAGTGTAGACTAGAGAGATGGCTGAGGATGAATTAAGGTGAACTTTGCGTAAAACTGACTATCAACATTGTTATATAGAGACTGCCCAAGTACAAGTGAATGGGTTTAACGTGGGACTTACTAGACTCTCTTTTAATTTCTAAGAAATGACTGATGATGAAAAAAACGATATTAACGGTAGCGATATTCTTAATTATTTTGGCGGGTGCGGTAGCAATATATTTTTATTTTCAGGATGAACCGTTACAAAATGAGGCTGCTACGGTAAAAGAAATTGAGGTGCCAACCGTAGCACCAGAACCAGACGAACCGAAATCACGCCAAGTGTTGGATGTTCCTGCTAAATCTCCTGAATTACCAAAACTAGAATCCAGCGATAACTTGATGGGGAATGCCCTAGCGAGTTTAGTCAATAATAAGGCACTAATGCAGATTTTTAATGAGGGTCAATTAATACGTAACATAGTCGTGACGATTGATAACCTGCCCCGCAAGCAAACTTCTATGCGCGTTATGCCAATCAAAAAAGCGCCTGGAAAATTTATCGCTAAGGAAGAGGGGGAGAAGATCGTGATTAGTCCAGAAAATAATATACGATATGAGGGCTATATAAAATTTGCAGAGGCAATAGATGCTAACAAATTAGTAGAAAATTACGTTAATCTATATCCTCTGTTTCAACAATCTTATGAAGAGATTGGTTATCCAGATCAATATTTTAATGACCGATTATTGCTTGTAATCGATCACTTGTTGGCAACGCCGGAAGTTTCAGAGCCTGTTCAATTGGTAAAACCTAAATTTTATTACCAATATGCAGATTCAGATATCGAAAGTCGCTCTATCGGTCAGCGGATACTGATGCGCATAGGAAGTACTAATGCAGAGCTTGTAAAAGCAAAATTACAGGCTATTAAGCAGGAGTTGATGTTGCATATGCATAAACAGAAAATTGAATAACTAATCCTGATTTTCTTTCACCATCATACTAGCGATAATTGATGTCAGCAATGTCAGCATGATGACTAATAAAGAGGTTATTGTTGGAATTTTTATCCAGTAAGCAATTAACATTTTGAAGCCAATAAACATTAAAACAAGTGCTAAACCATACTTGAGCAAGTGGAAGCGGTCAGCAATATCGAGTAGCAAAAAGTAAAGTGCACGAAGCCCTAATATGGCAAAAATATTAGAAGTAAATACAATAAACGGATCAAGTGTAATAGCAAAAATAGCAGGTATTGAATCAACAGCAAAGATGACATCCGAGAACTCAATCAAGAGCAAAACAAGGAATAGCGGGGTAAAGTAATAAACCCCATCATTTCTAATCACAAATTTGTTGCCATGATAATCTTTGCTGATTCGTAAATGCTTGCGGGCAATACGAAGCGCTAGATTGTTTTCTAAGTCAGGCGTTTTCTCAGCGACTAAAATCATGCGTAAGCCTGTTATTAGGAGAAAGCCACCGAATACGTAAAGTATCCAATGGAATTCTTGCACCAGCCAGGCACCCGCCAAGATCATTGATGCTCGCAGAATAATGGCCCCTAGCACACCATAAAGCAAAACGCGACGTTGGTGTTCTGCTGGCACCTTAAAAGCGGCAAAAATCATCAAGAAAACAAAGATATTATCGACGGATAAAGACTTCTCTATAATGTAGCCAGTTAAAAACTCTATCGCTTTCTGATTAGCTATTTCAATACCAGTCGTTTGTTTTAAATACCACCAAAGCAAAGCATTAAACATAAGTGCTAAGCTAACCCAAGTAATGGACCATGTAGCAGCTTCTTTAATCGTTACCTTATGTGACTTGCGACCACCTAATACAAATAAATCTAAAATAAGCATTAATACTACGAAAATTAAGAATGCTGCCCACATCCACGGCTTTGCTATTGATACCATTACGATACATCCTGCGGTTTTAATCGATGCGCTATATTAATGATAATTAAAATTTTTGGTGGATTATTTTTGTTTGAGAGCTAGGGGAGAAAAGTAATGAGCTATTTACAGCAGGGTGGTCATGAACAAGCTCATCAGACATTGAATATCTGCAGATATAGAAAAAGGCGCACAAGGCGCCTTATCTACACAAGAACAAAAATTATTTGTTCATTACGTACATTGTTACTTCAAAACCGAAACGCATTTCAGTAGCTGCTGGTGTTGTCCACATAATAATTCTCCTTTTGTTTAAATTCGTAAAGCCGTTGCATTACGTGTTTACTATAGTACTGAAGAAGAACAAGATCACATTATTTAAACTACTTAAAACAAGCTCATGATTATCATTAGATTCAGCGTACGCTTTTGATGCGTTGCATGAGTCGCTTGATCCCTTTTCTACCTATTGTGCGCTTTATTTTAACTTTCAAGTCATAGCGTAAAAAATGCAATTGCGTGAATACATTAAATTTTTTGCCACTTAAGCCAAGGTAAATTTGCATAAAGCGTTTACGACCAGCAGGATGCAACTTATGGCATGCACGTGTTAAGTCAGCAATTCTTAGTTTTAGTGATAGCGAGTGGTTAAAGCGATGTAGTCGTGCTGTATCAATAAGGGAAAACTCTAGCACCTGATTGCTCTGTATACTAATGAGAATATTCCCACCTGAGTAGTCTCTAAAATAGATGCCACGACTGTGCATATGGTGTGTAAATGTCGCGAATTGTTGATAGACCTCTTCGCTAGATAGTTCTTTATATATTGTTTTACCTTGGGCAAATGCTGAGAAAACTTCACCAATACTGCAGTCAGCATTCACGTGCTCACAGAAATAAAAATTTTGCTTTAAGGTGCTGTCACCAACTTTCTCGAAATAAGCAACTGGTTGAGCAGTGTTTACGCCTCGTCTTAATAATTCCATTGCACCATTCCAACTGCGTTTTGCTTTGCTGGGTTTAAAGCGATCTAAAAACGCTTTATGCGGATACATTTTGAATGGCTGTTTTACAGTTAGCATCGCGCTTGTATCACGTGGATCGGTTATGGCCCAAATGACATTGCGAGCATGCCGCAATGATTGACTTTTCTGAGGGGCTTCCAGCAGGTTTGGGTTGAGTGCTTGTTTGAGCATGTCCGCTTCGGTTTTATCTCTTGCTAGTATGAGTCCAGCCCAACCATTAATATTGTATGTGTAATATTGCAAGCCTTCGATATGCGCGTGAATAGCTAAATCTTTAGCTAATTTTGGTTGCGGATTGGTTTCAATATTGAAATTTATATCCCAGCTGAGAAATATTGGTTTCTCACAAATAAGCTCAGTATTCTTAGTAAGTACTTCCCCATCTCGATCTAATATATTGGCGTTACTTAATGTGTTTTTACTGTAAATGTCTGCAAGAAAAGACACTTTGCCGTTAATTGTCCATGCAATTTGTATGTTTAAGGTTGCTGTCGCAAAGTGATGTATTTCTAATCCATGCGCTGTAGCAATTGCAGATTGATAGCGCGCACCAGCTAGAAATTTATTAATCGTTTGCAGGGCATAAAAGCTAGGATAGCGTTCATATTGGTTTAAAAAGCCATCGGCGGATTGATAGTGCGCTATGCGTTCCAAACTGGGATATTCAGCATCGGTCAAGCTATCGTTAATAAGGCCTTCGCGGTTACATATCAATGCGCCCCAATTGGCTTGTGTCAGTGCGCCAGATGCAGCTAATAGTGTGAAGTAGCGCGTCAGGTAATCAGCTTGCTTTTGGATACCATTTTCAATTAGTCGATTAATGCGATAAATCGCCCAAAACGCAGCTGAAGATGTAGTACGTTCTACGCCAAAATCCATGCCAATTTTTTTCAATATTCTTGCTTTTTTAATGGTGTTGTATTTGAGTAGTTTCGACCATTTGTACTTCAATATTTTATGATCAAATCGTTCTGGTTCACTCACTCTTTCTACAAATAAATTATTGGTATGAATATCTGGTAGTTGATTTCTTTCTTGCAATACCTTGAGCATACTAATGTTATACATTAGCTCAAAATCTTGAACATTGGGGCCGAGCAAAACTAAATTGCGTGATTTAATCTCTTCATATGCAATTTGCCAGACCATTAAAAAACGATTAAATGAAAAACCAGACCATCGTTTGCGGTTAATGGTATTGCCAATTTCAATTTGATTAACGCGTGTCCCATAGCGGTCGAGTACCGTTGATAAAAAGCTTCGCCAACGTTGCTGTTCATCAGTATCAAGGATATTTTTGACTGCATCAAATGGTAGGATTAAATGTAACGTGATATTTAAATTATCGCCGATAAGTTTCTTTAAAAATCGCTCATTAAAACGATCAAGATCACTGTAGCTAAAGTCTAAGCGGACATTGTTAATGCCCAGTGTTTCCAACTGAGCTAAGATGAAGTGGTCCACTTCTGGATCTTCATTAGATGCTACACATACGCCAAGAAAGTCGTTTGGTATTACATGGTGCTCCGAGGGTAGGTGCCCATTTTTAATGCGTAGTCCACCTTTAATAAGATATGCAAGCGTATCTCGCAGCATTTGCTTGATTGGTCTAATGTTTGTGTTATGCATTAAAGATGTAATCTTTGGTTACTGTTGAATTCTACGTTGCTAATTGCTTAACATTATAAATGTTATTGATTGCTAATGGCTTTAATCCAGTTAAAGAAGCTACTTAAATATGCTGGCTGTCGTATCGATAAGTAAGCAATCACTATAGTGCTAATGATTGCTGTAGCTAGAAATAGCTCGGGTATAGAATAGCCTAGTTTAAAAATCCATAATGAAAAAATAGCAGAGATGACCATGAACAAAGCGTTCATGATGTTATTGCCTGCAATGACTCTAGACTGATGGCTTTTTTCAGCATGACTTTGAATGTAGGCATACAGCGGCACTATATAGAAGCCACCAAAAATGCCAATTAATAAAATATCCGCTAATAAATGATAGTGAGAAGCGATTAATAAGAAGTCAGTATAGGACCGTGTAATTGTTGATCCAACCAAAGCTACACTGATATGAGTGCTAGTTAGATATAAATCTGTGCAAAATAAGATCAAGCCAATGCCACCCAATAATACAAGGCCAAGCTCAACTTTATGCTTAGATAATTTTTCACATGATAAAGAGCCAATGCCAATGCCAAGGGAAAACACAGATAGCATTAGAATGAATACACTTTCATCGCCATGCAGTGTGCTTCTAGCAAAGTTTGGAAATTGTGCTAACAAGGTAGCTCCAACAAACCAAAACCAAGAAATCCCTACAATCGCGAGCCACAATGACTGGTGTTGCCAAATAAACTTTAGATTGTTAACTGTTTCTGTCATGGGGTTCCAGTTAATAGTCAGTTGCGGCGCACCTGCTGGCGAGTTTGGAATGTCTAAACTGGACCAATACCCTGCCGCCGCTAGCGTGATGACACAAATGCTGGTCATTATCTCGCTTGTGTGTTGGGTTGCGAGCCAAGCACCCAAAATTTGACCAATTAAAATGGCAACAAAAGTGCCCATTTCCAACATGCCATTACCACCAATTAGCTCATCTTCTTTAAGATGTTGTGGCAAATAGGCGTACTTGACTGGACCAAAAATGGCAGATTGTATGCCCATTAAAAACAAGGCTAAGCCTAATAAAATAATGTTATTGAGCAAGAAGCCAATGCTGGCAAATAACATGATGAATATTTCAAATAACTTAATGTTTTTGACGAGATTAGACTTTTCGAGTTTATCTGCAATTTGCCCAGCCGTAGCAGAAAATAAAAAAAACGGCAGAATAAAGACACCCGGTAGTATGGTGACCAATGTTGAACTGTCTGCACTCGTCAGTTGGCTGGTGCGGAATGCGACTAAAGTGATGAGTGCAGTTTTAAATACATTATCATTAAATGCACCAAGAAATTGTGTCATGAATAATGGTCGAAAACGACGTTGCTTCAATAGCTCAAATTGGTTACTCATATATTTTACCTATGCTATGGCAAAAGCCGCTGTAGCCACTGATTTCTATACTCAAAAAGATCACTACTGGCGTGACTGGCATTTTCTACCCATTCAACTTTTACTTTACCTTTTGCATTTTTTACTAGCATGCGTGCACGTTCTGGTAGGATTAGTTTATCTTTCAGGCCATGAATCATGTAAATTGGCTCGTGTATTTCTTTTACCCATTGTTCGGTTTCTAATGGGTATTTGATGAGCTGTTTAACAGGTAAATATTGTGAAAAACGATCAAACGCCACATTGGTCATTGCATCGTAAGCAGCGACTAAAAAAACAGGGTTTTGAGCATGTTTTGATGCTACTGATAAAGCAAGGCCAGTCCCTAGCGAGTAGCCAAAAAAATAAATGGTTTTTGGATTTTCCTTTTTTGCAAGCCACTGATAAGCAGCTTCCGCATCTGATAACAACATATCCTGACTAAACCAACAGTCAGTCGAACGACCATAACCTGGATAATCCCATGCCATCAAGTTATAGCCAAGTTTGTGGATTGAATGCACATAATCATCAACGCTGGATAGCGTCTCACCATTACCATGAAACATCATGAGCGTGCCCTTAGCTGCAGGATGGCGCCAAATGGCGACATGTAGATCACCGCAACTACCACTAATCAATGCTTGCTCACTATTCTTTCCTTCTGGTTGCCAGTCTTTTGCAACGTAAGCTGTGACATGTTTAGGAAACAAAAACCTTTTTTGCATAAAATACAGTGTGCTGCATATTAGTAGATAAGCAATGATGCCATAGCCTAGTATTCTTTTTAGATGTTCAATGATAGACATGGTGTTATTGATTACTCTTTTGTTGTTGTCTTAATCAGTGAATAGGCCATACCACTTAGTACAATTACACCAAGAACCAGCCCAGCCCATAGCCACAGGCGTTTATGGTCTTTTGTTGTTTCCCATGCGTTAAAGTGTTGATTGTTTGACACCATTTTCAAGGGGGCGGACGGAAGATCAATTAACTGTTGATTGCCATAGGGTTTCAATAGATTATTGATATTCATTGTGCTCGTAGACACTCTTTTTTCACCTACCTGTAAACTATATGGGCCCAATCCACGCGCGTTCCAGATCAATGTCTCTGCTAGCCAGCCCAAGCTTAACTCAGGATTTTTATTGCCAATGCCGCCATTCTTGTTTGAAAAGCTTAACCTCCAATAACGTGCTGTGGTGCTAGGAATTTGAATAGGCTTGTTAAAATAGTTTTTGCTTTCTTTGACTAGATTATACAGCGAAGCGCTTTTAATACTTCTCCATGGCACATCTTTGTTATTGCGAATCAAAACAGTCACACTGGTAATGGTATTTTGCTGAGGTAGCTGGATATCTAAATAGCGGACAGGAAAGCGACCAGGTGATTCAAAATCAATATGTATTAGATTGTCCGTTTGCGTCCTTTGTAGAAAAGGAATGGCTTGCCAATCAATAGGCAGAGAAGTTTCTTCAAACTCATCGAAATGAAGGTTTGCTGATTTGAGCATGAATGGCTCAACAGTATTTTGCGGTCTAATTTGTAGAAACTGAGCGTTAATTGGTTGGTTAAAGTGAACACTATTTTTTAGTATCGTTTCATTATTCGCGGTGACTTTAAGCAGCGTAGCCTCGCCTGCATACTGCCAATCTTTTAGGTTGTCGCTTGTGAATATGTCTAATGTGAGTAGCTTTCCTAATTGACCCTCCCAGTCTATCGTTAGTTTTTTAAAAGGCTGGTGTTGTTTGCCCAGATCGAATAAATAGTATGTTTTTACCTTTCCCTCGTTTACTTGTGATGTAACTTGAATGCTGGTGTTATTGCTATTGTTATTCAGTTGAATCGCAGTAATATCCGTATTGTTTGCCACTTCCTCTTGCATCGGAAATATCACCATGGGTTTATTTTTTTCTGTGACAACTGTTTGTGGATATATTCTATGATAGGGAATTAATGCATATGGCACTGCTTCACCTTCAGCATTGGTCATTGTTAAATCTTGTAAATGATCACTAGAACTATATTGATAGACCTCTTTCGGCAATGCTGTTCGATAAATTGGTTCATTATGCGAGGTTTCTAATTCAAAAGTGGCTGCCAGCAAAGGTGTCGTAATGATTAAAGCCAGTAAAATAAGCAAGCTTGATTTCATAATGCTTCCTTTTCACTATTTGTCTCAGCAAGTTTAGCAGGTGGCAATGGCGCAAAATAGCCCATGACCAATAACATGACACCAGCGCCGATAAAGGATGCAATACGCTCAACTGTGCCAGTCTGAGATAAGTCTAACAAGAAGATTTTTGCAACGACCAGTGCCATCAACGCTGCCCCTACAATCCACAGTATGCGCAATGACTTTCTATGTGCCAACAGCATTAGAATGAATGCGGTAATCGCCCACATAAACGTAAATGCCATTTGTACGAGTGGATAGTCAAAGATGGCATACCATTTAAATGGCGTATCAAACCAGTGATGCAGTGTGCGCAGTAGTACCCCATTTAGTAAACCGAATCCCATCAGACCTGCAATCACTGGTGTTAGTTTTGCCATATGGTGAAAGTGTTTGGTGATATGGCGATGCCAAATGGTAAACAATAGTAGCGCACCTACTAATGCCATATCGAGTGGGTTTAGTAAGGGAATATAGCGCAAAGGTGCAGCATTGCCATCTGAGCTGAGTGACATATAGATAAACCAAACTAATACGAATAGCATGAGTGGCGCACAAGCGAACCAGCCCCATGTACGTGCTTTATCTAATGCATCTTCCTCTAATATTTCAACATCTCTGAATTGCCAATAACTCATCGCGCCTATAAATAGCATCGGCACAATAGCCCAGCCTATGTCGCTCCAAAGACCAGCACTGCCAGCAAAATGCTGAAGTTGATAATGCCATTCAAGCCCCAGAATGATGCTGGCAATCCAAACAAGAGGCGCGCGTAAGAAGGCACCTATAGGAATCAGTTCTCTATAGAGTAAGCCAACATAGACAGTAAACGCAATTAACCAGGCCAGGGCGCCATAAGATGCAAATGGGTGTGCTTCATTGAGCTCATAAAATGTTGCTAAGCCCATTACTGGTAACAACAATACACTTAATGTTGCCAGCTTAGGCCATTGGATGCGTTTTGCTATAACAGGAAGCAATAAGCTGGTGATTGCAATATAGACTAATGCTGCATGCATTTCTGCGCGGCCCGATATAAAGTAATCTATAGCAGTTAGGCCGGCGCCGACCCACCATAACCAGCCCCAGATGGCTAGGGCATTGCTTATCCATTTTAAGGTATTGTGACGGTAATGATTTAATAACGCGCCACATGCCCAAGCAGCAACGGCAATAAATGCAACACCTAAATACATATTCTGCTGATCAGTCGCATGATGTCCAGTTAAGCCCCAGCCATATGTAAAGGCAATTGCACCTAATAGCTGTAGCGATAAACCAGAAACGGTTGGGAATAGGCGCTTTTGTTTCAGCCCTACCCATATCAAGCCGACACCTTCCACTGCCCATGCTGCGGATGTCCAGCGACCATCCAACGCTAAAGGCAGTGTTAATGTGGCAAATCCAATACCCAATGCTAAAAAGCACTCTCCTAAAAACTGCAGTGTGTCTCGTTTTCGTGTAAGCACCCACCATGCAAGTGCCAGATAGAAAATGGCTAATGCCAATGCGCTATAGGCCAACCCAAACTGAGAGTCCCGTAATAGGGCATATTGCAAGCTAAAAGCTACAATTGGTGTACCAAAGACGAGTGTGGCATCAACATAATCACTCGCTTTTGTCGCTTGCCTATGCGCATATAGAACGGCCACAAGCGTGAACAATAAAAAGTGAATGATTAGGAATGGCTCTGTTGAAGCGAAAAATTCTGGTTGATAGTTTTTTGCACCCCACAATGTGCCAATGATAAAGGTAAACACAAACCCTAATACATTCAGTGGTCGCCAGCTTTTATGATAAGCAATGAATACGATTGCGAGGTTGAGTACTAAATAATAACTGAATAATCCGACATGGCTACCGCTACCACTTGATGTAAAGATAGGTGCTAAAAAGCCGCCAGTAAAACCTAAAATAACCAATGGCATTGCGGATTGCAAAACAGCAATGGCAGCAGATAAAAATGCAATGATGATGAGAAGGATAAATGCAGCACTTGGTGGCATAAGCTGATAAAGTTTCATCGCAGCAAACACGGTAAGATAGAGAACACCGACACCCCCTCCTTGTAATGCCCAAGCATATTCTTTCCGCTTGTTTCTTAATCTCCAACCAAGCACAAGTAGGCCAACACCAAAAAGCGCTATACCTGCCATGCGAAACTCAATTGGTACGTTTGAATTTTCTGCAACGTATTTAATTAAAAAACTAATGCCGATGAATAATAAAATAATGCCAGAGCGAACGAGTGTATTGCCGCCGAATAACCAATCTCTCGCATAATTAAATGCTTTATCTAAGATATTTGGCGTTGAAGGTTGAATATCCTGAGAGGCATAAGCGATGGATGGCTCATCTTCATACATCGTTACTGCTAGACGGTCTGTTGGTGTTTCTTCTTCAATAGCTTCTGGTAGGCTTTCATTTGGAACTTGAGCGACTACCGCGTCAGCAGAAACAGCCGTACTCGCCGCCGTTTTGACTTCACTTGGAATGGTTGTATGCACTTTTTCAGGCGCAGTCTGATCATTTTCGAGCAATGCTAGTCGAGCATTGATTCTATCAACTTCGTTTTCTAATGTTTTTAATCTGGCTTCTTTGTCACCTTTGTTGAATAGGCCAATAAAGCCAGCCAAACTGCCTATAATGACGGCACAACCTAATACTACTGCAATCAAGATTTCCATTGATTATTCCTTATCCTATTATTATTTTATGTTGCATTATCGAAAAGTTGGCGTGTAGCAAAAATCCTTTTATCAAATCGTATACCATTGAATTCGATGAGTCTTTTCACGGCAAAATCAAACATGAGTGGATGGTATTGTTTAAGTTCTTGTAATAAAGGTAAGTATTCACTTGCAAGCAGCCCCATTTGATTCAGCTGCCGTGTATTAATGAGTGGCATGATTGCAGGGAGAGGGTAGTCAGACCCATTGATTAATCGAGCATGCCAATCCGTTCGCTCTAAAATTGGCTTAATCGCCCATGCGTGGTTCATGAGTGTAATGGCAGAAATCTCACCATAGACCAATGATTTGTAATCTGGAGTGTCCATCAATCTTGTGAATAAGTCGATACTTTTAACCTGCTTTTTACCGTGATCTAAATCCTCATCTTTACCGTCACTGGCGCAGTGCGCCATGATGACACGAACACCCTGATCTAACGCACGCCTTAATCTGAGCGGATTACCATGATTTTGATTGCCACCCTGCACTGCGCTTTCACGTCCTGTATGTGCAATGATAGGCATATTTAGTTCAGCCGCCTTTTTATAAAAAGCATCACATTTAGGCGATGCTGGATCAATACCCATGCCAGGTGGTAACCATTTGATGGCCCTTGCACCTTCTTCTTTTGCTTGGATTAAGGCATCAACTGCATCTGCTCGGTATGGGTGAATAGAGGCGACCCACTCGAAATATTGTGAGTGTTCACTCGCTAGTTTCTTTGCATACGCATTAGGGATATAAAAAATGGTTTTTTCTTGATTAGGTTGACCATTTTCATTATGAAACCAATCGAAAGCAAACAGTAATGACTTACAACCTTGAGGCATGGTCGCAGATAGATCAATTAAGCGCTGTGCCGAGCTGACATCAATATCAGTATCATTTGCACAAGCGCCATTTTCATAAAAGAGCTTTTGTACCTTTAAAATAGGATGGGACCAGCTATCCATGTTGGGGTTAAACCATATGCCGCTATCGCTATCTCCTGTACCGACAACATGGACATGACTATCCCAATATTGGGCAGGGTCTATTTCCGCCCAAATTTGTTTCATCAACGGATGGTCGCTTAAATGTGCAGGAATGCTTGAAATACACGGATTCCGAATGCCTGCATCAGGCCATATTTTATAAGCAGAAAATGACATGCCAGCTAAACCAAGGGCACCTAAACTGTATATAAATTGACGTCGCTTCATTCGTTCGCTGTTGCCATTTCTTTTAACGTCACGTAGTCCGTTTTACCTGTGCCAAGAAGTGGAATTTCTTCTATGAAGACAATCTTTTTTGCAATTGCAAGCTCTGGGCTGCCAAGATTTTTTGCGACGATTTTTAAATCTTCCCTTTTCAGCTCAGGGTCTGTCGTGAACAAAATAATATTTTCGCCACGTTGCATATCCTCTTGTGTGCTAGCCGCATGTTGATGCTCAGGTGCGGCAGTATTAGCAATTTTTTCTACAACCTCTAGCGAAATCATCTCGCCAGCGATTTTGGCAAATCGTTTGACGCGCCCTTTAATGTATATAAATCCATTTGCGTCAATGGCAACAATATCTCCAGTGTTGTACCAGCCATCTTGTAATGAAACCAATTTTCCAGGGTTCTCGTATAAGTAATAGCCCATCATGTTGTTTTCACCTTTAACGTGAAGCAGACCACCATCATCTATCCCAGGCACTGGTTCCAACTTATGTTCTATGCCTGGTAGAAACTGACCAACACTACCGTTTGCATTAGCCATAAACGAGTTGACTGAAATGCCAGGCGCACACTCAGTCGCACCATAAGCTTCTAATATACGGATACCAAATTTTTCAGAATAGGTTTTACGAACTTCATCATTCAGTTTTTCTGCGCCGGCTAGTACTAATCGTAATTTATAAAAATCATAGGGATGCGCAAATTTTGCATAATTACTTAAAAATGTACTGGTGGCAAAAAGAACAGTACATCCACGATCGTATATTACTTCTGGAATGATCTTGTACTGAAGCGGGGAAGGGAACACAACTATCTTGATCCCGTTCAAAATAGCTACTAGTGAGCCTGTGAATCCAAATGCATGAAATAACGGTAGCACCATCATAAACTTGTCATCAGGGTTTAAATCATACATGGCCATGATTTGTGCAATATTAGCCAAAATACTTTTGTGAGAGTGTACAACACCCTTCGGTTTGCCTTCTGAGCCTGAGGTAAATAAGATAACTGCGGGCTCTTCTGGGTTTGCTCTTTCCATGACAGCGCGTGGATAATGCAGCGCATAACCAATTAGCCAAGCGCGATCTAACACGCCAAACGTTGATCGCAAATCTTCTAAATATAAAATATTTAAATGATTCAGCTCGCTGACAACGTCTTCCAGTTTAGCTGCTTCGATAAACTTTCTCGATGTAATAACTGTTTTAATATTCGCGGCAACACAAGCGTTCTGCATACCTGATGAGCCAGCGGTGTAATTTAAAAGCGCGGGTATTCTTTTAAAGGCGGTCATCCCCAATAATAATGCAATGGTATTGGTCACATTTGGCATCAATACAGCAACCGCTTCATTTTCTTCACTGACTTTGGTGACGATGCGGCCTAATGCTAAACTCTTTTTTAAGAGTTCCTGATAGGTTTCTTCCACTTCACCCATGTCTTCAATTAATTTTGTTTGGCTACCGTATTTATCAATCGTATCTAAAAAAGCTTCATATAATGTACGACTTTTTTGAGTTTGGAACAGCATTTTTTGCATAATACTGCGCATACTTTCACCCGCTATTCTGCGTCTTTGCTTTGCTGTTAATGGGGCATGACCGCTGGGGCTTTCGATAACAATGTTTGTTTTAGGTAGAATGGTAAGGCTGACTCTAGGAAAGAGTTTTCTTGGATGTGAATCTGATAGCCGACCAAAATAGGATTGCGCAGCACCTTCTACCCGCACTGGTAGGATAGATGCATTTGATTTAGCGGCAACAAATCCAGGCCCATCATAAACTTTCATTAATGCGCCAGTCAGAGTGATTCTTCCTTCTGGGAAAATGACAATATTTTCTCCAGCTTGCAAGCGCTTGAGGACTTGTTTCATTGCATACGGGCTGTGAGGGTTAACTGCCAAGTAAGGCGTTAAACTTAAAAATAAGCGAAATATTCTGTTTTTAAGCACCCCAGTATGTACGACAAACGTGGCTTTTTTAGGCAAAAACAAGCCCAGTAATAAGCCATCTAGAAAGGACTCATGATTGGCTACAATGAGTAAACCATTTTCTTGAGGTACGTTTTCTAAGCCGTTTACTTTTACTCTGAATACTATCTTGCACACAAAACGTAATATGCTAGCAATCATTAACCATCCCTCAGCTTTATATTTCTTTTTTTATATAAGTTAACACACCATCAATCGCTTGGATGATATGTGCTTTGTTTACCCAAAAGAATACTTCTTTTCCTACTTTTTCGCTATGAAGTGCACCACATTGTTTGAGTAATTTAAGATGATGCGTCACAGCTGTACGACTTAGGTTTGAACTGGCGACAATCTGTAGAATATTGAGCCGTTCATTTTTGTCAAAGCTTAACAGAATTCTCTGGCGTTGCTCATCCCCTATGGCAACGAATAGGTCAGAAATGTTTTTCCATTCGTTAGGAATGTCTTTTAATTCTTTCATAACTAAATAATTAGTTATTTAGTTATGTTTGTCAAGTTTTATTTTCAGTTTGTGTCATACAATAAAAAAAGCAGCTTGATACACAAGCTGCTTTCATTAGGGAAATCCTTACTCTGTAAAGTCTAGTTTGCTATAACCGAGTAGCGTACCTGTGGCATAAGCGGTGTCTACCAATGAAACTTGATAATCACCAATCGCTTTAATTTCTTTAATTTGCGCCTCGCCTAAGCGGGTCAGTGTCTCTAATACCTCAGTCATCGTTCTAAGGCCCTCATTAAATTGCTTTAATTCTGCCTCATAATTAATACCCGCAATCAGGACTTGTTGGCGGGCCGCCAAAATGCGTTGCCAGTTTTGCTCAATTTGATCGACTGCGTCATATATTTCTTTTTTGATTGTTAATGTTTGTAATGTTTTTGTAGTTAGTCTTTGGCTGCGCTGTTGTATCGCTTTCGCTAATCTGGCTTTATTCGCTTCATTGCTAATTGGCATTTCAAATTTAAAACCAACCGACCAATCATTAAACTCACCATTCAATACATTGTTGTAACTATTGCCAAAACTATCAAATGTATTTGATAGCGCACCATATTGATAGTCTATTGTAAAAAGGGGAAGCGTTTGATTTTCTAGGTAATCTATTTTTGCAAGGTCTGCAGCTAATTTCAGTTCTTGTGTTAACAGTTCGATACGCCCTTCTTGCGCATCTTGTAATAGTTTCTGTCGATTAATATCGTACTTAACTAAATTAGGCAAGGTGCTCGGTAAAAATATACTGTCCAGTGAAGGGTTGTCAGTGATATCGTTGAGTAAAAACTGTAGCTGTCGATTGGCCAGCTTCAAGTTTGTTTCAGCAATAATTAATGCCTCTAAACGGTCAGCAACGCCAATTTCAGCACGATTGATTTCAACACGTGCTGTTAGGCCTTCTTCAACACGTGTTTTGACCATTTGTAAGTTTTGCTGCGCATACTCATATTGTTGACGTCGTACATCCAACTGCCCCCAACTTTCATATAGTTTCCAGTAAGCTTTATCGACCATCGCGATGATGCGAATGCTTTGTAAGCGCGTATTTAACGTTGAAGCTTGCTGCTCAAACTCAGCGATACGAATACTGGCTTCATTAACATCTCGCCCCGCGTTTCTAAGGAGCGGCTGACTGAGGGAAAAGCGCAATGCACTTTGGTATTGTTCGCTATCGAACTGACCGCCTTTGCGGGAGGTGTCTTTATTGTTGAGTGGGGTACTTAATGTCACCGTACCACCGGTACGCAAAGGCACCCTAATGCCAGTTTCGACATCAAAACCTGTAATTTCTTGCGCTAATTGATCGAGCTTAACTTGTTGCTTGTCGAGCGCTGGATTTGTAGATTTAAATTCGACATAATCTGAGGATTGTTTTGGGTAATCGTTTTCTTTATATTTAGCATAAACATAAAAAATTTGATCAAATTTTGCTTCTTCCTTTCGCACGTCACTAGATGCAATATCGGGATCAATTTTAGCAACCTGAATATTTAAATTATTCCTTAATGCTTTAATTCTTAAATCAGCCAGAGTGGTTTGATAAGCCTTATTCGCATCGGCGATATTTAGATCTAAAACATTGGATTCTTCTGGATGGTCATATGGTTTCAACACATTCTTGAGCTCCAAGTCTAATTTTGGGTTGGCTTTAAACTTAACTGCATTATTTTCATCTATAGCTTGCTTAAGCGATTTAGCTGGGGTGTTTGAATATTGCTCTAAATTTAATGATTCATCTTTTTGAAGCCGAACATCTGCCTTAGGCAATTCTTCTGCCACACTTTCAATAGCTAAAAATAGAAAGGCGAAGGGAAAGATGAGTAAGAAACGCTTCAGCATAAAAATCATTTACCGCTTAAAGGAGTCCCTCGTAAGTTATTGGAAGCTTCTTGCGGTAATCTAGCAGGGAATCCGTTGACCATACGCCATATTTCATAACCAATAGAAACTTTTTGCAATAAAATCCAAGCCCTTGCGCTGACGCCTTGACGTAGCATAGTGGCTGATGGCCAATCACGGTCACCGTCTGGTAAAACCATTACACGAAAATTTCCCATGCCATTATCTGTTGGGTCAACAAAAGCAACCTGACCTTTAAATGTGCCGATACTGGCTTTTGGCCAGCCAGACACTTGAATAGCAGGCCAACCTTCAAAGGCTAGTCTAACCTCGCTGCCTTTGGCAATTAACATTGCGTCTCGGCCATCAACCCAAAGCTCAACTGCGCGTGAGTCTGTGTTGGGTACAATAATTAAAAGTTGTTGTCCTTTCGAGATTACTTGAGACTGCGAATTGATAGGTAATCTGTGAATAACGCCATCTCTGGGTGCAATCACTCTCTGCATGTTTTGGCGGGATAAGCTGATTTCAGAGCTGGTTAAGCTATTTTCACTATCGGCAAGTTCGCCTTTTATTTTATTAATTAAAGCACTACTGGCGTCCAGTGAAGCTTGCGTATCTGCCCTAATTTGTAAGATTTCTGCTGAAGCAGATTTGGCTTCTGCTTTCGCAGAATTGAGATTGGCTTGCGCACTATTGAGGCTGCGTTTGGCAAGAATAAAGTCGCGTTCTGCAACCTCAACATCTCTTTTGGAGACTAAGCCGTCTTGATATAAACGTTGTAACCGGTTCGTTTGAAATTCTGCCGTATCTAATGTCGCTTGGGTCGCACTAAGTGACTCTGAGGCAGATAAAGTCTTTTGTTGCGCAACATCCAATTTAAATTGGGCAGCGGCAATTTTTGCATCCCTAGATGAGATTAAGTTCTGTTGCTGAATTTCATAGGCCTTTAACTCATCACGTTTGGCATCAAGTTTTAGTTGTTGATTGTCACGTTGCGCTGATAGGCGGTCTTTAAATTGAGGGTCAATATCACTGATTTCGAGTAATACATCTCCTTTTTTTACAAATGATCCTTCCTGAACATTCCATTTGTTAATGACGCCACTCACAGGCGCATCAATACTTTGTATCCGCTCAGAAGGAGAGAAAGCCGTCACTTGACCGCTAGCATTTACGTTCTGCCGCCAAGGTAAAAACAGTGAAAGTAAAGGGAGGATAAAAAATGCAACACCTAAAAATCGTGCATATGTCTTAACAAACGCTGGTGTGCGTGCCGCGGTTAATGCATCATCAGGATGGTTAATTTGCGCACTCATGGTTTTTTGCCTATTAAATCAGAAAGGATTAGTTGTTGATCAAATTCTGCTGCAATTGATTTAGAGCGCGTGGTCAGTAATAACATCCAGTCATTTTTTCGTTTAATAAAGTAATCAATCACAATTTTTGTTTGTTCAGGATTTAAATTATCGATAATCCCATCAATAATGAGTAATTCAGGGTTAGTTACAATGGCCCTCACTAGCATGAGCCTTTGCAATTGTGTCGTTGAGAGCGGTGCGCCGAATCCAGTCAGCTTTGTATCCATGCCATGTGCTAATTTTGAAATATCATCTATTAAATGTAGCTCTTTCAACACTTCATTAATTTCATGCATAGAGATGTCTGTGTTGCCAAGCTGAATGTTTTCTAGGATAGTGCCTTCAATCACCTCAACCTCGGTTGTGATGCCGATCTTGTTTCTAAGTGCCTGACGGTTTATCTGGCGCAAATCTACACCATTAAATTCAATTTGACCTTGAAGCGGTTGACGTAGGCCTGTAACCAAATCAACGATCGTTGATTTGCCACTACCAGAGATTCCCATAATGGCAAGGCTCTGCCCTTTTTCTAAGTTGAAACTAATGTTTTGAATGGGGTGAATACGGTCTGAATACGCAAAACTGATAGTATTTGCTGATAATGCTTTTAAAGTATCTAAAGCAGTATGGTTGGCCTTTATTTCTTCCTGTGGTAAGTCATCCAATATGCCAATCTTGTCTAGAGCAGCCAAAATATCATAGTAATCACCTAATTTGCTGACTAGCCTAACAAAAGCAGCCAAAATACCAAAAAAAATGAGTTCCGCAGCCACAAACTGGCCAAGATTAATCTGACCATTCACCACTAATAAACCAGCCGTTGCCAGCATGGCGGTACCAATAAAGGCATAAAACATGACTGCGCCAAATGTTTGTGAAAGCAAATATGAAAAATGAGCGGCGCGTTTGGTTAAATATTGATTCGCAAGTTTATTGGTAAAGGACTCTGCGCGATATAAGCCATTATAAAATTTAAATAAATAGAAATTACCAGCGATGGACTCTAGCCAAGCAGCTGTCGCATATTTGGCCTCTGATTCTTCAATGGCGGTTTTCGTTGCATTCTTCCCTAACACTGCCAGAATAAACCAAAAGAAAAGCAGCAACATAATCACAATGATTGCAAAATAAAAACTGTAGAAAACTAATATAATGCTACCAATAATTATTTGAACCGCGGCGATAAAACCAACGGTTAATAGCACAGCAGCGGATTTCTGAATCGTGGTGATATCAAAAAAACGATTGACTAACTCAACAGGATTAGTCTTGTCGTAAATACTAATAATGGCGCCTTGCGTTTTGCGTGCAACATGCATCGCTGTCCCCACAAATAATCTGCGCTGGATTAATTCAACGACATACGTTTCCAACACAAATAGTAAGCCGGACAACACCAATAATCCAAATAAAATAATGGAAATCACGATCAGTGGCTCAATAACACCGCCCATCGTTACATTATTGACCAGTGTTTGCACTGCAACAGGTGTTGCGATGCTAAGCAGACTGTAACCAATGATTAAATAAAATAGGATGAATAAATCATCTTTTTCACTTTTAATGAGGGTTGATAATCTTTCATGCGGCGAAAATTTACTATGTTTATTCATAATCTCGGAAGCTACTATTCTGCATTGATGGATATTAACATCCGCAGTATTAAACAATTTTTAGCGATAAAAGTTCCTTGCTAAAAAAACGGCCCGCGAAGCGAGCCGTTCTATATTACTACAGTTGCGTCTATTTCTTATTACATTGTGTAAGCACGCTCACCATGTGAAGATGTGTCTAGACCTTCACGTTCAGCTTCTTCTGAAACACGCAAGCCTACAACCATATCAACAATTTTATAGCAGATGTAAGCAACGACACCAGACCATACGATTGTGATAATGACACCTTCTGCTTGAATCATCACTTGTGAAGCGATAGAGAAATCATCGCCACCAGTACCGCCAAGGCCAGGTGCTGTAAATACGCCAGTTAACAAAGCACCAACAATACCACCTACACCATGCACACCAAAGACATCAAGTGAATCATCGGCACCAAGCATTTTCTTCAGGCCAGTAACACCCCATAAGCACAAGAAGCCGCCAGATAAACCAACGATAATCGCACCCATAGGTCCAACTGAACCACAAGCAGGGGTAATGGCAACTAAACCTGCAACAGCACCAGATGCTGCACCTAACATTGACGCCTTGCCTCTTGTCAATGCTTCACCTAGAGACCAAGCTAATACGGCAGCTGCTGTAGCGAGTAGCGTATTAATAAACGCTAAACCAGCACCACCAGTTGCTTCTAAGTTAGAGCCAGCGTTAAAACCGAACCAGCCTACCCATAGTAATGAAGCACCAATCATTGTCATGGTTAAAGAGTGAGGCGCAAAGCTTTCTTTACCGTAACCAATGCGTTTGCCAATCATGTATGCACCAACTAAACCAGCCATCGCCGCATTGATATGCACAACAGTACCACCAGCAAAGTCAAGTGCACCAGCGTCTAACAAGTAACCGCCTGTACCCCAAACCATGTGCGCGATTGGTAAATAGCTGAATGTAAACCAAAGTAGGCTGAATAATAGAACAGCGCTGAATTTAGTACGTTCTGCAAAAGAACCTACAATCAGTGCACAAGTAATGCCAGCAAAAGTACATTGGAAAGCAATGAAAATCATTTCTGGAATCATCACACCATCAGTAAATGTCGCCGCTAGTGAATCCATCGTGACCCCTTTTAGGAATAGTTTTCCTAAGTCACCAATGATTAGACCTTCGCCACTACCGAATGCCAAGCTGTAACCGTAGACTGCCCAAGCTACTGAAATAAGTGAGAAGACAACTAATACTTGCATTAAGATAGATAGCATATTTTTACTGCGAACTAGACCGCCGTAGAATAACGCCAAACCAGGGACAGTCATTAGGATGACTAATAGTGTCGCCACCATCATCCAAGTCGTGTCACCTTTGTCTACCGTTGGAGCAACTTCTGGCGCAGCTTCTTCTGCAACAGCCTCTGCTGGTGCTGCTTCATCTACTGCCGCTTCTACTTCAGTTGTCATTGCTTCAACTTCTTCAGTCGTGGCTTCCATCGCTGTATCGACTGCTTCAGTCATTTCTTCTGCAGTCTCTGCCATGTCTTCTGCATAGCTAATACTACTTGTTGCTATTGCACCTGCACCCATAAAGGCAACAAGTGATAATATTGATAATAATTTTTTCATGTGATTACCCCTTATAGTGCTTCAGCGCCAGTTTCACCAGTACGGATACGGTAAACTTGCTCTAAGTTATAGACAAAGATTTTGCCATCACCAATTTTGCCAGTTGAAGCAGCTTTCTCAATCGCATCAACAACTTGATCCAAAATTTCATCTGTAATAGCAATTTCAATCTTCACTTTAGGCAGAAAATCAACCACATACTCTGCACCGCGATAAAGCTCTGTATGGCCTTTTTGACGGCCAAACCCTTTTACTTCTGTGACTGTGATACCTTGCACGCCAATAGCAGACAAAGATTCACGCACTTCATCAAGCTTGAATGGCTTAATTATTGCGGATATAAATTTCATTTTTACCCCCTGGAGGAAATGTTGAAAATATGATCGGTAAGTGTATTTATCGCCCTACCGATCATTGGATTAAACTTAGAATGAACGGCTTACAGTAAATGTGAAGCGATCATCTGATAAGTCGGCTGTTTCTGCACGACCATTAAAGCTTGAGCCACCCCAGCCATCAGCTTGCCAGTAACCTGAATCATCAGCGCCAACATAAGCTAATTCTGCAGCCCAACCTTCAGAGCCAGCTAGCGAGAAAGATTTAGCTACTGCAATTTTGTAATCAGTATAGCTAGGATCTCTTTCACCGTTGTAAGGAGTTATGTAAGCAAGGTTAGTCTCAGCAATTTTTGCTGTCACGTTTAAGTGGCCAAGGTGACCAATTAAGCTCCAGCCATTACCAAACGGATACTCAGCATTTAATTCAACATACGTTGTGAATTTAGAATCGCCATCATAGCCAGTGTTAGAGTCAAGACCAAACCAGTTTCCTAGTGTGGTTGAAACCTGAGCGCTGAAATAGCTATATGAAAGACCGAAGTTTGCCTCATATGTCGTCCAATCTTCATTTGAAGCTGGTGTTACACCATCGGCTTTAAAACAACCCGGTTGACCTAAATTGAATTCACAGTCTCCCCAGCTACCACCTGGATAAGTATAAGCAATGACACCAGCAGAGTAGCCGATACCTGTTTCGCCAAACTCGCCACCATAACCAGCATAGTAATCAATTTCTAATGATGCATCTGGGAATGTGTTTGGTGAAACGTTTGATGCCCAAGTACCAACATAAAAACCACTGCTATGTTCTACATCAAAGCCACCTTGTAAAGCAGGTTTGTGGAAGTTTTGTGATAGACCACGTACATAGTAGTCTGATGTATAAGCTACGTTTGAACTAAATGACCAGTCTGAAGCTGCTGCTTCTGCTGGTGCCTCTTCTGCAAATGAAACTGCAGGTAGAGTGAGTGCGCCTAATACGGCAACTGATAAAAGCGTTTTACGCATCGTATTCCCCTTAATCTAATTTATAAATTTATTGCAACGGTATTTAAAAAAATACTCTTGGCATGTAAGCAATTGCTATGCCAATAAAAAAAACTAATATAAACAATAAGTTATTAAATTAAACGTAAAATAATTCATTGAATAAAAGAGGAAAGAACTGGTAAAATGCACCTAAATAAACGAGGAAGCGATATGTTGAATTCTCAATTGATAAATGATTTATCTAGTAAAATCAAACAGATAATGGTAGACTCGCCTTTAAGTGATGCAGAAAAAAATATTCATGCACTACTTCAGGGCGTGTTCACCAAAATGGAGCTTGTTTCTCGAGAAGAGTTTGATGTACAAGCCGAGGTGTTACGCAACACGCGCGAACAATTAACAGTATGCGAAGAAAGGCTAGCTGAGTTAGAATCATTGTTAAAAGACAAATAACAATGAAGAATAATGAATCTAGCTGTATTGTATAGCCGTGCCTTAAGCGGCATGGACGCCCCTGAGGTGGTGGTAGAAGTTCACTTAGCCAATGGGTTGCCTGCTTTTACCATTGTCGGGTTACCAGAAGCAGAAGTTAAAGAAAGTAAAGACCGCGTTCGTGCGGCTATCCAGACGTCACAATTCGAGTTCCCCGCTAGACGCATTACCGTTAACCTTGCTCCAGCAGACCTTCCTAAAGAAAGCGGTCGATATGATTTGCCGATTGCATTAGGGATATTGGCAGCCAGTGGGCAAATTCCGAAAGACAAGCTGCACCAATATGAGATTGCAGGAGAGTTAGCGCTAACCGGGGAGCTAAGACCAATTCGCGGTGCTCTAGCCATGACGTATCACATGGTGCACCATAGCCATCAACAACAGCGTGCATTCATTTTGCCCAAACAAAGTGCCGAAGAAGCGAGTTTGGTCAAAGATGCCACAATTCACCCAGCCAGTTCTTTATTAGAGGTCTGTGCACACCTGAATGGTCATACTTTAATTGCACCTTATCAAAGTGACGCTGCAGAACAAATGTTAGATTATCCAGACTTTGATGAGGTCAAAGGGCAAAATCGAGCGAAACGTGCATTAGCCATCGCAGCTGCTGGAGGACATAGTATTTTGATGAGTGGGCCGCCTGGCACGGGTAAAAGTATGTTGGCAGCACGCTTTGCTGGCATTTTACCTAGTATGACGGAACAAGAAGCATTAGAAAGTGCCGCGATACAGTCTCTAAATGGCAGCTATAAACTGGCAGAATGGAAGCGCAGAAATTTTCGTGCGCCACATCATACTGCTTCTGGCGTGGCTTTAGTCGGTGGCGGCAGCGTGCCTAGACCAGGCGAAATATCACTCGCCCATCATGGCGTTTTATTTTTAGATGAGCTACCAGAATTTGATCGCAAGGTGTTAGAAGTATTGCGTGAACCGCTAGAGAGTGGACAAATCACGATTTCACGCGCCGCGAGACAAGCTGATTTTCCAGCAAAGTTTCAATTGATTGCTGCGATGAACCCCTGCCCATGTGGCTATTTAGGACATTTCAATAATAAATGCCGTTGTACCCCAGATAATATCGCACGTTATAAAGCCAAAATATCTGGCCCTTTGTTAGATCGTATTGATATGCATATAGAGGTGCCAGCACTGAAGCAGGAGGAGATGACAGCGGCGATGGTCACTGAAAATAGCGAGACGATAAGAGCGCGAGTCGAAAAAGCGCGTAGCAATCAAATAAGCCGCCAAGGTAAAGCGAATGCAGCTTTGGGGACAGTAGAGATTGAGACGTACTGCCAGCTTGATGAAGCTGGGCAGCATTTACTAAAAACAGCTATTGAAAAAATGAGCTTATCTGCAAGAGCCTACCATCGTATTTTAAAATTAGCCCGTACGATTGCTGATATTGCCAATGAAACGAATATTCAATCCAACCATATAGCTGAGGCATTACAGTATCGCCAGCAGTGAATGTTAAATTGGTTTGTGTTGCATGTTAAAATGCAGGATTATTCGTATTAGTAACAAACTATGAGCCAAATCAAAGAGTCACCCATCGAGAAACAGCTACATGCGCTACTGAAAAAGCGTATTTTGATTCTTGACGGCGCAACGGGAACCATGATTCAGCAATATAAATTGACTGAAGCCGATTATCGCGGAGAGCGTTTTGTCGATTTTAAAGCCCCTTCGGGTGCGCGTGAGTTGTTTGTAAAAGGCAATAATGAATTGCTATCATTGACACAGCCGCAAATTATTCAGGAAATTCATGAGAAATACCTAGAAGCTGGCGCAGATATTATTGAAACCAATACCTTCGGTGCAACTAGTGTTGCGCAGGATGATTATCATATGGCTGCATTGGTGCATGAGATGAATGTGGCATCTGCTAAGCTGGCCAAAACTGCTTGCGATAAATACAGTACAGCAGACAAACCAAGATTTGTTGCTGGTACCTTAGGCCCAACGCCTAAAACAGCAAGCATCTCCCCTGATGTGAATGATCCAGCAGCGCGAAATGTTACATTTGATCAATTAGTCCAAACTTATTTAGCGCAAACGCGTGGCTTGGTCGAGGGTGGTGTTGATATTTTAATGGTCGAAACTATTTTCGATACACTTAACTGTAAAGCTGCATTATTTGCGATTGATGCCTTTTTTGAAGAGGTGGGTTATAAACTACCATTAATGATTTCGGGCACAGTGACGGATGCTTCAGGGCGTATTTTATCGGGTCAAACAGTCACTGCTTTTTGGCATTCAGTGCGTCATGCAAAACCCCTGACCATTGGCTTGAATTGCGCACTAGGCGCGACATTGATGCGTCCTTATGTCGAAGAGCTGTCCAAAATTGCGGATACCTATGTTTGTATCTACCCAAACGCTGGTCTGCCAAACCCCATGAGCGATACTGGGTTTGATGAAACACCTGATGTGACGTCCAGTTTAGTCAAAGAATTTGCACAAAGTGGCTTTATCAATATTGCAGGTGGCTGTTGTGGCACAACGCCGCCGCATATCCAAGCAATTTATAACGCGATTAAAGATTTACCGGCAAGGCAAATACCTGCATTTGAGCCTGTTACCATGCTTGCAGGTTTAGAGCCCTTTATTATTGATGAAGACTCTCTCTATGTGAATGTCGGTGAGCGCACAAACGTAACAGGATCAAAAGCATTTGCGCGTCTCATCATCAATGAGCAATATGAAGAAGCGCTTAGTGTTGCACGACAACAGGTCGAAAATGGGGCACAAATCATCGATATTAATATGGATGAAGGCATGCTTGATGCCGTGAAAGCTATGACACACTTTCTCAATTTAGTGGCATCTGAACCCGATATCGCACGTGTTCCGATTATGCTTGATTCTTCAAAATGGGAAGTACTGGAAGCAGGGCTGAAGTGTGTGCAAGGCAAAGCGATTGTAAACTCAATTTCCATGAAAGAAGGCGAGGAGGCATTCTTAGAGCAGGCTAAGTTGTGTCGTCGCTATGGTGCAGCTGTAATTGTGATGGCTTTTGATGAAAAAGGGCAAGCAGATACATTTGAACGTAAAACTGAAATCAGCAAACGTGCATATGATTTATTAGTGGCAAATGGCTTTCCACCAGAAGACATTATTTTCGACCCTAATATCTTTGCGATTGCAACGGGGATTGACGAGCATAATAACTATGCCGTCGATTTTATTGAAGCGACACGCTGGATTAAGCAGAACCTACCGCATGCAAAGATTTCGGGTGGTGTCTCTAATGTGAGTTTTAGTTTCCGTGGCAATAATCCAGCACGCGAAGCGATTCATACCGTATTTCTTTACCATGCGATTAAAGCTGGTATGACCATGGGAATCGTTAATGCTGGCATGATGGGTGTCTATGATGACTTAGACCCCGAGTTAAAAGAACGCGTTGAAGATGTGGTGTTGAACCGCAGAGATGACGCGACTGAGCGGATGATTGAAATCGCAGGCACTTTGGTTGCCAGTGATAAAAAAGAAAGTAACACCCTCGCATGGCGCGGGATGCCTGAAAATCCAGTATCCGTTGAAAAAAGGTTAGCGCATGCGATGGTACATGGTATTACAGATTATATTGTTGCCGACACCGAAGAAGCGCGTTTAGCCGTCGCAGAAAAAGGTGGAAGACCGATTAATGTTATCGAAGGCCCGCTAATGGATGGGATGAATGTGGTCGGCGATCTGTTTGGTCAAGGCAAAATGTTTTTACCGCAAGTGGTGAAATCAGCGCGAGTCATGAAGTCTGCTGTGGCACATCTCATTCCATTTATTGAAAAAGAAAAAGCGGAAGAAGAAGCACGTACGGGTGTTGTTGCCAAACCCAAAGGTAAAGTAGTGATTGCCACGGTTAAAGGTGACGTGCATGACATCGGTAAAAATATTGTTAGTGTAGTATTGCAGTGTAATAACTTCGAAGTTGTGAATATGGGGGTGATGGTTCCTGCAGCAGAAATTTTAGCGATGGCTAAAGCAGAAAATGCAGACATTATTGGATTAAGTGGATTGATAACACCTTCGTTGGAGGAAATGACACATATTGCAAAAGAAATGCAACGTGACCCACATTTTAGTGCAATTAAAACACCATTGTTAATTGGCGGTGCTACTACTTCCCGTGCGCACACAGCAGTAAAAATTGCGCCGCATTATGAAGGTCCAGTGGTCTATGTGCCAGATGCCTCACGTTCGGTAAGCGTCATGCAAAACTTGCTTACGCCAGAAACACGGGGCGCATATCTAGCCGAGATACAAGCAGACTACGAAAAAACACGTCAACAGCATGCCAATAAAAAAGGGGTGCCGATGATAACGCTTGAAAAAGCGCGGGCAAATAAAGCAAAGTTAAGCTTTGCAGGTAAACAAGTACCCGTTAAACCAAAATTTATTGGGAGACGTGAGTTTAAAAACATTGATCTGAGCTTGATTGCAAAATATATTGATTGGAGCCCATTTTTTCAAACATGGGATTTAGCCGGCTCATATCCTGCCATCTTAGAAGATAAAGTGGTGGGAGAAGCCGCAACAAAAGTATTTGAAGAAGCACAAAATATGCTGCAGAAAATCATTGATGGCCGTTGGTTAACAGCTAATGGCGTGATTGCTTTAATGCCTGCTAATACTGTGAATGATGATGACATCGAAATTTATACGGATGATAGCCGCAGCGAGATTGCTTTTACCTATTATGGCATGCGTCAACAAACACAAAAGCCAGTGATTGATGGTGTGCCACGGCCAAATCAATGTTTAGCAGATTTTATTGCGCCCAAGGGTGATGCAGAGGACTATATCGGTATGTTTGCAGTGACTGGTGGGTTGGGAACAGAAAAAATAGCCAAACGGTTTGCCGATGCACATGATGATTACAGTGGCATTATGTTTCAATCACTGGCTGATCGTCTGGCTGAGGCATTTGCAGAGTATATGCATGAGCGCGTGCGCACTGACTTGTGGGGTTATGCAACAGGAGAGCAACTCGATATCAATGCGCTCATTAAAGAAAAGTATCAAGGTATACGGCCAGCGCCAGGATATCCTGCATGCCCAGATCATACGGTAAAGACCGAACTATTTAAGCTAATGCAGTGCGAAGAGATTGGGATGCAATTGACAGATAGTTTTGCGATGATGCCAGCTGCCTCGGTGAGTGGCTTCTACTTTTCGCATCCAGATAGTAAATACTTCAGTGTTGACAAAATCGGTACCGACCAACTGGAAGACATGGCAAAGCGCAGAGGCCTGCCAAAAGATTATCTAGAACGTTGGTTAGCGCCTAATTTGTCTTAAACAGCTTATTTGGTTTTATTAAGTGCTGTCGTCCAAGCGATACACTCAATCTGAATGTTCATTAGTTCTTCAGGGGTAATGTCGAGCTCTTTGATTTCGTACTGAGTAGAGTCAAAGTTACCTACTTCCATATCTTTTGCTAGTTTTAATAGCTGACCATGGGTGCCCGTTTGTTCAAGGATGGCCTTTTTGAGCGTATCAGACAATCCAATCTCTTCTAATATCAGTTCCATTGGCGAGTGAATGACTGTATCTGCTAGTGATAGCATGCCCACCATAAATGCTTGATCGCTAAAATGATCCTGATAGCTGTCTACTTTTTCAGCCATTAATTCCATGAGTCTCGCTCTGCTTGCCACTTGTAACATAATTGCATCGCCAGCAGGGTTGCTTGGTGAGGCATACATCAGCAGTTGAACCCAGCGTAACATTTGTTTTTGACCAAGCATTACAATCGCTTGCCGAATAGACTCTACAGGTTCTCTACCACCATTGACCCCAACGGAGTTTACAAGCTTGAGTAGCCCCAAGGTTAGACCAGGACTATTTTTAAATAACGCCTCAAGCTCAGTTAAATCAGCGTCACCAAGCAACATACCAATCATGCGCATTAGGCACATTTGATCTGGTTGTGCTTGCTCGCCTTTTAAAATAGTTGGTTTGGCAAAGAAATATCCTTGGAATGCATCGAATCCATGCGTTTTACACGCTAGAAACAAAGACTCTTCTTCGACTTTATCTGCAATGATTTTTGCTTTTGAAGATTTGCGAATTAATGCAATTAATCCAGCTAATTTATCAATGGGTGTCACGCTCAGGTCAATTTTCACAAAATCGACGTGCGGTAATAAAACGATATGCTCTGGTCGATTGGCATAGTCTACTATTGAGAGCTTAAAGCCTAATGTTTTGAGTGTTTTGCAGCGAGTGATAATCTGTGCATTAATGGGTGTGTCTTCTAATATTTCCAAGACAATGCGCTCAGGCGGTAATAGCTCGATGGTATCGCTCATTAAAGAGCTTGCCGCAATATTTAAAAAGCCTAGCTTGTTATCTAGAATTTGATCAATGCCAAATTGACTAAGTAAATTAACGATAACGCCTGAAGTGGCTGACAAATCATCTAAGCTAGTATTTGAGTCATCATTTCCTTTTGAACGAAACAACAATTCATAGCCAATGGTCTTTTGCTTATTGTTCAATATAGGATGTCTACCCAAAAAGACTTCTTTGGTTTCTTCTTCAATTGCAATCTCTACTGTTGGGATAATCGGCTGATTCATTTCTATCTCATTTTTACTTTAGTCATATTAAACTTGTCTGCAAAGTGACAATTTGGCTTATCATTACACATTAAGCTGTTGTTAAACTGAAACGCTTTCTACAAACATTTACGACAAATAAAAATCGAACTTTAATGTTTTTTGCAAAAAAATTAATAAAGAATATATCAAATTCGTTGATAAAAACATCACATGGTTTCATGTTGATATTTTCAATATTGATGATTTAGCAATGAACAAAAATATAGAAATCTAAATAACCAATGCACATTCATATTTTAGGTATTTGCGGCACTTTCATGGGAGGGATTGCTGCGCTGGCAAAACAATCAGGGATCAAAGTAACAGGTTGTGATGCCAATGTATATCCACCAATGAGCACGCAACTGGAAGCCCAAGGTATCAGATTGATTGAAGGCTATAGCGTGGACCAAACACAGTTGAATCCTGATCTATATGTTATTGGTAATGCGGTAAGTCGTGGCAACCCGTTGATGGAAGAAATCCTGAATAAAGGGCTACCCTATCTATCTGGGCCGCAGTGGTTAGCAGAGCATGTGTTACAAGGTAAATGGGTATTAGCTGTGGCGGGGACGCATGGTAAAACGACCACGGCATCGATGTTGGCGTGGATATTGGAATATGCAGGATTAGCGCCTGGTTTTTTAATTGGCGGGGTGCCAGAAAATTTTTCTGTTTCCGCACGCTTGCCAAATAAGCCAGCACAAGATAAAGACAGTATCTCTCCGTTTTTTGTCATAGAGGCAGATGAATATGACACAGCTTTTTTTGATAAACGCTCAAAATTTGTTCACTATCATGCGCGCACAGTTATCCTGAATAATTTAGAGTTTGACCATGCAGATATTTTTGAAGATTTAGCAGCCATTCAAAAACAATTTCATCATCTAGTTAGAACTATTCCGGAAAATGGATTAATTGTGATGAATGCGCTAGAAACCAACCTAAAGCAAGTGATTGATAAGGGCGCCTGGACGCCAATAGAAGCGTTTGGAGATGCAAGTCATTGGCATATTGCTAATACGCACAGTGATGGTGGTTTTGATGTCATGGTTGGAACAGAAAATCAAGGTCATTTAGCTTGGGAAATCATGGGGAACCATAATCGGATGAATGCACTAGCGAGTATTGCCGCTGCTCGTCATGTCGGGGTGCCTGTGGCACAAAGTATAGAAGCGTTAAAAGCATTTAAAAATGTGAAAAGGCGCATGGAGCTTCGGGGCTCTGTGAATGCGATTAATGTCTATGATGATTTTGCACATCATCCTACTGCTATAGCAACGACGGTTGCTGGTTTGCGTGCTAAAGTGGGTCAGGCAAGGATATTAGCTGTTCTAGAGCCGCGATCTAATACAATGAAATTAGGGACGATGAAGGCAGCGCTGCCAGATAGTTTAGTAGATGCAGATGCAGTATTTTGTTATGGTGCCAATGTGGATTGGAATATTGAAGAGGCACTAAAGCCGATAGATAAAAAGTCACAGGTATTTATGGATCTAGAGCATCTGGTTGCCGCTATCGTTAAAGAAGCAAAGAGTGGTGATCAAATTTTGGTCATGAGTAATGGTGGTTTTGGTGGCATACATCAAAAAATACTCAATCAATTATGATAAATCAGTTCGATAAATTGTTTGATTGGATAGAGAAGCTTAGCCCGATGGCGATTGCACTTGGGTTTTCAATTCTCGCACATTTAGTTTTTCTGGCAGTTAAATTTGAACCAGAATTAAAAAAAATGGTGGAGCGGCTGCCATCGTTAGAAGTTGTGCTGGTGAATGCAAAAACGAAAGATGCACCAGAAAAAGCAGAAGTGATAGCGCAAGCTAACTTGGACCGTGGTGGTAATACTGATTTGGATCGGCAAATGAAAACGATGTTGCCGACGAAGAATACCAAACAGGCAGAAGTTAGATTACAAGCCAATAAACAACAAAAAGCCGAGGCAAAATCCGCAAAGCTTCAAGCCAGAGAAGCGAGAGAACAGAAACAGGTTGCAGAGTTAGAGAAAAAAGCACAAGAGTTATTAACCCAAATTGAGTCAACAAAAAAACTTGAATCCAAGCCAATAGAGCATACGGCCTCAACACAGCCGGAAGATGGGCAACAAAAGCAGCTTTCAACGACAATGAGCAGAGAAGCCTTACTAGCGGCGAGTTTAGAAATAGATCGGCTAGAAGCACAAATTGCAAAGCAACAAGAAGAATATCAAAAACGGCCTAAGCGGCGCTTTCTGGGTTCCAGAGCAAAAGCTGCAGATGATGCATTGTATCTTGAGGCTTGGCGGCAAAAGGTTGAGCGTATCGGTAATATGAAT
Source organism: Methylophilaceae bacterium (assembly GCA_051252095.1). Classification (GTDB taxonomy): domain Bacteria; phylum Pseudomonadota; class Gammaproteobacteria; order Burkholderiales; family Methylophilaceae. The sequence continues at coordinate 54,356 of JBPOFK010000003.1, forward strand.
TATCCCGCAGCAGCGAGGAATCAGAAACTATATGGCAAGTTGCAATTAACCGTGTCGATAAGAGCTGATGGGTCGGTGGAGAAGGTGTCGGTAGATAAAAGTTCAGGCTCTAAAGTTTTAGATGATGCTGCGGTAAACATTGTGCGGTTGGCCGCCCCTTATGCTAAATTTTCTGCAACGATGCGTAAAACGACCGATATTTTAGCGATTACGAGAACATGGACTTTTACCCAAGAGGATGCCCTCTCCACTCAATAGTTATGTGTAGTCATTATCTTTCAATGTCATGCAGCGTTATTTTTGTTTGCCGTACTAATCGTACTGTCTGCACAAAAATGCCTTGCCTGACTTTGAAATCTGAATGACTAAAAAAGTTAAACCATAGAATATTTTCATTTTAATCTTAGAATTCAGTTACTATTTATGAATAATTACTTTAAACATCACGTCTTTTTTTGCCTCAATCAACGAGATGATGGCGCAGCTTGTTGTGCGGATAAAGGTGCTGAATCAGCTTTTGATTACATGAAGGCACAAGTGAAAAAGTTAGACTTAAGAGGTAAAGGCCAGGTTCGCGTAAATCGTGCTGGCTGCTTTGATCGTTGCGGTGAGGGGCCGTTATTGGTCGTTTATCCAGAAGCCGTTTGGTATACCTTTGTGGATAATGAAGATATTGATGAAATTATTTCAAGCCATTTGCAACATGGCAAAGTAGTAGAGCGGCTAATCGTCGATTAATCTTGGCTGTTAAGCGCACATTCAACGAAATGCGTTATTTTTGTTTTCAATTCGCCGAGTTTTGCTAGTGAAAATTCAGGTACCCGACCTGTTTGTGTGGCTTCACCCCAATGGCTATTGGGGAAATGTTTGTCCGTCTCAAAGCGTGGAATAATATGCCAATGCATATGTGGTGTTTTATTGCCTAGGCTGGCAAGGTTAATTTTATCTGGTTGTATCACTTCGCGTATGGCCGCTTCAACCGCAAACACTACTTTCATTGTTTTAGCGCGGTCAGCTGGGATGAGGTCAGTCATTTCTTTGACATGTTCCACTAACTCTACCCGGCAATAGGCTGGGTAATCTGCATCGTTTAACAGTACAACACGACAAAAATCATCTTGCCATAAAAGAAGGTGAGCGCAAGGCTGACAGAGCGGGCAATTTGAAGCCATCAAGAAGCTGCCAACATACGATCTAAAGTCAATTTTGCTAGTGCTGCTTCATCAGCAGGCACAGTAATTTGATTGACAATGTTACCTTCAACTAGATTTTCTAAACACCAAGCCAAATGCTGTGGGTCAATGCGTGCCATGGTTGAACATTCACAAACGACATGGCTCATAAATTGAACGAGCTTGCCTTGTGGTTTCATTTGTTCTGCCAAGCGCGTGACCAAGTTGAGCTCTGTACCTACTAGCCATTTAGTATTCGGCTCTGCATCAGTCACTGTTTTTAAAATATATTCTGTTGACCCTACAAAATCTGAGTTTAAACACACTTCAAACGGCGCCTCTGGATGAGAAATCACTTTGCCATCTGGATGTAGTTTTCTGAAGTGCTCGATATTTTGTGGTCGGAACATTTGGTGCACGGCACAATGACCTTTCCATAAAAGAATTTTGGCATTTTTGATTTCTTCAATAGTTAGTCCGCCTTGCGGTAAGTCTGGGTCCCAAATTGGCATTTGTTCTAGTGGAATACCCATTTTGTAGCCACTCCAACGACCTAAGTTCTGGTCAGGGAAAAACAGTACTTTTTCGCGCTGATTAAAACTCCAGTCTAAAATTTTAGGTGCATTCGTACTGGTGCAAACAATGCCACCATGTTCCCCACAAAATGCTTTAAGATCAGCTGCGGAATTGATGTAAGTGACTGGTGTAATCTCCTCATCAAAGTTCAGCACTTTATTGAGTTCACGGTAGCTACGCTCAACTTTTGCAAGATTAGCCATATCTGCCATTGAGCAACCAGCAGCTAAATCGGGCAAGATGACTACTTGGTCAGGTCGGCTTAAAATGTCGGCTACTTCCGCCATAAAGTGTACGCCTAAAAAGACAATAAATTCTGCGTCTAAATCTTCGCAGTATTTAGATAGCTTCAATGAGTCACCAGAAAAATCGGCATGCCGATAAACACTTTTATGTTGATAGTGATGACCTAAAATCACCAGTCGTTTACCTAGTTTTTCGCGAGCTGCCAGAATTCGTGCTTGGCAGTCATCGTCTTTTGTCGATTGAAATTTTTCAAACTTAATTGGTATCGCTTGTGCTTGCATAGTTTGTTAGACGCTTAATATCCAGAATAGTTGATTTTATATCGTTGGGTCTAATTTGGGAAATCGCTAGAGCGTAAATCCATGCTTTTCGCCTAATCTTTTCAGTGCATCGACATTTGTCCAAGAAAAGACAAGGTTTGCTGCCTCACGCCAGTCAACCCATTCATAACGAACATGTTCATCAGGGGCTAAAGTCACAGCTAAAGGCGTTGGTAAAGTTAGCCCAAATAAGTGTTCGATATTTTCAGTGACGCCCTCGGCATAACGATGACGCCAGTGTGGATAGATTTCATAGGTGTTTGCTGCTTGCCAGTCTACAAAATCATAGGCTAAGGCATCAATACCAGTTTCTTCGCGTACCTCGCGAATAGCCGCTTCATAAGGGGTTTCGTCATCTTCAATGCTGCCAGTGACTGACTGCCAGAAGCCTGCTTTATCTGCACGCTCCATAATTAAAACTTGCAAATCCATTGTATGAATGAGTACAAGTGCTGAAATAGGCGTTTTATAGGTTGTCATCTTTAAATAATGGTGCCGGAGAAGGGAATTGAACCCCCGACCTTTTCATTACGAATGAACTGCTCTACCAACTGAGCTACACCGGCTAACATAAAACTTCATGATGAGGCTTTCATCGCCGCCATTAAATTTTTAGGGAGTTTGAAAACAACATTTTCGACCACACCCTGTAACTCAAGCACATCATGCGCACCTAGTTTTTGCAAAGCTGCAATGACCTCTTTAACTAGCACCTCTGGTGCCGAAGCGCCTGCGGATACGCCTATTTTCTTTTTCCCGGTTAGCCATTCTTGTTTTAAATAGCTGGCATTGTCCACCATGTATGCTTCAACGCCTTGGTTCTCAGCAACTTCTCTCAAGCGATTTGAGTTAGAGCTGTTAGGAGAGCCAACAATGATGACTAAGTCACAGTCCTTAGCCATAATTTTTACAGCGTCTTGTCGATTTTGTGTGGCGTAGCAAATATCATCACTTTTTGGCGCTTGAATATTAGGAAACCTCTCTTTTAGTGCCTTTATCACTTGTGCGGCATCGTCCATCGACAGTGTCGTTTGGGTCACATAAGCCAATTTATCTGGATTACTTACTTTGAGGGCGCTGACATCTTCAGGTGTCTCGACAAGAAAAATGCCGCCATCGGATTGCCCCATCGTACCCTCTACTTCTGGGTGACCTTTGTGACCAATCATGACGATTTCCATTTTTTCGGCACGCATTTTAGCAACCTCAATATGGACTTTTGTCACAAGCGGACAAGTAGCATCATAAGCAGTCAGTCCACGTGCCTCTGCTTCTGCTCTGACGGCTTTTGAAACGCCATGTGCGCTGAAAATAACGGTATTACCTGCTGGGACTTCGTCTAATTCTTCAACAAAAACAGCGCCTTTATTACGCAATTCGTCAACAACAAATTTATTATGAACCACTTCATGTTTGACATAAATCGGGGCGCCAAATTTTTCTAACGCTTGCTCTACAATAATAATGGCACGATCCACCCCTGCACAAAATCCCCTTGGATTGGCCAGAATGATATTGGGTTCTAAGGTATTCATTTCACTCAAGTATTTATATCCTTTAATATATGCGCCCTATGTACTATCAGTTATAATGCGGCAAATTCAACTTTGACTTTCCTAATCAATGAAAAACACCGCTACATTACTGATTACATGCCCTGACACAAAAGGCATCGTAGCATCAATTGCCAATTTCTTGCATCAACATAATGCTAATATTCTACACGCAGACCAGCATCAGGATGCAGAAAATAGTTTATTTTTGATGCGTGTCGAGTGGGACTTGGATCAGTTTAATTTAGATGAGGCTTCATTTGCACAGCATTTTGAGGCAATCGCAACGAAATTTAGCATGCAGTGGCAGCTCAAATTTTCAGCTCACAAACCACGTTTGGCATTGATGGTTTCACAATACGATCATTGTTTGATTGATTTATTACACCGCTATAAGCAAGGTGAACTTGCTTGCGAGATAGCGCTGATTATCAGCAATCACGAAGATACAAAACCGTTAGCCCAATTTTATGGGATCGATTTTCACCGTATTGTTGTTAGTAAAGATAACAAAGCTGAAGCAGAAGCAGCACAGTTTAAATTGTTCGACGATTACAACATCGACTTAATCGTCTTAGCGCGCTATATGCAAATTTTATCGTCTGATTTTGTGGCTAGATATCCACAGCAGATTATTAATATACATCACTCGTTCTTACCCGCCTTTATTGGGGCCAAGCCATATCATCGTGCTTTTGAGCGCGGTGTAAAACTCATCGGTGCAACAGCACATTATGTAACTGAAGTGCTGGACGAAGGGCCAATTATTGAGCAGGATATTGCCAGAATCTCGCATCGAGACCAAGTAGAAGATTTGCTGCAAAAAGGGAGAGACTTGGAGCGAGTCGTTTTATCTCGGGCAGTTCGCTGGCATATAGATAACCGAATCCTGACTTATGCAAACAAAACAGTCATTTTTGATTAAGCGAGTCACCGTTAGAAAATAAAAAAGCGAAGGTAAACTTCGCTTTTTTATTAACAGAAATTACTCTGCAGGAACCATATCTGGTAATGGGTCATATGTTGGTTCATCATATGGTGCAATATCTGGCAATGGGCCGCTTGTTGATGCGCAACCAACTAAAAAAAGTGCTGTCATTAGAGCAAGTACAAACTTATTCATGTAAATCTCCCTGAGCTTTAAATTATATAAATTAGTAACAAGAGTTTAGTCTCTCAATAGTTAATTTAACGTCTAGCGTGAGATTCCGCAACTATTTTAAAGAATCAAATATTAATAAGTGTTAAGGCAGTATTTTTTCTGTAGCGAATAAGTCAGTAATTTTCTCCCTTGTTCTAATCACATGACATTGGTTACCATCAACCATGATTTCAGCAGCACGCGCCCTTGTATTGTAATTGCTTGCCATACTCATCGCGTAAGCACCAGCTGATTCTACAACCAACAAATCTCCCTCTTGTAGGTTTAGTGCTCTGTCATGGCCTAGAAAATCACCTGTCTCACACACGGGCCCTACTATTTCATAGGACGTTGTTTCACCAACACGTGGCTTTGCCGCAACAATATTATGATATGCATCGTACAATGCAGGGCGCATCAAATCGTTCATGGCTGCATCCACAATCGCAAAATTTTTGCTATCTGTTGGCTTAATGTATTCTACAGTGGTTAATAAGACGCCTGCATTACCAACTAAGGCGCGACCAGGCTCAAACAATAATTTGACTTGCTTTTGATTAAGCTTGTCTAAAATCGCTTTTGTATATGTCGTAAACTCAGGTGGCGTTTCATCGTCATAAGTAATGCCAACGCCACCGCCTACATCAATATGGGAAATCTGAATATTATTTGCTTCCAGTTCATCGACTAACTTTAAAACGCGATCCAACGCATCAATAAATGGCGCGATTTCTGTAATCTGTGAACCGATATGGCAATCAACACCATGAATGGCAATGTTTGCCATGGTTGCAGCCTCTTTATAAACGGCTATGGCATCTTCAAACGCAACACCAAATTTATTATTTTTTAAACCAGTTGAGATATAAGGGTGCGTTTTTGCGTCGACATCAGGATTAACACGTAAAGAAACGGGTGCAATTTTGCCCATTTCTGCAGCAACTTTATTGAGTCTAGATAACTCACTGGCAGACTCAACATTGAAGCAGAAAATACCAGCTTCTAATGCAGCACGCATTTCATCAGCTGTTTTGCCTACACCAGAGAACACAATTTTCTTAGGGTCTCCGCCAGCAGCGATAACACGCGCAAGTTCACCGCCTGAGACAATATCAAACCCTGCACCTAATTGCGCAAATACGTTCAGGACGGCCAGATTAGGGTTGGCTTTTACAGCAAAGCAAATCAAATGGTCAGTATTGTTGAGCCCAGCTTGAAAACTCTTAAAAGAATGAGTCAGTGCCTGCTTTGAGTAGACATAACAAGGTGTGCCAAATTCTTCAGCTATCTGAGTAAGTGGAACTTGTTCTGCGTGCATGGCGCTATTGTTCAATTCAAAAAAATTCACAGTAATATCTTTTAATTATTAGGGGTTTGTTCTGGCTGCGTTATGTCAGTCGCATCTGGTGGCATGTCAGACTCAACTTCTTGCGGGTAGCGTTGCTCTGGAATATACAGTGGCCCAGTTGTGCCGCAGCCAAATAAAGCTACATAAGCAGCAATCAAGAAGGCATAAATCAGTGTCTTGCGCATCATATTTCTACAAAAGAAAAGTAAGGCCTGTATTTTATCATTGAAAGATTCATAAGGCAGAATAGAAGTATTTTTTACCGCTTATTCTCGATTTTTTACCGATTATCGGATAGTGCTAGACAATATTAATAGGAGTTTGGCATAGTCAATGCATCATATTTAAGGTGTTATGAAATGAAGAAATTTAATCCGGCACAAAATGGTTTTACCTTGCTAGAGTTGATGATAGTGGTTGCGGTGATTGGTATTTTAGCCTCAATAGCAATGCCTGCTTATACTAACTATATTAAAAAAGGGAAAGCGGCGGAGGCTACTTCAAATTTGGCAGACTTAAGAATTAAAGCAGAGCAATTCTTTCAAGATAATCGAACCTATGCTGGTATGAATTGCGCGCCTGCAGATCTTAAATATTTTACCTATACTTGTACTGCTGCTGATGGATCAGGAGCTACAGGAGATGCAAATGGATACTTAATTACTGCAACAGGAGTCGCAGCCGAAGGAATGGCTAACTTTTCATATACAGTCAATCAAGCAAATGTAAAAACATCTCAATATGATAACGGAACAGCAGTTACTGGCTGTTGGGCAACTAAAAAAGCGGGCTGCTAATGTTTAACCCATCAAAACAGTCTGGTTTTACCTTAGTTGAACTTATTATTGTCATTGCAATATTAATCATACTGGCTTCTTTTGCGATACCGAGTTATATGAATATGATGCAGGATAACTTAGTAAGAAATGCTGCAAGCTCTATTCAAACTGGAATGCAGATAGCAAGAGGTGAGGCTGTCAAGCGCAATACACGGGTACAGCTAGATTTACGTGGTACAAACTCCGCTTGGAGTGTCTGTTTAGCACCAGCTGTGCCAGGAGACTCCTGTCCAAATCCTGATGATGCAACAACAATCCAAAGTAAAGCTTCAGAGGATGGATCATCAGCAAACGTTGATGTTAGTGGTTCTACTGGCCCTTTTATTTTTAATGCTTACGGGGTTTTGACAACAGGTGCTGCTGTAATTAACGTCAATAATAATGATTTGACCGCTCGTGAACTGCGTGTCCAAGTAGGTGCAGGCGGTAGCTCGAAAGTATGTGATCCAGCACTTACAGCGGCTGGTACAGACCCTCGTAGATGTTAATAGGAAAAATATGAAACATTATCCTCAATCAGGTTTATCTAAACAAAGCGGTGCAATCTTATTGGAAGCATTGATAGCTGTTTTACTGTTTTCACTTGGGGTACTTGCGCTGGCAGGCTTGCAAGCAACTATGATTAAAAATACCGATGATGCAAAGTACCGTGCTGAAGCGACATTCATCGCACAACAGAAGTTTGGTGAAATTTGGGCGAATACAAGAGGTTTTGCTAGCCTAGCTGATTATGTCGTAACCGATGAGGACGTTTCTCAATTGCCTAACGGGAAACGTACGGTTGAAGTTTCTGCTGATCGCGTTGTGACTGTAATCGTTAACTGGACTTTGCCTGGTGGCGGAGTGGAGCATACCTATTCAACGAATGCCAGAATAGAGGGAATATAATAATGCGTGGTTTTAATCGGCAATTTTCTAATCAAAAAGGCTTTAGCTTAATTGAGTTAATGGTAGGAATGGTATTAGGCTTGATGGCAACCATCGTAATTGTTCAAGTTTTTTCTGCTTTTGAGGGCCAAAAACGCACGACTTCAGGCAGTGCGGATGCGCAAACAAATGGCACCATTGCTTTAATGAATATACAAAGAAATATTCAAATGGCAGGATACGGCCTACCTTTACCTATGGCTGATAAAGAAAACAGCTCCCTTAAATGCGCGGCATTTGCTGATTATGATCCAGATAATAATGCCGCCACAAACAATAGCACCAATTTATTTCCTTTAGTGATAAATGATGGTACTGGGAATAATGGCAGTGATGTAATTACGGTTAGATACAGTACCACTGCTATGGGTGCTGTGCCAGTCAAAATTATTAATGCTACTGGTGCGACAGGCGCGGGGATTAATGTAGAGAACAATATTGGATGTAATGATAATGATGTCGCATTAATTATGGATGGCAACTCGTGTCAAATGACAACGATTGCAGATGGGAATGGTAGCCCTGACACGGATGTGAATATTAAGTTAAGTACATGGGCTCCTGCGGGTGCACCACTGGTAAACAACGCAAAAATCGCCTGTATGGGTAATTGGCAAAATTATACTTATCAGTTGAATGCGAATGATGAACTACTATTGAACGGCCAACCAATTGTTTCAGAAGTGGTGAGCTTACAAGCACAGTATGGTATTTCTGCAACTGCCGATAGTAATCAAGTGAATCAGTGGGTCAATGCTACCGGCGCAACTTGGGCAGCGCCTTCTGTCGCAAACCGCAATCGCATAAAGGCGATAAGAGTAGCAGTGATTTTACGTAATGGGTTACTAGAAAAAGAAGCAGTGACAACTGCGTGCAGCTCAACAACTGCCGCTAACCCTTCAGGGCTATGTGCATGGGATGCCACATCAGCGGGTCCTTCTGTTGCCTCTCCTGCGCCCGCTATTAATTTAAATACAATCGGTGGGACCAATTATAGGTACAGAGTGTTTGAAACAATTATTCCATTAAGAAATATGCTTTGGTCTAAGGAAGCAGTATGAAACGCAAAAATCTAACATTTGTTAAATTCCAACAGGGTGTCGTTTTGTTTGTGGCATTAATCGCTTTGGTTGTGATGTCTTTAGCAGCAGTAGCACTTATACGTTCGGTAGATACGAATACATTGATTACTGGAAATTTATCATTTAAACAGTCATCCGTCATAGCAGCCGACCAAGGGATAGAGGAAGCCTTAACTCGATTGAATGCACAGGCAATAGCTAACGCTGATGTATTAAATACAAGTAGTGCAGCCAACGGATATTTTGCCACTTTTCTAGCCCCTACTTCGCCTAATTTAGATGATATAGCTGTTTTAAAAGATAATGCAACTTGGGCAGCAAACAATAGTTTAGCAGTTGCTAGCGTAGGTTCAGAGAGTATTAGAGTCATCGTGCAGCGGATGTGTCGGAATGAATTGGCTCCAGCAAAAGAAACCTGTTTGTTTGGTGAGGATGAAGTAGGAACGGGTAGTAAAGGCGTAAAAGATGCTACCGAGGCTGGCGCAAAAGTAAGTGGTGCGCAAAGTCCTATGTATCGAGTAACCGTTCGGTCAGTTGGCGCAAAAAACACAGTTAGCTACACGCAAGCGTATGTATATTAGGGGTATTCCAATGAAGAGAAATGTAATTAAATCATCCTACTTATTTAGTCAAATTCTTAGCTTGCTTTTGGTTTTAACAAGCTTGATGACCAATATGGTACAGGCGGCACCATTAGACTTGGCGACGATACCTCTAGCAAATAGCCCGACAGTCCCTATTCAACCAAATTTACTGTTTGTTATGGATGATTCAGGGAGTATGGGTAGAGACTATATGCCAGATTGGGCTAACTCAGGGGACACGTTTGAGTTAGATGCGAGTTTTAATACTATCCAATATAACCCAGCAATTAGATATACCCCGCCAGCAAATTTCACTAACAGCGGATTAGATCTAGCAACTTACCCAAGCCAAACAGGAGTCAGCACTGCTACAGGAGCAAGTTTTAGCAGCAAGCCAAACTGGAGAAATGTGAAAAGAGATCCATATGAGAGCACCTCAACAACAAATTTAGAAGACTTGAATGGTGGTGCAGGACCTAAATTCTGGACAACGATTCCAACAGAATTCTGTAAAAAAGCTGATTTAAGAGATTGCAACACGCAAAGTGCACCAAATGCAACCTATTCTTTCCCTGCGCCAATACGGTGGTGTAATAATGCGTCAAATGCTGATGCAAATGCTACCCCAAATCCTGTGGCAGGGGCATGTCAAGCTGCCAGAATTTCTGGCTCATTTGATGATTTACGGGCGCCTGCAACGATTGCACCTCCAGGGGTTTATATTACAACCGTAAGGTTTACTAGTGCGTGGAATACTCCAAGAGTCTGTGGTATGACAGTCAATGGAACCCAAATAATGCAATTTCAAACAAATACATCGAACTCTTTATCTACACTTGCTTCCCAAACAGCATGGAGTATTGAACAAAGAAATAACGGTTTTTCTGCAACAGCAAATGGTGATACTGTGACAATCTATGCGCCATTTGCAACTACTGCTACCCCATCGCTTTGCACCAGCAGTGGAACATTAAATTTTGTTGCCAATGCTTTTAGTCTTCCGCCAGCAGTCGCCGGAGGTAGGCTAGAAACAACTATTACACCATCAAATAATAGCTATCCTTATCCAAATGCTGTTACTAAAGCAGGTGAACGCTTAGATTGTGCTGGATCAACTTGTACATATATAGAAGAGATGACAAATTATGCTAATTGGTATGCCTATTATCGTACCCGTGCGCAAATGATGAAAACATCGACAAGTTTGGCATTTAAAAATATAGGTAATGATTTCAGAGTTGGTTATATGACGACCTCTACTCTAGGTTCAAGGTCATTAAATATTAGGGAATTCACCCCAGCAAACAAAGCGACTTGGTATGCTAAATTATTTAGCACACCCAGTGACCGGAATACACCCTTACGTGGTGCACTTTCAACTGCAGGCCGTATTTATGCCAACAAAACATCTGCTCATGGTACGTTTACTGACCCGATTCAATATGAGTGTCAGCAAAATTTTACCCTACTAACGACTGATGGTTTTTGGAATACTGCAGATGAAACTTCAACTTATGCTGGCGGACCAAAAGCGTTAAATGGTAGCTCTGATGTAGGTAATTTAGATAGTTCGGCGGCAGGAACACCTGCAGGAAAACGTGAGGGCAATCCTGCACGCTCAAACACGCTTGCTGATGTTGCAAAATATTACCGCGATACTGATTTGCGCACACCTGCTTTGAATAATTGCGGTTCCGGTGGCGCGCCTGGGGTGTGTCAAACAGACTCAACTGCTAGCTCTCCAAATAAAAAGCAAACCATGGTCACGCTAACACTTGGCTTAGGGGTTGACGGAACGCTTGCATATGCTACGGATTATGATACCTCTAGTACGGGTGATTATGCCGAGATAGTGAATGGCACTAAAAATTGGTCAGACCCTATTGGAAATGGTGGAGCTGAACGGATTGATGATTTGTGGCATGCGGCTGTAAATGGCGATGGCACTTATTTTAGTGCAAAAAATCCTTCTGATTTGGTAAAACAATTAGAAGAGGCCGTTGCTTCTATTCAAGTAAAAGTAGGTACGGGTGCGGCAGCCGCTACTAGTACCTTAAACCCAGTCTCAGGGGATAACTTTGCGTATGTTGCAAGTTATACATCAGGCTACTGGATTGGTAATTTAGAAAAAAGAGCTATTGATACAACATCTGGAGAAATAGACACCTCTCCAATTACATGTGTTGAAGATGTCATCTCTTTTAGTGGTTGCGCTGCACCTGCAACGATTCTATCTGACGGTGCCGGTGGGTATAACTGTGTCACAACTGGTGTAACCGATCCCGCTGCATGTGAGGTGCCATTAGATGGTACAGATTGTAAAGTGCCAGTAGATTCAAGCTGTAATGGAACAATGGAAAGTCTTGTATCTAACTTTACAGACTCAAGAAGTATTAAAATAAATAATGGCGGCACTTTGCAGGACTTTACTTTTTCAAATCTTTCTGGTGCACAGCAGACCTATTTTGATACGCCGTTTCTTGCAGCAAATTTATCACAATGGGCAACTTTAACCTCAACTCAACAAAGTAATGCAACTGGGGATAATTTAGTTGCATATCTACGAGGCCAAAATGGCTTTGAGCAGGGGGCATCAGTTGCAGATAATCGCGTTTTTCGTAAACGTGAGGCTACTCTGGGTGATTTAATTGACTCAAAACCAGCATTTATTGGACAGCCTACATTTAATTATGGCGACCCTGGTTATCAAGCTTTCAAAACGAATAATGCGAATCGCGCTAAAACGGTTTATGTAGGGTCAAATGATGGTATGTTACATGCGTTCGATGCGGATACCTTGACGGAGCGATGGGCTTATATACCAACAATGGTAATCCCGAATTTATGGAAATTGGCAGATGCTAATTACAGCGCTAAACATGCATATTATGTGAATGGTGCGGTTTCAATTTCGGATATTTGCGTAGCTGTTGATTGCACAACTGCTACTGCTAGTGATTGGCGGACAATCTTAATTGGAGGGTTAAACGCGGGTGGTCGAGGTTATTATGCATTGGACATAACCGACCCAATTAATCCAGTTTTACTATGGGAGATAGACCCCAATAGAACAGGTTATGGAAACTTAGGCTACACGTTTGGCAACCCCGTTGTAACAAAAAGAAATACGGATAATAAATGGGTTGTACTGTTTACATCAGGCTATAACAATATCAGTGATGCAAATAGCTTTTATGGATTATCATCCACAAAATTCAACCCTACCGTTCAATATACCAGCGGAAATGGTCAAGGTTATTTATATGTAGCAGATGCTTTTACGGGGAATAGATTGAATAGTATAGCCTCCAATGTTGGCAATACCACTACACCAAGTGGTTTATCAAAAATAAAAGCTTATGCGGAAGAAGCAGAGAAAAATAATATTGCTACTTCGGTCTATGGTGGAGATCTGTATGGCAATTTATGGCGCTTTAATATTGATACTAACTCAGTATTTAAACTGGCTAATCTAAAAGATAACACATTATTATTTCCAGTTTCTCAACCGATTACAGTCGCGCCAGAATTGGGTTTAGTTAACAACAAAAAGGTGGTATTTGTTGGTACAGGTAAGTATTTAGAAGTGGCGGATCTTTCTGATAACAGCCTGCAGACGCTTTATGCGATTAAGGATGATGGTATAGCAAGTGTCACGTTAACAAATGCTCGCAACTCCTTAGTTGCACAAACACTTACTATCAGTTCTACGGATCCAGATGCTAGAACCTCTTCAAGTAATAATCCGGTTAATTTTGTTTCTGGAAATGGTTGGTATATTGACTTTCCTGATACAGGGGAGCGTCAAAATGTCGCATCTCAACTTGTGCTTGGAACCTTGCTAGTACCAACAACGGTACCTACTTCTACTGCTTGTCAACCTGCAGGATATGGTTGGTTTAATTTCCTTGATTATAGAACTGGGTTAGCTGTAACTGGTGGCAACGTTTCATTACGTACATCTGCGCCTAGTGTAGGCTTTAATGTTGTTTACATTAATGGAAAACCTAAGGTTTCTAATGTCGTTGCGGACGATAAAAATCCCAAATTGATACCGAACATACCTTTTTCTGGTACAGGAACTGGTTTCCAATTAAAACGCTCTATATGGCGTGAGATTATAGAGTAACATAAGCAGGGTTGCGGAATAAAAGAGAGCGGCAATGCCGCTCTTTTTTTATTGGGTTTTAATCATGTTTACTGTTTAGCAAGCGCAAGCAAATCAATCCATTAAGCGCACCAAAAAACAATGCAGCTAAGGCAAATATAGGTAGCAAATAAGCAACGCCTGTATGTGGAATGAGCCAAATTCTAACAACTAGTAATTGTCCTGCAATATGGGCAAGGGCGGCTAGGATACTAAGCGTAATAACACTAAAGTATTTTTTGGGTAAATGTTGTGCAAACAATAAAACACCTAAACTCAATAATGCACCGGCAAGACTCAGCACAAATGTTGGGGATAAGAATTGCCCAATTAATAAACTACTGGCAAACACACGCAGCAAGCTGACCCATGCTGCAGTGCCAAAGCCATATTGCATTAATACATAAAGTGTAATGATATTGGCAATCCCAGGCTTAACGCCAGGCAGCGGAGATGGGAACATAGCCTCAAGCACATGTAAGCCGATTGCCAATGCTGTGAGCTTAGCAATTTGATGGTCTTCTTTTGTGGTCGTGATACTAATAGTTGAGCGAGTCATACGGGTTGCTTTCGCCGATGAGTTGTATGCTTACTTGGTTGGGTAGGCAAACAGCTACTTGCCCTGCACGTTTTAACCAGCCTTGATGTACGCAGTATTGGTTATTGCAAGGGGATTGTTTGAACCTCACCTGTCCTTGTACAATACTGATAAGTGAGTCGCCTAGCGGGCCGTGAATGTGTAGTTCTTTTGCTTGATTTAAGTCATAGGTGCCAATAATTTTGTCGCCTTGGCGTATCCGTAATTGGCTTGCAGGGCTGTTTGTCCAAAGTGTTTGGAATAAGATAGTGACAGCAATTATGCTGGCAATAATAATAAGCCAATCGCCGACAAGTGGTTTGTGATGATGAAAGTGACTATTCAAGTTGAATAACCTTTACATTTTTTTCAGCAGCAATGTCTAGCCAATCTAGCTGTTTTTGCATAGGAGCGCTGACTTGCAAGCTTTTGCCAGATTCGATAATCAAAAAATGCGCAATACCCATGGCTTTAGCTGCAGCAGCACGTGCATCAGATTCTGCAATAAAAATTGGTTTTGAGGCAACATCAGAGAGAACACCTGCATTCTTTTGTGGTGGTATTAGTACGGTAACAGACTGTATCCCTTGCACGGGATAACCAGTAGCAGGGTCAATGATGTGGCAGTAGCGTTTTCCATCCAGCTCAAAATAACGTTGATAATCTCCTGAAGTGCCAATAGCCCAGTCACTAGGCAAATCAACCGACGCAATTGCATTGGGTTGGCGAGGGTGTTGAATGCCTACACGCCAAGGTTTATCGCCATGTTTTCCTAATGCGATAATGTTGCCACCAATATTAATCAGTGCATTTTGGATTTTTTGCGCTCGTAAATAAGCTAAGCCGATGTCTAATGCGTAGCCTTTTGCATAGCCGCCTAAATCTAGTTGTACAGATGAATTGTTACTATAGAGTTTGTTACCGTTGACTACGATGTCGTTCATTTGTGGATTCTGAACGACTAATGCCTGTATTTTTGTTGACTCAATTTGACGAGGCGTAAACGACTCACTTTGAAAACCCCATAACTTAATTAATTGACCGATTGCAGGATTAAATGCACCTTGAGATCGATTGGAAAGTGTCGTAATCTCAGCAATCATTTGTGCAATATCTGGACTCACATCAACAGATGTTTTGCCTTGGGAAAAGGCATGGTTAACTGTGCTGATTTCGCTAGGCTTCCAGGCATGAAGGCGTCGGTGCAATTCGTTATAGGTATTGATGATTGTATTGGCAACAGCTTGTGAGCGTTCATCAGATTCACCATAAATAGTGATATCGACAAGCGTACCAAACACATATGTTTGTGTGTTGTATAGAGGCTCTTTAAGGCTGCAGCTAGTTAGCAACAACACGGAGACGAATAGGAAAAGAAAGCGCATAGGCGCTACTATAACGCTAGTGTGCGTTAGATTCTAGTTTGGCTTCTAATGTGTCCCAAAAAACGCTAGGAGCATGACAATCAGTTTGGGCTGTGATTTCTACAATGCCAGTTGGGCTAGTGACATTGATTTCCGTTAAATAGTCACCGATGACATCAAGGCCGACCAAAAATAAGCCTTCCGCTTTAAGCGTTTTACCAATTGTGGTTGCAATATCCAAGTCTCTTTGAGAAAGCGGCTGCGCAACGCCTTTGCCACCGGCTGCTAGATTACCACGTGTCTCACCGGCTTTTGGAATGCGTGCTAGTGCATAAGGTAACGGTGAGCCATCAATCACGATGATGCGCTTGTCGCCTTGTTTAATCGCGGGTAAGTATTGCTGCGCCATAATGGTTTGCTTGCCATATTGGGTAATGGTTTCTAAAATGACGTTTAGATTTGGATCTTCAGCAGTCAGCCTAAAAATGCTAGTGCCGCCCATCCCATCAAGTGGTTTAACAACGATATCCTGCTTGGCTTGTAAAAACTCAAGAATCAACTGACTTTCACTCGTAACCATAAATTCTGGACAGAATTGCGGAAATTTTGTGACGGATAGTTTTTCATTCCAATTACGCACAGCGCTTGGGTTATTGATAATATGCCCACCTTGATTAGCGGCCAAATCAAGTAAGTAAGTACTATACAAATATTCGTTATCAAATGGCGGGTCTTTACGCATCAGAATTGCGTCAAAATCTGCTGGTGAATATTCCTTTGTATCGCCCAAACTATACCAATCATTTCCTTCAGTAAACTGAAACACTTGCGCTTGGATTTTCACCATTTGATTACGTAGAAAAAGGTCATGTTGTTGACATACAAATAGCATATAACCGCGCTTAGACGCCTCACGCATCATCGCAACACTCGTGTCCTTAGCTATTTTTAAACTGGCGTAAGGGTCAAGAATGAAGAGTAGCTTCATGCTGCAATTGATTCGTCATTATTGATTGGATCTGTTTCTTCAAGCTCAATCGCTGCAGCAAGCAAGGCCAATCGTGCAATCACACCATAGGCATAAAAGCGATTGGGCACGGTGTCTGGTGCGCCGGCACAGTCTGGTAATGTACAAGGCTTTTCAAATGCCAATGGCACAAAATGCGCGCCTGGCGCGTTTAAGTTTTCATCAGCATCACGGCTGGTATGAACGCGATAAAACCCACCAATCACAAAGTGATCCATCATATAAACGACGGGTTCCGCAACAGCATTGTTAATACTTTCAAAAGTATAAACACCCTCTTGCAGGATAACTTCCGAGACTTGCTGACCTTCTTTAATAACTGACATTTTATTACGTTTTTTGCGATTTAAGCCACGCACCTCATCTGCAGATTTGACTGACATGATGCCCATGCCATAAGTACCCGCATTGGCTTTTATGATGACGTAGGGCTCTTGTTTGATATCGTACTCTTGGTATTTTGTTTTAATTTTATCGAGTAGAGTCTCTACTTTTGTGGCTAAACATTCTTCCCCCGTACGGGCATTAAAGTCAATCCCTTCACAACTCTCAAAGTATGGGTTTAGCAACCAGGGGTCAATTTTAAGCATGTCTGCAAAATCAGTAATCACTTGATTATAGGCTGTAAAATGATTCGTTTTGCGACGATTATGCCAACCTGCATGTAAAGGCGGAATTAAATTTTGCTCAATATTTTTTAAAATATCAGGAACCCCGCCAGATAAATCATTATTCAGTAAGATGGCGCAGCTATCAAAATCACCTAATTGCTTATTTTTAAGTTTAATACGGTTGCCTTCACGAACTAAAGGTTCGATGAGCAAGGAGTGTCCATCTTGCGCGGCGAGCGATGTTGGTTCTGTGATTTTAGGAGATATGCTACCAATCCTCACATCTAAACCAGCCGCTTTTAGTAAGTTGGTTAACTCAATGACATTTTGTAGATAATACGTATTTCGGGAGTGATTTTCTGGAATAATCAGCAAGCGATGTGCTTCAGGACATATTTTTTCAATCGCAACCATCGCGGCTTGAACACTCAAGCTAATGAATTCTGGGTTGAGATTATTAAACCCTGCTGGGAACAAGTTCGTGTCTACAGGCGCCAGTTTGAAGCCACTATTACGAATATCGACTGATGCATAGAATGGTGCTGCATGATTGAGCCATTGTGAGCGAAACCAATGCTCAATATCTGGCATTGAAGATAACATTTTTTTTTCTAGGTCAAGAAGCGGACCACTTAGCGCTGTTGTTAAATGAGGGACCATAATGACTCTCTATAATAGATTGTTGTTATATAACATGATTTGCTTGTAAGTCAGCGTGATAACTACTTCTTACCATGGGGCCGCTTGCCGCATTATTAAAGCCCATGGCATCAGCTTTTTCTTTAAACATATCAAAAGTATCCGGTGGTACATAGCGCATAACAGGCAAGTGATGCTCACTTGGTTGTAAATACTGGCCAAGGGTTAGCATGGACACGGCGTGCGAACGCAAGTCTTGCATCACTGCTAATATTTCATCATCCGTTTCGCCAAGGCCTAACATCAAGCCAGATTTTGTTGGGATGTCTGGGTACATTTCATTAAATGCTTTAAGTAAATTAAGCGAGTTTTGATAGTCAGAACCAGGGCGTGCTTGTTTATATAAACGCGGGATGGTTTCTAGGTTGTGGTTCATCACATCTGGAAGTGCTTCTTTTAATATTTTTAGTGCGACATCTAGCCGGCCTCTAAAGTCAGGAACCAAGACTTCAATTTTAATGTTAGGTGAGGCAGCACGGATGGCTTTAATGCAATCGACAAAGTGCTTGGCGCCACCGTCTGGCAAATCATCTCGATCAACACTGGTAATGACTACATAGTTTAATTGCATATCAGCAATTGTTTTCGCAAGGTTTTTTGGTTCATTTGCATCAGGTGGTAATGGTTTACCATGCGCCACGTCACAAAAAGGACAGCGTCTAGTACAGATGTCGCCTAAAATCATGAAAGTTGCGGTGCCACTACTAAAGCACTCGCCAATATTGGGGCAGCTGGCTTCTTCGCAAACGGTATGTAAATTGTTGTTACGTAGTGCCTGTTTAATTTCTTGAAAACGCTTACTACTTGGCATTTTCATTTTAATCCATTCTGGCTTACGCAGCATTGGTTGCGGTACAATTTTGATTGGAATGCGTGAGGTTTTTGCCGCATCAATTTCTTTGACCCCAGCCACTTTTTTGGGTGGTCTTATTGTTGCACGATTGTTTGTTTGTTGCGTCATAGTGATAGTCTATTTTTCAGTAATTCGAGTAAAGATTCTCCCATAGCTTGGGGCGTTTCTTTGATATTCAAATCTTTTGTTTGTGTTACTTCCAACCCAGAGTAACCACAAGGGTCGATAGCTTTAAACGGCTCTAAGTCCATGTCTACATTTAAGCTTAGTCCATGATAACAACAGTTACGTTTCAATCTCAACCCAACTGATGCAATCTTTTTCTGATTAATGTAAACACCTGGGGCATCTTTTTTAGCACTGGATGTAATATCGAACTGTGCCAGCAATTCAATGATGCTGTTTTCTATGGTATCGACCAATTGACGTACATTGAGTTTACGCCGGTTTAAATCAATCAGTAAATAAATCACTACTTGGCCTAGCCCGTGATAGGTAATTTTTCCTCCGCGGTCTACGTTGACGACAGGGATAGCATTGTTGGGCAATCGAATATTTTTGCGGTTTAAACCTAATGTATAGACGCTACTGTGTTCTGTAAGCCATAGCTCATCTGGTGTTTCAGGTGCGCGGTTTGCAGTAAACGCTTGCATTTCTTTAAGCGTCTTTTGATAATCTGTTAAACCAAGCTTACGCGTAATAAGCGGCATATACTCTGTAGCTAAAGTACAAATTTAACCATTGGATGGCTGGTTAAAGCACGGTAAATGTTATCCAGCTGCGGTTTTGATTCTACATAACAAGTACAAGTGAGGCTGGTATATTTCCCCGCCGCACTTGCTTTTGTGTCTATTTTTTTTTCGTCAAAGCTTGCTTCATGTTCTTGTATTGTTTTAACGATTTCTAACATAAAGTCAATGTGCGTTTCTCCCATTACCTTGATAGGAAACTCACAAGGAAATTCAAGCAGTGTTTCTTCCGCCTCAACTTTGCTGTTCTCAGTCATGTCTTTTATTTTAGCAAAAGTTTAATGCTGTCAATAATTCTGCCGAAGAATCCAGCTGGGCTGATGGCCTCTGA
The DNA here is from genome assembly GCA_051252095.1 of Methylophilaceae bacterium. GTDB lineage: Bacteria > Pseudomonadota > Gammaproteobacteria > Burkholderiales > Methylophilaceae. The sequence continues at coordinate 74,502 of JBPOFK010000003.1, forward strand.
GGCAACTAATGTTTGTTCATGGATAACTTTTCCATCTAGCGTAAATGAAATCTTTCCAACGGCTTGCCCCGCTTTAACTGGTGCAATCAGCGGTTGTCTGGATGTCATGGTTGCTTTAACACGCGCATAATCGCCTTTTGGTAGTGATAGATACAGGTCTTTGTCTACAGTGGCAGTAACGGTTTTAGTGAAACCCTTGTAAACGGGAATCGCAGAAATTGCTTGAGACTTTTCATATACACGTGTTGATTCGTAAAATTGGAAACCATAGTTAAGAAGCTTTTGGCTTTCAGATGCGCGCATGGTCTCATTTTTTGCACCAAGTACAATGGCAATTAAGCGAGTATCGCCGCGTTTGGCAGAAGAAACCAAGCAATATCCAGCTGCTTGTGTATGCCCTGTTTTAACGCCATCAACATTTTCATCTAACCATAGTAGTTTGTTACGATTAAATTGTTTAATTTTGTTGTAGGTATATTCTTTTTGTTTGTATAAACGACTATAGTCTTCTGGAAAGTTACGAATCAGTGCATTTGCCATCGTCGCTAAATCGTTAGCAGTCGTGTAATGCTTTGCATCTGGAAGACCAGTAGAATTCATATAATTGCTATCAGTCATGCCTAGTTTTTTCGATTGTGCATTCATCATCATGGCAAATTGATCTTCAGTACCACCTATTGCTTCTGCTAGGGCGATTGCTGCATCGTTGCCAGATTGAATAATAAGCCCATGCAATAGCTCATCAACGGTCACACTTTTTCTAGGTTCAATAAACATTCTTGAGCCCTCAGCCTTCCAAGCCTTTTCACTAACTGGGATGACTTGGTCTAGTTTCAAGTGACCTTGCTGAATAGCATCGAATGTCAAATAAGCCGTCATCATTTTCGTTAATGATGCAGGCTCTAGTCGCTCATCTTTTTTATTAGAGACAATATCAGTGCCGCTGTTAACATCTCTTAGTAAGTAAGCATTAACTTCAAGCGTTGGTGCTGGCGCAGTGGCTGACCAACTAATGATAGGGAATAATAACGAAATGAAAAGTACAGTTATGAGTCGCATAGTCTTTCTTATTGGATTGTGATGATGGTTGAAATGTTAAGGTTATTACGTATATTATTAGCCGCTTGTTCAGCCGCTTCTCTCGTTTGGTAAGGCCCAATTAACAAGCGGTGTAAGCCATTATTATACACGCGGTTAATTTTAGTGTTTTCTTCAATGTTTAGGTTTTGTATTCTTTTTTGCAATGCAGTTGCGTTGGATTCCTCTCCAAATGCACCAGCCTGGATATAGTGCTGACCTAAAAATTCTGACTGAGAAGTTGGCTGCGTGTCCACTGGTACAGCAACTTGCGCTTGTGTTAATTGTTCTTTTTGATTGAATGTGTCTGGGTCAATGGCTTCAACTTCAACTAATCCACTGCCTTTTTCTATCAGTCGTAGCTTATAAGCGGCAGCATAAGATAAATCAATCTCTCTGTCATGCTTAAACGGCCCTCTATCGTTGATGCGTACAATCACAGAGCGACCATTCTCTAAATTAGTCACCTTGGCGTAGCTTGGTAGCGGCAGAATGGTGTGTGCAGCTGTCATGCTATACATGTCGTACACTTCACCATTAGCCGTTTTATTGCCATGAAAAAGCTTTCCATACCAAGAGGCAACACCTTGCTTTTTATAGTTATCAGCAGATGCCAAGGGCGTATATTTTTTACCCAAAGCCATGTATGGTTTGATTGAGTATTTATATAGCGCTTCCTTTTTTGGTTTCGCATCGGGGATGTCGTCTAAATTAGTTGGTGGATTGGCATGTGGTCCATCGCCTGGGTAATAGCCACCACCACTTGTCTGATCGCTAGGTTTTTGCTCAGCAGGAGCTGGTGGAGAGCGCTTAATCTTAGGGCTACTGCTACAGCCCGCTAAAATTAAACTACATAAGATTGCGAATACAATTGATTTTTTCATTTTAAAACTATCCTGATGCAACTAATTTTTTATGTGTATGAATACTCATGAGTATGCCAAACCCAAGTAATATGGTCACCATTGATGTGCCGCCATAACTCACTAATGGCAATGGAACCCCGACGACAGGTAGTATGCCACTGACCATGCCGATATTGACGAAAATATAGATAAAGAACGTCATGGTAATGCTGCCAGCCAGTAACCTACTAAAGGTGTTTCTCGCTTGTGATGCAATGACAATGCCTCTGAAAATAATCAAGCTAAATAATAACAGTAGTAACAGATTGCCGACCATGCCAAATTCTTCACTAAATACGGAGAAGATAAAGTCGGTGGTTCGCTCAGGCAAGAAGTCGAGCTGAGACTGTGTGCCGTTAAGCCATCCTTTTCCTGTCGGACCTCCAGAGCCCTGAGCGATTGTCGATTGGATGATATGATAGCCAGCACCGAGTGGGTCTTGTGTCGGATCGATTAGAATGCGGACGCGTCTTCTTTGATAGTCATGTAGCATAGACCAAAAAATTGGCATCATGGCGGCAATCATTACACTGCCACCAATGATAAAACGCCAACTAAGCCCCGCCAGAAAAATAACAAAAAAACCAGAAGCAGATATCAATAAAGATGTGCCTAGGTCGGGTTGTTTTAAAATGAATAGGACTGGAATGATCAGTATGACAAAGGCGATTAGAAAATCAGTCATACGGAGTACGGTTTCTCTTCTAGAAAAGAACCAAGCAAGCATCATAGGCATTGCTATCCTCATTAACTCAGAAGGCTGTATTTTAATAAAGCCCAAATTGAGCCAACGTCTTGCCCCATGGCTAATATCGCCAAATAATGCGACGCCAAGCAATAACAATATCCCTAGTACATAGAGTGGAAAAGCCATACGTTCCATGAGTTGTGGTTGCACATTAGCAACGAGCCACATCGTAATGAGCGCAACTGTAATATTCACTAACTGCGCATTGACTCTATCAAAGCTTTGTCCTGATGCGCTATAGAGGACAAACAATCCAACAAGCAGCGTAAACAATAGGCAGCTCATTAATATCGAATCAATATGCTTAAATAAAGTATGAAAAATTTGGTTAATCATGTGCTACCACATCAATTGTGCTGTATTCTACGGGTTCACTTTTTTTACTTGCATCTACTTCAGGCGGTAGTTTTCCTAGTAGGTAGTAATCCATTACTTCTCTAACAATAGGTCCTGCGGCGGAGCCACCATGACCGCCATTCTCAATAATCGCCGCAATAGCGATTTTTGGATCGTCTGCTGGCGCGTAGGCAATAAATAAGGCGTGATCTCTATGCCGTTCATCAATGTTTTTTTCATCGTACTTTTCGTTTTGCTTAATACCAATCACTTGTGCTGTTCCTGTTTTTGCCGCAATACTGTAGCCAGCATTTGCACCAACTCTAGCCGCTGTTCCGCCAGGTAAGGTTACATCTATCATGCCTTGTTTTACAATCTCAAGGTTATCATCATCAAGCGTAATGTAGTCATTGACTACTGGCGTGTTTGGAATGACTTTTCCGGACTTGATGTCAGTAATTGCCCTAACTAGGTGAGGCTTGATTGCTTTTCCTTTGTTGGCTAGGACAGATGTCGCGTATGCAAGTTGCATCGGCGTGACTAATGTGTATCCTTGACCAATACCCACAATCACGGTTTCACCCATATACCAAGGTTGTTTAAATCGGCGTTGTTTCCATTCTGGCGTTGGTAGCAGACCACCATTCTCTCCTTTGATGTCAATCCCACTTTTTTGTCCGAAGCCAAAATGCCGTACAAAATCCGTTAGCTTTTCTATGCCTAATTCTACGGCTAATCCATAGAAAAAAGTATCGCAAGATATGGTGATAGCTCGTTTCATGTCTACATAGCCATGCCCACCTACTTTCCAGTCGCGATACCGGTGCCTACTGTTGGGCAACGAAAAGTATCCAGGATCCTGAATGCTAAAAGGTGGTTTACGTTTGCCAGCTTCAAGTCCTGCCAAGGCCACAAACGGTTTGAATGTAGAGCCTGGCGGATAAACGCCCCGTAGAGGCCGATTGATAAGCGGTTTATCAATAGAATCATTTAATAAGCGCCAGTTTTGCGTATCAATGCCACCAACAAAAAGGTTAGGGTCAAAAGTAGGCATGCTGACCAAAGCGAGAATTTCACCAGTTTGTGGTTGAATGGCGACTAGCGCACCACGTCTTTCACCAAAGCCTTTTTCTGCAATTTCTTGTAATTTTAAGTCAATAGACAAGGTTAAATTATTACCTGACACTGGTGCGGTACTAGATAGTACGCGCACAGCTTTGCCATCTGCATTAATTTCTACTTGCTGAAACCCAGTTGTACCATGCAGCTCTTTTTCATAATATTCCTCAATGCCACTTTTACCAATATGGTCAGTCCCTTTGTAGTTCGACAGTACATCGTCTTCTTTCAGCTGCTCAAGGTCTCTATCATTAATACGCCCAATGTAGCCAGCGATATGCACACCCACTGATCTATTTGGATAGTGACGAAATAACCTAGATTTGATTTCAACACCAGGAAAGCGAAATCGATTTGCCGCAAATTTAGCAGCTTCAACTTCATTCAAATGGGTGCGAATGGGAATAGATTCAAATGCATGACTACGCGTTTTTAAGTTATTGAATCGCTTTAAATCATTACTTGATATTTCTACAAGTTTGCTCACTTCGGCTATTGTTTCATCAAAGTTATCAACTTTTGATGGTGTTATTTCTAATGTATAAACAAAGAAGTTATGCGCAATTGTTACTCCGTTTCTATCGGTAATGAGTCCACGGTTAGGGGCTACGGGTACAATTGAGATGCGATTGTTTTCTGCTAATGTATGATAGTGGTTGTGTCGCACAATCTGTAAAAAATAGAATCTGCTTGCGAGCAGACCAAAGCCGACAAGTACAAGCACCCCCAGTACGACTAAGCGTACCTTGAAATTATGCAATTCATTCTGATAATTTCTGAGCTCTGTACTATACCGCATCTAACATTATTCCGAACGACTTGATTTTGGGCGAGCAAGTGAGCCAAATGCTAAGCGTAATATTTGCCATAATAATATCCCTGTTATTACTGGCCAAAAGTAATGCCAGCTTGGCACATCATTGCCAGCGAATAACTTAAGAATCAAAATAATCAGGCGAGAAAGTAATAATAAGCTCAACACGTAGAAGGTGATTTGTATGACGGTGAAAAGAACAAGCCTGCGTTGAAAGCTCAATGCAATATATGCGGTTATGGTAAAAGCCAGCGCATGTTGACCGAGTAAGCTACCTGTTGCTAAATCGACGAGTATGCCCACTACCCATGCTGTGCCTATATGACACAGGTGTGGCGCACGTAAAAGCCAATAGAGCAATACAACCAGCATAAAATCAGGTCGCAAAATAACACCTTGACCCGTCCAAGGAAATAACTGGCATAGTAAGGCAAAGAAAAAAGTTGTATAAACTAATAGTAAGCTAGGGGTTTGCACGAGGCTTAGTCCTTTTCTTTTCTTTTTTAGTCTCGTTTTTATCGACACTTTTTTCGCTGTCTATTTCTGGCGGGCTAACTGCTGGCTCTTTAGACTCGGGTAGCTCCAAAATTAATAGTTGAAGATGATGGCTAACTTGTGCAATCGGTGTGCTAATAATTTTAGCGAACTGTGATTCAGGGTCTTGTTCAATCTTGGTGACAGTTGCCACTGCTAATCCGGCTGGATAAATGCCATCGATACCCGATGTAACTAATTTGTCACCGATCTTAATGTCGACATTGGTTGGTAAGTAGGGAATGTCTAAAGTGTTTCCACTTTGTCCAAAAGCAATCGCTCGTAACTGATTGCGTTCTACTTGAATCGGGATAGAGAGGTTTTTGTCAGTAATCAGTGTGACCTCACAACTAAATGGGTAAACACGTGTTACTTGCCCAATAACGCCTTTTGAGTCAACGACTGCTTGTCCTGCTTGAATATTATGTTGACTGCCTCGATTAACAATCACGACATTTCTAAAAGGGTCTCTACCCGTGTGTGAAATGTCACCCAGAACAGCAAATGGATGAATGGGGATGTCACCACCGAGTAAGCTGCGCAAGTGCTCATTTTCTGCTTGCAATGTGTTCAAGCGTTGAAGTTTTACCTTTTGCTCGAATGCCTGTTGTTTAAGCATATAGTTTTCTTGCACAAGTTCATTATGTACAGAAAAGTATTTCGACGTGTCGCGAAAGAGCTCACTGGGTATATTGGCAATTCTCTCGATTGGATGAAGTGCACCGTACAATGCTTGCCGTATTTGTGATAAATAATTTAGCTGTGTGTCCGCTGCCATGATAATAATCGACAACGCACAGAAAAATACCATGCGTGAAAATGGACTGGCACCACGGACGAAAAAAGCAGGAGTTTGTTGGGGCTCTAGTTTCTGATGAACACCTTTAAGCATGTTGGAGCTGTTGGTTTAGTAGTAACAAACAACCATTACTCATGTGCAAATACACTGCCAAGTTTATCCATATCTTCTAATGCTCGGCCACAGCCTCTTGCAACACAGGTCAGTGGATCCTCCGCTACAATTACAGGTAGTCCAGTTTCCTCCATCAGCAGACGGTCTAAATCACGTAGTAGTGCACCACCACCCGTAATGACCATGCCTTTTTCTGCAATATCAGCACCTAGTTCAGGCGGGGTTTGTTCTAATGCTGACTTCACAGCACCAACAATTGCATTAAGTGGTTCTGTCAGGGCTTCTAAGATTTCGTTACTAGAAATCGTAAATTTACGGGGTAAACCTTCTGCTAGGTTGCGGCCAGTTACTTCCATTTCTAACACTTCTGAGCCTGGGAATGCAGAGCCAATTTTCTTTTTAATGGCTTCTGCTGTTGGCTCTGAAATTTGCATGCCGTAGTTGCGACGGATGTAATCAATAATTGCTTGGTCAAACTTATCACCGCCAACGCGCTCTGATTTGGCATACACAATGCCGCCTAATGAGATCACGCCGACTTCTGTAGTGCCGCCGCCAATATCAACCACCATTGACCCTGTTGCTTCTGCAACAGGCATTTCTGCACCGATTGCAGCGGCCATTGGTTCTTCAATCAAATATACTTGTTTTGCGCCTGCGCGCTCGGCAGATTCTTTAATCGCGCGACGTTCAACTTGCGTTGAGCCAACCGGTACACAAATGATGATACGTGGGCTAGGGGAGAACCAACGTGCGTCATGTGCTTTGCGAATGAAAAATTTGAGCATTTGTTCTGTTACGGTAAAGTCAGCAATCACCCCATCTTTCATAGGGCGGATTGCTTGAATGTTAGCGGGCGCTCTACCAAGCATGCCTTTGGCTTCTGTGCCGACTGCCAGCAAAACTTTTTTCCCGTTTGCGCCTTCAATACGAATGGCAACTACAGATGGTTCATCAAGCACAATGCCTCTACCACGCGAATAAATCAACGTGTTTGCTGTACCTAAATCAATGGCTAAATCATTAGAAAAATAGCTGCTTAACGAACCTAACATATGTTTTTTTCCTGTGTGTTATTGTTTGAGCTTAGAATGCATGCGTTACACATAAGCTGTGCTTTAAAATCAAGGTATAATAACGTATATTGAGATTAAAATTAAGTCGCAATTCAAGTTTATTATACTAAAGTTAAAAAACAGAAGAATAGAAGAAAGTTATGGCACTAAACATCCCTGACATTAAGCGCTTGGCACACTTGGCCCGCATTGAGATTAATGATCAAGAAGCAGAGCAAACACTGACTAAGTTATCAGGCATTTTGACACTGATTGAAGAGATGCAATCGGTTGATACAGCAGGTATCATCCCTATGTCTCACTCGCAAGATGTCGTGCAACGATTGAGGCAGGATGTGATTACGCAGAATAACCAGCGGGAACTGTTTCAAGAAAATGCACCTGCCGTTGATCATGGGCTTTATCTCGTGCCGAAAGTAATCGAGTAGCCTTGAGTTAAGATATAGAAGTTCCAAAACTAGACAGAACAATCCAAATAGAAAAATCATGATTAATCAAAGCCTTAAAAGCTTAAGCCAAATGTTGGCAAAAAAAGAAGTGTCGAGCGTAGAAATGACGCAGACTTTTTTAGCGCGTATCAAACAATATAACCCTGAAATCAATGCCTACATCACAGTCAATGAGGATAAAAGTTTGCATCAAGCAAAAGCTGCTGATGCAATGATTGCGGCTGGTGTAGCGCAACCATTAACCGGTATTCCAATTGCGCAAAAAGATATTTTTTGTGCTGAAGGCTGGAGAACCACCTGTGGATCTAGAATGCTAGAAAACTTCATAGCCCCTTATGATGCCTATGTGGTGCAGCAGTTTGATCTCACAGGTTCGGTCAACTTGGGTAAAACCAACATGGATGAGTTTGCCATGGGGTCATCAAATGAGACAAGCTATTTTGGCGGCGTAAACAACCCATGGGATAAAGAACGTGTTCCTGGGGGCAGTAGTGGCGGATCAGCGGCAGCAGTCGCAGCACGCTTATGTGCGGCAGCAACAGGTACGGATACCGGCGGCTCTATTCGACAACCGGCCTCATTGTGTGGATTTACTGGCTTGAAGCCCACCTATGGTTTAGTCTCACGCTACGGCATGATTGCCTTTGCATCAAGTTTGGATCAAGCAGGGCCGATGGCAAAGTCTGCTGAAGATTGTGCGCTTATGATGAATGTCATGGCCGGATTTGATGAACGAGACTCAACAAGCTTAAATCATCCTAAAGAGGATTATTTGCGGGAGCTAAATAAACCGCTAGCGGGTTTAAAGATTGGGCTGCCTAAAGAGTATTTTGCAGAAGGCTTGGATGCCAACGTAGAGCAGGTCGTTCAAGATGCTATTGCCGAATATAAAAAATTAGGTGCTGAGTTTGTCGACATCTCGCTACCGAACGCCAGTTTATCCATCCCCGTTTATTACGTGCTAGCACCGGCTGAAGCTTCTAGTAACCTTTCACGTTATGACGGTGTGCGCTATGGGCACAGGGCGGCGGAATACGATGATTTGATGGATATGTATATGAAGAGTCGTGCAGAAGGCTTTGGTGATGAAGTTAAACGCCGCATTCTGATTGGGACTTATGTGTTAAGCGCTGGCTATTATGATGCGTATTATCTAAAAGCGCAGCAAATTCGCCATCTGATAGCAGATGATTTTAAGGCGGCATTTAAGCAATGCAACATGATTATGGGCCCGACAGTACCATCCACTGCGTTTAAAACAGGTGAAAAAACGGGCGACCCAGTTTCGATGTATTTGCAGGATATCTATACGATAGCGACGAACTTGGCTGGTTTACCTGGGATGAGTATCCCCGCTGGCTTCAGCAACGGTTTGCCTGTCGGTTTGCAAATTATTGGTAATTATTTTGATGAGGCGAGAATGCTCAATGTTGGGCATGCCTATCAGCAAGTAACGGATTGGCATACAATGATGCCAAAAGGAATTGAATGATGGAGTGGGAAGTGGTCATTGGGTTAGAAACACATACCCAACTCAAAACTAACACAAAAATATTTAGCGGTGCTTCAACCGCTTATGGTGCGGAGCCAAATACGCAGGCTTGTGAAGTCAGTATTGCATTACCAGGGGTGCTACCTGTATTGAACAAAGAAGCCGTACATTGTGCGATTAAATTTGGTTTAGCTGTGGATGCCGAAATCGCACCACGCTCTGTATTTGCCCGCAAAAATTATTTTTATCCTGATTTACCAAAAGGCTATCAAATCAGTCAGTTTGAACTCCCAGTAGTGGGCAAAGGTCAGGTGACAATACAGGTGTCTGCGGATGGTAAAAATCCAGCTTATGAGAAGATTATTAATATTACCCGTGCACATTTGGAAGAAGATGCAGGTAAGTCCGTGCATGATTTAAAGTCTGGTGGTGCAGTAGAAGGGATGAGTGGGATTGATTTGAATCGTGCTGGTACGCCTTTGCTAGAGATTGTGACAGAGCCTGATATGCGCTCAGCAGCAGAAGCGGTTGCCTATGCAAAAAAACTACATGAGCTGGTGCAATGGATAGGCATTTGTGATGGCAATATGCAAGAAGGTAGTTTTCGGTGTGATGTAAACGTTTCTGTACGACCTAAAGGGACGACTGAGCTTGGCACGCGGCGTGAAATTAAAAACTTAAATTCGTTCAAGTTTATGCAGCAGGCTATTGCTTATGAAACACAATGGCAGATTGAGGCACTTGAAGATGGTGGCAAGATAGAGCAGGCAACAGTGCTATTTAATCCTGATACAGGTGAAACGCGAGCAATGCGCAGTAAAGAAGAGGCGAATGATTACCGTTATTTCCCCGACCCTGATTTACTGCCATTAGCAGTAACTGAAGACGATAAAGCTGCTGTGCGTGCAGAAATGCCTGAGTTACCTGAAGCAATGAAAAATCGCTTTGAAACTGAGTATTCACTATCAGCATATGACGCAGCGACACTAACGGCAAGTAAAGAAGTGGCGGACTATTTTGAACGTGTAATCGTTGCAGGTGGCGAAGCTAAATTAGCTGCCAACTGGGTAATGGGCAGCATTACGGCTAAGCTAAATGCTGAAGAAAAAAGCATTATTGATTCGCCAGTCGATGCAGTAGTCATGGCAACGCTGATTAAACGCGTTTCTGATGGAACTATTTCTAATAATGCGGCTAAACAGGTATTTGAAGCCATGTGGTCTGGCGAGGCTGATGTTGATGCCATTATTGAAGCTAAGGGCCTAAAACAAGTGTCTGATACAGGTGCGATTGAAGCGATGATTGATGAAGTACTGGCCGCTAATCAAGCAATGGTTGAAGAATATAAGGCTGGCAAAGACAAAGCGTTTAATGCACTGGTTGGACAAACCATGAAAGCGTCCAAAGGTAAGGCAAATCCTGCACAAGTAAATGCTATTTTAAAGAAAAAGTTGGGTTAGTCTTTTTTGTCTTTATTTTTCAGCGCAATAAAGCGTGCTTTTTCTGCATCATATTGCTGATTAATTTGCTCTAGTATTTTTTGGTGCTGATCAATTTTATTGTCAAATTTTTCAGCTTCAGTTTTGGCGATACTGATTTCCTCTTTTAAATAATCAGGCACAGCTTGTTTTTTATCTATAAATGCTTGCGCAGAGGTGATATTGCGATTAAGACGTTCATCTACATTAGTCTTTTGTGATTTGAGTGCTGCAATCGTAGCACTTTCCATCTCTAAATTACGTTTGCGCGCTAAGTCAATTTCATCTGCTGTTGTATATGAGGCCAGAAGGACGCTATCTTTACGCTCTTGCTCCAGTATTTCCTTTTTGCGTTTTTGATCTTCTTCATTTGCAGCGGGCTGATTGTTGCTTTTCACAACAACACCTTGTTTATTGATAACTTGATTGCTTTTGCCTGCAGCCGTAGGTGGCAATTGATCACCATAATGGGTAACCCCTTGATTATCAACCCACTTCAAAATGCGTTTGTCAGCAAACGCATGTGTAGTGAAGAAAGCGCTAATCAATAAAATAAACAATATTTGATTCACTTTTTTCAACATTGGCCTCATCGTCCATATTTTTCCCTATAGGCTTGGACTTTAAGCAATGTGTGTGCCAGCTCTGGTTTTGCTTCAATGTAACTGAGTAAATCACGCAAATTTGCGATGACACAAACGGGTAGTAAGTTTTCTTTTTCTACCTCTTCAACCGCTGAAAGCTCGCCTAGTCCTTTTTCCTGACGGTCTAATGCGATACTCACACCACAAGGTATTGCGCCATGGGCTTTTATCATTGTTACAGACTCTCTGACAGAGGTGCCTGCCGAAATCACGTCATCAATGATTAATACACGACCATTTAATGGCGCGCCGACCACAGTGCCACCCTCTCCGTGGTCTTTAGCCTCTTTACGATTATAAGCATAAGGTAAGTTTCGACCTCTTCTTGCAAAAGCAATAGCGATACTGGCGGCTAACGGGATACCTTTATATGCAGGACCAAATAGCATATCAAAGCTGATACCTGATTTTTCAATACTATTCGCGTAGAATTCACCTAGTTTTAATAAGCTATCACCGTCATTAAATAAACCTGCATTAAAAAAATAGGGGCTGAGTCTGCCTGCTTTTGTTTTAAACTCGCCAAATTTAAGCACCTGTTTATTAATACAGAATTGGATAAAGTCTTGTGACAAGTTTTGGTGATTATGTGACATAAATAGGTATAAATAAGGAATTAAATGCGCATTATAACGTTGAATTTAAATGGAATCCGCTCCGCTGCTAATAAAGGCTTTTACCCATGGTTGCAAAATATGCAACCGGATGTGATTTGCTTGCAAGAAATAAAAGCACAAGAAAGTAATTTAACAGAAGAAATGAAGTCGCCAAAAGGCTATCACGGATACTTTCATTATGCTCAAAAGAAGGGCTACAGCGGTGTAGGTATTTACGCTAAACAGCAGCCAGATGAAGTGATTGTTGGTCTAAACGAGCAGGATATTGATGATGAAGGTCGCTATTTAGAGTGTCGTTTCGGTAATTTGTCTGTGATTTCATTGTACTTACCCAGTGGATCAAGTGGCGAAGAGCGTCAAGCATTTAAATACAGTGTCATGGGTCGCTTTATGTTACATATGGAAGCATTAAAAGCTAGTGGTCGGGATGTTGTGGTATGTGGTGACTGGAATATTGCCCATAAAGAACAAGATTTAAAAAACTTTAAAGGTAACCGTAAAAATTCTGGGTTTTTACCTGAAGAGCGTGAGTGGATGACGGACTTGTTTGGTCGAGTAGGTTGGCTGGATGTTTACCGTAAGTTATACCCAGATGCGACTGATGCTTGCTATACCTGGTGGAGTAATCGCGGCCAAGCCTATGCTAAAAATGTTGGTTGGCGGATTGATTATCAGGTAGCGACATCAGCGTTTGCGGCAAAGGCAGTACAAGCAAGCGTTTATAAAGAAGAGAAATTTAGTGACCATGCGCCGTTAATCATTGATTATGAATGATTTTAAAATCTATTCTAATTTTTAAATTGTTTGTAAGTCAAATCAGTATTGAACGACCAAGCTAAGTGACTGTAGTGAATCTTTACTTCAGAAGCAATCTTCAAACTATAACTTAGGAGTTCAATATGGCAATGGAAGCAAAAACAAATACAGGTAAAGGTGCATTATTAGCGATGGGAGCAGCAGCACTTATTTTGGCGGGTTGTGCAAGCAGTGGTTCAAATACTGCTTCGTCAGAAGCAAAGGTACACTGTGCTGGTTTAAACTCATGTAAAGGTACTAGTGATTGCAAGACGGCAGAAAATGCATGTAAAGGTCAAAATGTATGTAAAGGGCATGGCTTCTTAGCAATGACAGAGGCAGATTGTATAGCTAAAGGCGGTAAAATTATCTAAAGTGATTTGCGTGTCATGTTTCATCATAATCATGACACGTCATTTATGAAGCAACCACAACAACCGCAGATACAAGAAAAAACTGTATTACCTAATTTAGGTTTTGGTCTAGGCTTACGCACAGATCATTATCACGAAATATTAGAAACCAAACCTAATGTGGATTGGTTTGAGGCTTTGTCAGAAAATTACATGGTGCCAGGCGGTAAGCCGCTTTATTTTCTAGATAAAATTCGAGCAGATTATCCAATGGTGATGCACGGCGTGTCGTTATCAATCGGTTCCACTACAGCTTTCGAACAAAAGTATTTAATAGATTTAAAAAATCTAGCAGATCGTATTCAGCCAGCATGGATATCAGACCATCTGTGTTGGACAGGTGTGCACGGACAGAATATTCACGATCTATTACCGCTGCCATATACGGAAGAGACGGTAAAACATGTTGTTGAGCGGGTTAATATCGTTCAAGACTTTTTAGGCCGGCAACTGTTACTTGAAAATGTCTCTAGCTATGCCAGTTATATCGACTCCACCATGACGGAATGGGAGTTTATTCACGAAATTGCAGAGCGGGCGGACTGTCTGCTGCTATTGGATGTTAATAATATTTATGTCAGTAGCTTTAATCACAACTTTGAACCTAAAGCTTTTGTTGATGGAGTACCAGCTAAACGTGTCCAGCAAATACATTTGGCAGGACATCATAACCATGGGGATTACATTATTGATACCCATGATGCATTAGTGATAGAGCCGGTTTGGGATTTATACCGTTATGCTATTTCTAAATTTGGTGCAGTGTCAACCATGATAGAACGTGACGATAACATTCCTGTGCTGAGCGATCTTGTGGGTGAGTTGCAAATTGCACGTAATATTACTGCAGACTTGATTAAACCATGAGTGAACTCGCGAAATTACAAGCTGACTTTCAAGCCAGCATTATCAATCAAGATTACACTATGTTCAAAAAGCGGGTGATTGACGATGCAAAAGTAGGTGCTGAAAAGCGGTTAACTATCTATGCAGATGCTTATCGTTTACGCATTATCGAAGTGCTCTCAACGGCTTATGCTAAATTACATCTACTGCTTGGAGATGATTTATTTGATTCCGCAGCTAGGCAATATATAGACCAATATCCATCTGAATATCGTAATATGCGTTGGGTGGGTGACCGTATGGATGAGCATTTACTCAGGGTGTTGTCACAACATCCCTATGCCGCTGAGCTAGCGCAGTTTGAATGGGCGTTAGGTTTGGCTTTTGATGCGGAAGATGCTGCTATCGTCACGTTAGAAGAATTAGCTCTTGTCCCAACAGAAAGATGGGGTGGCTTACGGTTTAAATTACACCCTGCTGTACAATTGTTGGATTTTAAATGGAATGTGATTCCCATATGGCAGGCATTAAATGCGGAAGAAGCACCACCCCCACCACAACAAAACAATACCGCATGCTTAGTCTGGCGCACCGATTTGAATTCTCACTACCGGTCAATAGATGCGCAAGAGTTTCAGGCCCTGCTGCAAATTAAAGCAGGTGCTAGTTTTGGGGACTTATGTGAATACTTATACACAGCAATAGAGGGTGCATCAACGCAACAAGCTGCACAATATCTAGCTAGTTGGTTAGAGGCTGGCATCATCAGTCAAATCAAAATAGATTAGCTGCAGAAGTCCAACGCCAAGCTTTGGATGATTTCTCCATTGATACTGTCTTGCACAAAAATCACTGCGCCAGCATCACGGCTTTTCCATATTGGTTCCAACTTAAATTGTTTATTAAATTGATTCAGACTATTGATTTGGTATGCACCAAATAATTGACGCACTACATAATCATGACGGAGTTCTCGACCAACATTCTCGCCTGCTTTTACGTTTGTCACTAGGCCATTTTCATATAGTGCAACATATACGTCCGCTTTCTTAATGACATCAGGGCTAACCGCCTCAGCACTGGCTTTTAATGTAATGCTGCCATCTTCTGCACTCATTGCGTCAAGCGTCAAGTTGGCACGTGAAGCTAATTTTTGCGACTGGTTAATTGCAGTATTCAACCGACTATTATCCCAACCCTTAAAGTCACGGCCGTTAAAAACAAACTGAGGGGTGTAGACGAACCCAGCGCCACCAAAAGCAGCTGTTTTACGTTGCCTGTCGCTATACTCAGCCTTAGAGAATTGATCTTTCCAACCAATGTAATCCCAATAATCCACATGAAAGGCAAGTGGCGTCAATTCATTAGAGCCATGTTTGATTTGGCTAATCCATTTATCTGCGGGCGGGCAACTGCTACAACCTTCGGAGGTATAAAGCTCTAATAAAGGAATGGTTTTTTCACCGCTTTTAGCAGAGCATTCAGCAGCGAGGACTTGGCTTTGGCTTAATAGAAGTAAACTGGCGAGCAGGCCTGTAAGTATATTATTTATTTGCATGACTAGAACTCCAAATGGGTGGATAGTTGTTAGTCGAGAACATTGACAAAGCCTTACACTTCTATTTTTTGCTGATCCGCACCTCTCGTATTCCAAGGCGCAACTTTAAACAGCAGTAACATTCCAGGAATAGCGAGTAGCGTACACACATAAAAGAACATTTCCCAGCCCAGTGCTTCGACCATGCTGCCGGTTAATGCATTAAAAATTGAGCGTGGTACCGCAGATAAGCTGGTGAATAAGGCTAGCTGGGTTGCTGTATATGCAGGATTGGTTTCACGTGCCATATAGGCAACATAAGCGACTGTGCCTAGTCCAACGCCTAAGGCTTCGCCACCAATGACAACTGCTAGCATGCCGCGTTCAATAATGCCTATGGATTCAAATGGGCCTGCATGAGCGAGCCATGCAAAGCCTAAAATGGTGACTAGTTGCACGATGCCAAATACCCAAAGACCGCGATTAATACCCACTTTAAGCATCCAGAAACCACCGATAAACCCGCCTAATATTTGCATCACTAAGCCACTGCCTTTAACGATGGTGCCAATGTCGGTATTGCTAAATCCCATGTCAATATAAAAGGGTGTGGCGAGAGCCGTTGCCATGCTGTCACCAAGTTTGTAAAGCAAGATGAAAAGTAAAACTAGCAATGCATGGTTCAGGCCAGCACGATTGATAAATTCAGTAAACGGCTCCACAACAGATGCGTATAAGGTTTTTGGTGTTTCTGCGCGATGCGGTTCATTAGCGAAAACGGTCATTAAAATACCCGGAATCATAAACAAAGCCACTACCCAAAATACCGATGACCAAGGTAAATGGTCGGATAAGATAAGCGCTAACGCGCCGGGTACCAAGCCAGAAACGCGGTAAGCATTCACATGGATACTATTACCTAAACCAAGTTCTTCATCACTTAATATTTCGCGTCTGAAGGCATCAATCACAATATCTTGACTGGCAGAAAATAAAGCAACTAAGGTTGATACAACCGCTATGCTAGTAATGTTAAGTTGCGGGTTAAAAAAGCCATAAGCACATATGGTGACGAATAAGGCAATTTGCGTAATCAACATCCAACTACGGCGGCGACCCATAGGGGCAATCAGATTGTAACGGTCCATGAGTGGCGACCAAATAAACTTCCATGTATAGGGGAGTTGGATGAGTGCAAATACAGCAATGGTTTTGAGGTCAACTCCTTCGGTGCGTAACCATGCAGGTACGAGTTGAAAGAGTAGGTAAAGTGGCAAGCCTGAACTAAAGCCAAGCACCATGCAGGCTAACATGCGTTTATTAAATAAGACGTCTTTTAGGCTAAGTTTTGTTTTGTTGTGACTGTTGTTATTCGGCATGTTGTGTCTTTGTGGATATTAATTCTTACGCAACTTTATCATATGTGAGATTTGTAATTAGGTGTAATGTGATTATAGTTTTAATGGCTATTCAATTCACGCTGGTTGTCAATTAAATTAAACTTTTTTGTGCGTGATTTGTCCCAAATTAAGCTTCTCAATGGAACCAAGCGTTCCACCTACGTTGCGATCATTCTATCTATTTAACGATATACCATCAAAAACTTGCTAATTGGTTAGCGTCAATTCGTATTTTTACGCACTTTATTAAAGGGGATTTTATGAAGTTATTAAAAACAATCGCTGTTGTTTCAGTCATTATGTGTCAGACGGCAAATGCAGATACTGTTAAATTAAAAAATGGGGATGTTTTAACAGGCACTGTCATCAAAAAAGAGACCGATAAACTCGTGTTCAAAACTAAATATACGGGTGAAATTAATATAACTTGGACTGATATTGCCAGCTTGAGTACAGATAAGCCTGTAACAGTGATGCTGGCAAATGATTCTAGTTTTACAGGGGAGATTAAACAATCAGATGAAGGTCGAGCACAAATCCAGCTTTCAGGTTTAAACACAAATGCAGATGTTGACCTTAAAGATTTGGCTTACATCAACCCGAGCGCTGAAGTATCGGGTAAAGGTGTTGCATGGTCAGGTCATGCCAATTTGGGCGGTGCAACTTCTCAGGGTAATACGGACAATAGTCAAATCAGGTTTGACACTGAAGCAATTGCTAGAACAAAACAGAATCGATATACCATTGGCGCCTATGTCAATCGTGCTAAAGCTGATGGTGAAAGTACCGCCTTTAATAGCAAAGGATATACGCAGTATGACCACTTTCTCACTAAGCAGTGGTATGTCTATGCAAATGGCTCGCTGGAAAATGATAAGTTCCGAGATATTAATTTGCGGTCTAGTGCTGGTATTGGTACTGGTTATCAGTTTTACGAACAAGAAGATTTAAACTTATCTATTGAGGGTGGTGTTAACTATATTAGTACTGATTTTAATCAAGCCGAAGACGACCGCTATGCTAGTGGTCGCTGGGCACTAAAATATGATCAGTTAGTCTTCCAAAGCGTTAAGTTCTTTCACCAACATGAAGTGTTAGTGAGTTTAGAGGATGTTGCTAATACATTGGTATTTAGTAAAACTGGGCTAAGAGTACCTATTGCAAATAATTTAAATGCATCGACGCAACTCAATGTTGATTACGCAAATCAACCTGCGCAAGGTCGTGAACGTATGGATAGAACACTGTTATTTAGTTTGGGGTACGGTTGGTAAAAGAATAAAGAACTTTAAAATTACTAGTCATACGAATTATCAAAGGATGCGTATAATTAATAATATGTTCATCTAATAACTCTTCAAGCAGGATAGAATTACACACTCAACAAAGAAAAATCGTAAGGAGCGCACATGGCCGATTTAAATATTAATGGTGAAACCCTCAGTACAGATTATCCAGACGATACCCCGCTATTATGGGTAATTCGTGATAGCTTAAAAATGACAGGGACCAAATTTGGTTGTGGTGCCGGCTTATGTGGCGCGTGTACAGTCCACCTTGATGGTCAGCCAGTACGTTCTTGTCAACTCCCACTCTCTGCTGTAGCAGGTAAAAAAATTGCCACCATTGAGAATGTACATGAATCAAAAGTGGGTGAAGCTGTTCAAAAAGCTTGGCAGAATTTGGATGTGGTGCAATGCGGGTATTGCCAGTCTGGGCAAATCATGTCTGCGACAGCATTGCTTACGACAAATCCAAAGCCAACAGATGCTGATATTGATAATGCAATGACCGGCAATATTTGTCGCTGTGCAACTTACGTGCGAATACGTGCAGCCATTCACCAAGCTGCAAAATCTTTGGCTTAAGGAGAACAGCATGAAAAATACACTACTAAACGTTTCCCGCCGAAATTTTCTTAAAACAAGCGCTGCTTTCACTATTGCGATAGCGATACCTGGCTGCTCAAAAGATCCAAATGACTCAGCTATGGCTGGTGCAGAGGTAGACGAAGGGGTTTTATCAACCTTTAATGCTTTTGTTAGTGTGAATTCTGACAATACAGTGACTGTGGTTGCCAAGCATCTTGAAATGGGACAAGGCACGTATACTGGTTTAGCGACTTTAGTGGCAGAAGAGTTAGATGCAGATTGGCTACAAGTTAACGTAGAGGCGGCAGCGGCGGATGCCAAAAAATACAACAATTTAGATTGGGGCCCATATCAAGGGACAGGGGGTAGCTCTGCGATTAAAAATGCATTTGATCAGATGCGAGAAGCGGGTGCCACCGTAAGAGCCATGCTAGTACAAGCAGCGTCCGATGCGTGGAGTGTGCCAGCAAATGAAATTACAGTAAAAGCTGGCGTGCTGAGCCATGCTGATGGTCATCAAGCCAACTTTGGCGAGCTAGCTGAGGCGGCTGCAGCATTGGGAGTCCCAACGGACGTGGCTTTAAAGGATCCAAAAGATTACCAATTAATTGGCAAACACATTCCACGAAAAGACAGTAAGAACAAGACGAACGGTAAGGCTATTTTTACGCAAGATATTCAGTTAGAGAACATGTTGGTTGCCGTGGTTGCGCATCCCCCTAAATTTGGTACAGCAGTCAAATCATTCGATGATAAAGCAGCAAAAGCTGTTAAAGGTGTCATTAGTGTGGTGCAAATTCCCACAGGAGTTGCAGTATTAGCCAATAACTATTGGACGGCTAAAAAAGGCCGCGATGCACTTGTCGTTGAGTGGGATGAAAGTAAAGCCTATGCAAAAAGCAGTGATGAAATCATCAGTGAGTATCAGCAGTTAGTGACTAGTCCTGGAACTGTCGCTAGAAAAGATGGTGATGCCTTAGGTCAATTAAAAGCTAGTAATAAAGTCATTGCTAATACCTATGTATTTCCATTTTTAGCGCATGCAGCAATGGAACCGCTAAATTGCGTTGTACAGTTTAAAGATGGTGTCTGTGAGGTTTGGAACGGCAATCAGTTGCACACTGTTGACCAATTCGCTTTATCAAAAGTCTTCGATTTGACGCCTGAAGAAGTGAAAATCAATACGCTTTATGCGGGAGGTAGTTTTGGGCGTAGAGGTAACCCGCATTCAGATTATATTTTAGAGGCAGCTAGCATTGTAAAAGCTGCAGGTACACAAGACCCTGTCAAATTGGTATGGTCACGCGAAGATGATATGCATGCTGGATATTATCGTCCGATATATGTTCATCAGCTTAGTGCAAGCTTGGGAGATAATGGTGTGCCAAACGCTTGGCATCATACCATTGTGGGTCAATCTATTGCCAAAGGCACTGCTTTTGAAGGTGGCATGGTAAAAGATGGAGTCGATGCCACTTCTGTAGAAGGTGCACAAAATTTGCCATATCAGATTCCCCATTTACAAGTTGATTTACATACAACCAATGACAGCGTAAAAGTGCCCATACAATGGTGGCGCTCTGTTGGTAGTACACATACTGGCTACGCAACGGAGGTTTTTATTAATCAACTCGCAAAAGAAGCCAATCAAGATCCCATTGCCTATAGACTCAGCCTGTTAAGTAAACATCCTCGTCACGCGGGTGTTCTTCGTCTTGCAGCCGATAAAGCGTCTGCCATTCCGCAGCAGGAAGGGGTTAAACAAGGTCGAGGCGTGGCTGTTCATGAATCGTTCAGCACACCAGTGGCACAAATCGTTGATATTTCAATTGATAGTGATGGTAACTTGAAAGTCGAGCGTGTTGTGTGTGCCGTTGACTGTGGTGTTGCTGTAAACCCTGATGTGATTAAAGCGCAAATGGAGGGCAGTATCGGCTATGCTTTGGCGGCTGCATTAACAGGTGAGATAACACTTGAGAATGGGGTTGTACAACAAAATAATTTTGATGGGTATACCGTATTACGTATTGCCGATATGCCAAAGGTTGAAGTGTATATCGTACCATCAGCAGAAAAACCAACCGGAGTCGGTGAGCCGGGTGTGCCACCACTTGCACCAGCGTTAGCTAATGCAATATTTGCAGCAACAGGTAAGCATATTACGCGCTTACCAATTGGTAAGCAGTTAAGCGCATAGGTCAATGGATAGTCAAGATTTAGGGGTGCTCAGCCAAGCACACGAATGGCTGCAAAAAAGGCGCCATTTATTACTAGTCACTGTGGTTAAAACTTGGGGGTCATCACCAAGGCCCATAGGTGCTTTATTGGCTTTGCGTGACGATGGCCGTGCTGTGGGCTCAATCTCTGGCGGCTGTATAGAAGATGACTTAATTTACCGATTAAGAAAAGAAGGTATGCCATCGAAGGTAGAGCTGATTACTTATGGCGCTACAGCTGAAGAGGCGAGACGCTTGGGCTTGCCATGTGGCGGCAGTATGCAATTGGTTATAGAACCGATACGAGAAAAGAATGCGCTGCAAAAAGTATTAACTTTATTGAGTCAAGGTAAATTGGTAGCACGTAGGCTGAATATAGAAACACAGCAAAGTGATATTTTTGAAACCACTTCAGAACAATTCACAGACTTCAAAGATGGCGTGCTGACTAGCATATATGGACCACGCTTTCGTTTAATTTTAATTGGTGCCGGACAGCTTTCACACTTGTTAGCTAACATAGCGCTCAGTTTGGATTTTTCTGTCACTGTTTGTGATCCGCGTGAAGAGTATGCTGATGGTTGGCACGTACCCAATACATTGCTACGTCGTGAAATGCCTGATGACGTTGTGATGGAAATGCAACCAGATGCGCGTACCGCCGTGATTACGTTAACACATGACCCTAAGCTGGATGACTTGGCACTCATGGAGGCACTCAAATCACCTGCATTTTATGTTGCAGCTTTAGGTTCACGTAGCAATAATCGTGAAAGACGTAAGCGCTTACTTTCTTTCGATGTATCGCCAGATCAGGTTGAAAATCTGCGTGGACCGGCAGGCGTTTTTATTGGTAGTAAAACACCTAGTGAAATTGCGGTCTCAATAGCGGCCGAGCTAGTGGCAGTGAAAAATGGTGTAGAAGCCAACCGATTGTTTAATGTAAATGATGCGAAGACTGCTTTAGATATTGCCGAAGACTCTCTCAGCAGCTGCCGCATTTAAATGTAGAAAACGATGCAAGGTATTTTATTAGCAGCGGGTGTTGGAAAACGTTTTCAACAGGATGCCGTTAACCAAGATAAACTGCTAATGGCTTTACCCAATAAAAAGACTGTTCTCTTCCAAAGTGCGACGGCGCTTATTCAAGCATTGCCCAATAGCATTGCTGTAGTACAACCACATCAAACTAGACGCAAAAGCATCTTGCAGGATTTAGGCTTTGTAGTTATCGAGAGTATCGGTGCAAAAGACGGCATGGGCCATGCTATTGCTGATGCAGTTAATCAGACAAAAAAAGCACAGGGCTGGTTGATTGCATTGGCCGATATGCCCTGGATTAGCTCCTTATTAATACAGCAGGTATCCAACAAGATTACTAGCACTAGTAGTATTGCTGCGCCAAGGTATAACGATAAGCGAGGGCAGCCTGTGGCTTTTGGATCAGGCTGGTTCAGTCAGCTCGCAAGCTTAGAGGGGGACGTGGGCGCACGTGCACTATTACAAAAAAACAAAATAAACTGGGTGGACTGGTGTGATGACACCATCCATCAGGATGTGGATATACCTGCCGATATATTCTAGTAATAGATTGTTTAGAGGACGAAGGAATTAAAAAAGCCCACATTACCAAAGGTATTGTGGGCCTGAGGCTAATCAAAGTAGGTTAGTGCCAGCCACTGCCTAATGAGCGATATAAGTTAATCATCGCACTCATTTGTTTTTGCTTGGTTTCTATTAACTTTTTCGTTTTCTGAGTAGATGAGCCAAAAATGTTTCTAATCGGATCGCATGAGGCGGTACATGGCTAAATTACCGAGCCAATTTGGCATAAAGGTAACTGCGTCTCCATCCGTGATGACTTTTCGCTCTATGATGGTGATGCGATGATCTCTACATAGCGCATCAAAATCATCAATAGTACATAAATGCACATTTGGTGTGTTATACCACTCATATGGCAAATCTTTTGATACGGGCATTTTGCCAGTGATGATTTGCATACGATTACGCCAGTAGCCAAAATTAGGAAAAGTGACAATTGCTTCTCTCCCCACTCTTAACATCTCTTGCAAAATGCCTTCTGTATTATGCATTGCTTGTAATGTTTGAGAGAGAATCACTGTATCAAAGGAGTTATCCTCAAATTCAGATAAACCTGCTTCTAAATTCATCTGGATGACATCTACGCCATTATTCATTGCCGCTAACCAGTTTTTATCATCTTTTTCAACGCCATAGCCTTTAACCTCTAATCCTTCACGCAAGTAGCGGAGTAAGCTGCCATCTCCACACCCCAAATCAAGCACTTTAGAGCCAAAGCCCAACCAAGCGGCGATGATTGCAAAATCTTGACGATATAATTCTGTTATTTGGTTTGAAGCTGCGAAATTTGCCATGTTAAACCTCGATCCGATCTAGATAGCTGCGTAGGATGGCATGGTAGTGATTATCGGGCATTAGAAATGCGTCATGTCCATGGGCAGCTGTGACTTCAGCATATTTAACGGATAGTTCGTTATCCAATAAAGCTTTAACAATTTCACGTGAGCGCTCAGGTGAAAATCGCCAATCACTAGTAAAGGAAATAACTAAGAATTTAGCACGGACATTTTTTAAAGTAGCTGATAAATCTCCATTAAATGCACTAGCGGGATCAAAGTAATCTAATGCCCTTGTCATGCGAATGTATGTATTTGCATCAAACTCTTTAGCAAACTTGTCAGCCTGATAGCGTAGGTACGATTCCATTTCAAACTCAACATCAAAGCTGTACTTGATAGCATCTTTTAACTTGCGCCCGAATTTTGCACCCATGGCATCATCGGATAAATAAGTAATGTGTCCCAGCATGCGCGCAATACGAAGACCTCTATGGGGAACAACATGATGTGCATAATAATCACCGCCATAGAATTCTGGGTCTGTAATAATTGCTTGGCGAGCAACCTCGTTAAAGGCCATGTTCTGTGCTGTTAGGTTAGGTGCAGAGGCAATAACCAAGGCATGTTTAATACGCTCTGGGTAAGCAATACTCCATTGCAGTGCCTGCATGCCACCAAGACTTCCACCTATAACAGCCGCAAACTTTTGAATACCTAGATGATCAGCCAGTTTGGATTGAGAATCTACCCAGTCTTCAACAGTAACTATTGGAAAGCTGGCACCGTAAGGCTTACCTGTTTTTGGGTCAATACTTGCTGGCCCGCTTGAGCCGTGGCACCCAGCTAGATTATTCACCCCAATCACAAAAAATTTATCAGTATCCAGCGGTTTGTTTGGGCCAACCAAGTTGTCCCACCAGCCTGGATATTTGTCATCTGGATGATGCTTCCCTGCTACATGATGTGTCCCAGATAAAGCGTGGCAGATGAGAACTGCATTGGATTTGTCTGCATTTAACTTACCGTATGTTTCGTATATCAAGTCAAATTCGGGCAGTACGGCGCCGCACTTTAACGTTAGTGGTTCGTTAAAATGTGCTGTTTGTGGCGAGACAATCCCGATAGTGTTCATTTCTGACATGCGCGTATTATACTATGCAGCAAATCAAAAAATCATAATCATGCCCAAGGATGTTAACGAATAAGCATGTTAGGTAAGTCGGCAATTGAATCAATGGTCAAATAAGGTTCTATTTTTGAATCCTTAGCATAGAGTTTTCTATATTTCCCTGTACGAACTAATACGCCATTAATACCAAATTGTTGGGCGCCGCCAACGTCTGAGTCAATGTCATCGCCAACCATTAAGACCTCATTTTTGCCAAGTTGCATATCAGATAGCGCCGCATTAAAAAAAGCTGGTGAAGGTTTCCCAATAAGCAATGCATTGGTATTGCTGGCGTATTCCAATCCGGCCACAAAAGCACCAATATCCATATGTAATCCTGATTCTGTTTGCCAGAATCTGTTTTTATGAATAGCAATCAACTTGGCTCCATTCATTAAACAAGTAAAAAGTTCATTGAGTAATGCATAGGTCCATGTACCGCCAATATCACCTACAATAATGTAATTAGCAGCGTTGTCAGACTGAGGAAATTGAGAGAAATCTTTTTTTACATCATCAGCAAGCAGTAAACGACATATGGGATTGTTTTGTTTTTCTAGATATTTAACAGCAGCTTGTGGTGCAGATAGTATTTCAGATTGCACCATATTAAAGCCCATGGCATTAATTTTGTCTCTTATTGATTGAATGCTTTGGGTACTTGTATTAGTCACAAAGCGGCATTTCAAACCAAGTTCGCGGATTTTATCAACGGCTTCTATTGCGCCTGCTATTGGCTTTGAACCTATATAAAGCACACCGTCTAAATCAAACAGAATGCCTTTTATTGACTGTGTATTGTCCATTATGCACCTCCGTTTTGAAACGTGAACACATGTGCTCTAGCAATATCTATGCTAAAGCATCAACGCT
Source organism: Methylophilaceae bacterium (assembly GCA_051252095.1). Lineage (GTDB taxonomy): Bacteria > Pseudomonadota > Gammaproteobacteria > Burkholderiales > Methylophilaceae. The sequence goes on from JBPOFK010000003.1 coordinate 100,207, forward strand.
GACCCAGCGTTACACGTTCGATACCAGCTAAGTCTTGGACATGTTGTATAGCATGAAATTCCGCATTTTTAAGTAGTGTGGCAACTGCTGTTGCTTGGTTGTACCCATGTTCTAATAATAACCAACCATTTGGCTGTAAATACTGCTTTGCATCGATAACAATCTGCCTGATATCATTCAGACCATCATGACCAGAAGCTAAGGCAGATATTGGTTCAAAGCGCAAATCTCCTTGATTTAAGTGTGGATCTTTTTCTTCAATATAAGGCGGGTTGCTGACAACTACATCAAAGCTTTGATTTGTTAGTGCGTCGAACCAATTGCTGAGTAAAAAAGTAACATTGCAAATATTTAGGTTGTTAGCATTTTCTTGAGCTATTTTTAATGCGCTTTCAGAAGCATCCACCGCAATCACTTCTGTTTGCATTCTGTGTGCTGCAATCGCTAATGCTACGCCACCTGACCCCGTTCCTAAGTCTAATATTGTGTTAGGGCCACTTTTTGGGATTAAGGCTAATGCGGCTTCTACGAGTGTTTCTGTATCAGGTCTCGGAATGAGGGTGTCTGGGGTGACTTTTAAAGTTAAGCCATAAAACTCACGCTCACCTAAAATATAAGCAATAGGTTCGCCAGCGATGCGGCGATGAACCAGCGTTTCAAGTTGACGATACGTTACTTGTGCAATTTTCTCATCCGCATGTGCAATCAACCAAGCATGGTTAACACCTAACAAGTGTTCTAAAAGTAATTGCGCTTCTCGTTTTGCTTCGTTTGCGTCAATTGTTTTTCTAAGCGCAGCACATGCCTCATGTAATGCGGCATGAATATTCATTTTTAGTTTTCTTCACTCAGCATCGCTAACATATCAGCTTGGTGCTCCGCTGCTAAGGGCACAATTAACTCATCTAATTCACCCTCAGTAATAGCCTCAATTTTGTACAGTGTTAAATTAATACGATGATCAGTAATGCGGCCTTGCGGGTAGTTATAAGTTCTTATGCGTTGCGACCGATCTCCAGAGCCAATAAGGTTGCGACGTTCGCTCGCAATCTTAGCATTTTGTGCATCCTCTTCTTTTTGCTTAATCCTCGCAGCTAGTACCATCATTGCCTGAGCTTTATTCGCATGTTGGCTGCGGCCATCTTGGCATTCCACTACAATGCCCGTTGGCGCATGGGTGATACGTACAGCAGAGTCGGTTTTATTAATATGCTGACCACCCGCGCCTGAGGCGCGAAAGGTATCTAAGCGGATATCGGCAGGATTGATGACCACATCAGCCACTTCATCTACCTCTGGTAATATGGCTACGGTACAAGCGCTGGTATGAATGCGACCCTGAGTTTCTGTGTCTGGCACGCGTTGTACGCGGTGACCACCACTTTCAAATTTAAGTTTTGAGTACGCCCCTTGTCCTTCTATTTTGGCAATAATCTCTTTATAACCGCCTACTTCGCCTTCATTTGCAGATAAAACGTCTAATTTCCACCCATTTTTTTCAGCATAGCGGCTGTACATACGGAATAAATCTCCAGCGAACAAGCCAGATTCATCACCGCCAGTGCCTGCGCGTATTTCTAAAATGACATTTTTGTCATCATTAGGATCTTTGGGTATCAGGAGTTTTTGTAGTTCTGATTCAATTTGTTCCAGCCGTTTTTTGCCTGATTCAATCTCCTCTTGTGCAAAGGCTTTCATTTCTGGATCACTGAGCATATTGTGTGCTTCTTTGATATCTGCCTCAGTTTGTGTGTAGGTGTGATACTGTTCAACTATCGGTGTCACTTCAGCATGCTCACGCGTTATTTTGAGGTAGTTGTCCATATTGTTGGTTATATCTTCAGAGGACATCAGGCGGTTAAGCTCATCAAGGCGTTCGCTTAGATTGGCAAGTTTTTGTAATATGCTTGATTTCATTATTTAAATTAGTAGTCTGGTTATTTAGTTAGAGTATTAAGCCTATTGCTTGATTTGGTATATGTGTTGTAAGAGCTGTGCCAAGCGATTGTGTTCATCACCATGACTTTGATTGAGTGCGTGGCTGGGGGCATGTAGGAACTTTTTGGTCAAAGCAATACTGAGTAGCTCCATTGCTTTTTCTGGGTTTTCACCTTTTTGGATGAGTTTAACTGCTTTCTCCAGTTCAATTGCACGCATCAGTTCAGCTTGGTCTCGCAAAGCTTTAATGGTGGGTACTGAATTGCGTTTCTGCAACCATTGCATAAAGCTTTCAACACGTGCTTCAACAATGCTTTCTGCAGTGATTGCTGCTTCTTGACGATTTTCAATCCCATCAGTGACGACCTGCGCAAGATCATCTACGCTGTATAAAAAAACATCATCCAGCTGCGACACTTCAGGTTCTATATCGCGAGGTACAGCTAAGTCGACCATAAAAATTGGCCGGTGGCGTCGAGATTTAACAGCTCGCTCAACCATACCCAACCCAACAATCGGCAGCTGGCTAGCTGTGCTGGTGATAACAATATCAAACTCAGCAAAGCACTCTGGTAAGTCATTCAATAGTATGGCATTTGCATTAATTTTTTCAGCTAGCTCAGTGCCGCGTTCAATTGTGCGATTTGCGACTGTTATGGACTTTGGTTTTTGTGCAGCAAAGTGATTTGCGCACAATGCAATCATTTCACCTGCGCCAATAAATAGTACTTTTTGCTCAGATAGGTTGCCGAAAATACGCTGCGCTAACTTAACTGCTGCAGCCGCCATAGAAATTGAACTAGAGCCAATGTCGGTATTGGTGCGCACTTCTTTTGCAACTTCAAAGGTACGCTGAAATAGCTTATGTAAATGCGTCCCAAGTGTCCCCGCTTCTTGCGCAGTTTTTACTGATTGCTTGAACTGCCCTAAAATTTGCGCCTCTCCCAACACCATGCTATCCAGGCCAGAGGCGACTCTAAAGGCATGTTTCACCGCTTCTTGGTTAGATAACGTATATGTGTAAGGTTGGATGTGGTTGAGCTCTAAGTGATGATAGTGCGCGAGCCAATTGATGACTGGTTTGGCATCCGAAGACTGTACATAGATTTCTGTGCGATTACAAGTTGACAAAATAGCTGCCTCATTCGCGTTTTTAATTGTCAAGTCTGCCAGAGCTTCTCGTATGGTGTCTGGGCCAAACGCGACATTTTCGCGAATCTCTAATGGGGCGGTGTTGTGGTTAACACCTATCGTATACAGCTGCATTTCGCTATTTTACCAAGTCATTGATGCCGTTGGAAAATAAAGTAACGTTTAAACTATGGTTTAGTTCACGCAATCAAATGCTAAGCGCTTACGGAAATTGGGTAATTCAGGTTAGAATAACGTTTTAAGAGACTACCTAAAACAGACAACGGAAACAGTTATGAGTAAAGAATATAGAATTGCCCCAAGTATTTTATCTGCCAACTTTGCAAAATTAGGCCAAGAGATTGAAGATGTGATTAAATCTGGAACGGATATTGTGCATTTTGACGTCATGGATAATCATTACGTGCCTAACCTAACTATTGGGCCACTGGTTTGTGATGCGATTCGTGATTTGTCACACAATGCGGGCGCGATCATTGATGTGCACTTGATGGTTGAGCCAGTTGACCGCATCATTCCTGATTTTGCTAAAGCAGGTGCAGATATTATAACTTTTCATCCAGAAGCATCTAATCATATTGATCGCAGTCTTTCTATGGTGCGTGATTTAGGCTGTAAATCTGGTTTGGTATTTAATCCAGCAACACCATTACATTATCTAGACCATGTGATGGATAAAATCGATATGGTGCTATTGATGTCAGTTAACCCTGGCTTTGGTGGTCAAAAGTTCATTCCACAAACGTTAGAAAAAGCTAAGCAAGCCCGTGCAAAAATTGATGCCTACACCGCCCAGACAGGCCGTGAAATCTGGTTGGAAATCGATGGTGGTGTAAACCCTGATAACATTGCCGAGATTGCAGCAGCAGGCGTTGATACTTTTGTTGCTGGCAGTGCTATTTTTGGCAAACCAAATGATGCAGATCCTAACCGCTACGATACGATTGTTGGCAAAATGCGTGCAGCGTTAGCAACAGTTAAATAGTAGGACAATAATAGTGAGTATCCTTAAAAAGTATCAAAATTTAAGTTGGCGATGGTGGAGCTAAATCTTTAGATATAGCTTCACTCGCAGGCGCTTGCCTGAAACAATCGCAATAACTTTTTAAGGAATAACATGCTTCAAACGATTACAAAAACAGAATTTGATGCCTTTGCAAAGCAGGGCTATAACCGTATTCCATTGGTGCAAGAAACGTTTGCCGATTTGGATACGCCACTCTCTCTATACCTTAAATTAGCCAACCAGCCATTTTCTTATTTGTTAGAAAGTGTTCAAGGCGGTGAGCGCTTTGGGCGCTATTCAATTATTGGGCTTCCTGCTAAAACTCGGCTAGTTGCAACTGAGTTTAATGTGCAAGTATTACAAGGCGATACGGTTCTGGAATCTCACGACAATATAAACCCACTCGACTTTGTGCAGTCCTTTCAAGCACGGTTCAAAACCCCACCATATAAAGGATTACCACGATTTACTGGGGGTTTAGCAGGTTATTTTGGCTACGAAACCATTCGTTATATCGAAAAACGTTTGGCCAATACAAACAAGCCAGATGTCATTGGAACGCCAGATATATTACTGATGGTTTCTGAGGAAATAGCTGTTGTAGATAATCTGAGCGGTAAGCTTTACTTCATTGTTTACGCTAATCCTGAGGATGCTGGTGCTTACGATAAAGCACATCAACGGATTGAGTCCTTGATGCAGCAATTGCGTCAAACCGTCAAAATTCCGCAGTCACAGAAAACCAATGAAACAAAAGCAGCCTCTGAGTTTGGAGAGGAAAACTTTAAAGCTGTTGTTAAAAAAGCGCAGGATTATATCTATGAAGGCGATATTATGCAGGTAGTGTTAAGCCAGCGTTTATCGCAAGATTTTACAGGCTCTCCCTTGTCCCTCTATAGAGCACTCAGAAGTCTTAATCCATCACCGTATATGTTTTATTATGACATGGGCGACCATCACGTAGTTGGCGCTTCGCCAGAAATCTTAGTCCGCTTAGAAGATGGTGTTGTGACATCAAGGCCGATTGCAGGTACACGACCAAGAGGTAAAACACGCGAGGAAGATATTGCCCTAGCCGAGGAGTTGCTCGCTGATCCCAAAGAGTGCGCTGAACATGTGCAATTAATGGATTTAGGTCGAAATGATGTTGGACGCGTTGCGCAAACGGGTACTGTTAAGGTAACAGATAATATGATGATAGAACGTTATTCACATGTCATGCATATCGTGAGTAATGTAGAAGGACATCTCAAAGCTAATATGGATGCTATCGATGTATTGAAAGCGACTTTTCCAGCAGGTACGGTATCAGGCGCACCAAAAGTGCGTGCGATGGAAATTATTGATGAGTTCGAACCAAGTAAACGCGGTGTTTACGCAGGGGCCGTTGGTTATTTAGGATTTAATGGCGATATGGATGTGGCAATCGCCATACGAACAGGTGTCATTAAAGATAAAAAACTGTATGTACAAGCTGGTGCAGGCATTGTTGCAGACTCCGTGCCGCAAAACGAATGGGAAGAAACACAAAATAAAGCGAAGGCAGTTATTCGTGCTGCACAAATGGTGCAAGCTGGATTAGATACAACGGATTTTGCTCACCAAAGACAAAATAAATCCACTTAGCCATGGCTAGAAAAATTCCATTTTTACCTGCGCTAGCAATCACAGTTCTTGCTTATTTTTTGGCGGGTAAGCTCGGTCTAATGTTGCCCTATATTGGCTCGCATGTGACGCTGATCTGGTTGCCAACTGGCATTGCAGTCTATGCCCTTCTTAAAGGTGGACTTAAATTTTGCATAGCAATCTTTGTAGGGGCATTCTTAGTAAACCTATCTATTGGTACGTCCGTCTTACTATCCCTATCGATTGCAATTGGCAATACATTGGGCCCGATTATTACGTTTAAGCTACTTTCTAAGCTTAAATTAAGTCTCGATTTATCGCGCATGAAAGACGTGTTTTTAGTCGCTGGTGCTTCTGCATTAGGAATGACACTTTCAGCATCAAACGGTGTTGCTAATTTGTTTTATGCTGAAATCATTAAACATGATAGTTTGATTTCTTCATGGCTAATTTGGTGGGCAGGGGATACGGTGGGTGTGCTCATGGCATTGCCATTATTGCTTGCATTTTCGAAAAAAGCGTTTCAACAGTTATGGCAAGCTAAGGTAATATTTTTTGGCTGGTGCTTATTTGTATTGGTAATAGAGTTGATCGTTTTTGAGATGCAGATCAGTGCCGCTGGACAAATATCAATACTAGCAATCACCCTCTTACCAATAGTTGTTCTCATTTCTATGCGTTTTGGACTTTTTGCCTCATCTACATTAGTAATTAGCCTCTCAGTGATTTGTGTATTGAGTACTATAAATGGCAAAGGCCCTTTTTATCATCCTGATATTCATCAAGGTATTATTTCATTGTGGGTTTTTATCGGTGTGTTGATGCTGATAGCATTGATTGTTCATATTATGCAATCTGAAAGGATTGCATTTGAAGAGGCACTCATTGCCAGTGAAACGAAACTTAGAGCAGTGATTGATGGCGCGCTAGATGCAATTGTGTCAATTAACGCAGCAGGAGAAATTGTAGAATTTAACCCAGCAGCAGAAAGAATATTTGCGTACCAGCGTGATGAGGTGATAGGCAAGTCTTTATCAGAAGTGATGATTCCACCATCATCACGAGAGGCGCATCGCAAAGGGCATCAACAATTCATTGCCACTGGCCAAAATAGACTATTTAATCAACGTATAGAGTTAGTTGCAATGCGATCTGATGGCACAGAGTTTCCAGTTGAGCTCACTCTGACATCGGTAGAGAGTGAAGATGCACCTTTAGTTACGGGTTTTATACGAGATATTACTGTACAAAAAAATGCAGAGGACGAAATAAATAAGCTGGCCTTTTATGAGCCGCTTACTGGACTGCCAAACAGAAGGTTGTTTTTGGACAGGCTTAATCAAGCATTTGCACACAGTGCTAGAGAAAAAAACTGTGGCGCGATTTTGTTCATTGATTTGGATAACTTTAAGGCTTTGAATGACACTCGTGGACATGCTGTGGGTGATAAGCTTCTCATTCAAGTGTCAGAAAGAATTAAGGCGCAGTTAAGAGAATATGATACTGTTTCCCGTTTAGGTGGTGATGAATTTGTAATACTACTTCAGAATCTTAATAACAAACCAGATATTGCCCTGCTATTTGCGCGTGAAATAGCAGAAATGCTACTTCATACTATACGTTTACCATATATTTTGAATGATGTGGAGCATCATACTTCATCAAGTATTGGTGTTTGTATGTTTTCTGGGTTTGAAATCACGCAAGATGAGTTATTAAAGCGTGCAGATGCTGCTATGTATCAAGCAAAATCGAATGGACGTAACACATTGTGCTTTTACGACCCTGATATGCAAAGTGTTTTTGAAAGCAAGGCACACATACAAAATGAGTTAAGAAGTGCTTTGGATCTTAACCAGCTGAGTTTACATTACCAGTTTCAGGTTGATATAAATAAAGCGGTCACTGGTGTTGAAGCGCTTTTACGTTGGAATAAACCAGGTGTAGGGATGGTTCCGCCAGATGAATTTATACCAATAGCTGAGGAGACAGGTTTAATACTTCCATTTGGATTGTGGATTATTGAAACAGCTTGTCGACAATTGAAATTATGGGAACAAACCGAGTACGGTAAAAATATAAGATTGGCGGTTAATGTCAGCGCCAAGCAGTTCAGGCAGCTTAGCTTTGTTAAAGATTTGAAAAATATTTTAGAAAAAACGGGCGCTGATGCAAACCTATTGAAAATTGAATTAACAGAATCCGTGGTAGTTGGTGATTTGATGGATGCCGCACTTAAAATGCAAGAGCTTCGCGCTTTAGGCGTTCATTTCTCTTTAGATGATTTCGGCACTGGATACTCTTCACTCATTTATCTAAAAAAATTACCTTTGACTCAGATTAAAATAGACCAATCTTTTGTACGAGACATAGCCGTTGATACAAGTGATGCTGAAATTGTTAAAGCAATTGTATTGATGGCACAAGCATTAGGTTTTAATGTGATTGCTGAAGGAGTTGAAACGGAAGAGCAGTTTGATTTGCTTTGTCAGTATGGGTGTATGGAGTTTCAAGGGTTTTTATTCAGTCGACCAGTTGAGATAGATGCACTGAATGCGTTATTGAAACAAAAAATAAATGTATCTCCTGTATAGAGCCTTAGGTTTAGGTTCTAGAAGTAGATTAAGGAATAATAAACATGTTATTAATGATTGATAATTATGATTCTTTTACCTATAACCTCGTTCAATATTTTGGCGAGTTAGGCCAAGACGTACAAGTATTTCGAAATGATGAGATTGACTTAGAGAAGGTGGCAGAGCTCAAGCCAAAACACATTGTTATTTCACCTGGGCCATGTACACCTAACGAGGCTGGGATATCAGTGCCATTAATTCGTGAATTTGCTGGTAAAATTCCACTGCTGGGTGTTTGCTTAGGCCATCAAAGTATCGGTCAAGCCTATGGCGGTAAAATTGTTAAAGCGAAGACGCTGATGCATGGGAAAACGTCCTTGATAAACCATAACAATGAGGGCGTATTTAAAGGTTTGCCTAATCCCTACACGGCAACACGTTATCACTCATTAGTCATTGAAAGAGAAAGTATGCCTGATTGCTTAGAGATAACAGCATGGACAGATGATAATGAAATTATGGGTATCAGGCATAAAACATTGCCTGTGGAGGGTGTGCAATTTCATCCGGAGTCTGTATTAACTGAGCATGGCCATAAATTACTTGAGAACTTTATTAAAGCTTATCCATAATGTTTAAAGATAGACTGAATCAATTATTAAATAGGCAGGACTTATCGCATGACCAAATGATGTCAGTGATGCAACAAGTCATGACTGGAGAATTAAGTGCTGCACAAATTGCGGCGCTACTTATCGCACTTCGATTAAAAGGCGAAACGGTAGAGGAAATAGCAGCAGCAGCTACAGTCATGCGTCAGTTGTCTACAAAGGTTCAGATAAAAGATACTTCGCATCTTGTAGATACTTGTGGAACAGGTGGTGATGGTATTCAAACATTCAATGTTTCAACAGTGTCCGCATTGGTTGCAGCCGCAGCAGGTGCAAAAGTTGCAAAACATGGTGGTCGTTCAGTTTCATCGACCTGTGGCAGCGCAGATGTTTTGGAGGTCTTGGGTGTTGATGTCAACAAAACGCCAGCAGAAGTCGCTAGTAGTGTTGATGAAATAGGGATTGGTTTTATGTTTGCGCCGAACCATCATAGTGCTATGAAGTATGCAGCACCAGTTAGGAGGGAGTTAGGCGTAAGGACTATTTTCAATTTGCTGGGACCTCTCACAAACCCCGCTTCTGCGCTGCGTCAAGTGATGGGCGTCTTTGACAAAACATTGACTACCAGGCTTGCGCATGTGTTGCAAAAGTTGGGTAGTGAACATGTACTAGTCGTTCATGGAGCAGATGGCATGGATGAGATTTCATTCACAGGCGACACTTACGTTGCTGAGCTCAAAGATGGTAAGGTAACTGAATATGTCGTTAACCCTAAGCAATTTGGCTTAGGGATTCATGCGTTACAGGAGATTCAGATTCAGAATGCAGAACAATCAAAAGTCATGGTGATGCGTGTATTAAATGGGGAAAGTGGCGCACCAAGAGAAATTGTCTTATTAAATGCCGGTGCTGCAATTTACGTGGCTGGTATTGCGCCTACACTTAGCGAGGGTATTAAAAAAGCAATCGAAATGATTGATAGTAAAGCTGCTCTGGCTAAGCTTGAGGCATTGCAGGCACGCTAGAGGTGACAATGATACGCTGCGTTATCTTATTCTATATTTTACTGCTCGCCGCTTGCTCGCCAGCTGAAACTTCAACTGAATATTTAGTGTCACAAGATGTGATTGAGCATAGTAACGCGACACAACAATATCCTTCACCAGAAGCATTGTTTGCGCAAAAAGCTGATGATGAAATGGTGGAAGGCAATGGTATAGTCATTAAATTATTACCAGATGACAACAAAGGCTCACGACATCAAAAGTTCTTAATTGAGTTGAATAGCGGACAAACGCTGCTATTTGCACATAATATTGATCTCGCACCACGCATCAACGCGTTGCAAGCAGGCGATAAAGTTGCTTTTAGAGGTGAGTATAGTTATAACCCGAAAGGTGGTCTAGTACATTGGACGCACCATGATCCACAAGGCCAACATACTCCCGGTTGGATTATCCACAACGGAAAAACATATCAATAAACTTATTGAGATATTTTTGAAAGCAGCATTAAAACAACATGTCAGATATATTAAACAAAATATTAGCTACCAAGCGGGAAGAAATTGCAAAAGCAAGTGCAATTAAATCGTTAAAAAGCATTCATGAAGAGGCTTTGGCGCAGCCTGAGCCAAGAGATTTTGTTGGCAATTTAGCCAAAAAAGATGAAGCCGACTTACCCGCTGTGATTGCTGAAATTAAAAAAGCCAGTCCATCAAAAGGGGTTATACGAGAAGATTTTAATCCTGCTGAAATAGCAAAAAGTTACGAAAAAGCGGGTGCTGCCTGCTTATCTGTATTGACAGATGAACAATATTTTCAAGGTTCAACTGATTACCTTAAACAAGCACGTGCAGCATGCAGTCTTCCTGTACTTCGTAAGGATTTTATGATAGACCCATATCAAGTGGTCGAGGCCAGAGCAATGGGTGCTGATTGTATTTTGCTTATTGTCGCAGCACTGGAATTAAAACAAATGCAGTTGCTAGAAGAGGTGTCGCATGAGCTTGGTATGGCTGTTTTGGTGGAAGTACATGATGGCAAAGAACTGAAGCTGGCGTTACAATTAGAAACGCCGCTAGTCGGAATCAATAACCGCAATTTACGTACCTTCGATGTATCCTTGCAAACAACATTAGATTTATTAGAAAAATTACCAGAAGATCGTTTTGTGATTACAGAGTCAGGCATCTTCACAGCGGAGGATGTTGCGCTAATGCGTAGTAATAACGTCAATGGGTTTTTGGTAGGAGAGGCATTTATGCGTCAGCCAGACCCCGGCGTTGAGTATAAAAAGGTATTTGGCTAACCTCAGTCAGGCTAAATACAGCAGCAAAAATTAAATGGTGAGTTTTACAAACAAATATTTTAGTGTAAGCACTTGAAGAAAGTAAGGATTTTTATGGCTAATCAATTGCTAGCAACGCGTCCGCGCCGTATGCGTAAGGATGAATTTTCTCGTAGACTCATGCGGGAAAATGTGCTGACCACGAATGATTTAATTTATCCAGTGTTTGTGCTCGAAGGTGAAAATCGTACAGAGGCGGTGCCATCTATGCCCGGTGTGCAAAGACAAAGTATCGATGTTTTGCTTAAAACAGCGGAGGAATGTGTAGCACTAGGAATTCCAGCAATTGCAATCTTTCCTGTTGTACCTCAAGAGGGTAAAAGTCTGACGGCCAAAGAAGCTTTCAATAACAATGGTTTGGTGCCGCGAACAGTTATAGCCTTGAAAGAAGCATTCCCAAACTTAGGGGTGATTACTGATGTCGCATTAGACCCATATACTACACATGGACAAGACGGTCTCATTGATGATGATGGTTATGTCCTCAATGATGAGACAGTTGATGTATTAGTCAAGCAAGCACTTTGTCATGCAAAGGCTGGTGCAGATGTTGTCGCCCCATCGGATATGATGGATGGTCGCATTGGTGCAATTCGAGATGCATTGGAAAAAGAGGGGTATATTTATACACGTATTTTGGCTTATTCCGCCAAGTATGCCTCTGCTTTTTATGGACCGTTTCGGGATGCCGTTGGCTCATCGGCCAGTTTAGGTAAAAGTAATAAATATAACTATCAAATGGATCCTGCAAATGCAGATGAAGCCATTAAAGAGGTCTTGTTAGACTTGCAGGAAGGTGCTGATATGGTGATGGTGAAGCCTGGCATGCCATACCTAGATATCGTTCGACGGGTTAAGCAAGAGTTCGGTGTCCCCACTTATGCGTACCAAGTCAGTGGTGAATATGCGATGTTAAAAGCGGCGTCACAAAATGGCTGGCTGGATGAGCAAGCTTGTGTGATGGAGAGTTTATTAGGGTTTAAACGTGCTGGTGCAGATGGTGTATTGACTTACTTTGCAATGGATGTGGCTCGGTGGTTGAAAGGCTGATTTATTTAGGATTCAGTATCTTGTTTAAATGAGTCCCAATAGTCTAACAACAGTGCTAGTCCATCAGACTCTGCGTTATGTTTTCTCAAATTTTGAATCGATTTAACCCAGTTTGCATCTGCAATAGCTTGCATGGTTGTTTTTGTCGTTTTGCAAAAACCCATGTCCCAATCTTTAAAGTATTTTTTCTGACTCGGCTCATTGGCAAGCTCAAATATTGCATGATGTTGGCTTGCTGATTTGATACGTTGATAAGCCTCACTCACTGCCGATTTGGGTCCTTCAATAAACTGCAAGAAGTTGCTTTCGTCATAGAGCAGCACACCTGTGATATTAGACTTTTTATTAAAAGCTTTAGCAGATGCTAAGATAGAATCGATTTCATTTGCGCTTAAGTGATCTGCGGCTGTGCTTTGGTAAATGAAGTAATGAAAATCCAAAGTCGCTCCTTTTCTAAATAATTTCTAGACGCTAAATTAACCGTTGTAAATCACTTATATTAGCCTTAGATGCGTTAGTGCCGTCACTAGGTCTCTTAGTAGCGATGCGCATATCATCAAAGTCGAAAACACTCAGTTTTTGCAACCCATATTCTGTTTCTAGTGTAAAAACAGGTACAGTTTTGCGCACTTTGTCTTTTTTATCTTTGCTGGGTCTGTCTGATATACGATAAGCCTTTTCGCTACTCTCAAACGGTATTTGCTGGCTGAGTAAGAAAATTTCAACATCTTTTGCACTATCGGCAAAAAGGTAAATATCCGTTAGTGCGTTTTTACCTGCACTGCCATCCAAGACACTGCCCGTCAGAAAAGGGTTAAACCGCTCAAAAATTTGCATGGTAGCTAACGCTGCTTTACGTAACCTCTGTAATTCATGGGGTTGGTCGTCAGTATTGAATAGCTGATGATAGAGTCTAACCTCTTCTTCAATTTCAGCATTGCTGGGTAAGACACTTTTTTCGAGTATCCCTAATTGACGACCTGCTTTTTTCTTAGCATATGCATAGTCATGAATGCCATCTTCTACCATCATTCTGGCAGCTTTTTGTGCAATGACCTGTCTTAAGTGGTCTAAGCTTTCGCGTACCATTTTGCTATGAAATTGACTTAATAACCAGAAGGGTTTAATACACTACGTGCGTTGTCAATACTATTAGTGCTTTTTCGCGGTTTTGGCGTGTTTTGAGACTTAGAGGCAGAATCAGCATTTTGTTGTGATGGTTCTGTTTGCGTCTCAAGAGGCTTATTACTATTGTGGGTTTGTGCTCCTCTGGATTCTGGCAAACTAGGTGCCTTTGCGTCATCAGGTAACTCTTTACCTGGCGCATTCCATGGTGTTGTACTTGGTGCTTTCGTGTTTGGTGGAAACGGTTGTAATGGATTGTTCGGCAAATTATCTGGTGGAAATGCCGATTCAAAGGCATCCATTAATGGCGGCAAGTCCAGCTCAAGCAGTGGGGGAGGGGTTTCATGGTAAAAGTATTCATCAATCGCATCTTCATCATCAAAGTCATCAGCAAGCGTACCTGTCACAGGGTCAATACGTAATGACATCACCCCCGCAGGCACTTCGTATGGATTATCTGGCTTTCCTTTTAGCGCCGTCTCCATATACTTTACCCAGATAGGTAACGCTGCACGCCCACCAGTTTCAGCTCTGCCTAATGTTTGTGGCTGGTCGTATCCCATCCAAGCAATCGCTACTTCGTGTGGAGAATAACCTGCAAACCATGCGTCAAACTGATCATTAGTCGTACCTGTTTTGCCAGCTAAGTCTTGTCTACCTAATACTTTCGCACGCGTGGCCGTACCTCTTTGTATTACATCGCGAAGCATAGATGTCATGATAAAGGCATTACGTCCATCAATGACGCGCGGTGCGTCTTTTTCCGCAACAGGATATTTTTTCTCGTCTATCACTTTCCCTTCACTTGTCGTAATCTTGCCGATTAAATGCGGTTTGATTCGATAACCACCATTGGCAAATACCGCATAACCATTAGCTAAACCGAGAGGTGTGACCTCTCCTGCTCCTAATGCCATCGTTAAGTAGGCTGGATTATGTTTAGGTGAGAAGCCAAACTTAGCTGCATAATCCTGCGTATAGCGCGGCCCTATGCTATCAATAATACGAATAGAAGCGACATTTTTGGATTTGGTCAAAGCAGTTCGCATGCGAATTGGGCCGTCATACTTGCTATCATAGTTCTTAGGTGACCACTCGTCTTTAGACCCAACTTCCTCCGCAGACATAATAATCGGCTCATCTTCAATAATGCTGGCAGGAGTGAACCCCTTTTCCAAAGCAGCCGAGTAAACAAATGGCTTAAAGCTTGAGCCCGCTTGACGGTAGGCTTGCGTCACATGGTTAAACTTGTTTTTACTAAAATTAAAACCACCTACCAAGGCTGTAATCGCACCATTCTGTGGGTTTAATGCAACCAGTGCTGATTCGACTTCAGGCAACTGTGCAATCTGCCACCCCTCTTTTATTTTGATAATACGAACGACTGACCCGGGTTTAATCAAATGTTTTGTTGTGTCTTTTAACGCTAGATTCCTTTTTAATAGACTCAAGCCTGTACCAGAAATCTTTAATTTCCCCTCTTTTTTTGTAAATATAGAAACAGATTCGTTTGAAGTGCTTGTGACAATAGCAGGAATAAAACCGTTATATTCTCTCATATTGGAAAGGGCGTCTTTCATCCCTTCTTCAATACTGTCTGCATCTAACTTAGTTAAATCAATCCATTTCTCAGCATTTTTGTAGCCTTGCCTAGTTTGATATTCCAAAATACCTGAAATGACAGCTTGATTAGCGGCCTCTTGATTGGCTTTGAGAATTGTTGTGTGCACTTTAAGGCCACCATTATAGATGTCATCCCCATATTTTTTATACAATAGCTGGCGAGCAAGCTCAGCAACATAGTCAGCATTCACAGCGCGCTTACTTTTCTCAGCCCTTTTAAAAACGAGCTCTTGTGCCATGGCTTCATCAAATTGGTCTTGATTAATTAAGCCATAACGATGCATATCTCTCAAAACCTCTTGCTGGCGAGCGATTGCTTTTTTTGGACGATAAAAAGGATTATATCCAGAAGGCGCTTTTGGTAAGCCAGCTAATAAGGCTGCCTCAGCTAAGGTTAATTCATTCAGAGGTTTGGCAAAATAGACTTGTGCTGCTGCCGAGAAGCCATATGAGCGTTGACCCAAATAAATCTGATTCAAATAGAGCTCTAATATCTGATCTTTTGTGAGGGCCTTTTCAATCTTAAGCGCTAATAGAGATTCTTTTATCTTGATAAAAATATCTCTTTTTTTATTGGGGCCGGTGAAGAAATTTTTCGCCACCTGCATGGTAATCGTACTTGCCCCTTCGTGGCTTCTGCCAGTGATATTGTTTTTTAATGCGCGTAACACCCCTTTTGTATCAATGCCGCCATGCTCATAAAAGCGCCTATCTTCAATAGCAAGCACAGCATCTTTCATTTTCTGTGGGATGTTTTCGATTTTAGTGAAAGCGCGACGTTCTTCACCAAACTCACCTATTAAATAGCCGTCCGCCGAATACACTCTGAGAGGTTGTTTTGGATGGTAGTCGGTTAAAGTTTCCAACGATGGTAACGTGGGGTAAATAAGGGTGACTGAAAGTGCAGCGAGTGCGGCCAAGGCTATACCGCTAACAAGTACAAATAAAATAAGAAAGTGCCACCATTTTTTCAAAATCATAACTAAATTGTTTTATCAAAACCAATAAAGCGACAGTATATAAGCATATGCGAATTAACCAAAACTAAACATTCACCTTAATACAAAGGCAAATGTCGTGGAAACAACACAATCTTAACAAAATGGATTAAGTGTAGCATTTAAGTGAAAAATCGCTTTACACTAAGATATGTTGTTGCTAGGATTTAATGTAAATTATTGCAATTAAACGTAACTAACGAATATAGAAAGAGAATTTTAATTTGAAATTCGACTTTTTTAGTGAAAAAACGCCACCATTAGTTGGTGTGGATATCAGCACATCCGCCGTGAAAATGGTTGAGCTATCAAGTAGTGGAGCTGGCGCTTATCACTTGGTAGGATATTCTGTTGCAGCAATTCCAAAAGATGCAATTGTCGATGGTAATGTCGTTGGTTTAGAGCAAGTCTCAGATGCTGTTAAACTCGCTTGGAAGTTGCTTGGATCAAAAGAAAAGCGAGCAGCATTAGCCTTGCCTTCATCTGCAGTCATTACAAAAAAAGTATTGCTGACTTCTGATTTGCGTGAAGAAGAGATGGAAGTGCAGGTAGAAGCTGAGGCGAATCAATATATCCCTTTCCCGTTAGAAGAAGTTAATGTCGATTTTCAGGTAATTGGCCCAGCACCAAATAATGAAACAGAATCAGAAGTGCTCATCGCTGCAGCACGTAAGGAAAAAATTGAAGATCGTGTTGCAGCAGCAGAGGATGCAGGTTTAAAAGTCACAGTGATGGATGTTGACACCTATGCAATTGAAGCTGCTTATAGCTTAGTTGCTTCGCAGTTACCAAACTCTGGAAAAGAGCAAACTGTCATGATTGTGGATATGGGTGCGGCGATGATGCATATCAATGTATTACATGATAATAAATCCGTTTATGTTCGTGAGCAGGCGTTTGGTAGTGGACAGCTTACGCAAGAAATACAAAGAAGATTTGGACTATCAGCTGAGGAAGCAGAGGTCGCAAAACGTAAAGGTGGTTTGCCAGATAGCTATGAATCTGAAGTGTTACAGCCTTTCGTTCAATCATTGTCAACAGAAGTTGCGCGTGCTGTACAGTTTTTTACTAGCTCAACGCAGTATAACCGAATTGATCATGTCGTGTTGGCTGGTGGTGGTGCTGCAATACCAACGATTGATGTAGCGGTGCAAGATAGAACGCAGGTCAATACCCTTATCGCCAACCCATTTCATGCCATGTCATTAGGAAATAGGGTTAAGCATCAGCAATTAACGACAGATGCGCCAGCATTGATGGTTGCGTGCGGTTTGGCCATGCGAGGAGTAGATTAAATGATGCGGATTAATTTACTACCTCACCGTCAGATTAAGCGCGCTGAGAGGCAGCGACAATTTGGGTTAATGGCTTTGTTTACAGCAGTGTTGGCTTCCGCAATTGTGTTTGTCGGCTGGACTTATCTTGGATCTAAAAAGCAAGCGCAACTAGACAGAAATACAAGACTTGAACAAGCAATCGCAAAATTAGATGTCGAGATAGCAGACATCAAAGAACTTAAAGACCAAATTAATAGTGTGCTAGAAAGGAAGCAGATTGTAGAAAATTTGCAGACCAATCGTAGCCAGGCTGTAGTCGTAATGGATGAATTGGCGCGTCAATTACCAGAAGGCTTGTTCTTAAAAAGTATTAAACAAGTTGGCAATGTGATTACTGTGCAAGGTGTCGCAGATACGAATGCACGCGTTGCGACATTAGTTAGAAATTTGGAAGTATCTAACTGGCTAGAGTCGCCAGTGCTGATAGAAATTAAGGCTGCTACTGTTAATGGCATCAAACAAAATGACTTTACATTACAAGTACAGCTTAAAGCACAGAAGGCTGGGGACTCTCCAGCAAATGGCTAGAACATAGGCGCCGGATTATGAATTTTGATGATTTTAATAATATAGATTTTAATAATATGGGAAGCTTGCCAGTTCCAGTGAAACTGGTGCTGCTAAGTGTCCTCGGCTTGCTTATAGTTGCGGGCGGCTATTTTTTATTGTGGAGTGGTGAGATTGATGCTTTTGACCAAGCAGAGGCAAAAGAGCAAGAGTTAAGACAAACTTTTCTGTCTAAAAAAAGCCAGGCAGTAAAAATTGAAGCATATAGACAGCAAATGGTTGATATTGAAAAAACATTTGGCGCACTTTTAAAGCAATTACCTGACCGCTCTCAAATGGATGGGTTGCTAACAGATATAAACCAGTCTGGCCTTGGCCGTGGGTTGGAGTTTGAATTGTTTAAACCTGGTCAAGAAGTTGTTGCAGACTTTTATGCTGAAATGCCTATTCAAATTAAGCTACTTGGTAACTATCATGATATCGGTGCATTTGCGACAGACGTGTCACGGTTGTCACGTATTGTTACACTCAATAATCTTTCTATTGCGCCCGTTAAGAGCAATTTGAAAAATGGCGGTGGAGCATTGATGCTTGAAGCAGTGGCGAAAACCTATCGTTATTTAGATTCGTCTGAAATTGCCAGCAAGCGTGCGGCAGAACAGAAAAAAGGACGTAAATAATGCGCTTTAATCTATTTTTCCTGTTATTACTGTCGTTCTTACTGCCTGCGTGTGATGGAAGTCAAGGGGATGATTTGGATCAGTTTATGGCAAATTCAGCCAATAATATGAGTAAAAGTGTTGCACCTTTACCAGAGGTTTTACCTTATACGCCACTAGAATATAACGTTGATGGCGCCTTATATGATCCATTTAAATCAAGGAAAGTGAAATCTGGTGGCGGTTCATTGCAACCAAACACCAATAGGCCGAGAGAAGCCCTAGAGTCTTTTCCTCTGGAAAGTTTAAACTTTGTAGGCTCACTTAGTAAAAAAGGGCAAAAGTATGCGCTGATAAAAACACCGGATGAAGCCTTGCAAAGGGTAAAAGTAGGCAATTACTTAGGCCCGAATTTTGGGTTGATTACATCAATTAGCGAAAACGAAATCAATATTAAAGAGGTTGTTCAAGACGATGTGAGCGGTGATTGGATTGAACGCGATGCTAGCATTAATTTGCAAGAATAATGAAATGGAAATGAACATGATTAAAAATATAGCAAAATGGGTGGGAATCATACTGTTTGCAACCATTGGTATGATGAGTCTAGCTAGCGCTGAAACGGGCGCATTTAGCAACAATATTGAAAGTATAGACTTTTCGCCATTGTCAGGTGGGCGTGTCAGTATTCGTGTAAAGACAACACAACCATTAGCCAATCCTCCAGCTGGCTTTACCCTAAAAAATCCAGCCCGCATTGCCTTGGACTTTCCTGGAACAGGAAATGGACTAAATAAAAATAACGTTAAAAGTGAACAAGGTGCATTAAAAAGCGTAACACTTGCACAAGCCAAAGACCGTACACGCATGGTGCTCAATTTGTCGAAATCAGTCGGCTATAACGCTGAAATTGATGGTAACGATGTGCTGATTGTGCTGCAAGGTGCTGCAGGTAATGTCGCTACAACTGCTGCAGAAACCCGCTTTGCAGAAGCTGAAGTCGGTGGTGAAACGCATTCAATATCGAATGTTGATTTTACAAGAGGTAAGAACGGTGAAGGTCGTGTGGTCGTTGATCTGTCAGACACAAGTACAGGCATCAATATCAAGCAAAAAGGTAAACAAATTGTCGTAGACTTTGTGGATACCAATGTTCCCGCTAACTTGCAAAGACGCCTAAATGTCATTAATTTTGGCACGCCAGTGCTATACGTAGATACGATGCAACAGGGTAATAATGGACGTATGGTTATTGAGCCTAAAGGAAATTGGGAGCAGTCTGCTTATCAGGCTGATAAAAAGTTTATTATTGATGTAAGACCAGTAATAGAAGATCCAAATCAATTAGTCAAAGGTTCCAAACCAGGCTACTCAGGTGAGAAGTTATCGTTGAACTTCCAAAATATTGAAGTACGTTCTGTGTTGCAAGTGATTGCTGACTTTACAGGATTGAATATTGTAGCTAGTGATACCGTCACTGGAAATCTAACTTTAAGGCTTAAAGATGTACCATGGGATCAAGCACTCGATATTATCATGCAGAACAAAGGCTTGACCATGCGCAAGGTGGGGAATGTCATCACCGTTGCACCTACAGAGGAAGTTGCTGCTAAAGATAAAGCGGCGCTAGAGGCATCAAGAGCAATAGAAGATTTAGAGCCGTTAGTCACAGAAGTATTTAGACTAAAGTATCAAAAAGCAGAAGACTTCAAAAATATCTTAACGGGGGCAAATTCTGGTGGCGGTACGGGTGGTCAAAACAGGAGTATTTTATCTAACCGTGGCAGTGCTGTTTGGGATCCGCGAACTAATACATTATTTATACAAGACACGGCAAAAAAACTAGCTGAAGTGCAAGACATTATCAACAAAACCGATATTCCAGTGCGCCAAGTGATGATTGAGTCCAGACTGGTACTAGCGGACGAGCAATTTGGTAAAAGTCTTGGCGCAAGGTTTGGTGTGCAAAGTTCAACTACACCAGGACAAAATGAGTTAAATGTCGGCGGTACGCTGTCTGACACTGGTGATGCCGCTACTGGTACAGTAGGTAGCACAACTGGATTAAACAGTAATCTGCCTGTAACGGCAGCAGGTGCAGGTAGTATAGCCTTCAGTTTATTCCGATTACCTGCCGGATTATTGTTGAATTTGGAGTTGACCGCTCTAGAAACGGACAATCGAGGTAAGATTGTGTCAAGTCCACGTGTCACAACTGCAGATCAGCAGACTGCTAAAATCGCACAAGGTACTGAAATACCTTATCAGCAAGCATCGAGTAGTGGTGCAACCGCTGTTTCTTTTAAAGAGGCAGAGTTGAGTTTAGAAGTAACGCCTCTAATCACACCAGACAACAATATCATTATGGATTTAGAGGTTAAAAAAGAGAGTGTCGGAGAGATTTTTGGTGGTGTGCCATCCATCGATACGCAAAACGTTAAAACACAAGTATTAGTTGCGAATGGAGAAACGGCTGTTTTAGGTGGTATTTACGAACAGACAGAGCGAAATCAAGTTGAAAAAGTACCTTTCTTTGGCGATATCCCAATTTTGGGTAATGCCTTCAAACGTAGAACTAGACAGGATGATAAATCAGAATTATTGATATTTATTACGCCTAAAATTATGGATGATAGTTTAGACTTACGTTAAGTATCAGTAAGTCAACCTGACAGAACGTTGACTTTGCCTTAAAATGCCTATCATTATTTTGATAGGCATTTTTTATGATGTCACTAGATGGCAATATTATTTTTATCGGCTTGATGGGTGCTGGTAAAACAACAGTCGGTAGACAACTGGCCAAACAGATGGGCAAAACATTTTATGATACAGATCATGAAATAGAAAAACGCACAGGTGTTAAAATTCCAGTGATATTCGACCTGGAAGGGGAAGCAGGTTTCCGAAAGCGTGAAGCAGCCGTAATTGAAGAAATGGCCCATCAAACAAATATTGTATTAGCAACTGGTGGTGGTGCTGTATTAGCACAAGAGAACAGAAAAGTACTTAAAGAGAATGGCTGTGTTATCTATTTACGCGCCACAGTTAATGACTTATATAAACGCATGCGACATGATAAGCAGCGCCCATTGTTGCAAAACGTGGATATTAAAGCAAAGTTGGAAACCTTATATCAAGAACGCAACCCCATATATACGGAAATGGCGGATATGATTCTCGACACTGGACATCAGCCAGCCAGCACACTTGTTAATCAAATAAAGAAATCAATACTAGCATGACACAACAAACACTCATTGTCTCTTTAGCTGAGCGCTCTTATCCAATTCATATTGGTACTGGCTTACTAAGCGAAGTAACATTATTGACTCAGCATCTCACCGGCAAGCAAGTCGCCATTATTAGCAATACAACGGTGGCGCCATTGTATATGAGAAAAATCACTGACCCACTGCGCAGTCAAGGATTCAATGTGGTTGAAATTATTTTGCCTGACGGTGAGCAATATAAAAATAGTGAGACATTAAACAAAATCTATGATGCATTAATTGAAGCGCGTTGTGAACGTAATGCAACCTTAATCGCACTTGGTGGCGGTGTGATTGGGGATTTAACAGGTTATGCTGCTGCGACCTATTTACGTGGTGTGCCGTTTATTCAAATTCCAACGACGCTGCTTTCACAAGTAGATTCTAGTGTCGGCGGTAAAACAGGCATCAATCATCCTAGTGGCAAAAATATGATCGGGGCATTTTATCAGCCAAAAGTCGTGCTGATTGATACCGATACGCTCAAAACACTACCCCCTCGCGAGTTGTCGGCGGGTGTGGCAGAAGTGATTAAATATGGTCTGATTCGTGATGCCGAGTTTTTTAGCTGGCTAGAAAAAAACATGAAACAGTTGATGGCATTGGATGAAACTGTGGTGGCTGAAGCGGTGTATCGCTCGTGTCAAAATAAAGCTGAAGTGGTAGCAGCTGATGAAAAAGAAGCAGGAGAGCGTGCCTTGCTTAATTTAGGGCATACCTTTGGTCATGCCATTGAAAATGCGATGGGCTATGGCGTTTGGTTGCATGGTGAAGCTGTAGCCACAGGGACAGTCATGGCGGCAGAATTATCGCAGCGAATGGGTTGGCTCAATAGCGAGGATGCGGACAGGATTAAAGCGATATTTAAAACTGCCAATCTTGATAAAGCCGCGCCAGCATTAGGTGTAGAAAAATACCTTGATTTAATGGGCTTGGATAAAAAAGTGCAAGATGGAAAAATCAGATTAGTGCTACAACAAGGGATTGGTAAATCCGTGATAACCAGTGATTATGATGTTATAAAGCTAAAAGAAACTTTAGCTGTAGAATGAAAAGGAAAGACAGAATATTCTATTCTAGAGTTTTAAAGCCATTCCTGTTGTAACAACACAACAGGAACACAAAAAAGTAAAGTAAAAGCACATAAATAGTTGCTAGGCACTGCATGACTTTGGCATACTGTGTTCAACCTTCTTGTAAATGAATGTTAATAATTTAACAAGTTTGTAGGGAAGTTAAAAATTTCTCTTTGCTGAAGTAATTCTATAAAAGTTATAAAGCAAAATGAGGGTGTTTTAGCAGTAAAAAAGTAGTAAAAAACTTTTAAGTAAAATTTTAGGAGAATTACATGAACAACAAGTTAAAATTAGCAGTTGCAGCAGCCTTAGTTGCTGGTGCTTCAAGCGCTAATGCTGGTATTATGATCCCAGCTGGTGATTGGACACTAGACATCGGTGGCGTTGTAAACGCTTACTACACACGCACATCATTCAGTGGTGATACTGGTGGTGCAGCATCACCTCTTGGTTTAGGTGATGGCAATGCCGAGGACTCAAATAACATAACAACAGGTTTGTTGCCTAACTACCTGTCAGTTTCTGGTAAGACGCGTCAAAATGATTTAGACGTTGGTTTTACTATCTCAATTAACCCAGGTGCTTCGACTACAAACGGTGGTTTCCAAGGTTCACAACAGGAAAATCGTCAAGCATTTTTAACATTTGGTGATGCTTCTTGGGGTTCTATTAAAATTGGTAAAGACCTAGGTATTTATGCGTCAGACGCAATTTTGAATGACATGACGCTCTTAGGTGTTGGTTCAGGCGCAGGATCTTTAGCTGGTAATACAACTACTTTAGGCCGTATTGGTTCTGGCTTTATGTATGCAGACTGGAAATCACAAGTGGCTTATTCATCACCTAATTGGAATGGCTTCAATTTCACAGTTGGTGTAACTCAAGCATGGAATGCAATTGATAATCCATTAGATGCAGTAGCTTTGGGTAGTCTGGGCGGCACTGGACGCGGGGAAGGTCAGTCTGCTTATGAGGCTAAAGCTTCTTATGCATGGACTGGTGATGTTGCTGGTAAAGTTTGGGCATCAGCAATTTCACAAAAGGTAGACTTCAACGTTGCTGGTATTGGTGATGATCGCGCTACAGCATGGGATATTGGTGCTAATGTTAATGTTGCTGGTTTCGGTTTAACAGCTTACTATGGTGACGGTGAAGGTATCGGACAAACAATTCAATTGTTTGATGGTTTTGATTCTACAGGCGATGCACGTGACTCAGACCAATGGTACTTACAAGCAACATATACTATTCCTGGCGTAGGTACAAAAATCGGTGCTAGTTATGGCGAATCTACCTTGGATGGTAACAGTGGCGAAGTTTTTGATGAGTTAGAAGATAGTATGTGGACACTAGGTGTTTATCATCCTATCACCAAGCATCTAAACTTAGTTGCTGAGTACTCAGAATCAGAAAGAGATCTAGATAGAACTGCTCTGACTGACTTAAAGGCTGATGCAAAAACAATCTCTTTAGGTGCGATTTTATTCTTCTAGGATAAAATAAATCTAGCGCAGACTTGTCTCTGTGTTTGAGGTAAAAAGACGGTAACTTCGGTTGCCGTTTTTTTATTTGTGACAGCGAGTTTTGAGTACTTTCCATATATAACCATACTCTGTCATTGCGAGCTCGTGTAGGCTATAACAATCTATATATGACTCTAATCTCTACAATGCTTGATTGCTTCGTTGCTAGGTTCATTGCAAATCGTTAGTTGCCGTTAGCAGTGCAGTCATTTAAACTTATTGCTCCAAATAATTGTCTATTTATGAATACGATAAGCACCTAAATAATTAATCATGAACTTATACCCAGTTACTATTCTAGAAAACTTTTACGAAAACCCAGACGAGGTAAGGCGCTTTGCACTAAGTCAAAAATATAAATATAGATATCAAATGAAAGATGAAAATTACGTCTTTCCAGGTAGCCGAACTAAAGATTTATTTACAATTAACAAGTCGTTATTTGAAAAAGCAAATAGAAAAATCATTTCTATATTTCATACGGGTGATGATCTTACTAGATGGTCCATTACAACAAGCTTTCAAAGCGTATCGGAGGAATATGGAGAAGGCGTGATTCATACGGACCATAATACCGTCTTTGCCGCAGTACTCTATTTAACGCCTGATGCGCCATTAGATTCTGGTACTTCTTTATTTAAACCGAATGACAAGTTTAACCAAGAGAAATATGAATGGTGTTTGAAAGAGAATGATAGACGTTTTGACCAGGGTGAGATTGTCATGGATACGTCCTATCATGACATGTTTGATGAAGTGGTGCGGATTAATAATGTGTATAACACACTGATTTTATATGAAGGACGTCACTACCATGCAGCGAATAAGTTCTTTGGTAAAACTCTCAAGGATTCTCGTTTAGCGCAAGTGTTTTTTGTGAATAAGATTGATGCGCAAAAATATAGTTCTTTCCCTGTTTGGCGTAGCCAACAAGTTAAAGTCTAGGTTTTTTAAATCAAATTTATAACTGGATTTCTTCGTCGCTATACTCCTCACAATGACGGCTTGTCACTGCGAGGCCGATAGACCGTGACAGTCTAAGTAAGACGCCAATTAATATCAAAATATGGATTGCTTCACTGCGTTCGCAATGACACCAAGCTATCAGGTCTTAGGCTTGTCTAAAGGTTCTACTAAAGATATTACTCATCAATACCCAGTTCTTGAATCTTTCTGGTCAAGGTGTTACGGCCCATTCCAAGTTGCGTAGCAGCTTCAATACGGCGCCCATCGGTATGTTGTAGCGCTTTCTTGATAATCACGCGTTCAAAATCCTTAGTTAGCCCATCAAGTAACCCTTGCTCACCTCTATTAAGCGCATCTGCCACTTCTTGCGCTAATGCATCTTGCCATGAGTTGCTTGTAGTTGATTTGGCTTTTGTTTCCTTTAATTCAGGCGGTAAATCTGCCACATCAATATTTTGCCCTGGTGCCATCACAGTGAGCCAATGACAAACATTTTCTAACTGTCTGACATTACCGCTCCAATTAACAGCCGTTAGGTATTTCAGGGCAGAGTCTGATAGCTTTTTAGCCTCTACCCCTAGGTTTTGTGCACTTTGTTGCAGGAAGTGCTTAGCAAGTAGTGGAACATCCTCACGTCTTTCACGAAGTGCAGGTAGTCTTAAGCGAATAACATTGAGTCTGTGGAATAAATCTTCACGGAATAGACCTAACTTAACACGCTCTTCTAAATCTTGGTGGGTTGCGGCAATCACACGTACGTTAACTTTAATTGGTTGATGACCACCCACGCGGTAGAACTGGCCATCACTGAGCACACGTAGCAAGCGGGTTTGTAAATCAGCAGGCATATCGCCAATCTCATCTAAAAACAATGTACCGTTATCAGCTTGTTCAAAACGTCCACGCCTTGCAGCTTGTGCACCTGTAAACGCGCCACGTTCATGACCAAATAGTTCAGACTCTAATAAGTCTTTTGGGATAGCCGCTGTGTTGATGGCAATAAATGGGTTGTTAGCTCTTGGGCTATGTCTATGCAAGGCACTCGCTACTAACTCTTTACCGCTGCCAGATTCACCATTAATGAGTACGGTTGCATGAGAACGGCTTAGGCGTCCGATGGCACGAAAGACTTCCTGCATGGCAGGTGCTTGACCAATAATTTCAGGCGTTTCTTCGAGTTCTACGGTTTCTACTTCTTGCCTTAAGGTTTCATCGACAGCGCGTTTAATCACATCTAATGCTTGGTCAACATCGAATGGTTTGGCTAAGTATTCAAAAGCCCCATTTTGGAAAGCAGCTACTGCACTTTCCAGATCGGAATAAGCGGTCATAATGATGACAGGAATTTCTGGGAATTTTTCTTTTACCTCCGTTAGAAAATCCAGACCAGAGCCACCAGGCATGCGAATATCACTGACGATGACTTGTGGTTGATGTTGTTCTAGCGCAGATAAGGCATCATTCGTATTAGAAAAAGTCTCAAATTCTAAATCAGCACGAGCGAGTGCTTTTTCAAAGACCCAGCGTATCGATTTATCGTCATCTAGTATCCAAATTGGTTTCATCTCTTTATTCACTCACTTTACTATTATTGTTCGATAATGGCATTTTTGATTAAGGTACTTTCAACAGGTAGTAAAATTGTAAAACATGTTTGACCTGGTTGGCTTTTACATTCAATCATGCCATGGTGCTGTGTCACGAATGTCTGTGCTAAGGCTAGTCCTAAACCAGAGCCTCCTTCACGGCCAGAAACAAGCGGATAAAATATTTTATCTACCATGTCAGCAGGGATCCCGGGGCCATTATCAATAATTTCCAATTTAATGCCAACACGATAGCGCTTTCTACTCAGTGTTACTTGTCTTGCTGCACGCGTTCTTAGTGTAATTTTTGCTTGCTCTGTTCCTTGTGATAGTAAGGCTTGCACGGCATTGCGCGCAATATTAAGCACAGCTTGAATTAATTTTTCTCTATCACCGATAAGCTCTGGTAAGCTCGTGTCGTAGTCTCTTTGTACTTTAATGTTATTCGGTGACTCTGCTAATAATAGACTTCTAACACGTTCTAGGACCTCATGAATATTGGTCGGTTCGTATTTAGGTACGCGGTGTGGTACTAAAAGCCTATCCATCAAACCTTGTAAACGGTCTGCTTCTTTAATAATCACTTGTGTGTATTCACGTAAGCTGGGTTGCGGTAATTCATGTTCCAATAACTGTGCCGCGCCTCTCAGGCCACCTAGCGGATTGCGGATTTCATGCGCAAGGTTACGTAGTAGCTCTGAATTGGCTTGTTGTTGAATTAGCATGCGTTCTTCTTTTGCAATCCGTAATTGTTGATCCATTTGCTGGAACTCTAATAATAATCTACCTTCATGCATGACAATGGGTGTGACAGTACAAGTAACCGCAAACGAAAGTTGCCGTTGGGTTGTAATCGCAAACTCATGCTCTCTGAATGGACTATTGCTAGCTGTTGCATGCGCAATAGCTAAATCTAACACTTCGCAGTTAATAAAGAGATCATTAATATGCGTCCCTGCTAATAGCGTTGCACTCATTGCAAATAAGGCTTCTGCGCTTGGGTTCATATAAATGACCTGCTTTGAGCCATTCAGTAAGATAACTGAAACGGCAAGATTTTCTAAACCAGTGAAGCAGGCGGGGACTTGTTGGACCATGAATTAAATACTAGCAATAAAGTTGTTGGTGCTATATAGAAAGCAAAAGATAAGCCAGTTTTAATGCGACTGAGAACTTAATTAATATTGCTGATTTCTTTCTCAAGCAGTTCTATATTGCGCTGATGTGCATCTACATCAGCTTGCAGTCTTTCCATTTTTTCTTGGAATTTTGCGACATTACGTCCGATGCCACCACTTTGTGTACGGAATGTTTCTGGGTTGGATTTGCCTTCATCATAAGCTTTTTTTGCTTGCTCTAATGCTATTTTTTCTGATTCAAGCTCAGATAATAGAATTTGTTTTCTTGAATTGTCTCTATTTTTCTGGGTTTCAGCATCAACTTTAGGAAAGTTTGACGGCGTGGCTTTACTTGCTGGCGCGCTTTTCTCACTGTTGTTTTGTGTGCCAAAGCTAGTATCAGCCGGCTCTAGATTAATTTTTTTAGCACCTTTTATTTTTACGTTTGAATAGGTGACACGCCCGTCAGCATCGACATGCTTATAGATTTCTGCGTAACCAATAGCAGGGAACGCAAAAGTAAAAAGGCATGTGCTAATAAAAATAAATTGTCTTTTCATACCAGTAGTTTAGATGAGACTGTTATTGTTAGCAACGAAGTTCTTACTAAATTGGTTGACTGTGATAACAAAAGATTACGAGATGTTTAATTTGCAACGAATCAATAATAAAAAAGGGCAGCCAAGCTGCCCTTTTGTCATTTTTAGCTGATTAGCAGCTGTAGTACATGTCAAACTCTAGTGGAGTTGGTGTCATGCGTTGCTGTGTCACTTCATCCATTTTGAATGCAATGTATGAACTCACCCAGTCTTCAGAGAATACACCGCCACGTGTTAGGAACTCATGGTCATCTTCTAAAGCTTGCAAAGCCTGCTCTAATGAAGTTGCAACAGTAGGGATTGCTGCATCTTCTTCAGGTGGAAGGTGATACAGATCTTTAGTTGCTGGCTCACCTGGATGGATTTTATTTTGCACACCATCTAAACCAGCCATTAGTAATGCTGAAAAAGCTAGGTAAGGGTTAGCTGTTGGATCTGGGAAGCGCGCTTCAACACGTCTTGCTTTGTCTGAATGAACAAATGGGATGCGAATTGAAGCTGAACGGTTTTTAGCAGAGTATGCAAGTTTTACTGGTGCCTCAAAGCCCGGAACTAAACGTTTGTATGAGTTTGTGCTTGGGTTAGTAATCGCATTAAGTGCTCGTGCGTGTTTAATGATGCCGCCGATATAATACAAAGCGAACTCGCTTAAACCAGCGTAGCCGTCGCCAGCAAATAGGTTTTTACCATCTTTCCATACAGATTGATGTACGTGCATACCAGAACCATTGTCACCTAAGATAGGCTTTGGCATGAAGGTTGCAGTTTTACCATATGCGTGAGCAGTGTTTAATACTACGTATTTAAGTATTTGTGTCCAGTCAGCGCGCTGCACTAAACTTGCAAATTTAGTACCAATTTCACATTGACCAGCCGTTGCTACTTCATGGTGATGTACTTCAACAGGCACCCCAAGAGCTTCTAAAGTTGTGCACATTGCCGAGCGAACATCCATCAGTGAATCGACTGGCGGTACTGGGAAATAACCACCTTTTACTTTTGGACGATGCCCTGTATTGCCACCTTCAAATGTATCGCCTGATTGCCATGCAGCTTCTTCAGAGTTGATTTTAACTGAACTGCCGCCCATGCCAATATCCCAAGCAACATTATCAAAAACGAAGAACTCTGGCTCTGGGCCAAAATAGGCAGTATCGCCAATACCGCTTGATTTTAAGTATGCTTCAGCACGATTAGCAATAGAGCGAGGATCACGGTCATAGCCTTTGCCATCTGTCGGGTCAACAACATCACACGTTAGGATAAGTGTTGGTTCATCCATGAACGGGTCGATATTGGCTGTTGATGGATCTGGCATTAATTGCATGTCTGAAGCTTGGATGCCTTTCCATCCAGCGATAGAAGAGCCATCAAAAGCATGGCCTTCGGTAAATTTATCTTCGTCAAAGGCGGATACTGGTACCGTGGTATGTTGTTCTTTACCGCGTGTATCAGTAAAGCGAAAATCGACAAATTTAATGTCATTTTCTTTAATTAGCTTCATTACATTTGCTACAGACATTACAATCTCCTAATATTGAATGAATTGAAAACGGAATCAAAATATTATTTTAAATAAAATTTAATAATGAATATTAGCAGGAATTATGCCATTTAAAAAAGCATAAAATGGGGGCTATTGATAAGTTTTACGAGTATCAGCACTTTGTATGCACTATTTTGGAACAAAAACAAAAAAAATGCACAACTATGGTGCATGTATCAAAGTATGATTATTAAGTGTTTAACGTATACTGATTGCAAGATATGGTGAAGCTGAAATATGCCAAATAAAAATGATTGGAGAAATAATGGAAGCGATTAGCAAAATATTGGCGCGTGCAAAGCAAAGAGCAGAGGATGGCCATCTGCCTTATTCAGGTGCACTGACACCAATGGAGGTTTATGATGTTTTGCAAAAAACGGAACATGCGGTTTTGATAGATGTGCGCTCCAGCGCTGAATTGGAGTTGGTTGGTAAGGTTCCTGACACAGTTCACATAGAGTGGGCATTTTATCCAGGCATGGTGGCTAACCCAGACTTTGCTAATCACTTATCAATGCAAGTAGATAAAGAGTCAATCGTCATTTTTATGTGTAGAACAGGTGGCCGCTCCCATCATGCGGCAACATTAGCTTCAACTTTGGGTTTTACAGAAGCATATAATATGTTGGAAGGTTTTGAGGGCGAGGCAAACGCAGAAAAACAACGCACGTTGATTAATGGTTGGCGCCACGCTGATTTGCCTTGGAGTAATTAATGGCATGACAGATAAGTACGCAGTTGTTGGCCATCCGATAGCACATAGTAAATCACCAGATATTCATACCGCGTTTGCAACGCAAACGGGCCAGGATATTCAATACGGTGCCATTGAGGCACCAATAGATGGTTTTAAGGATGTCGTGTTAAAGCTTATGAATGAAGGTTATAAAGGTGTCAATATTACAGTGCCATTCAAATTTGAGGCATTTGAATTGGCGCATCAGCTAAGAATGCCTGCAAAGCAGGCAGGTGCAGTCAATACATTTATTTTTTCTGATGGGACTATTATTGGCGACAATACCGATGGTATCGGTTTGGTGCGTGATATTGAGCAAAACCTACATAAACCGATATTAAGTAAGCGAGTATTGATTCTTGGTGCAGGTGGCGCAGCAGAAGGTGTGTTGCATCCAATATTGAATGCTGCGCCAAGTCAATTGGTCGTTACTAATCGTAGCGTTGAAAAGGCAGTAGCAATGCTGGAAAAAGTGAAGGGCTTGGTGCAGTATCGTTCCATCACATTTGGCGCATGTGCGTTTGCTGATTTAAAAAACCAGAAGTTTGACATTATCATTAATGCGACTTCAGCTGGATTATATGATGCTGCGTTGCCAATCCCGAATGAGATATTTGCTGATGGCAGTTTGGCGTACGATATGATGTATGGTAAAGAAACGGATTTTATGAAACAAGCACGTGAAGCAGGAGCTACTGTCGTTGATGGATTAGGCATGTTGATTGAACAAGCGGCAGAGGCGTTTTATTGCTGGCGCAATGTGCGGCCTGAGACAAGACCTGTCATTAACAAACTGAGAGCTTAAATTTTGTTATTACAGTGGTTTTTTAATAGTAAGCCAAAAGCAAAGCCATTGACGTTAGCGGGGTACATCAAACGTTTAGTTGCGCTTTTTTTACTGTGGGTAGTGCTACATTATCTTTGGATTTTTATCCAAATTTGTTGGTGGACTAAATTTAACCCTTCTTCAACTGCATTCATGAATACAAGGCTTGCTATCATGCGTGAGGAGAACCCTGATGCTAAGCTGAAGCACCAGTGGATTGAATATACAAAAATATCAAATAATTTAAAACGTGCCGTGATTGCAAGTGAAGATGCGAAGTTTATGTCGCATCAAGGTTTTGACTGGCAAGGAATAGAGCATGCTTTTAAAAAGAATGTTAAAAAAGGTAAGCTAGTCGCTGGCGGTTCAACGATTTCACAGCAATTGGCAAAAAACTTATTTTTATCTAGCAAACGCTCCCTAGTGAGAAAATTTGAAGAAGTCATTATTACGTTAATGCTTGAACAGCTGCTGACAAAAAAGCGAATCTATGAAATTTACCTGAATGTGATTGAATGGGGTAATGGTGTTTTTGGGGCAGAGGCTGCTACCAGGCATTATTTCAATAAGGGCGCGCATAGCTTATCAACGACAGAAGCGGCAAAGTTAGCCGTGATGGTGCCCAATCCACGTTATTATGACAAGCATCGAAACACACGCTATCTGAATCGACGTACTGCCACAATCAGTGCTAGATTGCACATGGTGCAAACACCTTAACTTGGTGCAAACACCTTAAAAGGAATATGAATGGATTGGTATTGGTTGTTGGTTGGTTTGTTAGTGGCCTTAGGTTTTATTGGCTTGGCACTCCCCATATTGCCAGGGATTGTTTTAATTTTCTCGGGGCTGCTCTTGGGCGCGTGGATCGATGGTTTTGCACGTGTCAGTGAAGTTACAATGGTGATTATTGCAGTAATTGCATTGATTGCATGGTTGCTAGACTTTTTTGCTTCATATATCACTGCTAAAAAAGCTAAAGCAAGTAAATTAGCACTTTGGGGGACATTAATTGGTGCTGTGCTAGGGATCTTTGCTGGGGTAATTGGATTAATTATTGGACCTATTATTGGTGCTGTCATTGGTGAGCTTATTGCAGTGCGCAATGCAGGTGACGCGACACGTGTAGGCGTAGCGGCAGGGTTAGGTTTTGTATTGGCGCTAGTCATTAAATTTATACTGAGTCTATTAGCGCTTTCTATTTTCGTATATGCCTATGTCTATTAAATTAAACACATTTTTATTAAAAGATTAAACCTTAGTTCTACTGCTTATTCGCTGCATTAGAACGCAACGATAAGGCTTATGCTGTCTGGTAACGTTAATACCAATCCAGAGGCAGCTATGAACTTAATTGATAAATTCTTTGATCAACCGCAAACAATGCCTATGCTGCCTAAAGTGGTGCAAGAGGTAACCGAATTACTGAATGATGGTGATGTCGATGTTAAAACATTAGCTGATAAAATCAATCATGATTTAGTGTTATCGGCAAAGGTTTTAAGACTTTCAAACTCAGCCTATTTTGGCTGTAGTCGTGAAGTAAGCTCTATTCAAGAGGCCGTGTCCTTAATTGGCTTGGCAAAATTAGAAACACTCGTGATTGCCTGTGGTGTTGTTTCTGCATTTACGGATGTGCCAGGATTGAATTTGAAACGGTTTTGGCAACATAGCTTAGTAACGGCCGCTATTGCAAGGCAGCTTGCAAAAGAAGCTGGCCTTGATGCTGATGCTGCTTATATGGCTGGCTTAATGCATACGGTTGGCGAGCTGCCAATTCATATTGTTTTTCCAGGTGCAGGAAAGAAAATTGATGAAGTTTGCCTAGGTAGAAATGTATTGGAGCGTAGCAAGGTCGAACAGTCTGTGATTGGGATTGATCACTGTCAGGTTGGTGAGAAGTTAGCTAGGCATTGGAATTTTCCTGAGGATATTTCACGCGCAATTCGTTACTACACTGATCCGTTAAATCAAAATGCCTGTAAGTTAGCCCTAGTGGTTTATGTGGCAGCACATATTGCATTTGATTTAGAGCACGGTAAGGCAGCAGATGTGATTGCAGAAACATTGAGTGCAGATGTGCTGGCAAGCCTTGGCCTTGAAGACCAGGAGGCCCTGACAGAAAAAATTGACACTTACCATATCTATGTCTCAGAGGCTAAGTGTTATGTCTAATCAAACGGTTAAAGCATCGGCTTAAGATACTTACCAGTATAACTGCCTTCGGTTGAGGCCACGGTTTCTGGTGTGCCTTGAGCGATAATCATACCGCCTCCATCGCCCCCCTCTGGGCCCATATCTATAATCCAGTCAGCGGTTTTGATGACATCTAAATTATGCTCAATGATAATAATAGTGTTGCCAGCATCACGTAAGCGATGAATCACATCAAGCAAAAGCTGAATATCAGCAAAGTGTAAGCCGGTTGTTGGTTCATCTAGTATGTAGAGCGTGCGGCCAGTATCACGTTTGCTTAGCTCGAGGGCTAGTTTTACCCGTTGTGCTTCACCACCTGACAACGTCGTAGCACTTTGCCCTAAAGTAATATAACCCAGTCCGACATCAAGTAAAGTTTTGAGTTTTCTGGCGATAGCAGGTTGCGCACTAAAAAATGCATGTGCTTGTTCTACTGTCAGTTCTAGAATTTCACGAATATTTTTACCTTTAAAATTAATCTCTAAGGTTTCACGGTTGTAACGCTGCCCTTTACACACATCACAGGGTACATACACATCTGGCAAGAAATGCATTTCAACTCTAATCACACCATCACCCTGGCAGGCTTCACATCTTCCGCCTTTCACATTGAAGGAATATCGGCCTGGGCCATAGCCACGTGCTCTACTTTCGGGTACAGCTGCGAATAAATCTCGGATAGGCGTGAATAAGCCAGTATAGGTTGCTGGGTTTGAGCGTGGTGTACGGCCAATAGGGCTTTGATCGACATCAACTACTTTGTCGAAGAAAGCGAGTCCTTCAATATCTTGGTGAGGCGCAGGCTCAGCATTGCTTCGATACAAATGCTGCGCAACAGCGCGGTATAATGTGTCGTTAATGAGTGTCGATTTTCCACTACCAGAGACGCCGGTGACACAAGTCAGCAAGCCAACTGGTAGTGCTACTGAAACATCGCGTAAATTATTACCTGTTGCGTTGCTCAGTTTAAACCAACGTTCAGGGTCTGGCTTGGTACGTGTTTTTCTATAAATGATTTCTTTCTTACCACTGAGGTATTGACCCGTGAGTGATGCAGTATTCGCCAACACTTCCTCTGGTGAGCCCTCCGCAACAATTTTGCCGCCATGCTCCCCTGCGCCAGGCCCAATATCAATCACATAATCAGCAGTCATAATCGCATCTTGGTCATGCTCAACCACGATGACGCTGTTGCCGATATCACGCAAACGTTTGAGTGTCTCTAGCAATCTATCATTGTCACGTTGATGCAGCCCAATGGAAGGCTCATCTAACACATACATTACACCTGTTAGGCCACTGCCAATTTGGCTTGCTAGACGAATACGTTGCGCTTCACCGCCAGACAATGTCTCTGCGGAACGAGATAGCGATAAATATTCTAAACCCACATTTGTTAAGAATTTTAAGCGGTTGCTGATTTCTTTTACGATTTTATCTGCGATAGCTAATTTTGCGCCTTCTAATGCTAAGGTTTCAAAAAAGGTATGCGCTTGCATGAGTGGTAGTTCACAAATTTGGTGAATGTTTTTATCACCGACTTTGACATGTCTTGCTTCACGGCGCAGTCTAGTGCCACCACACTCGGGGCAGCTAGAGCTGTTGATATATTTAGAAAGTTCGTCTCTAACAGCGGATGAGTCACTTTCACGATAACGACGCTGCAAGTTATTGAGGATGCCTTCAAAGGTATGCGTCTTGGTGAAAAATGTACCCCGTTCATTAATATATTTAAACGCAATATGCTCTTTTCCAGATCCATTGAGCAGGACATTCTGTGCTTCAGGAGATAGGTCTTCAAAAGCCGTTTCTAGGTCAAAGCCGAAGTGGGCAGCCAAGCTTGATAGCATCTGAAAATAAAATTGATTACGCTTATCCCAGCCTTTAATGGCACCACTTGCGAGAGATAATGAAGGGAATGCTACGACGCGTTTAGGGTCAAAAAAGTTGACATTGCCTAAACCGTCGCAGGTTGGGCAAGCTCCCATTGGGTTATTAAAGCTGAATAAACGCGGCTCCAGCTCGGCTAGTGAGTAGTCACATACTGGACACGAGAACTTGGCAGAAAAGAGATGCTCTTCATTCGTGTCCATTTCTAACGCAATGGCTTTACCGTCTGCAAGCCTTAATGCAGTTTCAAAGCTTTCTGCGATACGTTGTTTCATGTCATCGCGAATTTTTAGACGGTCTATCACAACATCTACATTATGTTTGGTTGTTTTGGTGAGCTTTGGCAGTTCATCCACTTCATAAATTTTGCCGTCTACTCTTAATCGGACAAAGCCTTGTGCTTTAAGATCATCAAATAAATCTAATTGCTCACCTTTGCGATTAGAAACGACAGGTGCCAAAATCATCACTTTTGTTTCATCTGGCAGCTTGAGAATAGCATCAACCATTTGGCTAACGGTTTGTGCTTGTAGCTTAATATGGTGATCTGGGCACTCAGGATCACCCGCGCGCGCATAGAGTAAACGCAAGTAATCATGGATTTCTGTAACTGTGCCGACTGTAGAGCGTGGATTATGTGAGGTAGACTTCTGCTCAATTGAAATAGCAGGCGAAAGCCCTTCAATTAAATCAACATCGGGTTTGTCCATACGTGCCAGAAACTGTCTTGCGTAGGCCGATAAACTTTCTACATAGCGTCTTTGGCCTTCTGCATAAAGCGTGTCGAACGCAAGTGATGACTTTCCAGAGCCGGATAAACCAGTAATGACGACGAGTTGATTGCGCGG
The DNA here is from genome assembly GCA_051252095.1 of Methylophilaceae bacterium. Classification (GTDB taxonomy): domain Bacteria; phylum Pseudomonadota; class Gammaproteobacteria; order Burkholderiales; family Methylophilaceae. Next base: position 136,946 of record JBPOFK010000003.1, read on the forward strand.
TATGTCTAGAGAAATGTCTTTTAAGTTGTGGGTGCGAGCACCGCGTATTTTAATAAATTCCATCATTGCTTTAACTAAAAATTGGGGCAACCTGATAATATACGCAATTATTTTGAATTCAGCTAAGGTTTCATGCAAATTTCTGAAAAGATGTCGTCAAAAGAACGTCGTGCCACAATTAGTTTAGCTTCGATTTATGGTTTACGCATGCTCGGAATGTTCCTTATTCTGCCAATATTTGCCATTTATGCGCAAACGTTAAAGGGTGGAGAGAGTCATACAATGGTAGGGCTGGCACTCGGCGCTTATGGCTTAACGCAGGTCTTGTTGCAATTGCCTTTTGGTATCGCCAGTGATAAATACGGCCGAAAAAAAGTCATCTATGTTGGTATGTTGATCTTTGTCATTGGTAGTGTAGTTGCAGCAATCGGGACGGATATTATTACGGTTATTATCGGGCGTGCGATACAAGGTGCAGGCGCAGTTTCAGCTGTTGTGATGGCGCTGGTGGCTGATTCGACAAGAGAAGAACATCGCACCAAAGCCATGGCCACCATTGGTGGAACAATTGGAGTGACATTTGCGGCATCCCTCGTATTAGGTCCATTATTGAATCAAGCTATCGGTGTTGCTGGAATTTTTTGGATGACCGCTATTCTGTCAATTTTTGCAATCGGTGTCGTTAAGTTTTTAGTCCCAGACCCATCGAATAGTCATTTTCATTCTGATACTGAGGCGGCGCCAGACAAAATCAAAGATGTGCTACGCAATACACAATTGCTACGGTTGAATTTTGGTGTATTCAGTCTCCACGCGGCACAAATGGCCATGTTTGTCGTCGTTCCATTTGCTTTAAAAGAAACCAGTGGACTCAATGAAAACCAGCACTGGATTGTTTACCTACCTGTATTAACTGTTTCGTTTTTACTGATGTTGCCTGCAATTATTTATGGCGAAAAAAAGGCGAAGTTGAAGCCAGTTTTTGTTGGAGCAGTCCTGACTATGTTGTTGGCACAACTTTTATTTGCTATGAATATTCATCATTTTTGGGGTGTTGTAACCGCATTGTTTTTTTATTTTCTGGCATTTAATTTATTAGAAGCAACATTACCATCACTCATTTCAAAAATGGCACCAGCAGCATCAAAAGGGACAGCAATCGGTGTGCACAATACAGCACAATCCTTAGGTATCTTTATTGGTGCGCTTGCAGGTGGTTTTCTATCTGGTCAATACGGTTTTTCGAGTGTGTTTATTTTTTGTGCTGTGTTAATTGTCATTTGGCTAATCGCAGCATTCGGCATGAAAACACCCCCAACAGTTAAAACAAAGATGTATCATGTTGATGTGCTAGACAATAAAAAAGCGACATTCCTTAAAAATGCCGTGGAAAAAATGGTTGGCGTGGAAGAAGCAGCATTGCTTCCGCAAGAGCAAACATTGATTGTTAAAATAAATAACCAGCAAAGTGTTGAAGAGCAAGCAGCAATAGAGCAAAATATATTGAAGTTGATAGGGAGTAAATAATGGCATCAGTCAATAAAGTGATATTAGTAGGTAATCTCGGGCGAGATCCAGAAGTGCGTTATATGCCGAATGGTGAAGCCGTCTGTAATTTTAGTATCGCCACCACAGAAAATTGGAAAGATAAAAGTGGGGTAAAGCAAGAGAAAACTGAGTGGCACAATATTGTGATGTATCGACGCTTGGCTGAGATTGCGGGCGAATACCTGAAAAAGGGTCGCTCTGTATACGTAGAAGGCCGATTGCAAACGCGCAAATGGGAAAAGGATGGTGTTACGCGCTATTCAACCGAGATTATTGCTGATCAAATGCAAATGCTGGGGACTAAAGGCGATAGTGGCGGCACGAGTTATGATGGTGGTCAAGAGAGTGCGCCAGATGATTTTAACCAGGCACCAGCGAGGTCTAACGCCCCAGCGGCTAAAGAGCAAGCGCCTGCAACAAGTGGTGGTTCTTCGTTTGATAACTTTGATGACGACATTCCGTTTTAGCAAATACGTCTTTCATAAAAGGCCTTGTTCACGAGGCCTTTTTTATTAACTGAATATTTATTGTTCTAAATAGTTGAATAGATTAACCAATTGCGTGACATCAGTTATAATCTCGCTTTTAATTTTTATTAATTAATACAAGCATTAAACAATCATGCCAATATACGATTTTAAATGCACAGCGTGCGGTCATCAGGATGAAGTGATGCGTAAAGCCAGTGCAGAAAACACTACAGAATGCCCTGTTTGTCACAAAGAAGCATTTTCTAAAATGCTTTCTGCACCCAGTTTCCAATTAAGTGGAACAGGTTGGTATGCAACTGACTTTAAAGACAAACCTAAAACACAAGCAAACGTAACAGCAGATAAAAAGACTGAGGAGCCTGCGCCGGCAGCAAGTTGTGCGCCCGGTTGTGGCTGTCATTAGGGCGCTATGAAAAACTATTTTATTACAGGCTTGCTCGTGCTTGTGCCATTAGTCGTGACTTTTTGGTTGCTGAGCACATTGATTCAAACGATGGATCAGAGCCTGTTACTATTGCCTGAGAGCTGGCGACCAGAAAAAATGCTGGGCTATAGTGTTGTCGGGCTTGGGGCCGTCATGACTATTGCCATTATTTTTATTACGGGTGTTATTGCTACCAATATTTTTGGGCAGCAGCTGATTTTACTATGGGAAAACTTACTCTCGCGCGTGCCAGTAGTGAAGTCCATCTACTCAAGTGTTAAGCAAGTTTCGGATACCATTTTTTCTGATTCTGGCAATGCATTTCGTAAAGCATTGCTGGTTGAGTTTCCACGTAAAGGATCGTGGACCATTGCTTTTTTAACAGGAGAGCCTGGCGGAGATGTAAGCAATCACTTACTTGGTGATTATGTGAGTGTCTATGTGCCTACGACACCGAACCCAACTGGTGGTTATTTTCTCATGATGGAAAAAAAAGATGTTATTGAGCTTGATATGAGTGTCGACCAAGCACTGAAATATATTATTAGTATGGGCACGGTTGCGCCAGAATTGAAATCTGCAAGAGCAGCAACATTAGCAAAACAAAATAAAACGAAGTGAATTATTAACGAAAACGATAGATAAGAATATTATGATGCGTACACATTACTGCGGCCACGTAAACCGCGAACTGATTGGACAAACTGTTACCCTGTGTGGTTGGGCACATCGCCGCCGTGATCACGGAGGCGTTATATTTATTGACTTGCGCGACCGTGAAGGAATGGCGCAAATCGTGATTGATCCAGATACAAAAGAGGCATTTGCGATTGCAGAATCAGTGCGTAATGAGTTTGTGTTGAAAGTAACTTGTAAAGTACGTGCGCGTCCTGAAGGCACAGTAAACCCGAACATCCCAACAGGGGAAGTGGAAATGCTGGCAAGTGAGATTGAAATTCTAAATTCATCACTAACGCCACCATTTATGCTGGATGATGATAATTTGAGTGAATTGGTTCGCTTGGAACATCGTTATATTGATTTGCGCCGCCCAGCGATGCAAGAAAACATGAAGTTACGTTATCGTGTATCCAAAGTAATCCGTGATTATTTAGATGATCATGGATTTATTGAGATCGAAACGCCGATGCTGAATCGCAGTACACCAGAAGGTGCGCGCGATTATTTAGTCCCCTCTCGTATTCATCATGGTGAGTTCTTTGCATTACCACAGTCGCCACAGCTCTTTAAACAGTTGTTGATGGTGTCAGGATTTGATCGCTATTTTCAAATTACTAAGTGCTTCCGCGATGAAGATTTACGTGCAGATCGTCAGCCAGAATTTACGCAGATTGACTTAGAGACTTCCTTCTTAGAAGAAAACGACATTATGGACCTCGTCGAAGAGATGATTCGTCAGATGTTGAAAAAAGTCCAAAATGTAGATTTGCCAGCACAGTTTCCACGCATGCCTTATGCTGAAGCAATGAGCCGATATGGCTCAGACAAACCGGATATGCGTGTAACGCTAGAAATCACTGAGCTTTCAGATGTGATGAAAGATGTAGATTTTAAAGTGTTTTCAGGACCTGCGAATAGCGATAATGGCCGTGTCGCCGCAATTCGCGTACCGAAGGGGTCAGAAATTAGCCGTAAAGAGATTGATGCCTACACTGAGTTTGTGAAAATCTATGGGGCTAAAGGATTAGCGTATATTAAAGTCAATGATGCAAGTAAATTGAATGAAGAAGGTTTGCAAAGTCCTATCGTGAAAAATATTCACGAGACAGCGCTTAAGGCAATCATTGAGCGCACAGGTGCGCAAAGTGGAGACATTATTTTCTTTGGTGCCGACACCACAAAAATCGTTAATGAAGCCCTTGGCGCGTTGCGTGAGAAGGTAGGTCATGATAAAGGGCATACCGACGGTCGCGCATGGGCACCATTATGGGTGGTCGACTTTCCAATGTTTGAACGTGATGATGAGAGTAGCCGATGGAATGCACTACATCACCCATTTACAAGCCCCAAAGATGGACATGAAGCGTTATTGGAAACAGACCCGGGAGCCTGTCTATCAAAAGCCTACGATATGGTTTTAAATGGTTGGGAAGTGGGCGGTGGTTCAGTCCGTATACATAAACAAGATGTGCAAGCCAAAGTATTTAAAGCGCTGAATATCTCTGATGAAGAAGCCCAAGAAAAATTTGGCTTCTTACTTGAAGCATTGCAGTATGGCGCACCACCACATGGTGGCCTTGCATTCGGTTTGGATCGATTAGTTACTTTAATGGCGGGTGCAGAGTCGATTCGTGATGTGATTGCTTTCCCAAAAACGCAGAAAGCACAATGTTTAATGACACATGCACCAAGTGCGGTGGATGAGAAGCAATTGAGGGAGTTACATATCCGCGTCCGTCAACAAAACGCAGCGGGTTAAAATGCAATCACTTCACGATAACGTCGTTACATCCGCTTGCCGTACTAATCGTACTGTCTGCGCCGATGTGCCTAGTTCTCGTATCGTGAATTGCATTTTTTAGAAATGTAAATGATAAATAAGTGTTTACTTGTTGACTTTGAAAACGTACAAGAAGTAAACCTAGATTTATTAGACTCTTCATTTCGAGTAATCATATTTGTTGGTGCTAGCCAAAAAAGCGCTCCTATTGAGTTAGTTAAAAAAGCACAAACATTTGGCTCACGGTTGGAATGGCAAACAATTGAAGGTAATGGTAAAAATGCACTAGATTTTCATATTGCTATGCAACTTGGAAGGCTTTTAGAAAAGTCGCAAAATTTAGAATGTATAGTCCTCTCTAAGGACAAAGGGTTTGATCCTGTTATACGATACTTAAATCAAGCAGGCCTGGAATGTAAGCGTCTAAATAGTATGATTGAACTTAGCTCAACCCCTGTTTCGACTGATAATCCTAATTACCAACGTGTACTTGAAGTGTTAAAAAAATCTGAAAAGAAACATCGGCCGCGTAGACGTAAAACATTAACTCAACATATATCTGCCATGTTTCAGAAAAAGATAAAAGAATCAGAAATAAATGAGATCATAGATATTTTATTTGCTCGCAAACATATCTCAGAAACTAATAATATTATTAGTTATGAGTTTTAGGCTGATGGCTTTTGGCTAAGTATGTCTTTTAAATCCCTTATCCGCACCATCCCAAACTACCCAAAACCCGATATCCAATTTCGAGATATCACGACATTGCTTGCAGATGCCAAAGGTTTTCAGCTAGTGATTGATGATTTCTACGCCCGCTACAAAGACCAAAAGATAGACAAAATAGTTGCTATCGAAGCACGTGGTTTTATTTTGGGTGCAGCATTGGCATATAAGCTTGGTATTGGATTCGTACCAGTGCGAAAGGCGGGTAAGTTGCCAGCAGAAACCATGGGGCATGATTATGTGTTGGAGTACGGTTCTGACAGGGTGGAGATTCATGCAGATGCTATTACTACTGGTGAACATATTTTGCTGGTGGATGATTTGATTGCCACAGGCGGCACTGCTGAAGCAGCGGCTGCTTTAATTCAAAAGCTGGGTGGTGACGTTGTGGAGTGTGCTTTTGTCATTGACTTGCCTGATTTAGGTGGAGTGCAGCGCTTAGAAAAATTAGGACTTCAGTGTTTTGCCTTGTGTGCGTTTGAAGGTGAATAAGCCATACGCTACAATGGATGGATTAAATATTCATTAAAAGAAAGCACGCTATGCCACTCACCGAAATTAATCATGTCAATTTCCGAACTGACCGCGACACAATGCACCTATTGCGTGATTTTTATTGCGACGTGTTAGGCCTTACAGTAGGTAAGCGTGTGGCAAGTACAACCTATGGCTATTGGCTTTACATTGGTGATAATGATGTCGTACATTTAGCTGAATATAAAACACCAGAGCCACCACAATTGCATGTGCATGGGCCATTCGATCATGTGTCGTTTACCTGTACTGATATGGCGGCGATGGATGCTAATCTAAAAGCTTTTAATATTGCTTATACAACTAGAACTTTGGCAAATGGAATGAAGCAGATTAATTTAAAAGATCCTGCTGGAAATGGCGTAGAACTCAATTTTGAAGAGTATGCTGATCCTAATTATGAAATGCGCCCCTCTGGCGACCCGAGCAAAATGGCATAATGCTTTGTAAGTGGCGAATGGTTTTTACGACTAATAGCATAATGTGATGCTGGTCACAGATTTTTCTGCAAATAAAACTAAAATATGGTTTAGTAGTCCAAAATTAAGGTAAATCGTTATTACCATAAGTATAGATAAAAGACGATTTTGAGTAGAGGGGTGAGTGATGAAGGTAAGTAACAAATTAAGCATTTTCTGGATATTGGCTGCAATGCTATTAACCATCAGTGTATCTGCTTTTGCAGAAGCTGATCCTAAGTTATGGCCTGTGATGAAAGAGGCTTTTTTTGAAAAAAGGCCGATGCAAGAAGTAGATTTCATTAAAATTGACGCGCCAAAACGGGCGGAAAGCGGCGCGCAGGTTCCTGTCACTTATTCAATTGACGCGAATGCTGCAAAAACAGCTGGCGTGAAAATCGTTAAATTGTATTCTTTTGTCGATGCTAACCCAATCCCATTGACGGCGACTTATCATTTAACTGATGCGTTAGGCGACTTCAACCTGTCTACCCGAATTCGATTTGAAACGGATGCTTTTGTTCGTTTAGTGGGTGAAGATGCCAATGGTAAGTTATATTTAGCTTCTCGCCCAATTAGAGCAGCGGGTGGTTGCGGTGGTATTGTGTCAAATGATGAAGCAGCAGTGAGAGCCGCCGCTGGCAAAATCCGAATGAAAGTACCTGCCCCTGAGACGTTTGGGGTAGCAACAACAGCTAAAGTCAACATTAAGCACGTTATGCGAACAGGCTTGCAACGCGATTTGGAGTCACAAGGTTTTCTACCAGCGTTTTATATTAACAAAGCGAGTTTTACCTATAATGGCAAACCAGTCATGACGGTTGATGTTAATGTAGGTACCGCAGAAGACCCTTATTTTAAATTTAATTTTATACCAGAAGCACCTGGTCAATTCGAATTGGTGGCAACAGATAATGAAGGTAAAACTTTTACACAATCAGTTGATGTTAAAGGCTAGTTGATTCTATAGATAGTAAAGGCCTCGTTAGAGGCCTTTTTTATAGCTGACTATATTACTATTGTCGCAATGACACGGGTGAAAGTGATTGGCGAATAAACACTGTTTTGTAGTTATCAATTGCGTGACAATAAAAAGGGAGCAATTGCTCCCTTTTATAATAATTAAGCTTGCGCTTATTTATTCATTACGTACATCGTGACTTCAAAGCCAAAACGCATTTCTGTAGCTGCTGGTGTTGTCCACATAATCATTCTCCTTGATTTTAAATTAATAAATTTACGGTCTTAGTTGCTTAACCGTGATGCTATTATGCAAAACAAACAGAAAACGGACTAGATAACATTCATGATTAAAGCTTCACCGAAATCATGAAGGCTGTCTCATGATTTCGGGCCAAAAATCTAAGTAATGTTGTTGCTAACTAGCGCTTTAGCTCCTAATGTAGCTTTCCAGTTGATTGATGAGTTCTTCTTGGTATTCAATCGTCGCTTTAACCAAGTCCCCAATAGAAAGCATGCCAATCATATCGCTGCCATCCATCACTGGTAAATGTCGTATACGTTTGTTCGACATGGTATTCATCGCACTATCCGCTGAGTCATTCGCTTGGCCGAATATCAGTTTAGAAGTCATAACTTCACTAATTGTAGTAGATCTTGATTTTTTTTCTTTCAGCGCAACCTCACGCGCGTAATCACGCTCAGAAAAAATGCCGACAAGTTTGCCACTTTCCATTACAGCCAAAGCCCCAATGTGCTTTTCGGCCATAATAACGAGCGCATCAAAAACCATTTTTTCTGGCGATATGCTAATAATTTCTTGAATTTGTTTTTCTTCTAGTATTTGTTTTAATGTTTTCATGGTTTTTCTCCCCTAGCATGAAGTAAAAATATACACCTTTATAGCGTGACTGCAAATATGTTAAAGCTGAATAACAGGAGTGTTTGAGGTGATTTTGTATTCACTATGGCATGTTTAGTCAGTTGCGTTTAATCGACATGATAGAATTCAGTTTTTTAGAAGAATTTTTAAGGTTAAGTGACATGGCTGGACATAGTAAATGGGCAAATATACAGCATCGTAAAGGACGCCAAGATGCAAAACGCGGTAAGATTTTTACCAAGCTAATTAAAGAAATTACGGTAGCTGCTCGATTAGGGGGCGGTGACCCAGCGATGAATCCGCGTTTGCGTGCTGCAATAGCTGCAGCAAAAGACGAGAATATGCCTGCTGATAACATCACCCGTGCTGTCAAAAAAGGCACAGGTGAGCTGGAAGGTGTGAGTTATGAAGAGATTCGCTATGAGGGTTACGGGATTAATGGCGCAGCAATTATCATTGATTGCATGACTGATAATAAGCAACGTGCCGTTTCTGATGTGCGTCATGCGCTCACAAAAAATGGTGGCAACCTTGGCACTGACGGTTCTGTTGCTTTTATGTTCGACCATTGTGGTCAATTAATATTTGAGCCAGGCGCAGATGAAGAAGGTATTATGGAAGTTGCGCTAGAGGCAGGAGCAGATGATATTTTAAGTAATGAAGATGGCAGTATAGAGGTTGTAACGCCGCCAGCAGATTTTATGGTTGTTAAAGAAGCATTAGAAAATGCTGGACATATCGCAGCTGTAGCAGAGGTGACAATGAAGCCACAGACAGAAGTAGTGTTGACTGGTGATGAAGGCGCTAAAATGCAGAAAATTTTGGACACCTTAGAAGACTTAGATGATGTGCAAGATGTTTATACCTCTGCGGTAATTGAAGATGATTAAGTGTTTGTAGTGCTTTCAACTAAATCGTTGTCTACGGAGCCTGAGCGATGAGCAAACTACGAGTGTTAGGCATTGACCCAGGCCTAAGGCTTACTGGCTTTGGTGTGATCGAAAAAGTGGGTGAAAAAATTGAATATATTGCAAGTGGGACAATTAAAACAGCAAGCGGAAAAGAAGCTGATAGGGAAGGATTGCCCGCAAGGTTAAAGATTATTCTAGATGGCATATTCGAAGTAATTGATACTTATCAGCCAACGCAAGTTGCCATTGAGAAGGTGTTTGTTAATGTGAACCCGCAGTCTACGCTTTTGCTTGGTCAGGCGCGTGGGGCCGCTATTTGTGCCGCAGTTCTTCGACATCTTGAAGTTGCCGAATATACCGCATTACAGGTTAAGCAATCAGTTGTTGGTAATGGGCATGCCAAAAAAGAGCAGGTTCAAGAAATGGTGAAGCGTTTACTGTTATTACCAGCAACGCCAGGTACAGATTCGGCTGATGCACTTGCATGCGCAATCTGTCATGTACATGGAGGACAGGGCTTAGGCAAACTGGCTACTAAAGGATTTCGTGTTAAAAATGGCCGTTTAATTGGCTAGCAGATGGAATAGGAAAAAGGATGATTGCGCGCTTAAATGGATTGTTGATTGAAAAAAAACCACCGCTCATCGTGTTGGATTGCGCTGGTGTTGGTTATGAGGTTGAAGTGCCGATGAGCACTTTTTATCATTTGCCAGAAGCCGGCACTAAAGTCATGCTATTAACACATATGGTCGTTAGGGAAGATGCACAGCTATTGTATGGGTTTGGAACCCAACAAGAAAAAGATACTTTCCGACAATTGCTAAAAGTCAACGGCATTGGTGCCAAGTCGGCGCTCTCCATTTTAAGCGGCGTGTCGATAGAGGATTTGGTTGCTGCCATTAGTAGTCAAGATGTGACCTTGTTGACGCGCATTCCTGGGGTTGGCAAAAAAACAGCTGAGCGACTGCTGCTTGAGTTGAAAGATAAGTTTGATGCTGTTGCTGGTCTAGGTGGCACTTCAAGTGCAGAGAAATCTGCTGCCCAAGATATTCTGAACGCGCTAATAGCATTGGGATACAACGAACGCGAAGCGGTGGCCTCAGTAAAAGGATTGGAAGCAAATATTTCCGTGTCAGAAGGTATAAAAAAAGCACTAAAAGCATTATCAAAATGATATTAACTTTATGCATATGAAGCTTAATACACTATTACTCCCAGTTTTGATGATTGCCAGCCCTGCGATGGTGAGTGCTTACCAATTAGAAGAAGTGGGTGTTGATGAAGAGGATTATATCGGCGAAGTGCCAACGGTACTTTCTGTTTCACGTCTTTCTCAACCGAAGTCAGATGCGCCTTCAGCTGTAACAGTCATCGACCGCGAGATGATTCGTGCAGCAGGTATTGTGGATTTGCCTGAAATATTTCGTTTAGTCCCTGGTTTTTATGTCGGTGAAAATGCGGGTTATGTACATAACACCAATCATGTCGTTAGCTACCATGGTATGACGAGTGCGTATGCTGGGAGCATGCAAGTGCTCATTGATGGGCGCTCGGTCTACAGCCCCCTCTATGGTGGCGTGCAGTGGAGTGAGTTGCCATTGGCCATCGCAGATATTGAACGCATCGAAGTTACGCGAGGACCCAATGCAGCAAGCTATGGCGCAAACTCTTACTTCGGTGTTATCAATATCATTACACAACATCCGTCGCAAGTGACTGGAAATACTGTTATTGCCACCCACGGCAATGGACGCAATGAGGCATTTTATCGACATGGTGGTCGCTCCGGTGATTTAAGTTATCGTGTTACGACGGGTTATCGTGAGGATGATGGATTTGAAAATCGTAATGATTTTAAACGCACCCGATTACTTAACTTGCGCGCAGATTATCAGTTTAATAATAGCAATAATATTGAGTTCGAGTTTGGATTGGCAGACGGCGCTAGAGGTGAGGGCAATATTAATGAAGATTCAATCGTTTTTCTTCCCAGAACAAAGCAAATTTATAACCATTATGAATTAGTTCGCTGGCGCCATAACATTTCTGAGGGCAGCGACTTCTCTTTACAAGCCTATCATTCTTATGATCGCTCTGATGATAAAACAACTTCAGTCAACTTAAGGTCGGTCGCTGATGCGTTATTAGGGCCAGGGTCGGGAGCCCTATTATTAAACGATACAATTTCGGTTAATAATCTTACGGAAATAGAACGATTTGATATTGAGGCGCAGCATAATTTTTCCGTAGGTAATGATTTAAGATTTGTTTGGGGCGGTAATTTGCGACAAGATAGCCTACGCGCGCCATTTTATTTAGGTTCTGATAAAACAGACTATTTTAATTTGCAGCGAGTATTTGGTCATGCTGAGTGGGCGCCACACAGGAAATGGTTGCTAAATGCAGGCGCAATGATTGAGCATAATGACTTTACAGGAACGGATATTTCACCTCGTGTTAGTGTGAACTTTAAAGTGTTACCCAATCATACACTGCGTGTAGGCGCATCATCTGCACTGCGCACCCCAAACTATCTTGAAGAGAAATTTAACCGGTCGTTGCAGATTCCTACGTTACTTCCAGATGTCACATTATTGCAGCAATATGATGCAAATTTAGGCAATGTAGATCCAGAACGTATTATTTCTAAAGAAATTGGCTATCTAGGAAAAGTTGGTAAACTCGATATTGATGCGAGGGTTTTTTACGACATCATTTCAGATTATATTGATAGACGAGATACTGCATTTGTAACGCCTCCAGGTTTTGTACTGGTCACTGATCCTGAAGATATAGAGGGTGCAGTTAATACAGGCACCGCTGAGGTGAATGGATTTGAAACACAGATTAAATGGCAACTGGCTAGAAAAACTAACCTTTTGCTGAATTATTCGCATGTGCGCATTCGTGAAACAAAAGAAAAACTAGCGAGAAACTATGAGCGTTCAATGCCTAGTAACACGGTGAGTGCCTTGCTAACGCATCAATTTGATCATAAATGGGATGGCAGTATCGCCTATTACCAAACCAGTGAAGCTACCCTTTTGGGGGATGGTGATCCAGTCGATTTAATAAGAAAATGTAACGTTAGACTGGCGCGTCGGTTTGCAGCTGGAAATTGGAATGGTGAAGTCTCTGCTGTGGTTGAAAATTTGTTTAATAACCATTATCAAGAGTTTGCTGACTACAACACAGCAAGACGCCGCGCCCGTTTAAATATTACGCTTAATTTTTAATGGGGTCTGCCTTAAGTTTGCACCAAAAAGTCGATTGCTTTGTTGAAATTTAAAAAATTATTGATTCAATACTTGTCGCAGTTTTTATTGCCGTTGGCACTACTATTGCCATTGTCTGCACAAGCTTATACAGGTATTACGATTGTCATGAGCCATGCTTCAGACATCAATGATGATTTTGTGCAGCAGTTCAAAGAAACACTTAGTAGTGACCAGACTCATACAATGCAGGTTACCGTCATTAACTTAAGTGAAGAAGATAAGTTGGTGGTTGCCGAAAATAGTGAATTGGTTGTTGCCTTGGGTGTAAGAGCATTACAAGCATCTAGTAAGCTTAAGCACACAACACCAGTGCTAGGTGTTTTTGTCCCTTTGCCAACTTTTAATCACTTGATGTATAAAAGTGGACGCCGCCTGGGTATTTTTAGTGCTATCGTGCTTGATCAACCATTTAAACGACAAATAGGGTTGGCCAAAATTGCCATGCCAGGCGCTAAAAATATGGCTATTTTACTTGGAACAACTTCTAATCGTTATGAGGACTTTCTACGCGAAGCGGCTGAGCAAAGTGGTTTCAATATTGATGTAAGAGAACTTGCATCCAAGTCGGATATTATTCCAACGCTTGAGTCAATTTTTAACACCAACGACGTTTTATTAGCTATTCCAGATCCTATTGTATACAATCGAGAGACTGCGCAACCCATTTTATTAACCAGTTATCGGCATCAGGTGCCTGTCATTGGGTATTCTAGGTCTTACGTTAAAGCGGGCGCATTAGCTTCCGTTTTTAGTAATGCTAAGCAGTTAGCAATGCAGGCAGCGGAAATTGCAGTAAATGCACAAAAGCATACCAGTCGTTTACCGCCACCTGTCGTGCCGAAGTATTTTTCAGTCACTATTAATCGACAGGTGCAACGCTCTTTAAATTTAAAGCTTGCAGATGAAAATGATATTTATCAGCAATTATTGGCACTAGAGGCAAGCGAGCCTATGGAGGCAGCACAATGATGCAGAATTTAGGGATTAAATCTAGGGTAATCTTACTTGGGACACTCCCAGCTGTGCTATTCGCTATTATTTTAGCTGGCTATGCTATTACTAAAGTCTTTGGTAATTTAAATTATTCACTATATGACCGTGGGCGCATTATTGCTACGCAACTAGCGCCAGCAGCTGAGTATGGTGTTATTTCAGGCAATTTAGATCGATTGCAAAAGCTTGTTCAGCAAATTTTAACGAATGAACAAGAGCTCAGATCGGTCGTGATTACAGACGCCCAAGGCCGTGTATTGGCTTTTAGTGGGCGCCCAATCACTAAAAAACTATTGCAACAAATGATTGCAAACAAGAGTCAAGAACTCACCTGGAAAAACGGGGTAATATTCTTATCACCAATCGAAAGAAGCCTCGAAGAGGTTGAAGATTTTCCAACGGAAACACTAGGAGATACTTCATTAAGGAAAGCACCGTCAGATTTAGTCATTGGTTATGTCTATGTTGAGTTGAGTAATTTAGCCCTGCAAACACTCAAACAAGACCTCATTATCAAAATGGTATTGATTGGTCTATTCGGATTGTTATCCAGTACGTTAATTGCCTGGTTTATTGGCCGTAACATCACCAAACCCATCCAAGAAATTGCCTTTGCGGTTGATAAGCTCGGGGAAGGTGTGTTTTCACATACGATTAAGGAAGATTCCAGTGGCGAATTAAAAGTGTTACAAACTGGGTTCAATCTCATGTCGCAAAGCTTAAAAAATGCTTACGATCATATGCAGGAAAAAATCCATGATGCGACAGCATTGCTAAGACATCAGGCACAACATGATGACTTGACTAGCCTCATTAATCGACGCGAGTTCGAGGTTAGATTAACGGAAGCATTAGATAACGCAACTAAATATGACACGCAGCATATATTCTGTTACTTGGATCTAGATCAGTTTAAATTAGTCAATGATACTTGTGGGCATAGTGCCGGAGATGAGTTGCTTAAGCAGATAAGTGCCTTGTTTGCTAATAAAATAGATGAGAGAGATACGCTGGCAAGACTTGGCGGCGATGAATTTGGACTGCTGTTGATGGGGTCGAGTTTGGCTAATGCCAATATGATTATTGATAGATTGCTAAAGTTGGTTCGAGACTATCGATTTGTACATCAAGACAAAGTATTCAATATAGGGGTGAGTGTTGGAATTGTCGTAGTTGATGCCACCTTTACTAGCACCAGTGACATTATGCATGCTGCCGATGCCGCCTGTTACTCAGCGAAAAATGCAGGACGCAATCAAAGTTTCTTATACAATCATGGTGATATGGAAAATCTGCAGCGGCATAAAGCGGTGAGCGCTATATCCGATATTACAGATGAAATTGATGATGCTAGCTTTGTTTTGTATTGCCAGCCAATCGTGCCATTATCCTCTAAGTCTTCACAGCAACATCATTTTGAAGTGCTGATTCGAAAGTTAGGTGAGGAGGGTGAAATTACGTTACCTACTTCTTTTATTCCATCAGCAGAGCGTTATCACTTAATGCCCAATATCGACCGCTGGGTGATTAAAAATACATTCTCAGCTTATCGAAAGCTACTTGATCTGAGTCGGGAAAGGTGTGAATACATCTTTTCCATTAATCTTTCAGGAACGTCATTGGGAGACAAAAGCTTTTTGGGTTACATTCGCGAGCAGTTGGCGATTTATGCTATTCCACCAGCAGCCATATGTTTTGAAATTACGGAGACAGCGGCGATTGTGAATCTAAAAAATACCATTAACTTGTTAACCGCACTTAAAAAATTAGGCTGTAAGTTTGCGCTGGATGATTTTGGCAGTGGCATGTCTTCATTTATGTATCTAAAAAACTTTGAGGTTGATTATCTAAAAATCGATGGCTCATTTGTGAAGGAGATGCATATCAATAAAATAGACCACGCGATGGTACGCTCTATTCACTCGGTTGCAGAAGCATTAAATATCAAGACGGTGGCAGAGTTTGTTGAAAATGATGAAATACTCAAAGAATTAAAGCTAATTGGTGTCCATTACGGGCAAGGCATTGGTTTAGGTAGGCCAGTCGAAATGAAAAATTTGATAGAAAATTTTTCTCAGGTAAAATTGCGGAATTAAATTAAACTGGTCATTAGATAGGCAAAATGCCAAATAATGTTGAATCATGATTGAAACCGAGCGTTTAATAGCTCCGGCCACAGAAAATAACCAAGAGGAAGTCATTGAGCGTGCGCTGCGCCCAAAGGTACTGGATGAGTATGTAGGGCAAGAAAAAGCCAGAAGCCAGCTTGAGATATTTATCAATGCTGCACGCGGTAGAAGCGAAGCATTGGATCATGTTTTACTATTTGGTCCACCAGGCTTGGGTAAAACTACCCTTGCACACATCATTTCTCGTGAAATGGGCGTAAATCTACGTCAGACTTCAGGCCCAGTGCTTGAGCGTGCAGGAGATTTGGCAGCGCTACTCACTAATCTAGAACCAAATGATATTTTATTTATTGATGAGATTCATCGCTTGTCACCTGTTGTTGAGGAAATTTTATATCCAGCAATGGAAGACTATCGTTTAGATATTATGATAGGAGAAGGACCTGCTGCACGTTCAGTGAAGCTTGACTTGGTGCCATTTACGTTAGTTGGAGCAACAACACGGGCTGGGATGCTGACCAACCCGCTAAGAGACCGCTTTGGGATTGTCTCCCGCTTAGAGTTTTATACGACAGAAGAGCTGGGCCGAATAGTCTCACGCAGTGCCAGATTGTTAGAGTTGGCAATGACAGCATCAGGCGCTACTGAAATCGCCAAACGGTCTAGAGGAACACCGCGCATTGCTAATCGCTTGCTACGCCGTGTTCGTGATTATGCGCAAGTCAAATCCAATGGGCAGGTTAGTGCGGAGATTGCAGATGCCGCATTACAGATGCTGGATGTCGACAAGCTTGGCTTTGATGTCATGGATAGAAAATTGTTGCAGGCAGTTTTGGAAAAATTTGGCGGTGGGCCTGTGGGACTAGATAACTTAGCCGCCGCTATTGGCGAAGAACGCGATACCATCGAAGATGTGTTAGAACCCTACCTGATTCAACAAGGCTACTTAATGCGGACACCGCGCGGGCGTGTGGCAACAAGCCTAGCCTACCAGCATTTTGGGTTGACTGTACCGAAGGCATTAGAAACAGGAGAGCTATGGCAGCAGTGATGTCTGGTCAGCCGTTTAGCTGGCAGGTACGTGTTTACTACGAAGATACAGATAGTGGTGGTGTTGTTTACCACAGTAATTACCTAAATTTTATGGAGCGGGCGCGTACAGAATGGTTACGAGCGCTTGGATTTGAGCAAACTTTTTTAAGAGATGAATTAAGCGTCGTATTTGTTGTGCACAGCATGAACATCTCTTTTAAAAAGCCAGCAAAATTTAATGATTTGTTGGTTGTTTCCTGTGAAGTAGAAAAGATTGGTCATGGCAGTTTGGTGTTTAATCAAAAAATCACCATTAACAATCAACTTTTGGTAGAAGCAAAGGTCAAAATCGCCTGTGTCAACACCACAACTTTTAAACCCGCCGTTATCCCGCAGACAGTATTAATAAAAATGGAGTCAGTATGAGTGTAGCAAATGATATGTCTTTATTAACCCTAATTTCTGGGGCGAGTATTCCAGTACAGGTCGTTATGGCAATTTTGCTCATCACGTCTGTTTTTTCTTGGTGGTATATTTTTATTAAGCTATTTACAGTTAAAGCTGCTGAAAGCAACGCAGACAAATTTGAAAATGCATTTTGGTCTGGTGGCGATTTGAACAAGTTGTATGATGGATTATCAGCAGGCAAAAAAAGAGGCAAGTCTCAAGGGATGGCAAGTATATTTGAAGCTGGCTTTAAAGAGTTTGTGAGACATAAACAGAATGGAAATAATGACTCAAAGAGTGATGTCATGGAGGGTGCCCGTCGAGCGATGCGTGCTACCTATAACAGAGAGATGGATGATTTGGACGCGCACTTACCATTTTTAGCATCAGTTGGCTCGGTCAGTCCCTATATAGGCCTATTTGGCACAGTATGGGGCATTATGAATTCATTTCGGGGTTTATCGAATGTGGCACAAGCAACATTAAGTCAAGTTGCTCCAGGGATTGCGGAAGCACTGGTAGCCACAGCGATTGGCTTGTTTGCTGCGATTCCTGCTGTGATTGCCTACAATCGCTATGCATCTAGTGTGGATAGGCTTTCCGTGCGTTACGAGAGTTTTATTGAAGAGTTTACCAATATCCTGCAACGTCGCGCTTAAGCTTGCGAATAACGCGCAGTTAGACACAAGGAGTTTTAAATGGCAAGAACACGTAAACGCCGCATGATGAACCAAATTAACGTTGTACCATATATTGATGTAACCTTGGTATTGCTAGTAATATTTATGGTCACTGCACCGATGACGAACCCTGGCGTTGTAGATTTACCTGCGGTAGGACAAACACTTAAGCAAACTGCTGCGCCATTAGTCATCACTGTGAGAAAAACTGGTGATGCAGAAATTGAAGGGATTACATTGCCACGTGATCAGCTTTTGTTTGAAGTCAAAAATCAACTAGAAAAAACACCTAGGCCTGTCGTAGTCGCGGCGGATGAGAAAACAGAATATGGAAAAGTAGTTACGATAATGGATTTATTGAAACAAGCTCAGGTAGAGAAGGTGGGGTTGCTGTTTAAACCAGCACCTTAAGTTATGTTTAGAAAGCATGAGACATCATTTGCCTGGAAAGCGGGCTTGCTAGCAGTGCTTGTGCATGTGCTGCTGGTTGGTATATTGTTATTCTCGTTTCAATGGAAAGCAGCGCATACCGTTGTTAGTGTGAGTGATGTGATGCTCTGGGATAATTTACCCAGCAAAAGTCAATCATTACCAAAACCAGAACCTAAGATAGCGCCTAAACCAGAGCCTCCCAAACCATTGCCTGAGGTTAAAAAAGAACCAGAGCCAGAACAAATTAAGCCTGAACCAAAACCTGAACCGGTAAAGCCTGAGGTCGATATCGCGCTTGAGAATAAAAAGAAAAAAGCCGAAGAAGAGAAGAAAAAGAAATTAGCCGAGGAAAAAAAGCTGGTAGAAGAGAAAAAGAAAGCTGAAGAAGAGAAGAAAAAGAAACTAGCAGAAGAGAAGAAACGCAAAGAACTAGAAAGGCAGAAGAAACTGGAGGCCATCAAAGAGGCCGCAAGAGAAGATGCTTTAGATCCTAACAAAGATAAAAGAGCGCAAGAAGCACTTGAAGCATTGCAAAGGATGAACAACGAGGACCTGGGAGATGCAAATAAGGAAGCAGCTATGGCTGCCAGCCAAGGGATTGTCGATGAATATATTGCTAAAATACAAGCAAAGGTTAGAGGGCATGTCAACAAATCGCTATGTGCCGATGGTAACCCAGAGCCTAGTTTTAAAATTAGTCTATTACCAAATGGTGAGTTTAGTGGCAGCCCCACATTGGCAAAATCGAGTGGGAGTAAGGCTTGTGATGATGCGGTAGAACGCGCTATTATTGCATCAGAACCGTTTCCGTTACCACAAGATTCAGATGCGTTGGCAAGATTTCGGAACTTAAATCTCAAATTTAAACCTAATGGTGATTAGTTTAAATTATACAGATGTAACAATTTGTAATTACACTAGCGTTGGCTATTCTTTTCAGTACAATAACTTTGGATTTTTATACTTGTATTAACAATTTATGAACATAATAAAATTAGTGGTTTTCTTAGCTATTAGCGGCTTCTCGCTATTAGCAAATGCGGATTTAGATATTGAAATAACGGGCGGTGGCGCACAACAGATTCCAATTGCAGCCGTTCCTTTTGGTAATACAAGTACACTAAAAGAAGACATGGCAGGCATTATCGGTGATGACCTCAAGCGAAGTGGCTTGTTTAGGCCATTAGAGACGCGAGGAATGTCATCTAGGCCTGTCAATGCCTCTGAGATTAAATATGCCGAGTGGACAGCTTTGCAAGCGCAGGCGGTTGTAGTCGGCAACGTGACCCCAATTGCTGGTGGGCGCCTAAAAGTAAACTTTCAACTGGTTGATGTCCTGAAGCAAACTAAGTTAGCCGATATGGATTTTCAGTTATCGCCTAAGCATGCCCGTATGACCGCGCACAAAATTGCTGATGTCGTATATGAAAAGTTAACAGGTCACCCAGGCGCTTTTGCAAGCAGAATTGCCTATGTCACAAAACAAGGTGCAAGACACTTCCTGTATGTAGCAGATGCGGATGGTTTTAATCCACAACCATTGGTAAACTCCAGCGAACCTGTCATTTCACCAGCGTGGTCGCCAGATGGTACGCAGATGGCCTATGTTTCATTTGAAAAGAAAAAGCCAATTGTTTTTGTACATACGCTAACAACTGGCAAGCGTAGAGTGCTTGCCAATTACAAAGGTAATAACAGTGCGCCAGCATGGTCGCCAGATGGCAAGAAGTTGGCAGTCGTTTTGACTTATGCTGCTAACTCGCAAATTTATACCATCAATGCAGATGGCAGTGGTTTAAAAAGAATTACCAATAGCCGTGGTATTGATACAGAACCTGCTTTTTCTCCAGACGGTAAATGGATTTACTTTACTTCAGATAGAGGCGGTAGCCCGCAAATCTACAAAGTGTCCGTTAATGGCGGCGGTGCGAGCCGCGTCACTTTTGAGGGTGCATACAACGTAAGTCCTGATTTCTCTCCAGATGGTAAATCATTAGTCTACATTCGTAATGATAGTGGTCGCTTCAAGGTGGCTTCGCAAGATTTGGTTTCAGGTCAGGTGCAAATATTGAGTGCGGGAGGCTTGGATGAATCGCCCAGTTTTGCACCAAATGGGCGTATGATTCTCTATGCGACGAAAAGAGGATCCCGAGGCTCTTTGGCAGCAGTGTCATTTGATGGTAAAGTACGACAAAGTCTCAGCGAAGCGCGAGGTGATGTTCGTGAGCCAGCTTGGGGGCCGATGTTAGAATAACGAATATATTTTAATTAAAGTAGTAGCTATAAATTTATACAACTCATTCCGAAAAAAGGAGAAATGCATGACAAACCAAACAACAATCCGCTCTAAACTATTGATTGCGGCAGCAATCTCAGTATTTTTAGTTGGCTGTAAAAGCACGCCGATGAAAGATGGCGCTTCAGTAGAAGATAAAAGTGCTGGCGCAGACACATCAGATAGCTCTGATGTTAAAGGTGCTGTAATTGATAGTTCAAGCGCTGATGGCAGTATGAATGAACTGAATGATCCAAATAGCATTTTATCAAAACGTAACATTTATTTTGATTTTGATAGCGATGCTATTCGTGCAGAATTCCGTCCAAACATCGAAGCGCATGCTAAATATTTACAAGCACATAGCGATGCAAAAGTGAAGTTAGAAGGTAATGCTGATGAGCGTGGTACTCGTGAGTACAACGTATCGTTAGGTCAACGTCGCTCAGTATCAGTAAAAAAAGCGCTTAACTTATTGGGTGTATCTGATAGTCAAATCGAAACTGTTAGTTATGGTGAAGAAAATGCAAACCCTAACTGCAGTGATGAAAGCTGTTACCAACAAGATCGTCGTGTGGAAATCGTTTATCCAAACGAGTAAAGCATGAGTATTTTGCAAAAAAGCTTATTTATAGGCTTAGGTCTTTTTACACTGACGTCAAATGCAGCACTTTTTGATGATACTGAAGCGCGAAAGAAAATTTTAGATTTAGAAACGAAAGTGCAAGCTAAGTATGATGCACAAGCGGTCGAAATCGAAGAGTTAAAAAAGCGCGTATCAATACAGAGTCAAGGATTGCTGGATATGCAAAGCGAGATTGAGCTGTTGAAACAAGAAACAGCTCAATTGAGAGGCAGTTTAGAAGTTGCGAACCATGCTTTGGAAACTGCGGAGCAGCGTCAAAAAGATTTGTATGCAGATACAGATGCACGGATACGACAATTAGAAGGTGGTGCCACGCCTGATCAATCAGGTGAGGCATCAGTTTCTGGTGAGCTATCAGAACCGATTGATGAAACGGAAGAGGTGAAGGCTTATAAGGTGGCCTATGCTTATAGCCAAGAAGCAAAGCATCTAGAGGCATTTGAAGCTTTTGATACTTTCGTCAAACAATATCCTGATAGTAAGCTAACGCCTGATGCTTTATATGGCCTTGGTTACTCGCAGTTTGCATTAAAAAACTATAAGTCTTCTATTGCAAGTCAGAATAAATTAATTACTAATTTTCCTGATAACCCCAAGGTGCCGAATGCCATGTATAGCATTGCAAACAGTCATATTCAGCTTGGACAAGTAACTGAAGCCAAAAAAATGCTGAGTGAGTTAATTGCTAAGTATCCCAATGCGGATGTCATTCCTAATGCCAAGCGGCGTTTAAAAGTATTGGAAACAATTAAATAATAGGCTGTAATTTTGCTTTAAAATGACGCCAACTTAACCGTTGGCGTTTTTTATTGTATGGTACACATTAAATGGCACTAAAAATATACGAAACTTTTTATTCATTGCAGGGCGAAAGCTCACGTGTCGGCTTGCCTACAGTATTTGTACGCCTGACTGGATGCCCGATGCGCTGTAATTATTGCGATACAGCTTATGCATTTTCTGGCGGCCAAAACATGGCATTAGAAGATATTATGACTAAAGTGCGAGCCTATGGGGCGAAGTACGTAACGGTGACTGGTGGAGAACCGCTGGCTCAAAAAGAGTGCCACAATCTACTAAAAATGCTATGTGATGCTGGTTATAGTGTTTCATTGGAAACAGGCGGTGGTATTGATATTGCTATGGTTGATAAGCGTGTTTCGGTTATTTTAGATATTAAAACACCAGGCTCCAATGAAGAAAAAAATATGAAATGGGAAAATTTAGCGCATTTGCAAGCTAAGGATGAAATAAAGTTTGTTTTGTGCGGACGCATTGATTATGACTGGGCTAAAGAAAAAATTACAGAGTTTAGCTTGGAAGAAAAATGCCCGATTGTTTTTTCTCCAAGCTACAGTGAGCTAAGCCCAGCTGATTTGGCGGCGTGGGTATTGGCTGATCAACTTTCCGTTCGTGTGCAAGTTCAGTTACACAAAATTTTATGGGGCGAAAAAGCGGGTGTTTAATTTACTGATAACAAATAAATGATGATGATGAAAAAAAAAGCAGTAGTACTTCTTTCTGGGGGCTTGGATTCTGCAACATGTCTAGCCATCGCTCGGTCGGCAGGGTTTGATAGTTATTGTCTGAGTTTAGATTATCATCAGCGGCATATTGCTGAACTAGTAGCTGCAAAAAATATTGCAAGCAGCTTAGGGGCGAAGATGCATAAAACAGTACAATTAGATTTGAGCTTGTTTGGTGGATCAGCATTGACGGATAGCCAGATAGCTGTGCCAGAGCAAGCATCAGAAGGCATTCCAGTTACCTATGTTCCTGCAAGAAACACCATTATGCTATCGTTGAGCTTGGCTTGGGCAGAGGTGATTGGCGCGCAAGATATTTTTATTGGTGTGAATGCATTGGATTATTCTGGATATCCTGATTGCCGGGGCGAATATGTTAAGGCTTTTCAGGAAATGGCTAATTTAGCGACAAAAGCAGCGGTAGAAGGCCAAACAATTACAATACATGCGCCATTAATTGATATGACAAAAGCAGAAATTATTGCGAAAGGCACATTGCTGGGTGTGGATTACAGCAAAACGGTTTCTTGCTATCAAGCAAATCACCAAGGCCAAGCTTGCGGCGTGTGCGATTCATGCCGCTTAAGAAAAGAAGGTTTTGCAAAGGCTGGCGTCGAGGATCCAACTTTCTATGTTAAATGAGTTAGGTTGTTATAATACATCAATGCTTACAAACAACATTGGCAAACTCCATGGGTAATATCCCTATTAATGAATTTGAACATGACCTAAAAAGAAGAATAAGTGTTTTAGAACAAGGGCTTAGTCAGCTTGGGCAAGGCATTATTTTGCTATCGAAGCTGGGTCATGTTTTATTTGTTACTGATGTTGCAAGTGAAATGTTGCAACAGCATGATGGCTTGGCTATTGTTGGTGGTTTGTTGGTGGGTCTTCTACCGCAAGATGATGAGCGCTTGCAGCATATGAAGTCGGTTGCATTAAAAGAGGCCGCACAAGCGCAAACTTATAAAAGTTTTTATATCCATCGTAGTAACCAAAAGAAACCTTACCTGTTATTAATTAGCAAGATGGGATTAGGCAGCACTTTAGATGAGAGTGGTGAGGCAATTTTGATTATCATCAAGGATACGCATGCTAATGCAGCCTATTGGCAAGGCAGGCTAAAGCGTATTTTTGGACTCACAAAGCGAGAAGCAGACTTTGTTGTACTACTCACAGAGGGCAGAAATATTAAAGAAATTAGTATTGTCATGGGAATTGCAGAGGACACGGCAAGGCAGTATCTTAAAAATTGTTTTAAAAAAATGGAAGTTAATAAACAGCACGAACTTGTGTGTTTGGCACTAGATAGCGTAAGAAAAAGATAATTTGGCGCATAGTTTTCTTTGCTATCTATAATAAAATAACGTATAATCCGCGCCTTTCTGCAGAAAATTAATTTATAAGAGAATATATATGGTTGTTATTCGTTTATCACGTGGCGGTTCAAAAAAGACCCCGTTTTTCAATTTAGTTGTGGCTGATTCACGTAATCGTCGCGATGGTCGCTTTATCGAGCGTGTAGGTTTTTACAATCCTTCGGCTAGTGGTCAAGCGGAAGCATTACGCGTCGATCATGAGCGTGTTAATTACTGGACTGGTGTTGGTGCTCAACTTTCAGATACGGTGAAACGTTTAGTTAAGCTGCACGCAACCGGCCCTGAAGGCATGGCAAAAGCTAAAGCTAAAGATGAGGCGAAAGCTGAAGCAGCAAAAGCTAAAATCGCGGCAGCAGAGGCGGCCAAAGTAAAAGCAGCAGCAGAAGCTGCCGAAGCGGAAGCTAAGGCTGAGGCAGAAGCGAAAGCAGCTGAAGAAAAAGCAGCGGCAGAAGCTGAGACGCCAGCAGAAGATTCTGCTGAAACACCTGCATCTGAATAAGGTTTGAACCGTTTTCTATGAAAACGGAGACAGATGAGTTAGTCATCATGGGGCGCATTGTCGCCCCATACGGCGTTCAGGGGTGGTTGAAAGTAGTACCTGATACTGAGCAAGTGGATGGGCTGCTAGCGTTTAAAACTTGGCGAGTTGGAAACGAGCAAGACTGGAAAAAAATAAGACTTAAGTCTGGTAAAGCACACAATGATGTGCTGGTCGTTAAACTTGAAGGTATCAACGATAGAGATGCCGCCTTTTCTTGTAAAGGGCAGCTTGTAGCGGTGCTAAGAAGTGAGCTGCCAGCGCTGGATAGCAACGAGTTTTATTGGTCCGATTTAATCGGGCTAGCAGTCAGAAATCAGCAAGATGTTGATTTTGGCAACATAGCAGATGTATTTGAGACCGGGGCTAATGATGTCATTGTTGTTAGAGGTGAGATTGATCGACTCATCCCTTATACGGAGCAAACAGTGATTGAGGTGAATTTGGAAAAGCAAACCATGTTAGTTGATTGGGATGCTGACTTTTTAGTTGAGTGAATATGATATTTAATGTCATTACACTCTTTCCAGAAATGTTTACAGCGATTACGAAGCACGGTATAACAGCGCGTGCTTTTGAGAATAAAATGTATGATTTGCAGTGTTGGAACCCACGAGCGTTTACAACAGATAATCATAAAACAGTAGATGATAGGCCTTACGGTGGTGGTCCCGGTATGGTGATGTTGGTAGAGCCACTAGAAAGAACGATTGCTGCCGTTAAGAAAAAACAAAGTGAACAAGGCTTGCAATCGAAGGTTTTGCACTTATCGCCTACAGGTAAAGCTTTAACGCATGAAAAAGTGATGGCGCTAAGCAAGCAAGAGTCCTTGATTTTATTGACAAGCCGCTACGAAGGTGTTGATCAGCGGTTGTTAGATGCACATGTTGATGAAGAAGTATCAATAGGTGATTATGTATTAAGTGGCGGTGAGTTGCCTGCTATGGTATTAATGGATGCGGTGATTAGATTGTTGCCTGGTGTATTGGGTGATGCAGCATCGGCAGAGCAAGATTCCTTTGTGAATGGCTTACTAGACTGCCAACATTACACGCGACCAGAGGTGTATAAAGATGAAGCGGTACCTGAAGTATTATTATCAGGTAACCATGAAAAAATTAGGCAATGGCGGTTAAAGCAATCGCTGGCGCTAACAAGGGCGAAACGCCCTGAACTATTGGCCGCAAGGTCGTTGACGAAAGAGGAAGCTCGGCTGCTTAAAGAAATAGAGCAGGAACAAGCATCTTCATAATTAAAAGGAGCACAAAGTGGCAGATATTATTAAAATGTTAGAAGAGGAAGAAATTGCCCGTTTAGGTAAAGAGATTCCTGATTTTGCACCAGGTGACACATTGGTTGTGGGTGTAAACGTTGTTGAGGGTACCCGTAAGCGTGTGCAGGCGTTTGAAGGCGTAGTAATTTCAAAACGTAACCGTGGTCTTAATTCATCATTCATCGTTCGTAAAATATCATCAGGTGAAGGTGTTGAGCGTACTTTCCAAACGTATTCACCATTAATTGCGAGTATCGAAGTGAAACGCCGTGGGGATGTTCGTCGTGCAAAATTGTATTACTTGCGTGAGCGTTCAGGTCGTTCTGCGCGTATTAAAGAGAAGTTAGTGTTGAGAGATAGAGATGCTGCAGTAACTGGTTCAGCAGCAGAATAGTTTCTTGATTTATGTCAAAAGCCTCAAAACAAATTATTGTTTTGAGGCTTTTTTGTTTGCTTAGCAATGCTAATTCAAGTTTAATAAGCATATGAAAGACAAGAATAAAAAATCACTGCAGTTTGATGCGATTGTAAAGGCACCCTTTGGTGCGGTTGGCATATCAGTGCAAGGGATGCAAGTTGCAATAGAATTGCTAACCGAAAAGTATCAGCCTAAATCAGCTGAGCATAAATTAGCTAAGCAGGTCGAAGATCAAATACAAGCCTACTTTGGCGATTCTTATCACTATTTCAATTTGCCGCTTATTTTCAAAGGCACTCCTTTTCAGCGGCGTGTTTGGCAGGTTATCAGTGCTATCCCGCGTGGCAAAGTCATGACTTACAATGAGATAGCACAAGAGTTGGGGTCTGGAGCAAGGGCAGTTGCAAATGCCTGTGGTGCAAATAATTTGCCATTAGTCGTCCCGTGTCACCGTGTGGTTGCAAAAAAAGGGCTAGGTGGCTTCATGCGTGGTAATCCAAAAGGGCATGATGTGAAAAAGTGGTTACTCCAACATGAGGGTCTAGATGTGTGAGTATGGCAATGGAAATAGATGCACTAGATGCATTTATTGACCATCTTTGGTTAGAAGATGGCTTAGCTAAAAACACACTGGAAAGTTATCGTGCAGATTTAAGCCAATTTGCCACGTGGCTAGCGCAAAGCAAGCTCACGCTCCTAGAAGCCAGTCAGGCAAATATACAGCAATATTTAGCAGTTAAGTTTCCTAAAAGTAAACCGCGTAGTATCAGCCGGCTTATTGCAAGTTTGCGCCGATTTTATCGCTATTGTTTGCGTGAACGTCTGCTTGAAGTTGATCCAACACTGCAAATTGATTCGCCTAAGTTGCCAAGAAGTTTACCAAAAAGTTTGAATGAGCAAGAGGTTGAAGATTTGCTTGATGCGCCAAATATAAATGAGGCCATTGGTTTGCGTGATAGAGCAATGTTGGAATTATTGTATGCAAGTGGTTTACGTGTTTCAGAACTGGTTACGATTAAAGTGAATGAGGTAAGTACTCAAGACGGAGTTGTACGCGTAACAGGTAAAGGTAGCAAAACACGTCTAGTGCCAATGGGGGAAGAGGCAGCAGACTGGATAATCCGTTACTTAAAATATGCGCGCCCAGATATTTTACAAAAGAGAATGAGCGATGCCCTGTTTGTGACGACGCGGGCTTCGGCAATGACTCGTCAAGCCTTTTGGTATTTAATTAAACGCTATGCATTGCTGGCAGGCATCCATAAACCGATGTCTCCGCATGTATTGCGCCATGCATTTGCGACGCATCTGTTGAACCATGGTGCGGATTTGCGCGTAGTGCAAATGTTGCTAGGCCATTCAGATATTTCAACGACACAGATTTATACCCATGTGGCACGAGAGCGACTTAAGAGTTTGCATTCAGTGCACCACCCACGAGGTTAGTATTCGGTGCATCTTCAATAATCGACGCTGTTTCCCATTCGGCAACAATCTTTCTGGCTTCTACTTGTTGTTCATTGTCAACGCTTACTGTAACTAGTCCTGCTGCCGGCAAATCGCCTACACCACCTTGTAAATACTCCCCTTGGATGTAAGCATGAATGCCATATTGTTCCAATAAGCCTTTAATCATATTGGCGTCTAGGCTATTAGATGCGTGGTAGACAATAATCACGATTTGCTTCTCATGACAATAACGCCCAAAGACTTTAGGTTGGGTAATACCGCAGGTTTAGCTACTTTTATTTTTATATGCTCAGCCTCAAACTCTTTTAGTATCAATTGACACAGGTGTTCAGCTAAAGCTTCCACTAATTTGAAGCTTTTCTCAGTTAAAGTCTCACGGATTCGATTAACTACTTGGCCATAATCAATGGTGTCCTCTATCGCGTCACTAAGGCAGGATTTACTGAGGTCATAGCCTATTTCAATATCTAGGATAATTGTTTGTGGTTTTAAGCGCTCCCAGTCAGGGACGCCAAGCTTGGTTTGTACGGCGACTTGTTCTAAAAATATCGTGTCCATGGTTTTGCGATGGTTTAGAATGTAATGGTTAGATTTTAGTGTATAACGATAATAAACACTAATCATCGTTTTTTAGAGGAGTGCTATGAATCAGTTAGGTTTTGTTCCTGTTACATTAATACCCATTCTTTGGATAGTAGGAGCCTATTTTGTTGGGTCCATTTCATTTGGTATTTTAATCAGCAGATGTTTTGGTTTGGCTGACCCTAGAACTATTGGTAGCGGCAACCCAGGGGCAACCAATGTGCTAAGAAGTGGGAAAAAATCAGCAGCTTTATTGACCTTGCTGGGAGATGCGCTAAAAGGATGGTTGCCAGTCTGGTTGGCATTGCAAAATAATATGCTAATGTGGGTAGTAAGTTGGGTCGGTATAGCCGTATTTTTAGGGCATTTATACCCGATATACTTTAAATTTAAAGGAGGTAAGGGCGTAGCCACTGCCTTGGGGGTGATATTCGCTGTATCGCCATTTTTAGGTCTTGCTGCAATGGTTACTTGGTTAGTGGTGTTTGCATTTAGTCGTTATGCTTCATTAGCAAGTATGATTGCCGCTTTACTAGTACCAGTACATTCTTACTATTACTTGCGACCATATCAGGATTATTTTTTAATGCTGGTTGCAATGTCTGTATTGTTAATCTGGCGACACAGAAGCAATATTCAAAAATTACTAAATGGAACCGAGTCTGGGTTTAGGAAAAAGAAATAGTTGCTGTTTCTATCTTATGGCGTCATCAACTCAGCTAGATCCCATCTTGGACGAACACTAAAACGATAGTCTTGGACACCATCATGCATGGCCTCAAGGCGTTTAGCACCAGCGAAAGCAATCATCGCGCCGTTATCAGTGCAAAACGCTAATCGCGGGTAGCTTACTTTGCAAAGTTTTCGTTTGGTTGCTGCATTTAATCGTTCACGTAAACGCGTATTTGCGCCAACACCTCCAGAGACTACTAAATTATCAAGCCCTGTTTCACGTAATGCCGTCATGCATTTGGTTGTTAGTATCTCTGTAACGGCTTCTTGAAACTCCCAAGCAATATCTGCTTGCGCCTCTTTGTCTAGTGGCGCTTGGTTTTTAACTAACGTGAGCACAGCGGTTTTTAAGCCACTGAAGCTGAAATTGAGGTCTTTGCTATGTAGCATCGGCCTTGGTAGTGTGAAGCGTGGCTTACCCTCTACAGCGAGTTTGGCTAGTGCAGGGCCGCCAGGATAGCCAAGCCCTAATAATTTTGCAGTTTTATCAAATGCTTCGCCAGCGGCATCATCCAGTGTGTCTCCCAGTAATGCATATTGACCTATGCCGTCAACACGCATGAGTTGACTATGACCGCCTGAAACAAGGAGCGCAACGAAAGGAAATTGAGGTGGGTCTTGTTCTAGTAGAGGGGCAAGTAGATGGCCCTCAAGATGATGTATGCCGATACTTGGTACCTTGAGCGAAAATGCTAATGATTGTGCAATGCTAGCACCAACTAGAAGGGCGCCTGCTAATCCAGGCCCTTGTGTATAGGCAATGCCATCAACATCTTTTAGTGTTTTATTCGCACTCTTTAATACTTGTTCGGTAAGTGGCAGAGCTCGTTGGATATGGTCTCTGGAGGCTAGTTCCGGCACCACCCCGCCAAAATCGGCATGCATGGCAACTTGAGAGTGTAATGCATGGGCTAGTAAACCATGCTTTGTATCATAAAGTGCAACACCAGTTTCATCACAAGAGGATTCAAAGCCGAGAACAAGCATAATGATATTGATTTAACTTAAACAACGCGTTAGAATACTAGGTTTTCGGCGTCATATCAATGTGAAGCTGATTTTCGAAAATAGAATTTTTTAAGGAATGGTGATTTAATGTCTTCAATTCGTGTTAAAGAGAATGAGCCGTTTGACGTAGCCCTACGTCGGTTCAAACGCTTGATTGAAAAAACTGGTTTAATTAATGACTTACGTGCACGTGAGTATTATGAGAAACCAACTTGGGAGCGTAAACGTAAAGCAGCAGCTGCCGTAAAACGTCAGTACCGTCGCTTACGTAGCCAACAGCTTCCAACAAAACTTTACTAGCCCCCGCCCAAGCTAAATGACATTAAAAGCCCAAATATCTGAGGATATGAAGGTGGCTATGCGCGCTAAGGAAGCTGAGCGCCTAGGTACTATTCGCTTATTGCAGGCTGCAATTAAGCAGCGTGAAGTTGATGAGCGGATTGAGTTGGCTGATGCAGATGTTATTGCTGTGATAGAAAAAATGCTTAAGCAGCGTAAAGATTCAATAGCAGCTTATGAATCGGCAAAAAGAGCCGACTTGGCTGATATAGAAAAAGCAGAAGTCGTTGTTTTGCAGGCTTATTTGCCAAAGCAACTTTCGGCAGAAGAAATCCAAGTGATTTTGGATAAGGTGGTGATTGATACCAGCGCATCTAGCATCAAAGACATGGGTAAAGTGATGGCAGCGATTAAGCCCTTAGTTGCAGGTAAGGCTGATATGGGTAAAATATCAGGATTAATCAAAGCAAGATTAGCTTAAGTTATTTTTAGATGAGGCAATTAAAACAAGGAGCAATTAGCTCCTTTTTTTAATTTTAGGCTATTATCTACACAATTATGATACCTGAGCAATTTATCCAAGAGTTATTAAACCGCGTTGATGTCGTTGACGTGGTAGATAAAAGTGTTCCACTTAAAAAAGCTGGGGCAAATTATGTCGCATGCTGCCCTTTCCATAATGAAAAGTCTCCGAGTTTTACTGTCAGTCCTACTAAACAGTTTTATCATTGTTTCGGCTGTGGTGCGCATGGCACCGCTATTAGCTTTTTAATGGAGTACAACGGTCTGAGCTTTGTTGAAGCGATTCATGACCTAGCAAAACAAATAGGTATGGTTGTGCCGCAGGAAGCATCAGGTACTGACAAGCCTACAAAAAAAATAGTCGTTGGTTTGCAAGAAGTTTTGCAGCAAGCTGCTCTCTATTACAAAGCTGAATTAAAAAACTCTCAGCGTGCAATTGACTATTTGAAGGGGCGGGGCCTCAGTGGGCAAATTGCGGCCAAGTTCCAGATTGGATATGCGCCGGTAGGATGGCAAAACTTACAAGCCATTTTTCCTGGCTATGATAACCCAGTGTTAACAACTGCTGGTTTGGTCGTGGATAATGAGCAAGGTAAGCGTTATGATCGCTTTCGTGATCGCATCATGTTTCCAATCCATAACCAAAAAGGAGAAGTCATTGGGTTTGGTGGGCGAGTCATTAATCCTGAGGATACCCCGAAATATTACAACTCACCAGAAACGCCCGTCTTTCAAAAAGGGCATGAGTTGTATGGCTTATTTCATGCACGTCGTTCAATTAGAGAGGCAGGTCGTGCACTGGTTGTAGAAGGTTATATGGATGTAGTTGCACTGGCACAATATGGTATTGATTATGCTGTCGCAGCGTTAGGTACAGCAACAACACCCTTTCACATTGCCAAGCTGACGCGGCAAACAGATGAAGTTGTATTTAGTTTTGATGGAGATAATGCAGGTAAAACAGCTGCTTGGCGTGCGGCAATGAATGCATTGCCTGCGATTACAGATGGCCTTAAATTGCGCTTTATGTTTTTACCTAATGGCTATGATCCTGATTCTTACGTGCGTGAGTTTGGACAAACACAGTTTGAACAAGAAATGCAAAGCGCTATGCCGCTTTCTCAGTATATTGTTGAGCATTTGACGCAGGATAATAAGCTAAATTCGCAAGAGGATAGAGTCAAACTTCTACATGATGCAGAGCCAATTTTAAAGCAAATCAAAGCGCGAGGTTTAGGCTTAATGCTACGAAAGCGCATTGCTGAGCTGGCACAAGTTTCTGATGGGGAAATGCAAAGCCTGCTGAAGTTACCAAGCCCTGTTAATGTGCAAAAAAAACCGATGCAACGTCAAACAAGAACGCCTCTGTCGATAAAGAAACAATTTATTTTGCTTGCTTTAATGCAACCTAACATGATTGTGGATGCAGATTTAAAGCTGGCAGTAGGTGATGATTTTTTTACAAAATTATTGAACGCGTGTTTGGATAATCCAACCTTCAAAGCAGCCGCTTTACTGCAGGCGGTTAATGAAGTCGATGCCCAGCAGAAAATGGAGATTGAACGTGAGCTACAACGATTTGAAGAAGATTTAGACTTTTCTCTTGCAATTGAGGGGGCTCGTACCCAACTGAGTATGGGTATGCAGAAAACAAGAGAATCGGAACTGCTTGAACAGATTAAAGAAAAGCCGATTAGTGCGTTAACTGAAGAAGAAAGAATGGTCCTTAAAAAGCTAGGAAGTAAATGAAATGCTTGAGGCTTTTGTAATCAATATTTTGACTTAAGGATACAACTAGATTAGTTGCGTTAGGCATATCAACAAATGTAAAAATAATGTATAATCGTCGGTTACCTGAAATTAATCTTGATTCTTGTTGTAACCGATAGATGGCGATCAAAAAGCCAAGAATTAAAAGGACTCGCATGGCTCGACCCAAATCAAAGAAGACGCTAGACAAAGAAAAGAAAAAGCTTGAAGCGGAAGCTGCAAAAGACCCAGAAGTCGTTGCGCTAGATGCTGAAACAAGACGTACCCGACTAAAAACCCTTATTGTATTAGGCAAAGAGCGTGGTTATTTAACCTACGCTGAGATTAATGACCATTTGCCTGATGATGTTCAAAATACCGATCAAATAGACGGTATTATTGGCATGATTAATGACATGGGCATTAGTGTGTACGAGCAGGCGCCTGATGCTGAGGCGTTGTTAATGAATGATGCGCCTACGCCAGTAGCAGATGATGATGCGGCGGAAGAAGCTGAGCAAGCATTGGCAACAGTCGATTCTGAGTTCGGTCGAACTACTGATCCTGTTCGTATGTATATGCGCGAAATGGGCACCGTTGATTTGTTGACGCGTGAAAGCGAAATTGAAATTGCGCGACGGATTGAGGACGGTTTAAAACATATGGTGCAGGCAATCGCTGCATGCCCCACAACGATTAGTGAGTTGCTTGCTATTGTTGACCGTGTTGAAAATGATGAAATCAGCGTTGAAGAACTGGTTGATGGTCTGATTGATAACGATATCGGGCTGGATAAGAACTTCGAAACAGATTCTGCGGCAGGTAAGGTGACTGACGACGATGATGATGAAGACGATGAAGAGGAAACAGCTGAGGAAGCAGAAGCAAAAGCAGATGCTATTACCAAAGAGGCATTGTCACGTCTGAGAGAAGAGGTGTTAGCCCGTTTTGCTGTGATTCGCGAAACGAATGCCAAGATGAATGAAATTCGGATGGACAGAGGTTCACAGGATCCCGAATATAAAGCATTACATCAAACGGTATTACAAGAGTTAATGGTTTTCCGTTTTTCTGCAAAACAAGTAGAAATTTTATGTGGCCAAGTGCGTGAATTGGTACAGGATGTAAGGACGCATGAAAGAAAAATTCTCGAATTCTGTGTGAATAAATCTGGAATGACGCGTCAGTACTTTATTAAAAGCTTTGTTGGTAATGAGATTGATTTAGGGTGGCTGGATGACGAGCTCGCTAAAAATCAGCCATACACAGAGGTTTTAAGCCGGTATAGAGATTCAGTAATTGATCAACAAGATCGCTTGATTGCACTACAAGAAAAAATTGGCTTACCAATTAAAGAGCTTAAAGACATCAATAAGCAAATGACGACAGGTGAAGCAAGAGCACGTAGAGCGAAGCGTGAAATGATTGAAGCAAACTTACGTTTGGTGATATCGATTGCTAAAAAATATACAAATCGTGGTTTACAGTTTCTTGACTTAATACAAGAAGGTAATATTGGGTTAATGAAAGCGGTTGACAAGTTCGAATATCGCCGTGGTTTTAAATTTTCAACTTATGCAACATGGTGGATTAGGCAAGCGATTACAAGGTCAATTGCCGACCAAGCGCGCACCATTCGTATCCCTGTGCATATGATAGAAACAATTAATAAAATGAATCGTATTAGTCGTCAAATACTGCAAGAGTCTGGTATGGAGCCCGATCCTGCATTGTTGGCAGAGAAAATGGAAATGCCAGAAGACAAAATTCGAAAAATTTTAAAAATCAGTAAAGAACCGATTTCAATGGAAACGCCAATAGGCGACGATGAAGATTCACATTTGGGTGATTTCATCGAAGATACGACGACACTCGCACCAATGGATGCTGCGGTATACGGTAGCCTGCGAGATGCAACCTCTGAAGTGTTAGAGTCATTAACGCCTCGAGAGGCAAAGGTGTTGAGGATGCGCTTTGGTATTGAAATGAACACAGACCACACGCTGGAAGAGGTTGGAAAACAGTTTGACGTTACACGTGAGCGGATACGTCAGATAGAGGCTAAAGCGCTTAGAAAATTGCGTCACCCAACGCGCTCTGAGCGACTAAAAAGCTTCCTTGAGACAGGGCAAGATTAAGTAAAAAAAGTTTTTGGCCCTCTAGCTCATGCTTGGTTAGAGCAGCGGACTCATAATCCGTTGGTGCCGTGTTCGACTCACGGGGGGGCCACCAAATAAAAAGCAATGAAAGTATTGTTTTTCATATAACAATTATTAGAGGAGCATGAATTGACTACAAAATTGGTACTCGACTATCTTAAAAAACACGGACAAAAACTGGACCGTGAAATCGCTAAAAGTACTGGCATATCCTTAAAGCAGGTGCATGACTCTATCGCTGAGCTGGAAACCAATAAAGCAGTGTCTAGCTGCAGTGTGACTAACTTTGAGAATGGTGTTGCGATTGAAGGGCGGTTATGCCGAATTTCTGGATATATACCACCAGCTGCCCCAGGCAGAAAATCATCCCCACAACCTGCATCGACATGATAATGGCTTAGCATTTAAGTATAAATAGAAAGATAAAAAACGGCTTACTTTTTGTAAGCCGTTTTTTTGCGGCCACAAAAAATGGTATTTTGAAAACTCAGCAATAGATAGTTTTATAAATAAGAAAAAATGCACATTGAATGGGTTGAATAGACATATTAGTTATATAGGTACTTTAAAAAATGAAATAGGAGTAGTATTTTTATTATATAAATCTGAATTTATATAACTTAATTGTTGGGCTTTAAGAATAACTTAATAATATCAATAGCTTGCTGTTATATAGTTGTATAGTATTTTGTTGTGTTAATCCTAATTTATGATTGCATCTAGATGAAATA
>JBPOFK010000029.1:0-15195 GCA_051252095.1 Methylophilaceae bacterium
GTTTTTATCATTTATCTTAAAGACACAATCATAACCGCCGCACAATATAAAACGATTTACGTTTGTTTGGGCGCAATGTTTACTTACTGGTTCTTTGTCGGTGTACTTGCAATAGGCTGCTTTTTAATTATGATTATGAAAGGTCCTGGTTACGTAGCAGACGCTTATGAGTTACCTAAGGAAGATAAACGCTTAGAGGGACATTAATGAAAAAATAAATAGAAATTCAGGGTGGTTATTGATGCCCTTTATTTGTTTATAGAGTGCGTATGCACAGATGTGGTGCATTAATCTTACATATAATTAATTCAAACACCACAAATTGTTTATATATAATTTTATTAAATTCAACAGGTTGAAGGTATTTTTTTAATCTGGCATATGCTTTGCTTATTAAAACGGCGACTCATTGTTAATGACAATGACATTGAAAATATAGCCATTTTCCTAAAGGTGGGAAATAAACGGCTAGCTGATTAGAATTTAAAGACAAAGGCGTCTTGAAATACAGTGTTAACACACCGTATTTCAAGACGCCTTTTTTATTTGCAGCGATTGATTATGGGGGGATGTATGGATAAAAAGTGTTTTAGCAAGAATAACTAAGTTGTATTAATAATTGAACTACTGATTTAAAACTACTATTTGAAAGTAAGGGGAAAATTTATGTCTTATTTAGCACCATCTGAGTTTGTGACCAAAATGGTCGATGCTGGCGAATCCAAGATTTATATGTCGGCAAGAGATACGATTATTAGAGGTTATATGGCAGGCGCCATCTTGGCATTGGCAGCAGTATTTGCTGTGAGTATAGCGGTTGCTACAGGATCTCACTTAATCGGTTCTATTTTATTCCCAGTAGGTTTTTGTATGCTGTACCTAATGGGATTCGACTTGTTAACTGGCGTATTTATGCTGACACCATTGGCATGGCTAGATAAGCGTCCAGGTGTGACATGGGCACAAATCTTACGTAACTGGGGTTTGGTGTTTGTAGGAAACTTCCTTGGGGCTTTAACCGTAGCAGTTATGATGTCATTTATTTTTACTTATGGTTACAACACAGATGGCGGCGACATAGCGACAAAAGTTGCAGGTATTGGTGAGGCCCGTACCTTGGGTTATGCCAAGTATGGCTTTGATGGCTGGTTTACCATTTTTGTACGAGGCATGTTGTGCAATTGGATGGTTTCTATGGGTGTAGTTGGTGCCATGATTTCAACTAACGTGAGTGGAAAGGTGATTGCAATGTGGATGCCAATCTTCTTGTTCTTTTTTATGGGCTTTGAACACTCAGTGGTAAATATGTTTCTTTTCCCATTTAGTATGATTATGGGTGGTGACTTTTCTATCGCAGATTACTTCTTGTGGAATGAGATTCCAACTGCAGCGGGCAACTTAGTCGGTGGTTTAGCATTCACAGGTTTAACGCTGTACACAACGCATATCAAAACGAAACCAAAACGGACGCTTTAAATAAATCAGCTTTACATGATTGCCTTAGCACGAAGAGTGCTGGGGTAATTGCGATTTTAGTAAGATTCAATGATGTTAAGGAGTAGTTTAATGAATAAACAAAGTATGACGGATGCCATTGTCACGGCAAAAGTAGCCAAAAGTCTCACTTGGGAAAAAATAGCAGAAGACCTGAAGGTCTCGCCTGTTTGGCTGACATCTGCTTGCCTGGGAATGAACAGCGCAACCAAAGAGCAGGCTGAGGCGATTGCTGATTATTTAGGTTTAAATGAAGAGATTGCATCAGCACTACAGGCTTATCCAACAAAAGAGTGGGATAAAGCTGTGCCACAAGACCCACTTATTTATCGTTTATACGAAATTATTGGCGTATATGGAACAACGTTGAAAGAAGTGATTCAGGAGAAATTTGGCGATGGTATTATGAGTGCAATTGACTACTCTATGGAGGTTGATAAAGTAGAAGATCCAAAAGGAGATCGCGTGAAAATCACGATGAATGGTAAATTTTTGCCATACAAGTCGTGGTAAACGCTAATCGCTAACAAAAGCGCTTGATATAATTAATCAAGCGCTTTTTTCTATCAAATTAAAAGTGATTAACAGCTGTAGCATTTAAATGACAAACAGTTTATATATTGAAATAGCACAGCTTTCTGACAAAGGGTGTAAAGAAGTCAATCAAGACTTCCATGCGGCTAGTATTCCAGAAGAGCCGCTGCTCACTGCAAAAGGGGTCGCTATTGCGATTGCGGATGGTATTAGCAGCAGTGCTGTGAGTCAGGAAGCCAGTGAAGCTGCGGTGAAAGGCTTTTTGGCAGATTATGGGTGTACGCCTGAAATGTGGTCTGTCAAAACAGCTGCTACACGCGTACTGATAGCCATTAATTCGTGGCTATATACGCAAACACGTCAAAACCAAATTAGTCGATATGATAAAGATAAAGGCTATGTCTGCACATTTAGTGCAATCATATTTAAATCAACTACTGCACATATTTTACATGTTGGTGATACAAGAATTTATCGCATCCATAAAAATGCATTAGAACAGCTGACAAAAGATCATCGAGTATGGCTTTCTGAAGAAAAGAGTTATCTTAGTCGTGGCCTAGGCATTGATGAGCATGTGGAGATTGATTATCAAGCGTTAAATGTTACACAAGGTGATTTGTTTTTATTGGCAACAGATGGTATTTATGAGTATGTGGGTGAGCGGTTTATCACCGATATGATTGAAGCAAATCAAAGCGATTTGCAACGAGCTGCGCAGCTTATTCTGGATCAAGCATTAGTTAAAGGGAGTGCCGATAACCTTACTTTGCAGCTTGTGCGAGTGAATAATTTACCAGAGAAAAATGTTGATGAGCTTTATCAGCAACTGACCGAGTTACCTTTTCCTCCGCAACTAGAGCCCAGAATGGTGTTTGATGGCTATGAAATTATTCGCGAGATTCATGCCTCAAGCCGCAGTCATGTTTATTTAGCCAAGGACATCGAAACACAGGCGCAAATGGTGCTGAAAACACCATCCATTGATTTGCGCGACAATGCTGCTTATTTAGAACGCTTTTTGCTCGAGGAATGGATTGCTAAGCGCATCAATAGTGCACATGTGATGAAACCATGTACACAGAATAGAAAACGACATTATTTATATGTTGTCATGGAATATATTGAAGGAAAAACGCTAACACAATGGATGCATGATAATCCAACAGCAGAATTACATGCAGTACGCGATATTGTTGAACAAGTTGCTAAAGGTTTAAGAGCATTTCACCGCTTAGAAATGTTACATCAGGACTTGAGACCAGCCAATGTAATGATAGATCAGACGGGTACTGTCAAAATTATTGATTTTGGTGCCACACGCGTAGCAGGGTTGGCGGAAATTGCATCGCCCATTGCGCAAGATCCTATTTTGGGAACAGCGCAATACAGTGCGCCCGAGTATTTTCTGGGGGAAGAGGGAACAACCCGTTCTGATATCTTTTCATTAGGTGTAATTGCATACCAAATGCTATCGGGAAAGCTGCCTTATGGTACCAATGTCGCTAAAACAAAATCAAAAAAAGAGCAGACACAATTAATGTACGCTGAGATTCGCCGTGAACGCACAGATATCCCGCCTTGGGTTGATGATGCAATCATGAAAGCAGTACATCCAGAACCCAATATGCGTTACGAGGCTTTATCTGAATTTGTGTTTGACCTTAAGCAGCCAAATAAGACTTTTTTAAAGAAAGCACGTCCTCCGCTTATAGAGCGTAACCCAGTTGCTTTTTGGAAAGGGGTGTCTCTTATCCTGTTTGTAATATTAATTGCTTTGCTATCACAACAATAAAAACTGTTTTCCCCCTTGTCTTTGTTTTAACCAACCTTATCCAAGGCCTGGCTCACATCGGCAATAATGTCATCTATATTTTCAATGCCAACTGAAATTCTGACCAAATCGGCGCTTACTCCAGCTTTTGCCAGTTCTTCTTCATTCAATTGTCTGTGGGTAGTAGAAGCAGGGTGGCAGGCAAGAGATTTGGCATCACCAATATTGACCAGACGTAAAACCATTTCAAGTGCATCAATAAATTGTTCGCCTGCTTTAGCACCACCATTAATACCAAAGCTCAAAATGCCCGATGCTTTACCATGCGTGATTTTTTGACAGTTAGCATAGTACTGACTACTTTTTAACGCAGCATAACTAACCCAGTTTACCTTAGGGTGATTTACTAGATATTCAGCAAGCTTCTCAGCATTTTCGCAGTGTCTCTCCATGCGCAAGCCCAACGTTTCCAAGCCTTGAAGAATCTGGAAGGAATTCATTGGCGAGATAGCTGCACCAGTGTTTCTTAATGGCGCCACACGACAGCGACCAATGTAGGCTGCAGGGCCTAATGCTTCAGTGTAAACAACACCATGGTAAGATGGGTCAGGTTCATTTAGCACAGCAAATCGTTCTTTATGAGCAGCCCAGTCAAACTTACCAGAATCTACAATCATACCGCCAATGGATGTACCATGACCGCCTATGTATTTTGTTAAGGAATGTACAACAATATCTGCACCAAGCTCAAAAGGCCTGCATAAATAAGGGGTTGCAACCGTATTGTCGACAATGACAGGAATGCCATGTTTATGTGCAATTTCTGATAGTTTTTGAATATCGACAACATTACCAGCAGGGTTGCCAATCGACTCACAAAAAATAGCTTTTGTTTTGCTATCAATCGCTTTTTCAAAGCCAGCAAAGTCATCATGAGAAATCATACGTACTTCAATGCCTTGACGCGGGAACGCATGTGCAAATAAATTATAAGTGCCACCGTAAAGCTGGCTTGTACTCAGAATATTGTCGCCTGTCTCACAAATGCATTGAATCGCATAGGTGATGGCTGCCATACCTGATGCTAACGCCAAGCCTGCAATGCCACCTTCCATTGCCGCTACACGCTGTTCTAAAACATCAGTGGTGGGATTCATGATGCGCGTGTAGATGTTCCCTGTTACTTTTAAGTCAAATAGATCTGCACCATGTTGCGTATTGTCAAACGTGTACGAAGTGGTTTGGTAG
Source organism: Methylophilaceae bacterium (assembly GCA_051252095.1). Taxonomy (GTDB): domain Bacteria; phylum Pseudomonadota; class Gammaproteobacteria; order Burkholderiales; family Methylophilaceae. The sequence continues at coordinate 5,051 of JBPOFK010000029.1, forward strand.
ATAGGTACCGCGGCTGCTTTCGTGGTCGCTTCAGAAGTATAGCCGTGGTGTAGTGCTAAAGACTCCAGTTTCATTTGTCGCTCCTCAGTCATTATCATTTTGTTTGTTTAGAAGCTTATTATGCCAGCTTGCTATATGCAAGTGCACAATAATAAGCGCTTAAATGAGTCCGTATTGATGCAGTACTTGCTTTGCCTGAGTAGGGTTAAACGCTTGGTGCGCTTTTAAACCAAATGCGTTAGCAGCATGGACATTATCAATATTATCGTCAAAGAAAATAACTTCTTCTGCTGGCAACTGTAAGCCGTCGATAGCCGCTTGGAAAGCATGATGATTTGGCTTTAGGTGACCTATTTGATGCGAAAGAAACAAGTGGTCTAACTTCTCGGTCAGTCCAGTTGCTTCAACATGTATCCAATGCGCAGCACTCGTGTTACTTAAAGCCGCTAAGGGGATGTGAGATGGGATTGCATCAAGCAAATCAAATGTTGTAGGAAAAGTGCCAACAATCCAAGTGGCAAAATTCTGCATAAATGCATCAGGTGACAAATTGATTTGCAAGTCTTTAACTACTTCCACAGCAAACTCATCTGCAGAAAGTTTACCCGTTTCATGCGCGATGACCGAAGGCGAGCTCATCCAGTTTTTATAAATCTCATCATGAGACTTTTGGCTATTTAGAAGCCGAGCCAAAGAAGGCAGGCCATCAAGTTCAATTAGAACGCCACCGATATCAAAAAGTACTGCAGAAATTTTCATGTTTAAGTTAGTTAGTTAATAAGGTTGCGGATGAGAATAAAACGCCAAATAGCTCACACCAGATAACAGCGCTATGATACTGAGAGACATCAGTACCAGTGGGAATGACATAGTTTTGATTGCCTATATTACCTTTTAATTTACCTAAATTGATAAAGTCATTAGTAACCTGTGATGCTTGGGTGACATTGCTGTTTTTAACCAAATAAACCATTAAATCAGGACCATTGGTCACTTTGAAATTTTCTAATCGCAATAGTAATGAATCATCTAACTGATAGAGAAGTGCCTTACCGCTTCCTTGATGTATGGCATCTGCATCCTTAAAGACGCCCTGCTTGAGTAATACAGGTGATTGCATCATCATTTGCTCCTGTATAGTATTGTCTGGCATAGATGCCATTTTTTTAGTGATGGCTTGCATAGTTTGTTGGCGTTGGTCAGCTGGCATAGCCATCAGCTCATCTTTTGAGGGCAGCGCCTCATCTATCGTCTGATTGATAAACAATGGTGACGCCAAGAACCATGCAATTATCGCAACAATCGCAATGCTGGATATGCTGATTATCTTTTTCATTCACGGAGTTCCTACATAAAAAAATGAGTCATTAGCAAATGCTATATGACTCATTTTATCGCTTGGCCCAAGCTTGGGCAAACTGTAATTTCTTATGCTAAATTAGCACCAACGATAGCTGCCATTTGCATCATGTCAACCGTTTCACCTTCTTTAATGTTGGTCAAATCAGTTAATTTACCTGATTTGCTAGTTGACTTTGTGTTTTTGAAAATTGGCAATAATTTAGCATCAGTCACAATATATTTACCTGCATTTTCAGGTTTGCCATTCACTGTTTTAGTTTGTAATTTATTGGCTTTAATGTAATCCCAGATTTTTTTTGTAATTTCTGTGCGTGGAAGTGCATCAGCACCACACAAAGCTGCTAATTCGCTTTTCATTTTAACTGGGACTGCTAGACCTTTTGCTTCTGCCATTTTAATTCCTTATCGTTAGAGTTTAAATAATTAAAATACCAAATCTACTTTTATGTTTGGTTTTTTTAAAGTCCGCTTATTATGCACTGCCTTTGCATATGACCCAAATATATTTTTTTACAAATTTGATACTGTTTTATAATGTTTCGTTATTTTATAAATAAAGCATTTGATTCATAAACGTTTTTTAACTATAATCACGCCCTTACATAAACCTTGTCACACCACAAAGCCGTTTTGATGGCGGCTGCCTTACATGAAAGGGCTGGGTGGGTGGCTTTAACCATAAGGAGATTTCATGCGTCACTACGAAGTAGTATTCATTGTGCATCCTGATCAAAGCGAGCAAGTGCCTGCAATGATTGAGCGTTACCGCACACTTATCAGCACAAACAAAGGTACCATTCATCGTCTAGAAGATTGGGGCCGTCGTCAATTGGCTTATCCAATTAACAAAATCCATAAAGCACATTACGTATTAATGAATATCGAATGTGATCAGGCAACGTTAGAAGAGTTAGAGCATGGCTTTAGGTTTAACGATGCAGTATTACGTCATTTAACATTTAGTACAAAAACTGCAGTTTCTGCGCCTAGCCCAATGATGAAAGAAGAGAAATCTAAATCAGTATTGAGTAATGCATCAGATAAATCTGATGATAAGGAAAACGCAGAAAAAGCAACGGAAGAGGTTGCTGACTAAAAATTGAATAAGCTGGCGATTAGCGGGCAAGTCACACAAGTCGATGACTTACGTTATACCCCAGCAGGATTACCATTGTTGCGTTTTGTAATTAGTCATGTTTCTGAAGATGTAGAAGCGGGTTTAAAGCGTAAAGTTGAATGTGAAATAAAAGCGGTTGCCATTGGTGATTTAGCTAACATGAGCATAAAGCATGGCACAAAATTAAATGCGCTAGGTTTTTTAGCCAAGCAAAGTGCAAAAAGTACACAACTGGTATTACATATTAAAAAATTAGAATTGATATAAACCAGTAGGTTTGTATCTAGATGAAAAGATTAGGAGTTCAACATGGCAAGAGATATGTACAAACGCCGCCGTTACTGCCGTTTTAGTGCAGAAGGCATTGAAGAAGTAGATTACAAAGATGTCGATTTACTGAAGGATTTTATTTCAGAAAATGCAAAAATCATCCCTGCACGTATGACAGGTACAAAAGCTAAATACCAACGCCAGTTAACTAAAGCAGTTAAGCGTGCGCGTTTCTTAGCGTTGTTACCATACACAGATAAGCACCCAGGCTAAGGAGAATAAAAATGGAAGTTATTTTATTAGAAAAAGTGGCTAATTTGGGCGCGCTAGGCGATATCGTTAGAGTGAAAGATGGCTTTGGCCGTAATTTCTTAATTCCTCAAGGTAAAGCTAAACGAGCAACAGATGCAAACAAAGCAGAATTTGAAGCACGTCGTGCAGAGTTGGAAAAACAACAAGCTGATATTTTGACCGCCGCAAAAGCACGTGCAGAAAAATTGTCAGGTTCTTCTATTGAGATTGCACAAAAAGCAGGTGAAGATGGTCGATTATTTGGCTCTGTAACAAATCACGACATTTCAAGTGCTTTAACAGCGCAAGGTGTTGAAGTTGCTAAATCTGAAGTGCGCTTACCTGCTGGACCACTAAAAGCAATTGGTGAGTTCCCAGTTAGTATTGCTCTGCATCACGATGTCGTTGTTGATATCAAGGTCAATGTTGTAGCTGAAGCGTAAGATTTAGTCTTCAACAGATGTCTAATAAAAAGGCGAACTTAGTTCGCCTTTTTTCATGCCTATTATCTTATGTGACTATGGCTTTGTGCGTATAATGACGACCTATGGCTGAACAACAATTAGACTCTTTAAAACTTCCTCCACACGCTGTAGAAGCTGAACAATCAGTCGTCGGCGGCTTGTTGCTGGAAAATGAGGCCTTAGATAAGGTGGCCGATATTCTAACTGCGGATGATTTTTATCAGCATGACCACAAAACGATTTATCAACACATTGCCAGATTAATTGAGCGTAATAGACCTGCAGATATTGTGACGGTTGCTGAGTCCTTAGAAAGCACAGCAGAGCTTGCAGGTGTGGGCGGCATCGCTTACTTAGGGTCTTTGGCTCAAAATACGCCTACTGCAGCGAATATACGTCGATATGCTGAGATTGTTCGCGAACGTGCTGTGATGCGAAAGTTAGTGACAGTTGGTTCTGGGATTGCAGATAGTGCCTATAATCCGAATGGGCGAGATGCACAAGAGTTGTTGGATGAAGCTGAAGCTAAAATCTTTCAAATTGCTGAAGGTGGCAATAAAAGCGGTCAAGGCTTTCAGGATATTAAAGAGCTATTGCCACAAGTCGCTGAGAAAATTGATGAATTATTTTCTCGAGAAGACCAAAGTGAGGTAACTGGTATTCCTACAGGATTTACTGACTTGGATCGTATGACTTCCGGTTTACACGGGGGCGATTTGATTATAGTAGCAGGGCGTCCTTCAATGGGTAAGACAGCCTTTTCAATTAATATGGCTGAGAATGTTGCTCTAGATACTGGTTTACCTGTTGCTGTATTTTCAATGGAAATGGGTGCAACACAGTTAGCAACACGAATGATTGGTTCGATTGGGCGTTTAGACCAACACCGTATGCGTACAGGTCAATTGCAGGATGAAGATTGGGAAAAGCTAACCACAGCACTTGGGCGTCTGAACGAAGCGCCTATCTTTATTGACGAAGGCGCTGGCTTAAGCAGTTTTGATGTCAGGGCAAGGGCAAGACGTCTACATAGACAGACAGGGAAGCTAGGACTAATCGTTGTCGATTATTTGCAATTGATGGCGGCGCCAGCTGGGACGCGAACTGAAAATAGAGCCACTGAAATATCTGAAATATCTCGCTCGCTAAAGGCGTTGGCTAAAGAACTAGATGTCCCTGTTGTGGCCTTGTCTCAGCTTAATCGTGGTTTAGAGCAACGACCAGATAAACGGCCCGTGATGAGTGATTTACGTGAGTCTGGTGCTATCGAGCAAGATGCTGATTTGATTTTGTTTATTTACCGCGATGAGGTTTATAACCCTGATAGCCCTGATAAAGGAACAGCAGAAATTATTGTTGGTAAGCAACGTAATGGTCCAATTGGACGTGTTCGTTTGACATTTATTGGACAACATACCCGTTTTGAAGATTTTGCAAACGCAGACTACATGTCTGACGAGTAAAAGATGAGACCGATTCAAGCGACTGTTTCTTCAAGTGCTTTGCAGCATAATCTGAACGTAGTTAGGCAGCATGCTCAACATGCAAAAATAATGGCCGTCATTAAAGCGAATGCCTATGGACATGGATTAATACAAGTGGCGCATGCATTAATGGCCGCAGATGCGTTTGCTACCCTCAATATAAGTGAAGCTATTGATCTGCGAGAAGCAGGCGTCGCACAAGAGATATTGCTATTAGAGGGCGTGTTTGATGCTGAAGAGCTGCGTATTGCAGCAAGTTTTGAAATCAGCATTGTTGTTCATAACGACCATCAAATAAATATGCTTGAGGATGCGAAGTTAGCAAAGCCAATTAATGTGCATCTTAAGATGAACACAGGTATGAACCGTTTAGGATTTGTGCCTGCTCTTTATAAATCAGCTTACCAAAGACTCGAAGCTTGTAACAATATCGCTAGCGTTACACTCATGACACATTTTGCAACAGCAGATGAATCGACTGGTATTCAATCAGCTCATGAAAGATTTAAAGAAGCCACAATTAACATTACTGCTCCAGTTTCTTTGGCTAATTCAGCTACAATTTTAAGGTACCCTGAAGCGCATGCTAACTGGGTCCGTCCTGGAATCATGCTTTATGGTGCCACACCTGTTGCAACAACTTCTGCAGCTAGTTTTGATTTAAAGCCAGCAATGCAATTCGCCTCGGAAATTTTAGCAATACAGACTTTAAAGCAGGGCGAAGGAGTGGGATATGGGGCAACATTTATTGCAGAGAAAGAGACACGTATCGGTATTGTCGCTTGTGGTTATGCTGATGGTTACCCGCGGCACGCGCCAACTGGAACGCCAATTGCTGTAGCAGGAAAATTAACCAAAACAGTCGGCCGCGTATCAATGGATATGCTCTTTTGTGATTTAACGGAAATCCATGAAGCTGATGTTGGTTCTTCTGTTGAATTGTGGGGTGATATCGTACCAGTGGATGCAGTTGCAGAAGCCAGTGGCACTGTAGGATATGAGTTATTGTGCGCTATTGCCCCGCGTGTACCTCTTAAGGCAGTTGACTAGTGGCCAAAGCTAAAAGCGTTTATATTTGTACCGAATGTGGAACTAGTGAGCCAAAGTGGCAAGGGCAATGTCCAAGCTGTATGGCTTGGAATACATTAGTTGAAGGGATTGCGGAGTCATCGAATAGTATCAATCGTTATGCCAATAAGTTTGAAGGTCTTGCAGAAAGCAGTAAGTTACAAAAGCTTAGCGCTGTAGAGGCTGCAGATGTTGAGCGGCAGCCAACTAATATTGCAGAGTTTGACCGCGTATTAGGTGGCGGTTTGGTTGAAGGCGGTGTCATATTGATAGGTGGCGACCCTGGCATTGGGAAGTCAACTTTACTCCTGCAAGTATTGTGTCATCTGGGGAAAACGAGTCAAGCCATCTATGTGAGTGGGGAAGAGTCACCACAACAAATAGCCATGCGTGCAAAACGGCTTGGCTTGGATGCTAGTGAAGTGGATTTGTTGGCAGAAATTAACTTAGAAAAAATTCTGTCTACATTACAAGCGAATAAACCTCGTATTGCGGTCATCGACTCAATACAAACCGTTTACTCAGAAGCACTTCAATCGGCACCAGGATCTGTTGCGCAGGTCCGTGAATGTTCAGCGCAACTTACGCGCTTAGCAAAGCAGCTGGGCATTGCGCTGATCTTAGTCGGGCATGTAACAAAGGATGGCGCCTTGGCCGGCCCGCGTGTACTAGAGCACATCGTTGATACGGTCTTGTATTTTGAAGGTGACCAAAACTCATCGTTTCGTTTAATTCGAGCATTTAAGAATCGATTTGGCGCGGTGAATGAGCTGGGTGTTTTTGCCATGACCGAAAAAGGTTTGCGTGAGGTATCCAATCCTTCTGCATTATTTTTGTCACACCATGAAACCCAAGTCGCGGGAAGCTGCATTACCGTGACGATGGAAGGGACACGACCCTTGCTCATCGAAATTCAGGCTTTGGTTGATGGTAGTCACGCGCCAAGTCCAAAGCGACTTTCAGTTGGTTTGGAACAAAATCGTATTGCGATGCTATTGGCTGTATTAAATAGGCATGCAGGTGTCGCTTGTTTTGATCAGGATGTTTTTATCAACGCAGTCGGTGGTGTGAAAATTAGTGAGCCGGCCACTGATTTAGCTGTATTAGTTTCGATTGTTTCATCCTTTAAAAACAAAGCATTAGACAGTAAACTTATTGTGTTTGGTGAAGTTGGCTTAGCAGGAGAAGTGCGACCTGTTCAAGGTGGGCTAGTGCGTTTAAAGGAAGCAGCTAAACTAGGTTTTACGAAAGCGATTGTTCCTAAAGGAAATGCGCCAAAATCTGCCCTTAAAGGCATTGATGTTGTCGCTGTTGACCGAATTGATCAAGCGTTAAGCTATCTTAGAGACCATTAAGCGCTAACCATATTAGCTGCGCAAACTCCGCTTCTCACCGCGCCTTCAATCGTGGCAGGGTAGTCTGCATAGGTATAGTCCCCAGCAAGGTAAATATTAGGCTCTCTGGTACTATTTGCAGGCCTTGGCAAATCAACATTACAAGCAAAGGTAGCACGCTTTTCAGCAATCACTTGATGCCATAATGGCTTTTTAAGGTCAGGGAAAGCCTGATGCAATTCATTTGCAACTTTGAGCGATAATGCATCATGTGTTAATTTTTGGTGAATACCTTCAGCGCTGATAATAACAGCCATAAGGCCATGTTGGCCACATAGTGCACCGCGGTCAAACACCCATTGACTCGTGGTGTCAGTTAGTCCAATCATTGGTTTTGGTAATTTAGCTTCACTTTGATATTGCAAATAGACTGTGTAAATAGGTTGATACTGATAGTGTTTAGTCGTTTCAATCGTTCCAGCCAATCTAGGTAGCGAACCAGCAATGTCTTGTAAACGAAGTGCTGACGTTGCTAGGATAAGGTGGCTGAAATCAAACGTTATATTTTTACTCGTTACTTGAAAACCATCTTCTGTTGATAAAATCGATTTCACGCGATGGTTGGTGAGTATCTTGCCTTTTCGCGCATGAATATAGTTTGATACAGGTTGTGCGAATAGATCAGATAAGCCTTTTTTCGGTAATAAGAGGTGGCTATCCGTTTTAGTCCCATTAAAGGTGTCTCTAAGCACATTGAGGAAGATTTTGCTACTTGCTTTATTGATGGGTGTATTCAATGCTGCCAAACATAATGGCTCCCACAATAGTTTGATTGTATTTGCGTGCTGCCGTTCTTGAGTTAGGTATTGCTGTAAAGGTAAGTCAACAGCTGTATGAAAATTAGACTGTTTTAATCTCAGCATAAAGCTGGCGAGCGCTAATCGTTCGCTAATCGTTAGCCCTTTACAGAAGAGAAAGCCAAATAGTTGATTAATCGGAAACGGTAATGCGTTTGGTGCGTGAAATTTAAACGCATAACGGTTCGTTGGTGATTTGATTTCCAGGGTCAGTGGTAATCGCATCAGCGCTTGCTCTTCATCAACGCCAATTTTTTTGAGTAAAGTAAGCGTTTCATGATAAGCGCCCAATAAAATATGTTGCCCATTATCTAACTGCACAACTTGGCTATTAAACTCAACCGCTACATTACGTGCACGGCCACCTAGTTGAGAGCCTGCTTCTAGGACAGTCGCTGAAATGCCTCTCTCGGCAAGCGTCGTAGCTGCGGCCAAACCAGCAACGCCTCCACCAATGATCCCAACATGCACACTTTTAGACATGTGTATAAGAATACTTAAAAAATGCTTTTAATGCCAATATTAATTTTCTAAAAGGAGGGATAGTCGTTTTATGTGTCAGTACATTATCTGCACCATCTGCCTGTATTTCTCGCAGCAAAGTGCGGTAAATAGCTGCCATCATCAATCCAGCGCGTTGTTGCTTGGCATCTTCTAACGGTAATTCTTTCAGCGCCTTATCATAAAAGCTTTCAGCACGTTCAATTTGGTATTCAATTAGTTCTTTTACTTGAGACGTTTTGTTATTGTTTAAAATGTCTTCTTCTGCAACATTTGCTTTTTTTAGCTCATCCAAAGGTAAATAAATACGGCCTCTACGGGCATCCTCACCAACATCCCTTACAATATTGGTCAATTGGAACGCCATGCCTAAGTCATGTGCAAACTTGAGCGTATTACGATTCTGATAGCCAAAAATCTGTGCACTTAATAGTCCGACAACGCTTGCTACACGATAACAATATAGCTGAAGCTGTTTAAAGTCTTCATAGCGGTTAAATCTTAAATCCATTTCCATGCCATCAATAATTTCAAGGAAATGTTCTTTTGCTAAGTCAAATTGTTTAATGACTGGTTGTAAGGCAAAGCTTACCGGGTGTTGTGGTTTTTGATCGTACAGACGTTCTATTTCATTTTTCCACCAATTTAGCTTGGTTTGCGCAACGTTATAATCGGTACATTCATCAACAATATCATCAACCTCGCGGCAAAAGGCATAGAGAGCCGTCATTGCTTCACGTTTAATTTTCTCTAAAAAGATAAAGCTGACTGTAAAACTGGAACCACTTTTCGCTGTTTTTTCTTTGCAATACTGCTGAGGTGTCATAAATTTTAAAGGAGGGCTTTGAGCAAAATAAGCGGCCAATCCCAAGCCTTAAGTGTAGGTCGATGCTTAAATATATCACCTCTGACTTTTTTTAGCTTGTAAATTATTTGCTCACCACCCGCGATAATCATGCGCATTTCCAGTCCCATTCTACCTGGTAGAACATGCTCCAGAGGCTTACCCGCTTTGAGCATTGCTTCAGCACGTTCAATATTGAACAACATAAATTGCTCCCAATGTATGTTGACATGCTGGCTAGCGATTTGTGCTTCTGTTACTTGAAAAGCCTTCATTTCATCTTGACATAAATAAACTCTTTTTTTGTGGTAAGTTGAGTCGAAATCTATTGCAATATCTTGGTAAAAGTTGATTAACTGCAAAGCAGTACAAACGTTATTTGAGTAAGCTAAGCTTTCAGGTGATACTTTATTAAACAAATGTAAAAGCAAAATACCAATTGGATTTGCTGAGCGCTCACAATAATCGAGGACTTCGTCAAAATTCTTATAAGATGTTTTAGTGACGTCTTGACTGAAAGCTGATAATAAATCATAAAAAGGCTCTATTGGTA
>JBPOFK010000030.1:0-13976 GCA_051252095.1 Methylophilaceae bacterium
ATATATGACGCATGGCAGATAATACAGATAACTTAACAGAAATAATCTGTGATTGCACAGGCACAACGCGCGAAAAAATCAAACGTTTACATATGCAAGGCTTTGATTTTGAGGCGATATCACGTAAAACTGGCGTTAATACTGGATGCGGGGGCTGCGAGTGGGAAATTGAATCTTATTTAGAATCACTTGAGGCAAACGATGCATAAAAACATATCGATTAACAACCATTTACTTATTGCTCAGCCATAGGCTGGCATAGGGTTCTAGCTGAACGTCCTGTTGAAGATCATCGAACTTTCTTCCAGTGATTAAATCTGACCACTCATCAGTGCCAATTAAATTAATATCAATGAGTGGAATAGTTTGTGGCTTGTTACTAATATTGTTAATACAAAAAAGAGATTGTTGCCTATCTAAACTCTGGCGCCAAAAAGCAAAGATTTCCGTCCCAAAATGTAATGTAAATTGTGTAGCATTCGGATGAAATGCTGCTTGCGCCTTTCTGATTTTAATCCGTTCTAATAAGACTGTAAAAACCTGATGATGATGACTTTGCTCATTGTTTAGCTCTGCCATCAATGCGTTCATGTCCCATTTAGAACGATTAATTGATCGGTTATTTCCTGTATTCTCCACACGTGAGTAATCATTTTTAGTAGCCAATAAACTGTGGATATAAAAAGCTGGTACTCCTTCTAATGCCAGCATAATAGTATGTGCGCATAAATAACGGTCTATTTGGTAAGCATCTTCACCGTCCAAATTACCTTTTAACGCATCAAATAGACTGATATTGATTTCGTAAGGTTTATCATCTCCTGCTTCTGTTCGACGATAACTGACTTTAGCGCCAAAAGTCTGCATCGTTTCAACCATGCATGCTTTTTCATCTTCATTCAGCAATCCATCAAGCGGTCGCAAACCTACACCATCATGTGAGGCAATGAAATTAAAATAAGTTGTGCCATTTTGTGCTGGCGGCATGCTCATCAGCCATGATTTCAAATGTCGACAGTTTCCAGTAATGAGGGTGTAAATTAACAAGGGTGGCAATGAAAAGTTATAAATCATATGCGCCTCATTACCATTACCAAAATAGGTTAAATTTTCACGATTCGGCACATTGGTTTCAGTAATGACAATCGCATTAGAATTGTAATGCTCAATCAATAATCGTAAGACTTTAATGATTTCATGGGTTTGTTGTAGATGAATACAATTTGTCCCCGGTTCTTTCCACAAAAAAGCAACCGCGTCTAAGCGGAATACTTGTATGCCATTCTGAATATACTCGTAAATGATATTGGCAAATTCAACTAATACTTCAGGGTTGGCAAAGTTAAGATCGACTTGATCTGGACTAAAAGTACACCAAACGTAATGCTTGCCATCTACTGTCTCCACTTCATTCAGCAAAGGGCTAGTTCTCGGCCTAACGACTAAACTTGTATCTAGATCTTCGTTCGCCTCAAAAAAATAACCTTTTCCAGGCGTTAGGCCTTTTTTGTAGTTATCAAACCACCAACTACGTGATGACATATGATTTAAGACTAAATCAGACATTAGCTTAAAATCTTTGCTTATAGACCGAATATCGCCCCAATCTCCATGAGATTCATTCACAGCCAAGTAATCGATTACCGCAAAACCATCATCTGAACTATAAGGAAAAAACGGTAATATATGTACAATGCTGACCGTTTCTTTGAGGTAGTCATGTGCAAATTTACTCAATACTTTTAAGGGATGTTTATCCCCATCCAGCAAGGTGTCAGCATAGGTGATTAAGGCAATATCTTGTTCATTCCAATTGTTGTGGTGCGCTACTGGCTGTTGATGGCCTGCATCCAAATGCATCGTCTTAATCAATTGCTGTGCGATGTTTATTACATCTTCACCTGAGTACACTTTTTCTAGATGTGTGACCAGCTTATGATGCAATTCACTATATTGTGGATTATCTTTCGGTGTCATTTATGAGTACTGCTCCATATCTGCATCCACAGCAGCTAAAAACTCTTTTTGCAAATTTGGCAGTGCACTAATGACACGATTCCAACTTGGTATAAATGGGGTATCCATTGGGTTTTCTAGAAATGAATTGCCTGCAGCCATAATACACTGTGCAAAAGTTTCCACTGCCTGCTCTTCTTTATGCCGATCAAAACTGAGGCCATTCATCATGGCGTCGTTCTGATAAGTAACAATTAAATCTAATGCGATACGATAATAAGTGGCTTTGATTGTTCTAAAAGACTCTGTAGAAAAAACCTCTCCATTCGTTGCCAACTTTCTAAATAGTGCTTTTGAAATGTCGGTGCTCATTTTTGATAAGCCTTTACTCGCGTCTCCAGATGACAAGTCTTGATGTTTATGATCATAAGTATCTGCAATATCGACCTGACAGATGCGGCTGGTCGCATAATTACGCTTTAATTCGGAAAGCACACCAATTTCTAAGCCCCAGTCAGTTGGGATACGGATATCGCTAATAACATCTGTTCTAAACGAAAATTCGCCGGCTAAGGAGTAGCGAAAGCTATCTAGATAATCCAACACTTCACTAGGCGCACAAGTTTTCTTCAGTGCTCTAATGAGCGGCGTTACTAAAAGCCGATTTACGCGACCGTTCATTTTTCCACCAGCTAGCCGCGCATAATAACCTTTACAGAACATGTAATTGAAATTTGGGTTAGCTACTGGGTAAATTAACCTCGCTAGCAAATCACGGTTATAGGTCAAAATGTCGCAATCATGCATCGCAACTGATTCTGAACGGCCTGAAGCAAGTGCATAACCCATACAAAACCAAACATTGCGTCCTTTGCCTTTTTCAACGGGTGATATCCCTTCAGACTTAAGCTTTGCATCAATCGCTTTGAGTCGCGGCCCATCGTTCCATAGCATTTTTTTACGTTGCGGCAATACACTAAAAAATTCAAGTGCATGCCGATACTGCGCTTCATTAGCGGCATCTAATCCGATAATAATTTCATCTAAATAATCAACTTTTTCCAGCTCTTCGACAATATTTTTAAGTGCTGGGCCTTCCAGCTCTGAGAACAAGGACGGCAGAATAAGCGCTAAAGGTCGAACTTGGCTAAACTGCCTGAGCTCTGCCTCAAGTTCTTCAACAGGTCGCCTATTTAAGTTGTGTAAGGTCGTGATAACGCCGTTTTGATAAAAATCTCCCATGACTACATTCCTTTTTGTTCTAATAGTTTTAAAACTTCATCATTCCAACCTGCAGGACCTTCTAGCTGACTGAAAATAGTATTGGTTTTATTTAACTGCATTTCTGATGTGCGACCTGACTTAATGACAATACCAACATCTACGGTCTCTAACATAGGCAAATCATTAGGACTATCCCCTAATCCCACAGAGAGAACTTTTTTAGAGGTATGTTTTTTCTCAAATAACGTTAATGCATACTCAACTGCTCGCCCTTTATCAAACAAACCAATCACATGGTAAAAGCGCCCACCTTTAATGAGCTTTAGCTTTTGTTGATTAATAAGCGAAGTAAAACGTACTAAATTTTCTTCATTATCATCCCAAAGTAACGGCTCTGAACCAAAACGCGCTTTCGCCATTTCGGCATTGGCCTCACTTAAATTTGTTAGCTCACTCACCTCTTTTGCCGTTAGTGCATTAAAGTGGCGAAACTTAAAGCCCTTTGCTTTTAGCTCATCTAATACTGCCAAAATACAGGTGTACTCTGTAGAAAAATTAACAACCTTCTCTGTGTCGTTTTCGAAGTAATGCTCTGGGATTACAAGTGCTGCACCATTTTCTATAATATAAGGATGTTGGTTCCCCAGTTTGAGACGAATATTTTGCATTTCTGGCATGGTTTTACTAGAGTTTAAAACCAGCGGAATATTGCATTGTTTTAATTTCAGCAAAGCTGCATTCGCTGCCTCAAAGCTGTAATCATGATGATCTAATAAGGTTGCATCGAGGTCACTAAAAACAACTATCTGCTCATTCATTGTTTTCTATCATTCTCGATAATCGACCGATTGTATTGAGTGATCTTGCTTAAGTGTAATCAGTACATCAGCACGCGGAGGCATCTCTTCAAGCATGTGTTTGGTCAAACGCTCATAATGCATCATGAACCTATTTAGTGCGTTGGTATCCATTAATCCTTTAAATGGTGCATTTACTTTACCATTTTCATTAGTTTGTTTGTCTGTCATACGTACTTGCATTTTCCTTGCCAACTTTTCCTCTTGCAATGCACGCCATTCTTTTACACAATCAAAACTCGGCGCCTGTAACATTACTAATAAGTCAAATTGATTGAAAAAACCTTGATACCCTTGCTTCAGTTGTTCATTAATATAGCGCCGCCAGACAACTTCTTTATCTTCATCCGCTTCTAATTGATTGATTGGTTGATCTAAATCAACGTCAGGCATTGGAGTCGCACCAACACACCATCCTTCCAGTAAAATAATATCCACTGGGCAAGAAACGCTAGGCCATTCCGATTGCGGCTTACGATCATCAACGGCCTTGTCATAGGCTGGTATTTGAACGATATCCCCTACTTTTGCATTTTGTAAATGATGAATGACCAGTTCCCCCAAACTCACATCATGTGTTCCCGGGACGCCGCGTGTAACAAGCAAAGGATGGATGTCTGTTGCTATTTTTCTTCTTGCTTGATACGTGTGATATAAATCATCAATTGAAATGACAGCTGTATGCTTGCCTAGCTTTTTCAGCAATGCTTTTAGAAACAGTGCCATTGTCGATTTTCCAGTCCCCTGTGCACCGTTGATCGCCACCAACAAGGGAGCTTGTTTTTGATTATGCTTTTTATCAAGGTGAGCCGCTAAATTTTCATAATATGGCAGCACTTCTTTCTCAAACGCTGGGAATAATTGTTCTTGTGCAATAAGGTTTTTGATTGTATTCATCTGAAAATAACTCTATTGATTTAAGGTTGATATCTCATCATGCAAATAATACAGTGATGTTCGCATATTCATTAAAGCCAAGCTGCGCGTAATCGTCAAGTATTATTGATTAACATGGAATTGACTGTTAGTGTTGCACTTAGCGTTTTAAAAGCAAAGCTGTTCTATAATTTGCAATGTAAATTGCTATATTGTTATTGGAGATTAAGCCATGGAAGAAGCAATCGCTAGATATGCACACTTTGCTGGAATTATTGTGCTATCTTCAATGTTAGTTACAGAAAACATTCTGCTCACTTCGTCTTTAAAGGTCGGTGCAATCAAAACAATCGTTAAAATTGATGGTTTGTATGCACTTGGCGCTGTTCTTACATTAGGCGCCGGGCTGTTTTTATGGCTTGTGGTAGGTAAGCCTAGCTCCTTCTATTTGGACAACATTATCTTCCATACCAAGATCGGCCTATTTTTTTTTATTGCTTTAATCTCATTTTTTCCTACTCATTTTTTACTTAAAAATCGTAATAATGAAGTAGGTGCAGTTGTTATACCGAACAAGATTATATTGATTAAACGCATAGAGCTGATCTTACTTTGCATACTGCCATTATTAGCGACACTGATGGCAAGAGGTATAGGAAACCTCTCATAAGTTAACCCAAAAACATGCAATCTTTTCTACAAACAATCGGTAGGCATCTTGTAAGGTTTACCAGAAGCTTGGCACATACAGACCCAAACAACGAAAAGAAATTATTTGGCCTTGGTCAGTTTGTTTTACTGCTCGCATTAACGCCTTACATTTTTGATTTGAGTTTATACCAACTCAGTGATATTGCTGAAACACCTGCTCATTATGAAATTAAGCCGGATCGATTTGAATCACTCCCTCCTTATCCAGGCCTATCAAAACCGCCAACAACTCCCAAGGCACCTCAACCTTTAAGTAAAGACGAACGGAAACTATTAAACGTTTGCAATGGCACAAAACATATAAAATATTTAGCCATCGCTGGATGGATTGCTCATGATAAAGTGTGTCCACCTCTTATAAGAAAGAATGCAACATACCTCAAGCAATTACCAAAATATAAAATAGCCTTAGTTAATTACAATAAAGCACTCATCAAGTACAGAACTGAAGTTATCAAATCCAAACAGGCCGAAACAGCCTATCAAAACTTTAACCCCACGCTTTCCTCAAAACCATCGCCTCTACTAGAAGAGGTTGTGGTTAAGCGGTATTCAAACCGTTCACTGACTGCAATTGTCAATTCAACACTCGCTGTGAATGCTTGGCAACAAGTCACAACACCTGCTTGGTTTGTAGGTCTTTTACTCATCTTTCCAGCTATCTGGTTAGCAATTAAGCGTCGATATTGGGGTTTGCTATTATTTGGTTTAACCGTGCCGGCAATCAATTATGTTGCGTTTATACTCTCCTTTAGATCTGATTTAGATCAATTAATTACTTGGCAAATCAATAGTGTTATCACAGTACAGATTGCTTTTCTTTGGTTTGTTATTCGCGGAAAACTACAATCCAAATCTTTTGGGCTGTTTATTCTATTCATTACCATTTGTGTCTTATGGTCAATCTTATTTAGCGACCTCGATTATCCTGTAATAGAATCACTGCTGCCAATTATAGTTTTTGTGATGGCAGCTATTGTTGCTAGACTTCTTGTAAAAGGTATAGTAGAGAATGCTTACCTTTTTAGTAAGTTAGGTTGGATGAATAACTTACGTAAAGCGTTGTATACCCTGCTTTTATGGCTACCTCTAGGGCTGTTAGCTGTCCCATTCTTCTATGTGACAGAACTTTTAATCCCTCTCCATACCGTTAATCAGTTACATGCCGCCAAAGTACTTAACTATGATGCAGAGCATGATCTGTTAGACAATGCACTTATCTCAACAGCCACAAAAGCTGACGATATGGCGTTTTCTTGGCATTTGAGTGCAGAAAACACTAAACGAGATATCTATAACAAAGCAACACAGTGGGAAAACATTAAGCTCTCTCAAAAAATGATAGAAACATTTGATCAAATCATGCCTGCCTCGCTTGAGTTTGATGAAGTAGATACAGGCATACCCCTTATTGGTTGGGCTGTCGACATTGGTGTAAGAGAATCACAAAAATCGACAAATAAAGCATTTAAAAATCTTCGAAATAATATACGTAGCAAATTGAAAGCAATCACTGAAGAATACGACCAACAATTTAAAGCGTCTATTAATCAAAGTAAAACAGAAGCGTTACAAATTGTAGATACTGCACACCAAACTGGGCTTGATATCATTTTAGATGCAAATGAACAGGCACAGAACACCTTGTGGTGGACCATTAACTATTTACGAACCATGCATCAACTTACCATTTTTATTTTTGCATTTATCTGCTTAAAGAGCTTGCTGTATGTTTTCTCTCGTGTCAGCTTTAATCAAAACACAGGCACCTTTGTCACACTAGGCAATACTGACAGCTTAGAGAGAGAAACACCATCTATGATTAAACCAACAGGTCAACAGTACTTAATCTCAGGCAACAGCTCTCAACACTACTATATTTCAAGGCGCTATCAGTGTCGGGGTAAGGCGCCGAGATTCAGCATTCCACAACCTCTCCGCGCACCCATCGCACGTCTCTTCCATGGTGCATATTCTATGAATAAGGTCATCACTAAAGATGGCGATGGTGATATTAGCTGCACTGCAACACAGGGAATGGAGTTTTTTGAATGGTCGCTTAGCGAAAACGAATCAATAGTATTTGATTTCCACCATTTTGTTGGTATGACTAAAAGCGTTCAGCTTTCAACGCTGATTAGCATGCGCGCATCATCACTGCTGCTCGGCAAAATGATTTACTCTCAGGCAACAGGTCCGGGGAAATTAGTGTTGATGGCAAAAGGCCGAGCTGAAGTAATAGAGGCCGGCAGCAACACAGCTAGCCTTCCTCCTGAACGGTTAATCGCCATGCAAAAAGACACTCGATTTTATATTGATAGTGAGCTTGATGTTCTCAATATTTACCTTAGCACTGCCTATGTCAGTCCAGCTGGAGGAGGACAAGTTATCGTGGATGTTGATAGTCAACGTGGTAACAAAACCGGCTTAGGTAGCTTTATTAAGCGATTTATTTTACCTTGGTAATACATGACAATTTACCTAGTAATAAAGCCATCGATATGAAACAACAAAACACACAAGAACTAATCAATCAACATAGCCCAGAAGTCATTAGCGAACGATTAAAAAACAAACCCCAGCAAAGCATTCTTTCCGATGCTGTTTTAGGTGGGATTGATGGCTGCGTCACGACATTTGCTGTTGTTTCAGGCGCAATAGGTGCACATTTTCCATCTAATGTGGCCCTCATACTAGGACTAGCAAACCTCATAGCTGATGCTTTTAGCATGGCTATTAGCAATTATGAGTCAATTAAAGCCCAACAGGATTTCAACAACAGTATTCGACGTATTGAAGCAGAGCATATTGATAAAATACCAGTAGGCGAGCGCGAAGAAATTCGACAAATTTACATGCAAAAAGGATTTAAAGGTGATGTTCTGGAACAAATTGTAACGACCATCACAAGCGACAAACAACTCTGGATTGATACAATGCTCACTGAAGAGTATGGCTTACAAAAAACAAATCAAAATCCTATTAAATCGGCAACGTCTACGTTCACAGCCTTTATTATCGTTGGCATCATGCCTTTAATTCCTTTTTTGATGCCAAGCTTAGAACAAAACCATCAATTCATTTTAAGCACTTGTATTGCAGGCATCATGTTCTTCTTGATTGGTACTTTAAAGAACTTAGTGCTTAATCAACCAATATTACGTGCAGGGATAAGTACCTTATTAACAGGTGGCGCAGCAGCTGGCATGGCTTATTTAGTGGGTTATACGCTTAGAGAAATAATTGGGATTGGGGCCATGTAATATGCATCAGAATCAACTGGCGTTAAAAAAAGCGCGTTTCATCCCATTTAGCCGAAACGACATTATTCAATTGTTACTCAATGAAGGTGAATTGAGCAAAGAAGATCACAATATATTCAAACAAGTATGTGATTTGCTCTTGCACCTCTACCATTTCGAGTTCCATCAATCGCTAGAGACATTAAAAGACTGCTATGCACCAGTCAATCCAGATGCTGATACCCATAAGATCTTTCATACTGATAGTGATACGCTGTTTAAAAAAGAAAAACAGCTTTTTGAAGCATTGAACATTCTGTTAGATAAAGCTAACTTTGAAAAAATAACAGAAGAAGATGTGAAACAGGCAATGACTGAAGAATCATTATTCAATATCAAACTCAATGTTGATTTTAATGACTTTGAACAGGTGCTGTTTTTTCGACGTGGCGAATCTATGAGACAAGAAACACTGCTTAGCTTTTTTGGCCTTCGTAAGAAAAACATTACCTTCATTAATTATGATCGTGTCGTCGTTGTTGTTAAATTCAAACCACAAAGTTACTTCAATCAAAAGCAACGCAAACAACTGTATTTTGAACCAGGTTCGATCATCGTCAAACTCTTCCAGAACATTCCGCGTAATGACCTTGAAATGCTGTTTCCAAATACTGTAGTCGGTATGAAACTCATTGATAAAATAATGATTGGCGTCCCAGCTACGATTGGAGGCATCATCATGCTAGCAACCAAACTAGGCACAACTCTTTAGCTTTCTGGTTCACTCATCGCTTTTTGGTTAGGCATGCGTGATGAGCCAGTTCAGTTGAACCAAGCAAACCTTCTAGCCCTTGCCATTGGCTTTGGCACCTTAGGTGGTTTTTTATGGAAACAATTAAGTAATTTTAAAAATCGTAAAATTCGATTTATGAAAACACTTGCAGACAATCTCTATTTCAAAAACTTAGATAATAATATGGGCGTATTCCATCGGCTGATTGATGCTGCTGAAGAAGAAGAATGCAAAGAGGCCATGCTGGCATATTATTTTTTAATTACCGCTGGTAAACCACTTACTGCGCTAACACTCGATCAACAAATTGAAAGCTGGTTTGAACAAAAACAGCAGAAAACATTAGATTTTGAAATCCATGACGCATTACAAAAGTTATTAAAACTCGGCTTAGTCAAGTCAACAGCCGAACAATTTGAAGCTATTCCCTTAAGCGAAGCAAGGCAAGTATTAGATGCTGTTTGGGATAACTACTTTACTTATCATCACTAATTAGCGATGAACTAAAAAATACCATTGCACAATAATAATCATTAATAAAATAAAACTAATCCCTTGCCAAACACGATCATTGTGCTGTTCTACTAATGGCCTTCGTTGATAGCGTTGCATCAGGTCAGCATTTGGCTTCAACAAATCGTTCCAAAACTCAGAGTAGGCATCATATCGCTCTTTATAGCTAGGATGAGTTGCTTTTTGCAAGACAACATCTAACCAAAGCGGCAAATCAGAACGATGAATACGTAATGATTGGTACCTCCACTCACTAACGGACTTTGCACCTCTGCGTTGTACTTTTTCCATTTGAAATGGTAATGCTTGTGCAAACATTTCATAGACGATCACTGCTAACGAAAATAAGTCGCTTTGCATGATAGCGGTGCCATCCACAACTGTTTCAGGTGCAATATAGTTTACAGAACCTACTGGCGCATCCTCGCGTACTGGCGAATTAATCTCTGCTAAACCTCTAACCGACACAGTGCCAAAATCAATCAACTTCACTTGTCCTGCAGTCGTCATCATGATATTTTCTGGTTTCAAATCACGATGAATAACCCCAGCACGTTGCAGCGTGCGCAGTGCCGCAATCACCTGCTTAACAATTGCGCGTACATCATGCAAACTCGCTTGAGGATGATCATGCATCCACTGCCTTAATGTAGTCCCTTCAATTTCTTCGCAAGTGTGGTATAAAAACCGTCCATTAGGCTCAGCTTGTTCAATACGCATAACATTCTCATGATTAATGCGGCTACCAACCCACTGCTCCCTTACAAACCCTTCAAGATAAACCAAATCTTCACTAAAACTCAATGATGGTGCTTTTAATACATAGTGTTTTGCAGTACGTCTATCTATCACTCGATATAAATGGCTACGCGTCCCATTATAAATAACGCTTTCTACTTGATAAGCATCAATTTTATCGCCTACTTTTAATACAGGCGGGATAACTCTTGCTGTTAGCTCTTGATGAGCTTCTTCGATATTTTTCTCTGGGATATCCTCAACACGCAAAATAAAACAGGTCAAATTATCATTGCTGTGATTGGCTAACGCCAACTCCACTGTTGCCTTTGCTACGCGCTCTATTGTCGCCTGATTAATTTTCTTAATTGCCTGAAGAGGATTCAGCAATTGACGCAACTCTTGATGGCTCACAAAGCCATGCACACCATCAGTTGTTGCAATTAAAAGATCGCCTACCTTAATATCTGTCGTGCTGTAATCTACATCAAGATTACTGTCCATCCCTAGCGCACGACTGAGCAATGCCTGACCATTACCATGTTGATGCGTATGTGGTCTGGTTAGCGGTTCTAGTGTATCGCCACGTAATCGTAAAATTTGACTATCGCCAATATGAAAAATATGTGCCGTGTTAGATTTTAAAACTATCCCACTAAAAGTGGTGACTAAACCGTTGTGCCGTGCTGATGCTTGTTGCCCATGATGGTATAACCAAGCATTGAGTGGCCCTAATACGCGCTGCCCTGCAGTTTTAACATCCCAGCTATCTGGCGTACTGTAATAATCTTTCAAAAACGTGGTCACACTCGTTGTACTAGCATGCTGCGCATTTTCGCTACAACTAACGCCATCTGCAATACAAGCTGCAATACCTTTATAGCGGGTAATACCTAATGTAGGCTGATAGGCCGCAAAAGAATCTTGATTCTCATTTTTGATTCCCTTGGTACTAAATCCACCATAGATAACACCTAAATCTGAACTCAATATTGGCTCCATAAAACGTGAGATACAAATAGCTAGCTTAACAGTTTAATAATCAATAAGGGCTATCTAAGATTCCTTAGATAGCCCTTTAATTAAACTAGATGTACTATCCGACTTGAATCATCTGTACCTGACCATGCTCATCAATCTCTGCAATCTCTCCCTTAGGCTCATCTAAAAACAATAGCGCCACAAAACCAAGAACAGCTGTTGCAGCAATCACCATAAAGAAAGTGTGTGCATCCACTATAGAATAAACCAGCAAATAAGTGACAGCGCCCACATTACCATAAGCCCCTGTCATCCCAGCAATTTGTCCAGTTTGACTACGCTTAATCAATGGAACAACTGCAAAAACAGCACCTTCGCCTGCTTGCACAAAAAATGAACAGGCCATAACAGCAGTAACTGCAATAACAAGTGACCATGTGGAGTCAACTTGTGACATCAAGAAATAACCGATTGCTAAACCAGCAGTTAAAAAAAGTAGTGTCTTTTTGCGGCCAAATCTATCAGAAATAATGCCACCACCAGGGCGTGACATCAGATTCATAAATGCATAACCAGAAGCCAGCATCCCCGCCATCACAGGTGATAAACTAAAAGTCTCTGAGAAAAAGAGTGGCAGCATAGAAACAACTGCTAACTCTGAACCAAACGTGGCAAAGTAAAGTACATTCAACACGGCAACTTGTTTGAATTTATATTGATGAATGGCTGGAACAACTTCTGTAAACACTTTTTTATTGACTTTCCACGTAACAGAATAGTCGTATATGAAAATCCCAACAAGAACCGCATAAATAACATTTACCACATCCTGTGACAACATATCCACTTTAGTTGGTGATAATCGCCACGCCAAAATTCCCAGTGCAAGATACATTGGAATCTTCATTAACACTAAGAAAAAGAAATCGCCTTTACTTGTTACCTCCATAGAGCCCATATGCTTAGGTTTGAAGTAAGTTGATCCCTTTGGGGTGTCTGAGGTATTAAAATAATAAATAACGCCTGCAAATAGGCTCATTACGCCTGTAATAGCTATTGCATAGCGCCATCCATCATCGCCGCCAAACATTAATGCAATTGTAGGCAATGTAAATGCTGCTGCAGCTGAACCAAAATTGCCCCATCCGCCATATATGCCTTCTGCAGTACCTAGCTCTTTGTGTGGGAACCACTCACTCACCATACGGATACCAATGACGAATCCCGCTCCAATACACCCAAGCAAGAAACGTGCAATCGCTAATTGCGTATAAGTTTCTGCGAAGGCAAAAGCAAAGCAAGGCAGAGCCATGACGACCATTAATGTGGAATAGACCAATCTTGGTCCATACTTATCGGTTAACATCCCAATAATAACGCGTGCAGGAATAGTCAAAGCAACGTTAAGTATCAACAATGTAACGACTTGAGGCTTAGTTAAACCAAATGTATCTTGAATTGCTTGTAGCATTGGCGCCAAATTGAACCAGACTACAAATGAAACAAAAAATGTAAACCAGCTAAGATGAAGAATTTTCATCTTACCTGTAAAAGAAAAAATATTAAATTTGTCGGCTGACATGACCGGACCCCCTAATTTATTAATAAAAACCGATATATAGTTAAATCGATTCACGGATACATGGTCTGCAAAAGTGCAAACCTATCCTTCTTTGGATAGTGGTCCTTCTTTGGATGCATTGCTATTAGCAGATTGTATGCCAACTTTATATAAATAATAAAATCAATTGGTTAGAATTCCTCATGATAGGAAATGAGTACTTCTATTGCTCCAATCAAGTGCATTTGCTTACTCTTGGTGCGAACCTATGCTTTGCCAAAACAAGTTAGATAGGCGCTTGCTATGCTGCCGACGAATAGTCATAAAGAGCATATCAACAGCAATAGTAGATTTAAAGATTAAAATTAAAGAAATTTAAAAAAGAAATAAAAAGCCCCGCAATTTGCGGGGCTTTTACACTAAGTAACTAAATTTAGAAACTTAGGCTTGTTGGCGGAGTGGACGGGACTCGAACCCGCGACCCCCGGCGTGACAGGCCGGTATTCTAACCAACTGAACTACCA
>JBPOFK010000031.1:0-13354 GCA_051252095.1 Methylophilaceae bacterium
GCGAAAGTAGGTCACTGCCAAGCTTTTATTTATCTATTAAAGCTCCTATTAGGAGCTTTTTTAGTTTGTGCAATATATATAGAAAAAGCCTCACTTATCTAGTGAGGCTTTTTGCTTTTATACAACTAGTCAGGTCAAATTTATTCTAACCCGAACAGTGGCGATAGCAATTTTCTTTTAATCTGGGTATAGTGAAGCAATAAGCATGAATAGGTTACAAGTATGATGCGACTGCCAGTCTTTGTTATTGTGATGTTTTTAAGCCATTCAGTATTTGCTGAAGATGATGTTAAGCCGACTTGTTATGCTGATTGTAATAAACCACTTCAGCAGGGAAAGATAGATAAGCCACTAGAAAAAGGGGTGGATTCTATAAATCTTTCATTTGGCAAAGAAAGTGCTTTACTTAAACCAAGCAAGCGCAGTGACATGCTGTCCTTTGGACAGCAAGATTCATTGCTTCAAATGGGAAAAAGCGCAAAACAACTTGCTTTTGGCGAAGAGAGTACTGAATTGAAACCTGGTAAAAAAGATGATATTTTACAACGCGGGCAATATGATAATAAGCTAGCGTTTGGAAACAATACTAATAACTTAACTTTTGGGCGTGAAAGCAAGCAATTAACTAGAGGTCAGCAACAGGATAAATTAACTTTTGGGCGTGAAAGTGACCGTCTTGAATTTTGTCATGAACGCTAAAGTGCTTTAAATATTAATCAGTGCTATAAGTTAGCTCTGTCGCACGGCTTGAATCTTGACCTAAGTGCATTTCTAATATTGGTAGTGACTCTTTTAGTCTCTGATGCATTGTCCATGGCGGATTAATAACAAATAGACCACTGCCATGCATACCATAACCATCTGCTGAAGGGGTATGCACTTGCAGTGTTACATTTAACCAGTTAGCTAACTTTAATTCTTTAAGCCCTTTAATCATTGGCGCAGACCAATTATTTGGTAATAAAGGATACCAAATAATATAACAACCAGTTGCGAAACGCTTTAATCCCTCTTCTATTGCAGTGATCACTGTTTGATAATCTTTTTTATCTTCATAGGGAGGGTCTATTATGACAATGCCACGTTTGCTGATGGGTGGTAAGTATGCTTTAAGTCCTTGGAAGCCATCTTGTAATAAAATCTTTGTCTGTTTACTAACGTTGTTTTTAAAATTTTCAGACAAGATTTGATGCTCTTTCGGATGCAACTCAAATAAATATAGCTTATCATTAGACCTCAAAAAAGACGCTGTAATTTTTGGTGAGCCTGGATAAATGCTTAGAGATTGATTGGGGTTAAATGACTGTATCACTTCAACAAATTGAGCAAGTGATTGCGGCAGTGATTTTGCATTAAGTAAACGAGATATACCGGATTCAAATTCCTTATTTTTTTGAGAGAATTCGCTATTAATGGGGTATGTGCCTGCACCCGCATGTGTATCAATTACTGTATAAGGCTTATCTTTTTGATTGTAGTAATCAAGCACAAGACTAAGTAAATAGTGTTTGAGTATGTCGGCATGATTGCCAGCATGGAATGCGTGACGATAACTAAGCATGGAGATGTCTTTTTGAAACTAAAGATTATTATAATAGACTAATCATTAAGTGGATGGGCTTTGTAGCCACAATTTAAACTTATGCGTTATATATATGATGCAATATTGCATTCTCATAAAAGGAGTCCTTAAATGAAAAAATCAATAACGACAATTCTAATATCATCTGTATTGGCGCTAGGAGCAATAACAGCTTATGCTAACCATCATGAAGCCAAGGAAACTGAAAAGCATGAGATTTCTGCAGATACTGATAATGATGGCAAAGTAAGTTATGAAGAGTTCAAAAATGCACGTATGAAACATATGGATGCGCACTTCAAACGTAGAGACTTAAATGGTGATGGATACATTGATGCTGAGGAAAGTAAAGCTGCACGGGCGCACATGAAAGCAAGACATCATGACAAAAAACATTGCCAAAGGAAACAAAAGTAGTTGTTTGAAGTGATGATTTGAGACATCAAAGCGGCGCTATGCGCTGCTTTTTTGTTAAACTGTGGGTATTACAAATAATTTGAAAGCAGGTGAGGTATTATGAAGCGGATCAACTTGATTACACTGGCAGTTTCAATACTAATAGGTAGTAATGCCTATGCTGAAGTTGAAGAAACAATTAACGATGTCATGAAAGCAGATCATAATAATGATGGAAAAGTCAGTTTTGAGGAATACAAAGCCGTACATGATGCACGCATTATTGAGCGCTTTAACACTAAGGATATAAATCAAGATGGTTTCATTGACTTAGAAGAAAAGCAAGTCGCTAAAGAAAAGTTGCAGGAAAAGCAGGAGGCAGAAAAAAAAGCTGAAAAAGAGGAGTTACGTGAAGATTATGAAGAGGATAAGAAAAGACGTAAAAGGCATTTTTTCAAATACCAATAAATTGAAGTATATTCCAGAACATAAGTATTTTAGGCTTAAAACATACTGCATATGAGCTCTCACAACAATCATCAAACGCAAATAGATAAAAGCAATAAAAATCTTTTTTTGATACCATTTTTACTAATTCTTTTTTTTGCTTTTGTGGAGTTTGCAGGCGGCGTGTGGACCCAGTCTTTGGCGCTGTTAGGTGACGCTTGGCATATGTTTTCTGACTCGCTTTCTCTTGGTTTAGCGATGTTTGCAGTTTATAGAACAAGAAAAAAAGCAAAAAGTAACGCCGAGTTAATTGCTTCAATCATTAATGTTGTCTTGATGTATGGCGTCATTGTTTGGATGATAATAGAGGCGCTTGAGCGCATTAGTCAGCCGCGG
The DNA here is from genome assembly GCA_051252095.1 of Methylophilaceae bacterium. GTDB lineage: Bacteria > Pseudomonadota > Gammaproteobacteria > Burkholderiales > Methylophilaceae. Next base: position 2,822 of record JBPOFK010000031.1, read on the forward strand.
GAAGTCGTCGGTGGCTATGTGATTATTATTGCACTTGTCGGGCTAATCGTGAATGTTATTGTAGCCAAACAGTTACATCATGATGAAATGGAGAAAAGCTTAAATCATCAGGCTGCGTTATTGCATGTTATTGGTGACTTGTTGGGGTCTATTGCAGCTTTAGCGGCAGGCTTGGTTATTTATTTGACTGGTTGGTTGTTAATCGACCCAGTGCTATCTTTGTTTATATCTTTGTTGTTACTCATTGCTACGATTAACCTTAGTAGGCAAGTATGGTTGAGCCTTTCTGGCAAAGCCACCACGCAACTTCATCACCACTGAGTAGGCTGTTTTGTGTATCAGCGAGTATGATTAAACCAACTTACTAATTTTTATATAGGAAATTGGGTTATCGGCGTTCAACTACTCTGGTAATATTTATATAAATGGAGTAGGGGTCTATTTTTCTAGATTTTTAATCCATTTGAGCAATGGCGCCCACTGTTCCAGGTCTTTTTTCGCTTTATAAACAGGCATATCAAATATGCTAATGCCTTGTTCAGCAGTGTGTGAGTAGATCTGCGCGTTTCGTAAGTTACCAATCACTGGAAATCCGCTTTCATCAAGGTATTGAAATAGATTCTCTGCAGCCTTTGTTCTGCTGGCTACACGCATGCCTAGCATGGCGACGAATGTACGTTCTTTTCGAACCGCTTTTTCAGCCTTAAGTATGTCAATAAACTCTTGTGTTGCGTTTATATCGTAAGTTGATGCTTGCATTGGTACAATCACCCAATCCGCTTCTTTAACAGCGTTGCTGAGTTTGTCACCTCTAATACCTGCAGGCGAGTCAATAATTGCAAATTCAATGTTTTTTTTCTTAGCCAGCGCATCTCGATTGCTAGCACTACTAATTTTTGATAAGTGCTCAGGTCTTCTCCCAAGCCAGCCATAAGAAGATTGTTGTTTATCAAGGTCTAACAGGCAAACGTTTTTACCCTTACTGGCGAAGTAGCCAGCCAGATTAGTTGATAGCGTTGTTTTTCCACTTCCACCCTTTGGGTTTGCAATCAAAATTTTGATCATCATTCATTCCAGTGCGGTTAGATATGTCTATAGTGATTACCAGTTTACATTATGATTTTTTATTTTTCTTGTTTTCTTTGTCGCGTAAAGAAGCAACTTTCTGTTTCCACTCTAGTAATTGTTCATCTTCTAGTTCTAATTGAATAGCAATTGCTTCCTCCTCAGTCACTTTGTCTTTCTCAAGCCGCTTTGGTAATTTACCTGTCATGCGTGATAGTACTCGCTCTCTTTTTTCCCCAGAGAGTTCTTTTGCTTTAGATATATAGTTTTGTTTATTTGAAGACATTTGTTTCCCCTAATATGATGCAACGGCTAATATAGCTGATTTTTGATAAACTTTCTGTGACAAAATTATGACAAAAATGCTTGCTATGCCATCCATTGTGATTCATTTAAGCATTCTTAATTTAACGCCATAATTACAGTGCTACTTAGCATTAACTGTTAAAATTATTTGATGGCTGATATAAAAAAGATTATAAAGAGCTTACCAAATTTACCTGGTGTTTACCGCATGATCAATGCAGATGAAACGGTGATATATGTTGGTAAGGCAAAAGACTTGAAAAAGCGTGTTTCAAGTTATTTCAATAAGAATATACCAAGCCCTAGGACACGTATGATGGTTTCTCAAGTTGCTCGTATTGAAACCACTGTCACGCGCACGGAAGCAGAGGCACTGTTACTAGAGAACAACCTTATTAAGAGCATTATGCCTCGTTATAACGTGTTGTTCCGCGATGATAAGTCATACCCTTATATTGCGCTTACAGGAGATGCATTCCCACGATTAGCATTCCATCGTGGGGCGCAGCGTAAAAATACACAATATTTTGGACCGTTTCCTAACAGTGTCGCTGTGCGTGAAAGTATACAATTATTACAAAAGGTTTTTAAATTACGCACCTGTGAAAACTCAGTTTTTTCTAATCGAACAAGGCCCTGTTTACAATACCAAATAGAACGTTGCACTGCACCATGTGTGGAGTATATTAGTGTTGAAGATTACCAGCATGATGTGCATCATGCAGCGATGTTTTTGCAAGGGAAAACCAATGAGGTGTTGAATGCCTTGGGTGAAAAGATGAATATGGCAGCAGACAAGCAGGCTTATGAGGCTGCTGCCGTATTTAGAGACAGGATGCAAGCGCTCAGACAAGTCCAGGCTAAGCAATTTGTGAGTGACTTTAGTGTGTCTGATGCCGATGTGATTGCCTGTGCAAATTTAGATAATCAGCACTGCATTAATTTAGTCATGATTCGGGGTGGGCGACATCTCGGCGATAAAAGTTTCTTTCCCAAAAACAGCCAAGATGCCACGTTGACAGAGACAGTAGAGGCTTTTCTAACACAACATTACATGGCGCAGAATACCCCGCCCTTACTTGTTTGTGGCGCAAATGTTGATGTAGAAGGCTTCAGTGCTGTTTTAAGCGAGCAAGCAAACAGAAAAATAAGAATCATCACCAATGCCATTGGCGATAAACGTGTTTGGTTGAAAATGGCACAAACTAATGCAGAGTTGGCGCTTGGTCAGCGCGCTGTGACTTCAGCCAATCAAGCAGCTAAGTTGGTAGCATTAAAAGAAGCTTTAAATCTTTCTGAAACGGTTGAACGAATCGAGTGCTTTGATATTAGCCATACCATGGGAGAGGCAACGGTGGGTAGCTGTGTAGTATTTGATAAAGGCGATATGCAAAATAGTGAATACAGGCGCTATAACATCAAGGGAATTACACCGGGTGACGATTATGCTGCAATGCGCGATGTTTTAACGCGTCGTTATAAGAAGGTAGCCGCGGGAGAGGGTGTTCGTCCTGATTTAGTGTTTATTGATGGCGGCAAAGGTCAGCTAGGTGTTGCAGTAGAGGTTATGCAGGAGGTCGGCCTAGACGATTTATTACTCATCGGTATTGCGAAAGGTGAAGAGCGTAAACCAGGATTGGAAACAATGATCTTTTCTGACACAGGAGAGATGCTTAATTTGGAACAGGATAATAAAGGTTTACATTTGTTGCAACAGATTCGAGATGAAGCACACCGTTTCGCGATTACTGGGCATCGAGCTAAGCGAGCAAAAGCACGGGTAACATCTACATTAGAAGATATTGATGGTGTAGGGGCAAAGCGTCGTAAAGCCTTGTTAACGCGTTTTGGTGGATTAGATGGGGTAAAAAATGCTAGCATAGACGAACTTATACAAGTTGATGGTATAAGTCCTAGCTTGGCAGAGAAAGTGTACGGCCAGTTCCATTAAAATTATTAGAAAAACTATTAACCATGTTTTGGAATATCCCCAATATACTAACAGTACTCAGAATTGTGCTTATTCCAGTGTTTGTGGGCATTTTTTACTTACCACATAATATATTTGCATTAGATACGCAACCCACGCATGCAATCAATTTAATTGCATCAAGCATTTTTGCTTTAGCTTCATTTACAGATTGGTTAGATGGTTATATTGCCAGAAAGTATAATCAAACCAGTAGCTTTGGTGCATTTCTGGACCCAGTAGCGGATAAGCTAATGGTGACCGCAGCGCTTATCGTATTAGTTGAATTTGATCGAGTGGGGGCTATTGTTTCATTGATTATTATAGGTAGAGAGATTGCTATTAGCGCATTGCGTGAATGGATGGCTTCAATAGGTAAAAGCAGTAATGTCGCAGTAGCCATGATAGGTAAAATTAAAACAGCAGCACAAATGATTGCGATTTTATTGTTACTTTATTTTGATCCTATTGGACTATTCAATACAGCTAAAATTGGCACTTGGTTAATCTATCTGGCCGCAATATTGACATTAGTATCAATGGCTTATTACTTGAAAGCAGCATGGCCAGTCATTAAAGATTCTTTTGAGTAGCGTTTTCTGTATTGAATGCTTACAAATATATATTTCATAAAAGGGGCAATTCAGTCTTGACATCAATGCGAAAGTCGCTAAAATGCTCGCTCTTAACGCGGGAATAGCTCAGCTGGTAGAGCGATACCTTGCCAAGGTATAGGTCGCGAGTTCGAACCTCGTTTCCCGCTCCAAAATTAAGAAACGGGGATTTTAGCAAGTGCTGATATCCCCGTTTTAGTTTCAAGAAGTATCATGGCGCGATAGCAAAGTGGTTATGCAGCGGCCTGCAAAGCCGTAGACGCCGGTTCGATTCCGGCTCGCGCCTCCATCCATCCTCATGTAACACCCAACAGAAATATTATTGTTTTTATTTAGTGTGAGCGTAAGCTCCTGCTATTCCTTAATCTGATACTTCTTTATTACACAGTATCCCTTCATTTAGGCAAAACGTTGAATAAGTGTGTGTTTTAGGTCTTAATTTCAGAAGTTAGATTTAAAATATAGCGTAATATCTTGTAATTAATGGAATTAATCATTTAAAGTATTACTTTGCGCATGAAAACTCGAGAATGAATTTAAACGAAGCGAGCAAAATGGATAATACCTTAGAAGCATTACGAGGTGATGTGGCGGACAGTTTATTGAGCTGTCTACAGATATCCTGTCGCATGCATGGCATTGCCATCTCCAAAGATGCGCTCGCGGCTGGCTTGCCCCTCAGTAATGGCAGGATGACGCCGAGTTTAGTCAAACGTGCAGCAGAGCGCGCTAACCTTGTTAGTAGTGTCCTAAAGAAGCCTTTAAAGCAAATTCACGCTGAGTTTACGCCTGCAATCCTATTACTTAAGGATGAGGAAGCTTGTTTATTCCTTGGGTGGGATGATAAAAAGACACACGCACGTGTGATTTTTCCTGAACTGGGCGAAGCGGAGGTATCAATTACGCTGGATAACTTGAATGAAAGGTTTTCAGGTTATCTAATCGTTACAAAGCCTAAATTCATTTTTGATAAGCGTGCACCTGATGTAAAAAGTAGTCGGCATAAGCATTGGTTCTGGGGGGTGCTGTCAGAAAATAAACGTATTTATCGTGACATTATGCTAGCCGCTTTTTTAATCAATATGTTTGCATTGGCGATGCCGCTATTCACGATGAATGTTTATGACCGTATCGTTCCTAATCGGTCAGTAGAGACATTATGGGTGATGGTGATAGGCATTGCTTTGATTGTTTTTGCAGATATTGCGCTGCGCACAATGCGTGCTTATTTCTTGGATTGGGCTAGTCAGCGCATTGATATTAAATTGAGTGCTAGCATCATGGAGAAAGTGCTAGGGACACGTTTAGAGTTGCGACCAAGCTCAGCTGGTTCGTTTGCTTCTAACTTAAGAGCCTTTGAAACAGTTAGAGACTTTATTACTTCCGCAACTATCACAACGCTAATTGATATTCCGTTTGCACTCATTTTTATTATTGTCATTGGTTGGATTTCACCTTACATGGTCATTCCAGTCGCTATTGGCGGCGTTGTCTTGCTTGTCTATTCTTTTAGCGTGCAAACGAAAATGCAAGAACATTCAGAGTCAATGTTCAGGGCCGGTGCAATTAGGAATGCAACGCTTATTGAGAGCTTAGTGGGCTTGGAAACGATTAAAGCGCTCGGCATTGAAGGGCGTATGCAGCGGCAATGGGAGCAAAGCGCCTACTTTTTAATGCAGGTGAGTGCTAAGTTGAAGTTGCTGTCTGCATCGATTACCAATGGTGCAAATGGTATCTCGCAGCTTGTGAACGTGACTTCTGTCTTGCTTGGCGTTTATTTGGTCATTGAAGGCGATTTAACTATGGGTGGGCTGATTGCCTGCACGATGCTGGCAGGCCGCGCATTGGCGCCCGTGTCGCAGTCCGCTGGTTTAATGACACAGTATCATAATGCGACAACAGCACTAACTTCCTTAGATGATGTAATGAGCAGGGCTATTGAACGGCCAGACGAAACCAGTTTTTTATCTCGAAGCGCTTTCCAAGGCGACATTGAGTTTCGTGATGTGAGCTTCAATTACCCGGGCACAGAGTTTAGTGCGCTCAAAAATGTTTCATTTAAAATTCGTGCAGGAGAGCATGTCGTTATTTTAGGTCGAATGGGCTCTGGGAAGACAACACTGCAAAAGTTGATATTAGGTTTGTACCAACCAACAGGTGGCGCAATTTTAATAGATGGAATCGATTCAAGACAAATTGACCCAGCAGAGCTGAGACGCAGTATTGGATATGTTCAGCAAGACACCAATTTATTTTATGGTTCAATGCGAGACAATATTGCTATTGCATCACCGCATGCGGACGATGAGCAAGTGCTGAATGCTGCGCGCATCGGTGGCATTGCAGACTTTATTAATACGCATCCAAATGGGTTTGATATGTCAATCGGCGAGCGCGGTGAAACGCTATCAGGAGGGCAACGCCAAGGCGTGGGAATTGCAAGAGCAATGATTAATAGCCCATCTATTATTTTATTGGATGAGCCAACCAGTGCGATGGATCACTCTGGAGAAGACTTTGTTAAAGCACGACTCAAGGAAGCCATATTTGGAAAAACAATGTTGGTGATTACGCACCGCTCTTCCTTATTTGATTTGGTTGATAGGATCATTGTTATTGATAATGGCAAGGTTGTCGCCGATGGCGCTAAAGCACAAGTTATCGAAGCATTGCGTACTGGGAAAGTGGGTAAAGCGTAATGAGTCAAAAACTGTTCAGTGTTTTAGGTAAAGTGCATAACTTTTTTTTGGCGCGGACGTGGCTGACCAAGCCTGTGCATTATTTGCTTGAAAGATGGGCGCCTACATCAACAGCGGAAGAACGTGCTTGGTCTGAAGATGCGGAGTTCGCGATATTAGAACAAGCGCCGTTACGTGCAAAAAAAATTCTATATTGGATGGTGATTATTCTAGCAATGCTTGTTGCATGGGCTGGGTACACAAAGATAGATGAAATTACACGAGGGGAAGGGAGAGTTATTCCCTCACAGCAAGTACAAATCGTGCAGTCATATGATGGGGGTATTGTTTCCCAGTTACTGGTACATGAAGGTGAGGCGGTTACAAAAGGCCAACCATTAGTTAAGATTGATCAGACAAGAGCTGTGTCATCATTACGTGAAAATCGTTCCCAGTATTTGTCTCTACTTGCTAGGCAGTCAAGATTGAGGGCTTTAGCGTCGGATAGCGAATATGTTCAGGATGAAGAGATTAAGAAAGAGGCACCTGAGTTGTATACGCAAGAATATGCACTTTACGCCTCAAGTAAATCAGAGCTGGCTTCTCAAGTTGCAATCGCAGCTGAGCAAGTGAAGCAACGTCAGCGTGAATTAGCGGAAACCTATGCTAGATTAGAACAGGCGTCTAAAGGGTTGGAGCTGACAAATAGAGAACTTGAAGTGACACGGCCGCTTAGAGAGAGTGGTGCGGTATCAGATGTTGATTTGCTCAGATTAGAACGAGATGTTGCAAAATTGCGTGGTGAACGTAATCAAGCCCGAGAACAAGTGGGGCGCGTAAAGTCTGCTATTGCTGAAGCAGAAAGAAAGATTAAAGAAATTGAATCAGCTTTTCGGAATAAGGTGCGAACTGAGTTATCTGAAACAACAGCTAAATTGAATGGCTTAATTGAGGTGCAAGTTGCACTTGACGATAAAGTTCAGCAATCAGTACTAAAGTCACCAGTGAATGGCACAGTAAGTCGCCTGTTCTATAACACTGTTGGAGGTGTTATCCAGCCTGGCAAAGAGGTGCTGGAACTTGTGCCAACAGATGATACTTTAGTCTTAGAGACAAAAATACAACCAAGAGATATTGGATTTGTGAGTCTCAATCAAGCAGCTGCAGTTAAGCTCACTGCATATGACTATACGATATATGGGACAATGGAGGCTAAAGTTATCAGTGTTGCTGCCGATTCTATAGTAGATGAGAAAGGTAATGCTTTTTATATAGTTAAAGTGCAAACATTAAAACCAAGTTTAGGGAAAAACCTCCCTATTATCCCAGGTATGGTGGCGCAAGTTGATATTATTACCGGTAAAAAGTCAGTGCTTTCTTATTTACTCAAGCCTGTATTAAAGGCGAAATCATACGCTTTCACGGAGAGGTAATGCGCGATATTTTTTTATGTCCTAATGGCAATATGCTGGATAACTGGAAACAGGCTTTTCCAAAGGCGCTGGTGTCTGCGTCTTTGGTTACTGTTCCTGTGAACGAGCCTGTTGTTTTTTGGGTGCATGCCAATGCAAATAATGTCAGTTGGCTTGAAAATGTTATGGGCAGTATCGATAGGAAGTTCAAAGCCTCTAAAGTAGTGGTGCTGGCCAATACTCCCAATCAGTCTGATGCGCTAACTGTCATGCGTCAAGGTGCCGTTGGTTATTGCCACGCATACAGTGCCCCAAGTATGCTGAAAGAACTAAAGACTGTCGTGATGCACGGAGGTGTTTGGTTAGGCAATGATTTGCTGAAATCATTAATTGGTGCAACAAAAGATGTTATTCAGACTGCTTCATCTAATGTTGAGAAGGCACTGGGCTTGCTCACGAATCGTGAAAAACAAGTGGCACTAGAAGCGGCTAAAGGGCTTAGTAATAAAGAGATAGCACGCTTACTCAATATCACTGAGCGTACGGTTAAAGCACATATATCAGCCTCACTAGAAAAGTTAGGCGTTAAAGATAGGCTGCAGCTTGCATTGGTTCTAAGCGAAAAGGAAGAGCCCGCAAAAAAACAGCCTAGTGCGGATATAAGAACGTTGCAACCTAAAAAGGATGTAATCAATGAATCAGCAAAAAATAGTGCTAAAAAAAAACTTGAACAAGTAGCTTAATCGCTACTATTTCATCGCTCGTCATCTAGTAACATTCGTCTATATTGTCCTTCGGTACAATAGTCAGCTTGCCTAAAACAGTATCTAATTACAGTGTTGGAATGTGTATGCATTCAAAATTGATTAAGGAAGCGTTATGGCAATTCTTGGCACAGTAGTTTCAATTAATGGTTCACCAGATGCAGTTGGTAAAGTGATTGTCATCTCTGATGACGGTGTAAAAAAAGTTCTTCACTTAAGCGACAGCATCAATACAGGCGATACAATTATTACGCCTGAAGGTGTGATTGTTGAGCTAGAGTTAGCGAATGGCAAACCACTCGCTATTTTTGCTGAACAAACAGTTCAAATTACTAATGAGTTAGTAGATGCTGTGCCAGCAAGCTCTGGCGATAGTGCCGTTGATCAAGCAACCATACAAGCTGTTATTACTGCGATCAATGAAGGTCGTGATATCAGTGAAGTTTTAGAAGAAACAGCCGCTGGTTTAGACGGCGGTGCTGTGACTGCTTATGGATTTAGCTTCGAGAGTCTAGCAAGGGTTATAGAAGGGGTTACAAACCCATTGTCATATAGCTTCACTTCGACACAACTTGCAGATAGTGGAATTCAACCATTATTTTCTGAACAGAATGATTTTCTTGCTGCAGGAGGAGCGACTACAGGTGGCGGATTGGTTGATACAACCGCACCGATTCCAACTATTAGCCTTAATGCTATTACTTCGGACAACATCTTAAATGCAGCGGAAGCGGGTGCACCGGTAGCGGTGACGGGCATCGTCGGTGGCGAGTTCAACACTGGTGACACCGTCACTTTAACGGTGAATGGCAATCCTTATACAGGTACGGTGGATGCAGGGGGCAACTTCAGCATTAATGTACCAGGGGCAGAGTTAGCGGCTGATCCAGACAGTACAGTAGATGCCAGTGTTGCGACGACGGATGCAGCAGGTAACCCAGGCAGTGCCACAGGAACGCATATCTATGATGTTGATACTGCGCCACCTGCAGCGCCAACCGTATTGCTTGCACCACCAAGTGATAGTGGTGTTCCCGGTGACAACATTACGAATGACTCAACCCCTACCATAACGGGTATAGGTACACCTGGGGACATTATACGTGGCACGATTGGGGGCACGCCATATGGACCGGTTACCGTACCATCAGGTGGTACATGGACCTTCACCCCAGTAGCAGGCTTGCCAGACGGACCAGTAGCTGTCACTGTTGAAACAGAAGATCCAGCAGGTAACGTGACATCGGGTGCTCCGATAACGATAACAATAGACACGACAGCCCCTGTCCCTACGATTAGTGTTGATGATATCACAGCGGACAACATCTTAAATGCAGCGGAAGCGGGTGCACCGGTAGCGGTGACGGGCATCGTCGGTGGCGAGTTCAACACTGGTGACACCGTCACTTTAACGGTGAATGGCAATCCTTATACAGGTACGGTTGATGCGGGCGGCAACTTCAGCATTAATGTACCAGGGGCAGAGTTAGCGGCGGATCCAGACAGTACAGTAGATGCCAGTGTTGCGACAACAGATTTGGCAGGTAACCTAGGCAGTGCAGCAGCAACGCAAGTCTATGTTGTTGATACTGGCGTTCCAATAATTACACTCAATGTCATCGCTGGCGATGACGTTATTAATGCGTTGGAAGATGATAGTCCTGTGGCAATCAGTGGGGCAACACTCAATGTGGAAGATGGTCAAACAGTCACAGTAACAGTGAA
>JBPOFK010000032.1:0-11322 GCA_051252095.1 Methylophilaceae bacterium
CATTACTTCTTCTGTAGTTGTATTGTTCCTAACAATTTCTTGAACTAAATCAGGTTGATTTTCTAATAAAGTAGCTAACTGATACTTAGTTAAAGATAGCTCTTCAACAAACTTGTCATCTAGCTTCACACCCTCTTTAGAGTTGAGAGGTACTACAGCTACATTGCGAATAAAATTATAAAGTACTGAAATTTCATCATTAACAAAAGTAAAGTAAGAGTTATGAGGAACGCCGCTTTCAATAGTGTATTTTTGGATATTTAAAGTGAATATTTCTCTGGTGTCTTCATAAAATTTAGCAGTTATTTCTTGTCTTTCACCATCTGTAATACGTAATGAAATTTGTTTACCATCTTTTATAAATTTATGGGCTTCTTGTCCTTCAACAATTTTAGATATAATTCTAAATGGTCTAACCAGTTCCTTGACTTCTTTATCATTGTCTAAATAAAAAGTTTTCTTTGATAAAAGAGGGCTTAAGTAAACTCTGTCAGGCCTTTTACTGTTGAAGTAAGTAATGTCATCAGCCATATGATTGTCTCTTACTGAATTATATTTAGTAAGTAATATTACTCTATAAACTAGTAAGTGGAAAAAGATAGATCTATATTGTTAATTAACAATTAGTAATAGTTAACAATTTTAAGCATTTATCGTAGTTAATCTTTCTAAAGAAGTAATGGGTTTTTACTATGGACTTTATTGGTAGAAGTTCGTAACACTTCACGCTGGATTTGGTTAATATCAGGTTTGCTGTTTACATGCCAGCGAATAAGACGAACTTTAGCTGCAGTTAACACCTTATTTTTTTTGTCATCTGCATCTTGACGATCTGGTCTGTTATGAGAGTTATCATCAAGTTCAATTGCTGCGATTATTGAAAAATCTTTTTCACATACTAAAAAATCAATACTCATACGATTTATTTTATTGAACCAACTGTTAAAGTCATGACCTTTATTTACCCCAATAAAGCGTGATAACTGAACTTGAGCCAAGATAATTTTGTCTGGTAACGCTTCCACTAAACGGTGATACATTACCTGCTCAGGTTGTGTTAATGATTTTTTAGAATAATATGGCCAGATTTCTTCTTGTAATTGAGGCAGCGGTGTTCCAGCTTTAGAAGCAATGACAACAAAGAAAAATACAATTAAGCCGAGAAATAATAAGATAAAGAATGTCATGATTATTTATTATTAATGTAAAGCTAAGATTGAAACACTTATGGGGTTAACTTGGTATAGGAAAAATTCCCGTTAATTGTGAAATGGCAATACCATTTGTAAATCACGCTCATTAAGAAACTCAACAACCTCTATAGCATTTGTCGAGATATTGCCACGCATGTAGTTTGTGTTGCTGAGGAAACGACAGGCTTTCTCGATTTTCTTTTGACAAATCCCCTGCTCTGCAAGCTTTAATTTTGCTTTGCATATACGTCTGTACCAATGCATACGCCGTCTATTGCAGCGCTTCTCTATGCGCCATGCGCAATAGAGGGGTTTTAATTCATTTGTCCAATCGGGTAACTCGTAACGCATTTATTATTACTGTTAGATATGAATGAGTAAACTAAACCCTCTCCAAGCTGACTAAATAAGATTAAAATAATGGATATCCAGTTTAGGTGATTTGTATGGCAAATAATGAAAAGATAAAAACGAATACGCAAAGTGCCGCTAATTTGCTGAAGATATTGTCTTGGTTAGTTTTTTTTATTGCTGGCGTGATGGTTGTTTCTGTTTTAGCTGTAGACATAATGGCACCTGAGTATGAATCACCCAATTCCAGTTTCTGGCCGATTATGGTGGCATGCTTTGCATTTGGTGCTGTTTTGCTGATTACTGCAAAAGGGCTTTATCAACATTTGCAATGGGCGCGTTACCTTGCTGGTTTTATTTCTATTGTTTCTCTTATTGCTTTTCCTATTGGTACTTTTATGGGGCTATTTATTCTTAGCTATTTGCGCAAAGGCTGGGACGAGGCTTAATTTGCCCTCTTTTGCCGCATATTTAGTCAAAAACCTTTAAAATAACGCAATTCTCAATATTCATAGGTTTGCATGGCATCCATAGTGCTAAACAATAGTTTAAGCGTTAATCAATTAGGTTGTATTCGCGGAGATAGGGTTTTATTTAAAAACCTGTCTTTTCAACTATCTAGCGGCAAAATTCTTTATGTGCAAGGCGAAAATGGTAGCGGGAAAACCACGCTATTACGCACGCTGTGTGGTTTGTCACCTGCTGCTGCGGGCGATATACAATGGAATCAGCAATCAATCAAATCCTTAGCAGAAGACTATCATGGCAAAGCGCTTTATATAGGGCATCACGCCAGTATTAAAGATGATTTAACTGCGGTAGAGAATATTTTATTTTCCTTAACATTGACTGGTTATGTCACTTCTCGATCTCAAGCCCTGGCTGCTCTAGAGGCTTTAGGCATTGTGCGCTGTGCTGATTTACCCACGCGTGTTCTATCCCAAGGCCAAAAGAGACGTATTGCTTTGGCACAATTATGGTTGCAAGATCAACCAGATAACACGCCTATATGGATACTTGATGAGCCATTTGCTGCATTAGATAGAAGTATGATTAAAAACCTTACGCAACATATTGAAAAATATGTAAAAGATGGTGGGGTTGTCGTCTTCACATCACATCAAACACCTGAGTTTAATTCAGAATTGGTGCAGCATTTGACGTTAGGTGAACATGCATAAGCAGGCAATTGGTACATTTGCTGTGATGTGGCGTATCTTTATGCGAGATATCACGTTAGCTTGGCGTCGGCGCTCAGATATGTTGAGTGTTTTCTTTTTCTTTATTATTGCCGCAAGCTTGTTTCCGCTTGGTTTAGGCGCTGATCCTAAGCTATTACATGCCATTGCCCCTAGTGTGTTGTGGGTATGTGCCCTACTTTCTTGCATGTTGTCTTTACCTCGCATGTTTGCCGCAGATTATGTTGATGGGACGCTAGAACAGCTTATAATATCGAACCAGCCAGTTTTGCTCATTACATTGATGAAAACGTTAGCGCATTGGGTGCTTTCTGGCTTACCTTTGGTGCTAGTAGCGCCACTCATTGGGTTGCAATTTAATTTAAGTGTCAATGAGTTACAAGTGCTTGCCCTATCCTTATTGCTAGGCACGCCAACTTTAAGCCTGATAGGTAGTATCGGTGCGGCATTAACGCTTGGTTTGCGCGGTGGTGGTGTTTTAATTGCACTGTTGGTGTTGCCGCTTTACATACCCGTATTGGTTTTTGGTGCCGGTGCAGTTAATGCAGTATCGATTGGCATGAGTGCGGATGGCGGTATTACGTTATTAGGGGCAATGCTGGCGCTTGCATTGGTTTTTGCGCCATTGATGACGAGCCATGCATTGAAAATTGCCGTTGAGTAGGTGTACAAGCGTCATCATCATTTCAAAGGTAAAACTGGTCATCTGGATTCGTTAGGAAACGTTGTTATTGTATGAATTTATATAAGTACGCATCGCCTCAGACATTTTATCCCCTTGCAGGTAAGCTTATCCCTTGGTTTGCCATTGGTGCTGCACTATTAATTATTTATGGCCTATATATCGGCATGTTGATTGCACCTACTGATTTTCAACAAGGTGATGCTTACCGCATTATTTATGTGCATGTGCCTGCTGCTTGGTTTTCGATGTTTTTATATGTGGTAATGGCTGGCTATGCCATATTGGGCTTAACGCTGAATGCTAAGCTATCTTATATGATGGCAAAAAGTATTGCACCGACTGGGGCAATGTTTACGTTTGTTGCACTGGTCACAGGTGCTTTTTGGGGCAAACCAACCTGGGGTGCTTGGTGGGTATGGGATGCACGTCTTACTTCTGAACTAATCTTGTTATTTTTGTACATAGGATATATGTCTCTACAAGCGGCTATCGATGATACAAGGCGCTCAGACCGCGCTAGCGCCATATTGGCGATTGTCGGTGTGATTAATGTGCCTATTATTTATTTTTCTGTTAAGTGGTGGAACACCTTGCATCAAGGCTCCTCTATTAACTTGACTACGTCACCCAGTATGGCCGCCATTATGCTTAAAGGTATGTTAGTAATGGCGCTTGGTTTTTGGTTATATAGTGCGGCTGTGATTTTTATACGTGTCCGGCGAGAAATTGAAGACAGAGAACGCAAAACTGCCTGGTTAAATGAGGCTAAGGAATAATATGTATTGGAAAAGTCTAAACGATTTTTTACATATGGGCGGCTACGGCTTGTATGTATGGGTTTCTTTTGGTGTGACGTTTGGCTGTATGGCGATAGAGCTGTTTCTTTTACGCGCAAGAAAATTAAGTCATGAAAAAATAAAGGATTTGTTGTAAATGAAATCACGTCACAAACGGATAGCCATCATCGTGGCCGGTGTTGCTTTGCTCGGGGTTGCAGCAACGTTATTACTGCAGTCATTCCAAAGTAATTTAGTGTTTTTTTTCTCGCCAACAGAAGTTGCGGAAGGCAAGGCGCCTAAGCAAGGTAATTTCCGTATAGGCGGCTTAGTTGAGACGGGTAGTATTCAAAGAAACGGCACACAGGTTAAATTCAAGGTGACTGACACGGCGAAGACAATGGATGTGGTTTATACCGGCATTTTGCCAGATTTATTTAAAGAAGGTAAAGGCGTGGTTGCACAAGGTAAGCAAGGTGAAGATGGCGTTTTTGTAGCCGATCAAGTATTGGCCAAGCATGATGAGAACTATATGCCGCCTGAAGCCGCCGATGCATTAGAAAAAGCCAAAGCAAGTGCAACAATGGTACAAGGAGAAGCGCCATGATGCCCGATATTGGTTATTACGCACTCATCCTCGCTTTGATTGTTGCAACATTGCAAGGTATCTTGCCTTTAGCAGGTTTATCAAAAAACAATGAAAAGCTATTTGCATTTGCCACGCCGATGGCGCGATTACAGTCAGCACTCGTTATATTATCTTTCTTGATTTTAGACTATGCCTTTTATGCAAATGATTTCACCGTTTTTTATGTTGCCACGACATCAAATTCTCATTTGCCATTGATGTTTAGACTAGCCGCAATATGGGGCGGTCACGAAGGCTCAATGCTATTTTGGGTCACGATTTTAGCGGTATGGACATTAGCCGTTACATTCTTTGCTAGAGAGCTGCCATTGCGTTTTAGAAGCTCTCTTTTGGCAGTGATGGGTTTAATAACAGTAGGTTTTTTGCTGTTTATTTTATTCACATCCAATCCGTTTGAGCGGATTTTTCCACCACCATTTGATGGACGTGACTTAAACCCATTATTACAAGACCCTGGCATGGTGTTTCACCCACCTCTGCTCTATATGGGCTATGTTGGGTTCTCTGTTGCCTTTGCCTTTGCTATTGCAGCCTTACTCGATGGTCGGTTAGACGTCACTTGGGCGCGTTGGACAAGGCCGTGGACAACAGCAGCATGGGTGTTTTTAACACTTGGCATCGCACTCGGTAGCCGCTGGGCATATTACGAGCTTGGTTGGGGCGGCTGGTGGTTTTGGGATGCTGTTGAAAATGCATCCTTTATGCCTTGGCTGATTGGCACCGCACTGATTCACTCACTCGCGGTGACAGAAAAAAGAAATGCGTTTAAAGCTTGGACAGTTTTACTGTCTATCTGTGCTTTTTCATTAAGTTTGTTGGGTACTTTCTTGGTTCGATCTGGCGTACTGACTTCCGTACATGCCTTTGCGACAGACCCTAGTCGCGGTTTGTTTATTTTACTGTTCCTAGTTATTGTTATTGGCGGTGCGCTTATTCTGTTTGCTGTACGTGCGCCATCCGTCGGTTTAGGTGAGAAGTTTGATTTAGTCTCGCGCGAGTCACTTTTGCTTAGCAATAATGTGGTTTTATTTACAGCTACTGGCTCAGTACTACTGGGGACGCTTTATCCGTTGATTGTTGACGCGATGGGTATGGGCAAAATTTCTGTAGGACCACCCTATTTTGATACAGTATTCGTTGCCATTATGGTGCCTGGTATATTTTTGATGGGTATAGGCCCTGTGGCTAATTGGAAGAAAGCGACACTACCTGACCTTGCTGGTAAATTGAAATGGGCATTGGCTGTTAGCATCGTCAGTGCATTGTTGGTTCCAAATGTCATGGGTCGATTAAGTCCAATGATTTTTGTTGGCTTGTTAATGGCATTCTGGGTCATGAGTTCTCTCTTTGTATTGATTAAAGGACGCTTAACAGCCGCCCCAGCTGGCACATTTACCCAAAAGTTTAAAACGTTTGGCCCTGCCTTTAATGGGATGCTGCTTGCCCACTTTGGTTTAGCCATTTTTATCGTGGGCGTGACCATGGTAAAAGGTTATGAGCGCGAGCATGACATTACTATGCAGGACGGTGAAACTAGACTCATTAATGGATATGACTTTAGATTTGAAGGCATTAAGCCTATCAGAGGTCCTAATTATGTGGCAAAACAAGGTCAGTTTTATGTATCAAAAGCAGGTAAAGATGTTGCTTTATTAACACCTGAAAAACGCTACTATCCAGTGCAAGGTGCTGTCATGACAGAAGCCTCCATATCAATCAATCCCGTTAGAGATATTTACATCTCTTTGGGTGAGGAGCTTGAAGAAGGTGGCTGGAGTATCCGTATTTACTTTAAGCCTTTTGTACAATGGATATGGTTTGGTTGTGTGTTAATGGGCATTGGAGGAATATTAACAATGACTGACAAGCGCTATCGATTAAAAAAGAAAACGACTAATACGGACGAGGTGGCTGTATGAAGTTAAAGTTTATTATCCCGCTTGTGCTGTTTTTTGTGCTGGTTGCCTTTTTGGGTAAAGGCCTATTTTTAGACCCTAGAGAGGTGCCTTCCCCTTTAATTGGCAAGCCTGCACCTGCATTTGAAGCCCCTATACTTGGCAATGCTGAGAAAACATTCTCAACAGCCGATATGAAAGGCAAGGTCTGGTTACTCAACACTTGGGCGTCCTGGTGTGCTGCATGTCGTGATGAACACCCGCTTTTAGTAGAAATGAAAGCGCATGGCATTCCATTATATGGTTTAGCGTATAAAGATACCGCAGAAGAAGCATCAGAAGTGCTTGCGACTATGGGTGACCCCTATCTTGTTACGGCTATGGATGATGATGGCCGCATAGGGATTGATTACGGCGTTTACGGTGTGCCTGAGACATACGTGATTGATAAGGCTGGTATTATTCGATATAAACAGATTGGCCCAATTACACCTGATGCACTTCGAAATAAAATCTTGCCATTGCTTAAGGAGCTTGAAGGATGATGATCCTGCGCAATATATGCATTGCTATCTTACTGGTATTGAGCTCAACAGCATATTCTGCTGATAGTGGTAAAGATCCAGAAATAGAGGCAAGGCTTAAACATCTTTCGAATGAACTGAGATGTTTGGTTTGTCAAAATACGACGCTAGCAGACTCAGATGCCCCTCTCGCCCAAGACTTGCGTAACGAAGTGCGTAAGCTGATGGAGCAAGGGAAGACTGATGATGAGGTGGTTGCCTATTTAGTTGCACGCTATGGTGATTTTGTGACCTTCCGACCACCAGTGAATGCCAGTACAGCATTGCTTTGGTTTGGGCCGTTTGCAATGCTGATTATTGGACTGATTACTTTGGTTGTCGTGCTTAAAAAACGTGCCAAACTGCTAGAGGCTGAAGATAACACCCCTTAAGGCAACTAATCTAAACTTGATCTAAATAGTCTGCATAGCCTTCAGCCATCATTTCTTCTTTTGGAATGAAACGCAAGCTTGCTGAATTGATACAATACCTTAATCCGCCATCACTTTTGGGGCCATCTGGAAAAACATGGCCCAAATGACTGTCGCCATGTTTAGAGCGCACCTCCGTGCGTGCCATGCCGTGGGAAGCGTCATGTATCTCTGTTACATTGGCTTTCTGAATTGGTTTTGAAAAAGCTGGCCAACCACACCCTGAGTTATACTTTGCCGATGAGGCAAATAAAGGCTCACCCGAAACAATATCTACATAAATACCTGCTTCAAAATGTTGGTCGTATTCACCAGTAAATGGCCGTTCTGTGCCATTCTGCTGTGTAACGCGAAACTGCTCTTCCGTTAGGCTATCAATGATTTCTTGCGACTTTTTGTAATTCATTTCCACCATTTTTTTGTGTTAATTAAATGATCTAGACTTAACTTGCCCGCGCCATTAAAGAGCAAGGGCAGTAACATAATAAGCAATAGCAGTGGCAGTTTAAAGTTGCCATAGCCTTTATCTGTGATTGCATAGCCTTTCCAAAGTTCAGCTAAAGTGCTCCAACTTTCAGGCCAATGTACAGCAGCAATGGCGACTATTGTAAGTACGATTAAAGATGCTGAAAAGAAACGGGTTGCCAAGCCTAATATCAACGCAAATGCGCCAACAATTTCGAATATTGTTGATAAATGCCAGCTGAACTCTGGGGGAACCAGATTAAATGGGAATGGAAATGTGATATTACTAAACCAATTAGTGCCATGTAGTTTTTCGAAACCAGCCTCGCCAAACTCCCATGCCAAAATGAATCTTAATATTAATTGTGGAAACCACGTACCAATAGACTCTAATAAAGAGATTGCCCAGTGATAAGATTTGCAGAGTATGGCGCACTTCATATTGTTTATCCCCTAGTATTAATGCTATTAGTCGCAAGGAAGAGATGTTCATTACAACTTTTTTTTAGCCTGATAATACATTCTTATCCCTAATAGTATGGCTAATACCACTGCATAATAAATAGGTTCAGTCAGATCTTTTTTTACCAATAATAAAAAGTGCAATACAGCGAGAACAGCGATTAAATAGACGAGTTTGTGTAAGGTTTTCCATTTGCTTTTCAATTTTTTCATCATGTAGCTGTTGGATGTCACCGCTAATGGGATGGTTAAAACAAATGCTGCAAAACCAACCAAAATTCGCGGGTGTTCGAATACATCCTTAATCATTTCATCAAATAGAAAGCTAAAGTCTAACCACACATAAGTGATGATATGCAAACAGGCATAGAAAAACATCCATAAGCCTAATTGACGCCTAATCTGTATTTGCCAAACTTGCCCTGTCAGCAGGCGAATAGGCGTCATGGATAGACTAAGCAGTAAAAATACGAGCGCCCAAGTGCCTGTGGAGTGCTCTACAAACTCAATTGGATTGGCACCTAAATCATTGTGAAAGCCAAGCCAGAATAAGCGTATCAGTGGGATGCTAGCTAATAGCCAAACGATAACCTTCACAATGCTAATGTGTTTTTTATCAATCATTTATGTGACTAGAAGTTCTTTTTTAAATCCATGCCAGCATAAAGCTGGCCGACTTCTGTTTCATATCCATTAAACATTTTTGTTCTAATGCGGCCTGCGAACAAACCACCACCAATTGGGCGCTCAGTTGCTTGTGACCATCTTGGATGCGCTACATTAGGGTTAACGTTTGCATAAAAACCATATTCGGTTGGACCTGCTTTCATCCAAGTGGACTGTGGCATTTTCTCGACGAAACGTATTTTGACGATAGATTTACCGCCTTTAAATCCATATTTCCATGGCACAACTAATCTAACTGGTGCACCATTCTGATTCGGTAGCAGCTCACCATACACACCTACGGCTAGAATAGCTAAAGGATTCATTGCTTCGTCCATGCGCAAGCCTTCTGTGTATGGCCAATCCAGAATAGGTGATGTAACGCCGGGCATAGATTCACGGTCATTTGCAGTGACAAATTCAACATATTTTGCATTGCCTGTTGGTTCTGCCCATTTTATGAAACTGGCTAATGGCAGCCCTACCCATGGAATCACCATAGACCATGCTTCAACACAGCGCATACGATAAATGCGCTCTTCCAGCGTGGTGAGTTTCATTAGCTCTTCAATGCTAATCGTTTTAGCTTTTTTGACTTCACCTTCGATACTAACTGTCCAAGGGTATGGCTGAAAAGTCCTTGCTTGAACAGCTGGATCTGATTTACTGGTGCCAAATTCGTAATAATTATTATACGTGGTGATGTCTTTGTATTTATCTAGCTCTAAATCTTTACCATAAGCGGTTTTTTTAACCCCTTTGATTTTTTGCCTTGGATTATAAATTTCACCTTTTTTAAGTTCTTTAGTAGGCTGCGATGGCGCATTGGCGCGACCGACAAGCCTTGCATCACCTGTGGTTTCACCGTTGGCTATGGTCGCGGCTTTGGACTTAAAGGAAAAGCCTGCACCTGCTATTAACCCAGCACTTGCGGCTAATTTAATCAATTTCCGGCGATGATCAAATACCGTTTTTGAAGTGATTTCAGATGGCTGAATTTCACTTGGGTTTTGTTTCGATTTATTAACAATAATCATTGATCGCCTTGCGTTATGAAGTTAGGTGATACTTAGTCGTCGCAATAAGGAAAACCTTACATAAAAGCAGCTAAATACTTAACTTTTTTTCTGCTGCTGCTATTTCAGCAGCTAATTGTTTAGCACCAATTTTTTCTGCTAATTGCTTTGCATCCAGAATCAGGGTTTTTGCACCCGCTTGATCGCCATTCGCATACATTGCTTCTGCTAAATGGTAATTAGCGGATGACTCATAATAGGCGCCACCATTATCTTTGGCAAACTTAGCCAATTTTTTGTAATGTCGCTCTGCTTCTGTATAGTTTTTGGCATCATAAAAATATTGACCCAATAATAATGAGGAATCTGCATAAGCAGTCAATGACCCTGCTTGTTTTTGCATCACTACTGCTTTAAGCTGAAACTCAATCGCTTTATCGTGATTACTTTGAGTGTTATAGATTTTTGCTAAGTTTTCAAAGCTTTCTGCACGTTCATTATCGTTGTTGGCTAAGCGCAATCCAGTTGCGTAACTATCTAAAGCAGCGTTTAAGTCATTTTCTTTACTATAGGTATCGCCAATCAAATTATGGTTAATTCTTGAATACCTTTGATTCCCTGTTTGCGCGCATACTTCTAGACTTTTAGTGTAGCTAGCAATGGCTTCTTGTGGTTTGTCGTTTGATTGGTGCAAATTACCGATTAATATATAAGAAACCGTCTTGGCAAATGGCTGTTCCGCCGCTTCAACCGCTGATTGCATGGCTTCCAGCGCCTCTGTGTATTTTCCTTGTATTTTGAGCGCCCTACCTTTACACAACAAGCCCTCATGGTCTGTGTCATTTTGCTTTAATATGGCTTCAGCATGTTGCAGTGCCGTTTCTGCATCGCCTTTGTTAACAGCTTCATTGCAAGCTAAAACCTCTTTAGGCGGCTCTTTTGAAAATGCATTAAAACTCAATAATATCAAT
>JBPOFK010000033.1:0-5863 GCA_051252095.1 Methylophilaceae bacterium
ACTCAATATTGATAGTGCCAACTTCTCTATTCGTCAGATGGAGATTTTTAACCGCACGCTAAATGCGATTAGTATCAAGTCAATACCACATGATAACTATTTACAACTCAATGTAAATAGTCAGGAAATCGCTGGAGATGTTGAATGGTATTCAGCTAATAATAATGAAGAAACTGGCAAAATAATTGCTAAACTTAATAAGCTGCATATTCCAGCCAGTAACGATAGTGAAGCAGAAAAAGATGATGAAAAAGATATAAAAAGATTAGAAAAAAAGTATCCTGCATTAGACGTTCAGGCTGAAGATTTCAAATTAGGTGAAAAGGCTTTGGGTGCATTGGAGCTAAAAGCTTTTGAAGTGAATGATGATTGGGTTATTGAACAATTAAAAATTAGCAATCCTGATAATGTATTACTCGCAGAAGGCCGTTGGCACAACTGGACCAGAAACCCTAATACAAACCTAGAGTTCTCGCTCGCAGCCAATGATATAGGTAAAACATTGAAACGATTCGGACAACCAGACACGGTAAAAGGCGGTGTTGCATTAATTTCGGGAAAATTGCAATGGCCAGGTAGTCCGCATCAATTTAAGAAAGACGGTTTAAATGGCGCATTTACTTTAGGTGCATCTAAAGGTCAGATAATAAAAATTCAACCAGGTGTTGGCAGGCTACTTGGTCTACTGACCTTACAAAGTTTGCCTAGACGCCTGACCTTGGATTTTAGAGACTTATTTAGTGAAGGTTTTGCATTTGATGTCATTAGCGCCACAGCTAAAATAGAAAATGGGATCATGCACAGCGACGACTTTTTTATGACAGGACCCGCAGCAGAAACAGAAATTAAAGGTGACATTAATTTGAATAAGGAAACACAGAACCTTAAAGTTAAAGTGGTGCCGCATATTAGCGACACACTTTCTCTTGCTGCGTTAGCTGGCGGGCCTATCGCTGGCGCCGCAGCTTTTGTTGCGCAAAAAATATTGAAAGACCCATTAAATAAAATCGCACAAAGTGAGTATGTTATTACAGGCACATGGGATAAACCAGTCGAGGCTGGTGCCAAAAAAGAAAATGAAACAAAAAAACCCTCTCCATCACCATTAAACGCACAGTAAGATAAATATGGCATCAAAGAAAACAAATCAAAAAACAAACAATATGATTAAGGTAGCAGGCATTCAAATGGCCTCTAGCCCTAGTGTTTCTTCAAATTTAATTGAAGCAGAACGACTGATTAAAATTGCAGCTGAACAAGGTGCAAAAATTGTCGTATTGCCAGAGTACTTTTGCATTGTAGGTGTACATGACACTGACAAAGTAGGTGTTCGAGAAAAAGAAGGCAACGGTCCAATTCAGCGCTTCCTATCTAAAATGGCAAAAAAACACAAAATTTTATTGATTGGCGGCACAACTCCGTTAGTGAGCAAAGATCCAAATAAAGTTCGAAACAGCTGCTTAGTCTTTAATGAAAAGGGTGCGCAAATTGCACGTTATGACAAAATCCATTTATTTGGGCTTGATCTTGGTATAGAGCACTATCACGAAGAAAACACGATAGAGCCTGGCAATCAAATTATTGTGGTCGATACACCATACGGTAAAATTGGTCTCTCTACCTGCTATGACCTCAGGTTCCCTGAACTTTATCGAGCAATGGGCGAAGTTGATATCATTGTTGTGCCGTCGGCTTTCGCTGATACCACTGGCAAAGCACATTGGGAAACATTGGTTCGAGCACGAGCCATCGAAAACTTGTGTTACGTCATTGCACCTGCTCAAGGTGGCTATCATTTATCAGGGCGTGAAACCCACGGCAATAGCATGATAGTGGATCCTTGGGGTGTGATATTGGACAGGTTACCAAGAGGCTCTGGTATCGTCATCGCAAGTATCAATCGGCATTACCAGGACAGCCTTCGCAAGAGTTTGCCAGCGCTTAAGCATAAAACAATTAAATCAATTTAATGAAACATGCGCTTTATATTTAAAGATTTTACTCAAGCCTAATTCCTGTAGTAAGGGTATAGTTAAAGTTGTTATAGTCCTAAGACTAATGATTTTGAATACGTGAAGATGAAAATAGACCAAACAATTTTACAAAAAGCGCATCATTTTGACACCGCGAATGAAACACTTCTCGTCCCTTCTGGGCTGGATAATTCAGCTATTCAAGGTGTACTCAGCAGCATCATGTCACACCAAGTTGATTATGCTGATTTATATTTTCAATATAGCAGAAGTGAATCTTGGGGCTTAGAAGAGGGGCAAGTAAAATCAGGTGCTTTTGCTATCGATCAAGGCGTGGGTGTGCGTGCAGTCAGTGGCGAAAAAACAGCATTCGCGTATTCAGACGAAATTAATTTGCCTGCGCTAGAGCAAGCTGCTAAGGCGACTAAAGCGATTGCTAGCCTTGGTGGCAATCAAACGGCAAATAAAATTATCACGCCTGAAGAAAAATCGCTTTATTTGCCAAATGATCCTATAGCATCACTGTCCGCCGATGCTAAAGTAAAACTGTTAGAGCGAATAGAACAGTATGCAAAACAATTAGATCCAAGAGTTAAACAAGTCATGGCATCTATTGCTGGTGAATACGAGGTGGTATTAGTCGCACGCAGTGATGGAGTAATGGCTGCCGATATTAGGCCTTTGGTACGTCTTTCCATTCAAGTGATTGCTGAGCAAAATGGTCGACGCGAACAAGGTACTTCAGGTGGTGGTGGCCGCTATGATTACAGCTATTTTACTGATGATATCTTACAAAGCTATGCCCAAAAAGCAGTGCATCAAGCACTCATCAACCTAGATGCTCGCCCTGCTCCCGCTGGCAACATGACTGTAGTGCTGGGCGCTGGCTGGCCAGGCATCCTGTTGCATGAAGCAATTGGTCATGGTTTGGAAGGTGACTTTAACCGTAAGGGTAGCTCAGCTTTTTCTGGCATGATAGGGCAGCAGGTTGCAGCGAAAGGCATCACGATAGTAGATGATGGAACCATTGCCAATAGACGAGGCTCTCTCAGCATGGATGATGAAGGCAACTCAACGAACAATACAGTGCTGATTGAAGATGGTATTTTAAGAGGCTATATTCAAGATACATTAAATGCGCGCTTAATGAATATGCCAATAACGGGTAATGCAAGACGAGAAAGTTATGCGCACATTCCAATGCCGCGTATGACAAACACCTATATGCATAATGGAGATAAAGACCCACAAGAAATCATTCAATCTGTTAAAAAAGGGTTATATGCTGCAAACTTTGGCGGTGGACAGGTTGATATTACCAGCGGTAAATTTGTCTTTAGCGCTGCGGAAGCCTATATGATTGAGGATGGAAAATTATCCTACCCTGTGAAAGGCGCAACCTTAATTGGTAACGGGCCCGATGTATTAACACGTGTTAGCATGATAGGTAATGATTTGGCACTAGATAGCGGCGTTGGCACATGCGGTAAAGAGGGTCAAAGTGTACCTGTAGGTGTAGGTCAACCAACACTTAAAATTGATGGCTTGACAGTAGGTGGCACGGTTTAATATGATTGAGTTTCTGGGGCCAAAAGCCTCAAAAACCTCATCAGCTTTTACTTTACCAAAGGAGCACGACCATGGCTGTTAGCCCGACGAAAAAACCGACTACCAAACCAACTGCAAAAAAAGCAACGACATCTAAGAAACCTGCTACAAAGAAAACTACGACCAAAAAAACACCAACCAAAGCCCGTAAAATCAGTGCTGAAGAACGGTATAAAATGGTTGAAATTGCCGCTTACTATATTGCGGAGAATCATCAGTTTAAAGGTAATGCTATTGACTTTTGGATTGCTGCTGAAGAGGAAATCAATAAGAAGCTAGCTTAATTGAATTGATATGATTTTGTATAACAAAAAGGGTGCAAGTTGCACCCTTTTTGTAATCTATCGCATAGGTTTATTTTAAAACTCTATTTTTATACTCACTCGTACGCGTATCGATTTCGATTTTGTCGCCTTGAGATACAAATAGTGGAACAGCAATCTCATGACCAGTCGCTAATTTTGCTGGCTTTAATACTTTTCCTGACGTATCGCCTTTAATAGCAGGCTCTGTATAGGTGACTTCTCGCACGACCGTTGTTGGTAGCTCAACAGAAATCGCTTTACCGTCATAGAAGCGAACCTCACATGGCATGCCATCTTCTAAAAATGCCAATGCATCTTCCATAAATTCAGCGTCTACATCATATTGGTTATATTCAGCATCCATAAAAACATAAGTTGGATCAGCAAAATAAGAGTATGTGACTTCTTTTTTATCTAAAACAACCATATCAAACTTATCTGTTGCGTTGTAAACATTTTCACTAGGCGCATCAGTTAAAAGGTTTTTAAATTTCATTTTTACGACAGCTGAGCTGCGGCCAGACTTGTTATATTCTGATTTGACGACAACCAATGGCTCATCACTAACCATGACGACATTGCCTGTACGAAGTTCTTGTGCTGTTTTCATAATATTGACTTAAAGTGAGTAAAAATTAACAAACGCGGATTATACGCTACTTTGCCAAATTCGCACAAAAATCAACAAGCCTAGTTGCTAAAGCTTTTTGTTCCATCAGCATGTTAGACTGTTGCTGAGTCAGCTCAACAATGGAGTCTAGATTTTCTAAATAATCGTGCCAAACATCACCCTCAAACTGTTGAGTAGACCAATCCTCATGTAATTTAGTCAACGTTTTCTTAAAAGCAGGTTGCCCATAAAACTGGTCAAGAAATGCATTTAATTTTAACAGATGAGCATCATCTGTTTGCCAATATGGTTGCCATACAAATGGCTTACCTGCCCATACGGCCCTAACCCAACTATCTTCACCACGGACAAAGTTAATATCGCATGCCCATAATAGCTTGTCATACATAACCTGACTTAAAAAAGGCAGTATATATAAATGTAATGAACCTGCCTTGATTGAGTCCCCCGCTTCTAATGCCTCTTGTCCTAGTAATGAGGTCGGTATAGCTCGGTTCATTGGCATAAAAACACTTACTGATTGATTTGCATTGACCAGCGCATTCAGAAACGGCTCTATTGGCGCATTAGTGTAAGAAAAAAAGGATATTTTTAAACTATGCGGATTGTTATCAATTAGCAATGATTGCCAAAAATCTTGAATTTTTTGGTCAGATTGTTTAAAACAATCTCTTGCTACGCCTAATGTTTGTTCTCTCAAGAGCCCCCCAGTATTTGTAGAGAACCCAGGGAAATAAAAGTGTCTTAGTGTCTTTGTTTGTTGATACTTGCTATTTAATCCATGGAACTCTGGCACCCATGCTTCTGCAGACAAATAGTCTACATTAACCCATACAGTCATTTCATGCATGCGTCTTAAATACACATCTGGTAACTCACAAGAAAACGTCTCAATCACAACGTCAGCAACGCTATCAAATGTTGTTTCTTCGTCCCACCTTACAATGGAGATACCTTCGTGTATTTGTTCCACTTCATTTGTTACACCATTCATAATTTTAGAGGCAGCCTCTAGGTCATTAACGAACAACCTTATTTCAAGACCATGTTCCAGATATAGCTGTGTCGCCAAACGCCAGCAAACGCCAATATCGCCGAAGTTATCGACAACTTTACAGAAAATATCCCATTTTTTTTGATTTTTCATTTAATGTCCATCACTGTATTATGTGCTAGCAATTGTCCACGGCCGCCAGTGCAGAGATACATCAGCAATTGTATCAATTTAGAAAAGAGGAAAGTCAGAATTTTAACCAAGGGTTAATATACTGTTATTATGATATTTAATTATTTATTAATTAAGTGCATGACAAATTATTTATATATTACGCATGGCAGATAATAAA
>JBPOFK010000034.1:0-4546 GCA_051252095.1 Methylophilaceae bacterium
GAGGTAGACTTAACTTCTCTTAATCATTTCGCTGAAAAATACGCTGCACTATCTTTTAAAAAAGGCAAGGTTAGCCTTTATAGTGAGGCCGCCTCTACAGATGGAAAAGTTATTGGCTACTTCAAACCAGTCGCAACGAATATCATGTTTGAAGATTTAAATAAGGAAAAAAATCCAATAAAGATTATTTGGGAATCCATTGCCTCTTTGTTTATAGATACGTTTGAAAACAAGACAAAAGATCAATTTGCCTTGCGCATACCTTTTGAAGGTAACTTAGATAACCCTGATCAAAACCTTTGGGAAGGGTTTTGGAGCATATTTAGCAATGCGTTTGATGCCGCATTTAAGAAAAATGTTGATGGTACAATTGAGTTTAAAGATATCGTTAATGAGACCTCTAAAGAGTGATCTACTAGCGCACTCAAGTAGTTGTTTTTACTGTATTTTATTAGAATTCAAACTATAATATATCACAGCAAGTAAACCTTCGCCATTAAAGCAGTTTAAAGCCAATGAACACATAAAGTGTTTTACTTCCTTTTAATAATTAAAATTAACTTTAAAAGTAAGGGAATTCAATGGCAAATTACAGGATTACCTGTATTAATAGGGCGTCTCATGACCATAAATACCATAGTATTAAGTTTTTTGGAGGTGTCACTGAGGACGGCACACCTTGGCGTGAATCGTTAGATGTTTTAATCATTTTTATGAAATACAACCCAGAGCATGTATTCTATGTTGAATTTAACGGCTCTGTTTCAAAGGCTTATATTGTTCCAGCAACAGGAGATACGCGTGAACATATAAGAACTGCTACAAATGGTATAGATGATGACAGTCTTCTAACATTGTGTGAGTGCGAAAATGGCGATCTAAAAGTTAAATGTGATTAAATTATTTTTAGCACGTTAAGTGATAATTCAAGCCTTGTTGTTTCAGCTGTTTTAAAGTTCTTAAAATAGGGTGAAAACAGCGTTATTGCTTGAAATGCACTGAATACTATTCCGAAGTCACATGTCTATTACTTCGCATAATGTATACAAGTTAAAAGCTACTGAAGCGCTCGGAGTAAATATAAATATTAATATCCAGTTAGGTAATCAGCCTTGAAGTAATTTCACACCTCTCTTTCCTTAGATGTAGGAGCATCAGTATTTGAATTCCGATACTGACTGAATTTCCTCAATGGAGCACGCTTGCCGAATGTACATTGCAGCGGCCATTGAATCTTCCAGTCTGCACCTTCCTTTTTTCCAGTGATTCGACCCTGAGCAAGAAGGGCACGGACACGCCTAGTTGAGCAGCCCAAGAAGTCAGCTGCTTTCTTAGTATCCACGTGTTTAATATCTTCCATTTAGCGCTGCTTCCTTACTTCCGCTTTATGGTTTTCAGCTTTCCGCTTCAGCTCGATATTGTGCATATCCTGACGAACTGCATATTCAAGAACTTTCCGAACATATTCAGAAGCAGATACACCATGACTAGATGCAATAAATTTCAATTGCTCGTAAAAGGCATCTTCCATCCTAATTTGCATCGTTTTGGTCTTGTTAATCAGCATTCAAAATCACTCCTTTTTATTAGTTTGTATATACAAATGTAGATACAAATGAGGGTATTTCCTTTAATTTGTATAGACAAAAGCCCTCTACAGCCCTGATGTGTTCGTATGTAGTTGTAATGTGTCCGTAATATAAATCTAGACGGACGCGCGCCCTGCGCGCTTCACTCGCTCCGCGCGAGCTCCGCCGCTCCAGTGCTAGGGCGCGCAAAACCCTTAAAAAACCGTCTATAGAACGCGAACAACAATCAACTAAGGCCGTAACATTAGGTGACGCGAAATAACAGTAGAGAGGGCGCAAAAGGGGTTGTATCCATGGGGTCTTAAGCCGACCCCATACCCCCGGCTACTAAAACGTTACTGCAGTGCATTAAAATCCCCCTGGTTAGAAACAACGAGCTTAAGCTGCCTTTTGAAAGGCACGACTTGCGCAGAGTTAGATTTACGCTTATAGTCATTAAGCCAGTAATGGGCCATCTTGATATAATTTGAAATGTAGTAGAGCTCATGAGGCTGGAAAGACTTACCCGATGGCGAGTAAAGAGTGTTCCCTCTTACTCGCCAGCCTTTCCATTCATTAGATAAAAATTCACCATTAGCCATTAAGCGAAATAGTTTGTAAGCAGAATAGGGAATACGAGTACCGTCCCTTTCCCACGCAATCACCGTTCTAGGCGTTACGTGCAGCAGGTCTGCTGTTTGCTCTATGGTTAGACAGTTAATCAATCTAAGCTCTTTAAAATCAGTTTTATCAATGGGTTTAAATGGCTTTCTCACATACTTTGTACGCTTATGTCTCATCAATAATCTTAGCGGGTGGGTATATCCGCCATAAATTATTAGTTGATTCATTCCTGACCGCTCCATTAATTCGTCCGTTACGGCAAAGTTTAAGCACATAAGTCGTTGTAACATTAAGGCGTTTCGCAAAGTCATAAATTGAAAGACCGCTGTCTTTAATTACACTTTTGGATGAACTAGTCATGGTCATTCCTTAGATGCAAAGAGCCGCTATCATCAGCTAAACCTAAGGTCTTACACTCCCTGAGAAAGAAAGTGTCAGGATGGAGCTTTTTTGAAAGGTCGTTTACCTCCTGAAGAAATATCTGTTGGTGTTCATCTTGGCGGTCAACGAAAGCATTAACTAATGGATCAGCCAATGCATGTAGGTCATTAATCAATCCATCAATGTTTTGCTGATAATCAGAAAAAGTAAATGAGTGTCGGAGATTTACGACATCAGTCATAGCTTTCACTATGTCTTTATTAGCCTGCATGGATGACTTTCTATCCTGCGTTAGAAGCTCGATAAGGAATGTATTTACAGCAATTGAAAGTTTTAGCTGCGGTTGAGTTAATTCCACAGCAATAGTGTCTTGGCCAAAGTCTTGAAGTTTTTTCATGTTACGTCCTTTTAAAGTAAAAAGAGGAGCGCTTCATTTTTGCGTTAGTGTTCCGCAAGACTATAACATGTTACTTCGCATAATGTATATTATGTAAAATTGATGAAATGGTTAAAAGAGCTAAAAAATGCGTTAGGTCTATTCTCCATCAAATTAAGCATTGCTTCGTAGGCGATAAGTAATAAAAATATTAAGCCCCTATCAAGGGGCTTTTTTTACGTTTGCTTGAGCGTCCCAATAAGCGAAGCGAATGACTTGATGCACTTGTTAGGCATTTATACGCTTTGTTCCTTTTTTAGATAATTGATCAAACTCTGAATGTCATTAAATGTAGCAATAACTTCATCTGCATGACCCATTGTTATAACCTCATATCGTGAGCTATGAAAAGAAAATACCAGATCATCTATATTGCCTTTATCACCGATGCGGATTTTATCCTTGTATGAAAAATCCTCATTCAATAAAGTTACATCAAGAGCAGAGAAAAAATATACATTTTCTATTTGAACGCCATCTGATTGTTTTAGAAAATCCTCATAATCTTCTGGCATGCGGTTATTAAAACGATTTTTTACATAACCTTGCAAGATGGCAATGTCGTCAGTTGATGCTGAAGTATTTATTTCAATATCCATATTGCTCTGCTAAATGCCTAACGTTTAAATTAAGGGGCTACCTAAGGTAGTCCCGCTTGAATGCCTTGTTAGGCTAAGTTTGTTAAGTGAATACTCCAATAATTGCACCAATTAGAGCAAGCTCAACAATGCCATGAGCTGAATTTATTAATGTTAGTTTTGAAGATGTACGAGCAAAACCATTGTAGTAACCTAATGATGTAAAAATAAATACGGCTGCAACTACTGTCCCAAAAAATGCCCCGTTCAGAATGCCAGAAATATTTGCTGCTGCCATAAGTAAGGCGATACATAAGGTTTTCGTTAGTCCTGAAATCAAAGACATGATAAAAGCACCTCCAAGACCTTCGGTATCGTCAGCTTCCTCTTTCGTGATGCTTAAAGCATTTGCCCATGCTTCACCAAAAACTGCCCAATGGTACCAAGCAAACCCAAGAAAATAACTCGTAATTGTCGCAATTGCTACAGCCATGTAATTTATGTTTTGTAATTCTGTGATCCAGTTCATATATTTTCCTAATCTTATTAGGGGCAGCCTAACAGATATTATACGGACCCGTGCGTCCGTATAACGTGACTAATGGTTTGATGTGATTCATGATGTTTTTCTTTTTATTTCTTAGAGTTAGTTAATATTTAATCACACTATAATAAATAGCAAAAGCGGACGCAAATCTTAATTATTAATAACATCTATATAGACTATTCTTAACATATAAAAATGCTTCTATAAGGAGTTATGATATTGCATAACATTTGTAATAAGGTTCAATAATTTTGAACAATCTTATATTTAGGTATCCCCTCCTCAAAAAATAAAGCCCCAGATTGGGGCCTTTGTTTTACATAAGATTGCTTCTACGAACTAATCTTATTTAGAATCTTCTAGAGGAGCACATTGAATCTTGGCAATCAAATTAGGGCTTAAAGTCGTATTG
>JBPOFK010000035.1:0-3275 GCA_051252095.1 Methylophilaceae bacterium
CCAAATATACCACTTAAGCGCTTGATAAAACGCCATGTTGGGCAACCCCCACGCCATCCAGTCAGACTTTACAGCAGGGACTCTGACAGCCTCTACCGGCTTGCTAGAGCAGTAAACAGGCCCATTTTAAAGTTAAGGAATCCTGATCACGAACTATGCAATATGTCTCCGATAATGGCATTCAAATTTGCGGTCTGGCCTTCAAACCACTACTGGAATGGACCAACCAATTTCACTCCGGACGTCCTGTCAGGGACGACAACATTAGACGATTGACAGCCATGAGTTTTGCTTTCAAGAGTAACTCTGAGGAAGCGGACTAGGCGCTTGAAGGAAAAGGGCAAAGCAAAAACCGCATTTGTAATAGTTCTTGTAGTCGCGATAGTGGTAGTTGGCCTATGTGCCCCCGTTTTCCTATCGGATCAACACAAAGAAGCAATCCAACGAAGCACAACAGAGCTTGTAGGCTATGCTGCTGATCTGGCCGTCTCTGTTGGCCTTTCATCCTGTGACATCAAAGGTAACGTAAGTTACTATTCTGGTGAGCGGATATATCATGTTCGCGGCCAAGAGGACTATTCCGGAACGAGAATTGATTGGATGAATGGTGAAAGGTGGTTTTGCACGCAAGAAGAAGCGCAAGCAGCAGGATGGCGTCGCGCAAGAAACTAGAGCATCCGTGGCAACTTCCAAAGCGAGGGCAAAGCTAACTAGAACTCTAAGGCTACCTAGGTTAGTTCTTACTCACTGCTGAATTACGTCATCCCAAACCTACCTTTGCATCTGTGACTTCACCCGAAATCCAAAATACAGCATTTTAAGATTCATACAGCGCCATCTCGGGCAATCCCCACCCTACCTAGCCCAATCTTACAGGAGGGACTCTGGCGGCTCTCTCAGTGAGTCCTAAGGCCCACAATGGGGCCCTATCGCGACTGCCTGTCGTGATCACTCCCAGACTCAGTGACAGCTGCCCTAACAGCATGGCTAATTAACGATTCTTAGATGATACATTGAGGGGGTCTAGGCCATAGCTAAGGACACCTAGGTTATCTTCTTTTTCCGTCGCGAGTATGCTCCTATTGCGATTCAGGTCGTCCAAGCACCTAAACAGCATCGCAGACCAGTTCCGTTGCCTTGGCGATTGCGAAGGGCGGGGTAAGGCACGATGGTGTGTTTATCGTGCAAGCACGCTTTTGCAGGACATTGCGGAACAAGGCTGACTGGCGAGCGCTACGCGCTTGTCTCCAAACATCAACTTGCCCCATCTAAAAATCAATCTACCTATGATTTTAGGGTAGGTCACCACTACCCAACGCGCGGGCATTTGCATTCGACCTGTCCCTCGATGACGATGCCCGCGCAACCCTTCACCCTACAGACACCTTCCAGCCATATTTACGTCATGATCTGTATTTATGGCTTACTCGTACACAAAACACCTTCAAGAGTTTGAAAATGCAGCGCACCATTTACCGACAAGACAATTTTCCACCTGACTTCCAAACGTTCTCAGAGCGCAAGAAAACACGTAAAAAAATTGCATTGTTGTGCTTCGGAGCAGTCGTCGTTTCCAGTCTTTTCCTGTGGTATTAACAGAACCGCTGACGCGGTCGTCGTAAATTCTCCCTAGAGTAACGCCTTGGCCGCTAAGGGCCCTGTGACAGACGTCGTAGGGGCCCAATTTTATGCCAACTGACCCCTGCCCATTTTTTGAAATGACATCAGCCCATTTGTTTTGGTGAATCCTCATTTACAAAGTATTTTGACAAACGGTACGATTTCCATCCGACTAAAGCTCAGAGCGTCACGCCTGGCAGGTAGAGCCACACACCACTCGAGAAATTCTTCGCGACGTTCGAAGCAACAGTAGCGGAAAAGCGGTAGAACTACTTGTTGGGGGCCGCAGCCGACGGAGCCACCTTAAATGGAACCCTTCAAAGCTTGATTGAGTACGGTCAGCCTAATCGCAATGTCACTGTGATCGACTTGAGCGGAATACCATTCGAGGTTCTAAGCATTACCGTCTCACTAATCTCTAGAATTCTATTTGAGTATGGATATCACTACAAAACAATCCGGAGCGCTGCCGGTGAACAACACAACAGCAACGCGCCAATTCTCCAAGTTTATGAAGAAGCACATAAGTACGTTCCCAAAAGCGACTTGGCAAGGTTCAGATCTTCAAAGCTCTCCATAGAACGTATAGCCAAAGAGGGACGGAAATATGGGGTAACTCTCTTACTATCGAGCCAACGTCCATCTGAGATATCGGAAACCATCTTTTCCCAATGCAGTAGTTTTGTTGCAATGCGTTTGACCAACCCGATTGATCAGGGCTACGTGCCACGCCTGATGCCGGACACCTTAGGGAAATTATGCGATAAACTACCAAGCCTAGCGGCTGGTGAAGCGCTACTGAACGCCTTAACAAGTTTAATGAAGGGTTTGACCAATTCAATGAGGATATACGACAGAAACTTGATAGCCATCTAGAAAGCCAGAAGCGGAAAGCAGAAGATGATGATAAACGCCTTCAAGAAGAGCTCAACGCTGACCCACAGCTTAAGAAAATATATAATCAAGTGTTAGCTGATTGGGACAAAACGTAACGAACAGGAAACTTTCTTAGTCATAATGCCACAACCTACATAACCAAAACACTACCAGAGGGCTTGTTACGAAAACGTCAATTAGGAGTCTACCCGTCCTAGGAAGTGCATTAAATGCAACGAGCCATCATATATTATTCTCCTGCCTATCGATCTACAACCATATCATATTTTTAGGTTAACGATACGCAAACCAGACCTGATTGTATGATGCATACTGTATCTTAAGCTACTTAGGTATATTATTAATCACTCCGGAATTGCGTCATCCCAAACTGACCGAGTTATCCTCTGCATAGCGACATACGCAAAGCAATGACATATAAGTTTAGTCAGATCTCACCCAGTTCGTTTAGCTGCAGTGAAGCCCTGCTCTGAATCGGTCCAAAGGAAATGCCTAGTACCCCCTGCACCTGTGAATTTATCCGAAATGCTGCATTTTAGGATTCATACAGCGCCATCTCGGACAATCCCCACCCTTCCTAGCCCAATCCTACAAGAAGGACTCTGACGGCCCTCTCAGTGAGTCCTAAGGCCCACATTAGGGCCCTATTGCGACTGCCCGTCGTGATCACTCCCAGACCCAGTGGAAGCTGCCCTGTCAGCATGGTTAATTGACGATCCTTAGGTGATACATTGAAGGGTCTAGGCCATAGCTAAGGA
>JBPOFK010000004.1:0-145937 GCA_051252095.1 Methylophilaceae bacterium
AGTGGTAGTTCAGTTGGTTAGAATACCGGCCTGTCACGCCGGGGGTCGCGGGTTCGAGTCCCGTCCACTCCGCCATCAAGGTAAGACATTACATTCAAGAATTGTCTACAGAGATGTAGTAAATACTGCTAAAGTTAGCAATAAGTTCGACAAGTTAAAGAATTAGTGTTTTTGCTCTATTGCAGCTGTTTCCACAAAGAAAAAGCGGTCATCAAAAGAGTGATTTAACAACTCTGCTTCCTGTTGCGCTTGCATAAAACTCTCAGCTTCATAAACAGGATGGTTTTGTTCATCTAATACTTGGTAAATCGTCATTTTGTACTCCTTATCATTAAGTCGTTCAATTGCGTCTTACATAATTGTTAGAGCAAGAAACACACCAAAAATTCAATTAAATTAATTAGTTAATTTTTATCATTGGCCTACAACAAACACTTAAAGTTAAATCTTAATAATTGATCAAATATTACGGCATCAGTGTGTAATATCTTGCACCAAAGTTGTGACACAACCATGACATTTTGACGTTATAGATGTAATTAAGCCAACTGAGCTGACCTTTAATAGCTGGCTAACCGCGCGCGATATTTATCTAGCAAACTTTCAAATAGTTAATCTGATTACGCTATAAAGGAGTAACATTAATGAACCAGCCACCAACAAGGAGTGTAAAAATGCAAAAACTTTTTTACATTGATTATCCACAAGAATCTTATGAAGGTCAGCCACATCGATATCGCTGTATTTTTTGCCAGCAGGAAACTACAAAGATTAATGGCCGCTTGGAAGGACACCTGCCAGATTGTCAATATCGCACCCAATTAGAACAATCGGGCTTTGAAGCACAAAAGAGTGAGGCACAATCAGGCTATGCTAGTACGGATGAGTTTGATTGATTTAACTAGCCAATTGATGCACTAACAAATTAAACTAGTATGTTAATTAGACATCAGATTGTTTCTAACTCTTCAATCTGATTGTTTTCCTCATCTTCCCAATATGCCAAATCTTGCGCACTGAACATCTCATTATCAAGATTCATAAAGTCCCAGAATTTTTGGTTCTCTTGTTTCAGTAGTTCATAAATATTCATCACACACCTCATTTCTGAATTACGTATCATTGATTATCACATCGGTATGCGCCAGATAAACTTAAGAAAAAAAAGATATTTATTATTTAATTCTGACTATTAGGTCTAATGTTGCCACAGCCGGCACCTAACCACTTTCCTGCAATCTCAGCTTTTTCATCGACAGCCGCACCTTGTGCTTGCCCTGTAAATTGCGTACTACCAGAAAAAGTTTGCGGGCTAGTGATTACCCCTTGAGCAGAACCATTACCTTTTAACTTAACACTGTTGCAAGTAAAATTCATTTTGTAAGCATTACCCTCTCTGATGGCGCTTTCAGAGACACACCCTAACTCTTCTTGGTACATTTGCGGAAGCGCTTGTTGATTAGCCATTTCTTGGGTAATGCAGGTGCGTGAGATTGCAGCACCATTCTCAATTTCTGGCATTTCAAGGCCATATTCTTTAGCTAAATCTTGCATATTCTGCATTTGGTCTTCGGGAATATGAGGCACTAGTCTGAGAAGATCTGATGACGTTCTAATTTCCCACAAACCAGGTCGCATTTGAATCGTTTTTGCTTGCGCAATCTGAACAGGCAATAAAAAAACTGATGACAAGAGCACCACTAAGGTCAAAATTGATTGGTACATAGTATTGATGGTTTCCTAAGTTAATTATCCCCTGATGCTGAATAGAACCTGACAGACTCAATTAAGTTCAACGCTTTTGTTTGTCGTTATTTATAATGCTACTTATTGTTAATTAGTTTAATGTAATGAACCCTGAAGATTTAGAAAAACTGCTTCAAATGGAAATGCCTTATGGCAAATATAAGGGACGCGTTTTAGCAGACTTACCCGGCCACTATCTCAATTGGTTCGCGCGCGAGGGTTTCCCAAAAGGAGAATTAGGCCGTTTATTGCAATTAATGCAAGAGATAGACCACAATGGACTATCCACATTGTTAGCGCCGCTAAAATAAAGAAGCATGCGCTTAAAGCACAGGCGGATTGTCCACATCCAATTGAATTGATTTCTTCAAAATAATAGATGGCAGCATTGTTGTAATGCCAGCATAAACTAGCAATCCACCAAATAATGTATCACTAATGTCAAACTTTTCATGCAGGATACTAGCAATAACCAATGTGAAAATGAGTGTAGGCGTCAATGCAATGGCAACATCAAAACTGCTTTTAACATTATCATCATTAACATAAATTCTCTGCACAGCAACAGTACCGATTCGGAATGGCAATAGCACCGCCGTAATGGCCAAACCAATCCATAGTGATTCTAATTGCAACGCGCCTTCAGGTACGCTCATCCCCCCATAAAAGAAATAGAATGGAACAAAAAATGAGGCAAATAACTGCACAGCATGCAAGTTATCTTCAGACGCAAGTGTTGGCATTCTTTCTTGCAGTTGCCTTGCCGCTAAGCCCGTAAAGAAAGCACCTACAAGATAATAAACACCTAGTTGCTTGGTCATGTAAGCAGCAATTAGTCCCACCATAATTAGCAAGGAGAACTCTGAACCTGGCGCAAATGGAATCACAATACGGCCTAGGAATATAAACAACAGTGGTAGACCGAATGCAATCGCAATGAGCACCCCAGCGGAGATACCTAAAGCACTAGGCGAGCCTGATTTGAGGAAAAAGAACAACAGCAACAATGCGAGCAACTCGCCTGCAATTGATTTGCTCTTGACCCAAAATTCTTCATTTTCATCTAGCCCAAGGCCATGCAAAGATTCGAGAATAAACCCAGTTGAAGGCGTCAACAATGCAAGCGCAATCAGCCCTGACACTTGCATAGAAAAGTCAAAATAGTACATACCCACCCATGTAAAACCAGCAATAATGGCACAACGTACAACCAAATGACTGAGCAAAGGCCAAAAGCCTTTTCGCAACTCTCTAATATCGACTTCTAGGCCCGCAAATAAAAACAAGGATGAGATACCCAATGCCGCCAGAAAGCTCAGCGTGGTGTCATGACTATAGTCAGCAATACCAAAGACAGTGATCATGCCCAAAGCAAAACAGGATAGTGGCGCTGGTATTCGATATTTTTGTAATGTTCTTGGAATAACAAGCAAAATAAAAACTATCGATAAATACAGTACCTGTGACGAAATATCTGATAAGGCAATGTTGTTCATATGATCATTTTTCTAATAATTAGCTGCATTATTACATAATTTAAATAGCTGGCACATTAATACAATATTTAATCCGCTGATGATTTTGCACAAATCCAGAGGTGCTATAATCTGCTACAACCTATTACTCACGCTCATCTATGCAACATATCACGCCAACCACAGTAGCGCATACTATTCGACATATCTTCAGTTTAGCGGATGATAAATCAGAAGCAGATTTGATTGATACAGAAATCAGATCGAATGTCAGCTTACGAGGCACCAATTTATGGGTGCTGATTTTGGCTATTCTTATTGCATCGGTTGGTTTAGACGTTAACTCGACAGCAGTCATTATTGGGGCCATGCTTATTTCACCGCTCATGGGTCCTATCATGGGCATCGGTTACGGTATTGGTGTTTATGACTTCCCGCTAATCAAAAAATCAGCGCTTAGCTTAGCAGTGGCAACCCTAATTGCGTTTCTCGCCTCCGCTATTTATTTTCTGTTAAGTCCGTTATCAGAAGCACACTCTGAGTTGTTAGCAAGAACATCTCCCACTATTTGGGACGTTCTGATTGCTTTTTTTGGCGGTTTAGCTGGCATCATTGCGGCGACAAGAAAAATCAAGACCAATGTCATTCCTGGCGTCGCAATCGCGACAGCATTGATGCCTCCACTCTGTACGGCAGGTTATGGTCTTGCAAATGGGCAATGGCACTTCTTTTTTGGCGCTTTTTATCTCTACATTATCAACTCCGTATTTATTGCCATCGCAGCAGTGATTATTATTTCAGCCATGAAGCTACCGCATAGAGCTTATGTTGATGCAAAAACGGAAAGCCGAGTAAAAGTATATTTATTTGGATTAGTGCTGATTACGGTCGTTCCAAGCATGTATCTCGCTTATAACTTGGTAAAAGAAGAAGTTTTTACGCAACGGGCTAAATCATTTGTAATAGAAGAGTTTAAGTTTGATGAAACTTATTATACGAATCTAGAAATTGATCCAAAGTCAAAAAAAATAGAATTGTCTTTAATTGGGAAACCAATACCAAAAGAAACGTTGGAAACCATCCAAAATAAATTAATTAAAAATGACTTACAAGCAGCCTCATTGGTTGTGCATCAAGCTGGTGAGCAAAAAATTGATACCTTGTCTTTAAAAACCAGTATCGTTGCTGACTTATATAAGGAAAGTCAAATCGCACTAGACTCTAGAGATAAACAAATAGCGGAGCTGAATGAAAAGCTCAAGTCATATAAAACTAAAGAAGAGTTAATGGAAAATGTAACGCCCGAGTTGCATACATTATTTCCCGAGATTAATAATATTGTAATTGCGAGCGGTATTAGCTCTACATCGCAATACGACGTGTTTCACAAAAAAGTGACATTGCTGCTAGTGAGCGCGAAAAAGAAACTATCTTCGCAAGATTCTGAACGATTAACGGCATGGCTAGCGACACGGTTAAAGACGCAAGATATTAAATTGATATACCAACAATCAAACTAAGACAACTACCAAGTAAAAATATCGATGTGCATAGTTCATCTGTATATTGCGCTATTTTGGTGCAGTTATATAGGTAAATAATTTTTCTGTTGCTCTGTTCAAATGGTTTAACCACTCGCAATGACCATTGGTCTCATCATCGTTTTTTCATTGTAATTAACCCTTGCAGTAAATTTGTTCTGCGACTACTTCAACGGTAGAAGTCTTCATATTTCACGGCGCCCCTAGGCGTATTTCTTTCTTTTTAACACTTAAATTGGCAGGTGTATTGTCTTCTTATTGCGTATTTAAATACACCTCGCTTAGGTTAGGCTGTACTTAAAGCTAAACACAAATAATACAAAATGTTGATTAATAAAACGAAGTCAGAAAAATCTGGCACATTGGTTGCTAATGTAATTACTGAGATTTGAGTTTTTGTGAGATGTACCAACTTTACGAATAGATTGGGGATCATCATGACTAGGTTTTTATTTGCATTATTAGGGCTATTGATAGCAACTACAGCATCGGCCGTGCCGAAAGACGAGCTGTTATATAAAATCACCAAACATGTTGTAAAGGTACATGCCGCACTGACAAATGGCAGCTATGGCTCTGGCTCTGGCGTTGTTGTTGCAAAAGACCGCATCGTCACCAATTGCCATGTCGTCGCCAATGCAGCTGGGATTAGTGTGAGTAGCGGCGGTCAATTCTACAAAGCCACCTCTATAACACCGGATTGGTACCATGACGTCTGTATCGTTAAAGTTGAAGGTTTAGACGCACCCATTGCCACAATAGGCTCAAGCAAAAACTTACAATATGAGCAACCAGTGTTTGCAATCGGTTATCCAAATTTCTCTCCTGCACCTGTTAGTACATATGGCTATGTAAAAGGTTTGTTCACGATGGACGATAGCGTCATCGTTCGTGCAAGCAGTACTTTTAGATTAGGCGCCAGTGGTGGCGGACTATTTGATGATGCAGGTCAATTAGTCGGCGTGATTACACTTAAAAGTCCTGGTAGACATTCTTATTATTACAATATGCCGGTTGAGTGGGTGCAAGCTTTATTGGATCAGCCAGAGCAAGAGATAAGTGCAAAAGCTGCGCCAGCATTTTGGGCATCTGAAGCCGATCAATGGCCATTTTTCATGCAAGTTGTGGGGCCATATTTAACAGAAGATTGGTCCTCGCTCATGACGATCGCCACAAAGTGGACAGTTGAAGAACCCAATAATATAGAAGCATGGTTTTATTTAGCTGCTGCTGAGTATGCCAATCACGATAGAGCGAATGCAGAACAACACATGAAGAAAGTGACCGCAATGAATGCGCAACATAGCCAAGCCATTTACTATCTCGGGTTAATTGCTGAAGAAAATGGAAAGCATATGGAAGCCTTAACGAATATAGCGCTTTTAACTGAGCTAGACGCTGAAGCTGCAACCAAACTTAAATCAAAAGTCAATGGCTCAAACTAATCGATATTGAAAATTACAGAGCTGAATAATAATCAACCTAAGTAATCAAATAGGTGCATTAAATGCACCTATTTGGTGCGTTATGGCTTGTTTTCTCAATAGTGATCTTCTCTAGAATTAAGATGCATTATCGTGATTTCACATCCATTGTTTGACCTTCACTAACCCCCATGAAACGTTACACCAACTACAGTCTTGTAGTTTCTGTTATGCCTCTAATGTCGCTATAAGCTATATTTAACGCGGCTATCAGCTAAATTAAAATTTTAGCTGATAGCCGCCAACATAAAATTCTCTAACCTGAGTGCGTCCAGCCCAAGCCCCTGCATTTCCATGCATTAGCAATACACAATAAACAGAGAATTTGCTGCCAAGAATCATGGCATGGCCATTGCTATTACCTAGTTAAAGGTATCAATTTTTGATGCATTAAGTTTGGCTAATACGGTGTTTGTATTTTGATTGGGGCAATGATGAAAAGACTATTATTGACAGTATTGCTTTTAGGATTAACTAATGTTGCGTTCGCAATACCAACAGAAGCGATGGTAAATGAAGTCACTAAGCATGTGATTAAGGTACAGGTAAAGCTAAAAAGTGGCAATGATGGAATGGGCTCAGGTGTCGTTATCGCCAAAGACCGCATCGTCACCAATTGCCATGTTGTGGCTAATGCAACCAGTATTAATGTACTAGTTGGCAATCAATCTTACACTGCTAGCGCAGTCACACCAGACTGGTACCACGATATATGCTTGCTTAAAGTTGAAGGTTTAAATGCACCGATTGTAAAAATGGGGATGAGTCAAAATCTGGAATACCAACAATCTGTTTTTGCGATTGGTTATCCTAACCGCTCCACTAAACCTGTTACTAGCCATGGCTACGTTAAAGGATTACTGCCGATGGATAATAGTGTGATAGTGCGGGCAAGCAGTGCGTTTGAACGAGGTCAAAGCGGTGGTGGTTTATTTGATGATGAAGGCAATCTAATCGGTGTAATTACATTAAAAAGCCCCGGTAGAGATGCATATTATTACAATATGCCAGTTGAGTGGGTGCAGGCGCTCCTTGATAAGCCTGAAGATGCGATTAACTCAAATGCAGAGCCTGCTTTTTGGGCGACCCCAAGTGAAAAATGGCCCTTTTTTATGCAAGTCGTTCACCCCTACTTGACGAAGCAATGGACAAAACTTTTATCTGTTGCGACCCAGTGGACATTACATGAGCCGAACAACACTGAAGCTTGGTTCTATCTTGCAGTTGCGGAGTATTCTGTAGATGACTTGGAAAAGGCTGAAACGCATTTACGTAAAGTAACAGCCAATAATGCTAACCACAGTCAAGCAATTTACTATCTTGCACTCATTGCAGAAAAAAATGGAAAGCATAACGAAGCACTCACAAACGTAGCTTTATTGACAACATTAGACGCAAATGCCGCAAATAAGCTAAAATCTGTTGTATATGATTAATGATGCGTTGATTAAAAAACTAAGTATTGTTTTTGTCACTATTGCTATCGCTTTTGCTTTTG
Source organism: Methylophilaceae bacterium (assembly GCA_051252095.1). Lineage (GTDB taxonomy): Bacteria > Pseudomonadota > Gammaproteobacteria > Burkholderiales > Methylophilaceae. The sequence goes on from JBPOFK010000004.1 coordinate 7,745, forward strand.
GGTATTTCTATTCAAGTCCAGTTAATAAGGCAACAATCGCCTCTGAAAAGGACCTAGCGCTAGCTACAGCGATTAATGATTGTGATGAAATTACAGATCGCGCAGCTTCACATTTAAAGGCAATTGTAGAATTCCAGAAATTAGAAATAATCGGCCGTAAAGCACGAGTGTTTAAGCTATGCATGGGTGACCATGGTTATACAGAAAACAAATTATGGTTAGATTACACTAAGCCAGCTGCTGAAAAAAAAGCGCGTGATAGCAATATATCAGTCGACGAAGCACTGGAAAATATACGCCGCACTGACATGAAGGAAACATATATGGATGCGCAACGACCACTTTATTGGGTCAAACGTGCTCCTCAACGACCAGAATAAAAGCTTCACATGCGTTTTCATCACACCTTAATTTAGTAGCACTTAGCTTTACATCCTAATCATTTCGCTACTTTCGCTCTTCTATCCAAAGCCCAATCTCTGCATATCACGATATGCTAGCAATACTGCTATATTTGCACGATAATAGCTGTTTGAAATGTTAGATAATAGTGATTAATATGGTCATTCGGTTATTAAGTACTATATAGAGTAAACAACAAAATGAAAAAGACATCCATTTCCAGTATCGTGTGTTTAGATATTATTGATTTTGCAAAAAAATTAATAACGGAACAACAAGCGAATAAGAAGCGTTTAGATGACTTAGTTGCACAAGCGGTTATTGATATTCCTGAGAAAGATCGACTAATTGTAGACACTGGGCATGGCACTATTATTAGCTGTAGTGGTCCGCTGGAAAACGCGTTGGAAGATGCCTTATTTATTGCATTAACCGTTCGCGATGAAATATTGAACACCAACACAGAGATGGAACATCCTCTGTATGTGCTAATTGGCATTAACTTGGGTTCAGTGAAGGTGGAAAACAGTATAAACGTAAATGAAGCGCCAAAAATTATAGGTGAGGGGTTGATAGAAGCGCAAAGAATTATGAGCTTTGCCAACCCAAATCAAATTTTGGTTTCTCGCGCCTACTTCGATATGGCATCAAAGTTAACGCTAGAAATCGCGCAAATGTTTGAAAAATATGACATGCATGCCTATGAGCATGACATTTATGCTGTACGTCTGCTTAACGAAAAAGCCATATCAATCGATAGCACCACACCGATAGGAGGCAATGAAGCTGTCGGTGATGAGACAGCCCCTCAATCCAGCAATATTAATTGGCGCATTTATTTACTCCCTATTGTGCTGGCAATAGCTATGTTATTTGCCATAACCAAATGGATGAATACTGACAGTACTGGCGATAATAATAATCAACCAACTTTAACAGACGAACCAGCTAAACCCGTTGAAACAACACCACCAGCTAATGAAGCGGAAACAGCATTAGAAAACATGCTTGAAGAAGATGCAACACAAGCATTACCTAAAGAAACTGAAATTAAAAATAGTCCCGAAAAAACAGAACCAGCAGGAACTGCAGTCAAAAAAAGTCCTCCCAAGAAAAAAACTACCAACAAAACAACAACTGTTCAGACACCCAAACCGGGCAATAAGCAAACTGATGTAAGCACATCACAAGCAACGGAAGCGCCTTTAGAAAAAGGTGATGTCTCCAATGAGCAAGCTGAAACAAAAGGCGAAGACAAGTCAACTTGGGACAAATTTACAGAAAGTATTAAACAGGGTGCCGATACAGAATGTAGTCAGGCACAAAAAGCATTGAATCAATGTAACTAATCCTGTCAGTGAATGACAGGGTTTTTGCTATGCATTTTTACTAAGCGCTTTAATTCTGGCACACACGATCCACACTCTGTACCGCACTTGAGTTTGGCTTGCAACGTTTGTAGATCAGCTCCATCTTCGCATGTTTCAATAATCTCATTTTCTGAAACATCTATACAATTACATATAATTTTTCCGCGACTTTTTTGACCCGTTGGTGGAACATTTAATGGTGCGAGTGCCCACTTACGCAGTTCATCTGTAAAATGTCCCTCAAGCATCACCTGCTTCAACCAATCTGCAGCTAGCGTTTCGCCAATCAGACGCACACCGGTTACTTGTCCTTCTTCAACTAGAATGCGTTTACTAATATTACGCTTGGCATCATCATAATGCAGCATCGGTGCACCTTCTACCATACCCAAGATGGTATCAAGTTGATCAATGGTATCTTGATTGGGCAAACTTGCATGTGAAGCACGTAAAACAACCATGCTATTTTCTCTGCCATACAAGCCACAAGTTGCGTAATCAAAGTGTTTTAGCAATAAACGAATTTGGCTGATTAATGTTAAATCTCGACAGCTACGCATCACGGTCATTTGCCAAGGCAAATCAAGCTTCTCTAGTTTAATCGTCGTATGCTTCAACTCTGGTTGTTTAGATGTTTCATCAAATGACGAAGGCGTGAGCGCGTTCGCACCCAAGCCATTCATAAATTGACTACCCCAGTGCATCGGCAGAAAAGTTTCTGCGGGTTTAACTTCATCCGAGGCTCTAACACGAATGTTCAACTCACCTCGCTTATTACTGATTTTTACAATATCGTCATTCTTGAGTTGCCTACGCTGCATATCAGCTTGGTTCATTGAAAGCAATGGCTCTTCAACATGATTATAAAGTTGCGCAATCGTGCCTGTGCGGCTCATCCCATGCCATTGGTCACGTAATCGTCCAGTGAGTAAGTGAAGCGGTTGTCTAGCACTGGTTGTGTCTGCTGTAGGCTTATATGACGCTATACTAAATTGCGCTTTACCATTCGGTTGTTGAAATCTACCATCAGTATATAAACGTGCTTGACCTTGTAATTCACCCGTTTTAAATGGCCATTGCTGGGGGCCTTGTTGTTCTAGTAGTGCATAACTTAAACCGGTGATATCCAAATCTCTTCCGCGCGTCGTTTCGCGGTGTTCGTTAAAAATATTTTCTGTGGATTCATATGGAAATAAAGTTTGCACTCGCCCCAGTTTCTTTTCGAGGCGTTGTGCAAAATCAACAGCAATCTCCCAATCATGACGCGTTTCTTCTGGCTTAGAAACTGCTGCTTGCAACCGTGTAATACGACGTTCTGAGTTTGTGACCGTGCCTTCTTTTTCTCCCCATGTAGAGGCAGGAAACACAACATCAGCATACTGATTGCTTTCTGTATTATTAAATGCATCTTGCAGCACAACTAATTCAGCATTGTCTAAAGCTGCGGCGACGTTATTTAAATCAGGCATCGATTGCATCGGGTTGGTGCAGGCAATCCATATTGCCTTAATGTCTCCATTTTTTACAGCCTCGAACATCTCAATGGCTGTTTTTCCTGATGTGTCTGGTATAGAGTCTACACCCCAAATGCTCGCAACTTCTTCCCTGTGTAGAGGATTATCTAGATCGCGATGTCCTGACAGCAAGTTAGCCATGCCGCCGACTTCACGCCCGCCCATCGCGTTAGGTTGCCCTGTAAGAGAGAGAGGGCCGGCGCCAGGTTTGCCAATTTGACCAGTCGCCAAATGCAAATTGATCAACGTCCCATTTTTTTCAGTTCCGTGAATAGATTGATTCAAACCCATGCAATACATGGATAAGGTTGGCCCTGCACCAAACCATTTAGCTGCTTGTAAAATATCTTCTTCATTAATGCCACAAATATCAGCGACCATCTTTGGGGTATATTCACGCACCGTGTCTTTTAATGCCTCAAAACCTTCGGTATGCAGACGGATATAATCCATATCTAACAAGCCTTCCCATAGCATCACGTGTAATAAACCATTAAATAGCGCTACGTCCGTACCAGGTAATATAGCGAGATGTAGGTCTGCTAGTTGTGCGGTATCTGTTCGACGTGGGTCGACCACAATAATTTTCATATCAGGATTTTTGGCTTTTGCATCTTCAATCCGACGAAAGATAATGGGATGTGCAAAAGCGGTATTACTACCTGCAATAAACAAGCATTTAGTGTAATCAATATCCTCATAACAAGCCGGTGGGGCATCTGCCCCCAGAGTTGTTTTGTAGCCTGATACAGCTGAACTCATGCATAAGCGTGAATTCGTATCGACATTGTTGGTACCAATCAGTCCTTTGGATAGTTTGTTAAAAACATAATAATCTTCGGTTAACAATTGGCCTGACAGATAAAAGCCAACGGCATCTGGGCCATGTTGTTTAATTATGGCAGCAAACTTGTCAACCACGTAGTCTAGCGACTCGTTCCAAGTAACCACTCCACGCTGGTCTGTTCGGTTTTTACGCATCTCTGGATACAAAGCTCGTGCATCCAACTTGGCTGTGTGATGTAAAGTTGCGCCTTTTGTGCATAAACGACCAAAATTTGCGGGGTGATTGGGATCACCTTTTACCCCAATAATCTTATCGTTTTGTGTGCTGATAATCACGCCGCAGCCCACACCACAATAACAACAAGTACTTTTTGTTTCTTTGGTTCGGGGATGAAGCGTAATCGTTTCTGTTTTATCCAATGGTATAAGCTCTTGAAAATCGATTATTGTTTAAGCGCGGCTGATAGATTTTGCCTCATTATACCGCCAGATAAACAATTCCATCTTCTACTTTTGTTTTGTAGCACGCAGTTTCACCCTCATCTGGTGCTTCAGCCTGACCTGTTTCTAGGCTAATGCGCCAGTTATGTAAAGGGCATGCAACCGTTTTTTCAAACACAATGCCTTGCGACAAAGGGCCCGCTTTGTGCGGGCATGTGTTATTGATTGCAAATACACTGTCATCTTCTGTACGAAAAATACCAATTTCTTTACTCTCAGTTCGTACAACACGCGCACCAAGTTTTGGGATATCAATTAAAGAGCAAACTTCTTTCCAGGCCATTTTTAATACTTTCTAATGTAATTGTTTAATTAAACCGTAATTGTTTCAAATTGTTTGTGTTCTTCACGATTTTTTGCTCTTTCTGCCCATGGGTCTTTTGCACCTTGTAAAGCGTAGATAAGACGATCAAATGCAGCTTTGCGACCTTCAGCATCTTCCAATACCCGTTGCTTCACATATTCTAAACCAACACGTTCAATCCAGTGTACAGTCCGATCTAAATAGCGCGCTTCCTCACGGTAGATTTGAATAAACGCACCTGAATATTCAATTACCTCTTCTGCTGTTTTGACTTTACATAAAAATTGTCCCGCCTCTGTTTTAATACCGCCGTTACCACCGACATAAATCTCCCAACCGGAATCCACGCCAATAATACCTACATCTTTAATTCCAGATTCAGCGCAATTACGCGGGCAACCTGATACTGCAAATTTAACCTTATGCGGTGCCCACATATGGTCAAACGCTTTTTCTATGTCAATGCCAAGCTGGGTTGAATTTTGCGTACCAAAACGACAGAACTCAGAACCAACACACGTTTTAACAGTACGAATAGATTTACCGTACGCATAGCCAGATGGCATATCCAAATCTGCCCACATGTTTTGTAAGTCCTCTTTCTTCACACCAAGCATATCAATACGCTGACCACCAGTCAGTTTCACCATTGGCACTTTATACTTATCTGCTACATCAGCAATTTTACGCAACTGATCTGGATTGGTCACACCTCCATACATCCTCGGAACAACCGAGTATGTTCCATCTTTTTGAATGTTTGCATGCACACGCTCATTAATAAAGCGCGATTGTGGGTCATCAGTGGCTTCATGTGGCCAAGTAGAAATTAGATAATAATTCAGCGCTGGTCGACAAGTTGCGCAACCGTTTGGTGTATGCCAGTCCATGCCTTTCATTGCAGCTGGAATCGTTAAATATTTATTTTTACGAACGGCTTCACGCACTTCTTCATGATTGAGATCAGTACATGCACAAACGGCCTTGCTTGTAGATGGTGGTGCATAAGCACCGCCTAAAGTAGATGCCAAAATTTGCTCTACTAAGCCAGTACAACTACCGCAACTGGAGCCTGCTTTTGTTTGTTTTTTGACATCATCAATAGTAAACAAGCCATCTTTCTGTATTGCATTGACAATCGTCCCTTTACAAACACCATTGCAACCGCATACCTCCATTGTGTCAGGCATTGCCGCAGCCTGATTCTGGCCTTGATGCCCTGTATTGCCAAGTGAATCCTGACCGAACATGAGATGATCACGAATCTCATGAATGGGTTTGCCGTCACGGAGCATCTGGAAATACCAGGCTCCGTCGCCAGTATCGCCATAGAGCACGCTACCGATGATTTTGTCACCTTTAATGACGAGTTTTTTGTATACCCCGCCAACTGCATCATGCAACACAATTTCTTCAGTATCGTCTCCTCCAGTAAAATCTCCCGCAGAAAACAAATCAATGCCTGTCACTTTTAATTTTGTTGAGGTGACAGATCCTTTGTATGAACCAATACCAAAGTTGGCTAAGTGCGTGGCGCACACCTTAGCCATTTCAAATAACGGTGCGACTAATCCGTAAGACAAGCCACGATGTGAAACGCATTCCCCCACAGCATAGACGCGCGGGTCAAATGTTTGCATTGTGTCATTGACCACAATGCCTTTATCACAATGAATACCTGCAGCGTCAGCAAGTGCAAAGTTGGGGCGAATACCAACCGCTAATACAACCAAATCCGCAGGAATCTCAAAGCCTTCCTTAAACTTAACCGCACTTACGCGCCCATCATCATTCCCAATAATAGTCTCTGTATTCGTTTTGAGATGAAATTTTAAGCCTTTTGCTTCCAGTGATTTTTGCAGCATGACACCCGCAGTTTTATCTAATTGTTTTTCTAGCAACCATTCATTTCGGTGTATGACCGTTACATCCATGCCCTGAATTTTCAACCCATTTGCCGCTTCTAAGCCTAGCAACCCACCGCCAATAACAACAGCATGTTTGTATTTTTTTGCAGCGGCAATCATATCATTCGTGTCTTTTATATCACGGTAGCCGAGAACCCCATCTAGCTCTTTGCCCGGAATGGCGGGCATAAATGGCTTAGAACCAGTTGCAATCAACAGGCGATCATATGCTGCTGTAGTGCCATTTTCAGCCGTCACTATTCGGTTAATTCGATCAATTTTGTTCACGCGAGCATCTGTGTGTAACGTAATATTATGTTCCGCATACCACTCCCGAGTATTTAGAATAATATCGTCTATGGTTTGCTCGTTTGCCAGCACTGGAGAGAGCATGATGCGATTGTAATTTGGGTAGGGTTCATCACCAAAAACGGTAATATCATAAATGTCTGGAGAAATTTTCAGCAGCTCTTCCACTACACGCATCCCAGCCATGCCGTTACCAATAACAACTAATTTCATTTTTTTCATAATATTTTGCCTACTGCTTCTTATTGCATCATTTGTTAATTAAAAATAACTGTTAAATCTTATTGAGATAAATCACTACAAAATGGCTTATCGCAATAATATTCTAGGAGTAACGCCAAGCTGCAGGGGAGCAGCTTGGCGCACCGTTGCAATAAAGATGACTAAAACTGATACATTGCAGTCACCCATATTTTCTGTGTTGTTGGCTTACGGCCAGCGCCTGCCACTTTTTCGTCTTCAGTGAATTTTGCATATTCCACAGCACCTGTTAATTGCTTGGTGAATGGGTAATAAACGCCAAGATCCAACTCTTTACCAAACTTGTCTCCTGTACCACCACCAGCAGTGTTAAATTTTCGATCAGAGTCGATAAAATGATATTCTGCTTTTAATTTCGCACCCAACAATTTTCCGCCGGCAATGATCATCGTATCTTCAATACCACTGTCTGGTGTCGATAAGAATAAATCAGCCCAACCCTGGAAAAGGTGATTGGTACCTAATTGTGTTTGAAAGGCTTTTCCGTCAGAGTTACCTGATAGCTTCTCTTGGTCAACCCGCAAAAACCAGTCACCATAGCCAGCACCAGCGCCAATGCGATAATAGTGATTATCGATATCTTTATTTCCATCTTTATAATCATCTTGTTTTGCATATTCGGCTGTATAGAGCACGCTCCATTGATCATTCACCTTGCTTTTACCGTCTAGTCGCAAACCAAAAGTTTTATCTGATTTTGCTTTTAACGCTGTACCATCCCAATCGTTAAAATAGCCATATCCAGTTAGGTTGGTTGCTGGCGTAATGGCATATTTAATATTGGCAATTTCAAAGTTACCATCTTCGATTTTAGTCGTTATCTGCTTAATTTGCTCAAAGTGTGCCAATGTGACCGTTGTTTTTGCGAGACTTGTATTGACATAAGACAGCCCATTGAACACTGCCCAGTTTTGGCGGAAACGTACATCGCCAATATAACGCCAGTTATCCAAAAACATCTGCTGACGACCAAATTTAACGTTATTGGTTGCATTTGCCCATTGCAGGTAGACTTGATGAAAATCATAATCTTCAGGGTCTGCAATCACAGAGTAAGAACGACGACTAGTAATAGGATCACCTTTTTTTGCATCGTTATAATCATCATTAAATGGGCTTAAACCATAAAACTGTGTGTTGATACTAAAGCCATGAAAGGGCTTTGTTTCATAACCAACCAAAGTACGCAAGGTATAAGCATTGGCATCATCCAATGGATTATCTTGGTTGACGTTTTCCCAGCGGAATTTCAAATTTGCAGAAAACTTACCCTCAGTGATGGCTTCTTTGAACGATGCCGCTTCTTCTGCCTGCAAGGTTGCAACCAATGATGTCATTGCAGAGAGTAGTGCAATGCTTATCAGTTTTTGTTTTACTTTCATTATTTTCCCCTTTATTACAAATTTAAAAATTGTTTAGTTTTTCGCGTGCATGGCATCAATGCACTGCTTGCTATTGTTAAGTATTAGATTTATTTAAATCAGCATGAGCCACTTTCATACTATGCGTACTAAAGTTCGCTAGGTAGCCAACTGCATCATGAGGATCAAACTGAATCCCATCAAAAAATTGATCTGGTCCCATTGCAATTGGATTAGTTGCATCTTTTAATAACCATGATTTTGCATGTACGCCCTCAGACTTGTAGTTTGTTGTAGGCGCTGCAACCCCAAGCTCCTCTGCAGCTTCTCGGTAAACATCAGATAGGTAAATGGATGCAGCGACTTTTTTAAAGTCAACGGCCTGATCAATTTGCCCCCAACGCACCATCTGTGTAAGTGTCCAGATTGCATGTGATTGCCATGGAAAGTTTGCAGCATACCGATGGAATACATTAAAATCTGGCATCGCTACTGGTGTTTCTTTATTACTGTATGTCCAAGTCCCAGTCATCGAGTTTTCAACGACAGACTGCGGCGCATTGATATATTCTTTGGCAGAAATGATGCGCACGACTTCTTTACGGTTGTCTGGTATATCCATCCATTGCGTTGCTTCAATAAGGGCTTTAATCGTTGCTTTATGGGTGCATGGATACTCATTTGCCCATGCTCTTGTCACACCAAACACTTTTTCAGGACTGTTATTCCAAATTTCATAACTGGTGATAATGGATTTACCAATCCCCAGCGCTACTGCTTGTTGATTCCACGGCTCCCCCACGCAATAACCATCAATGTTATTTGCTTCTAGGTTTGATACCATTTTTGATGGCGGAATGACAATCAAACGAACATCTTTATCTGGGTCGATACCCGCAGAAGCCATCCAATATCTAATTTCATAGTTATGGGATGAGACTGGATAAACCATGGCAAATACCATTGGATCTTTCCCCGCTTTTTTATCTGCTTCAATCACTTTCTTTAGTGCAACAGCTGTTGTAGGGCGTGTTTGCATAGCTTTAGGATCGGCAGCCATCATGCGTGCATGGAGTCCATTTGAAACTGTTATGCCATTGCCGTTTAAATCCATGGAAAAAGCAGTGACAGTATCTTTTTGGATAGAGCCAACACCGAGTGTGGCTGAGATAGGCATACCTGCCAGCATATGTGCACCATCAAGCAGACCTGATGATACTTTGTCACGAATATTCGCCCAAGATGCCTCTTTAGAAATCGTGACCTCTAAACCATGCTTTTCAAAAAATCCTTTCTCTTTTGCAATGACAATTGGCGCGCAATCTGTCAATGGAATAATGCCGAAAGTGAGCTGAATTTTTTCTAAACTACTACTGCTTTTGTTATGTGCAGCATTGCTAGTGCCTGATGTAACGCCTGACACCAATGCTGCTGCAGACATTGCCGTTGCTTTAATAAAATCCCTACGCGCAGATGAGCTAGGCGTTATATTATGTTTATCATCGCTACTATGGATATCTGCCATTTAACTTCCTTTACCATGCCTAAAATAAAAAAGCGTCCTTATTCACGTCATTAACTGACAGTAAATAAGGACGCCTGTGTCCTATAAATCAATATGCTGTGTATTGATTATTGAGTAGCCGCCAACATTAGCAGCTGCCGCATCATTTTATATTTCAATCACTCCATCATTGGAGCTTATTACTAGTTATATCGTTAACATTTTTGCTGCATCAATTAGCTGACTGGATAAGTCCGCTAATTTCATATTTCTTTTCATCGCCATTGTACGGAGCATTTTGTATGCCTCATCTTCATCAAGATTGCGTTGCCGCATTAATATCCCTTTAGCCCGTTCGACGACTTTACGCTCATCAAGCTTTTCATTTGCTTTTCTGAGATCGTCCCGTAAAAGTTTTGTTTCTTCAAATCTTGCAATCGCTGCCTCAATCACTGGTGTTAACCTTTCACTTGCAATCGTTCCTACTACGTAAGCACTGACACCAGCTTTAGTTGCCGCCTTCACGACTTCTCTATCACCGTCTTGTGCAAACATAACAACGGGTTTTTCATTGTGTTTCGTAATCATACAAACATTATCTAGTACATCACGACTCGGCGATTCTGTATCTACAATCACAATATCGGGTTGTAACTCGCAACATCTTGTTTGTAAATGCACATCGTCCTCAACATGCGCAATCACATCAAAGCCATTTCTGATTAATGACTGCTCTAATGTTTTACTGCGCGTGCGATCATTATCGACAATCATGACTTTCAACATAATGGCTTTTCTTTCTATTGAGTCAGTGCTTAGCAATAGCTGTGCCAGCCAAAGAAAAATTCATATAATCTATTGAATAATATGAGTATTTACATTTTACATCAGTATATTTTTTTAGACTTTGAAATAGATCAGTGCACACTTTTAGTGCATGTGCACCAGCTGAGATGGCGCAATTTTTGGTCAGTAAAAATATTTAAATAAGAAAAGAACGTTGTAATTTTATGGGAGTCAATGCTCCATTAAATCAACTTCTTCTACGTGATAGTAGTGATCAGTATGCCAAAAGGTGAGCGTTTCAGCATTATGCAGTGCATAATCTAAATCACCATATTCAGCTACAGGATTATTTTGCTCGTCCAGTACTTGATAAACCATCATGATTCATTCCTGAAATTTGAGATGGTTTTAGTATTACATGCGACACTCTTATACAATGACGCGAACACAAATTGATTTAAGGTCTAATTTACCTTTTTAACTCCGACAACATGGCGCAATTTCACAACAACAATATCGATATTGATTGGCCTAAGGCTGCTAAGAGAGATCAGGTTTTTACTTTCCGTATTAACCGTAATATTGTATGGACACTATTAATATCCATACTATTGCATTTGTCTTTACTTTGGATTTTTGCGCCAAAATTATTTTCTATAGGCGCTCCTGTAGAAAATGCGCCGCCACTGGAAATTTCCCTTGGGCCTCCTCAAAAAGAAGAGGTTGCACCAAGTGAGGCAGTTTTGCCTAAGCCAGAACCAGTAGAAGAAGTTTTGCCTAAACAGCAGAAGCCTAAACCTGTCAAAACACGACCGCCAAAACAAGTTAAACCAATCGAAACACCAGTCGAGATTGTTCAGGACTCTGAAACAAAAATTACAAAGAATGAAAAACTCAATAAAGCAATCCCAAAACCTGCGCCCATTGAAATGTCTGCAGATCCGCTACCTGGTGAAGATATGCAGGCATACATAAAGCGACAACAACAAGCAAAACTAGCGAAGGAAGGACTTTCTACTCAAGATGTTGAGGCAGTAATGGCAAGTAATAATCCGCAAAGTGCTGGTGACAAACGTGATGCAAAGATTAAAGAAAACTTAGATCTAGAAGGTAAAAACGGCATCTTCGAAATCCGCTATTTGGGCCCACATCATGCAACTTTCAGCTTTAAAGGCTGGAAAAATAACGTCAATACCGCAAGGTTAGAGATTTTTAATGTTGATGCAACAGATGGAAATGATATAAAACTTGCTGTGATTAGAAAAATGATCGAGATTATTCGACGCGATTATGATGGGGACTTTAATTGGGAGTCACGGCGACTAGGCCGTGTGATAGAGCTATCTGCTCGATTACCAGATAATGCGCAATTGGAAGCATTTTTGATGAAAGAGTTTTTTGGACCTGGATCATCATTCCAATAATCACGATGATAGAAACTGTTGTAACCAACGTTCCAACACCACAACCACATAGGCCTGTTCATCTAAAGTCAACTGCTTACCTTGCGGTATACCATGCCATTTTCGCAAACAACCTCGACAACAGCATGCAGTCGCATGTTGCGCGACAAAGACTGGGTGGCCCCGCATGGGTGTTTGTTTACCATCATTGGGGATGATAGCTGGCGCCAACCGTTGACTAATAAACGCTTCGGCATGATCAACTATTTCGCTCATGCCTTTATCAACTAAGTACGCTTGATCCTTAACATTCAATTTAAAGCCTGCACGAAAAGTTGATTGTTGTAACGCAATAAAGAGCAGGTCTAAGTCTCTCATATTGCCATCATTCAGCCACTAATATTTACTTAGGCCCCAAGAAGTCACGCTTGCCAAGTTCAACGCCAAAATGACGCAAAATGCTGTAAGTCGTGGTCACATGGAAATAGACATTTGGCATGACCCATCGCAGCAAATAGTCCAAGCCAACGAACTCCCTTTTTGAATCGCGCACCATGAGTTCGATATCACGTGTTTCGGCGCCTTCAAATAGCTTAGGTTCAATACCTTCCAAGAACTTGATGGTTTTATCTATGCGCGCTAGTAGGGCATCAAAAGTTGTTTCGTTATCTTCATAACTAGGAACTGCCAAACCCGCCAAACGCGCGCCAGCACCTTTGCTCATATCCGTTGCAATTTGTACTTGTCGAGTGAGTGTATACATATCTGGCGCTAACCTGCCATTTAAGTAAACACTATGGTCTATATTGCGTGCATCAGCGTTCCTTTTACCCACTTTAAGAATATGGGCCAAGTTGTTTAATGCCAATACAAGTGGAGGAATCGTCATTTCATACATACTGACCATTTATCGTGTCTCCTGTTAATTATTTAAACAATTTTGCTTTAATACGCTTATAAGCTTGCGTCAAAGCATTGCCGTCTAGTTTGTAATGTTTGTGTAAGGCTTTATTAACTTCCCACTTGGCAGCCAACCCTTCTGGAAAGGTCACTAAATCGCCAGCGCCAAAACTAACAGGTTTGCCTAGTTTTCCTTGGCTGTCAACAGGAGTGATGACACACTCCCCTGCAATAATATAAGCAATCTCTTGCTCTGGAAAGTACCAGTCAAACACTGAAACTTCTTTTTCCCAAGTGGGCCACTTGGTAACATTCAGCTTGTCCAACTCTTGTTGTGAGGGTTTGCTAACCGTGATATTGCTCATATACGTCCTTGTCATAATTGCCATGTAATAGGCTGCCATTCTAGCTTAGTTAATGTAGTTGCTGTAACTCTAGTTCTCTGAGTTTAGGCGCTTTTTTTGCTGTAATCCCGACAACACCTAATGTCATTAACCCACCAAAAATGACAGAGGGAATTATGCCCATGAGACGTGCGGTAACCCCTGATTCAAATGCGCCTAACTCGTTAGATGAACCAATAAAAATACCATTAATCGCAGAAACCCGGCCGCGCATTAAATCTGGCGTTGCAAGCTGCATAATCGTACTTCGCAAGACAACTGAAACGCCATCTAAAGCACCTGCCAAGACCAATATGCACGCAGACAACCAAAATGATTTACTTAGTGCAAAAGCAATCATACAAACGCCAAACCCAGCGACTGCCGATAATAGCCATTTTCCTGCATGTAAATTAATCGGGTGTCTAGTCAGCCATAACCCCGTTAATATTGCGCCAGTGGCAGGTGCTGCTCTTAAAATGCCTAAACCTTCTGGTCCTAATTGATAAATATCATGTACAAAAGCAGGTAACAATGCAACTGCGCCACCAAACAGCACAGCAAACATATCAAGCAATTGGGCACCTAATAAAATTTGGTTACCCCAAACAAAACGCAAGCCTTGTGCAATACTTTTAAAAACAGGCGCGCTTTGTTGTGCTGGTGGCTCTGTCACCTTTAATTTTAACAGCGCAATTACAGCGCCAGTACACAACATACTGGCCAATGCATAAGCCGCTGTTTTGTTTACAAAACCAACTAACAAGCCACCTATAGCCGGCCCGACAATCAAACCAATTTGAAAAAAGGAGCTCCCAACACTCGCACCTCTAGCAAATGATGCCCTAGGAATAATAATCGCAAACAAGGTGTTGTAGCTGGGCGATATAAAAGCACGGGCAAGACCAGTTAATGCAATCGCAGCATAAATCCATATCGTAATGTTGCCACTGATCAACCCTTTTGCAACAGCGGCTAGGGTAAAGGCACTTAATCCTAATAAGCCAGCCGATAAAATACCAAATTGACGTCTTGAGTAGTAATGATCAACCGCATGTCCAGCAAATAGAGCGCTGGAAAAATAAGGCACCACTTCGGCTAAACCAATCAAACCCAAAGCCAGCGGATCATGCGTAATCTCATATATGTGCCAACCAGCAACAACTGCCATGATTTGGTATGCCAACACCATTTGAACCCTAAAAGCGAGTAACTTGGCAAACGCAAACTGATGGTTACTGAATAACTGATTAATAGAAAGCTGCATGCCCGAGATTATAGATATAAATAGATTATTGGAGTGTAACGAATTGTGATTGTGTAAAATGCACAGGTTAGCACTGAGAATCAAGCAGTCGATATGCACTGCATACCGATGAGCCGTCATTGACCTAGTGTGACTCTGCTGAAATAGATTAGGCGTGCTAACCTTTAATATTTACTAGATAAATAGGTAAAGATAAATTGCGATACTGTTGCTTATATTTAATCCTATGTAGCCTGATGTTGTTAGCCGGCTGCCAAGAGGCCGTTCGCAACAGCACACCAAGAACAATGTTGCTTTACGTGACAGTAGACTGGGAAGGCCAGTCTTTAGATAACAAAAATATTGAAGTAATGCAGCAGTTTCGGCAAAAGTTCCCTCGCATCCCTATGCTGCAATTAATCAATCCCGCCTACTTCGTAAAAAGCCATGGTCATGAAAAAAGACTATCACAAGTGATTCAATCCACTTTCTTACCCGCAGACACACAGGGCTTGCATGTGCATGCTTGGAAGTCATTAATGCAGTACTGTGGCATTCAATATCAACATCATTATTCTTTTGCAAACATCGACGAAGATTGTAAAACAGGAGATTGTGGTTACACCGTTAGCTTAGAGTATGCTTACTCAGAAGATGAGTTAACCAAACTGATCGACTGTAGTAAGGATATCTTGGTCGAAAATGGCTTCGATCGCCCCATGCACTTTCGCGCTGGCGGTTGGCAATTAGGGCCTAAACTCATTGCCGCTTTAGAAGCCAATGACTTTGTTTGGGATAGTTCAATTATTGATGCCGACTTGTTGACAACTCGCTGGCACAAACAGAGCGGTATTATCCAAATGTTACGTCAACTACATCCTGATGCAACACCATTAGACCAGCCATACGCACTGACTAAAACATTGACCGAATACCCAAACAACGCAGCTTTGGCTGATTACACAACGAGTAAGCAAATACTTACATTATTTAACAACCTCATCGCAGCCAATAAAAAAGTCATGGTATTGGGCTTTCATCAAGAAACTGCTTCAGATTTTCTAATTCATCTAGAGCAGGCAATTTCGCAAATGGAAACAATCGCCAAAGCCAACAATATCGAATTAAAATGGCTAAGTAAGTAATCACTATATTTTAGGTAATATTTATGACTGCTGATTTGTTTAATCTATCAAAAGAGCAAATAAAAATCACCGATGGTGCATATTATTTGCGCGAGTTTGCATTATCAAACGCGACTGATTTATGTCAGCTTTTAGATAGCTATTTTCTATCTCATCCCCCTCAGCAGATGATGACTCCAATGGGACATAAAATGTCTGTTCGCACCTCAAGCTTTGGTCAGTTTGGTTGGGTAGGCACCAAAAATGGCTATGGTTATGCCAAGGCAGACCCTATTACGCATAAACCCTGGCCAGTAATTCCAGATATATTTCTGGCACTTGCTGATGATGCTGCTGCCATAGCTGGTTATCGTAATTTTGTACCTGACACTTGCTTGGTTAACGTTTATGAAATTGGCAGCAAAATGGGCTTGCATCAAGATAAAGATGAGCAGGACTTCAGCCAACCAATCGTTTCTGTTTCACTCGGCTTACCTGCTACCTTTCAGTTTGGCGGGCAATCACGTACTGCCCCAGTCCTTAAAATCCCATTAACACATGGTGATGTAGTCGTTTGGGGTGCGGATAGTAGACGATACTTCCATGGTGTTTTACCTCTCAAAGCTGGCTCTCATGCCATATTGGGGAAGCGACGAATCAACTTAACGTTTCGTAAAGCAGGTAAAATGTAACTTTTAACTATTCATCATTTAAGTGCATGCTTGTTAATTTGGCGCAAGCCATTACCCTATTAAAGCAAGGCGAGGTTGTTGCTATCCCCACAGAAACTGTGTATGGGCTTGCGGCCGATGCGCGTAATGAATGTGCCATCAAAAAAGTGTATTCAACAAAACAACGACCAGCCAGCAATCCGCTCATTGTGCATATTGCTAGTAGCGAACAAGTCTTAGATTGGGCAACAGAGTTTTCACCTTTAGCAAAAAAAATGGCAGATGCTTTCTGGCCAGGGCCGTTGACTTTAGTGTTGCCGGCAAAAGAAAGTGTGTCGGAGATAGTCCGTGCAGGTGAGCCAACGGTTGCATTGCGCATCCCGGCACATCCTCTAGCACGCGAACTGCTATTACAAAGCAAACTAGGCCTTGCCGCACCATCGGCTAATCAATACACGCAGCTAAGCCCAACCAGCGCACAACATGTATTCGATAGTCTAGGAAAAGATATCCCCGTGCTGGATGGCGGCGCCTGCGAAGTGGGCATTGAGTCAACTATCATTAGTGTGCGTCATAATGAATGGCAAATATTACGATTAGGGATGATAACAGCCAGCGAATTGGAAGCAGTAGCAGGAATTCCTCCGCTTAAAAACCAAACAAGTGTGCCCAAAGCCCCAGGGCAACATCGATTACATTACTCACCCAAAACACCCATTAAATTATTTGAATCACGTGATGCATTATTAACATTTGCAAAAATACAAGTGCGTTGTGCGTTGTTAGTGATTGGCGATAAAGTTATATCTGATCATATAACGTTTAATTTACCAAATGATGCAGCCAATGCAGCTGAAAAACTATATGACATCTTACATCAGATGGATGCACTAAATTTGCGTTCTTTGCTCATTGAATTACCACCACCAGCTGAGCAATGGCTAGCGATCAGAGACCGTTTGCAAAGAGCATCACAAAAACTTAACTAAAAACTGCTTGAAATCAAAGACAAATAAGAGTATTTTTGTTAGTACTCAGTCGTGCACTTGGAGTTATTGATGGATAATAAGTATGGTTTAGGTAGTGCAAAAGTCGCGAATGTACATCATGAAGCGCACCACAAAGATACCCCTGCTTTACACCCTGTAAAGTGCAGGCATTGCGAGCATCATGATTTAAGCTTTAGCCCAACAATGCAAGATCACATTTGCAATGGATGTGGCGAGTGGCAAAACGATGTACCACAAGGCTACTCAACAGGTCGTAGTAGTGATTATTAAAATTGACTATTACATGCAAGCTTTATTTCTTCTACGCACTTAATTCCCGCTAATGCAGGTGGGTGATCGGCCTTTAAAGACAACGCTTGCTGATAGTATGTTCTGGCTTGACTGATGTTACCCAGCTTTTCTGCTGCAAGTCCCGCATAATAATAGCCTTCAACAGAATCAGTCTCACTAGCTATCCATTCTTTGGCGATTTTATCAAGCTCATCCCATTTTTGATATTTGTAAGGAAGCACCACACGCATAAAAAATGGTCTTGTTTCTTCTGGTGCATCCCAGAATGGTAACTGATCAGTCTCCATAGAAGTAAGGTCTGGTTGGTTTAATAGTGCTTTGACCCACTTAACTGGCACATTGTAATAATAGGCATGTTTGCCTGGGCTTTTAAAAGTACTGATCCCTAATAATTTACCATTGACATCAAAAATAGGGCTACCACTGGCCCCCATCACAAAAGAGGCATCGGTACGGATAATCACACTATCTTCTAAAGGATATAACGCTTTTATTTTGCCTTCTGTATATTGTGGTTTTGGCGGTCCACCAGGAAAGCCTATTGAGAACACTTCTTGCTCATATTGCAACTGCTCGGAATCACCCAATTCAACTGGCGTAAACTCGGCAAACTGAAACCGTAAAATACATAAATCATGTTTCCAATCTGCCTTGAGTGCGACTGGTACCAAGCCATCTCCGAATTTTGTGACCTTAACACCAACACTATTGGCCAAAACATGGCAATTTGTAGCAATTAAATCCTTGCCTATGGCCACTCCACTGCCTACACCATGCCCCCCATTTTTGGTCGCAACATGTACTTTGACGACAGAAGACTTTAGTCGATAGCTCATTTCGTTGCGTGACTCTGCTAATAGGTGTTGATGCATCAAGATCATCATTGCAAATGCAATTAGTTTACGTATCATCATACTCTCGTTTTCTGTCGACGGCTGCCGCTACAACTACGTTAAATCATGTTGTCCCGACTGTAAAGTGACCGTTGTTACAAATCAAATATAGAATAAATACGGATAAATTATCACTTTTTACTTGATTTGGGATGAAACAGTCATTAAAGCCTTGTAGAATAGAGGTTTGTCTCTACCAAATCAAAGAAGCAGGAATCATGTTAATCAAATCTGAGGTTGTTGATTTAAACACACCAACAGGCGTAATGCGCACTTACATTCACCGCCCTGCCCATAGCAATAAAGTTCCAGCTATTTTATTCTATTCTGAAATTTTTCATCAGACTGGGCCAATTGAACGCGCGGCTAAAATGATGGCAGGTCAGGGCTATGCAGTGCTTGTTTCAGAAGTTTTCCATGAACTCAATCCAATTGGTACTGTATTGGGCTACGATGACGCTGGCCGTGATAAAGGGAATGCTGACAAAGCAGCCAAAGATGTACAAGGATACGATACTGATAATCGGGCAATGATTGATTATTTATCAACGCAGGATTGGTATGATGGCAATCTTGGCGCGATGGGTTTCTGCATTGGCGGCCACTTGGCATTTCGTGCCGCATTGCAACCTGAGGTAAAAGCAACGGCTTGTTTTTATGCAACGGATTTACATACCGACACGATTCCCAACAAACCAAGTCAACACAGCATGGAGCGCCTAAGTGATATTAAAGGTGAGTTGATGATGATATGGGGTAAGCAAGACAATCATATTCCAACTCAAGGACGCCAACTAGTCTATCAAAAATTAACGGATGCCAATTTAAGTTTCTCATGGCATGAGTTTAATGGTCAGCATGCGTTTATGCGCGATGAAGGCGAACGCTATGATCCACAATTAGCAATGACAGGCTACCAGCTAGCAACACAGATGTTTAGTAACACCCTTAAGTAGTACCCTAGCAAGCTTGCGCCAAAAGCAATAGCTTAATTATTAATTTAAATTATCAATTTAAAGAAAGTATTGAAAATGACCACAAAGAACGCTGATATTGGCCTAATTGGCCTTGCCGTAATGGGGCAAAACCTCGTGTTAAATATGGCAGATCATGGCTATAACGTTGCTGTATATAACCGTAGTACTGATAAAATGAAGGACTTCATTGAGTATTGCAAAAAGAATGAGCCATCACATGATCGCGTAATCGGACACGCAGATTTAGCTACGTTTGTACTCAGTATTAAACGTCCGCGCAAAATTGTTTTGCTCGTTAAAGCGGGTACTGCAACAGACTTAACAATCAACGCATTATTACCATTCCTAGAAAAAGGTGACATCATCATTGATGGTGGTAACGCACTATGGACAGATACGATTCGTCGCGAAAAAGAACTAAGAGCAAAAGACATTGAATTTATCGGTTCTGGTGTATCTGGCGGTGAGACAGGTGCACGTTTTGGCCCGTCGTTAATGCCATCTGGTACGCGTCAGGCTTGGGCTTCATTAGAGCCAATCTGGACAGATATTGCGGCAAAAGTTGATCCAGCAACGGGCCAGCCACTAGAAGGTGGCAAACCTGGCAAACCGGTAGAAGGTGGCTTCTCATGTGCTGAGTACATCGGGCCTGACGGTGCTGGTCACTATGTAAAAATGGTGCATAACGGTATTGAATACATCGACATGCAATTGATTTGTGAAGCTTATTGGCTCATGAAAAACTTACTTGGCATGCAATCTGATGAGATTGGTAAGATTTTTGAAGAGTGGAATAAAGGTGAGTTATCTAGTTTCTTGATTGAAATTACCGCTGATATTTTGCAACAGAAAGATCCAATGTCTAAAGAGTTCTTAGTGGACATGATTTTAGATGCGGCAGAACAAAAAGGAACAGGCCAATGGACGGCAGCGAACGCACTTGAGCTTGGCGCACCAGCTAATGCCATTGCTGCAGCAGTTTACGCGCGTGGACTTTCAAGTGTTAAAGAAGAGCGTGTAGCGGCAAGCAAAATTCTGAAAGGGCCTAAAATCACACCAATTACAGACCCTAAAGAAAAAGCCAGCACAATCGAGGCTATTAAGAATGCCCTTTATTGCTCTAAGATTTGTGCATACGCGCAAGGCTTTCAGCTTATTGATAAAGCGCAAGTGGCTTACAACTGGAAGCTTAACTTTGGTGAAATTTCTCAAATTTGGCGTGGCGGTTGTATTATTCGTGCAAGATTCTTACAAAAAATTACAGATGCATATCAACTTAACTCACGCTTGAAAAATTTGATGTTAGACCCATACTTCACAGATGAAATGAACAAAGGCCAAACAGGCTGGCGTAAAGTGATTTCAATGGCTGTGACTAATGGTGTGCCTGTACAAGGCTTTGCTGCGGCATTGGCATATTATGATGGTTATAGAAGTGCTGATTTACCTGCTAACTTATTGCAAGGTCAACGTGATTATTTTGGCGCACATACTTATGAGCGTAAAGATAAGCCACGTGGTGAGTACTTCCACTTAGATTGGCCAGAGCCAGGCAGACCACAAATTGCAATTGATTAATTAGTCATTTGAAGAAGTGATGCAATAAAGGAGGGTGGCAAATGCCATCCTCTTTTTTTATTCTATTTAACCGCGTTAAATAGAAAGGGTTTGCCTCAAGGTATTAAGCTATATGCGCAGTGATTAAACGCAGTCGCAGCTAGCTTCTATAAATCGATTGAAAATTTTCGTTTTTTCCAAATCCAGTAAACGTGCTTCTTTTGTTTTACCGGATTGATTTGATTTGATTGCAGCGCTAGTATCTAGATGTGATACTTTGTTTAGGTCTGTTTTTCTAATTGCAGTTTTCATGATGCTCTTTTTTTCCTTTTGGGAGTTAAAATCACTAAAATTTTGTTTTAGTAACATGACTGAGTGAAATCTAACAAATTAGTTCAACCTTGTTAATGCATTTGTTCAGTAACATACGATAAATACAGGTTTTTTTACAAATAATTATTATTTGTTGCACAATGCAGACACGTGTTCATCTTTGAAACGTTTTCTTAGAAATTATTGAGATTGTTGACAAGTCGGGCTAGCTGGCGCAAATTACAGTATGACCTCGCAATAAGCCTCTCGTTTGCCGAAAAAGCTTTATACTGTTGGTTACTTTTTAATTACGGATTGCACGATAATTTAGTGGAAAACCAATACATCTTTTCTGTAAGCGTAAAAACAGCTTATTTACCAGAACAATCGAACGAAGAAGAGAGTCGTTTTGCTTTTGCCTACACGGTTACCATCACTAATACTGGCACAATCGCAGCACAGTTAATCAGCAGACATTGGGTGATCACTGATGCAGATGGCAAAATGAACGAAGTGCGCGGTCTGGGCGTTGTCGGTGCGCAACCTTTATTACAACCTAAAGAAGCCTATGAGTATACGAGTGGCACCGTCATCAATACTCGCGCAGGCTCCATGCATGGTAGCTACCAAATAGTTGCTGTAGATGGTACGCCATTTGAAGCTGAAATTGCACCATTCACACTAGCAGCACCAAGAATATTACATTAGTGTTCACATGATAAAAATGACAAAAACAATATTGTGTATGAGTTTTGTTTTGCTCGTAACCGCCTGTTCAAAACAAACTGTTAAACCAGATATAACAGCACCATGCCAGTGCCCTCCTAGCAAAGCAGTTGAACCGAAAACACTACCCCCTGTGCAGCTGCCAGAACAAGAAAAAGCAACGCAGCAACCGATAAAAGTGCAACCAACCCAGCCTGACATAGCAAAGCCCGCATACGCTCAGCTAAAACTTGCTGACTGGAAAGACCTTAATGGTTTACTGCAGGATAATTTGGTTGCAGCTTGGCCTGCTTGGCTACAAAGTTGTACAACGCTCATAAATAAAGCAGCTTGGAAACCTGTATGCGAGGAAGCAGTAGCGATTGATAACCCTAGAAATGCCACGATTATTGATTATCTCTCAAATCACTTTAATGTGTACCAAGCACATAATGATGATGGTTCCACTGAAGGGATGATTACTGGTTATTATCAACCGCTATTAAAAGGTAGTCGAACAAAATCAGAAAAATATCCCTACCCACTTTATCAGGAGCCTGATGATTTAATTACTGTCGAATTGGCAGATGTTTATCCTGATCTTAAATATAAACGTGTGCGAGGTAAGCTAGAAGGTAAAAAATTAGTGCCGTACTCAACTAGAGCAGAGATTGAAGCGAGCCCTTCACCATTAGCGGGTAAAGAGCTTTTTTGGATAGATGACATTATTGATGTTTTCTTTTTACATATTCAAGGCTCTGGCGTGGTGCAATTAGAGAATGGTCAACAGGTCCAAGTTGGTTACATCAATCAAAATGGCTACCCATATCAATCAATTGGTCGTTTGCTTGTAGAACGCGGTGAGTTAACGCTAGATAAGGCATCAATGAAAGGCATTAAAAACTGGGCACGTACCCATTTGGATCAATTAGAGGAGTTACTCAACAGCAATCCAAGCTATGTCTTTTTCAGAGAGCTACCTGTTGGCTTACCAGGTCCACTCGGTGCTTTGGGTGTGCCCATTACAGCAGAGCGTAGTGTCGCTATAGACCCAAAACATATTCCATTAGGTGCCCCTATTTTCTTATCAACAACAGCGCCTAACAGCAAGAAGCCTTTGAAGCGCTTAATGGTGGCACAAGACACAGGCGGAGCAATTAAAGGCGGTGTTCGTGCTGACTTTTTCTGGGGTGCTGGCGATGCAGCTGGTGCTAAAGCAGGCGCAATGAAGCAACAAGGTAAAATTTGGGTGTTACTGCCAAAAGACTTTGGACTTCAAAATTAACCATCTTATCGCTTCATAAGGCAATTAAATAGCACGCTCAATTTTCTAGCTGTTTTTTCTTAAGAAACCTGCAAGCATTTGAACAATATTTCACCTCTTCCCAAACGTTTTCCCATTTTTTTCGCCAGTTGAATTCTCGTTTGCAAACAAGGCAAATCTTAGTGGGGAAATCACACTTTTTAATCATCTTCAAACTACAAATTAGTTTGGCAATTTGTATTGTGTTGGACTATATGCACGTGTGATTTTGACTGTTCTTAACTGCAAATGTTTACAGGATTTCGATCTAACTCTTTTGCGCCAGAGTTTATAACTACCGAAAGTTAACCATTGCTTCATTAACTTCTTTAGTGCGTTTTCATCTAAGCCATAACGAAGTTGAATCACATCAAAAGTTGTTTTATCTTCCCACGCCATTTCAATAATTCTTGATTTATCCTGTTCGATTAATTCAGGATCGATTGCTACCTTAGCTTTTAGCTTCATCGTTTGCTTGATTGTAATTAAAAATTTTAGTCATTTTTATTTTTGCTAAGTTCATGAAATATATGTTTTCGATATTTATTATTAACGGATACCTGCGTCAATAAGGAAAACAATGCTATCCTCGCATTACAATAAATACATATTTCTAATAACTTTCATAAGATATATTTGCAACGATGACTAGTGCACAATGGTTTGCTTTAGTGGGTGGGCTCTTGCTAGTGATGGGGTTTACCAAAACTATCATACAGCGCTCACCTGTCACTTCCTCTATGATTTACTTAGCTGTTGGGCTATTAGTAGGGCCAACGATTTTACATTTATTCCACTTTAACCCGCTCAAGCAATCTGCGCTGTTAGAAATATTGACAGAAGTGGTCGTCTTGATTTCGTTGTTCTCTGCCGGTGTAAAAATGCCTACGCCTTTCCAGCTTAGCCGCTGGCAAAAACCAATTCTATTAGCATCAGTATCGATGGCGATTACCGTACTACTCGTTGCGGCATTTACTTACTATCTTTTAGGCATGCCAATAGGTGCATGTATTCTGCTGGGCGCTATCTTGGCGCCAACCGATCCAGTATTAGCGACTGATGTGCAAACTCGCCATCATGGTGATCGCGATAGCCTTCGCTTCACACTCACCAGCGAAGCAGGCATGAACGACGGTAGCGCCTTCCCATTTGTCATGCTAGGCCTTGCTTTATTAGGTTTACACCAAGTCGGCAGCCAAGGTGTTAATTGGCTAATCATTGATGTGCTCTGGGCAACAGTAGCAGGGGTTGGTATAGGGATTGCCGCAGGTATTGCGCTCGCGCACATTAGCTGGAAGCTACGCAGTCCGCCTTACACCCACACTTTGTTTGATGACTTTCTTGGTCTAGGTTTAATTGGTTTTGTCTATGGCGTCACTGTCATGTTGCACGCTTGGGGATTTTTAGCCGTATTTTTCGCTGCGGTTGCATTGCGTCAAACAGAATCAAAATTAGCAAAAAATGCGAAAATCAATATCCATGAAACCGCATTGAAGCCAATAGAAGAACCAACGGTAAGTGAAAGCTCACTCATTTTTAAAGAACATTTAGAACGGCTATCAGAGCTCGTATTAATATTGCTTATCGGTGGTACATTATTCATCAACTCATGGAGTTGGCAAGCCGTGGCAGTAGCATTATTCTTATTTATCGTTGCACGTCCTGTTAGTGTACTCATTGCATTGCTGGGCACCAACACTAATTGGCGTATTAGAGGATTAGCTGCCTGGTTTGGTGTGAGAGGTATCGGTTCGCTCTATTATTTAATGTACGCCATACAGCATGGGCTGCCCGAAAAACTGGCATTACAACTCACACAAATTACGCTGATTGTTGTCACCTTATCTATTCTTTTGCACGGCATCAGTGTTAAACCATTAATGCTACGCTTTTGGCAAAGAGAACAAGATTATTAGTTCAGTTAGTCATTATTCACTTAGACCAGAAAACATGATGAGATATTCGTTCTGCCTCACGAAACGACTGTAGTCGAAACAGCTTGTTCTGCGTTTATACTATTAATCAAATCGCAAAGGTAACGATCATGCAACTTAAAAGGCTACACTTTGTAATACTTACCCTATTATCAGCACTCCTGTTCAGTAGTTTAACTTGGTCAGAAGGCACATTAAAAGAGCGCCTGAAGGATTTTAAATCAGCACGACAAGCAGATAAAACGACGATGCTAGTAGCAGGCGATTATACCTTTAGCTTGGACAGACCCAACCAAAAAAGACAATACATGATACATGTCCCTAAAAGCTATAACCCCAATCAACCAACCCCTATGGTGCTATCGCTACATGGTGGCGGTGGCAATATGGAATACCAAGCCACAGAAAAATACTATCACTTGATTTCTAAATCAGAAGAAGCAGGCTTTATCGCAGTTTTCCCTAATGGCTATAGTCGTTTCCGCAGTGGTAAACTGGCCACATGGAACGCAGGCATTTGTTGTGGTAAAGCTAGGGATGAGAATATTGATGATGTGAGCGTGATTAAAGCAGTGGTTGCCGATATAAAAACTAGAGCTAATATTGATACTAACCGCATTTATGCCAATGGGATGTCTAATGGTGGCATGATGTCATATCGCTTGGCGTGCGAGCTGACCGACACATTTGCTGCCATTGCCTCCGTTGCTGGCACTGATGGGACCCAAAGCTGCAAGCCTAGCCGTGCTATTTCAATTTTACATATTCATGCGTTGGACGATGATCATGTTCTTTTTAGTGGTGGTTCAGGTGTCAAATCTAAAACCCATGCACACTTTGTTCCAGTGCCCGATACGATTCAAAAATGGGTGAGTATCAATGCCTGCAATGCTGCACCCCAACGCGTATTGGAAGTAAAAGGTGCCTATTGCGATTTATATTCGCACTGCCAAAACAACACGCAAGTAAAACTGTGTGTTACCGAAACAGGTGGTCACTCTTGGCCTGGCGGCACCAAAGTACGTGGTAATGCAGCTGGTTCGACCGCCATCAATGCCAATGACATCATTTGGCAATTTTATCAGGACAACTCAAAGACACCTCACCATTAGGACTGCGTAAATATCATATTTCATATATGCCGTTTGGTATATACCAATATAGGTATATCAGTAGATTTTTTATTGACTTAGTAAGCGCACAATACGTCTCATGATAAAGCGTTTCACTCAGAAAGGCTTTATATTTAGAGACTAATTACTAGGAGAAGCAAAATGAAAACATTATCACTATTAAGCGCATTATTATTAAGTGTATCAATTAATGCCTATGCAAACCAAGAAAGCGGTCAGCAAGCTGCCAACTCATCTGAAGAAGTATTTCACTTAGCAGACGCTTCACAAGCAGACAAAGATGTGAACAACGCATTAAGACTTAAATTTATCAGCAGAAGAGCTGCACAAAATCCAGCAGTTAAAAATAAAGATGCCTACAGTGCTGATGATGAGTGGGTTGGTGCAACGTATGTTGATGAGCAAGAAGAAAAAGCAGGTAAAAGATTAAATAGACAGTTCCGTAGTAAAAGACCACACATCAACTATCAGTTTGATTAATGATTGGTACAAATAAAAACGGGCGAATGCCCGTTTTTTAGCAACTAAATTAATGTTTAGCATGTCGTATAAATGACCATACAGGAGCATTTATGAAACGATATATCATACTAGTTGGATTTCTGATTAGTGGGTGCGCAGCGCAAAGTCAGTTAGCAAAAATAAATGAGTATGCATGGGCAGAATATACTTGCAGTGGGATAAAAAGTTGGAATGATTGCAAACAAGCTGCACTTAGCGCTTGTCCTGAAGGCTTTCATGTCAGGAATGAGCTTGAAAACATTGCAATTCAACGTCGTGTTTTTGAAGCAGCATGTAAAAACCAGAGTTGATTTATAAAGAGCTGATAAAGCTCAATTATCAAGTATACAAACAAAAGCCCGCTATTTTAGCGGGCTTAGTTTTGCGTAGCATTAAAAAAGGGTTTAATTGCTAGCACAAATGGGGCAAGTGCATCCTAACTGATGAAACGGCCAGAATGCTTGCACCGATGTTCTTTTGTAATGCATTATTTGTTCATTACGTACATTGTTACTTCAAAACCAAAACGCATTTCTGTAGCTGCTGGTGTTGTCCACATAATATTTCTCCTTGTTTGGTTCGAACCGACATTATGTCTTGTTCGTATAGTTCTATTATCCATGTTTGCTGAAAAAACACCCTATGCCTGTTCATGAACGCAAGGTCATTAAATTCATGAATGACCAATGCGGTTAATTGTGAGGCTATTGCGTACTAGCTATATGACTAATAGCATCCTTAGCTTTTATTGCTGCGTTTGCTGCATAAATTGCACCATATCGTCTAATAAAGTACTGTTCCCTCTAAACGGCTTTGCTAGCTTAGCCACCATATCCACATGGCTATAGCTTGGATATTCTAAAACCTCGACTTCCCCATTTTTGTCTTTAATCGCTTTGGCTAAATTAATTGTATTTTTAGGCCAAACGGTATCGTCTTTTAATCCAACCATTAATAATGCTGGCTGATTTTCACCTGTTACAAAATTGATTGGTTGCGACTGCCATCTTGTTTCTTCTGGCCCAAAAATATCCTTCAGCCGTTTAGATTGCAGTGGCAAGAAATCATATGGACCAGCAAGCCCGATAAAAGCACGAAATTGATCAGGTTTTAATTCTACTGATGCTAAATAATCTTTATTCAAATTCAACATCATGCCGATATGCGCACCCGCGGAATGACCTACCACAAATATATTATTTGGATCACCACCATAACTGGCAATAGATTCTTTGATCCACTGCCCCGCACTTACCGGATCACGCATAAACTCAGGAAACTTAACATCTGGAAAGACACGGTAATCTGGAATAACCGTTAAAAATCCTTTTGAGGTAAAGGCCTCAGCAACAAATAAATAGTTTTCTTTCTTCCCAGAATCCCATCCCCCTCCATAGTAAAAAAGCACAACTGGTAATGGTTTATCACCTTTATTGTTTGGAATATAAAGGTCTAGCTTTTGGCGTTCTAATTCGCCATAAGCAATATTTTCTTTAATTGAATATTGATCGGTCGGGATAATTGAATTTAGCAATTTAACTGGTGAACATGCACTAAACAAAACAGCTAATATTCCTATTGAGATTCGCTGTATGGCAAACTTTAAATTAACATTCATGAATCATACTATCCTAGTCAATGATGCCATCATACTGTTGACAATCACTATTTAAAGTAAAAAAATCGGGAGAACTTTTCTGAATTAGTTTAAGCAATATCTGGCTGGTAGATGCTGCTATGGCAAATTAACAAACACCCGCACAACCCCTATATGTCAAACAGATATGAGGATAGTTCGACCATTTGCGATTTTATTTGTTTGGTTTTACCTGTTTAGTTGCTTAGACCTATGTAATGCCAGCAACTTTTAAACTAACTGAAATGATTTAATTAAAAAGCTAAAAGTACTTAATCACAAGGAAATAAATGTTAGTCCACAAATTATTAGTCGATGGATTTTGCATACAGCGCTTTCAACAGGTTTAATTGCTGGTGTACTTTCAGCAATTAAGCTTGTCAGTATTAAGCACTACTTGGTTGGAACGGTAGGCAACTTTTCTTTTTTTGGCTTTTTAACTTCTTTATTGCTTTTCTGACCTTTTCCCATGATATTACCTCAGTTAATGAAAGACGCATCTATCATAGGCCTATGGCAAAATTAAGGTAAATTACTTTCTATAACTAGGCAACATTCTTAATAAAGTATTATCGCGCATCACGTAATGATGAAATAAAGCAGCAACTGCATGTAGCCCAATTAAATAATAGCCAACCGTGCCGCCTGTTTCGTGTATTTCTTTGAATAAACTCCCCAGCTCTTTATTCTCAGCCATGAGCGCAGGCAATTCTAAACCAAAAAAAGGAATGACCTTTCCCTTAGCACTTAACATTAGCCACCCAAGTATAGGCAAACCAATCATTAACAAATAGAGTAAACCTTGCACAGCCTTTGATAACAGATGCTGCCATCTTGGTGGCGTTGGCACAATATCGGGGCTTTGTCTTTTAGCAATAAAAAATAAGCGCACCCAGATTAATAACAACACACAAAGCCCCAGCATAAAATGCCACATCTTTAATGCCTCTCGTGGGTCACTGCCTTTAGGATAAATTTCCCTTAATTCAATGCAGGCATAAACAGCTACCATTAATAAAAACATCAACCAATGCATCGCAATTGAAATTGCGCTATAGCGATTTGAAGATTGACTAAATTGCATGGTTAACTCCTGAAATGGACAACAAACAGTGGATTTTATATCAGTTTTTCACCATGTTGATTCTCTCGCACATAATTATATAAATTTATATCGTATTAGTCTCTTATTCAATTACGGCAACCTAGTTACATACATACAATTAGTACATAACAAAAAGCCCGCATTAAGCGGGCTTTGTTTTGCGTAGCATTAAAAGACGGTTTAATGGCTAGCGCAAATGGGGCAAGTGCATCCAAACAGATGTAACGGCCAAAATGCTTGCACCTGTGTACTTTTGTAATGCATTATTTGTTCATTACGTACATTGTTACTTCAAAGCCAAAACGCATTTCTGTAGCTGCAGGTGTTGTCCACATAATATTTCTCCTAATGTTTGGTTCGAACTGACATTGTGCCTTGTTCGTATAAATCTATTATCCATGTTAACTGAAAAAACACCCTATGCCTGTTCATGAACGCTAGGTCATTAAATTCATGAATGCAGTATCAGTTTAATGGTGAGACATTATTCTTTAGGTGCATTATCATTTAATAGATTCTCACCCTTTGCTGAATGTAGCTCTTCTCTAGCCTTTATTTCTACTGAGTCATCTGGTGTCAAATCTTCCAAATATCCATTATCTATAATATCTGATTGCGACTTTGTCTTACTTTTTATACTGGAAACATGTTTGTTTGAAGATAAATTTGACTCACTAACAGAATCGTTCATACGTATTTGATAAATAGGCTCTGGCATAACGATATTAGCCTGATCAAATCCTAATTTACATAAACGAATTGCTTCACTACGCACTTTTCCAAAATCAAAATTGGCTTGATCAACCCAACAAAAGAAACGAATAACCACATTAAAATCACCTAACTCCTGAATAAATGCCTGAGGTTTTGGTTCTTGCAAGATGCCCTCAATGGAACTAATTGTTTTTAATGCTATATGCTGAGCAACCTTCAAGTCTTGGGCAGAATCAACACCAATATCAAATTGAAATCTTCTTTGCGGGTTACGCGTATAGTTCACAATCACCGCCTTAAAAACCTTCGCATTGGGTATACGAATATGATTACCGTCAGGTGATATTAAAATGGTTGCTCTTGTTGTTAGCCTTGCTACGTTACCTAAATTACCATCGATATCAATAAAATCATTGAACTCAAATGGGTTGCGCAAACTTAGTAAAATACTCGCAATATAGTTTTCAACAGTATCTTTCACTGCAAAACCAACAGCCAAACCAATAATGCCAGCAGCACCTAAAATTGTACTCAAAAGACTAGTCGCATCTAACAATGATAAAGCCATGATTAAGCCAAGCACTATAATTATCAAATGTAGAACCTGGCCCAGAAGGTTTGCAATAAATTGATTGGGTGTGATTTTTTTAAGTAATGTATTGTTATGAGAAATCCAACCGCCAAGTAGCCAAAACAAAATAAATGTAAGTATTGCAATAATCAATACTGGTAAGAACTCTACCGAACGATCAAATAAATTTTGTGCTTTGTTTAGAACGGTACTTAATCGCTGATCAATCGCACGATTCACTTCTAAATTACTTTCAACAGCAACTACACCTTGTATTTGCTTTGCCAGTTTAATCGCAATATTTTGATTTTTAGATGAATTTACAATCCCACTTAATGTGATAACTCCATTTTTTACATCCACCGAAATGGCTTTCAAATCATCTAACTCTATAAAAATATCTTTGAGACGTTTACTAATCTTACTATCTGGTACATTAGTACTATCAATAATAATTGCGTTATCTGTAATGGCCTGCTCGCTTGTAATATCATTTAATTCGTCACCATAAGCGGTTAATGTTAAAAGCAATGCTGCAAAAGATATTAAAAAAAGAGTCGTATTTTTCATGATATTGATTATTCAATCTGGCCTGTAAAATATTATGTTTAATCTTAAGTGATATTTTTTTATATAGTAGCTTAGCGTTAAAAATAATTTTAATCGATTAACCCAATGTATCATTTCGAGTATCATTTATAGTTAATGTTTAAACTATTTATCAGATCACTAAAAAATTGGCTCGCAGACGACCCTTTTACGCATAGTGCGGCGGCTGCTTATTATGCTATTTTTTCTTTTCCTGGATTAATTATTATCGTCATGTCAGTGGCTGCTTTAGTATTTGATCAACGACAGATTGACGATTTAGTGACTAATCAAATAACTCAGGTGCTAGGCAGAGATATTGCACGCAGTCTTAACGAAATCGTTATAGATACACAATATAAAGATACAGGAAAATGGGCATTACTCGTAGGTATGTTAACGCTATCCTTTGGCGCAACAGGATTATTTGCTCATCTTCAGCGCTCTCTTAATAATGTCTTTGATGTAGAAGTTAGTCAATCTTCTGGGATATTTGCTTTTTTTAAAACTAGACTCATTTCATTTGGAATGGTATTGATCTTAGGCTTGCTACTTTTAATGTCCCTATTACTCACTGCAGCAATCTCATTGCTTAACGATTGGATAAGTGCACAGTTTTCAGCTTCATTTACTGTTTTTGTAAATATTGCCAATATATTGACATCATTTTCTATCGTGATTTTATTATTTACGTTGATTTATAAAATTCTGCCAGATGCCAACATCCATTGGCGCTCTTCATTAATGGGCGGTATTTTAGCGACAATACTATTCGAAATAGGGGAGTATAGTTTAAACATTTATTTTAATATTGCGGAGCCAGAATCAAGTTTTGGCGCGGCAGGATCATTAGTATTACTCATGTTGTGGGTTTCTTATTCGTGCATGATTTTATTAATAGGAGCAGAGTATTGTAAAGTTTATGAGCAAGTTAAATACAATCAAACCATTATCCCCAGTAAAATTGGTAAAAACATTCACCAAAGCAATACAACATAGTTAACAAAGATAAAGCCCGCAACTAAGCGGGCTTTATCTTTCTATTGACTAATCTTACACAGACCAGTGCGTACCGTTGTTCTTGTTCGGAATATTATTTGTTCATTACGTACATTGTTACTTCAAAGCCAAAACGCATTTCTGTAGCTGCTGGTGTTGTCCACATAATATTTCTCCTTGTTTGGTTCGAACCGACATCATGTCATGTTCGTATGATTATATTATCCACGAATCCTAAAACAATACCCTATGCCTGTTCATGAACACATAGTCATTAAATTCATGAATGCAGTATCAGTTTAATGGTGAGCCTACTCTGCGCTGCTTGTTTGCTCTGTAACATCCTTAGCTTGATTGCAATGTCCTTTTGTCGCCAAACCTAGATCTGCTATTTGTTTTTTACCTTCTTCTTCATCAACCAGCTTTAATCCCGCACCACCCACAAAGGCGCCAAATTTAATATATTGCTGAATAAAATAATGTTTACCACTCTCTGCTTTTAGTAATAAGTCATTCGGTGAAAATTCTGATTCTGTCGAAATTTTGTGTTCTTGATCACCAGCAACTTCCTCATAAAAAAACACATTGCGTGCAGTTTCACCAATGCAATCCCCATCAATCCAAACATCCTTCTTTAAGGCAGCACCAAACGAGCCATAACGATAAATATATAACCCTGCTTTTCCGTCAGCAGGCGGATTATATTGTTTTACTTCGGTAGTTCTTTGTGAGGTCTCCATCGGCACAGAGGCACAACCACTTAACAACGTTAATACAATCAATGGAAAAACGATTTTTTTAAACATAAGACACCTTTTTATTATTTATATGGAATGAGAGATAAGCAAACATGCTTGCAA
This sequence comes from Methylophilaceae bacterium, assembly GCA_051252095.1. Classification (GTDB taxonomy): domain Bacteria; phylum Pseudomonadota; class Gammaproteobacteria; order Burkholderiales; family Methylophilaceae. The sequence continues at coordinate 41,566 of JBPOFK010000004.1, forward strand.
TGGATTATTGCACTATTTATAAAAATAACCACCCGCCCATTTGGGTCAAGTTTAAATCTTTTCTAACCTATTATTTGCACATACCTGTCATGCTATACTCGCCTGAAATTTCAACGCATGATCACAACTTCAATAGACTAAACATATGGTTCAATACAACCCAAAAGACTGGCTAACTTTTATCTTTCGCTTTCATGAATCGGATACCTTTCGGCAACTAATCCCCATGATGATTTTAATTGGCTGTTATTCGGGTGGTATTGCCTATTTGGAAATAGAATATTGGCAGCTTTCCGCACAAAGCCACGTTAAAAATATCCCTCTGTTGCACACCACAGTAGGGTTTGTACTATCACTATTATTAGCCTACAGAACTAACACCGCTTATGAGCGTTGGTGGGAGGGCAGAAAATTATGGGGTGCTTTAGTTAATAATAGCCGCAACCTAGCACTAAAACTTTCCGCGTACTGTACAGAAGAAAGCGATCGCAACTTTTTTAAAAAAGCTATCCCCACCTATGCGGCAGTACTAGCTGAACATTTAGGCAATGAAGAAGTAAGCCAGATGTTGTTTGATGACTTAGATTTAGCCATTGACCACAAAACACATAGCCCAAACCAAGTAGCAAAACTATTATTTCAACATGCCAACCAGCTCTATACATCAGGCAAAATAACAGGTGAACAGTTTTATATTATTAACGCCGAGCTGCAATCGTTTACCGATATTTGTGGCGCATGTGAACGCATTAGAAACACACCTATTCCTTACTCTTATAGTGCCTTCATCAAAAAATTTATTTTCTTTTATGTCATGACACTGCCATTTGGTTTTGTATTTAGCCTCGGCTATTACGTCATTCCAATCGTTGTGTTTATCTTCTACGTGTTAGCTAGTTTAGAGCTGATTGCAGAAGAAATCGAAGACCCATTTGGTGATGATGAAAACGACTTACCCACTAAAAAAATGGCTGCCAATATTAAAAAGCATGTTGAAGAATTGATATAGCCCATCTACAGACTCAAAACTTAATAACAAACATAGGGTAACTATTAAGTAGTTTAGGCGGATTAAGTATTTGGCAGAAATTGTAAATTAAAGCTGGACTGCCACGGCCTTTGACCTCGCAGTGACAAACCGTCATTGCGAGAAACGCAGTGACGAAGCAATCCATTGTTTGATTACTTGTTTCCAGCCTATCAACCATTGATTGTAGGATGCGGCAGACTCTTCTCAACCTAGTTAACGATGATTTCTAATCCGCATAAGCAGACTGATTTCGCCCACCATTTTTAGCACGATAAAGTGCCTCGTCCGCACGTGAAAATAGCTGGTCGCTAGTCTCGTTTAAATCGTATTCGGCAATGCCGATGCTCACCGTGATTGGCTCTTTAGAATCTGTTGAATTCGATAGTTTTTCGGCAGAGAGATGTCGAATTTTTTCTGCGATAATAAAAGCAGATTTTGCATCACAGTTGGCAAATGCAATAATAAACTCCTCACCACCCCAGCGACAAATAGCATCACAAGCGCGAACACTATCATGTAATATATCTGCCATCGTCTGTAAAACAACATCGCCTTCCAAATGGCCTAATTGATCATTCACTTTTTTAAAGTGATCAATATCAATCAATAAAATACTTAGAGATTCATCTGAGCGTTCTGCTGATCTTAGCATTTGATTAAACACAGGCTCAAAACCCTGACGACTAGCTAAATTGGTCAAATAATCCCTAGTGAGCAATTCACGCAATTCTGACTGTTGCCGTTGAATAAGATAATGGATTAGCCAACCAATAACAAAGGTGACTAGGGCGCTTAATATAAGATTAACCCACAAAGCTTGTAGCATTGCTGTCTGCTCTGTGTGCGCTTCTTCAATCACAATATACCAATCAAGCTCTTCAACGTAACGGGTGTTAACAAACACATTGTGCTCCCCATTATCGTATACAAAACTAGCCAAGGGCTTATCAAGCATATCTTCGCTAATCATCTGCATGCCATGCATGTTATGTAGTGACTTTTCTTTGGAGAAATGCGTACCATGTAAAGTCACTTCTCCTTTTTTATTCACAAAATAAACGGTTCTATTGAATTGTTGCTGGTACTCGTCAATTCGATTGCGAATAATCTCTGATGCTAACCCAACACCAATAATCCCTAACAGCTGACGGTCATAGTCATAGATTTTATGATTAACAAAAAAGTTAGTTCTATTGGGTTCCGCCGTATCAGCATCCAAATTAATATCATAATCGCCTTCTACTTTAATCGCTTTAAAGTACCAAGCATCTTTGGGGTCTTGCGGACTAACCTTTTTTAACACCCCACTGCTGTGATAATAGCGAAGTGACTTATCCGAAATAAAGAAAGAAGTAATGGTGTGATATTGCTGCTGAATTTCATTCAGATAATTAATGATCGGCTTAATATCCTTTTCACCACTCAAAATCCAATCACGGACAAAAGTGTCTTTTGACATGACAGATGAAATCAGCACAGGGCTAATTAAATCACGCTGCACATGCGAAAAAATATTATCACTCGTTAGTGGCAAGCTATCGGTCCGAATCCGATTTTGTATAGACTTATTTGCCAAGTAATAGCTGATTAAACTGGTTGCAGCAAAACCGATAAGTAATAGTAAACTAATGCCAAACACCAATAAACGACTATAGTTATGTTCTATTTTGTTATCTACTGCCATTGATACTCTCTGTTAATTGACCACTGAATACACATAACTCAAGTTTACTGTTATACAAACGCTTATTACATCACAAATCGTAAAATTTCTATAAGGAAAGGACACCTTAAGTTGATTAAACTTGATGAGTATCAATCTATTAATCAATAGGCTATATGATTGTGTTCCTAAAGTTTAAAGCTAAGTAAGTTAAAAAAATAAGGCACACTATCTTTCAGTGTGCCTTTGTTTGTAGCATCTATCTAATGTGCAAATCATTTATTTGCTTTCTAAATCCATCCCACCATCTTCTGGGTCTTCTTCTGTTCTAGTGCTTTTATCCATATCAACTGCTTTGTCATTTGGATTTTTAACAGATTTCTTTTTAAGGTAGTCACCTGTTTTCCTAGAATCAGGCAGATCATTCTTTTGTTCTTGCACAGATTTGCGTGCATCATCAGACGTTTTACCATCTTTCGTTGTGTCAGCGTGCACATTAAATGCCGCTAAACCAAAAACTAAAATCATGCTTGTAATTAATTTCTCCATCATATCAATCTCCTTACGTTATTGTTAAACAATAAAAACAATTTTATTGTCTATACAGACTAATCAATAATGTGGATAGATTAAATAGGAATAGGATGAAACGAATGTAGGAATAGGATTACAAGCTAGTGGCTTACTTATTTGAAACGGTTATTGTAGTATTGAGATCACATGATGAAAAAATCAATCAATTTATTACTTTTACTCTCCCTAATTGTTATTTCATCAACTTCGGCTGCTGAAGAAAAAAAGCTTGTTAACATATTATGTATTGGTGACTCCATTACGCAAGGCGGTCATCTAAATGATGAGTACACTTACCGCTTGCCCTTACAAAATAAGCTAAGTAATCACCCGACGATAAAAGCAGATTTTATTGGTACCCAACATAGAGGGCTTGATGTTAGTTTTCAATGGCCCAGCAACTTCGATCCAGAACATGAAGGCTACTATGGTAGAAAAACGAATGCAGTTGCAGATTATTTAGCTAACAATATTCAGGCCCTTAGCACTATTGATATCGCAATAATTCATCTTGGATCTAATGATCAAGCAGACGTTTCCGAATCTACAATCACGCAACCATTGAATAGAATTATTCATTTATTACGCAGTAACAATAGCGAGGTTAAAATTATCATCATTCAAGTACCAGGTGATTATAATGATGAGATGCATTACTTAACTTGGAAAGTCGCTTACGATTTAAATCAATCTAACTCTGAAATAAAAGTTATTCCTCTTTTCCTCACTTGGGATATAAATAAAGATACTTTTGATGGTGCTCATCCAAATTTAGTCGGGCAAGATAAAATTGCCAACCTGGTTTATGAAGAAATTAATGAATTAATAGTTAAATAAAATTCATAAAATCAGGAATGTCTCCCCAATCTAAGCTCGAATCTATAGCGAAAAGTAACCAAAGCGATTGTTTGAACTTCTATACTGAAAAAATCGTCTCATTTACTGATAATCATCTAGGGTCTCCCATGCACTTTTTCCGCTTACGTCTACCCCACTTATTGTTGATTTTGTTAACAGGTCTGGCCTCGGCCTGCACCACGCAAAATAGCCTACTTAAAAATAGCATCAATGGTGAACAACGTAGCGAACAAAACCGTGCACGTGATGTTGCACGCCACCCCCAGCAAACACTCGAATTTTTTGACGTTAAAGCGGATGCCACCGTGATAGAAATATGGCCTGGCAAAGGCTGGTATACCGAAATCTTAGCGCCTTATATCAAGCAAGGTGGTGGTGAATTTATTGTAGCGGGTTTTCCACGCAACGATGGACCAACGTGGCGCCAAAACATGCAGCGTGAACTTGAAGAGTATTTAGCAAGCAAACCAAAACACTATGATGCGATTCACTTTACTGAAATCGGCCCACCATCCTATTGGTCTCTCGGTGAGGACAATAGTGCTGATACCGTATTAACGTTTAGAAATGTGCATAACTGGGTCAAAGGTGATTATGCCAAAGAAATGTTCCAAGCCGCGTTTAACGTACTTAAATCTGGCGGCACCCTCGGCATTACTGATCATCGTGCAAAAGTAGGTACCGACATTGCAACGATGAATCAATCTGGCTATGTCACTGAAGCACTTGTTATTACGCTAGCAAAAGAAGCGGGCTTTGTATTAGCAGCATCTTCTGAAATTAATGCCAACGCTAAAGACACCAAAGACCATCCGAAAGGGGTATGGACACTTCCACCAATGTTACGCCTTGGTGAACAAAACCGTGACCAATATATTGCCATTGGTGAAAGCGATCGGATGACGCTCAAATTTATCAAACCGTAAAAAAATCAATACTAAAAAAATGCAGTGGGCTGTAAACGATTCCACTTATGTGAGCTATTTAGATTTATTCTTGTCTGAAACCATTTATTTTCTCATTTATTTTCTATGACCCTATTTATTCGCTCTGGAAGTGATAGTTCTGTATCTACTCGCTCGATAATTGCATTATGAATTGGATAAGATCTTGTAATACGTGCATTATCTTCGTTCTTTATGTACAAGAAAATACGTTCTTTTGTTGAAGCGATTATGCGGCCTCTTGCTATTTCATTTCCATCATTGAGCACAGCAACACAAATTGCAACTTTTTCTTTTCCAGACTTCCCAGTTAAATCTCCTGCACAATTATTTGGGTAAACTATGTAGTCTTTGGCTAACTTTTGACCTCGGTAGTACCCACCAAGACCAACCAAGAGAACTAATGTGATAACACATAGCAAATACCATATAGGAGACAAGAAAGTAAAAATTTCAGTAAGTATTTTTACAATGGCCCGAATAAAACCTAATACTGGACCTAAATCAAAAGCAGAGCTTTCAAAAAAGTAACCAACCCTGTCAACTTTAGAGCTTATGTTTCGTCTTATTTCTGGCGAACTACGTAAACAACGGATTATGATGTATAAAATCGAGAATATGCCAGTAAAGACAAGTATTAAAGTCCAAAAAATTGATGAGGACAACATTTCAACCACTTGGGTATAGAACTGCATCAATGGTACTGCTGCTTCGTATAGAAAGTCCGTCTTATCATCCACAAGCTCTAATGCGGTCAACCCAAAGATTGCCGCCAAACCAGTTATTCGACCATAACCCAGTACTATCAGAAATACACCACTGATAGACAGCAGAAACGCAAAAATCTTAATATAGTCTAGGCTAGCTAAATTTTGTTCTTGAGTCTCATTAATATCTTGATTACGGCTCAATTTTTTTAGATTTTTTCTTTTATTGTTCATCAGCATTTACTGTAGTGGTTTGTATTGTTATTTAATATTACACTGACTCCTATTATTTTTTTATCACCAGTTATTCTGTGTTATTTTTTCGCAAAGAAACAACTAAGTCAGAAAACTACATTAATTCTTGTTTATATCCAGAATTTTTTAGCTTATAATGGTCCTAAGTGGATTGGGGGTGCCCGGTCGGCGTTATTGCCTCGGTGAGTTTCATCGGGGCTTTTCGCTATCTGGGGAATAAGGATAAAACATTAAACCTTCCCCTTTATAGTCTTTTCCTACATTATCCCTCCCGCCAATACAGTAAAACTTCTCTTTGAGCACCTCGAATGAGCGGTTTGGCTGCTCTGGCTTCAGCAAGCTCAATCCAATAGGCCTAGCAACTAAATCTGCAAGCTGCAACCCTGATGACATTACCTTCTTATCAGAAAAAATCACTTCAAATGGAAGAGTTAAACCTCTTTTATTATTCCCATCACAAATCCTTCTAAATTCGAGCTCTAGCTCACTATCTTCTTTTTTTCCACGGCACTCAACCACTACATGCGCTTTCTTATCATGCTGGTTTTTTTCTTTTAAAAAGTCATATAACTTTTCCATGCACAAGCTCAATGCCAAGTGATAGGGATTACCTTTTGATTCATCTTGTTTTGCAAGAGAGCGTTTATCAATAATAGAACTGATTAGAACGAAATTGCTAAAACCTATAATCTTTGTTAAATCCTCAAGAAAATCATTCTTTTCATCTTTTCCCTTGAAGATATTGAAAGGCTCTTTTTCTTTTCTTATTTCATTTTCATGCAACACAATCTGGTCATGACCAAAGTAGTTAAATTTAAACTTCTCTAAGGCTGGGACAATTGCCTCACTATAGTGGCGTTTATGAAAAACACAAAAAGCTAATACGAATATAGGGTAATGTTCATCGATACTTTGTAGACTATGATCCCCACTCTCATCCACATAAATAATATATTTACTGAAAGCAGACTCAACGTCTTGGACAGGCTCTTTTTCTGAGGCTTGGACATTAGAAGGGTCAAACTCAAACAGTGATAATTGGCTTTTTTCTGGTGCAATCATAAATGAAATTATGATTCCTTATTTTTATGTTTTAAATGTAATAATTTGAAGCTCCTAACAAAAAAGGAACCGAAGCTCCTTTTTTCTTACCCACACTTACTTTCACCACAATTCAAGCAAGTCAAACAGCCATCCATAATTATGCTGGCTTTGGTATTACATTTTTTACACAGCGTGGCGCCTTTTGGAAAGCCTTCATCGTTCATTGCTTCGCCACTTTCGGCGTGTTTTTCTAGGTATTCTGTTTTCTTTTCTTCGACTAGTTTTTGTTGGTGCTCATCTAGGCCTTGCTTTTCTAACATGCCGATGTTTTGCAAGTGCTTCTCAACTACTTCACCAATTTCAGCGACTAGGCTTGGTACGAATTTGCCGCCTTTTTTAAAGTAACCGCCACTTGGCTCAAATACGCTTTTTAGCTCTTCTACCAAGAAGGTAACATCGCCACCTTTACGGAACACGGCAGACATGACGCGGGTGAGGGCAACAATCCATTGAAAGTGCTCCATGTTTTTGGAGTTAATAAACACTTCAAACGGGCGGCGGTGCTCTTGCGGTGTGCCTTCGTTCATGATGATGTCATTAATGGTGATATAGAGCGCATGCTCTGTGACTGGTGTTTTAATTTTGTAGGTATTACCTACTAACTCTTCTGGGCGGCTAAGTGGCTCACCCATCTGCACCAAATTACTTTTTGCGGCTTCTTCTGCTCTGGCCTTTTCTTCTTTGCTCTCTGGCGTGACTAAGTTGTATGCAGTGATTTTTTTCTCAATTTTAATTGCCATTTTCTCTCTCCTTGTGAGCCATCTCACTTTTTAAGTGAGGCTACCCCCACCCTAGCCCTCCCCCTTTAGCGGGGGAGGGAATTCTTTTAATTAAGTTTTATGTTTATTTCAATCATTCTCAACGTCTGAAGCGCTTATGACTAAAACTCGTTTTAAGCGCTACCAAAATTCTAGAATTTAAGCGTCGCGAGCGATTTGAGGGCTAGGCGAAAATAAGTTTTGAACCGGAATGTATATAAACATACATGAGGATTTAAAGCTTATTTTCAACAACGCCCTCAAGAGCGCAGCAGCTTAAAACTAGAATTTTCCGTAGTAGCCTTCTTTCAGGGCGTCATAAAGATTCGCCGCACTATGAATCTCCCCATCATACTCAATCTCTTCATTCCCCTTGGCCTCAATCTCTGTGCCATCTTCTAGCGTAAATTTATACGTGGTGCTTTCTAGATCTTTCTCTGTTACCAATACGCCTTGGAATGCTTCTGGGTTAAAGCGGAAAGTGGTACACCCTTTTAAACCTTTATCGTAAGCGTAGAGATAGATGCTCTTGAAATCTTCAAAGTCATAATCGGTTGGTACGTTAATGGTTTTTGAAATAGAGCTATCAATCCATTTTTGTGCAGCTGCTTGAATATCCACATGCGCTTTAGCTTTAATGGTGGATGAATCCATAAAGTAGTCTGGCAGTTTTTCTTCTGCTTTATCACTAAATGGCATCGCTTGAGCATTAATCAATTCACGGTATGCCAATAGTTCATATGAGAAAACATCGACTTTCTCTTTAGATTTTTTACCTTCACGAATCACGTTGCGGTTGTAGTGATGCGCAAAACTTGGCTCAATACCGTTACTTGCGTTGTTTGCCAATGACAGTGAAATGGTACCTGTTGGTGCGATAGAACTGTGATGGGTAAAGCGCACGCCTTTTTCTGCAATTTTGTTACGTAAACCTACTGGGAACTGCTGCATATAGCGGCTGTATTTACCCAGCAATACTTTACCTGCAATTTTTTGACCAACCTTGTAACCATCAGCTGCCATCTCTGGCCGTTTAGCTAGCATGTCCGCCGTGATGGTAAATTTTTCATCCATAATCGGCGCTGCGCCTTTTTCTTCTGCTAGTTGAATACCAGTTTCCCAGCCGATTTCAGCCATCACACGAGTGACTTCTTCTGTGAATTTCAGTGATTCTTCATTGCCGTATTTTTGCTTCATCATGGTGAGTGTAGAACCTAGGCCTAAATAACCCATACCGTGACGGCGTTTACGCGCAATTTCTTGGCGTTGTTTTTCTAGTGGTAATCCGTTAATTTCGACGACGTTATCGAGCATTCTAGTGAAGATAGCGACAACTTCTTTATACTCTGCCCAATCAAAATAAGCTTCATCTGTGAATGGTTTTTTAACAAATTTGGTTAAATTAACAGAGCCGAGTAAGCACGCACCGTAAGGTGGTAATGGTTGCTCACCACATGGGTTGGTTGCGCGGATGTTCTCGCAGAACCAGTTGTTATTCATTTCATTCACACGATCAATCAGGATAAAGCCAGGCTCGGCAAAGTCATAAGTGCTAGACATGATGACATTCCACAAATTGCGCGCCTTAATGGTTTTATACACACGGCAAGCGACTTTACCTGCATCAACACCATTCTCTTTAGTGAGATATTTACCTTTTACTGGCCATTCACGCCAGACCACTTGTTCTTCATCGTTGGTATTTAAGCCATCAACAATGGCTTCTTTTTCTGTAACGGGGAATGCCAGTTTCCAATCCAAATCTGCCTTAACCGCTTCCATAAACTCTTTGGTGATGAGGCAAGAAAGGTTGAATTGACGTAAACGACCATCTTCACGCTTAGCTTTAATAAAGTCAGTGACATCTGGATGGCTGATATCAAAGGTTGCCATTTGAGCACCACGACGACCACCAGCAGACGAAACGGTGAAACACATTTTGTCGTAGATATCCATAAATGAAAGTGGGCCACTGGTATATGCACCAGCGCCCGCAACAAAAGCGCCTTTTGGGCGTAGTGTTGAAAACTCGTAACCAATGCCGCAGCCGGCTTTGAGCGTCAAGCCAGCTTCGTGCACTTTGTCTAAAATATTATCCATGCTGTCTTCCACCACACCAGAAACGGTACAGTTGATGGTAGACGTAGCCGGCTTGTGCTCTAAAGCACCCGCATTAGAAGTAATGCGGCCAGCTGGAATAGCACCATGACGGAGCGCCCATAAAAATTTCTCGTGCCATTGTTCTTGTTTTTCTTTGGTTGGCTCTACATCAGCTAATGCACGAGCAACACGCGCATAAGAGTCATCCATATTTTTATCAACATACTCACCATCTTTGGTTTTAAGACAATATTTTTTATCCCATATATCTAACGAAACCGATTGGACTGGAATTTCCTTTGTCTCTTCTGCGTTTGATTTTTTTGATGACTCCACTGCTTTCAGCATTTTGGCTCCCGACCTTATTTTTCTCACTTGCTGTATCGCTACAACACCCTAAATATAACTTTTTGATTTTTATAAAAATAACTTATTTTTATTGGAGTCAAAGAACCCCTGTAACACTATATCTTGTGTTCGAGGTGATAATTTATGCCTTTATCCTGTGCTTTGCAACACTTTTTTACAAATTTGTAATGCACCATTTTTGGGCAGAAAGACACCTTCTTAGGTAAGCAATGGGATACAAGCAATGTGAGTGATTACCAACATAAATAAACAGTATAAAGAATATGTTTTTATACAAATATCTTATATGAATATTTGACTAACTTATTTTATGCTAGGGCTATGCAAAGCAATGTTCAAAATTATGAGAAAATATAGGCATGCCTAGATTTTTATATACCTTATTACTCTATGTTGCATTGCCATTTGTGCCTTTTAAATTGTTATGGCGCGGGCTTAAGCAGCCAGCTTATCGGCAACATTGGTTAGAACGCTTTGGCTTTTATGCCGATACTCCAGAAAAGCCAATTATATGGTTGCACTGTGTTTCTGTTGGCGAAACACATGCAGCAGTGCCTTTAATTAAAGCATTACAACAAGCCTACCCAAAATACCAAATATTGATTAGCCACACGACACCAACAGGCAGGGCAGCTAGCGAACAGCTATTTGCTAATGATGTATTGCGTGCATATTTACCCTATGATGTGCCATTTGCGGTAAGGTGTTTTTTAAATCACTTTAAGCCAAAAATTGGCTTATTAATGGAAACAGAGCTTTGGTTTAATTTGATTGCCGCATGTCAACAACACGAGATTCCTATTTTATTAATGAATGCCAGACTGTCTGAAAAATCTGCAACTGGGTATCGTAAATTAGGCAAGCTCGCTTTTAATGGTTTACATCGCCTAAGCGCGATTAGCGCACAAACGCTAATAGATGCAAAACGGTTAGCAGCGCTTGGTGCGAATAATATTACCGTGACGGGTAATTTAAAGTTTGATGTTAAGCCACCTGCCGATAGCACAGAGAAGGGCGCTGCGCTACGACAACTGCTAGGGGATGCTCGCCCTGTATTTTTAGCAGCCAGCACACGCGAAGGCGAAGAAGCCATGGTATTGGATGCAGTACGTGATTTGGCTGTATTGACGGTGATTGTCCCGCGTCACCCACAGCGTTTTGATGATGCGGCGAACCTATTGCAACAGCGCAATATACCATTTGTGCGCCGCTCTAATCTAAACCAGCCGATTACGCCAGACATACAAGTTGTATTAGGTGACAGCATGGGTGAGCTTTACACGTATTACGCTGCCTGTGACTTTACGTTTATTGGTGGCAGCTTACTTAATTTTGGTGGTCAAAATTTAATTGAAGCCGCAGTGATGGCTAAGCCGATTTTGATTGGTGCACATACATTCAATTTTGCCGAAGCTAGTGAAACCGCTGTGGAAAAAGGCGCCGCGTTGCGCGTGGACAGTGTGGAAGACCTGCGCAAAAAAATACAGTCACTGATGCTGGAAACCGATCAACGCGAAACGATGAGCAGGGCTGCTATTGCTTATAGCCAAGCAGCAACGGGCGCCACACAAAAAATGATGATAATCATCGCGCCTTATTTGTCTGTTAAGGCATCCCTAGTGGATGACTAAAGTGCGCTAAACGATTTAACCAGCACCAATTCACAAGCACCAGCACCTGTATCATTGCGCGTGAGCGAACTCTTCCAGCGCCAACCTTTTGCTGGGTCAACCACCTCGACCAAGTCACCCGTAAAACGTATCATTTGACCAACCTTGACTGACTGAATAGCTTCTGCAATCGCCGGTGTGGCAGGAATAAGGTGCATATTGGCACTATTGGTTTCGATTTCTCGACGTGGAATGGGAAATGTATCAACCCGCCAGTGATACCAGCGGTTGCTTTGCGTCACCCGCACTTGATTGGAAATACTGAGGTCTGCCATTGGGCCCCAACCCAAAGCTAAATCGACAGGGACCAAATCTGCTTCCTTATCTGTGCTGTAATGTTTAGATGAAAGGACACGTGCCTGTATGTCAAAGGGTTCTAATGCAGTAATGTGATAACCCTTGATATTAACAATGCCACCAGTAGAAACTTGACTGGCAACAAATTGACTAGGGTCTTTATGATGAAAATGTTGATAGCCGCCATAAGCAATTAAAACAATGAATAAGATGATTTTCCAATTCATCTATGCAAACACGCTATTTAATCAATTTGGATAGTGTCTTAAATGCCTCATGCTGGGCGTTACCTAGCCACTCGAACAGCACTGACTCTGTATTGGTAATGATGCAACCAGCATCGCGCATGCGCGCTATCGCGTTGGCTTTATTGTTAGCATTGCGTGATATGACCGCATCTTCCACCACAAACACTTGTTTGCCTTGTGGCGCGAGAGCCAAAGCGGTTTGCAATACACAAATATGCGTTTCCATACCTACAAGAATGATGTGCGATTTATCGCGCTGGCAATGGGCTTTAAATTTTGGATCAGCCGCAGCAGAAAAGGCGGTCTTAGCAATAGGCTTAATGCCGCCAAAGTATTGACTGACATCTGGTGTTGTTTCACCCAGTACTTGTGGGTATTGTTCAGTAGCAACTGTCGGTATTTCCAGCATATTGGCTGCTTGCAGTAATATCCCTGTATTTTTGATGACTGCATGCATGGCTTCTGCTTGCATCACATTGCAGAGCTTAGTCTGGATATCAATAATGACCAGCTGGCTTTGGTTTGCGTCTGCGATTGTCATTGGATTATCGTGCTCCATTTGATGCCGCTAATAATTGCTGATTAATCTCTTGCAAGTCAGCTTCTGCAACAATACCTGTCGCAAATTTCAACCGCACCAGATTAACTAGGTAGTTATATCTGGCTTGTAATAAATCTCGTTTTGCCGAAAATAATTGCTGTTGCACATTCAGTACATCCACGCTGGTACGCACACCGACTTCATATCCCAATGAGGTTGAGTCTAACTGACTTTGGCTACTAATTAACGCTTGATCCAAGGCCTTTACCTGCGCAATGCTTGTATTCAAATTGAGATAAGCGCGCTGTGCCTCAAGGTCTGTTTGACGATGCGCCAAATCTAGGTCATTTTGCGCTCTTTGCTTATTGAGTACAGCTTGTCTTGCCCGTGAACTGACTGAACCGCCCAGATAAAGAGGGATGTCTAGCTGCAAGCCGATGGTTGCATTTTGTAATTCGTTACCTGCGTTAAAAGGCGTCGGGCTGCCATCAGTATAGCTATGTGCATAACTGGCAATGGCATCCAGCGTGGGTAAATGGCCTGCATTGGCAAGCTCTACTTGTTGCTCTGCCAGTTTTAATGCGTCTTGCTGAATCTGTAGATTCAAATTGTTTTTTCTGGCAATATCTTGCCAATCTTGCATGCCCTCTTGCAGTGGTACAACGTTCACATTGCCTTTAACGGTTGCTAATGTCTGCGGCAATTGGCCTGTGATTGCTTGTATTGCACGTTGCGCAATCAAATATTGATTCCGCGCAGCGACTTCTTGCGATACCACCAAATCATACCGTGCCTGTGCTTCATTAACATCCGTAATGGTTGCTGTACCTACTTCAAAAGTGGCTTTTGCTTGTTCAAGCTGGCTAAGAATGGCTTCTTTCTGTGCTTCTATCAGCCTAATTTGGTCTTGTGCTATCAGCACATCAAAGTAAGCTTCTGTCACTCTGGTAATAAGCTGCTGCTGACTTAAATGATACTGCTTATCAGCCTGACTTACCTGCGTTTCTGCTTGATCCATCTGCACTAAATTTCCTTTATTGTAGATGGGTTGTCTTGCCTCAATTGTTGCACGATAGGTATTAAAGTTAGCACGTCCACCAGATATATCCTCATTCAAAAATCGGATATCTGTATTTGAACGATTACCAGTCGCGTTAAAATTAATCGTTGGGCGATACAGTGCTTTACCTTGTTCAATGATTTCTTGCGCTGCTTGGTTGGCACTTAGAGCTGAAGCCAATGTTGGGTCATTAGCTAGTGCTTGTTGATAGATTTCCATTAAATCTTGCTGAGTTGCTGATTGAAGCTGGCTTTCTTTAAGCGCCTCATTTTGTGCTTTAAATGTAGGCGGCGCAGCTTCACTAGCCTGCTCAACTTCATTGGGTGCTGCATAAGCAAAGCTTGTAAGCACCAACATCAATAATAAGATGTGTTTTTTCATCAATTAAAAAGTAAACCCTTCCACTTGTGTTGCCCCTTCTAACTCAGGAATACAAGTTTCGAATAAGACATCTTGTTTATAGGCAGTTTCAGAAACACGCTGTATGAGTGTTGCCTCCATGACAGGTGCTTTGCCTAGGACTATAAACAAGACACCACCAACCTTTAATTGTTCACGGATGTTGGGTGGTTCTGCTGGAGATGAGCCAGTAAAGACTATTGCATCATAGGGCTGTTGGCTTGGAAAGCCATTTACACCATTGGCTAATTCCATAGTCACGTTGTGAATATCATTCTCGGCAAGTTTAAACGAGGCGGTTGCATTTAGCTCTGGATCAATCTCTAATGAATAAACATGGGCCGCTTGGTGGGCGAGTAACGCCGTAAAATATCCACTGCCTGTGCCAATATGCAGCACTTTATCTGTCGGCTTAATACTCAGTGATTGCAAAATGCGTGCTTCCAATTTTGGTGAAAGCATTGATTGACCAGACGTAAGTGGTATTTCAATATCAGCAAATGCCAATCCTTGATACGCTTCTGGTACAAAATTCTCGCGCGGTACATCATGCAATAATTGCAATACTTTAGGATCTAACACCTCCCAAGTACGGATTTGTTGCTCAATCATGTTAAAACGCGCTTGTTCGTTACTTTGATTTGTGTGCACTGTCATCTCTAATCAACCTTATCAATTTACTCAATATTATAATGTAATGCATGGCATCTGTTGGCTTATTCAAGCGTTTACGCTTGGCTTGGCATTTTCACTTTAAACCAAGCAGCATACAGTGCTGGCAAAAATAATACAGTCAGCAATGTTGCTACTGCCAACCCGCCCATGATAGCCACCGCCATTGGTCCAAAAAACACACTTCTGGTCAGTGGGATCATAGCCAAAATAGCAGTACCTGCGGTTAGTACAATTGGCCTGAATCTTCTAATAGTTGACTCTATCACCGCTTGCCAAGGCTCCACACCCGATGCTTTATCCTGTTCTATTTGATCGATTAATATCACTGAATTACGCATAATCATTCCAGATAGCGCGATGCTACCTAACATGGCAACAAAGCCAAACGGCTGATTAAATAATAAGAGAGCAATCGTGACACCAATCAGGCCAAGCGGTGCGGTTAATAACACCAAAAATACGCGTGAGAAACTTTGCAATTGAATCATTAATAAGGTCAGCACAACTAACAGAAATAATGGTGCTCCTTTTGCTACCGAAGCACTGCCTTTACTTGACTCTTCAACCGCTCCTCCTGTTTCAATTGTTACCCCTAGCGGTAGGTTGGCTTTAATTTCTGTTAATTTTTCTTCTATTTGATTAGAGACTACTGGCGCTTGGATATTCCCTTTTAGATGTGCACGCACCGTGATGGAAGGCACACGATTTCTGTGCCAAATAACACCCTCTTCAAATTCATAACTGATTGTCGCTATTTGTGACAGGGGCACATTTTGTCCAGTTGGAGACGTCACCACGAGATTTTGTAATCGTGATAATTTGGTTCTTTCTATTTGCGTTCCTCTTGCCACTAAATCAATAAGCTCTTTGCCTTCTCTGAATTCTGAAAGTTTCAATTCTCGCAAAGCACCATTAATGGTATTCGCCACATCTACCGAGCTAATATTGACCAAGCGGGCTTTTTCTTGATTCACACTCACTTTCACGACTTTGCTAGGCTCTTCCCAACCTAATTGCACATTCAATAGATTAGGATTAGCGCGCATAATATCCGCCACTTGATTCGCCACTATTCTTGCTTTAGGAATGTCATAACCATCCACTCTAAACTGCACAGGGAAACCGACTGGCGGCCCATTTTCTAAGCGAATCACTGAGGCGCGTAAGCTCGGAAAGCGATGTTGAAACAAATCCAACAAATCGCTGCGGAGTAACTCGCGGGATTCTAGATTTTTAGACAAGATAACCAATTGTGCAAAACCCCTATGTGGCATTTGAACATCCAATGGCAAATAGTAACGAGGCGCACCTGTACCAATATAAGCCACAAAATTTTCTAAGCCATCATGTTTTTTATTCCAATCCCGCAGCCATTGCTCTACTTTTTTCACTTCTGCATTGGTCGCTTGGTAAGAAGCGCCTTCTGTTAAGCGTAAATCGACCACCATTTCTAAGCGCGTAGAATCAGGGAAAAATTGCTGCTGCACCTTGCCAAACCCAATCACAGACAAGATAAAGATTGCGACGGTAATGAGAATTACCGTTTTACGATAGCGTACACAGCTTGATAATAGTTGTCGGAAAGCACGATAGAATTTGGTGTTATAGATGTCATGATGATGATTAGCATCTTCATCGTCTTTCATCTTAAGCCTGGTTTTAAGCCAAGTGATTAATTTTGGCTTTTTGGGTGCCTCTGAATAATCCGGTAGCAAGTAATAACCCAGATACGGCACAAATACTACTGCTGCAATCCAGGATAATGATAACGAAATGGCCGATACTTGGAAGATAGAACGCGTATATTCGCCAGTGGATGAAGCCGCTGTAGCAATCGGCAAGAAGCCAGCAACTGTAACCATAGTACCCGTCAACATCGGCACAGCTGTTGAATTAAATGCAAAAGATGCCGCTTTAATTCTGTCCCAGCCTTGTTCCATTTTTGAAGACATCATTTCCACGGCAATAATGGCATCATCAACCAAGAGTCCTAGCGCTAAAATGAGTGCACCGAGCGATATTTTATGCAGGCCAATATCAAACAGGTACATAAACAAAAAGGTAGCAGATAAAACCACAGGAATTGAAATAGCGACAACAATGCCTGTTCTTAACCCAAGTGTGAGTAAACTAACACCCAAGACAATCACTAACGCCTCAATTAATGAGCCAACAAAATCATTCACCGAAGCAGCAACAATTTTGGACTGAGAAGTCACTGTTTTTAGTGTTAAGCCGACAGGCAATTGGTTTTGAATACGCTTTATTTTTACATCCAACGCCTCACCTAATTGAATCACATCACCGCCTTCAACCATACTCACACCCAGCAGTAGTGTTTCCTGACCATTGAACCGCGTTGTATCCTGCGGCGGGTCTTCATAACCACGGTAGACCTTTGCAACATCAGCTAATTTAAAATCCTGATCACCCACTCTGAATTGCGTGTCACGTATCTCTTGCAGGGTTTGATATCGGCCTGACACATCAATTCTGATTCGCTCTTTAGGCGAGTCATATACGCCAGCTGAAATAACCGCATTTTGTGTTTGTAAAATAGTAATCAGCTGATTACTATTCAAGCCAATAGTTGCCAGCTTGGCATTAGAAAACTCTATATAGATGCGTTGTTCTTGCTCGCCAAAAAAATCAACTTTTTCTACATCTGGTGTTTTGAGCAAACCATTGCGAATCAGCTCTGCCTGCTCTTTTAATGCAAAATTATCATACCCGTCACCTGTTAATGCGTACATGGTGCCATAGACATCACTAAACTCGTCGTTAAAGCTCACGTTCTGCACGCTATCGGGTAATGTATGGCGTATATCGCCCACTTTTTTACGTACTTGATACCAGATATCGGGAATTGCTTTTGAAAAGGTATTATCTTTTATCACAACAAAAATAAGTGATTCGCCAGGACGAGAAAAACTACTGGTGTAATCAAGATGCGGGGTCTCTTGCAGCTTCTTTTCAATCTTATCTGTAACTTGTTGTTCTACTTCAACAGCACTGGCACCAGGCCAGCTAGTTCTCACCAACATCACTTTAAACGTAAACGGTGGGTCTTCTGATTGCCCTAGCTTGGTGTAGGCAAGCATGCCTGCCAGGATTAGCATGAGCATCAAATACAGCACTAATGCTTGATGTTTTAAAGCCCAATCAGATAGATTAAATGTTGAGGGCGTGCTTGCATTATGCGAATCACTCACGCTATTGCTCTCTTGTCCACATTTGTGGCGTTACTTTTTGACCCGCAACGAGTGTATGAACACCAGCAACTGCGACCAATTCATCAGGTTCCAGACCACTGGTTACGCCAACGCCATTTTCGGAGAATGGTGTGATAGTCACTTCTCTTGGGTTTGCTATGCCATCTTTACTGACCACCCAAACTATCGTTTTGCCTGCTTTTTCTGTGACGGCTGAACTAGGTAAAACAACTTTACTATGCCCTTCATTTGGGAAGATAACACCTGCTGTCATCCCAAGCTTCACCTGTTCGTCTGCATCCAGTACGGTTACTCGCATATCAAAAGCACGTGTAGCCTCACTTGCTGCTGGCGTGATTTCCCTGACTTTACCTTGGTATTTTTTGTCTTGCTGTGCCCATAATCGAATGCCTACGATATCGCCTTGCTTAACATTTGTGATACGTGATTCAGGCACTGCTACAAGCACTTCGATTTGATTTATATCTGCTATTTGCGCAACAACATCACCCGCCTGAACAACTTGGCCTGGCTCTGCGTTGATTTGGGTAATCACACCATCTCTATCAGCTGTGAGTGTCGTGTAGCGCGATTGATTTTGTGAAATATCTGCTTGCGCCTCAACTTGCTTGAGCCTTGCAGCTGCTGTTTTTAGCTGTGACTCTTGCGCATCTAACGCGGATTGCGACATGAATTTTTGCTTGACGAGCTTTCTAACGCGCTCTACTTCAGCAATAGCTAAATCGTAGTTCGCTTTCGCTGCCAAAACATCTGCATTTGCAGCGTTCGACAGTAATTGATTATCTTTTGGGTCGATACGTGCCAGCTCATCACCTTTTTTAACTAAATCACCAACTTCCGCACTGCGCGAGATGATTTTACCTTGAATTCTAAAACCTTGATTGGATGTGTATCTTGACCTTACCTCACCAACTAAAACCATTGAGGTATGTAATTCATCTGAGCCATCTGCTTTCATCACCAAGGCAGGCCGTGGTGGTAAAGGCGGCGTCTCAGCCTTTTCACAAGCCGTTAAAAAAACTATAAAGCAGAGTAAAAAGATTCGTCTATTCATATGGCACTTTCAGCATTCCTCTGATAATCATTTTGCGCATCGCCAGTAATCTTGTTTCAATATCTCGCCAATCAATCCAAGTGTCATTTGCCATCGTGTTATGCAATGCACACACACCGTGCGTAGCTGCCCATAAGGTTTGGGCGATCAGTTCTGGATCATCCAACTCTGGCTTAAACAGACCTGCTTCGTAAACTTCATTGACAACAGTTTTTAGTTGAAAATAGGCATCTTGCTCATGATTGTTGTAGATAATTGACGACGACTCAGGCGCATGTACTGGTCGTGGCATCATAAACATAAGCCGATAATGGTTAGGATATGCTAAAGAAAAAAGTGCATAAGTGTGTCCAAAGGTAAGTAAACGTTCTACCGGATCTTCTAGTGCCAATACTTCTTTCAGTGTTGCGGCTAATTTTAATAAATCGGTGTCACAAATTGCTCTAAGCAACGCTTCTTTATCTGCAAAGTATAAATAAATAGTCGTTGCCGAATAGCCAATGCGTTTTGCAATTTCACGCATGGTGACGGCTTCTATACCTTTGCTGACAAATAAATCACGTGCCGCATCAATAATGTTTGTGCGTATTTTTTGTTTTTCTGCTTCTGTTTTTAGTTTGGGAGGCATGTTCTTTATATGATGTATAAAGCACTCACATGACTATGCAAAACCCAATAAAGCGCTTTGCAAATTCAAAGTCAATTGTGTCACTCATAGGCTGTTTTTTTTGGTTGTGATTAGCATGATTTAACAATGTTAAGTTAACGCCGTCAAGCTATTTAAAACAATATTCATTTACGATAGAAAGTTGTAGTTCTATTTGGGGAGCAGTTACTTAATGTTGAATAGTAATTTGTGGATTAAAACGCGATATTACTTAAGATCATAAGCATCAAGTTTATACCAAAGTGAGCGCTCACTAATTTCAAGCAGCTTAGCTGCTTTCGCTTTATTACCCTTACAAGCTTCAATCGCCTGAATGATGAGTTTACATTCTAATTGCTGCGTATGCGCTGGAATGGATAAGTTGTTTTCTAATACCATATTTGTTTCAGATACATTAGCATCATTTCCAACCATATCACGTGGTAAATGTTGAGGTTGAATCACTTCACCGCTAGATAAAATGGCAGCACGTTCTAATACATTCTCTAACTCACGAACATTACCTGGCCAATCATAGTTTTCTAATTGCAATAGTGCTGCTTCACTAATATGACCGCCACGCTTTGATATAAAAAAGTTGCTCAGTAGGCGCACATCACCTTGACGCTCTCTTAAGGCTGGCACATTAAGCTGAAACACATTTAGCCGGTAGTACAAGTCTTCTCGCAACTTGCCTTCTTTTACTGCCTGCATTGCATCTCGATTAGTAGCAGCAATGACTCTGTTATCTAACACTATATGCTTATTGCTGCCTAATTTTTCTATCACGCCTTCTTGCAATGCCCGCAGCAGCTTTGCTTGAAGATTGATAGGCATTTCAGTAATCTCATCCAGAAACAATGTGCCTTTATCTGCTAATTCAAATTTACCTGTACGCGCTTTTACTGCACCTGTAAAAGCACCTTTTTCATAGCCAAACAACTCCGACTCCAACATTTCTGCTGGGATTGCCGCACAATTGACGGCGACGAATAAATTGTTTTTTCTAGGTGAAGCGGCATGGATTGCTTTAGCAACTAGCTCTTTACCCGTCCCTGTCTCACCAGCGATTAGCACGGTCGCTTTTTCGGGTGCAACTTGTGCGATCATTTTCTTCAATGCCAGCATTGATTCGCTATTGCCGACCAAGCCTTCTGCTTCACCTTGCGCAGACGATTTTAAATAGGTGTTTTCAATCTGAAGACGCTGCACGTCTAATGCTTTTGCAATCGCAACCTCTAATACTTCTAAATCAAAAGGTCGCAAAATATAATCAGCCGCCCCTAGTTTCATGGCTTCTACCGCCGTATTAATTTCACCTTGCGCGGTAACCATAATAAATGGCATCAGCTCACTATCCATCCGCATTTGCTTTAGTAGCTCTAACCCATTCATCCCAGGCATATGTAAATCACTGACGACCAGATCAACTTGCTCTTCTTTGAGCTTTTCTAGCGCTTCTTTTCCATTTGCCGCAGAGAGTGCCTGATAGCCTGCCTGCCGTAAGCTAATCTCTAATAGACGGCGCATATTTGGCTCATCATCTACTGCAAGAATTCGTTTTTGTTTATCTACCATGTTGATATATTTTCACCGATCTTAAGTTACCGCTTTAATTGGCAGCACTATTGTAAACTGAGCGCCATGCATTTGACTGGGTTGATAGCTTATTTCTCCAGCATGCGCCTGAACGATTTGCCTAACAACAGCTAATCCCAAACCTACCCCGCCTGCACGCTTGGTAAAGAATGGCTCAAAAATTTGTGCTTGATGCTCTAGTGTAATGCCTTCCCCATCGTCCATGACTTCTATCACGGCTTGATGGCCTTCCTGTTTGAGCAATATTTTAATATTCCCTTTTTCTGGCAACACTTGTATTGCATTCATGACTAAATTCATGATGACTTGTGTCATTTGATCAGCGTCTACGTCAGCTATCACCGCTCTTGCCCGCTCATCAAAGTCGATAGTGATCTGCTTAGCATGGGCTTGAGTACGCAGCATTGCAAGGGTATGACCAATCAATTGTGTTAGATTAACTGCTGTTAATGTTGGCGGACGTGGACGTGCTGCATCAATCAGTGTGGAAACTAATTTATTTAATCGTTCAGTCTCCGTACTGATAAAAGTAAGTACCTCCTTACCTTCCGCTGACATCGACTTTTCTCGCTTCAGCACGTCTGCGGAAGATCGCAATATGCCAAGGGGTGTTCTTACTTCGTGACTCATCGCCGCTGCCATTTCGCCGACTACCGCTAATTTTGCGGCACGCGTTAAGTTGGCTTGTGATTTAGCTAAATCTTCAGTCATGGTTTCAAAAGCAGCACCTAGCTCGCGCACTTCTGGTGGTCCAGACTTTGGTGGTTTGGCTTGCGTCTGATAGGCAAACCCTTTGACAAATTCAGTCAATTGCAAGAGTGGGCGCGAAATAGCTTGTGCAATCGGCCTCACCAATATTGCAGCTAATAGTAGCGTAGCCGCTAGCAAAGCTAAGAATATATAACCTAATCGATGGACTGGTGCCACGGCCTCGGAATGCAATTTTTCCACTTGAATCGTCCATTGTGGCATTGGCGAACTTTGATTAAAACGACTTAGCACCGCCATACCATAACCTGATTGGATTGCTTCCCAGTTTGATGTTGCAGCAAGCACCTGCCCATTAGCATCTAATAGCGCGGCTGAAGTTGGCTGTCTAATAACATTGTTCAATACGTCTTTGACTGTGTCCCAATTAAACTCTACCACCAGTTTACCCATAGGCAGGCTAGTATTTTCGTCAGTTACTTCTTCAGAGATGGCTAATACATTACCTTCGATTGTTGAAATATCTAATGAATAGTCAGCGATTGTGGTCGTAAACCATTTTGGCCTATTGGGGTGCTGCTGACCTATTTGCTGTGCCAAGCTACTGGCGATGATATTTCCCTGAAGATCTTCTACATAAATCGTGTGATAAATATTGCCATAACTCTGCGCCAAGCCATTCAAAAAATCAGAAAGCCGTTTATCAATATCACCAATTTTCAGCTCCTGCATAATGGAAAGCTGGCTCCAAGACTGCACATTACGCAATCGCTCAAACATCATCCGTTCAATATCATTTGCAACGGCCGTACTTAGCGTTTGCATGTCGCGTGTAATTTCTTGCTTAAGTACAGCGCGTGTTTGATAAAAACTCAAAAAAGTGACCAACATGGCGGGGAGCAACCCGGCGAGCAAAAACGCTAGTAAGAGTAATTGTTTAATGCTCAATTTTTGCAACATTATAGTTTCTCTTATTGCGTCAGGAATGAGACAATTCTGCTTGACGTCGTCTCATGACGCATGAAACGCGTTATCGATATGAAAATTGAGATTATTATGAAAAAATTTATCATTACACTCGCCAGTGTAGCTAGCCTATTAGGTCTGTGCAAGCCTGCTTTTGCAGATAATACAGACAGTTGGCTAGATGGCTTTAATGTTGGTGGTTACTCTAGCGCTGGGCTTACTTTAGAAAGAGATCAAGAAGCGCGTGCAGCCCTCAATGAAGTGAGTTTGTTGGTGACATGGAATGGTGATAGTCGACTCAGCTTTTTTGGTGAGCTTGAGCTGGAAAATCCCTTATCTTGGAATGATGATAGACAATTCCACACCAAAGAATCCCGTTTTGATCTTGAACGCCTATACTTCGATTACAACATTTCAGAAAAAGTAAACTTTCGTGCTGGGCGATTTTTAACGCCGAATAGTCGTTGGAATCTGTTACACGCACCGCCTTTGGTCTGGACCAGTACACGCCCTTTGGCAACAATGCGGCTTTTCCCAGAAGGAACGAATGGTGCCATGGTATTTGGGGCACTACCTTTTATGGATGGCGCATTTGAATATAAGGTTTTTGCCGAGTTATTAGAAGATCAAGAGCAAGATGACGATGAGCTGGAGTTTGAGCATGTTAAAGGCGTGCGCTTAAGCTACAAAAAGCAATCTGATATTGGCATCTCATTTTTATCTTTCCGAGAAAAAGACCTTGATAACAGCTATCGCATGCTGGGGCTGGATTTTGTTACGCATTTGAGCACGATAGAAATCAGTGGTGAGGCATTTCAACGCTTTGATACCCGTAACAAAGATGGCGGCAGTGGTGCTTATCTGCAGTCTGCTGTACCGCTAAATAATATTGGCTTTGATGATTGGTATTGGATTACGCGAGTTGAGACATTACAACGCCCTAACGAAGGCTCAGCCGAACGCTGGCTGATTGGTGCGACTTGGCGTGTCAAACCACAACAATTATTAAAGTTTGAGTTCACTGGCGGCAGTGGTGATCAACCTGAGTCACCTCGCGGCTTTTTAACCTCATTTGCCCTATTCTTTTAATGCGTAAAATTATTTTTACCATTGCAAGCATCATGTTGATGTCTGGGTTAGCTTTGTCTAAAGATAATCAACCGATCATTGCTGTTGTTGTGTCTGCGGACCAAGATCCTACCGATCTCAATCTATCCTCAAAGAATCTCAATTTAATCTACTGGCGAAAGCAGTTGTTTTGGCCCAAAGGCCTACCAATTAAGCCTGTTAATTTGCGATCGCAAGATCCTATTAGATTGCAGTTTTCAAAAACAGTATTAGGGAGTGCGCCAAATGCACAAATCGATTATTGGAATGGTCAATATTTTAACGGTATTTTGCCGCCATATTCTGTCAACTCAGAAGAAGCCGTATTGCGTTATGTTGCTAACACAAAAGGTGCAATAGGCTATGTGAATGCATGCACGCTAGATAACCGCGTCCACGCAACGCTCTGGATTAACAATGGTACGATAAGCAAAGACAAACCCATTTATAGTTGTGATTAATCTTTAGCTCTTTTGCTTATTTATTTGTTCTTTTAGCGTTGCTTGTATATCTAAATTCTCCATCAGCATTTCTTGTTTGTCATAACAGCTCATAGAACCTAACTCATAAGCAACTAAAATAGAGCAAAACAAATCATCGTGACTAAGCGGGTAATTTTGATAAGGGATGACTTGTTCGCGCTTGTAATCAAAGTACTGTCCTAACCACAAAATAGCAGGTACATGCGTTTGCGCTTCTGGTGCAACCAAATATGGCGCAGCGTGCAAGTAAATGCCATGTTCACCTAACGATTCACCATGATCCGATACATACAACATTGCCGTTTCATAGTCACCATCATATTTTTTTAAAAACTTAATCACTTCTGATAAAAAGTAATCGGTATATAAAATGGCGTTGTCATAACTATTATCAACTTCTTCTTTAGTACAGTTCCGCAATTCACCTGTCATGCACATGGGTTGAAACCGTGCAAATTCTTTAGGGTAGCGACGATAATATTCAGGTCCGTGATTGCCCATTTGATGTAAGACAATCATGATATCTTTATCCTTTTTTGATGCAATGTACTCATCAAGGCCACTCAACATACCAATATCTCGACACTCCCCTTCACAGATAGGGTTTAGGGATGGACTTTGAAAATCCTCGTACTTCAACCGGGTCGCAACGCCCTTTGAATTTGAGTTATTATCCCGCCATAAAATTTCAATCCCATTATCAGCCAATACATCTAATGCATTTTCCTGACTAAATGCCTTATTTTTATCATAGTCTTTTCGCCCTAAAGCTGAAAACATACAGGGCACGGAGACGCCAGTAGATGTTCCACAAGAGCTAACATTGCTAAAGCTGAGAACAGCTTCTTTGGCAAGTTGTGGGTTAGTGTCCCGATGATAACCATTCAGAGAGAAACGGTCTGCGCGCGCCGTCTCACCCACCACAAGAATCACTAACTCATGTCTAGAAACAGGGCCAACAAACTTTGCATCTTCAGCCATTTTCTTTACTTTTGTGATTTTTTGAGTGTTCATTTGAAGTGCCGCGTACTTAATTAATGAATACACTGGATAAGTCGGATTGGCATAAAAGCGCGTAATTTTATACTCTCTAATAAAGGATGCGTAACCCGCAGTAAACGGCAAGACAACACCAGCAAGTGCGATTGCCAACAATACTAGCCATATCAAGCGTTTTTTATGTTCAGTTGATGGGTTACCTACTTTTGGCCAATATTTAATAACAAAGAATGCTGGAATAACGCCCAACAAAACTGTTCTTGAAATTAAGCCAAAGTTTACTAATCCAGCCATTTCCTTAGCATCAGTATGAGTAATGTTATCGATCATGACCACATCCATCAATACGCCAAAGTTATCCATATAATAAGCAGCCTGTGCGGCTAATATTAACAACAATGCAACTAGCCAGCGGCTTACTCTACCAAACCCCACCAGCATAAAAAACAGCATGGTGAGTATGCTAAAAAAGACCGTTAAGGAAACGAGAAACGGTATGTTTGCCCATGTGAGTGGATAAATTTCTACAATATGCTTGAACATTGAAACGTTTGCGGTAAGCATCACAAAAACTGTCACGACTAACGTAGCAGCCATTGGCGTATTGA
Organism: Methylophilaceae bacterium; assembly: GCA_051252095.1. Lineage (GTDB taxonomy): Bacteria > Pseudomonadota > Gammaproteobacteria > Burkholderiales > Methylophilaceae. The sequence goes on from JBPOFK010000004.1 coordinate 68,219, forward strand.
TAGTTCCTATAAAACGATTTTTTGACAAGATAATACCTTTGATTTGTTTATAAATGATGGGATTGAAAGTGCATCTCGCAGGCTGTCTTTATCAAACACTTTGCTCGTTTAGAATTTACCTAATTACCTCATTAATTGTTGCCGACTTTCGCATGCAATTCTTTACTAGCAAATGTCCCCTTCAGCACTTGCAGTGACTTACCATATGGGTCACCAACTATAATATTGTCTTCTGCAAACTGTTGACTAATTAAACTTTCATCATCACGATAGCCCTCGTAGGACAATCCGATTAAATCCGACCAGGTATAGATAAAGTCCGCGTTGTCATACTGACGGTCTTTTATATTTGCATCTGCGAGCTTGGCTGCGCCCTGCCAATTTTCTGAGTGCCAAACGATAAATGGCACGGCATACATAGGATAGGTTGGCGCACCTTCATTTCGGCCTTTGAAATCATGTGGCGCCGTATCATAGACATCTTCACCATGATCAGAAAAATATACGAGTAAGCTTTGCGAAGTATTGCTATTCGCTTTCTTTAATTGGCTGATTAATTCATGAACAATATAATCGTTGTATAAAACTGCATTGTCATAACTGTTAATCAACTCAACTTTATTGTGGTCTGCTGAAACAGTAGGAGCCAAGCCTTTGGCATTCTTGAAGTGTGCATAACTTTCTGGGTAACGATAGGCGTATTTCATATGCGTACCCAGTAAGTGCACAACAATAAGTTTCTTCTGATCTTGTTTTAATAGTGTCTTTGCATAAGGTGCTAACACTTTTTCATCTAAGCTATAAGCATTTTGACGACGAGCATTATTCAAAAAGATTTGCTCATCAGCTTGCTTTGCAAAGGTGGTCAGCATCGTGTTGCGCTTGGTCAAGGTTTGTTGATTGGTAATCCAATACGTTTTGTATCCAGCTTGCTTCATGATTGCGATTAAAGAAGGGGTTGTTTTATAAAGCTCTGGATGTTCTTGATCTGCAAACGTCAATACTTGCTCCAAGCTTTCGATGGTATTCGGCCGCGAAGCAAACACATTGTTGAACACAGTTAATTCATTTTTAATGCTAGAAAGTTTAGGCGTTGTGTCACGTTCATAGCCATATAAACCCATATGCACACGTGTTGTAGATTCTCCAATGACCAAGACGACTGTCGTTGGTAAATTTTTTGGCGTTTCTTTCAAATTGTTAAGTTCGGGGATGCTATCTAAGCTGAGCAATTGCTTTTCAACCTCATGCAACTCACGCTGATAATTTGAGTATCCAAAGCCAAGTTGCCATGGCGGTGCTGATGATAAATGACGATTCATGTTTTTATAAGCTGCATTGATGTCACCATATTCAATTGCACGCGTTACTGGGGTCATAAAGATAAGTGTGGTAATAACAAAGCTGGTGATATACGCTGGTTTTCTTTCGTCGATATAAGGCTTAATGTATGTCCAAATGAACATGGGTATCAACGTAAATGCTAAATAAGCAAGCACAACCTTTATGGAAAGATAGTTTTGTAAATACTCTGCTGACTCCGATTGATTGGATTCAAAGATGATGAACATCAAGCTTTGTGTCAGCTCTTGCCCATAAATAAGGAAATATCCAAAGCCAGGTAATGCGAATAACCACAGCATGACGCCAAGTCCAGCAGTTAATTTCTTTACATATTGTGGAAAAATAAAAATAGGAATCATCCATAAGAATGCACTAATCGTGGCATCCTTAAACCCTTCAAATGAGGCAGCCCCCGATAAACTAATCAGTAACTGGGTAACACTCGTCAGATACCAAAATAAGATAAACGAGAGTAATGATGTTTTTGTAATTTTCCGCATGACGGTACTTGTTGATGAATAATGACAAGTACTAACAGCAACGACAGTGCCAATAATGATTTTGGCATGACGAAGTATCACTAAAGTATTAATTTTACGATTATTTTTCGTTCATTTGGGCAAACTTCTAGTATTATCATCGCAGTCCATGCCTGCATTTTTTGCAGTAACGATTCGACTTTTTTGCCATGTTCATGCACTTTTTGCGTTAAAAGCAGTCCTAATTCATTAATACTCTGATTAAGTAATTGAAATATATATTGTTTTTTAATATGGCATATACCTTGCTGTTTAATCAGATTCCTCACTTAACCTAACTTTTAATTCAAATGAACAACCAACCAAGTCAGCCATTAAACAAAAAACTCTGGAACAAACTTGTCTTTTCAGGTCCTTTAGCACCATTACTTACTATCTATATGATTGGCTTACCAGTATTGAGCGTTTTTCGTCTCGCTCTAGTATTATGGCAATCAGAGCGCGTTATGGCGACAGGGCAATTACTGCAAGTTTTTTTGCAAGGATTACGCGTAGATTTAATTTTATTGGGATTAATCATTCTAATTCCATTGCTACTATCTCCCTTATTTACATTATTGAAAGCATGGCGACAATGGCGCTATTTCACACTAGTTTGGTTAATTATCAGCATCACGCTGATTGTGTTTTTAGAGATGGCAAGCTTTGGTTTTATTGCAGAATATGATGTAAGACCTAATCGCCTGTTTATTGAGTATCTCAAATACCCACAAGAAGTCATGCCGATGCTATGGAATGGCTTTAGAGTCCACGTATTTCTTGGTTTAGGTGCACTCCTAATCACGATTTACTTAATGGTCAGGCTGGCATCCCCATGGTTAAAACAAGAGAATCAATTAGCAAATGTACGTTATTGGATTTTACTGCCGCTCATCATCGTATTAGTGGCTTTCAGCATTCGCTCAAGCTTAGGCCATCGGCCTGCAAACCCCGCCATGTTTGCAATCACCAATGACAACATGGTGAATTCGCTCATACTCAATTCACCTTACTCAGTATTTTATGCAATTTACAACTTAAAACACGAAGGCCAGTCGAGCAAAGTTTATGGCAAAATGACCCCACAAGAAATTATGCAGGAAGTTGAGGAAAGCCGAAAAACTCTGCAAGACAAGAGATCGTTATTAAACGACCCAACATTTCCTACACTAACGCTACAACAACCAAGCAGGCAGCGTGAAAAACCGCTCAATATCGTCATTATTCTTGAAGAAAGCTTGGGCGCCACTTTTGTTGAGTCGCTGGGTGGTGTTCCGGTAACACCAGAGCTTGAAAAACTTAAACAAGATGGCTGGTGGTTTGAAAACTTATATGCCACTGGCACACGTTCTGTCCGCGGTATTGAAGCAGTAGTTGCTGGCTTTCCTCCTACACCCGCCAGAAGTGTAGTTAAGCTCTCACTTTCACAAAAAAACTTTACAACGCTAGCAAGCATACTGAACGGTAAAGGCTATACCACTGAATTTATTTATGGTGGTGAGTCTCACTTTGACAACATGCGTAGCTTCTTTATGGGCAATGGCTTTCAACAAGTCATTGAAGAGAAGGATTATGTTAATCCTATTTTTGTAGGCAGTTGGGGCGCTTCGGATGAAGATGTATTTAATCGCATGCACGAGCAATTAACCAAACATTATGCCTCTGGAAAGCCGTTTTTCACTTTAGCATTTTCCTCATCAAACCACTCTCCGTTTGAGTTTCCTGATGGCCGTATTGAGTTATATGATGCAGAAAAAGCCACAGAGAATAATGCCGTTAAATATGCTGACTACGCTATTGGCGAGTTTTTCAAAAAGGCCAAAGCCAGTGATTACTACAAAGACACATTATTCTTGGTTGTTGCCGATCATGATATTCGCGTCCGTGGTGAGGACTTAGTCCCCGTGAAGAACTTTCATATCCCAGGCGTTATACTAGGTGCAGACTTGACGGCCAAAAGCATTAAGACTGTCGCCAGTCAAATCGATTTACCAACCACGTTGTTATCACTTGCAGGGATAGAAGCAAAAACACCCATGATTGGTCGTGATCTGAGTAGCGAGCCCGATGATTTAGCTGGCCGTGCAATGATGCAATACAAAGATAACTATGCATGGATGGAAGGGCAAGCGCTTGTCGTCTTACGGCCAGAAAAAGAACCGACCTTCGGTCATTATGACAAAGAAGCCAAAAAAGTCGTCGTCATTAATACCCCTGTAGATGGTGATGTCCTAGTAAAACGTGCAATCGCACACGCTTTATTACCCGATTGGTTATATTCAGAACAACGCTATCAAACAGGCGAATAAATAAATGGCTTTAGTTGTTTTTATCGCCTACTTATCAAAACCGCCTTAACATGTCAGCAAATTTTGCATAGATTAGTTTGTAGCTTTTTAGCAATTCATGCAAAATTTGCAGAGACTTAATAAACATCCGCAATAAGCATTTGATTTATATAATATAATATATTTGGCATACGCTTTGCATAAAGTATAGCAGGCCCACTTTATGCAAGGAATGCTAAATCATGCTAAACACCATCACAACGCAAGAACTTTATCATGCAGAGACGGCCTATCAGTTGAGGCCATTTGCCAAAACGAGGCGTTATCGCGTGAATGAAATTACTGCACATACTGTGACAAAAGACGCACCTTGTAGAAAAGAGGTTGAGACTTTTATTGCTGCTGTATTCCAAGTTACTTATGGCGCAACCATCACTGAATTTATGCCGATACTAGTTGCTCTAAGAGATGAAAGTGGCGTTTTAATGGCGGCTTTTGGCATGCGAAAAGCAAGAGAAGAAAAACTCTTTTTAGAGCAATACCTTGATACACCTATTGAACAATTGCTGACTGAAAAGCTCGGCAAACCGATTTTCCGCAATGAAATTACCTGCATTGGTAATCTGGCGGTTTCAAACCCACGCAATGCTGGTGTGCTTATTGCCCATGTTATTCAACATAGCCTGGATATCGGTATTCAATGGTGTGTCGCTACGGCACATCACAGCTTACAAAATGGTCTAATCAAAGGTGGCCGAGACGTTTACCCATTGCATCAAGCAGACAAAAAACGCTTGCCCCTTGAAGAGCAAGCAATCTGGGGTAGCTACTATGATCATACGCCACAAGTGGTTGCCATTAGAGGGGTAGCCGAGTACTAATTTAGTCACTGCGTAAAAATGAGCCTTATTCATACGATTCAGCAGCATGCTGCCAAAACACCTGAAAACATTGCAATCACAAATGGCGATCAAGAGATACTCAATTATCAAGACCTATGTCATGAAATAGTGTTAGCACACCAAGTACTTGCAGAATGCGTCAATGTCTCATGCCTTGCATTGGCATTAGACAATCATCCAGCTTGGGCTGTGATTGATCTTGCAGCCGTTGGCAATGAATTGCCCATCGTGCCAATACCTAGCTTCTTTTCCGATAAGCAAATCATACATGCTGTTAACGATGCAGGTGCCAATGTACTCATTACAGACAACCCAAAACGCTATACTGAACTATTCTGCTATCACATTGTGCAAAAATCTACCATCTCAATTGCTGGCAGGCGATTAATGCGCATGCACTTGAACACGCCTAAAAAAGACTTGCCAAACAATACAGCAAAAATTACTTACACATCGGGAACCACTGGCCAACCTAAAGGTGTTTGCCTCAGCAATCAAGCCATGCTATGTGTTGCTTCATCAATCCAAAAAATGGTTGAATTGACTTCCAAAGACCAGCATTTATGCGTATTACCGTTAGCGACACTATTAGAAAATGTAGCTGGTTTATATGCCACTCTACTGGCTGGTGGCACTGCCCATATAATGTCTTGTGAGGCCGTTGGCCTTAATGGCAGCTCACTAAATATTCATCATTTACATCAGGCATTAAACGATTGTAAAGCCAGTACCGCTATTTTAATTCCAGAGCTGTTATCAGCTCTAGTTAATACATTAGAAGCCAGCGCTTTATCATTACCGCAGCTAAGATTTTTGGCAGTAGGTGGTGCATCTGTCGCACCTGATTTACTCAAGCGTGCAAGCAAAATTGGTTTGCCAGTTTTTGAAGGTTACGGTTTATCTGAAAGTGCTTCAGTTGTTGCACTTAATACAGCAGACGCAAATAAAATTGGTAGTGTTGGTCAATTACTGCCGCATCTAGAAATTCAATTTTCTGATGAGAATGAAATTCTTGTCAAAGGTGCAGCCTATTTAGGTTACACACACCATCATGATCAAGAATGGCTCCACACTGGTGATATTGGTTACCTAGATGAAGAGGGCTATTTAATCATTAATGGGCGTAAGAAGAATATCTTTATCACGTCTTATGGGCGTAATGTCTCGCCAGAATGGGTCGAGCGAGACCTAACAAACACCTCAGTCATTGCACAGGCATGTTTATTTGGAGAAGCCAAACCTTGGAATGCGGCGCTCATTGTGCCAACTTCAGATGCCAGTGATGAAAAAATTAGCGCCGCAATTGCTCGGATCAACCAGCAGCTACCTGATTATGCAAAAGTGAGTAAGTGGTTGTTAGCAGATGAAGATTTTAGTGTCGAAAATCAACAATTAACGCCAAATGGTCGCTTAAAGCGTGATGTTATTTGGCAACATTATCAAGCAGAAATCGATGCCCTATACGTCAGTGCTTAAAATTCACTTAATTTATATTGATAGAAAAAAGGATTCATCATGTCGTTTTACCAGCAATTATTAAAAGCTACTGAAGCAGAGCGCAATACGCTAATGCGGTTACCGCTCATTACTAAAGGCGCTACTGGCAATATTTCTTTAGAAACTTATACCGCTTTTTTAACACAAGCTTATCATCACGTTAAACATACAACACCATTACTCATGGCATGCGGTGGGCGCTTAAGTGGTGAGTATGAATGGTTACGAACGGCTATTGGTGAATATATTGAAGAAGAAATGGGACATCAAGAATGGGTGCTCAATGACATACAAGCATGTGGCGGAGATAAAGAGGCTGTCCGCATGAGCAAAAAACCTGAGACTGCTGCCAGCCAAGCAACAGAGTTGATGGTCGCCTATGCTTACGACATGATTAACCGTGTCAATCCAGTTGGGTTTTTTGGCATGGTACTGGTTTTAGAAGGTACCAGCACAGCGGTTGCCACACAGGCTGGAGAGCAAATCATGTCTGCACTCGAGTTACCAAAATCAGCTTTTACTTATTTAATGTCTCACGGATCGCTTGATATCAGTCATGTCGCATTTTATGAAAGCTTAATGAACCAAATCACTAATCAGAATGACCAAACAATTATCATTCATGCAGCCAAAAACTTTTACAAACTATATGGTGATATATTTAAAAATATTGAAACGCGTACAATGGCATAATCTACTTGGAATCGACAAATGAACTTAGCAGGCAAACGTATTTTACTCACTGGCGCAACAGGCGGACTTGGTAATGCGCTTGCAAAACAACTCGCCGCAAAGGGCGCGATTCTAGCGATTCTAGGCCGTGATTCGGAAAAACTAAAGGTCTTGAAAAACGATATTCAAGCAAGCGGCAACAAAGTGGTTAGTATTGAAGCAGACCTCAGTCAAAATGGCATTCCAGCAAAAGCGATTAATGCGACCATTGAAAAACTAGGGGGTATTGACATTGTTATTAACAATGCTGGCGTGCTTGATTTTGTCGCTTTTGAACATCAATCTGAAGCGCGTATTCAAGAAGTCATTCATACCAATGTAACTGCTGTCATTCAATTAACAAACATTGTGATGCCTTACTTTAAAAAAAATATGGCAGGGCATGTGCTATTTGTTGGATCAATCTTTGGCTCTCTTGGCTTTCCACATTATGCGACTTATTGTGCAAGCAAGTTTGCCATTCATGGATTTTCTCAAGCGCTAAGAAGAGAGCTGGTTGATACGAATATCGGTATCACCTATGTCGCACCAAGATTCATTAAAACACCCATGAATAGTGAGGCTGCGATTGCCATGACGCAAAAATCAGGCAGCAAAATGGATACACCTGAAAAAGTGGCTACAATCGTATTGCGAGGATTAGAGCAAGGAAAGCAAGAGGTTTTTATTGGTCAACCAGAAAGTTTTTTTGCTTGGTTGAATGGTGTAGCGCCCAAACTGGTCAACTTAGGCTTAAAAAAACAAACAGCACTGGCGCAATCTTTTTTAAATAAAAAGCCGTAACGACCAAGGCTTATAGATAGAGCACTGCTGGAAAAACTGTCAACGCGAGTACAAAAACGAGCCACTCTAAGTTCCAACGTTCCAAATGCCCAGTAAAATGTAATGTTAACACCACAATTGCGACGATATAATATATTGCAATAAGGATCATAATAACCTTAGGTCAAACTCATTAATTAATGCGTAAATAGATTTATAACACTACACAGCTGTATGATGCAATAAATCTTTTTATACTATAGACAATTTGCTTTTTTGATAGGCTTTAACAATGATTGAAAATGACAGCAACACTATTAAAATAACCGAGACAAAAGTGCCGAAAAATCGCACAATCAAAGTTGACATAAATGAGGATATTGACTGGAGTAAACCTGATTGGAGTAGGGAAAAACCTAGAAAATTCTGGGACCCTAGCCGCAAATTATTGAAGTCCATTCGCGATTATCAGAAATTAAAGAAATCAACCAGCGTGTATTGTCGGTTTAGATCAAAATTAATCGTTCTTAGATACCGATTTTGGAGCATGATTACAGGCGCAGAAATAGACTTGTCTTGTCAAATCGGTGGTGGCCTTTTGATTCCACACCCCAACGGCATTGTTATTCACCCTGATTCTATCATTGGTATCAATTGTCTTATTTTTCAACAAGTCACACTAGCTGGAATTGTTGAGCTTGGCACGCATGTCGATATTGGCGCTGGTGCAAAACTATTAGGGCCTCTAAAACTTGGCAGTCATGTTAAAGTCGGAGCAAATGCCGTTGTCACTACTAGTGCGGGTGATAATGTCACATTAGTTGGAATGCCAGCTAAAGTCATAAAGCATCCCTCCCAAACCTACATCTAAACAACGGCAGTTAATGGGTCTGTTACAATATAGACAGACTTTAACTTAAATCTATTTTCAACCTTTTCGGTCTTGTCATAGATTTATCAATACTTTAATCAACATGGAGAGCTAAATGCACGTATCATTTGAAGAAGCACAAGAAATCATCGATAGCGCAGTCAAAAAATCAAAAGAATTAAACCTTAAAATGTGTATTGCTGTACTTGATTCTGGTGGCAACATCAAAGCCTTTGCAAGAATGGATGATGCTTGGGTTGGCAGTAGTGATATTGCTATTAAAAAAGCAAAAACAGCTTGTTATTTTGCGATGCCTTCTGGAGAAATTGGCAAACTTTCGGTACCTGGTAAACCATTATATGGGATTGAGCACTCAAATGATGGCTTGATTAGCTTTCCAGGTGGTGTGCCCATTGTCGATAAAGACGGCATATTAATTGGTGCAGTAGGTGTCAGTGGTGACACGGTAGAAAACGATAACCTTATCGCTGTCGCAGGTGCAACTAGATGTGGCGCATGTGAAATGGCTGATCACCCTTGGCGCACATAATGCAAAGTAATAGTTAAGAGGTTACCTCTTAACTATTATTACTGTCTCTAGAACAAATTATTTATTCACGAAAAAACAAAATTTTATTATTGTAAAAATCCATTAACTTCATGCAAATGTAGCCATTGGACTTGTATTATCTGTAATTCGTTGTAAACTGATTTGGCAGTTCCAATTAATTCTGGGGGAATAAAATGGACTTTTCAACACTCTTTAACAGCCTGCAAGGGCAACTTGGGCAGCATCTACCAGGAATTTTCGGGGCGCTTGCTGTATTAGTAGGTGGCTGGCTAATTGCAGTACTTGTTCGTGCTGGCTTAAATCGTTTTTTAAACATGATTGGCATCAACAAACGCATCTCAGAAAGCACGGGGCAAGAAGTAGATATCGCCTCAGGCATTTCACTAGGTGCATTTATATTGATTTTACTCATTACGCTCATTGGCGTGTTCAGCAGCTTAAATTTACAAGCTGTATCTGAGCCGTTTAACGTCATGGTCACACAAATTTTCCAATATTTGCCTCGTATTTTTGCTGGCCTGATATTACTAGCGATTGCTTGGGCAATTGCGACATTAGTGCGACTAGTTGCGACGAAAGCGCTTGCAACAACCAAGTTAGATGAAAAATTAAGTGCAGAAGCAGGTATGCAACCAATGAGCAATAATGTGGGTAACATGCTGTTTTGGATCATTATATTGATGTTCTTACCTGCATTACTATCCACCTTTGAACTGAATGGCTTACTATCACCTGTACAAGGTATGGTTGATGATTTTCTCGCTATGGTTCCTAATATTTTTGCAGGTGGTGTGATTGCACTTGTCGGTTGGGTCGTTGCTAAAATCTTACGTGGCTTAGTCACCAATATATTGGCGACTAGCGGTATTGATAATATATCTAAAGCCGCAGACATTGATGGTAAAAATGCCATTAAGCTCTCTAATGTTGTTGGTATGTTGGTCTTCATTTTCGTATTTGTACCAACATTAATTGCTGCATTAGATGCCTTACAAATGGAGGCAATTTCACTGCCGGCAACAAACATGCTTTCAATGATGTTTGAAGCCATACCTAATATTTTAGCTGCTGCAGTCATCTTAACGATTACCTATTATGTAGCTAAATTTGTTGCCGCCTTAGTTGTTAATTTACTAAGCAGCATTGGCTTCAATGAAGTGCCAGCAAAACTTGGCTTTAAAGATACTTTTACCAAATCATCAACGATTTCTGATCTCGTGGGTAAAGTACTTATTTTCTTTGCCATGTTATTTGCTACGGTAGAAGCAGCTAATCGCTTAGGGTTTGGGCAAGTCAGCGATATTGTCAGTATCTTCATCCAGTTCGGTGGAGATATTTTACTCGGTTCCGTCATTTTAATTGTCGGCTTCTGGCTTTCTAACCTCGCTTATAACGCCATTGATCGTGCAAGCGGTAAAAAGACATCGGGGCTAGCCAACATCGCACGCATTGCCATTATTGGTTTAGTTATTGCTATGGGACTACGTGCCATGGGCATTGCAGATGATATTGTTAACATGGCATTTGGCTTAACTCTCGGTGCAGTTGCAGTTGCAGTTGCCTTAGCATTCGGTTTAGGCGGCCGTGAAGCAGCTGGGAAACAATTAGAGTACTGGTTTAGCAAAATGCGCGATGGAGATAAATAGTCGCTAACCAAATGTACGTTGATTAAAAAAGCCAGTGTTTACTACTGGCTTTTTTATTTATCTACTGCCTTTTAAGGAAGCATTAAAACACAACTTGAATGATTCAAATTTTAGTTTGTAAAACACCCCCCATCGTATTAAGCTATCCCATATCAGTTGCGCCAAACTCATAGTACGTACCGTACAAATGTTTTCCGTTTTTGTTTAACCTGCTATTTTTATTGAAGGAATTTCTGTGTGGCTCCGTACTAGTTGCGATATATCTTTCGACGTGACGGTCGAAACCCCTTTGATTTTAATGTTGCGCCCGCGCAGTGGACTTCAGCAATGGATTGCGCGCGAATCTTTTATATTCAAACCCAATAATGTTCAAGTAATCGAATATACCGATCAATATGGTAATTTATGCCAGCGCTTAACCGCATCTGTTGGTACATTTTCAATTCATACATCGGCAGATATTTTAACAACAGACAGTATTGATGTTTCACCTGGCACGCCATTTGATGCCGTACAAAACTTACCTAACCATGTGCTCCCGTACCTACTACCTTCACGTTATTGTGAGTCAGATCGCTTTATTGACCTAGGAAAAGAAATTGTGGCTGGTGTGTTACCTGGTTATGACCAAGTTGCGGCAATTGACCAATGGGTAAGACAAAATATCCGTTTTAATTCTGAAGTGCTCCCTTTTCAGCTTTCCGCTATAGAAGTTAATCAACAAGGGGAAGGTGTATGTCGTGATTTAGCGCACATTGGCATTGCGCTATGTCGCGGCTTATGTATCCCTGCTCGCATGGTCGTCGGTTATTTATATGGCCTGAAGCCGATGGATTTTCATGCCTGGTTTGAAGCTTATGTCGGTGGACGCTGGTATACTTTTGATTCGACGCAACCATCACCAAAAGGTGGGCGCATTGCCGTAGCATATGGTCATGATGCCGCCGATGTAGCTATTTTTAATCAATTTGGACCAACTTTATACCCACGGGAAATGTCAGTGCAGGTAGAAAAGTTAGCCAATGCACCAGGGTAAATAAAATGCATAGAATCCGTATACAGCATCTTACTGAATATACATTTTCGGCTCCCGTTACCCTTAACCCACACCGTCTGCTTATTCGACCACGTGAAGGCCATGATGTCCGGATTGAGTCATCAAAACTCGTCATTTCACCTGCCTATAAAATTAAGTGGCAGCGTGACGTATTTGATAATTCGCTGGCCATCGTTAATTTTCAAGAAACGAGCAATAAACTGAGCATTGCGAGTGAAGTGGTGATTCAACATTTTGAACAAGCCCCTTTTGATTTTATGCTAGAAGATTACGCCATTAACTACCCATTTAATTATGCAGATTCCGAGCGCACTGATTTGCTTGCCTATCAACAGCTCGTGTTTCTAAATGATCAAAATGCCATCAACCAATGGTTACATCAGTTTAACTACCTTGGCATGAACACTTTTAGTATGCTCATGATGCTAAACCAATCAATCAGTAACCAATTTAACTATCAAATGCGTGAAGAGCCTGGTGTTCAATCACCTGCCTATACCTTGGCACACCGAAGCGGGTCTTGTCGTGATTATGCTACATTGTTAATTGAGGCTTGCCGATGTTTGGGCTTAGCAAGTCGTTTTGTTAGTGGTTACTTACATGCACCTGCTACTGAAGAAGGTCACGCCAGCACACATGCTTGGGTAGAAGTTTATCTACCTGGTACTGGTTGGAAGGGTTTTGATCCGACCTCAGGAGAAGTGACTAGTAGCCAGCATATTGCAACTGCCGTTGCAAGAAACCCAGAGGCTGTTCCACCGATTGCAGGCAGTTTCATTGGGTTAGGCTCAAATAAACCCAGCATGTATGTCGATGTAAAAGTAAATTTATTAGCGTAATACAAAAGCTTACTTTGTTTAGATTTACCGATGGGATGAATTTACATCGCTTATTTCAAATGCTAACTTAAGATTCGCATGAATTAGTCTGGTAAAATGCTGATTATATTAGGAAACCATTTTGAAGACACTTAAGCTAAACAAAAAACCTTCTTCTGATCAGCAAACGGTAAAAAAAGCACCGGTAAGACGTGCGGACCCAGCCAAACGCGATCGAAGTAAACCACCAGCACCGAAACCAACATTTAGGACGGATAGCGATGGGCAAGAAAAACGTCAAAGAAACCATAAATATGACGGTAGCTTGCATGAAAATCAACAACCTTCGCAAAAGTTAACCGCAAATCCGGATACAACAGAAGAACCCATACTACGTAGCGATTTTAAAAACCGTGCTTTTGTAAATCATAATGAAAGCCGTGCTAATAACGATAAAACCCAAGAAAGACCATCAAAAGCACGCAACAAACCAGATGAAGGTGGTCGTATACAAGCAGAAACGACCCGTAACTATGCAGACCGTGAAGGAAACTATCGCAACCCACCCCGACGCGGCGGCAAAGCTAGGGATGGTTTTGTAGCGAGCGAATTTGATAAAACGCGTGCCGCAAAAACCGCTCAACATCAAAAAGCTGCTGCACAGTTACCAAGCCAGCAAGATAATACACAGCCTAGACTTTCAAAGCGAATGGCAGAGCTTGGACTTTGCTCACGTCGCGAAGCAGATGAATGGATTGCTAATGGCTGGGTTAAAGTCGATGGTGTCATTATTGACACGCTTGGAACGCGAATCAGTCCAGATGCTGAAATTGTTGTCAGTGGCTATGCACAAGAACATCAAGCAGAAAATGTCACCATTTTGCTACACAAGCCTGTTGGTTATGTTAGTGGGCAAGCTGAAGATGGCTATCAGCCAGCAATCGTACTGGTACATCCAGATAACGAATGGGTTGATGATTTGCCAAATAACATATCGAATAGAACGTTCCAGCGCAGCTTCTTAAAGGGTCTTGCACCAGCGGGCCGACTAGATATTGACTCGACTGGCTTGTTGGTATTAACACAAGATGGGCGTGTCGCGCGTCATTTAATTAGTCAAGACTCAACTGTTGAGAAAGAGTATTTGGTTCGCGTAGAAGGGCAGCTCGACGATGAAGGTCTGCAATTGCTTAATCATGGTTTAACCCTTGATGGTGAACAGCTAAAACCTGCAAAAGTCAGTTGGCAGAATGAAGATCAACTTCGCTTTGTATTACGTGAGGGCAAAAAACGCCAAATTAGACGTATGTGCGAAATGGTTGGTTTACATGTAATTGGTCTAAAACGGGTGCGTATAGGAAGTGTAAATTTAGGTAAATTACCACAAGGTCAATGGCGCTATTTAGGCCCAAAGGAACAATTTTAAGTTAAGCTTTTAACTTTTATCATATTTAATCACAAAGGGAAGTAATGGGGATTTTTGATAGCATTGCAGGTACTGTATTAGACCAAATGGCTGGCGAAAAAGCGGGTACAGCAAAAATGGCCATAGAAATGTTTAACCAATACGGTGGACTCACTGGCGTACTAGCTAAGTTTCAAGAGAGTGGTCTTGCTGACGTTGCAGCATCTTGGGTTGCTAATGGTGAAAATAAACCTGTGTCCTCACAGCAAGTTACAGATGCATTAGGCGCTGATGATATCATGCAGATGGCAGACAAATTTGGCATTAATCCTAGCGCATTGAGCGGCCAGCTAGCAGAACACTTGCCAAATGTCGTCGATAAAATGACGCCTAACGGTGAAGTGAATCATCACTCAAACGACTTATTTAAAGTCGTCATGAGCATGATGAAATAAGCTTACTAATACATTCAATTTAATTAACTTCTAAGACACTATGGATTTTATTCTAATACTTAAAACAATTGTGATGGGGCTCGTTGAGGGCGCAACTGAGTTTCTGCCAGTCAGTAGTACTGGTCATCTGATTATCACAGCAGACTGGCTTGGCTTTTTAAGCAAAGAGAAACGTGATGTGTTTGAAATTATCATCCAGTTAGGCGCCATTCTTGCAGTCGTATGGCAATATCGCGTCAAAGTAACGCATGTTGTTTCGCATTTAAATGAAGAAAAATCACGCCAGTTAGTAATGAATCTGTTCATCGCATTTTTACCACTAGCACTTATCGGATTATCCTTTCATCATCAAATTAAAGCGTTATTATTTAACCCAAAGTCTGTTGCTATTGCATTGATTGTTGGTGGCTTTATTATCTTATGGATTGAGAAAAAACTGCCCAAAGTGACGATTTATTCGGTTGACGATATGGATTGGAAGTTGGCATTAAAAGTTGGCTTTGCGCAAGCCATTGCATTGATACCAGGTGCTTCTAGAGCAGCATCAACTATTATGGGAGGTATGATTTTTGGCTTATCACGCACCGCGGCGACTGAGTTTTCATTCTTCTTAGCAATACCAGTCATGTTTGCGGCAACAGTGTTTGATCTCTCTAAAAGCAGAGACTTACTTGAAGCAAATGATTTACTCATTTTCTTCATTGGTTTTGTAACCGCGTTCATCGCTGCATTAATCGTTATCAGAGTGCTGATTCGCTATATTGCGCATCATGATTTTACCCCATTCGCATGGTATCGTATTGTGTTTGGCGCTATTGTGCTTTTTTATTATTGGTAAACTTTACAGCTAAATAGTTATCCAAGTGTTTACAGACTACAATAAATAAGTAAATGGAGGAGGATAAATGAACAAATATTTAAAATATGCCGCTATTGCCATAGGTAGCTTTATAGTCATCCTTCTTCTGATTATGGCCTACTTTGCTGCAACGTTTAACCCTAATGATTACAAACAGCAAGTCATTGATTTAGTTAAAGAAAAAAAAGAGCGAACACTCACTATTGATGGTGACATCAGCCTAAGCTTCTGGCCAAAACTAGGCGCAAATCTTGGTAAAGTCTCCATTTCTGAGCATCAATCCGATAAAGAGTTTGCCGCAATCAATAGTGCAAAAGTTGCGCTCGCGGTTTTACCTTTATTGAAAAAATCACTGGTCGTCGATACGATTTATATTGATGGTGCTAAAGCTAATATTGTGAAATATAAAGACGGTACGACTAACTATGATGACCTGATGAGCAAAGATGAATCCGAGCCGTCAGATATCAAATTTGATGTGCAAGGTGTCAATATCACAGACTCTTCAGTCAATTACACCGACGAAGCGCAAGCGGCTAACTATCAAATTAGTGAATTTAATATGGAAGCCGGTCATATCGCATTAGGTGAGCCTTTTGATCTCAATACGAGCTTTCATATTCAAGCCAATAAACCAGTCATTTCCGTTGACACCATTGTAAAAGGCAATTTTTTATATGACCCAGATAGTAAACGCTTCAAAGTTGCTGGCTTAGACAGCAGCATTCAAGGTGATTTACTAAACGGTAAAAATATCGATATTCAAGCAACTGGCGATATTGATGCGCAAACTGAGAGCAAGGAGTTTTTGGTTGATGATTTAAAATTTGCCCTTACTGGTGATTTTGATGGTGTTAAACAATCTGTCAATTTAGCGGCACCTGCTATCAGCATTGAAAAAGACAATGTTAGTAGCAATAAAGTCACTGTTAGCTTGGTACAAAACAAAGCCGATGGGGATTTAAAAGTAAATATGGTGCTTGCTGATATGAAAGGCTCACCTAAAGCGATACAAAGTAGCGGCATCACAGGCGACTTATCAATTGAGCAAGGTAACCGTAAAGTCACTGGAGAATTTTCATCCCCATTTACTGGCAATATAGATGCGCTTATATTTGATATTCCTAAATTGGTGGGTAAAGTCAATATTAAAGATCCAAGTCTGCCAAATGGTGCGATGCAGGGCACGTTTAACCTCAGCACCCACGCTGATATTAATAATGAGCTAGCGGATAGCAAGTTCGATTTGGTGTTTGCAGATACTAAACTCAATGGTGATGTAGCCGTCAAAAGCTTTAAGCAGCCGAATGTTAAATTTAATTTAAATGCGGATACATTAGATCTGAATAAACTGTTAGGTGCGCCTCAAAAGACAAAAAAAGATTCTGAAGCAAAAGCAAGTAAGCCAGCCGATTTATCTGCGCTCAAGAGCTTGCTATTAGATGGGAAAATCAACATCAATAGCATTCTTTATGATAGGCATAGAATCAGTGGACTGAACCTAGCCTTAACAGCAGATGGTAAAAAATTGGCTGTTAATGGCCTGAACGTAAAAGTGAATGAAAGCCAAGTTAAAGGTGCACTCAGTATCAGCCAGTTTGCAAACCCTTTGTATACGTTTGATCTTGATATAGACCAATTGAATCTGAATGATTACATCAGTGAAGCGCCTGCCGACACAAAGTCAACAGGGGATGAAGTCATTGATTTGACCGCCTTAAAGGCGTTAAATGCGAATGGCTCAATACGTATTGGCAAACTCAATTATGGCAAAACAAAAGTCTCTAATGTGCGTATTGATTTGAAAGCGGATGATGGCGTGGCAACACTTTCACCTCTCTCAGCCAACTTGTATAACGGCACAATGAAAGGCTCGCTTAGGCTAGATGCGCGCACTACGCCTGATATTGCTTTTAAGCAAACCATGACCAGCATATCTATTGGGCCTTTATTACAAGACAGTATCAATAATGACATGCTATCAGGCACTGGCACACTCAATGTTGATGTGAATACCAAAGGTAATACAGTCAATACCTTTAAAAAAAATCTAGCAGGCACTTCTTCTCTCGCGTTAGCGGATGGTGCTATTAAAGGCATTGATATTGCTGGCCAAATACGTGGCATTAAAAATAAAGTAAATATGCTCAAGGGCGAAGCCGCAGAAACCGATTCAGATGACACTAAAAAAACCGATTTCAGTGAGCTAACTGCCAGTTTTACGATTAAAGACGGTATTGCCCATAATGAAGATTTAGCCATGAAAGCACCCGTTTTGCGCTTAGCAAAAGGCGATAGCCGTGGCGACATTAATATCGGTGCTGAAACCATTAATTACACCGCAACACCCACCATCGTTAAATCCATTAAAGGGCAAGGTGGTGAGAATTTAGATGAGCTGGCTGGCATCGCCATACCACTCAAAATATCTGGTACATTTACGAATCCAAAATTTGGACTGGATACCAAAGCAATTGCCACAGGCTTAGCCAAAGCAAAAGTATTGGAAAAAGCAGGTGGTGAAAAGGGCGCTGCTGTACAAGAATTGTTAGAAGGTGATAATAAAGTTGATGCACTCAAAGGCTTACTCGACAAGAAGAAAAAAGGCGCTGAGACCGAAAGCACAAGCAATGCAGATAGCGCAGACGATGCAGCAAAACCTGCCACTGAATCAGCTGCGGAAGAAAAACCAAAATCTGTAGAAGATAAAGCCAAAGAAGGACTCAAAGACCTTCTCAAGTTTTAGCCATTAACGCTATGAGCGCGTTATCGCATGCCGTCATTCGTTGGCAAAAAGAGCATGGCAGGCATGATTTACCGTGGCAAAACACCCAAGACCCTTACGCCATTTGGGTTTCGGAAATCATGTTACAGCAAACACAAGTCACAGCTGTTATTGGTTATTATGCCCACTTTATGGCTCGCTTTCCTTCCATTGCCGCATTAGCTGAAGCCTCACAAGAAGAAGTATTACAGTATTGGAGCGGCTTAGGTTACTACTCGCGTGCGCGCAATTTACATCATGCTGCACAAATCATTGTTGATGATTTCAATGGCAGATTTCCACAACAATTTGAAGACATTATCAGCTTGCCCGGTATTGGCCGGTCTACTGCAGCAGCCATTTCGACCTTTGCTCTCAATAAACCGCAACCGATATTAGATGGCAATGTAAAACGCGTTTTTGCACGTTATTATTTATTGGAAGGCTGGACAGGCAGTCCTGCTATACAGAATAAATTATGGTCAATTGCCGAGCAAGAAAACCCGACTGAGGATGCCATAGCCTACACGCAAGGTCTCATGGATCTTGGCTCATTAATCTGCACGCGGTCTAAGCCCAAATGCACGCAGTGCCCACTAAACGACAACTGTAAAGCATTAGCCCATCACAAAACCAATACACTACCTAGCCCTAAACCAAAAAAAGTATTGCCTCAAAAAGAAACTACCATGCTGATTATCCGCATGGGCAAAGAAGTCTTGCTAGAAAAACGCCCGCAAAAAGGCATTTGGGCAGGATTATGGAGCCTGCCAGAAATCAGCATGAATGCCATTGCACCCGAAGCAGCAAAACAACAATTTGGCTTAGAAACAGAATCCGAAGAAACGCTGCCAATCATGAACCACGCATTCACCCATTACAAACTGGCGATTACACCACAACCACTTACCGTTATCATTACAAACAAGCTAACAACACCCAATGCAATTTGGATGCCCATTGAAGATGCCATTGGTGCGGCTATTCCAACCCCAGTTAGAAATATACTATTACAACTAAGCCAACAACCGACTTAATGGGCTCTGCACCCCATCTGCACCTTGTTTTAGAATATGAGTATAAATCTCAGTCGTTTTTACATCGCTATGACCTAACTGCTGCTGAACAGTTCTAATGTCTGCTCCATTTTTAAGTAAATGGGTTGCAAAAGAATGGCGTAAAGTATGTGAACTAACCTGTTTCAAAATACCAGCTTTGCTAGCGGCCTTTTTAATCGCTTTGTTAATTCCGCTTTCATCAATATGATGCCTTCGAATGAGCCCAGCCTCTGAATCAACACTCAACTTGTAAGACGGAAATAAGTACTGCCATGGCAAACTTTTATTTGCATTTGGATATTTGCGCGCTAGAGCATCTGGCATCCAAACACCTGCATATTCCTTATTGGTCAAATCATCAGCAAGATAATGTTCAACCTTTTGTATTTGCCGCTTTATAGCAGGAATGAGCTCTGGCGCCAATGTTGTTAAGCGATGTTTAAAGCCTTTGCCATTCCATACCTGAATTTGTTTCAAATCACAATCTACATCTTTAACACGCAAACGAACAAGTTCCATCCGTCTCAAACCTGACCCATAAAGCAAACTAATTGGTAATTTATTTGCTGCTTCAACATGTTGCAAAAGCAACATAATTTCAGCACCTGTTAATACAGATGGCAACTTAGGCTGTCGTTTAACACGCACAAAAGCTGAAACATCAGTTAAAGGCCGTTCTAAAAACTTGTTATACAAAAACACCAATGCATTCAGTGCTAACTTTTGTGTACTCATAGACACACTACGGTTAACCGCCAAATGCGTTAGAAATGCTTTTACATGGATTTCAGTTAGATTCTCTGGATGCTGTTTAGCATGAAAATTGATATAAGCACGTATCCATACCAAATAACTATCGATTGTGCGTTTGCTATAACGCCGCACCATCATATACTCTCTAATTGATTGCAAAAATGGAGATTTTTTCATTTTATTTTTCTCACCATAAATTAAGTGGGATTGAACCCTACTAAATTATATACACATATATACTAAAATAAAAATAATTGTCTTATAACAGATAATTAGTTATATTTCCATTTATGAAAAATAAATTAAATGGGTTTCCCCATAATATAGATATATAGGACGGCGTCCTGTATATCAGACTGTTATAAGTCATTATGAATATCATCGAGAACTCCAAAGAATATCTAAATGATTTTATCCGTCTCAATGAGGAATGGATTAGCCATTATTTTGCAATTGAAGAAACTGACAGAAACTTAGCCGCCAACCCCTTCAAAATCGTTGAGGATGGCGGCTATATTTTTTATCTAATCTCGAAAAGTAATGTCGTTGGAGTATGCGCACTGTTTAATGATGGTAACGGCGTGTATGAGCTTGCAAGAATGGCTGTTTCTCCTGAATATCACGGCAAAGGTTACGGAAACTTGCTAATTGAGCATTGCCTTTTAAGGCTCAAAGATATTAACGCTAAAAACGTTTATTTGGTTTCAAACACTAAGCTAGGCGCTGCTATAGGATTATACAAAAAACACGGTTTTCAAACTGTTTCAAAGGGGCCACACCCTGTATATTCAAGGGCAAATATAGTCATGGAGCGTCATGTCTGATAACAAGTCAATCAACTACGCGCCTTCGGCGCCAGACAGCTAAAAACGTGGCTTCGCCACAACGCTGCCAGTTATTGAGGCGTTAGAAGGCTACCAATGTTCGAGTTCATCAAGTATAAAAATTATTCGCAATCTGATGGGATGATTTTAAGATTGGCTTAAAGCATAGCAATGAATTTGAAAAGATTGCTATCTATGGAAATAAAAACTGGCAAAAATTTGCCTCTAAAATTGCTGATTGGTTCATCTCTGGTGAAGTACAATATTTTGATCATGGTGATGAAGCAATCAAATGGCTTGAGGAGTAAAATAACAAGTCAAATCACGCAGACACAGTAGCGCTAAGCTGGCGTTAGAAGCGTTATATCTTTCTGAATTTTTCGCCATGATCATTACTATATTGAAAATATTATTAGCAATTTACCAGCATCAACAATCAATGATAAAGTTAATATAAACTTTAACTATTGTGGATGCATTCTGTCCGCATCACGTGAAATAGTTTTGTGCTATAAACAGTAAATCCTTAACATGCAAACCTCTTTCAGGAGATACAATGGTTGCTTCTACTTCTGCCACTAGTGATAAGTCATCACACGCGCCTTCTTACTATGCCCATTCGGCTCACACGGCTTCCGAGCGGCCTCCGCTGCAAGGCAGCGCCCAAGCTGATGTGTGTATCGTTGGTGCTGGCTACACTGGTCTCTCCGCTGGTATTGCACTTGCCGAAGCGGGTCTGAAAGTGGTCGTCCTAGAGCAGGCACAAGTGGGCTGGGGAGCTTCGGGCCGTAATGGCGGTCAGATTGTACACAGCTTTTCGCGTGATATCGATGTAATTGAACGCAACTACGGTAAAGCGGTGGCCGAGCCGCTAGCGCGCATGATGTTTGAAGGTGCGAAGGTAATCCGCGAGCGTGTGTCCAAATACGATATTAATTGCGATTTGAAAGATGGTGGCATTTTTGCTGCCATCAGCCCACGCAAAGCCAAAGGCTTAGAAGAGCAAAAGAAGCTCTGGGAACAATGGGGCCACCCTGGCTTAACCTTAGTCGACACCCCAGCCGATGTGCGCAAATATGTGAACACTGAGCGCTACACAGCACTGCTCATCGACCCCACTGGCGGCCATTTTCATCCGCTAAACCTTGCCCTCGGCGAAGCCGCCGCGCTAGAGCGCTTGGGCGGTACGATTCATGAAAACTGCGCCGTGGTGAAGATTGACCGCGGTGAACCTGCCACCGTACACACCGCGCAAGGCCAAGTACGCGCGCGTTTTGTAATCGTGGCCTGCAATGCTTATATCGGCGATCTTGAGCCCAAGCTGGCCGCCAAATCCATGCCCTGTGGCACGCAAATCATCACCACTGAGCCCCTCGGCGCACTCGCCGATGAACTCGTGCCCTCAGACCATTGCGTGGAAGACAACAACTTCCTGCTCGACTACTTCCGTCTCACTGGTGACAAGCGCATGCTGTTTGGTGGTGGCGTAGTCTATGGCGCGCGCGACCCCAAAGAGGTCACCAAGCTAATCCGTCCACAAATGGAAAAGGTGTTCCCACAACTCAAAGGCGTGAAGGTCGATTTTGGGTGGACTGGCAACTTCCTACTCACTCTCTCGCGTATGCCCCAGGTCGGCACGCTCTCGCCCAACATTTATTACTCTCAAGGGTGCTCCGGTCATGGCATCACGTTTACCCACCTGATTGGCCGGGTCTTAAGCGAAGCCATCCAAGGCGACACAACACGCTTGAGCGCCTTCACCCGCTTGCCACATCACCCGTTCCCAGGCGGGCGGCTCTTCCGCGTGCCGTTCACGGCGATGGGCGCGTTGTGGTATCAAATGCGAGATCAGTTGGGCGTTTAAGTTTAGTACTGTATGAATACATCACAAAAAAATCATATCAGTCCGACAAATATCATTTTATAATCATTGGTATTGGGCAGACATTAATCGGAGGCATACATGAAACGAATATTGGCTATTATTACTAAAGCATTGTTGTTGTCATTCTTGTTTCCTTATTCTGTTCAAGCCAATCCAACTGGAATGACTCAGGAACAAATGCAGCAAATGATGAAGCAAGCGGAAGCTGCACAAGCGTGTATGGCAAAGGTTGATCAATCTAAACTTGAAGCACTTGAAGTAAAAGGCAAAAAAATGCAGGCTGAAATAAAAGCCCTTTGTACAGCAGGTAAACGCGATAAAGCCATGAGCACTGCAATGGAATACAGTATGCAAATGAAAAATGACCCTGCGCTCAAAGAAATGAGCAAATGTGGGAAAATGATGCAAGGGATGATGCCAAAACCTTATTCACCGATTGAAGCGGGACCTGATGGCAAACCGTCACATGTATGTGACAATATTTAAAGCCAACTAACCGCTTGGTTAAAATGGCTAACCTAGTCTTTTAAAAGCCCGAATTTGATTAAAGATTCACGTAGTTGCGCTTCCATTTGACGATAACCCGCTGCATTGGGATGTACATAATCTGCTTTAAGGGCATTCTTTGAAAGCACAGGACTAAAGACATCTTCAATCAACGGAGTTTGCGTCTCTTCTGAGAGTTTTGCGTATAGCGTATGATCAGTTAAACCGCCAAAGGCAGCTTTAACTGGTTGGTAATCAGGTATCGCTATCAGTAATGTCATAATTTGATGCTGCTTGGCTTCTTCAATAATCGCTTTTAGGTTTTTTTCTGTTTGTGCAATAGGTACTTTTTTTAAAAAGTCGTTCCCACCGAGTTCAATCATTAACAAGCTTGGTTGATGTTCTGCTAACAAATCAGGCAACCTTGCTAGACCTTGCTCTGTGGTATCACCTGGTACGCCTGCATTTACAATCTGCCAACCCGTGTTATGCGCTAACAATGTGGGGTAATCTTCACCCTTAGTTGCGCCCGTGCCGTAACTTAAACTATCGCCTAAAATTAACACTGTTGAACCTGTGGGTATAACAGGCAGCTGATGCTCGCTAGTACAAGCGAATAGCGTGATTGCAATCCATAATAGCAGCACTAGCTTAGTATTGATAAAAGTACGCATGTTGTAGGTAATGTTAAAACTAATGATACTAAAAAAGTAGCCGAAGCTACTTTTTTAGATTAATGAGGACGAGAATGCAGAATGCGCTCTGCTAACATTTGAAAGCGCGGCGAAACAAATTTTCTACTTTGCTGCCCAGCATCCGCAATAGTTAATAACTCTTCAATTGCCGAACGAAAGCCTAGCTCAAACAGCCAGTAATCCGTTTCTTTAATTTCTGCCTTACTATCAGCATTAATATCTTCACAAAGCTTATCAAAAGCTTCTTTACATACATTAAGTTCTGCCATCATTGCCTCCTTGCTACAATCACTATATCAGATTATGACACTTACCTTAATCTTGATCCCAGCTATCTTCCCACATACAGTGTTTAATTTTCTGACGATTTGCAATTAACTCATCAATACTTGGCTCGTCATTCATTGCACGTTTAATCGCCAATTTCGTTGCTTCATAATTATTTTTGTACATATCTTTTTTGTCTAAATTTGGATCTTTTGCTGCACCTGGATCAATCCAAACCAAACTAATAATACATAAATCATTCACTTGATCTTTTGGAATAATACCCTCAATCACGCAGTCTAAAATAGCGTCAGCTGTCGCAGCTTGCACCAACCCACCAAACAATTCAATATTAGCAGAGTCTTTTAGTGTCACCTTAGGCACTGTCATGCAAACTGGGCGCACCATTTGGTTTAAATCACGCACGGCAAACATCGCCGTATGACCTTTAGATTGTTGCATTAAATTTGCAAATGCTTGGCCTACTGGACCATCAACCGCGCCGATCAGAATTTCTGGCATCGCTGCTGAGGTATCTTTCCCTTCTGTATATAGTGTGGCTTCGCCGGCTTTAAAGATTACTGGTTTTGACATATATTCCCTTAACAATTAATAAAAAGTCTTTTTTTGATTCATACGATTATACAATTTAAAGAATCTGACTTAAATATAAAGTTGCATATCTACATGCCAAATATTGGCATCTAAATAGGGCTTACTACAAATAGTAAAGCCTGCTTTTTCATAAAATAGCACAGCATGCATTTGTGCAGATAGTTGTACTGTTTGCTGGCCATGTACGCGACATACCTCAACCGCCTCCTTCAATAGCAACCAGCCTATACCCAAACCACGCTTTTTCTTAAGTACCGCCATACGGCCAATGCTATTTTGATTAACTATACGTGCGCAACCTAGCACACGATTTTCATTGTCAATTGCGATTAAATGCACGGCATCTGAATCTAAACCATCCCACTCTAATGATTCTGGTACTAACTGTTCGGCAACAAATACGCATTCTCGAATCTGTCTGAGTTGCGCCTCATGAGTCGACCAAGTGACTTGTTTAATATAAAATTCTTGTTTCAATTTTGTAATGCTTGCAGTCAATTACAGTTACAGGCATTATGCATGCATAAATTTAATATGTGAATTAGAAGGAAAAATGATGCAACAGTATCAAACAGCAGCAGCACGAATCTTACTCGGGCTCGTTTTTTTAGGTCTCGTAATTTTACGTTTAAGCAGTATTATGAATAATCCAGATGGGTATGTGCAATACCAAGTGACATTAGGACAGTTCGGTTTACCTGCCGTTTTTGCGCCAATTTTAATATTAGTTCAACTCATCGCTGGCTTGGGATTGCTGCTAGGTTTTAAAACCAAACTTTGTGCACGTATCTTAGCGGTCTTATCGCTTTTCTTAGCCATTGTGCTAGGTCGCGTGATCCCTGAAGTATTCTTCTTGTATATCGGCATTGCTGGCGGCATGCTGCTGCTTAGCCTACACCCACAAACAGGTTGTAGCTTAGATAATCTAAAGAAATAGCATTGGTCATTAATAAAAAAGCGGCAATCGCCGCTTTTTTTATTCCCACTCCAAAGCAGGATAAAGCATATTCACATTACGTCGATTGGCAACATCAAATAAAACCCAGTTATCTTTCTCGCTAGCAGCAGCAGTGTTCATGGCTGACGCCAAGCCCACATCATTTTCAATAGCTGCTCTTATATCTTTTAGCAAGATGTTCAAATAACGTAACTCGTTATTAATTGCAGTTACCCAGTCTTTGGTCTCAGGACCATGTCCGGGTACAACCTGCTTCACAGCTTTATTCGCTTTTAACTCGTCTAAAACACTAATTAGCCCTTTAATATCACCTTCTATGACTGGTGTGCGCTCAATAAACAGTAAATCTCCTGCAAAGAGTGTTCCCGTTTTTGAGTCAATAGCTGTAATGTCTGTATTAGTGTGCGCATTTGGATAAGCCTGCAATGTTAAAATACGTCCACCCAAATCAAGGTCAATACTATCTTGCACTAGTATTGTGGGGATGACTATTTCGCTTCCTTTGGCATCTTCACCCAGATATTTTTCGTTTAACTTTGTATATGCTTCTGCTCGCAATTGCATCGCTTCTGCTAATTTTTCATGCCCAACAAATGTCGGTTTATCTGTTACAAATGCGGCATTACCAAATATATGGTCTGGATGCACGTGGGTATTAATCACATATAAAATAGGTAAAGTCGTTATTTCACGAATCGCAGCATGTACAGCTTTACCAACTTTATAACTGCCACCAGTATCAATGACGGCAACCCCCTTACTGCCAATTACCACGCTAATATTACAGATGTCACCTTGATAGCCCGTATCAATATCTAGGTGCTCACCATAATGCACGTAAATGCCTTCGCCAATATTCTTTAAAAAACCGTTGCTTGTTAATACCTCACCATCAGCACAACTGCTAAGGAACAGCAAAATCATTATTTGTAATAAACCACGCATAATTCATCTCTTTTCTTTTTTAACGGTTAGAATATTACTGCTAAAGTGAACATTAATGTAGTGATGATTGTCACACAAAAAAATCATACTGGTTTACTTTATAATAATGACGAAAACCATTGATAGGGGGATAAATGAATAATCGCTATACAAAAGTTGCCATTATTTTACACTGGCTAATTGCATTGGGTATTTTTGGCATGCTTGCACTGGGTTGGTTTATGACAGACCTGCCACGTGAGGCCGCCAAACAGATTTCTTATGATTTGTTCAATTGGGGAATCTACACCTGGAATCTAGCTGAAGAAGCATCACCGAGAACTTTCTACTTTAATTTACACAAGTCAATTGGTATTACACTGCTTGCTCTAATCATTATCCGTATCAATTGGAGAATAGGCCACAAGCCCCCCGCACCTTTAGCAAGTCATAAGCCTTGGGAAATTAAACTAGCGACAGGCGCGCATCACCTTTTATATTTACTGCTGATAGCCATCCCAGCCAGTGGACTAGTGATGTCCATTGCTAGCAAATACGGTGTAAAGTGGTTCGGTTTGGATTTTATTGCTGGTATTGATAGCAAACCATTGCGTGAAATCTTTCATGAAGTGCATGAAATCGCTGGCCTTTTACTGGTAGTCATACTGATCTTACATATTGCAGGCGCATTAAAGCATAAATTTATCGATAAAGATGAAACAATGAAACGCATGCTTCCTTAAAACAAAAAGCTCCCCATGGAGCTTTTTTAACACCTGCAATTGACTTAATGAAAACGAATCAATAGCGTTTTTTTCTCGGTGTGTAGTTATTGCTTCCCGCTTCAATATGTCTAAATGTGATGCGACCATTATTGATATCATACGGTGATAACTCTAAAGTGACATTGTCACCAGCCAAAATACGAATATGGTTTTTTTTCATTTTTCCACCCGCATAGGCAATTAACTGGTGATCATTTTCTAATGTCACTCGATAACGAGAGTCTGGTAACACTTCCGTTACTACACCGTTCATTTCAATAAGTTCTTCTTTAGCCAAATAAAATCTCCATCGTTAATAATTAGTTTACATCTTCAATAACGCACGCAGTATAGGCTTAGAAGACAGGTTTAGCAACAAAAACACCAAAAAATGCCTTTTTTTTGTGTTTTTATTACAAAAAGATGTGATTTGCACTTGTTTTTATCTGAATTAGCGTGTACAAAGCGTACTTAGGCGTTGGATTTTTCAATTTTAAGTCAGTAAGGCATTAGATTTTAAAACCCAAGTTTTCAGGGTGCCTCCCTATTTAAAGTATGAAAGATATAAAACATGGCAACAGGAACAGTAAAATGGTTTAATGATTCAAAAGGTTTTGGGTTTATTACTCCAGATGAAGGTGGTGACGATTTATTTGCTCACTTTTCAGCAATCGTTGATAGCGGTTACAAAAGTTTGAAAGAAAACGAAAAAGTAACATTCGACGTTACTGATGGTCCAAAAGGTAAACAAGCTTCTAATATCCAAAAAGCTTAGTTACTATTAAACCTGAGGTGTAACAACCTCGATTGAAATGGTCCTTTTATAGGGCCATTTTTTTACCTTTTAATACATAGCTTAAAGATGATATTGCTGGCTATGTTTCCTTACCGCTTCTAGAAAGGCAGCAGCGTTTTAGTTACGACATAACCTGAAGGTTAGTCTGCACTGAAACTTTATCAAAATACAATACAAACTAAACATGATATTGTTGGCTGTGTTTCCTTACCGCTTCTAAAAAGGCAGCAGCGTTTTCAGGGGGGGTCCACTGTGTGATACCGTGGCCTAGATTGAATATGTGCCCATTCCCATGCCCATAACTCGCTAGTATCACCTTAACTTCTTTTTCAATCGCTTCTGGTGTTGAAAGTAGTACAGCTGGATCTAGATTTCCTTGCAACGCCACTGTACCTCCAACTCGTGCGCGAGCCTGTCCTATATCTATCGTCCAATCTAAACCAAGCGCATCTGCACCAGCTTCAGCTTGTGCTTCTAGCCATAATCCACCACCTTTTGTAAACATAACACAAGGAACCTCTCGACCGTCAGCCGATTTAATCAATCCTGCAATAATTTTCTTCATATAATTTAATGAGAATTCAATATAGGCATTGTGTGATAACGCACCACCCCATGAATCAAAAATCATCACTGTTTGTGCACCAGCTTCAATTTGTGCATTTAAGTATTGAATAACAGTTTGCGCAGTCGTTTCCAAGATATGATGCAATAAATCTGGTCGTGCATAGGCCATTTTTTTTGTTGTTAAAAAATCTGTCCCTCCCTTGCCTTCAACCATATAAGTTGCTAATGTCCAAGGACTACCTGAAAAGCCAATTAACGGCACTCTGCCGTTTAATGCCTTCCGGATACTTGAAACGGCATTGAATACATATTGCAGTTCAGCCATATCAGGCACTGTTAGTCTTTTAATATCGGCTTCTTCTTGTAGGGTACGTGCAAATTTTGGGCCTTCTCCTGCTTCAAAAGTTAAACCCAAGCCCATTGCATCAGGAATTGTTAAAATATCTGAGAATAAAATAGCTGCGTCTAATAACGGATAGCGGTCTAATGGTTGCAAAGTCACATCTGTAGCAAACTGCGCATTTCTACATAAGTCCATAAAGCTACCTGCATCTTTGCGCGTCGCTTTATATTCAGGTAAATAACGTCCTGCTTGACGCATCATCCACACAGGCGTGTAGTCTGTAGATTGACGTTTTAGCGCTCTTAAAAAAGTATCATTTAGAATTGTTTGCATGTTTTGCTCTTAAAAAAATTGGGGATACATCAAACGTATCCCCAGGATTTTACTGCTTAATGCTTTTTAGCGCGGCAATACCGATGAACCCATCAAGAACTCATCA
This sequence comes from Methylophilaceae bacterium, assembly GCA_051252095.1. Classification (GTDB taxonomy): domain Bacteria; phylum Pseudomonadota; class Gammaproteobacteria; order Burkholderiales; family Methylophilaceae. The sequence continues at coordinate 98,082 of JBPOFK010000004.1, forward strand.
ACTTCACGTGCACATTGTCGCCCTTCACGAATCGCCCATACGACTAACGACTGACCTCGTCGCATATCGCCTGCTGCGAACACTTTATCAGCGCTTGTTTTATAGCAGCCCTCACCATCAGTAGTTGCTTTCGCATTATTGCGGTTATCTTTTTCTATACCAAACGCATCTAATACATTTTGCAATGGAGAAACAAAGCCCATAGCCAATAAAACCAAGTCTGCCTGAATTATGAACTCTGATCCAGGCACTTCTTTCATCTCACGGCCTTGCCATTCTAATCTGACCCCTTTAAGACCAGTCACTTTACCATCTTCTCCAATCAGTTGTTTTGTTGCAACTGACCAGTCACGTTCAGCACCTTCTTCATGTGAGCTAGAGGTGCGCATTTTTAACGGCCAGTTAGGCCATGTGAGTGCACGGTTTTCTTGCTCTGGTGGCTGAGGCATTAATTCAAACTGTGTGATTTTAGCTGCACCGTGACGATTTGATGTCCCTACACAATCAGAACCTGTATCGCCACCACCAATGACTACAACATGTTTGTTCGTTGCCATAATCTGGTCTGGAATTTTATCGCCTGCTACTGCTTTGTTATTTGGTGTTAGAAAGTCCATTGCAAAATGAACACCATCTAACTCACGCCCTGGTACAGGCAAATCACGTGGCTGCTCAGCACCACCCGCGAGCACAACGGCATCATATTCTTTTAATACGTCATCAGCTTTAACATTTTCACCAACGTATTGATTCACCTTGAACGTGACGCCTTCTGCTTCCATCTGCTCCATACGTCGGTCAATATGCGTCTTCTCTAATTTAAAGTCTGGAATGCCATAACGTAGTAGGCCGCCAATACGATCATTTTTTTCTAGCACAGTCACACTGTGACCGGCACGAGCTAATTGCTGAGCAGCTGCTAACCCAGCAGGGCCAGATCCGACGACAGCAATTTTTTTACCCGTTTTATTAGGATTAATATGTGGTTTAACCCAGTCATTATCCCAAGCTTTATCAATAATGGCATGTTCAATTGATTTGATACCAACTGCATCATCATTGATATTTAAGGTACAAGCTGCTTCACATGGCGCAGGACAAATACGCCCTGTGAACTCAGGAAAGTTATTAGTTGAATGTAATACATCAATTGCTTGACGCCAATCCTGTGTGTAAACCAAGTCATTAAAGTCTGGAATGATGTTGTTAACAGGGCATCCATTAATACAAAAAGGAATGCCACAATCCATACAGCGCGCGCCCTGTATTTTGGCGTCATCATCACTTAGATGAAGCACAAACTCCTTATAGTTTTTAACGCGTTCTTGAACTGGTAGGTTTGCCTCTGACAGTCGTTCGAACTCTTTAAATCCAGTCACTTTTCCCATTACGCGGCTTCCTTACTTGATGCTGCAGCTAACTCTGTTAGCGCACGTTTATATTCATTTGGCATAACTTTTACAAACTTATCTCTATTAGCTTCCCAAGCTGCAAGAATTTCTATTGCGCGTGGGCTTCCTGTTAGATTCGCATGATTTTCAATCAAGGCTTTTAAAATCACTTCATCAGGTTGATTTAAGTGTAATGCTTTACCAATATCTGCATCTGCTGGTGCTATTTTTTCGAGAGTCACCATGCTCATATTGCAGCGCTTATCAAACATGCCGTCAACATCATAAATATAGGCAACACCGCCACTCATACCTGCTGCAAAATTTTGTCCTGTCAGACCAAGCACGACAACAGTACCGCCTGTCATATATTCGCATCCGTGATTCCCAACACCTTCTACAACAGAAGAGGCTCCTGAATTGCGAACACAGAAGCGTTCACCAGCAACACCACTGAAATAGGTTTCTCCCGTCGTTGCACCATACATGACCGTATTACCTACGATAATGTTTTCATGCGGAACACCACGAAAAGCCGTTGACGGTTTAATGATGATACGGCCACCACATAGCCCTTTACCAACATAGTCATTCCCTTCTCCTATTAAGGTAAAAGTAATGCCTTTTGCTAGAAATGCAGCAAAACTCTGACCAGATGTGCCAGTAAAGTTCACTTGGATGGTGTCATTTGGTAGACCTTCATTACCATATCTAGTTGCAATCTGGTTCGACAACATCGTGCCAACGGTACGATTTGTATTTACAATTGGAGAGTCAATGACAACTTTTTTACCATGCTCGATAGCTTCTTTTGCTTTGGCAATGAGCGTATTATCTAATGCTTTATCTAGTCCATGATACTGGCCTTCGATGTTATAGCGTGCGACTGAAGCTGGCATTTCCGGTAAATGTAAAATTTTCTCAAAATTTAAACCATTAATTTTCCAGTGATCTATACCTGTTTGCATGTCTAGCAAATCTGCTCGGCCAATAATGTCATCAAATTTTGCTATGCCCATACTTGCCATTAACTCGCGAATCTCTTCGGCCACAAAGAAGAAGAAATTGACTACATGCTCAGGCTGACCAGTAAATTTCTTACGAAGTTCTGGATCTTGTGTTGCCACACCAACTGGGCACGTATTAAGATGGCACTTGCGCATCATAATACATCCCTCAACGACAAGCGGCGCTGTTGCAAAACCAAATTCATCAGCACCTAATAATGCACCAATGACAACATCTCGACCAGTTTTCATTTGACCATCTACTTGTACGACTACACGCCCACGTAGTTGATTGAGCACCAAAGTTTGCTGCGTTTCCGCAAGCCCTAGCTCCCAAGGCGTACCAGCATGTTTGAGGGATGACAATGGCGATGCGCCTGTGCCCCCATCATGACCTGCTATCACTATATGGTCTGACTTAGCTTTTGCGACACCTGCCGCAACAGTACCCACGCCCGTTTCCGATACCAGCTTCACTGAAATAGAAGCTGTTGGGTTTGCGTTTTTCAAGTCATGGATCAATTGTGCCAAGTCTTCAATTGAATAAATATCATGATGCGGTGGAGGTGAAATCAAACCTACACCTGGTACGCTAAAGCGGAGTTTAGCAATATACTGGCTCACCTTATGACCAGGCAATTGTCCGCCTTCACCTGGTTTTGCACCTTGTGCCATTTTAATTTGGATCTGATCAGCACTTGATAAATACTCTGCAGTCACACCAAAGCGGCCGCTGGCGACTTGTTTAATTCTAGAACGCATTGAATCACCAGATTTCAATGTAACATCTGATTCAATAAACTCTTTACCAAATACTGCGGACATACTGGTGTCGGACGTCACCGGAATAAACCGCTTTTTATCTTCCCCGCCTTCACCTGTGTTGGATTTTCCACCGATACGATTCATCGCTACAGCTAGCGTAGCATGGGCTTCTGTTGATATTGAGCCTAAAGACATCGCACCTGTCGCAAAACGCTTAACGATTTCTTTAGCAGGCTCAACTTGCTCCAAAGAAATAGGATGTTTAGCTGTTTTAATTTCAAATAAACCACGTAATGTCATATGACGACGCGACTGATCATTAATTAATTCAGCATATTCTTTATATGTTTCATACTGATTAGCACGAGTAGCATGTTGCAATTTGGCAATGGAGCTAGGCGTCCACATGTGTTCTTCGCCGCGAATTCTAAATGCGTACTCACCTCCAGCATCTAATGCATTCTCAAGCACTGGGTCATTCCCAAAAGCTGCTTGATGCAAGCGCAGCGCTTCCTCTGCCACCTCTTCTAAACCGATACCTTCAATTTTTGATTCAGTACCAGTAAAGTACTCATCAACAAACTGCGAATTTAAGCCAATTGCTTCAAAAATATGTGCACCACAATAAGATTGATAGGTTGAGATGCCCATTTTAGACATCACTTTATACAAGCCTTTACCAATCGCTTTAATGAATTTTTGTTTAGCTTCTTGCGCGTTTTCTGCAACGTCTTCAATTGTTTTGTAAATCAACCAAGGGAACACTGCTTCCGCACCATACCCTGCTAGCAATGCAAAATGATGTACTTCTCTAGCAGAGCCTGTAGAAACAACCAAGCCTGTTTTCGTTCTTAACCCTTCTCTGACCAAGTGCATATGGACCGCAGAGCATGCGAGTAATGCAGGAATAGCGACTTGATTTTCATCTAGCGTCAAATCATCCAATACAATAATGTTATACCCATCTCTAACTGATTGTTCTGCCTTGGCACAAATATCTGTAATGGCTATATTCATTCCAGCCGTACCAGCCGATGCTGGATAGCAAATATCAAGTGTTTTTGATGTGTATGCGCCTTTGGTTACCGCATTGATATTGAGAATTTTGGCATAAGCTTCTTCACTCAATACGGGTTGGCTACCTTCTAAGCGAATAGGCGGATTGGTATCATTAACGGCTAACAGATTAGGCTTTGGTCCAACAAAGGTCACTAATGACATGACCATTTCTTCACGAATAGGATCAATTGGCGGGTTAGTCACCTGAGCGAATAGCTGCTTGAAGTAGTTATACAAGACTTTTGGCTTATTCGACAAAACTGGTAGGGCCGCATCATTACCCATTGAGCCAGAACCTTCTTGACCAGTTTTAATCATTGGCTCCAGAACAAATTTAATGTCTTCTTGCGTGTAGCCAAAAGCCTGTTGCGTATCAAGCAAACTTTCATTTAATTCAATAACTTTTTTGACTTCTGGTAGGCGGTCAATGTGGTAACTTGTTTGATCAATCCACTGCCTGTAAGGCTTAGCTGTAGCTAATTTACTTTTAACCTCTTCATCATCAATGATGCGGCCTTGCTCCATATCAATCATGAGCATTTTGCCTGGTTGCAGACGCCATTTCTTGACGATTTTTTCTTCTGGGAAAGTAATTACGCCCATTTCTGACGCCATCATGACGATATCATCCTCTGTCACCAAATAGCGTGCTGGACGTAAGCCATTGCGGTCTAGTGTCGCGCCAATGCTTTTGCCATCAGTAAACGCAACCGCTGCTGGTCCATCCCATGGCTCCATAATAGCTGCATGGTATTCATAAAACGCACGCCTATCTGCGGACATCAGCGGATTGTTATTCCATGCTTCTGGAATCATCATCATCATCGCGTGCGGCACACTGTAACCACCAGCAACCAAGAGCTCTAAACAGTTATCAAAACAAGCAGAGTCTGAACGCCCAGAAACAATTAGCGGCCAAACTTTTTCCAAATCCTCTCCAAGCAATTCGGACCGCATCGCAGCATGTCGTGCGGTCATCCAGTTGACATTACCCTGCACAGTATTGATTTCACCATTGTGCGCAATCATGCGAAATGGATGTGCCAGATGCCAAGAAGGGAATGTATTTGTTGAGAAGCGCTGATGTACCAGTGCTAGCGCAGACACAACCCGCTTATCAACCAAATCTTTATAGTAGACGCCAACTTCATTGGCTAGCAGCATACCCTTGTATACGATTGTCCGACATGACAAAGATGGCACATAAAAATAAGCGTTATCTTGTAAATTTAGACCACGAACCGCATGCTCAATGCGTTTGCGCATGACGAAGCATTTGCGTTCAAAGTCTTGCTCATCCTCAAACGTACTGCCAATGAATACCTGACGCATTCTAGGTTCAACATCACGCGCTGCTTGGGCAATATTGCTATTATCAACTGGCACATCACGCCAGCCTAACAATACTTGCTCTTCCTCGCGAATAATGTTTTCTATAATGCCTTCACATTGCGCTCTATTACTTGATACCTGAGGCAGAAATAGATTACCTACAGCATATTTCCCTTGCTTAGGAAGCGTAATATCTAACTTAGCCGCTTCTTCTCGCATAAAGGTATCTGGAATTTGCATTAGCAAACCTGCGCCATCACCTAGCTTTGGATCATATCCTGTCGCGCCACGATGGGTTAGGTTAGTCAGTAATTGCAACCCTTGTTGAACAATCTCGTGGCTCTTTTTGCCTTTGATATGTGCAACAAAGCCGACACCACAAGCATCATGCTCATTTTTTGGGTTATACAAGCCTTGCTTCGCTGGGGCTAAGCCAGTTAACTGGGCGTTACGCGGATTGATTGATTTATCTGTATTCATGACCATACTCTTAAGCATTACTAAACATTTAGCGGAACCTTAAATAATACCGTTAAAAACACCTGCTATCAATCAGGCAAGGCAATATTTTGGCGCTATTTTACTTCTAAAATTTTTTGAAAAGCTTTCTCTGCGGCTGCTATAGTTGCTGATATGTCTGCATCCGAGTGCGCTGCGGAGACGAATCCAGCCTCAAAAGCGGAAGGGCCAAGATAGATACCAGCATCTAACATACTATGGAAAAAGGTATTAAATGCAATTTTATCAGAAGCCATGACATCTTCAAAAGAGCTTGGGCATGTTTCACTGAAGTATAAACCAAACATACCGCCTACACTTTGTGCACTGAACTTTACACCAACTTTTTTAGCTGCGCCGATTAACCCATCAACAAGCTTCGTCGTTTGCGACGATAAGTTTTGGTAGAAATCTGGTGCTTGAATCAATTGTAATGTTTTTAATCCTGCTGTGACTGCAACCGGATTACCTGACAGTGTCCCTGCTTGATATACCTTACCCAATGGTGCCAAACCAGACATAATATCTTTACGACCACCAAACGCACCGACTGGCAAACCGCCACCAATCACTTTGCCTAAAGTCGTCATATCTGGCTTGATGCCAAATAATGCTTGCGCCCCGCCTAAATGCACACGGAAACCCGTCATGACCTCATCAAAAATCAAAACAGCGCCATACTGCGTGCACAAAGTACGCAAAGCTTTGAGGAATGCTTCGGTTGGTTTAACTAAATTCATATTACCAACAACAGGCTCAAGGATGACACATGCAATTTCATCTCCAGACTGTTTGAATAATGCTTCCAATTGCTCAACGTTGTTATAACTTAATGTCAGTGTATTTGCAGCAACCTCTGCTGGCACGCCCGCTGAATCTGGCTCTCCAAATGTGAGCAATCCAGATCCCGCTTTGACAAGTAACGCATCGGCATGTCCATGATAGCAGCCCTCAAACTTCACCAGCTTACTGCGTCCTGTAAACCCACGTGCAACACGTATGGCGCTCATTGTTGCTTCAGTACCTGAGCTCACCAAGCGTATTTGCTCCATGCTAGGCACTAGTTTATTAATCATCTCTGCCATTTCCAGTTCCAACCCAGTTGGCGCTCCAAACGACAGACTGTTCGCAGCGACCGCCTGCACCGCCTCTATCACTTCAGGATGAGCATGTCCTAGAATCATTGGCCCCCATGAATTGATGTAGTCGATATATTCTTTACCGTCCACATCCCAGAGCTTAGAGCCCAAGCCTTTTTTAAAAAAAACGGGCGTGCCGCCAACACTACGAAATGCGCGTACTGGTGAATTAACTCCGCCTGGAATCAAACGTTGTGATTTTTCGAATAGTATCTGATTTTGTGAGGTCATAATATGTAAAGTAATTGAATTGAAAAAGTCGTATTAGTGATAGACAGCATTGAATTGTTGACAAAGGTTGGTAATGTTTTTGGCTTCAAATAGCGTGTCAATCACGGCAATGGCATCAGCACCAGCTGCTTTAACATGTACAGCATGATCAATCGTAATCTCTCCAAAGCCTACAACCGGTATTTTGAGTGTCTGCTTTGCTTGCTGGAAGATTTCCAATGGCGAATTGATTAGTTTCGACGTTGTATCTGATGACAAATATGCACCAAAAGTAACATAATTTGCACCATCAGCTTCAGCTTCATGCGCCAAATTTAGCTGATTGTAACAGGAGACACCAATAATCTTATCTGCGCCTAGTAAACGTCTTACAGGGCCTGGCCTACAGTCTGCTGCACCCAAATGAATCCCATCTGCATCAATCCGCGCGCACAAATCCAAATGATCATTAATGATTAATAATGCACCATAGGCTCTACATGCTGCCAATAGGGCAGTGGCCTGCCTTAGCAATAAGGATTTACCTGCTGCCTTATTTCGGTACTGTACCAAACGCACACCACCTTTTAGCGCAGCCTCAACTTTTGCCACCAATAACTTTGTATCCAATTCGTTTGGTGTCACTGCATACAAACCACTAATGCTGGATTGATGATGGTTTATCAATGTCCCCGTCAAATGATTCTGCCTCGTCTCTAGCCCAAAAAAATCGATCAGGAATGAATAAGCCCATTCCTGGTCTAAAGGCATTTTTAAGTGTTTGCCAAGAATACTCTTGCGCTTCTTGTAGCGCTTCTTGTATCGTTAACCCATGTGCCAAACAGGCTGCAATTGCACTCGTCAGTGTACAACCAGAACCGTGATAGCTTCCTTTTAGCCGCTCCCAATGATACTCTCTTATCAAGCCTTCAGTACCATATAATGTATTCACTACATCGGTCGTTCGTTCATGTGTCCCAGTAATCAGTACGTATTCCGTCCCCATTGCTAATAAACGTAAAGCTGACTCTTCAAGTGAACTATATTTGACCTCATCCCCCTCATCGTAGAAAGCCAAGCGACGTGCTTCGAGGCTATTAGGTGTAATTAAAGTAGCTTGGGGAAATAATAATTCACACATGGCGGCTTGCATTTCATCGTTACTGAATTCATCTCCACGCCCCGATGTTAATATCGGATCAATTAGCAAAGGCACTTCTGGGTAATCTGCCATAATTTCTGCTACCACGGCAATATTTTCTACGCTGCCCAACACGCCTAATTTAAAAGCAGAGACTTTTACGTCTTCCAAAATAGTGCGGGCTTGATCATTCACCCACTCTGCATCTAATGGCATCAAATTTTCGACCCCAGTCGTATCTTGTACTGTATATCCGGTTAATACAGAAACAGGATGACAACCAATACTGGCTAAAGTGAGCACATCGGCTTGCAAACCTGCACCGCTACTCGGATCGGTTGCTGAAAACGTCATGACGCAGGGAGGGGTGGTTATCATATTTTCTCTCAAGAAACGGCGTATAGGTAAAACAATGTCAATAGGATTTATTTCTCATGAAAACCGCTACAAACTGCCGCAATAAAATATTATTTTACTTTATTTTATGCAAGCCTGCATGGCCATACTAGTTACTATACTGATTTATCAATTCACCCTATAATGTCACCCACAAACTATTAAAAAATATTAATGATATGGTAAATGCAACACCTGCAGACTTTTACAATGAAGTCTCTCATTTAGTGATTGAAACGCTTAACCTTGAAGAAACCGCTGAAGATATCAACTTGGATGACCCACTATACGGAGATGGGTTAGGCTTAGACTCAATCGACATTCTTGAAATAGCGCTAGTTGTATCCAAAAAATACGGCTTACAATTACGTGCTGACAGCAAAGACAATCATACGATTTTTAGCTCTATGCGAAGCTTTGCAGATTACATCCAAACTAACCGTACAAAGTAATGATAAAAATATCCCACAATATACGTTTGGTGGGTTTTGTCGCGGCAGTCTTATGTTATTCATTATTAGCTAACTACACACTTCAATCCGAAGCGCATGCTTCTATAGGAGCGCTAGTTGCCATCGCGCCGATTACGCTCACTTTTGCCGTATTGGCATACAACGCTAAACGGCGCTTCCTGATGCTGGGGCTCTTGTTATTAGCTTGCCCACTACTGTGGTTGACTTGGACGTATTTTACTCAACACTATGATTGGATATACTGGCTAGTGCATGAAAGTTTACAGCTTGTTTTACTGATCACTTTTGCACGCACACTCAGAACAAATCAGCAACCATTGTGCACCCAGTTCGCCCAGATGGTACATGGTACTCTTTCTCCTGCACTGATTAGTTACACACGAAAGGTAACTGTTGCTTGGGCATTATTTTTTATTACTGTTAGCATCATTTCAAGTTGGTTATTTTTCTTTTATCCAACTAATGTATGGTCTATCTTCTCTAACTTCTTCTATCTACCTTTAGTCATCATGATGTTTGTCATTGAATATATCGTGCGCTTGTGGGTATTGCCCAAAAAAGATCGCGCCAACATGATGGATGCTATTCATGCTTTTATGGATAAAGCAAAACATTAACTTTTGCAGACTACCAAATAAATGGAATCAATATCTTGCTATGCTTCATATAGTCTCGATATTGATCTCCAAAAAATCGGATGCACTCATTTTCTTCCACCCGTGCTGCAAGCATTAAAAATATGCTCGCTAAAACGGCTATCACGCCACCAATAATAGATGGGTTTTTAAAGAAAAAACCCCAGCACAAGAAAAATAATGACCCATATATCGGATGGCGTATATATTGATAAATGCCTGTTGTTACGAGGACAGTTGTCTTTTCAAAATGCAACATTGGCACATCATTTCGCTTATCATCTGGCTTACCAAATAAACGTAACTGTATCGCTCCCGTTACAATCAAAAACAGTGAAATCATAAAAAAGACACCTGCAATAACCTGATGTAAGGCATCTATTTCATGATACCAAGCTGGTAGATTCAGCACGTACAGTACTAACATGAATTCCCATGCAAAAAACCGATAATATCCATGTGTGCCAGGCTTGCGTATTGACTGTCGAGACAGTAGGCTAAAAAACAAAGTACCAACTAATAAAATAATGCCCTGCATAAACAAAATCCGCTTACCTTTTAATATGATGGAACAAATCACAAGAACACTTGCTCAATAGCATTTAGCTATAATATTCCAGAGTTATACATAAATATAAAAAAATGTAATTTCAATGAAACATAATAGTTATTTGATAGAATTGCACTTTACTAAATAATAATAAAAACGCCCACAATATTTTAATATTTTATCGGGATACGCTATTGGATCCACTTTTGCTCTCTCATTTCACGGCGACTAGTTGCATTGGTCGAGGCTTAGATCAAACGATAACAGCCTTAAGAAAAAAACACTCTGGATTGGCGCAATGTGCTTTTGAAACGACCGACTTAGATACTTTCATCGGTGAAGTAAATGGCGTTGATGCTGTGAAAGTCTCGCAACATCTTAAAAACTTTGATTGCCGTAATAACAGGTTGGCTCAATTAGCATTGGAACAAGATGGTTTTGCAGAATCCGTATACGCAGCAATTGATAAATATGGCCCGGATCGAGTGGGTATATTTGTTGGAACTAGTACATCTGGTATTTTACAAACCGAGCTAGCTTATCGTAGATTGAATGCCGACACTGGGTTTCTGCCCAATGACTTCCACTACAGCTCAACCCATAATACTTTTAGCGTTGCTGATTTTACGCGACACTATTTTAATCTAACTGGACCAGCAGTTGCCGTCTCGTCAGCGTGTTCCTCTAGTGCTAAAGTCTTTTGCTCCGCACAGCGGATGATGAAAGTAGGCTTGATTGATGCTGCTATCGTGGGAGGTGTTGACTCATTATGCCTAACTACATTATATGGATTTCAATCGCTTGAACTAACTGCCAATGAAGCCTGTCGGCCTTACGATACCAAACGTGATGGCATTTCAATCAGCGAAGCTGGCGCATTTGCTTTATTAGAGCGCACGTCTGATACCACCAGTAGCAACGATATTCTGTTACTTGGCGGAGGAGAATCTAGCGATGCTTACCATATGTCATCACCCCATCCAGAAGGCATAGGTGCAAACATGGCAATGCAGGCAGCATTGGCGACAGCAAACCTTAAGCCAGAAGCTATCGACTATCTCAATTTACATGGTACGGCAACGCAAAGTAATGATGCCGCAGAGGGGTTCGCTGTGTCATCCATTTTTGGTTCGAAAGTACCCTGTAGCTCGACGAAAGGTGCTACAGGTCATGCATTGGGCGCTGCGGGCGCTTTAGAAGCCGTTATTTGTGCGCTCGCCTTACAAAATGACTTATTACCCGCGGGGTTAAATACACAACAATTAGATCCTACCATTCATATTGATTACCTGTTAGATAATCGCTCACAGCCAATCTCACATGCCATGAGTAACTCTTTTGGTTTCGGTGGCACTAACTGTAGTTTGATTTTTGGAAAAGCAAACTGATCATGACAAACACAGCACCACCTATGTTAAGTGCCTATATTAATGGCATCAGTATTATTGGTCCTGGCTTAGCAAATTGGTCAGAGAGTGCCTCTATACTCTCTGAGAAAAAGGTGTACCAATCACAAGCAACACAGATACCTATGCCGATGATATTGCCTTCGGCTGAGCGACGCCGTAGTGGTGAGCTTGTCAAATTAACCCTTGCTGTAGGATTAGAAGCAGCACAATCAGCAGGAGAAGATCCTGCGACACTCGCCTGCGTTTATACCTCTTCTAGTGGTGATGGCAAAAACTGCCATGAAATTTGCAAAACGCTGGCTTCTGACGATAGGCAAATATCACCTACCCGTTTTCATAACTCTGTCCATAATGCCGCTGCGGGTTATTGGAGTATTGCCACGGGGGCAAAAACACCCATTTCAGTATTATGTGCATACGACGCAAGTTTTAGTGCTGGTCTTTTAGAGGCAGTCACGCAAGTGGTCGCTGATAACATGTCTACTATTCTGATTGCAGCTGACACTGCATACCCTGAGCCACTCAATCATGCAAGGCCGATTCCTGATGCGCTTGGCATTGGCATTGTCTTTTCACCTATCCAGAATCAACATTCCATCGCTAAGATAGAAATGGGTCTAAGTAATGCGATAGCAAGTAAATTGCCTCACGCTAAGTTGGAAGCTTTACGTACCACAATTCCTGCTGCGCGGGGGCTAACTTTGCTAGCTGCGATTGCGCAGGGGGATTTAGTGAACACGACTTTAGATTATTTAGATCACCAACGTATTTCAACGACCATTACACCTTGCTAATGACAAAAAATAAAATAGATAAAGCATGGATAGAGGCGCACATCCCGCATCAAGGAAAAATGTGTTTGCTTGACGCTGTTAGTAGTTGGGATGAACAAAGCATTACGTGTCTAGCAACAAGTCACCAGCAGTTATCTAACCCATTACGCTTTGGCAAACAACTCAATACTGCTTGCGGTATAGAATACGCTGCACAAGCCATGGCCGTACATGGTGCATTATTAGCACCTGTTGACCAATTAAGACCGCGTGCAGGTTTTTTAGTTAGCGTTCGTGGTGCTACGATTTATCGTGACCGTCTAGACGATCTGAAGCAAGTGCTCACTATTAACGCTAACTGCATACATAGTAGTGAAAATAACATTTTGTACGCATTCACGTTACATGCTAAAAACTTTTTATTACTGGAGGGGCGCGCGGCTGTTATGACAAATACAGAATCACTCATAGGAAACTTTACATGAAACACGCACTGGTCACAGGCGGTAGTGGTGGCATCGGTGCTGCCATATGTCGCAGCCTTGCTAACGATGGTTATCATGTATTTGTACATGCTAATCAAAACCTTGAAAAAGCACAAAGTATTGTTCAGGAAATTACGGAAAATGGTGGAAGCGCAAAAGCTTTATGCTTTGACATCACTGATTATCAAGCTGTCATCGATACCCTCAATCCGCTTATTGATGATACTCCTATCCAAGTGCTCGTGAACAATGCAGGCATTCACGATGATGCAGTCTTTGCTGGCATGAGCCAACAACAATGGCAAGATGTGATGAATGTTTCAGTGAATGGTTTTTATCACGTTACCCATAGCCTGATGATGCCCATGATTCGGAGTCGCTGGGGACGAATCATCAACGTTTCTTCCATTGCCGCATTGACAGGCAATCGCGGGCAAGTTAATTATGCAGCAGCTAAAGGTGCTATCAACTCGGCAACAAAAGCACTCTCCCTGGAGGTCGCTAGTCGTGGTATTACCGTCAATGCTGTAGCGCCTGGCATTATTGATACAGCTATGATTGAGGGCACTTTTGATGCAGACATGATTAAACAAATAGTGCCGATGAAAAGAGCAGGTAAAGCAGAGGAGGTCGCTGACCTTATTAGTTTTTTAGCTTCACCTCGAGCTGCTTATATCACAGGGCAAATTATTTCTATTAATGGAGGTATTGTTTAAACATGTCCCCAGACATGCCAGTAACGTTACCCCTTGTCGTTCATGCTGCAGCAGACAGTATTGTCGCTTGGCGTCAATCAGAGCCTGTCACACAACAACAGTTTCTCAATGATGTAGCGCATCTATCAGCACAGTTCCCACCAGGCCGCCACATTCTCAATGTTTGTAGTGATCGCTATCATTTCAGTGTAGGACTAGCAGCGGCAATCATCACTAATAGAGTCAGTCTTTTGCCTGCTACTCATACGCCTGAGATGGCAACGCAACTAAAAGCTTATGCTGCCGATGTGTTCTGTTTAACAGATAATGAGACTTGTACTTTGGCTCTGCCGCAACTGCAATACCCACAAAACAAAACGCCAACTCATCGTGTGCTAGAAGTGCCAAATATCCCTGTTGACCAGCTAATAGCCATTGTTTTCACTTCAGGCTCGACGGGCACACCTTTACCACATCACAAAACTTGGGGTGCGCTGGTAGCGTGTGTTAAAACCGAAGCAAAGCGCGTTGGCTTACTTAATGCAACGACACCAACAACACTCATCGCAACAGTACCACCACAGCATATGTATGGTTTTGAATCATCCGTACTCATGGCATGGCAAAGCGGTCATGCCATTTCTAATGCGCATCCATTTTATCCTTTCGACGTGTCTGATGCGATAGCAGCAGTGCCTAAACCACGCTTTTTGATTTCTACGCCAGTGCATTTACAAGCACTGATGGATGCAGAGTTAGCGATACCAGAAACCGCTGGTATTTTATCTGCGACAGCACCACTCTCCCGTGAATTAGCAATGAACATTGAACAAGTTTGCAAAGTCCCTTTGATTGAGATTTATGGAAGTACGGAAACAGGACAAATTGCAACTCGCCGTACAACACAGACCAAAGAGTGGCACCTGTTTGATCATATTTTCTTAAAGGAAGTTGACGGCCATATAGTTGCAGAAGGCGGGCATATTCTGAGTACTACTAGAATAAATGATAAAATTGAGCTGATATCAGCAACACATTTTTTATTGCATGGTCGCCTTAGCGATATGATTAATATCGCTGGTAAACGACATTCGCTTAATAGTTTAAATTACCAGCTGACTAATATTCCTGGCGTAATCGATGGCACTTTCTTTATGCCAGACGAACAAACGCATAAACACATTACCAGATTAGCAGCATTTGTCGTCTGCGAACCTGGTATAGAGGCTAAACACATACTAACAACACTACGCAAACATATTGATCCTGTTTTTATGCCTCGCCCTCTGATTTTTGTGGATAAATTACCGCGCAATAGCACTGGCAAACTGCCAAGACCATTGTTAAAAACATTATTCAATCACAAAACCAACGTTAGGAAGTCCGCTTGAATCAGGTAATGAATTGGACTGTCCCGTTAGATCACCCTGCATTTGAAGGCCATTTTATCGATATGCCTATTTTGCCTGGTGTTGTTCTTCTCGACATGGTTTCGCAAATGATGGCAGAGGCTAATCAAATAAACACCGCACATTATCAAATCAATTCAGTGAAATTTCTGAGCCCAGTCAAGCCAGGTGATGTACTGAGAATCGAGCAGTCCCTTTCGATTAAGGGCGCAATTAATTTCAATATTTTGACAAGCAATCGCAAAGTGGCGACCGGAAGCATTATTCCAACAACTCCCTTATGACATCTACTAGTTCACGTCGTGCCGAATGGGCAACTAAAAAAGAGCGCAGTAACATGTTGATGTTACGAATAATGACATGGATTTCACTTAAATTTGGCCGGCGTGCTGGTAGGCTAGTACTACACCTGATTACCACATACTTTTTAGTCTTTGCTCCGAGTAGCCGTCATGCATCCAAACAATATTTACAACGTGTTTTAGCTCGGTCAGTAAGGCTTTCTGATCAATATCGACATTTCTTCACTTTTGCTGCCACCATTCACGATCGCATTTATCTAATCAATCAACGGTTTGATTTGTTTGATATAGATGTAGCAGGTGCCGATGCAATACATGCGCATTTGGCCACAGGGCAGGGGTTATTTTTAGCTGGTGCGCACTTAGGTAGCTTTGAAGTTATTCGTAGTTTGGGTAAAGATAAAGACTTACCTGTGGCCATGTTTATGCATGAGGAGAATGCAAAAAAAATTAATGCCATGTTAGCGGCGATTAACCCAAATGCAAATAGCGATATTATTGGCCTTGGCAACGTAGAATCTATGTTGCAAGTCAATCAAAAATTAGAGGACGGTTATGCTATCGGCATATTAGCTGATCGCATTTTTTATGACGATACTTTATATCCCGTTCAAATTTTAGGGGATGATGTGCATTTACCCCTAGGTCCGTTTCGCTTGGCAGCCTTATTAAAACAAAAAGTCATGTTTATGACAGGTTTATACCTCGGTGGTAATCGCTATTCCATTCACTTTCATCAACTAGCCGACTTTACCAATATCGAACGCAGTCAACGTGATATTGCCGTTAAAAATGCCATGCATGAATATGCAACGTTAATTGATTATTATTGCCATGCTGCACCTTATAATTGGTTTAATTTTTTTGATTTTTGGCAAATGCCTACTAATGGGAATAATAATTAACATGTTAGTAGCAACAATTCGTTTAAATAAAACATTATTAACGGCGGCTTTTATGACGCTGCTATATGCGACTGCTAGCCATGCTGATGCGTTAACCATCGAGCAGTTAATGCAAACACTTGCGAATACCAAACCAGAACATGCCACCTTTACAGAAAAGAAATATATTGCATTACTTGATAAGCCAGTTGAATCATCTGGTGAGTTATATTTTTCTGCACCAGATCATCTGGAAAAGAGAACGCTTCAGCCCCAACCTGAATCATTGATTGTAGATGGAAATAAAATTCTAATAGAGCGGGGTAGTCAAACCTACTATTTCACTACGCAAAACCTGCCAGAACTGGGTGTATTAATCAACAGTATCCGTGGCACACTAGCCGGCAATTTAAGTGCACTTGAACGCAGCTTTCAGTTAAGCTTAAAAGGCAATATTGATAAATGGACACTGCAACTAATACCGACGAATGAAAAGATGCAAAAACTACTACAACATATCCAAATCGTAGGCATCAACAGTCAAATACATAGCATTGAAGTCTCTCAAGTTGATGGGGACCGCTCTTATATGATGATTAAGCCTACGAGCAAAACACCATGACAAGATCATTGCAGTCGGGCAAGTTTGCTATTTTTGCTTGGCTTTCCTTTTTGTTTATATGCGCCATAGTGGTCAGTCGGACGCATTTCACAACAGATTTATCTGCATTTTTGCCACAAACACCAACGCCTGAGCAACAACTTTTAATGGATCAAATTAAAGATGGTTTAGCTTCACGTTTGATATTGGTTGGTATTGAAGGTGAAAATGCAGTAACACGCGCTCAGCTTTCTAAATTAACGGCCAAACGCTTGAGATCAAACCCTGCTTTTATTGCAGTGAATAACGGCGAGTCAGTTTATGCAGAAAATGATCAAGCATTTTTATTTAATAATCGTTATTTATTAAGCCCTGCGGTTAATAAAGAGCGTTTCACCGTACTAGGTTTACATGATGCCATTAGCGAAAGTATCGCATTACTCGCTTCACCTGCTGGTTTAATGGTCAAGTCCATGCTGCCTAATGACCCTACGGGTGAAATGATGCAGCTTTTTAATCAGTTTAATAACGTACGCCAACCAGAATTATCAGAGGGCGTATGGGCTTCTAAAAATGGTGATCGCGCATTACTGTTAATTCAAACAAAAGCGCTAGGTTCAGATACTGACGCACTAGAAAGTGCCATGCAAAGTATTCGACAAGCATTTAATGGCGCTTCTCATAACATACGCAAGTCTACGAATGATAGTAAGCTGAATGCAAAACTTGTCATGACGGGGCCTGGTGTGTTTTCAGTGAATGCGCGAGACACCATCAAAACACAAGTCTTTCGTTTGTCCATCGTTAGCATTTTACTTATCTCAACATTATTACTACTCGTTTACCGTTCGGTTTCGGCATTATTGCTAGGCCTATTACCCGTACTGACTGGCGCACTTGCTGGTATCGCTGTTGTTAGTTTAACTTTTGGCATGATACATGGCATTACTTTGGGATTTGGTACCGCACTAATTGGCGAAGCTGTCGATTATTCTATCTATTTATTTGTACAATCTGAATCAGGAAAAACCAGTCATCAAGATTGGGTGAAACGATTCTGGCCAACGATTCGTTTAGGTGTGATGACTTCAATTTGTGGTTTTGCATCCTTATTATTTTCAGGCTTCCCAGGACTTGCGCAATTAGGTTTATATGCAATCTCTGGTCTCGTGACTGCGGCAATTGTGACCCGCTTCGTTTTACCTCACTTGCTCCCAGGCACATTTCGTATTCACGACATTAGCATAATGGGGCAACATCTATCGAAAAAAGTGAAGCAAGCACATCTGCTACGCTGGCCTGCTATCGTATTGCTCATGGTTGCATGTGTAACCGTTCTTAGCCACCGTACAGAGATATGGAGCAAAAACATCTCTTCTTTAAGCCCAGTTTCTCAAGCTGATATCGCACTTGATACCCAATTGCGCGCAGATGTTGGTGCGCCAGACGTACGCTATATGGTTGTTGTGAAAGCAGATAGTAAAGAAACAGCATTGCAATCCGCCGAGCGAGCTTCATCACTCCTGCAAACGCAGGTTAATCAAGGCAACATCGCGAGCTTTGAAAGTCCAAGTTACTATTTACCGAGTGATAAAACACAACGAGCACGCCAAGAGAGCATTCCAACCACCGCAGATTTATCAAAAAACCTTTATGAAGCGGTGATTGATTTACCTATTCAAGCGCAAAAGCTAAGTCCGTTTATTGAGGATGCCGCAGATGCAAAGCAACAGCCTTTGCTTGATAGTAATAATCTCAATAACACATCTATGGCTATGGCTTTAGAAGGGCTGCTTTTAAATCAAGGATCAGCATGGAGCGCTTTATTACCGCTCACAGCGCATAAAGACATTGAGATTAACGCAAATATGATACGCCAAGCTTTGAAGGCCGCTCATTTACGCAACGCCGTCATCATTGATATGAAAGCTGAGTCTGATAATCTTTATTCTGGCTATATGCAAGAAGCCATTTCCCATTCTTTAATGGGCTTAGCCGCAATTATTGCGCTATTACTATTCGTATTTAAATCATTTGAACACTTATTCCGTGTTATCGCACCCTTAGCCGCAGCTGTGGTTACAGTTACGGCAGGCCTAATCATGCTAGGCCAACAATTGATTCTTTTACATCTGGTTGGTCTATTATTAGTCGTCGCCGTCGGGTCGAACTATGCCTTGCTTTTCAATCAACCTAATGTCTCTTCGCGTACTTACGCCTCAATGCTGTTTGCTAATCTAACAACAGTCATCGGTTTTGGTGTCCTAGCATTTTCTAAAGTATCAATATTGCAAGCCATGGGCGCAACGGTAGCCCCAGGCGTCATCTTAGCACTGCTTTTCTCCATTATTTTTGCAAAGACTTCTCATGTATAGATCCATCGCATTAATATGCCGGCACTCAGCTTTGATTATCAAATTAAGCATGGTGCTGCATGTGTTTGCACTCCTGCTAATCTTCATTAGCCCTATCATTTGGCCTTGGCTATTGGCAACAATCATACTTAACCACCTTGTATTAACAGCCATTAGTCTTTGGCCACGAAGCCAATGCTTAGGGACTAATTGGGCGAAATTGCCAGCTGCTGCGATTAAAAAAAATGAAATTGCATTGACCATTGATGATGGCCCTGATCCTGAAGTCACACCACAAGTGTTAGCAATATTAGATCAACATCAAGTAAAAGCAACCTTCTTTTGCATCGGCGACAAAGTGCAACTGCACCCTGATTTATGTCAGGAAATCATCCATCGCGGTCATGCCATAGAAAACCATACGCAACACCACCAGCATACCTTTTCTTTACTGGGACCAAACGGCTTTACAAAGGAAATCCAAGCAGCACAAAATACATTGACTAGCATTACAGGCCAAGAGCCAAAGTTTTTCCGTGCGCCAGCAGGCTTACGCAATCCATTTTTAGATACAGTACTCAAAAAACTGAATCTCACTTTAGCAAGCTGGACAGTACGCGGGTTTGATACTAAAAATAGCAATGCAGAAATAATAAAAACCAAACTCATTAGTCACCTCAAAGCTGGCACCATATTGTTACTGCATGATGGCAATGCGGCACGAAGTCATCAGGGCATACCTGTTATTTTAGAGGTGCTGCCTGACCTGCTTAAAGCTGGTAAAACACAAGGCTTACACTTTATTACTTTAAGACAGGCGCTATAGCGTAAATACCATGTGGCTTCAAACCATCAAAATTGGACTTTGTAGCCATGTATTGCTTAAGTGTATCGGTATCACTGTCTTTATCAGCCTATTTTTTGTTGCTTATTTTCATGTGCTGAATCACCCTGCATATCCAGCTACTATCATACCGCTCAGTTTTCTAGATAAGCTTATTAGCTTTCAACCTATCGCTCTACCCATCTATTTATCTCTGTGGATCTATGTTGTGATGCCCCCCATACTCATCATTAAGCTTGATGAGCTTTGTGCTTTTGCCTTATCCATTGCACTGATGAGTGCAGTGGGCTTAACTATTTTTTATGTTTGGCCTACTACTATCCCTGTGAGCGAAATAGATTGGGCGCTGCATCCTAATATTGCCTTTTTAAAAAGTGTGGATGCCGCGGGTAATGCCTGCCCATCCTTACATGTTGCAACGGCAATCTTTTCTGGAGCATGGACAGATTTTATCTTTCGCAGAATAAAAGCGCCATCTTGGCTAAGAATAGTCAATCTTGTTTGGGGTACAGGGATTATTTACTCTACACTTGCTACACGCCAGCACGTTGCGTTCGATGTCTATGGTGGCATTTTATTAGCTAGTATTGGCATCCTATTCGCACGCGCACTATTTTGGAAGAAATGGTAATTAACAACTTTTTCCTCTACACATAAGTTTATACATCTGTATAATGTACACTTGCTTTTTGATTAACATTCTCGTCAATCAAAAACGCATTCAAATTATCCCATTAATAACAAAACGAACTGGATTTCTATGCCTAAATTAACTAACTTATTACGTATTACTCTATTCTCAGCTTTTATCCTATTGGCACCAGGCATTGCCGTGGCCGATCAAAAACCCGCTGTCGGTTCCTATGAAGACTGGGATGACTTAGATAAAGTTGAGATTAAACAACTCTTTAAGCTAAGTGACTACGCAACCGTAACGGTAGAACCGTTTGACACTAAGGATGTTGAGCTACCGGAGCAAGACGACAACACATATAAACCAGTCGTAGAAGCGCAGTCATTGTTTAATCAACGCATTTTTGCGAAAATTCAAGATGAACTTGATCAAAAACCAGTATTGGCAAATGTTGATGTCTCAAAAGGTAACGGACTAATAGTCCGTGGAAAAGTTATTGAGATGAATCCAGGTATAAAGTCCTTAAGAATGTTTGTTGGCTATGGAGCTGGCCATGCTGGAATAGTAATGAATTGTGAGTTGATTGATATTAAAACGAACACCGTATTAGCGACAATGACACAAAAGCGTGCTTCCAGTAACGGAGATTATGATGAAGCATTAGAAGAATTAACTGAAGAGCTAGGTGAGGATATTGCTTCTTTAATTGCACACTTCCAATAAGCGCTTAGTATTACATGACGCATGCGCATCAAGCTTGAAGAAAAGCTTAATGCTTTCGCAAAAAACGAATGAATAAGTATGGTAACCGCAATAGAAAGCCGAGAAACAAACGTGTATGCATCCAAGTCAGTAAGACATTGTCTCGCAGATAATTAAAATGCGAGACGCCACCTTCTTCAATACTAAAATAACGCACGTGAGCTGGCAAATTAATGGGTTTTACGCCCCGCCAGCAAAGTCGCACTACTGCCTCTGGATCAAAATCAAAATGACGCATCCATGGCTGTTTGCGCATGACTTGTCTTAAAGGCTCAATAGGGTAGACCCTAAACCCAAATAATGAATCACCAATGCCAGCCCACAACGTTTCTAAATTTGCCCACCAATTAGACACTTGCCGACCTTTGACTCGCAGACTGGGTGCACTTGCGTCAAACACAGGGACACCTAATATCATTGCTTCAGGTTGTGATTTTGACTTTTCCATAAATGCTGGAATACTTTCAGCAGGATGCTGACCATCTGAGTCCATTGTTAGCACATGTGTAAAACCAGCCTTATGCGCCTCATTTAAACCATGCAGTACAGCAGTGCCTTTCCCCTGATTTTGAGGTAACACAATGACACGCAGACCATCATCTTCTACTGCCATTTCTAGCAATTCTTCCGTGCTCCCGTCAGTACTACCATCGACGACGACCCATACGGGGCCCCAAAGTCGACGTGCTTCGCGCACGCTTTCGTATACCTTTATTCCAGGGTTGTAACTGGGTATTAAGACGATATGTGTTGTTGAGACGGTTATCAAAGAAGCCATTTTTGTTTTGTTTAATCTATGCTTTTTTTATCAAATGCACCTTGTGGAAAAAAAGCTGAGTCCTTGATTAGCTCATGTCTAAAATACTGTTCCAACTCAATCATAAATACTTGTGTATTCTTTGGCGGCTCAAAACGCTTTCCAAGGGTTACTTTGTAATGAATTGGTAAAACTGGTTTACGAAATAAAGACCAGCCCTTACTTAAAAATCGGGTATCAGCTTCTACTAATATGGTTTGAACTGGCACCTGTGCATGATTAGCAATAATACCTATGCTGCCTTTAAAAGCATTAACTGGGTCACTGATCGTACGCGTGCCCTCGGGAAAAAGTAGTAATTGGCTACCATTTTCGAAGTCTTTTATGGCATGTTGAATCATATTGCGAACAGGATCACTTGGAATGTAGCGTGCTAAACGTGCACCAGCCCCTAAAAATATGTTTTTCACCAGTACCGTTTTCATGACGCATGCCACATTTGGTAAACGGGAAATAATCATGACAGCATCCAATAAACAGGGATGATTCGGAGCTAATATTAAAGCCTGCTCTGTCTTTAGAACATCAAGCGCTTTTAGGTCAAAAACACATCTCCCTGACATTGAGAGGGTCGCCAAATATAAGCGAAATCCTCTTGAAATAATAAAGCGACCTAATGCGCGCCCTTTACGCACTGATAACAAGGGATAAGCGAGTAGTGCAATTGGTGTCCAAATGAGGCACTGTATCCCCAACCAAGCTAAGCACACATACATCACCAGCACATCATAGATGCTCATTAAGCGTTTCAATATATATCGCAAATTAACCCTTCATTTCTAATGATATGCTATCTGGATACTCAACACTGGCTTCTATTTCCAATAACAAATCTCGACGACAAATATCCGCTTGCAAATATTCAACTTTAGGGTTGCTGCCAATAAAACGCTTCATTTCATTTTGGATGTCTGTCATATGCACAGCATGACGCACATAAACACGATAATGCAAACTTGCGAGCGAATAACTCGATTTTTCAGTTAGGCGATTAGCTTGCTCAAGGATAGCTTCAATATTGATTAATGCTTCTCGTGCTTGAATAACCGCATCTGCTGCATGTTGTGTTGCATGCCCAACAATGCTTGCCGTACCAGAAACAAGTAATAACTCACTTTGTTTTAATTTCACCAAACTAGCTCTTGAAAAGGTAGGGCTAACTGGACCATACTGTTCTGGGTACTGATAGGCACTCATTTGACGTGGATTTTCTATTGCTATTGGTTGTACTCGTCCTGCTAAAAATGCAATGGATAACGTACCTTGTGATTGGTTAAACTCAGATTGACTACCACGGGATTGCTTAAAGCCTAACGCGCATGCGGCTGGCACGTTACCAGTCACATCACGGTTATAAGTTAAAAATGCATGATGCCGCCCTAAATTAAATTGGCGATAGCGTTCTAGCTCATCACTATTCCCATTAATATTAGCGATATAGTTCCAAAATCGGAAGACATGTGGATAATTCAACTTTTGCAATAGTGTGAATATTTGAGAATATGCAGATTCAGTTGCTAACTGTAATGGCGTTTTATCTTCAACCATTGCAAAAGAAGACTCTGCTAAATGGACAATACCAAAGAGCCTATCGCCATCGTGTTGATAGTGTATATCACCTTCCATACCCTGCAATAGCGACCCTTGGCTAAACCAACACTCACAAGCCGATTGATTATCACCTAAACACTGAAGTGGTACATGCAAGATTGGTAGCGCGGATTGCTCTTTTATTAACTGAACATCATGCGCATTCAATGTAAAGCAAAGCGCACCTAATATGCTTTTTTGCATACTTCCTTGCAACAGCGCACTAACGGGGTAACTACCCCCAAAAAGAAAAGTATGATGCTGTGACATTAGCTTGCGGTAGAACCGACCTCATCAACTGGTTTAATATTATTCTGTCTTGCTTTCCATGCATTGATTGTGCGCTTAAGTGTCAATAATGAACCTAAATAATAAATTGCCTTAAATATAAATAAAGGTTTTTTTATCGGTGTTTTACCATACACATCGCCTGCCAATACCGAGAGCACCGCTTCTTTCACGCGAAAAACGTTTTTAGGCTCCATGAACATATTACGAATGACAGGATTGGTTACACGATAAATAAACCATGAGAATACTGTTGGACCCACACGCATAGTGCGATCATACTTTTTGAGTGCTTTGTTTATATTTTGCGGTTGATTTAAACATACTTCTACGGTTTCTGCAGCGGCAAACCCACTTTGCATTGCCATCATCACGCCTGATGAAAAAACTGGGTCTATAAAAGCAAAGGCATCGCCTAATAATAAATAACTTTCACCATAACTCCGATTGCATGCATATGAATAATTACCTGTTGCTTCAACTTTTGAAGCTAATACGGCGTCCTTTAACCGTGCTTGCAGCGGCTTACAAAGCGCAATGGTCTCTAGTAAAAAGGCTTCCATTGGCCTGGTTCCACGCGTCTTTAAGTAATATGGCCAAACTGTGGCGCCCACACTGGTTGTACCATCCATTAGGGGGATATACCAAAACCAACCGTGCTCAAACCAAAATATCGTGATATTGCCAGCTGATTTACCTTCATTCCGTTCCGCACCTGTGAAGTGGCCATAAATTGCCGCACTATTATGTTTTTTATTTCTCTGCTTGATTTTTAGTCGATTGCCCAAGAACGTGTCACGCCCTGAAGCATCTAGCAAAATTCTGGCACTGATCTCACCGGCTTTACCATCATCATGCCGTGTTTTAACGATTACACCTGTGTTATTTGGTAAGAACTCAACCTCTCTTGCTTGGCATCCTTCCATGACATTTGCATTTTTCTGGCTTGCATTTCTAATTAAAATTTCATCAAATGCAGATCGGCGCACTTGGTAAGCCATGGGCATTGATTTATCCATTGCATCTGCAAATGCTATTGATTGTTTATGCTGGTGGTAGGGAGAAACAAATTCGGCACCCCACTTTTCCATTCCAATAGCTTTAACTTGATCCGCTACACCCAACTTTTCTAACAATGGAAGATTAGCGGGTAGTAACGATTCACCAATATGAAATCTGGGATGGTGTGCTTTTTCTAATAAAATAACGTGATACCCACGCTCAGCAAGCAATGCCGCAGCTGTAGACCCAGCTGGCCCGCCACCCACAATGAGTACATCACAAGCTTGATTATATTGATCGGGATTATCAGCGCTGGCTTGCATGCGGTACCTTTAATTTTTGATAATGCAATTATAGCAAAGCCTATACATCTATCTAATGAAACACCTATATTAATTAGATTAATATGGAGCGGCTGACGGGAATCGAACCCGCGTATCGAGCTTGGGAAGCTAGCGTTCTACCATTGAACTACAGCCGCAACAAGCCGCTATTTTACTGCGGCGGTCAATTGTTGGCTATGTAATTGATGACAAAACTCATGCTTTAATTCATTAAAATTCCAATGGATCTATATCTAACGACCAACGAATTTTAGAAGCTAATTTATCAGCGCGTAACATTGGCATCCAACGCCTTAACAGTTGTTGCAATACCTGCCTGCTCGATGCTTGTAATAATAATTGACCTCTTTCCATACTCTTCAAACGTTCCATTTGTGGTCTTATAGGGTCATATATCATAACTTCCGACTTTAACGCTTTGGCATATTCTACAGCGCTATTTAAGAAAGTAAGCACTTGCTTATAGTCCGCTGCTTCAGCTTTTAACAGTGCAAAATAACTCGTTGGCGGAAACTGCATTGCAGTGCGCTCTTCCAGTAGGGTATCAGCATAACGCTCATAATCTTGTATCTGAATCGCATCAAATAAGGCATGCTGCGGAAATGTTGTTTGAATAAGTACTTCACCAGGCTTTTCTGCACGTCCAGCACGTCCTGATACTTGCATTAACTGCGAAAATAGCCGCTCACTTGCGCGAAAATCTGGACTAAATAAAGCACTATCCGTATCAATCACACCGACTAACGTTAAATGCGGAAAATCATGGCCTTTTGCTAGCATTTGTGTACCAACTAAAATATCAATCTTTTTTTCATAGACATTCTTGAGTAATTTCGTAAGCTCTCCTTTATTACGCATACTGTCTCGATCAACTCTAGCAATAGTAGCGGATGGAAATAAGTTTTTTAGTGTTTTTTCCAAGCGTTGTGTTGCTTGGCCAATTGGGCTTATATCTGTGTTACCACAGCTTGGGCACTGTATCGGTATTCTTTGCGTGTGTCCGCAATGATGACATTTCAGAATTTTTTGATTCAGGTGTACCACCAAGCGCGCGGAACAACGTGAACATGGTGCTAGCCATTGACAAGCATTGCAATGCAGCACTGGTGCGTAACCGCGCCTATTAATAAATAACAAGCTTTGCTCATCACGCATTAATCTTGCTTTTATGGCACTGGTAAGAACAGGCGATAATCCATTTTCAGTAAGTGATTTACCAATATCAATACAGTGTATTTTAGGCAGCGTCGCACTTTCAACGGCACGCTTATTTAAACGTAACAAACCAAACTGTTGCTTTTTAGCTAGAAACCAAGCTTCGAGAGAGGGCGTAGCACTACCCATAACAATGGGGATATCTAACTGCTTAGCTCGCATAATAGCGACATCACGCGCATGATAACGCATCCCGTCCTGCTGTTTATAGGATCCATCATGCTCTTCATCTAATAGAATAAGCTTTAAGTTGCGCATCGCTGTAAAGACGCTAAGACGTGTGCCAATAACAATTTTAGCAGCTCCGTTATTTGAAGCTTGCCATGATTGTAAGCGCTCACTCTCGCTTAAATTGCTATGTAGTGTCACTAACGGATATTGACTCAATCGGCTTCTAAAGCGAGCTTCTAGCTGTGGCGTTAAATTAATTTCAGGCACGAGTATCAATGCCTGTGCTCCTTCCTCAGCCAATACAGCCTCTAGCAACCGAATATAAACTTCTGTTTTGCCACTCCCGGTAACCCCGTATAACAGCCATGGTCTGAATTGATGTCTTGCATTTAATATCGTTTCAATAGCTAGCGTCTGTTCAGTATTTAATAACGGAGCCACACTAGACGAAGGTAGGGAAGGCTTAACCGCAACCACCTCTGTTTGCACTAAGCCATCCATTTCTTTTAGTGTTGCTATGGCCTTTCGCCAACTAGGGGAAATATTAGCTAGTTGCATTTCATTTAAGTTCTCATTACGCTGAAATGCTTCCACTACTTTACACAATACCATTTGCCTTTTTGGGATGGCTTCAATGTGTATATCAGGCTTAAGACGATAAACAAATTGCTTACGCGTGATTGCTGGTTTAATTTGCCTTAGTCGTAAAGGCAACGTCGAAATAATCGTTTGACCCAAAGGGTAATGGTAATAATCAGCACAAAATTTGATCAATTTAAACAGTGCTGTATCAAAAACGATATCATCAAATACATGCTGAACAGGCTTTAACTTATCTACCGGCACATCAGATGTAGCGGTTATTTCAACAATCACGCCGACCAAATTGCGCCCTGAAAATGACACGACAACTCGCGCACCGATTTGTGCATCAAATCCGTCATTGATATAGTCAAATAAACGGTTTAACGGTACATCAAGTCCTATTCTGAGGATTTGTAATGCCATGTTGGTAGATGTTATAGATTATTTTAGTGTCAGCACTTATTGAGTTAAAATACTGGCTTCGAAGATTTAATGTAACACATTCATTACAACCAGTTCATTTTTTAAAAAACGACCCTTGAAAAACATCATTTCAGACCTATTGCTGCAAGCCGCCAAAAAGCTGGTTGCAGACACTAATCAATTAAATATTATTTTAGAGCGGCCAAAATCAGCCGCACATGGCGATTTTGCCAGCAATCTAGCCATGATGCTAGCAAAACCATTGCGTCAAAACCCACGTGTAATCGCAGAACAGCTAATCCAAGCAATACCTCAACACGAGGCAATTGAGAAAATTGAGATTGCAGGTGCTGGCTTTATTAATTTCTACCTAGCGGCAACGACAAAGCACTCAGTAGTAAAAGAAGTTTTGCAGACTGCAGACCAATTTGGTCACAACCAAATCGGCAAGGGTAAAAAAGTGCAAGTTGAGTTTGTTTCTGCGAACCCGACTGGACCACTGCATGTTGGTCATGGTCGTGGTGCAGCGGTTGGCGATTGTCTGTCTCGCTTATTGGCTGCCAATGGCTGGGAAGTCACCCGTGAGTTTTACTACAATGATGCCGGCGCTCAAATTGATAATCTAAGCCAGTCTGTCTTAGCTCGCGCACAGGCTATTGAGCCAAATGATGTGCGTTTCCCTGAAAATGGTTACCACGGTGAGTACATTGTTGATATTGCTAAGGCCTTTTTAGCGAAACAAACAATCGTTGCAGATGACATTAAAGTTACAGCTAACGGTGATTTATCAGATTTAGACTCAATCAAACATTTTAGTGTTGCCTATCTTAGACACGAGCAAGATTTAGATTTAAAAGCATTTGAAATTCAATTTGATGTGTTTTCCTTAGAAAGTGCGCTGTACCAATCTGGTCAAGTTGAAGAAACCGTAGAAGCTTTAATAAAAAGTGGTCACACTTATGAAGAAGAGGGTGCGCTTTGGTTACGTACAACCGATTTTGGTGATGACAAAGATCGAGTCATGCGTAAAAGAGAAGGTGGCTACACTTATTTCGTACCTGATGTTACTTATCATCTTGAAAAATGGAACCGCGGTTTTAAAAAAGTTATAAATGAGCAAGGAGCTGATCACCATAGTACGATTACTCGAGTGAGAGCAGGTCTACAGGCACTTAATGTAGGTATACCAGATGGTTGGCCCGATTATGTACTTCACCAAATGGTGACGGTAATGCGCGGTGGTGAAGAAGTTAAATTATCTAAACGTGCGGGCAGCTATGTCACGTTACGCGATTTAATTGATGAAGTAGGGTGTGATGCAACCCGTTATTTTTTAGCTGCCAGACGTGCAGACTCTCAACTCGTTTTTGATATCGATCTTGCACGCTCACAGACAAATGACAATCCTGTTTACTATATTCAGTATGCGCATGCACGTATTTGTAGTGTATTAGCACAATGGGGCGGTGATACTAATGCACTCGTAGATGTTGATTTAGGCATGCTGACATCCTCTCAAGAAACAATACTGATGCAAAAACTAAGTGAGTTTCCAGAGCTTGTAAAAATTGCAGCAATAGATTTTGCGCCGCATACAATTGCAAACTATCTAAAAGAATGTGCAAGCCAATTACATGCTTACTATAATGACACCAAGTTTTTGGTCGAAGATGAAGCAACCAAACTATCCAGGCTGGCATTGATTACGGCAACAAAACATGTATTAAAGAATGGCTTAGATTTGCTTGGTGTAAGCGCGCCAAGTAAAATGTAATAATTAAAGAATAGGCATAAAAATGAGTAGAGATTACAAACCCAAACAACAAAAAACGAGTGGCGGAAAACCTTTTTTATCAGGCTTTCTATTCGGCTTTTTACTCGGTGTGATCGCAACTGTTGCACTCACCATGTATATTAAAGGCGATACTAGCCCTTTTGAAGACAAGGACATTAACGCCCCAAAGATAGATACGTTACCTGATGTAACAACGCCCGATGCGACGAAACCTGAGGATGACCTTGATTTTTATACAATCCTGCCTGAGACAGAAAGCACCGTCACAGTAAAAGAAATTAACGACGCCGACATAACAGTCAAAAAAGATAGTTACTTCTTACAAGTTGGTTCTTTTAAAAATGTGGCAGACGCTGATAATTTAAAAGCTAAGCTCGCATTACAAGGCTTTGAAGCGATTGTACAAACTGCCACTATCCCAGAAAAAGGTACATGGCATCGTGTTCGGGTTGGCCCATTTAATAATATTGATAGTATTAATAAAATGCGTGAACAGTTAACAGCTAATAACTTTAAAGCAGACTTAATCAAGATACATACTGAAACAAAACCTGACTAATCACTCAAGGTTTAGGAATCTTTTGTCATCTTTTAGAGTCAGAAATCGTTAGTTACAGAGTGTGAATCAATTAATCAAAGAATATTAGGATACAAAATGAAAAAATTATTACTTTCATGCATGTTTATTTTAAGTGCTGCTGGCTTAATCCCAGCTGCTAATGCTGCACCACAGATAGGGCAAGAGTTTGATGCAGTTAGTCAAACGATACCTACTGATGATCCTAAAAAAATCGAACTCATGGAAATATTTTGGTATGGCTGTTCACATTGCTTTCACATGGAACAACCACTCAGTACCTGGCTTAAAAATAAACCTGCCGATATTAACTTTAAACGTATTCCTGGTATTCCAAACGCATCTTGGGCACCAATGGCCCAAACTTACTTTGCAATGGAAACATTAGGCATTTCAGAAAAATTGCATAGTAAATTATTCAATGCCATTCACAAAGAAAAAAGCTTAAATCCTACTAATCAGAAAGCTGCACTTGACTGGCTAGTTCTGAATAGCGGTCTAGACCGGAGCAAAGTTGAGGAAGCGTTTAATTCATTTACCGTTAATACTAATATGAAACGCGCCGCACAAATTTTCCGTTCATCTGGCGCCACAGGCGTGCCAAGTTTAGTAATTGATGGCAAATATATTACTTCAGGCACAATGGCTGGTGGCAATGCGCAAGCCTTACAAGTAGCAGATTACATTATTAACAACATACGCGAGTCTAAAGGTAAATCAGCGCAAAAAAAGTAAATAAGGCAGGAGATAAAATTCAATTACCTAGCCGATTGAAATAACACCTAAACCCACCAGCGCATGGTGGGTTTTTTATTGTATATTCATAGCTATGAAAAAAATATTTATCACTGGTGCATCTAGCGGACTAGGCTTATCCATCGCAACAGAATATGCCAAACAACATCGTAATACCGGCATCGCGATAGGATTAGTAGGGCGCAACGCAAATGCGTTAAAACAATTAGCTAAAGTACTCCAAACTCAATTCCATATTGAATGTTCAATCTATACACTCGATGTGCGTCACAATTCAGCACTTGATTCAGCGGCAAAAGATTTTATTTCACGACACGGTGTCCCTAATATCGTCATTGCGTGCGCTGGTGTTAGTCGTGGTACGCTCACTGAATTTCAAGAGGATATAGCAGCATTTCAAGCCATCATGGATATTAACGTCATCGGCATGGTAAACACTTTTCAACCATTTATTACTGCTATGCGTCACAGCACAGAAAAACAAAAACAACTTGTTGGTATTGCCAGCGTAGCAGGTATAAGAGGATTACCAGGCGCAGGTGCTTATAGTGCAAGCAAGTCAGCAGCAATCACTTATCTTGAGAGCTTGCGCGTCGAAATGCAAAACCATCAGATTCAAGTGACAACTATCGCCCCAGGTTATATTCGTAGTCCAATGACAGATATCAATACGTATCATATGCCTTTTTTAATGGATGCTGATGTCTTTGCCAAAAAATGCATTAGTGCCATTGAGCAGCAATCTCGCTACAAAGTGATTCCTTGGCAAATGGGTATACTAGCTAAGCTGTTACGATATATTCCACCTTTTTTATGGGATAAATTAATGCGCAAGGCACCGCATAAAAAAAGAACGCAATGGGATTGGTTAGATAAATAACGTCAGCAATCAATAGCTTTGATTAATTGCGCAATTGCGGTTTTATTTTTACTCGACCGTAACACTTTTTGCTAGATTCCTTGGCTTATCAACATCAGTACCTTTTAATAAAGCAGCATGATATGCCAACAATTGTACGGGTATTGTGTGCAAAATAGGAGAAAGCACACCAACATGTCTAGGTGTTCTAATCACATGAACACCATCAGAATCTGTGAAATGACTATCAGCATCGGCAAAAACAAATAGCTCTCCACCACGCGCTTTAACTTCCTGCATATTAGATTTCACTTTTTCCAATAAGGCATCATTGGGGGCAATCACCACAACAGGCATATTATTATCTACTAATGCTAAGGGCCCATGCTTAAGCTCACCTGCAGGATAAGCTTCTGCATGAATGTATGATATTTCTTTAAGTTTCAGCGCACCCTCCATAGCAATAGGGTAATGAATACCACGCCCTAAAAACAATGCATGTTCTTTATTGCCAAATCGCTTTGCCCATTCACTGATTTGTGGCTCTAAATTGAGCGCATATTGAACACTTACGGGTAAATGCCGCAAAGCATCTAAGTATCCATCTTCCTCTGCTTTGCTGAGTAATCCACGCTGCTTACCCAGTACTGCGGCCAAAGTAAATAAAGCAACTAATTGCGTCGTAAATGCTTTTGTTGATGCAACACCAATTTCTGCTCCAGCACGTGTATAAAATACTAACTTTGATGCACGTGGTAATGCACTTTCCTGTACATTGCAAATCGATAGCGTTTGTTGTTGGCCTAAGCTTTGGGCATGTTTAAGTGCCTCCATTGTATCAAGCGTTTCGCCAGATTGTGAGATTGTGATAATTAACTGCTTTGGGTTCGCTACTGATTTCCGATAGCGATATTCACTTGCAATTTCAACATTCGTAGGTAAACCAGCAATCCCTTCTATCCAATATTTAGCGGTCAATCCAGCATAATAGCTCGTGCCAGCTGCCAAGATTAACACACGGTCAATGTCACTAAATACTGCTTCTGCTTCTTTACCAAAAAGTAATGGCGAAAAACTTGCATCGTCTATCAGCGCTTCTATTGTGTCTGTCAGCGCACTGGGTTGCTCATGTATTTCTTTTTGCATGAAGTGCGCATACGGTCCAAGCTCTAAGCTAGCTAAAGAAACATCACTCATGTGAATTTTGCGAGTGATTTCTTGGTTCGCTTTATCCCAAATCGTTATACCATCAGCAGTTATTTCTGCTACATCTCCATCTTCTAAATAAATCACTTTGCGCGTTTGTGCTAGCACCGCCGACACATCCGATGCGATATAGTTTGCTTCTTCGCCTAAACCAAGTAAAAGTGGGCAACCTTGGCGAGCAGTAATCATACTACTTGGCTCTTTAACGGAGATTACACTAATTGCAAAAGCGCCTTTTAATTCCTTAACTGCTTTCTTTACTGATGATAGTAAGCACTCACCCTTATCATGATAGTAATGAATCAAGTGTGCTATCACTTCTGTATCTGTTTGCGAAGTAAACAGATAACCTAACGCCGTCAGGCGATCTCGCTGTTCATCATGATTTTCAATAATGCCGTTGTGCACAACAGCAATTTCATCTCTGGAAACGTGAGGGTGGGCATTGCTTTCTGTGACACCGCCATGCGTTGCCCAACGGGTATGGCCGATACCTACCAGACCTAACAGTTGTTCGCGCTCTGCTTTTGTTTGCATTTCACTGACACGGCCAACTGCGCGAACACGTTTAATATCACCATCTAAGATAGCAATACCAGCAGAGTCATAACCACGATACTCTAGCCGACTTAGACCCTCAATCAATGTTGATACCACATTTTTTTTTGCAACCGCCCCTACGATACCGCACATAGTTTTAGTCTTTCTTCACTTTAACTGGTCGCTTCCAACCGACTATCGATTTTTGTTCGCGCGCTCGACACAGCGTCAAAGCATCTTCTGGTGTATCTTTGGTAATTGTTGACCCTGCCGCGATGGTTGACCCCTTGCCGATTGTGACAGGTGCTACCAATTGACTGTCGGAACCGATAAAAGCATCGTCTTCTATAATCGTTTTAAACTTATTGGCGCCATCATAATTACAAGTGATGGTACCCGCACCAATATTCACTTTTTTACCTATTGTGGCATCGCCTATATAACTCAAATGATTCACTTTGCTTCCCGTGTCAATTTTTGCGTTTTTCAGTTCAACAAAGTTACCAATATGTGTTTCATTTTCTAAGTGAGTCCCTGGTCTAATTCTCGCATAAGGACCAATTTTGCTGTTTTCTCCTATAGTAGCCTCATCTATATGTGAAAATGGGGCAATATTAGTACCTGCAGCAATACTGACATTCTTTAGCACACAGTAGGCACCTATCTTAACGCCCTCACCAAGTCTCACTTCACCTTCAAAAATACAGCCGATATCAATTTCAACATCTTTTGATGCTTCAATTTTGCCTCGTACATCGATACGCGCGGGATCTATTAGCGTTATGCCTTGTTCAAGTAAAATATTTGCTTGTCTGAGTTGAAATACACGCTCAATCGCTGCTAAATCCGACTTACTATTAATGCCTGTTACGTTCCATTCATCTTCCGCAACTTCTGCATTAACTGCAATGTGATCTTCCACTGCTAACCTAACGATATCTGTTAGATAGTATTCTTGTTGCGCATTATCATTGGTTAGTCTGTTCAGCCAACGATTTAAATACTCTGCTGGCATTGCCATAATACCTGTGTTCACTTCAGTGATTGCAAGCTGTGCTTTTGTTGCATCTTTATGTTCAACTATCGCTGTAAGCAACCCTTTTGAATCTCTAACAATACGTCCGTAACCTGTTGGATTATTTTTGATGAATGACTGAATAACGAGTTGTTGATTAGCTTTCTTAATCAGTCCTTTGCATGCTTCTATACTCACTAGGGGCACGTCACCCAATAAAATTAACGTTGTTGCTTCTAAGTCAATAAAGGGCATAGCTTGTTGAACGGCATGTCCTGTGCCTAACTGCTCCTTTTGCTCAGCCCAAATAATTGGCATATGCTGGAATGCAGATTTGACTTTTTCACCTTCATAACCATGTACAACAATAATCTTCTGCGGGTCTAAATTGATAGCGCATTCTATAACATGACCTAGAATCGCTTGACCACCGACTTTATGTAGTACCTTTGGCATTGTTGAATGCATTCTTGTACCTTTTCCAGCAGCAAGAATAATAATATTGAGCTTTTTATTTTCCATATAGCATATATTTTACTACGCCTGTGACGCATTCGATATAAGATTGCACAGACAATAAAAAAGCGGCTAAAAAGCCGCTTTTAAGTGTTGTTGCAGTTAACGTGTTTTTCGTAACTTTTCAATTGCTTGAATCTGTGCAACAGCTTCTGCGAGTTCTGCTTGTGCTTTTGCGTAATCCATATCTGAAGCTTTATTTTTCATTGCTTCTTCTGCTGCTGCTTTCGCAGCAATTGCTTTAGCTTCATCTAAATCATGGCCACGAATCGCAGTATCAGCCAATACAGTCACTAAACCTGGTTGTACTTCAAGCATTCCACCTGAAATAAATATCAATGTTTCTTCACTTGTATCTGGTAATTTAATGCGTAGTGCACCTGGTTTAATTGTCGTTATCATTGGGGCGTGATGTGGATAAATACCCACTTCTCCAGCGGAAGCTGGCGCCGCAACAAACTCTGCTTCACCAGAAAAAATTTCTTCTTCCGCACTCACTACATCAATACGAACTGTATTTGCCATTATTTATTTCTCAATTAAACTTAGTTTAGCGTTTTAGCTTTTTCAACAGCTTCTTCAATACCACCTACCATGTAGAAAGCTTGCTCTGGCAAATGATCATAGTCACCATTTACAATCGCTTTAAACCCTTTGATTGTTTCTTTTAGAGGTACATATTTACCTGGTGCGCCTGTAAACACTTCAGCAACATGGAAAGGTTGTGATAAAAAGCGTTGAATCTTACGCGCACGTCCCACAGCTAGTTTATCTTCTGGTGAAAGCTCATCCATACCCAAAATAGCAATAATGTCACGAAGTTCTTTATAGCGCTGCAGAATTGATTGCACGCCGCGCGCAACTTCGTAATGTTCTTCACCCACAATAAGAGGATCTAATTGGCGTGAAGATGAATCAAGTGGATCAACCGCAGGATAAATACCAAGTGAAGCAATATCACGTGAAAGTACAACCGTTGAATCCAAATGTTGGAAGGTTGTTGCTGGTGATGGATCGGTCAAGTCATCCGCTGGTACGTAAACCGCTTGGATAGAAGTAATTGAACCTGCTTTTGTAGAAGTAATACGCTCTTGTAGTTTACCCATTTCATCTGCAAGCGTAGGTTGATAACCCACAGCTGATGGCATACGACCCAACAATGCTGATACTTCCGTACCCGCTAAAGTATAACGGTAAATGTTATCAACGAAGAAGAGAACATCACGACCTTCATCACGGAATTTCTCAGCCATTGTTAGCCCAGAAAGTGCAACACGTAAACGGTTACCTGGTGGTTCGTTCATTTGACCAAACACCATCGCCACTTTTGATTCTTTCATGTTATCAAGCTTAATCACACCTGCCTCTGCCATTTCATGGTAGAAGTCATTACCTTCACGTGTACGCTCACCTACACCTGCGAATACTGATAAACCTGAGTGCTGTTTCGCAATATTGTTAATCAGCTCAAGCATGTTAACGGTTTTACCAACACCCGCACCGCCAAACAAACCAACTTTACCACCTTTAGCAAATGGACAAACTAAGTCAATCACTTTAATCCCGGTTTCTAGCAAATCAACAGAAGGGGATAGCTCTTCAAAAGAAGGTGCTTTTTGATGTATAGAACGACGCTCTTTTGAATCAATTGGACCCACTTCATCAATTGGGCGACCCAACACATCCATAATACGGCCTAAAGTGCCTGTACCTACTGGTACTGTAATCTGTGAACCTGTAGCTTTAAATGTAGTACCGCGTGCAAGACCATCAGATGAGCCCATCGCAATGGTACGGACAATTCCGTCACCTAATTGCTGTTGCACTTCTAGTGTTAAGCCTTTTTCAGCTTGAGATGTTTTGTCATCGATAATCAATGCATCATATACTTTTGGCATATTTTCGCGTGGGAACTCAACGTCCACTACCGCACCAATACATTGAACTACTTTTCCTACCACTACTTGATTTGCTTTTGCCATCTTTTTTCCTAACTCAATATTTAGTCAGATACTTTTAATATAAATAAATTCTTAACCAGAAATCGCTGCTGCACCGCCAACAATTTCTGAAATCTCTTTGGTAATTGCCGCTTGACGCGCCTTGTTATAGACCAGCTTCAAGTCACCAATCACTGTTTTCGCATTATCAGAAGCCGCCTTCATAGCAACCATACGTGATGATTGTTCAGAAGCCATATTTTCAGCTACTGCGCTGTAAATAAGTGACTCTATGTAACGTGTCATCAATTCGTTAATAACAGGTTCCGGTTCTGGCTCATAGATATATGCCCAGTTACCTTCAGGACTTCCCATTTTGTCACCTGACAATGGAAGCAATTGCTCCATGACAGGCTCTTGTTTCATGGTGTTAATGAATTTTGTATAACAAATAAATAGCTGACCAATTTCCCCATTTTCATAGGCATCTAGCATCACTTTGATTGAGCCAATTAATGTCTCTAAATGCGGAACATCACCTAAACCAGTTGCATTTGATTTAACATCTGCGCCTACGCGCGTCATAAAACTCAAACCTTTGTTACCAAACGCGCTAACGTTAATGCCTTTTCCTTCTGCTTCCCAAGTTTTCATTTGGTTGACAGCCATACGTAACATATTGGTGTTCAAGCCACCACACAAACCCTTGTCTGAACTTACTACAATCAAACCAATATTTTTAACCACATCACGTTTAACTAAATATGGATGCTTAAAGTCTGGTTGTGTATGTGAAAGATGTGCTGCAACGTTTCGGATTTTTTCTGCATAAGGACGTGATGCGCGCATTCTATCTTGCGCTTTACGCATTTTAGAAGCCGCAACCATTTCCATTGCTTTGGTGATTTTGCGGGTATTTTCTACCGACTTAATCTTGGTTCTAATCTCTTTACTACCAGCCATTATATTGTCCTATATTGATAGAGATTAATATGCGCTTGTTGCTTTAAAATCTTTAACCGCTTCATCTAGCGCTTTTTCATCATCAGCACTCAATGCTTTGTTCTTTTCGATAGCATTCATAAGCTTTTTATATTTAGATTTCATATGACCATGTAAACCACTTTCGAAAGCCAATACTTTGTCAGTTGGCACATCATCGAAATAGCCTTTGTTTGCAGCAAATAATGTCACCGCCATGTTGGATACGCTTAATGGTGCGTATTGCGCTTGTTTCATTAGCTCAGTAAACATACGACCGCGATCCAACTGTTGACGTGTTGCTTCATCTAAATCAGATGCAAACTGTGCAAAAGCTGCTAGTTCACGATATTGTGCTAATGCTAAACGTACACCGCCACCTAATTTTTTGATGACTTTAGTTTGTGCAGCGCCACCAACACGTGAAACTGAAATACCCGCATTAATCGCCGGACGGATACCAGCGTTAAACAAGTCAGTTTCTAAGAAAATCTGTCCATCTGTAATTGAAATTACGTTAGTTGGAACGAAAGCAGAAACGTCACCAGCAGCTGTTTCAATAACAGGTAACGCTGTTAGTGAACCCGTTTGCCCTTTAACTTTACCTTTTGTGAATTTCTCAACATACTCTTCATTCACACGTGCTGCGCGTTCTAATAAACGAGAGTGAATATAGAAAACATCACCTGGATACGCTTCACGGCCTGGTGGACGACGTAGTAACAATGAAATTTGACGATAAGCAACCGCTTGTTTAGATAAGTCATCATAAACAATCAATGCGTCTTCACCGCGGTCACGGAAGTACTCGCCCATGGTACAACCAGCATAAGGCGCTAAGAATTGTAGTGCCGCAGAATCTGAAGCTGTCGCTGCAACCACAATGGTATATTCCATCGCGCCGTTTTCTTCTAATTTACGCACCACGTTAGCAATAGTTGATGCTTTTTGACCAATCGCCACATAGACGCAGGTCATGTTTTCACCTTTTTGGTTAATAATCGCATCGACAGCAACGGCTGTTTTACCTGTTTGACGGTCACCAATAATTAACTCACGTTGACCACGACCAACTGGCACCATAGAATCAACTGACTTCAAGCCAGTTTGTACTGGTTGTGAAACTGATTTACGGTCAATCACGCCAGGCGCAACTTTTTCAATTTTATCGGTTAATTTTGTTTTGATCGGACCTTTACCATCGATTGGCT
The DNA here is from genome assembly GCA_051252095.1 of Methylophilaceae bacterium. Classification (GTDB taxonomy): domain Bacteria; phylum Pseudomonadota; class Gammaproteobacteria; order Burkholderiales; family Methylophilaceae. Next base: position 137,661 of record JBPOFK010000004.1, read on the forward strand.
GTCCCAACGCATTCACAACACGGCCAATCAATTCTGGCCCAACTGGCACTTCTAAAATACGACCTGTACATTTACAAACATCACCCTCAGTAATATGCTCGTAATCGCCTAACACTACTGCGCCTACTGAATCACGCTCAAGGTTAAGTGCCAAACCATATGTATTACCTGGGAACTCAATCATTTCGCCTGACATGACGTTTGAAAGACCATGAATACGTACAATACCGTCAGTTACTGAGATTACTGTACCTTGAGTACGCGCTTCATTGCTGACTTCAAAGTCCTCTAATCTGCTTTTAATCAGTTCACTGATTTCTGATGTAGATAATTGCATTACTAAACTCCTAAAGTTTTTATCGCTTGCTTACGCTGTTAACGAATAAGCTAAATTTTGTAACTGACCTTTAACGGACGCATCAATGACTGTATCGCCCACAATAATTTTCATACCACCAATAATCTCTGGATCTACCAAAACTTCTGCTGATACCTTTTTGCCAAACTTAACTTCTAATTTTTTTACGATGTCTTTTGTGACCGTTGCAGTTGGTTTAACTGCAGCAACAATCTGTGCATCCAACGTGCCTTCTTCAGCAGCTTTTAACTCTTCAAAAGCACTACTAATGGCAGGCAAAATAGATAAACGTTTGTATTCAACCAACACTTTAATCAGATTTTTTCCAGCTGCATCTAGCTTAGTGCCACATATTTTTAAAAAAGCTTCCTGCAAAGCCTGACCGCTCACTTTAGGGTCATGAATGTATGTGCTTAATTGATTATCGCTACTAACTGCACTTGCCAATGACAGCATATCTGACCATTTAGCTAATGCTTTTTTTTCTTTAGCGTACTTAAAAGCCGCAACAGCATATGGCCGCGCGATGGTTGAGATTTCAGCCATGAGTTATAGCTCCGCCGCTAATTGAGTAAGAATTGCTGTATGTGCTTTTGCATCAATCTCTTTACGCAAAATTTTCTCTGCGCCAGAAATAGCAAGCACTGACACTTGTGCACGTAAACCTTCTTTTGCGCGGTTCACTTCTTGTGCAATTTCTGATTTAGCTGTTTCCTTAATACGATCAGCTTCAGTTTTTGCAGTAGCTTTTGCTTCTTCAACGATTTCATTGGCGCGTTTTTCAGCTTGACCGATAATATCGCTGGCTTTCTGTTTTGCTTCATTTAAAGTCGCTTCAGATTTTTTAGATGCGTTTTCTAATGCACTTTTACCTTCTTGTGCCGCTGCCAAACCATCTGCAATTTCTTTCTGGCGCGTCTCTATCGCCTTTAATAAAGGCGGCCAAACGTATTTCACGATAACTAGAATCAATACCGCAAACGTAATCGCCTGAGCCCATAGCGTTAAATTAAAGTTCATGTTTGCTCCAAGTTCAAAACTTAGTCACTTGGGTTAATCCATTGACCAACCCAATCATCCTAAGCAATCCTACAAAGTTACGCTTATAGAGCGCCCAATAGCGGGTTAGCGAATGCGAACATCAATGCAACACCAACCGCAATAATGAATGATGCATCAATCAAACCCAGCAGTAAGAATACTTTACCTTGAAGCTCTGGAATCATTTCTGGTTGGCGTGCTGCACCATCCAAGAAACTAGAACACATATTACCAATACCGATACAAGCGCCTGCAGCACCAATACCCACCATCAAACCAATGCCAATTGCCGTATATGCTTGAATCATTTCCATTTTGTTACCCTCTCTTGTTTAAAGATTACTAAATTAAATTAAAACTACTTCAGATTAAAAAACGTTTTAGTGATGCTCATGCGCCATTGCCAAATAAACAATGGTCATCATCATGAAAATAAATGCTTGAAGTGGCACCACTAAAATATGGAAGATTGCCCAAACCGCACCTAAAAGAACGGAGCCAATCATGCCTAGAATACTTGTTGCTGCCAATGCACCGATTAGCAGAAAAATCACTTCACTGGCAAATAAGTTACCAAACAGTCGCATCGAATGTGAAAGCGGCTTTGAAATATACTCAATCATATTGAATAAAAAATTAGCTACTAGCAATAAAGGACTGAATAGCAAACCTATCACACCCATAAAACTTTTTGGCTTAAATAGTTTTGGCATACCAAATGGTGCACCAAAAATTTCATGTATCCAACCGCCCAAACCTTTGGCTTTTATCGAGAAGAAAATCATTAGTACCCAAACTGAGAGGGCGAGGGCAAATGTTGTATTGACATCTGCTGTTGGCAGTGGTCGGAATGTAATGTGCTCATTTCCCGATATCCATTGGATAGCCCGTGAAAAAATATCAATTGGTACCAAATCCATCATATTCATGGCCAGCACCCATAAGAAAATTGTTAGTGCCGTTGGCGCAATAAATGCATGACGATTGCCATGAAACATGCCTTTTACTTGCCCATCAACAAAATCAAAAACAAGCTCAACAAAAGCTTGTGTTTTGCTCGGCACACCCGCATGTGCTTTACGTGCAACCAACCATACCGCACTGGCAACCAAGATACCTAGTACCAATGAAATGATGAACATATCAAAATGAATCACGTTCCAGAAAGGATGCTCACCTTCACCAACCATCTGTTTATTAAAATGCAAATGATGGTCAATGTAATCTGTGGCAGTTGTCATCTCACCTGAGTGCTCTGCTGCGTGTTCTGCTGTATGTTCTGTCGCCATAATTGTCTTAAATTAAATTATCATTTTGTTTGCTGATGGTTGCACCGGAAATGATTGCCGCTACCGCCAAACCCGCGATCAAAGCCCCAGGTACCAATTCTTTGTAACCCTTAAAAACGAGGTATAAAAACACAACTATCAATATAATTTTCACAAGCTCTGCTTTTAACGTCCGCATCAATACCGTTGCTGCTTCGTTACTTTTTCCTTGTGCTATTTTTGACGCAACTGCTGCTGCCAAAAACACAGAAAGTCCTCCAGCCAGTGCTGATAAACCTGCGTGCATTCCAGAGATAAAGTAAGCAATCAGCGCCACGGCTACAGTTGCTATTAACTGTGAACGTAACATGCCCCTGAAAACGTTGTTTGCCGACTGGCCACTATTATTGTCATTCATTTATTAAATCCACCAAAAACACAGTTAAATTTAAATTGGCCCTTAGCAAGTCCGCGATTTTGAATTAATCCTGTTGTTTAGTCAAGCTTTATCACGTCAAGTCGTTTAATAAATAACTACTTAACGCGATATTTTTTTAATTATTTCGTCTAACTGGTCTAAATTACTGTAGTTAATTTTCAATGTACCTGATCCATTTGCCTTTGCAGCGATATTCACGCCAGCACCCAATGTTTCACTTAATGTATTCTGCAATGCTGCAATATCAGGATTAATTGTGACTTTTGGTGTTTTTTTCTGTTCGGTTTCCCCTGTTTTTTTTACTATCCCTTCCACCTCTCTTACGGATAAGTTTTCTTGAACAATTTTATTTGCCAACATCACCTGTTGCGCAGCATCTAGTCCGATCAGGGCACGCGCGTGTCCCATATCAAGCTTGTTTTCCATCAGCATACCTTGCACGCCATTAGCCAACGTGAGTAATCGGAGTAAGTTAGAGACTGCTACACGCGAGCGTCCAACTGCATTTGCCGCTTTTTCATGTGTCATGGCAAATTCGTCAATCAAGCGCTTTATGCCAAGCGCCTCCTCTAAGGGGTTAAGATTCTCGCGCTGTATATTCTCTATCAGGGCCATTTGTAATGCTGACTCGTCTTCAATTTCACGAACCAACACTGGCACTTCTTCCAACCCTGCTAATTGGCTAGCGCGCCACCGACGTTCACCTGCAATAATTTCATATCGTTCAGACGCAATCTCTCTGACCAAAATTGGCTGCATAATCCCTTGGCTCTTAATAGAGTCTGCAAGCGTATGTAACGCATTTTCATCCATATGCGATCTAGGTTGATATTTACCTGGCTGCAATTGATTGACCGGCAACATCCGAAGACCATTCCTGTCACTTTCCACATCGCCAGCTAGCAATGCATCCAAACCACGACCTAATCCTTTTTGTTTTGCCATAAAGTTCTTTCTACTTTTATTTTAACCTTTTGATTTTATTGATTTATCTTTAAATATTATTTCTTTAGCCAGCGTAAGATATGCCGTTGCACCCTTAGATGATTTATCGTAAATGAGGGCGGGCACACCATAACTAGGTGCTTCAGCTAGTCGAATATTGCGCGGAATAACCGTTTTGTAGACTTTTTTTCCAAAATGATCTTCTAACTGTGCTGAAACTTGTTGCGCCAACATATTACGTGCATCAAACATCGTACGCAGCAAACCCTCTATCTCCAATGTTCCATTGAGATGAGCACGCACTTTTTTTATCGTATTAACTAAGTCTGACAAACCTTCTAGTGCGTAATATTCACACTGCATTGGGATCATCACAGAGTGGGCAGCCGTTAAGGCGTTTACCGTCACCAAATTAAGAGCAGGGGGGCAGTCGAACAATATATAGTCATATCCCGACACACCCTGAATCGCATTTTTCAAGCGTGTTTCACGCGCTATCTCATTAACCAACTCTACTTCCGCACCTGCCAGCTCTCTATTAGAAGGGGCAACATCATAGCCGCCCTTAGGGCTTTTTACGACAACCTCTTTTAATTGTTTATCACCAATTAACACATGATAAATACTATATTTAAGCTTTGACTTATCGATGCCACTACCAGTACTGGCGTTACCTTGCGGATCTAAATCAACTAACAACACCTTTTTCTTGCTTGCCGCTAGACTTGCAGCCAAATTGACGCAAGTAGTTGTTTTACCTACTCCACCTTTTTGATTTGTTATTGCTAGTATTTTCATTAACTAATTTCAACCGTTTTAAAATTTTTCAATAATCGCCAAATGACGCTCTGCATTTAAATCTGCCACAAATAATGGATACACTTCGCACGCCTTTACTTTTAAGGCATTTAACTCGGCTTGTGGAGAAATTCCCTTCATGGCCAACCAATGCCCATCCTCTGCAAGCAAGTGCTGAGTTAGAGCCATAAACTGGTCCAACTCTGAAAATGCGCGAGAAATAATCATGTCATAGGCAACCTCTGTTTCAAACGCCTCTACACGCGCATGCACAACCTGTAAATTTTCCAAGCCCAATTCCCCCTTGGCTTGGCGCATAAATATTGCTTTCTTTTGCACTGTATCAATTGTTGTGACTTGTAACTCTGGAAGGCAAATTGCCAACACAATTCCTGGCAAACCTCCACCACTACCAACATCTAACAGTCGCTTGCCTTTTATATACGGCAAAACACTTAAGCTATCTAGCAAATGCAGTGTCACCATATCTAAAGGATTACGCACTGCTGTTAGGTTATAGACCTTATTCCACTTATTAAGCAATGCAAGATAACTTAATAAGCGCTGCTGAGCTTGTTCGGAAACCTGCAAACCCATTTTCGCAACGCCTGTTGCTAACTTTTCTGCCAAAACACTCATGCAGCTTCGCTATTATTGTGCCCAAATGCTTTTTTATGTTTGCGCTTAATATAAACCAACAATATAGATATCGTCGCAGGCGTGATCCCAGATATTCGACTTGCTTGCCCAATCGTTTCTGGCCGATGTTGGCTCAGCTTTTGCCGCGCCTCTATACTAAGACCATGCACCTGATCATAATCAATTTCTCCACCAAGTTTGATGTGTTCACTATCTTTTTGCTTAGCTATTTCATCTTTTTGTCGATCAATATAACCTTGATATTTAGCTGCAATCTCAACCTGTTCTTTTACTTCTGGCTCCAAATCTTCTTGTGAGGGTACCAATTCCAGCAAACGGTCATAACTGACCTCTGGTCGTCGCAATAATTCAAACAAACTATACTCATGCTCCAGCACCTTACCTAACACGGATTGCTGTGTTTCACGTGAAACAGTTGTAGGCTGCACAAAAGTTTTTTTCAGTCGTTCCTGTTCTAATGCTATTGCATCACGCTTGCGATTAAACGCAGCCCAACGCGCATCATCAACCAAGCCTAATTTTCTACCTGTTTCTGTGAGTCGCATATCAGCGTTATCCTCACGCAACTGCAATCTGTATTCAGCACGACTGGTAAACATTCGGTAAGGCTCCGTCACACCAGTTGTAATCAAATCATCCACCAACACACCTATATATGCCTCATCACGAGCAGGGCACCAACTTTCTTTCTCCTGCGCATACAATGCTGCGTTTGCGCCAGCCAGCAACCCTTGGGCTGCCGCCTCTTCATATCCTGTTGTGCCGTTAATCTGCCCTGCAAAAAACAAGCCTTGTATAGCTTTCGTTTCTAGAGAGCTTTTTAGCGCGCGTGGATCATAATAATCATACTCAATTGCATAACCCGGTCTTAAAATATGTGCATTTTCCAAACCCTTCACAGATCGGACTAATGCCAACTGCACATCAAAAGGCAAGCTGGTAGAAATTCCATTTGGATAGACCTCATTGGTATTCAACCCCTCTGGCTCTAGGAACAACTGATGCGACAATTTATCAGCAAAGCGATTGATTTTATCTTCTATACTGGGGCAATAACGCGGCCCAACACCTTCAATAACACCTGTGTACATTGGTGAGCGATCCAAGCCATTTTTGATAATGTCATGGGTTTGTTGGTTGGTATGAGTGATCCAGCAAGAAAGCTGCTTAGGGTGTTGCGTAGCATCGCCCATGAAAGAAAATACAGGTAGCGGGTTATCCCCTGGCTGCTCAGTCATCACGCTATAATCAATCGTTCGTCCATCTATGCGCGGTGGCGTCCCTGTTTTCAATCGTCCCACAGGCAAGCCAATCTCACGCAGCTTTGCAGCCAAAGAGATAGATGGCGGATCCCCAGCACGACCTGCGTGATAATTTTGCATACCAACATGAACCAAACCACCCAAAAAGGTGCCAGCTGTTAAAACCACAGATTTTGAAGAAAACTTCAAACCTATTTGCGTCATCACCCCTACAGCGCGATCGCCTTCAAGCAAAATATCATCAACCGCCTGTTGAAATAGCCATAGGTTTTCTTGGTTTTCTAAACGATGTCTAATGGCTGCTTTATAAAGAACACGATCTGCCTGAGCGCGTGTTGCGCGAACCGCAGGCCCTTTACTAGAATTCAATATGCGAAACTGTATGCCACCTTCATCAGTAGCGACTGCCATCACGCCCCCAAGCGCATCCACCTCTTTCACAAGATGACCCTTACCAATGCCACCAATTGATGGATTACATGACATTTGACCTAGTGTTTCTATGTTATGCGTAAGCAACAAGGTCTTCTGACCCATCCTTGCCGAGGCCAATGCTGCCTCTGTACCAGCATGGCCGCCGCCCACAACGATAACATCAAATTTATTTGGAAACTGCATACTTAATCACTAGGTCAAAAAATAATGGAAAGTATGGAATTTTAACGTAAAACCAATGAGTAAGTCACTTTAATCTCTGATGTTTCACGTGGAACATCAGAGATTATCAAGAACGCACCCTTATTAAGGCCATTTAGATAATTGTTTCACGTGAAACATTCATTAAAAAAACAACAAAAATACCAATAAAAACATACTGTTCTGTTCCAAAGTTAATAACATCGTGATAATCTTTACCCGTAGATTACACAAACTAAGGTTTTAACAAAAAACAATCTTAAATACTATGGACGCAAACACCACATACACAAAAACGGGTAGAGGTTTACGGGCAATCATTAGAAAGTTGCCTCGTCACCCAGGCCATGTGCTGTCAATCATTGATAAGGGTATGAATGGTGAGGAAATCATTGAAAAACTACCAGATGTTAAGGAAAAGGATTTAGAGGAGGCTATCACTTGGTTATTAGAAGGTGGCTTTATCAAGGGAATTGAGGTTGATCCTTTTTCAAACACGATGTGGGATGTCTCCACCGATGGCGCTATAGAAGTAGATGAAATTGATATAGACCAATTCACAGTATCAGAAAAGCCACCAGTAACGAGCCCAGAAAAACTGCCTGTTCGAAAAAAATCAGAGGTTGAGCTAGAAGCAGAAGCGCTACAGCAAGCAAAAACACAAGCACAAAAACAATTGCTAGAAAAAGCTGATGCGGAAGCAAAAGAAAGAGCTGAGGCAGCATTAAAAGCAAAACAGGCAGCCGAAGCAAAAATCATAGCTGATAAAGAAGCGGAAGTGAATAGAAAGCTGGAAGAAAAGGCTCGCTTAGAGAAAGAGGAAAAAGAAAAACAAGCCGCTATCGCCAAGGCTGAAAAAGAAGCTCGCGA
>JBPOFK010000036.1:0-3176 GCA_051252095.1 Methylophilaceae bacterium
CTTTTTTACTTTTCTTTTTGGTGATGTCGATGGGCGGCATTCATGCAAAAAGATTGTTTTATGAAGGTTTGCAAATAGATCCAGAAGAATTGCAAATGTATAAATATGTAGTAAAAAAAGATCTTTTTTTTGAAAAAATGATTAAAAGCCCAATCGGGCAGTTAAGAAAAAAATATGGGTATTTTTATCTGATATGCAGATTTTTTCATCATGCAGCACTAGGTTTTTTAGTGATGATATTAATAATAATGTTTACAGCACTATTGGGAGGCTGAAATGGCAAAAATTAGCCCGCGTAGGGCGGACTCGCTTGCAGTCCGCCGCATGTAAGTAATCTACCGTTTCTTTGGCGGCATCATATCTGTGATGGTGCCTTCTTTAAGCTCTGCGGCAAAACAGATAGTTTCTGAAAGAGTAGGGTGGGCATGGATGGTTAAGCCCAAATCATGTGCATCAGCGCCCATTTCAATGGCAAGGCATGCTTCAGCAAGTAACTCACCAGCATTTACACCGACGATGCCAGCGCCAATGAGTCTGTGCGTAGTTTTATCAAAAATCAGTTTAGTGGTACCTTCTGTTCGTGCAACAGAAATAGCGCGCCCGCTTGCTGCCCAAGGGAATGAAGCTTTGTCTATCTCCATGCCTTTTTCTTTAGCCTCAGTTTCAGTGACACCTACCCATGCCACTTCTGGATCTGTATAGGCGACGCTTGGAATAACGCTAGCTACGAATTCGACTTTTTCACCCGCAATGACTTCAGCGGCTACTTTTGCCTCATGCGTCGCTTTGTGCGCCAACATCGGTTGACCAACAATGTCGCCAATGGCAAAGATATGCGGCACATTGCTGCGCATTTGTTTATCTACAGCTATAAAGCCGCGGTCATCTACCGCTACACCAGCATTTTCTGCACCGATGTTTTTACCATTAGGCCGGCGGCCAATAGAGACGAGAACCCGGTCATACACCTCAACGCCTTTAGGTGCATTTTCGCCTTCAAAGCTGACATGGATACCATCTTTCTTAGCTTCCATCTTGGCAACTTTGGTTGACAACATGATGCTTTCAAAGCGTTTAGCCATTCGTTTTTGCAGTGGACGGACTAGGTCACGATCACAGCCTGTGATTAAGCCATCCATAAACTCAACAACGCTGACTTTAGTGCCTAAGGCATCATAAACAGTACCCATTTCAAGGCCGATAATGCCGCCGCCAATGACAAGCATGCGTTTTGGAATGTCGGCTAGCGCAAGCGCACCAGTCGAATCCATAATACGTTCATCATTGGCTGTTTTTTCATCTAAACCTGGGAATTTAGTTGCTTGTGAGCCAGCGGCGATAATGGCATTGTCAAAACCCACTTTAGTTACCTTGCCATCTTCAGCGGTGACTGCGATTTGGTTGGGGCTGGTGAAGCTACCAACGCCTTGCACTACGGTGACGCCGCGGCCTTTTGCCATTTGCGTTAAACCACCGGTGAGTTTGCCAACGACTTCATTGGATTTCCAGTCACGTAGTTTGTCTAGGTCAATGTTCGGTTTGCCAAAGCTTAAGCCGTGTTGTTCAGTTTCTTCTGCTTCTGTAATGACTTTTGCGGTATGTAATAAGGCTTTTGATGGGATACAACCGACATTTAAGCAGACGCCGCCTAGTGTGCTGTAACGCTCAATCAGCACAACTTTTAAGCCTAAGTCTGCAGCTCTAAAGGCAGCGGTGTAGCCACCAGGTCCAGAACCTAGTACTACCACTTGCGTTGTGATGTCATTGTTACCTGTGGCTGCTTTTGCCGCAGGTGCTGCGGCAACTGGTGCAGGCGCATCAGTTTCTGTAGCTGGAACTTCAGTCTTTTCTTTTTCTGCTGACTGTTCAGCAGCTTCTAATGTGAGTATCAAGCTGCCTTTGGCGATTTTATCTCCAACTTTTATCTTAATTTCTTTTACAACGCCTGCATGTGAGGAAGGAATATCCATAGAGGCTTTATCTGATTCTACGGTGATTAGTGAATCTTCTTCGGCGATAGTGTCGCCTTTATTCACGATGACTTCGATCACATCGACACTATCAAAGTCGCCAATATCTGGCACTATTACTTCTACTAACTTGCTCATGCAATTCCCTAATAAAACTAAAATTAAAAAGTATTGATAATTCGAATTTTAGCATCAAAGCTTGCCATTGCAGTGCCAGACATGCAATTTTGCCAGATAATATCTTTATTTTTAGCTCAATTTTTCATTAAGCCTTGGCATATTTTTTGTGGATTTTTTATGTCTTCTTGCGATTATTGCTTAGGTTGTTCTTGCTTAGGTTGTTCTTGCTTAGGTTGCTCTTGCTTAGGTTGCTCTTGCTTAGGTTGTGGGTTCAAATTGCAATAATCGTTACCAAAGTTACCCCCTTTTCCGTCGGGTTCATAATAAGTATTATGAAAAAACCACTGATTTTTGTCTGATTTTTTAAAATAACCCATTCCAGTACTAAACCAGTCTTTGCTTTCACCCAGTAGTTTAAATGTCATGGCAAACTGTCGATTTTTGGCCATGATTTGGCCAACATAGGCTGCTTTGTTATTGCTTTCTGTACTAAAGTCATAAACGCCATAAATATCATGGCTGATCACTTTGTTTAATTTGAGCGTTACTTGCACTTCATAGTCGCCAACACTGGAATTATTGCCCTTACATGTATACTGCCCACTGTAATCATTTCCAGTAAATGGAGGCATTGCAACAGCTGTAATGGAGCTTGATAAAAGGAAGAAAAAGCTAAAAGTTTGTTTAATCATTCGCTTGTTTTTTTAATTAAAAATGGATTGTAACTTGTAACAAAAATGTTAATAGTAAAAAAGTGTAACGTCACACCAGCGCTTGGGTTTCTAATTTATAATACGCGTGTCTACTATTCTAACGCATTGCACATAAGACTTGTCTAGTCACAAACAGTTCCTGTATGAAAATTTTTAAATAAAGTAATCTTTGGATTTATATGCAAATTAAAGTAACAAAAGCCAAATGGTTATACGGCTTGATTAATGTGTTGTTGTTAGCGTTGCTCAGTTTTTGGTTATATCAAAAAAACCAGACTATTAATATAGTTTCACCGCAGTTGGAACAAAATAAACTGCAATGTGTTTATTATGCACCTTTCTATAAAAAAGGTGATTCTCCTTTGGTTGAAGG
>JBPOFK010000037.1:0-2121 GCA_051252095.1 Methylophilaceae bacterium
AGCAGCGCGACAGCGCTGCATACCTTGCAGCGCTACCAAGACCTGGTTGCCCTGATGAACAGCTACCCCATCTTCACCTGTACAGTGTTTCTCATCTACTTTCTTATTTTTACCTACTTACTTATCGGCATACACAGCAATCATGAATAACCTGCTTAGCAACATCAACATCGTAGACCTCGTCTTATACTTACTCACGGCACTGTCTGTCCTTACCTGGGCGATACTGCTGTATAAACTCTATGTCTTTAATCGACTCAAGCGGCTCAATAAACGTTACTTACACAAAATTAAAAACCTCAGCCGCATGAACCAACTGCCACTGCCCGATGTTGAGAAGAGTGCACAAGGCCCATTAAGCTACTTAACTCACACCTTGTTCTACCATCTTAAATATTGGAATAATGACCCGAACATTCAAGTGCCTATCTATACAGAACTATTGGAGCAAGCCCTGAATGATGCCCAGCATGAATTGCGTAGCAAACTGGAAAGCGGACTATCCATCCTCGCCACCATTGGCTCCACCGCACCATTCATTGGCTTATTCGGCACCGTATGGGGCATCATGCATGCGCTCAAAGGTATTTCTGCTACTGGCTCTGCTGGACTCGATGTCGTCGCAGGTCCGATTGGCGAAGCGCTGATTGCCACCGCCATGGGTATCGCTGCTGCCATACCCGCCGTCCTTGCTTACAACTTCCTGCTCAATCGGGTACAGCTTGCAGCAACCGACATGCATCACTTCTCAGCACGCTTACAGACTGTGGCTAAACGCGCTAATTATCAAATCTAGGCTGAACCCATGGGCAACAGGACATCAAACCTAAGCATGAGCAACCATTGATTACAACCCATAACAACAAGAACAAATAAGAACAACAACAAGAACACTGAAGGAGCCAGCAGTATGCAAAACAACCAGAACAACGGTAGCATGATGAGCGAGATTAACGTCACCCCCTTAGTGGATGTCATGTTAGTGTTGCTGACTGTCTTTATCGTCACTGCGCCGCTGATGATGAACGCCGTCTCGGTAAACTTACCCAAGGTGGCGCCGACTGATAGTCTGGATGTCGCGCATGATGCCACACTCAGTATTGATGCGACTGGACAAATCAGCCTAGACCAAACCCCCATTGACCAAGACACACTAGAAACAGCCCTCAAAGCACGCAATAGCGGAGGCAACTTACAAGTAGAGATCATGGCCGATGAAACAGTGCCATACAAAGCCGTTGCCCAAGTCATGGCGCATATCCAACGGGCAGGGGTAGACAAATTCACCTTTGTTATGCTCCCTGAAGACATGGCCTCAATATCCAGCATGTCTGAATCAGTCAACAGCACAACAGAGACACAAATGGAAACACAGACAGAGACGTCTGGTAATACCCAATGATCATCACAATCAGTTTAACCCTATGCATCTAGCCGCCCCATTGTATGCGAGACCTTACTTAAATCGCGACTTCACACAACCGACACTGAGCAACGCCTTGTTTGGTCAGCGCTACTGGCTTATCACAGTCTTTATCTCCATTGCCATTCACTTCCTTATTATGCATGGCTTGCCATGGTTAACTCACATGACTGCAGCACCTGCTGGAAGCGCGGGGGTGACTGCTAGCTTTAAAGTGTTACCAACCCCAGCCCCTGTGGTCTCTGCACCATTACAAGTCATTCCACCTGTCCCTGAAACACCAATAGAACCACTGCCTGAACCAGTCAAACCAAAGCCCATCCAGAAACAAAAAGCACCACCGAAAGCAGAGCCGGTATTACAGAAGAAGGAAATCGCACAGGCAGAAGACTATGCAATTGCAGAACAAACCCCAGAGAAGGCAGCAGAGGTGCCAACAGCAGTGGTTGAACCAGACCCAACACCAACAACAGAAACACAAGCCATGCCTAGCACTGCAACACAACAGAAAACTACTAATACAGCATCACAGCCTACTAGCCAAGCAAACAACAGCAGTCCCATCAGTACCGCAACCCCAACAGCCCGAGCGAATCAAACAGATGGGTTATTAGATGCTTATGGGCGTGACTTACAACGTTTATGTGAACGATATAAACAATATCCATCGATTGCGATTCGGCGTAACTTAGAAGGGA
>JBPOFK010000005.1:0-144760 GCA_051252095.1 Methylophilaceae bacterium
AGCAGGAGCAGGAGCAGGAGCAGGAGCAGGAGCAGGAGCAGGAGCAGGAGCAGGAGCAGGAGCAGGAGCAGGAGCAGGAGCAGCCTTAGCAACTACAGTCGATATTGCTTTTTCAAGTTTTTTAGCTAGCGCAGCTTTTTGAGTATTGGTTTTCGGCAGACTAGTACGTGAAAGAACCCGATTAAACTGTTTAAGCAGCTTGGCTTGGTCCGTGGCAGATAAATTCGAAATCGTTTGATTCAATGCGTTTAAGTCTGATTGGGCTGTCGAATTAATAATAACGTCTAGTTTAGTTTTATTTGAGCCAGTAATATTATTGATCAAACTTTCTGCTGACGCTCCGCTACTAGCAGATGATATTTCTGTGGCAAAAAAACCTAAAGTCTCTACATTTGTTTGATTAGTTGTTTTGGCTGCTAATTGGCCTAATTTTTGAGTAGGGACTACACATAAGTCTTTTTGTTGGATACTGTTAATAATCTCATCAGGGGATGCTTTTTTTGCTTTTTTGTCCGCCGGTGGGTTATCCGAGTATTGCATAACACCTTTTGAATCACGCCATTTATACACTTGAGCTTCAGCGTTGCTACTAAGTAGTAATATTGTCGCAAATGGAATAATAAAAATAGATTTGTGCGTAACGTTTGATAACTTAAACATAGTCGAGTTGGTACCTTATATTGAATTGCCCCTGTATGACGAATATTAATAAACGCTAGGCGCCTAAGTCAATGAATTCAAATAAAATATTCTATTGATGGGGATTTTAATAATAAAATGCTATATAAACATCAATTATTATAATAATTTAAATATTGTTAAGCGCCAGCAAACCTCGGAGTGCTCATATATAATATTATTGATATTGACAGGCATAACCAAAGTCGGTTCCACAAATTAGTTTATATTTTCAGGGTAAAAGTAGCCATGCGTTTAGATAATCAAAGAGAAAGTCAAAATGTAGAAGATAGGCGCCGAATGCGCGTTGGCGGCGGTAAAAGTATTGGTATTGGTACCATAGTGATGGTTTTGATTGCTCTTTATTTTGGGGTAGATCCTTCAGCCATTCTAAATATGGGGCAGAGTGCCAGCCAAGGGATGTCAGAAAATGCGGAACCAATTCCTGAGAATGATGAGATGGGGCGTTTTGTTTCGAAAGTATTAGGAAGTACCGAAGACACTTGGGGTAAGGTTTTTCAAAACTCTGGTTATAGCTATCCTGCACCTAAACTTGTTTTATTTAGAGGACGTACGAGCACCGCATGTGGAACTGGCCAGGCTGCGATGGGACCTTTTTACTGCCCAGCAGATAAAAAAGTGTATATTGATTTATCGTTTTATGATGAAATGAAAAATCGTTTTAATGCACCAGGTGATTTTGCGCAAGCTTATGTTGTTGCGCATGAAATTGGGCACCATGTGCAAAATTTGATGGGCACGTCTGAGAAAGTGCAACAAGCGCGCCAAAGTGCAAGAAGTGAGGCAGAGGCTAATCAATATTCTGTACGTTTAGAGTTGCAGGCAGATTGCTATGCAGGAGTATGGGCACACCATGCTGAAGGTGAAAACCGTATTTTGGAAGCAGGTGATGTGGAAGAGGCAATGCGTGCCGCAGCTGCGATTGGAGATGATGCGCTACAGAAGCAGGCGCAAGGTTACGCAGTGCCAGACAGCTTTACCCATGGCACCTCAGAGCAGCGTATGCGTTGGTTTAACGAAGGGTTAAGCAACGGTGATGTAAATAAATGTGACACTTTTAGTATTGCAAGGTTGTAATTGTTTTGGAAGATAAAGTAGATTTAACAGAGCGCTGCATTAGCTCAGAAACGATAGCTGACGGCGGAATGTTGACCGTAAAGCGTGATCAAGTGCTCTTGCCAAATGGGCACAATAGTCAACGAGAGTATGTGCTACACCCAGGCGCTGTGGTTGTAGTGCCATTGTTGCCAAATGGGAAAGTGGTGCTTGAAAGACAGTTTCGCTATCCATTACACCAGACCTTTATCGAACTGCCCGCTGGCAAAATCGATCCAGGAGAGGATGTTCTGGTTACAGGTCAACGTGAGCTTTTAGAAGAAACGGGGTACTGTGCTACAGACTGGGTTAAGCTTGGGCTTCAACACCCATGTATCGGATATTCAAATGAAATCATTCATATTTACTTAGCTTCTGGTTTGGCTGCAGGTGAACATCGCAGAGACGTGGATGAAGCATTAGAAGTTTTCGAGCTTGACTTTGAAGATTGCTTGCTAATGGCACAGCGTGGCGAAATTACTGACGGTAAAACAATTGTGGCGTTATTCCTTGCCGAAAAGTATTTAACAAAACAGCATGGCTAGGATTCTGGTAGTTGGCTGCGGCGACTTAGGGGCAGAAGTCATACGTTTACTAGTAGACGCTGATCATGAGGTTATCGGTATTAGGGCTAGTGATAAGCCATTGCCAAACGGGGTTCCCCATCTTCAGGCTGATGTAACGGATGTGTCTTCGCTTAAAGACTTGCAACACATAGCGCCAAATATCGTTATTTATTGTATTTCCGCCGATGCACAAACGGACGCAAGTTATAAGGCCCATTATGTCGACGGACTAAAAAATATTTTAGCGACACAAACACAAAACTCCCAATTGCAACATGTGTTTTTTGTTTCAAGTACAAGGGTATATGGGCAAGGAACCACTGAGTTGTTGAACGAAAACACAGCCGCATTGCCCAACGATTATGGTGGGGAACGACTGCTAGGGGCTGAAACACTGCTAAAGCACCTTCCCTGTAAAAGTACAGCGATTAGGTTGTCAGGCCTCTATGGGCCAGGTAGATTGTATCTGATTAATATGGCAAAAGACCTGAGCCGTTGGCCAGACAGCAATAGATGGACCAATCGAATACATCGAGACGATGCAGCGCGATTTATTGTTTTTTTATGTAACAAAGTGGCTGCAGCTGAGTTTGTAGATGATTGTTATATTGGTACGGATGATATGCCTGCATTGTTATACGAAATATTGACTTGGATGACCAAGATGTTGAATATAGAACCTCTTAAGGTTAAGGTATCTGAGACAATAGGTGGTAAGCGGTTAAGTAATCAGAGAATGCGCAAGTCTGGGTTTGCGTTGCGCTATCCAGACTACAAAGCTGGGTATAGTGAAGTTTTAAAGGGTTTATACAATAAAAATGATTAAATGGCTTGTTGTGGTTTTGCTTTTAAGTTCAAGTGCCTTTGCAGAGGGTGATCCGACGTTTAATGCATGGTTAAAAGCACTAAAAGAAGAAGCTAGAAGTAAAAATATTTCAGAACAAGCGATAGAAAACACGCTAAAAAATGCAACATTTTTGCCGCGCGTTATTGAGCTAGACAGGTCGCAACCAGAGTTCGTTTCGACATTCTTTAGTTATATTCAAAAGCGAGTGACGGGACACCGAGTCGAGATTGGAAAAAGTAAGCTAAAAGAGCATTCAATGCTTTTAGATAAGATCGAGGCACAATACGGCGTTCCAAAAACTATTTTGGTTGCTTTTTGGGGTTTGGAAACAAACTATGGCCAAAATAAAGGCAGCATAAGCTTGCCCTCAGCATTGATGACGCTGGCTTACGAAGGTCGCAGAGCTGATTTTTTTCGCCAGCAGCTCATGGATCTTATGGCTATTGTTGATGCGGGACATCACGACGTCGAAAGTATGAAAGGTTCTTGGGCAGGCGCTTCAGGGCACATGCAGTTTATGCCATCTACATTTTTAGAATATTCTGTAGATGCTAATCAAGATGGACGCAATGATATTTGGGATAACTTGCCTGACGCGATGGCATCAGCTGCAAATTATTTATCAAGTATCGGATGGAAGCAGCATGAGCCAGTTGCGCTAGAAGTAAAACTACCTCAACAATTTGAATATTATCAGGCACAGCTAGGTCTGCGCCAGCACTCAAAAAACTGGGCCATGTTGGGGGTAATCCAAGTGGATGGGACTAGTTTGCCCGCCATGGAAAATACGGCAATTATATTGCCACAAGGTTGGCAGGGTCCTGCTTTTATGATTGCTAATAACTTTGATGTGGTAATGAAATGGAATCGTTCAGTGAACTACGCGTTGTCAGTTAGTCATTTGGCAGATCAATTGCTTGATGGCAAGTCGATTGTCAATGGGTGGAATCTTGATAATGTTGCAATTACTTTTAGCCAAGCTTGGGCAATGCAAGAAAAACTGAATAAATTAGGCTATGACAGTGGTGCGCCAGATGGCTACCCAGGGACAAAAACAAAGGCAGCAATCAGAAGCTATCAACTTAAAAGTGACTTGCCTGCAGACGGATATCCTTCTTATGAGTTGTTTAATCGATTAATGAAGGAGTAAGGTTTATTCGCCTTACAATATGTTCAACAAAATAAATGTGCAGCTTATTTGCGTGGCGTTACGCAATCAGCTAAAATCACGCCTTCTTAGCGTATAGGCGGTTAGCTCAGTTGGTTAGAGCACTTGGTCGACATCCAAGGGGTCAGCAGTTCGAATCTGCTACTGCCTACCAAAACACAAAAAAGCCGTATAATTTGACGGCTTTTGTTATTTTTAATTGTAGAGATTGTTTATGCCCGTTATTCAGTTACCAGATGGATCAAAACGCAGCTTCGATGCACCCGTCAGTGTTGCCGACGTTGCCATGGACATTGGTGCAGGTCTTGCAAAAGCTGCATTAGCAGGTAAGGTTAATGGTCAAATCGTTGATACTAGCTACGTCATCAAGGCCGATAGTGAATTGGCCATTATCACAGATAAAAATGATGAAGGCTTAGATATTATTCGACACTCGACTGCCCATTTGCTGGCTTATGCAGTAAAAGAACTTTTTCCTGAGGCGCAAGTGACCATTGGGCCAGTGATTGAAAATGGTTTCTACTACGATTTTAGCTACAAGCGTGCATTTACCCCAGAAGATCTAGAAGAAATTGAAAAGAAAATGACGGAGCTTGCTAAAAAAGACGAGCCTGTCACACGGAAAGTCATGCCGCGTGATGAAGCCGTTGCTTATTTCAAAAGTATTGGTGAAGCGTATAAGGCAGAAATTATAGCGAGCATCCCAGAAGGCGAAGATGTCTCGCTATACTCTGAGGGAAGCTTTACTGATTTGTGCCGAGGCCCGCATGTGCCAAATACTGGAAAGCTAAAGGCTTTTAAGCTCATGAAAGTCGCAGGTGCTTATTGGCGCGGTGATAGTAATAATGAGATGTTGCAGCGTATTTACGGCACAGCATGGCGGAATAAAGATGAGCTTAAAGCGTATCTATTTCAATTAGAAGAAGCAGAAAAACGAGACCATCGAAAACTAGGAAAACAGCTGGACTATTTTCACATGCAAGATGATGCGCCAGGTATGGTGTTTTGGCATCCTAAAGGATGGGCATTGTGGCAGCAAATAGAGCAATATATGCGTCAAATGTTTAATGATTTTGGTTACAAAGAAGTGCGCACCCCTGCAGTGCTGGATAAAACATTATGGGAAAAATCTGGTCATTGGCAAAATTACCATGATCATATGTTTGTGACAGCTTCAGAAAATCGTGACTATGCGGTAAAGCCAATGAATTGTCCTGGCCATATACAAATTTTTAACAGTCACTTACACAGTTACCGTGATTTGCCTTTACGTCTAGCCGAGTTTGGTTCTTGTCATCGCAATGAACCTTCAGGCGCGCTACATGGATTGATGCGGGTGCGTGGTTTTACACAAGATGATGCGCATATTTTCTGTACAGAGGCGCAAGTCGAAGCAGAAGTAGCTGATTTCATTAAAATGCTCTACAAAGCCTATGAAGATTTTGGTTTTAAAGAAGTCTTGGTTAAATTGTCGACGCGACCAGAAAAGCGCATTGGTTCTGATGAAGAATGGGATAGAGCAGAAGCGTCACTGGCAAATGCATTAAAGGCAAACAAGCTTGATTTTGAATACCTGCCTGGTGAAGGTGCATTTTATGGGCCTAAAATTGAATTTACGCTTAAAGATAGTTTGGGCCGGTTATGGCAATGCGGCACCGTACAATTAGATGCTAATTTGCCTGAGCGTTTGGGCGCAGAATACGTTGCAGAAGATAATTCGCGTCAGCGCCCCGTTATGTTGCATCGTGCCATTGTTGGTTCAATGGAACGCTTTATGGGTATTTTGATAGAAAATTACGCGGGTGCAATGCCAGTATGGCTATCACCTGTGCAAGTTATGGTACTTAATATTTCGGATGCACAAGCAGATTACGTGTTGCAAGTAGTTGAAAAGCTAAAGAAAAGTGGCTTTAGATGCGAATTTGACTTGAGAAATGAGAAGATTACCTATAAAATACGCGAGCACAGCATGCAGAAATTGCCTTATATACTAGTAGCAGGTGATAGAGAGATGCAAACAGGCTGTGTGGCCGTGCGAACCAGAAAAGGTGAAGACTTAGGTTCTATGTCAGTTGATGCGTTCATCGAGCGGATTAAAGCAGATATAGAAAGTAAAGCTTAAGTGCATACTTTTATTCTATTTATCTGGTAATGCGCGGCTTTTAATTTAATATTTTAGATTTGAACACAAGGGGATTGCTATAGCTCAAGACAGAGGTAAAGGGACAAGAATTAACGGTGAAATCACAGCGAGAGAAGTGCGCTTAGTAGGAATAGAGAGTGAACCGTTGGGTATTATGAGCTTGGAAGAAGCATTTGCTAAAGCCGAAGAAGTAGATATTGACCTTGTAGAAATTGCACCAAATGCTAGTCCGCCAGTTTGCCGCCTCATGGATTATGGCAAGTTTAAATATGCAGAAAGCAAACGCTTGCATGAGCAAAAGCTGAAGCAAAAGCAGGTTCAAATTAAAGAAGTAAAATTTCGTCCTGCAACAGATAGTGGTGATTACAACATTAAAGTACGTAATATCACACGATTCTTAGAGGCTGGCGATAAAGTAAAGTGTACATTAAGATTTAGAGGGCGAGAAATTACCCACCAAGAATTTGGTCTCGATTTGTTAAGACGTGTACAAGCAGATTTGGAAGAAGTGGCCGTTGTTGAGCAATTTCCGAAAATGGAAGGGCGCCAAATGGTCATGGTGCTTGCAGCAGTAAAAAAAGTAGTTCCAAAAAAGAACGAAAAAGTTAAGTCTGATAAGACGGATAAAAAAGTAAAAGAATAAATTTATAGTAGTACAAGTTTTCTGAGTGAACTGGCCAAAAGGCATGCCTATGCACTCTTAATTACTCTTAAGGAGAAAAAAATGCCAAAAATGAAAACAAAGAGCAGCGCAAAAAAGCGCTTTAAGTTCTTAGGTAATGGTAAAGTAAAACGTACCCATTCACATCTTCGTCATATCTTGACTAAGAAAACAACAAAGCAGAAACGTAAACTACGTGGTACTGAGATTATTTCTGCAACTGATGTCAAACGCATTCGCGCAATGATGCCAACACGATAAGGAGAATAAAATGCCTAGAGTAAAACGTGGTGTCGTCGCTCGCGCAAGACACAAAAAAGTATTAAAAGCGGCTAAAGGCTATCGCGGCCGTCGTAAAAATGTATACCGTGTAGCTAAGCAAGCGGTTATGAAAGCAGGGCAATATGCCTATCGTGATCGCCGTCAAAAGAAACGTCAATTCCGCACATTGTGGATTGCACGTATTAATGCTGGCGCTCGTGAGTGTGGTTTAACTTATAGCCGATTCATGAATGGTTTGAAAAAATCTGCAGTGGACGTAGATCGCAAAGTATTAGCTGATTTAGCTGTGTTTGATAAACAGGCTTTTGCAAAATTTGTAGATTTGGCAAAAGCAGGATTAGCAGCATAGTTTTTTCTATCAAAAAAAGAGGCTGCGGCCTCTTTTTTTTCTTAGACACTATATTTTTAGGGTGGCATGGCAAATTTAGACCATTTAATTACAGAAGCACAGGCTGATTTTAATGCTTGTCAAACAACCACTGCGCTAGAAGATGCAAAAGCCAAATATCTAGGCAAGACAGGCGCCATCACAGAGGCCTTAAAAGGCTTGGGTAGATTGTCATCTGAAGAGAGACCTGCAGCAGGTGCTGCAATTAATGTTGTTAAAAAGCAAGTTGAAGCTGCACTAAATGCAAGACGAGATGCGATTTTAGATGCTGCGCAAGCAGAACAATTAGCAAGTGAATCACTGGATATCACACTGCCTGCACGTGCACAAGCACAAGGTGGGCTGCATCCAGTGACGCTGACTTTACGGCGTATAGAACAACTGTTTCACTCAATTGGTTTTGATGTGGCAACAGGGCCAGAAATTGAAACAGATTTCTATAACTTTACAGCGCTTAATATTCCTGAAAATCATCCAGCCCGTGCAATGCATGACACATTTTATGTTGACGACGCACATGTACTCAGAACACATACATCCCCTGTTCAAGTGCACTACATGGAAAATGCGCTGAAACAAAACAAAACGCCGCCGCTTAAAATTATTGCGCCTGGTCGTGTGTATCGTGTCGATTCAGATGCAACACATTCGCCAATGTTTCATCAAGTAGAAGGTCTTTGGGTTGATCAGGCCATCAGCTTTGCCAATTTAAAAGGCGTTGTACAAGATTTCTTGCAGAAGTTTTTTGAGCGTGATGATATAACAGTGCGCTTTCGTCCATCTTTTTTCCCATTCACGGAACCTTCAGCGGAAATGGATATGAGTTGGAATGATGGCTGGTTAGAAATTGGTGGTTGTGGCATGGTGCACCCAGAAGTATTTCGGCATGTGAAGCTCGATAGCGAGCAATATCAAGGCTTTGCATTTGGCTTGGGTGTCGAACGTTTAGCCATGTTGCGTTATGGCGTGAATGATTTACGACATTTCTTTAACAACGATTTGCGCTTCTTAAGCCAATTTTCTAAATAAACTTAACGATTAAGAATCTATTATGCAATTTTCTGAACATTGGTTACGTCAATTTGTGAATCCAGCATTGGATGCAGATGCACTTGGTCATGCTTTAACAATGGCGGGCCTAGAAGTTGAAGAACAAACACTGGTTGCACAACCATTTAACAATGTAGTTGTTGGTGAAATTATTTCAGCTGAAAAACACCCAGATGCGGATCGGTTACAGTTGTGTAAAGTAGATGTGGGCGAAGCAGAGCCACTGCAAATTGTTTGTGGTGCACCGAATGCACGAATAGGCTTAAAAGCGCCTTGCGCCAAAGTTGGTGCTAACCTGGCAGATTTCAAGATAAAAGAAGCAAAGGTACGAGGCATTAAGTCTTTTGGCATGATGTGCTCAGCGAAAGAGCTAGGTTTAGCAGCAGAAGCAGACGGTTTGCTGGAGTTCTCTGCAGAAGCGCCAGTTGGTCAGGATGTACGTAAGTATTTGGATTTAGATGATACGCTGTATACGATTAAACTGACGCCAAATCGTGCAGACTGTTTAAGTATTTTGGGTATTGCGCGTGATGTGACGGCCATCACTGGGGAGCCAATGGCTTTACCTCAAACAGCTGCGGTCAATATCACATCTGAGCAAATGCAGTCTGTACAGATAAACGAACAAGAAGTCTGTCCGAGTTACTATGGCAGGGTCATTACAGGCGTTAATGCAAATGCAAATACGCCTGACTGGATGGTGAGAGCGCTGGAGCGTAGTGGTTTGCGCAGCATTAGTGTCATTGTCGATATTACTAATTATGTATTGCTAGAGCTTGGTCAGCCGATGCATGCTTTTGACTTAGATAAGCTCAATGGTAATGTCACAGTACGATTTGCTAAAAAGGGAGAGCAAGTTAAGCTGTTAAATGATACAGAGGCGAAATTAGCAGAAGATGATTTAGTGATTGCTGATGATTCAGGCCCTATTGCACTTGCGGGTATTATGGGGGGCGAGCCAACATCTGTTAATGAAACAACAACAAATATATTCCTAGAAGCTGCATTCTTCACACCTGAAGTGATGGCTGGTAAAGCGCGCAGAGTAGGATTGAGTACTGATTCATCGTACCGCTTTGAACGTGGCGTTGATTATGGGAATACCAAACAGGCAATGGAGCGTGCAACGGCGCTTATTTTGGAA
Organism: Methylophilaceae bacterium; assembly: GCA_051252095.1. GTDB lineage: Bacteria > Pseudomonadota > Gammaproteobacteria > Burkholderiales > Methylophilaceae. Next base: position 10,044 of record JBPOFK010000005.1, read on the forward strand.
ATTTGTGCTGGCCAAGCTGGACCTGTAACCGAAAAAGTAGGGCATTTGCCCGAGCGTAAAAAAGTGACATTAAGATATTCGCGCATTGCATCCGTGCTGGGGATTAGTTTATCAAAAGAGGCTGTTGCTAACATACTGACGCAACTGGGTTTTTCGTTTGATCAAGCTGATGATCGTTTTGTTGTTCAGGCACCGACGTATCGCTTTGATATAGAACGTGAAGCTGATTTGATTGAAGAAATCGCACGTTTACATGGCTATGACAAAATCCCAGCGATTGCGCCAGTTGCAAATTTAAATATGCTTCCGTTACCAGAGGCAATACGCAATTTAAACTGGTTAAAAGACAGTTTGCTTTCACATGGTTATCAAGAAGTTGTCACCTATAGCTTTGTAGAAGAGGATTGGGAGCGTACGCTATCCAATAACCAAAATCCGATTAAGCTTAAAAACCCAATTGCCAGTAATTTAAGCGTAATGCGCAGTAGTTTGTGGGCTGGGTTACTAGATGTGCTTACTTATAACCTAAACCGCAAGCAAGAGCGCGCCATGTTGTTTGAAACAGGTAATGCGTATCATCGTCTTGAGGATGGATATCAAGAAACCGCTATGGTGGCAGGCTTGTGCTACGGAGCAGCTAAGCCAGAGCAATGGGGTGATACTGCGCGTGACTTTGATTTCTATGATATGAAAGCAGTTGTTGATACATTAACCCATCAACAAGCGACCTACAAAAAGGACAATCATCCAGCTTTGCACCCTGGACAAACGGCTCGTGTCTATTTGAATGCGAAAGCGGTTGGTTGGTTGGGTAAGTTGCATCCAAAATATCAACAGCAATATGACTTACCCAAAAGCACTATACTATTTGAATTAAATACTGAACTAATATTACAAACTAAGCTTGCTTCATATAATGAGGTTTCAAAGTTTTTACCCGTACGTCGCGATATTGCGATTGTTGTAGACGAGGGAATAGAGGTTCAAACCATCATTGATGCAGTGAATGCCGAAAAGATACCATTGTTGCAAAAGGTACAGTTATTTGACATTTATCAAGGAAAAGGAATCGAAGAAGGTAAAAAAAGCCTTGCATTTCTTATACTTATGCAAGATACTAACAAAACGCTTATCGATTCAGAAGCAGAAGCTGCAATAGCTGAACTGCTCAAATTACTAGAAAATAAATTTAATGCGCAGTTAAGAAATTAACTGAAAACAATGACGACGGAAGAAAAGCAATACAGGGAGTTTTTATGACATTAACGAAAGCGGATTTGGCAGATCTGCTATTTGAACAAGTTGGGCTCAACAAGCGAGAAGCTAAAGACATGGTTGAAGCGTTTTTTGAAGAACTAAGATGTGCATTAGAGAATGGGGATAGTGTCAAGTTATCTGGGTTTGGTAATTTTGAACTTCGCAAAAAGTCTGAAAGACCTGGTCGTAACCCAAAAACAGGGGAAGAAATTCCAATTTCTGCTCGTCGTGTGGTTACCTTTCACGCAAGCCAGAAGTTAAAAAGTAAAGTTGAAGAGCATTACGCTAAATAATTTGAGTCATCATTGAATGTATGCCAGATACAATTAAAAATGTACAGTTACCACCAATACCAGCCAAACGCTATTTTACGATTGGTGAGGTAAGTGATTTATGCGGCGTGAAGCCACATGTGTTGCGTTATTGGGAGCAAGAGTTCACGCAGCTTAAACCTGTTAAGCGGCGCGGTAATCGTCGTTATTATCAACATCATGAAGTATTGCTGATTCGTAAAATTAGAGAGCTGCTTTATGAGCAAGGCTTCACGATTAGTGGCGCACGCAACCGTTTAGATGGTGCAGATGAAGTAGAAGCAACACAAGATAGCGTGCAAGAAGCAACTGCAAGTGTGGTGGGTAATAGTAGTAAAGATAATGTTAATCTAAGTGCTATTCGTTCAGAAATTCAAGAAGTTATTCAACTACTACGCGCCTAAGCGTATGTAATCTTCACAATCCATTAGATTCAAAATTCGTTAAAGTTGTATTGTTTAGCAGAGTGCGTCGTTGTTTTCATTTATAATATCAACGCACACTCAGCGAGTGCATTCGGGGCGTAGCGCAGTCTGGTAGCGTACTTGTCTGGGGGACAAGGGGTCGCAGGTTCAAATCCTGCCGTTCCGACCAATCTACGCGGGTTCCAGCGGTGTTGCATTTTTACGTTGTGGAATAGAATGGGATTTGTGGAATAGAATTAGCGTAATGGATGCACTTTTGTTGGTTTTCTGCGGTATATTTGGTTAGTCGTTTTGCTATCAGAATGCGATAACATGGCCTGGGCATGTTCGAGTGAGTCGGCATCGGTGGCCACTTTGGCACGCAGATCTCGCTCGGTAAATCGCACCTCCAGTTTTGTCTCTTTTATCACCTTTTTAAAGTAACGATCCCACAACGATTTAAAGCCAGCAGGGTTGCCAGTTTCCTCATTGACGTAACTCTGGCCATACTTGTTGCAGAATAAATACGGCGAGATATCCACTGGTCGTGCTGCAATCGCTTCATCGGCTGCAGTGCGCAGCGCTGGTGTCCAGGTATACAGTGTACGTTTGCCGCTGCTATTCTTGGTTTTATTGCGCTGGATCAGGATGCCTTCTTCAGTAAAATTACGGTTTGGCTCCAAGCGCAACATGGTGCTTTTGTCCATGCCGGTGAGTAATTTTAACCTGGTATAGGCCTGAATGACGGCGCCGCCTGATTTTGGGTTTACTTTCAGTGATAAAAACTCATCAATCTCCCAGTCCTCAACATAGCGATCGCGTGGCTTCTCACCAGTAAGCAGTATCTGGCCTTTAAACGGATGGCGATCGATCTCACCCCACTCGATCAGCTTGGTAAAGACATGTGATAGCGTGGCAATCTCACGGTGCGCAGACGTCTTGGACTCTCTTTTATCAACATATTGGTAAACAAACTTGGGCGAGAAGGGCAGAATCGGCATTTCGCCAAATACTTTGCGCAGCCATTTGATTTGCTGGTGATTAGATGCTTGGCTCGCAGCTGCTTTGGTGGGGACCACTTGCAACAGATAGCGATTAAAAGCATCGTTTAAGGTGCGGATGGTCCCGCGGGGACTATCGATGCGCCTCGCAAATTCGGCAAATGCTTCCGGTAAGGTGCGGCCAAGTTTGAATTTTGTCTTACCATCCCAGTGTGCTTCAGCACCCTTTGGTACCAGGTAATAATACGCATTATGTTCAAGCGCCCACCGTTTTGGTAGGGACTTGTTTTCTTTATTACGCGGCTTTGGCAATGGCTCTCCCCTTATTTCCAATCTGCAGACAAAGCCGTGATGGGTGGTCACCGTCTCCATAGTCAACAAGCCATTGCGAAAATATATCTTCAGCGTTGAGTTTGTATATCACAATCCCATTCTGGCCAGAAGGATGAATAATGCAATCACCCTCATGAATCGGGTTGCCAGCAAAGTCTGGCCACGGTGCAATGTTTGGTTGTTTTGCTTTACGCGGCTTTGGCATTGGATTCTATAGCGGCCCAATTCGGCTGTTTTGGTGGTTGAAGGTTCTCACTATAATCCCCACCGAATTTTTGTGCAATATGCGCTGTTGACACGGCCACGGATCCATCAGCACGTTTGACGTATTGAATGCCCATAAAAGCGAGCTGACGTGCTTGCGCTGCAGCGTACTTTTTACCGGTTAATTCAATCAATTGTGCTTCGGTCAAAAACATAATTATGCCTTCTGCAGCTGCCTCTGTTTGTAGTTTAGCTTGGCCAACGTTTTGAAAGCCGGCTTGATTTCCTCATGCATATTGTCATAGCCTGCTTGGTTAAGCGCCAGATTAACTGCTTTTGGAATGAGCTCCAGATTAGATAAATCACAGTTTTGCTTATTACCATCGATAAACTTGATGACCATGCCATCCGGAATAGGGCCGTTTGCCTGCTTCCAATTCCATTTATGTTTAAATTCAAATCTTGTTGGTGCCCCTGTGTGCGGGTTTTTCTCTGGCACCTTCATCCAGACATAACCATTTTTATCTTGGCGTTCAAAATACATAGGTTTAACGTTAGGAGGTACTTGCCCCTTTTTGAATCTTGTCTTTTCGCTATTGGCGATCCTAAAGTTTTTATTGCCTTTGTTCTGGTTTGGCTGCCCCTTTTTAAATCGATATTCTTTGCCAATATCTGTATTTGTTCTAAGAATTTGCGACATTGGGCTATCTTGAAACCATTGTGATTTTTCAGTTTTTAACGCTCTTGCTCTAGTGTATACCTGGTTTAATCTGCAGTTGAAAAGTCGTGCCAATGCCTCTGTTTTTGTGCATGGATATAGCGCCTGCAGTAGTGCATCTTCATCAGCCGACCACTGCTTTCTTTTAGTCAATATATTGCGTGATTTCGTCATGCTTTGGTTTTATTGTCCAGCAATGCTGGCATATCAGCTTTGGTTAATCCCATTTGCTCAGCTTTAAACTTGGTGGCATCGAGCACAAGTGATGCATTGTCAATGATGGTTTTAGCAACCTTAGAGACGGCTTCAGAGCGTTTGATTTCTGACTCCAACTTTTCCCCTTCTAGGGTTTCATCGTTGAGCCGCTCCATTTGTGCAAATAAATGATCGTTTAGATCTGTCAGGTGGTTTTTCATAATGATTTGCCATAAAAAAATAAATAATTAAATAATCAAATTGATAATCTGCGGACAGCTCTGGCTCTGAGGTCGTCGTCCTTGAGGCCGTAACCCTGGCCTCCATCGTCGAAGTCCTGACACCAGGCATAACTAGAGTCTGAAGCGTGCTGAGTGCTGCTCCAATACCAGTCTTTTTTAAACTGGTCTTTTGAATGTGTGTACATGAGTGATAGCTCAACGCGGGACGGTAAATCACCACCTTTTTCTTTTGCCCAATCTAAGGCTTCTTGCCATTCTCCATCGTCTTTATCGCTATCAAGTAAAATGACATGATGACCAGTGCCATCTGGTTTGATGATAGTGCCCATATATGTTTCGCCTTGTTGCAGTTCTGGTGTTGCTATGGTGTTCATTTGAATCTCCTGTGGTGGTTAATTAAGTGCTGATAACACTATTAAGTAATCCTGTCTTCTGGCTCATCGTTTTCAAGACTATCTTTAGTTAAGCTAACTAAATAGAGCCAAACTTTTTTGGATTTATTTAATAAATTACGTATACCTAATTTTTTTGAATTACCGTCTTTACGTGGGTTGTATGGTTCTTTTCTGCTCCATGCATCGATTTCCTGAAGCGTTTCGAATTCGTATTCATCATCATGATTTTCCATCGCTATCTCCTGCACTCATAGCTGTATTTATCAGCTATATATGCTTTATCAAATGTAAAAAATGCAAGGTAAGCACCTAGCATGAAAAGCAACAAACACAGTGCGAAAGCGTGTCGTTCTTGTTTGATTGTTTCTGTTATCTTGCTCATAAAAGAGCCTTTCCCATTAAACAGCCTATCAAGAATGCAATACCTGCCCATAGCACAGCGACTTTTTCTTGGCGTAAAAATATGAAACCAAATGCTGTGATCATGCAGACAATCGCTAAAATGATAGTGAGTAGTGTTTTCATGATTATCCGAATGCAGCAACCCACGCGGCGCGTGAAAATGGCAGAAACATCAGAATTAAGAAGCATGCACTCCCAATTAGATCTAGCAGTGTGATTGGCTTCTCTTGATGGGTTAGATGTTTATAATCTTTCATTATCATCTCCTATGCAGCCGTTTTTTGATTTAGATGGTGGACATTACCTGCTGGGTTGCTAACTGCTGCAGACTCTTTGTTTTCTAATATCAGTGCTTCTCTCACCCATGAAGGCAAAAAGCCAAAGGCTCTTGGGTAATGGTTGTTTTTATTTTGATTAGCTTGTTCCAACATTCTCTGACGTTGTGGTTTGCCAGCAAGGTTCCACTTAAGCTGCATATCCAGATAGTCTTGCTTGCTAAATAGGTGTTGTTTCTTTGACATTTCAAAACTCCTTCATTGGGTTGTTTTGAGCATAATAAAACAAATGTTTTTTAGATGTCAACAACAATTGTTTTATTTTGAAATGTCAGGACGTAAAAAAACCCGCCTAAGCGGGTCGTTAATTTATTGATTTACTAGTTACAGTGCGCTTCACCGAGCTTTTGGAACTCTTGATTATTAACCACTTTTTCTATATCGATGATTTGTACCCATATATTTTGGTTGTTAAGGCCATGGTCATTTAACACTTGGCACGCATACTCCGCATAACCGTTTCTGTTTTCCCCATTGTCAATCACGCCAATTTTAAAAATGTCATCTGCAGTCCAACTGGCATCTTTAGCGGTTGGTTCTTCATCACTGATGAAATGTGCCATCACTTTTTCTTTAGCAGGATCTCGTTTAGTGCTTTCAGCTTCAGTCTCAATCTGCATTTCTGCTGTTGTTTCAATAATGACTTCATTGCCTGGTGGGGCATCTTGAGAGCAGCTGCAGCCAATAATGGCCATGATCGATAATGGTACAACATTTATTATTGATTTTTTCATACGGTTTCATTTTCCTCCGATAAATCAGCCATTACCTCTAGCTCTCTAGCGCTGGAGTTGACAAGTTTTTTCAGTCTTTTTACTGGTCTGATAGCGCAGTACGGATCTGTTTTGTAGTCACCGGCAAGTCCAATGGTGTGTTTAAATCGATTATATTTAATTGCAAAACAAATGCCACTAATTTCACCTGATAACGCTAAATCATAGATCCAAGATATTGCTTCGACGACCTCTTTATTTCTGTAAGTCATCAACTTTAATGTGTTGTTTTTTTCCATGTTTTTTCTCCATAACTATACCTTCAGGCATCGAGCGTCTACGGGTTATTTCTTTTAGTTTGGAGTCTGTATCATAAAAGTCTGCACAGAGAGATATGATTGTTTTTTGGTGTTTTTCTGTAATAGCCACAAAATAGGTCAATAACTCGTTGATTCTTCTTGCCATTGCAGGATTGTTATCGGCTGTTTTATTCAAATCTTTAATGCTGATTTGGTATGGTCCGGTTTGGTAAGTTTCGACTAACTGTTCGACTGTTGTGGATTGAGCTGTCTCGCCAGAAAGCAAAGTGCTGATCGGTGTATTCAATACAATTGCTAGGCTTTCTATATATTTTGACGTAGTTGAGTCTCTGCGCTCCATATTGCTGATCGCACCCTGCAGCTTTTCATGCTCAGAGTCTGGAAGTATATTTTTCAGACGCCTGATCATCTCAGATTGCGTGAGCTGTTGCGCTTCACGGATTTTAATAACGTTTTTACCTAATGCCATAGTTAGTAACAATAAAACATTTGTTCACTACAAACAAATAACAATTGTTGTTGACTAAAATAAAACAATTGTTTTAATATGCTTGTCATGGAAGTTTTAAAGATCATTATTGATGAGTTGAGGGGAAAGGCGAGCTTGATTTCCGCCTTGCGTGCTATTTGCCCTAACAAGAAGTTGACCTATACACATGTCAACAACTGGCTTGGTAGAGACAACAAGGTGCCAGCGGGTTGGGTTATCCCAGTTTCTAAGGCTATTGACTATCGATATACGCCACATCAAATTCGTCCGGATATCTATCCGCACCCGCATGACGGTTTGCCTGAGCATTTGCGCCTTCCGATAGAGGATGCAGCATGAGAAATAGCAGGGTAGAGCAGCTGGCAGCTCGCTTGGCTCATAACCAAGAGGTCGCAGGTTCGAGTCCTGCCCCTGCAACCAGTTTTGAGAAAGTGTGTAGTGTCCGTGAGGCCTGCGATGGTATTCCTCCTGCCATTGGATGCACTTTCTCAAATTCAGTTTTGCCTGGTCCAGCACGGGTAGCGTTGGTAGTCGCTGGGTTTGTGATGTTCCTTCTCCAAGGAAGCCCCTTGCCCTGTTGCGCCTGTTTTGCAGGTTGCGCAGGGCTTTTTTTATGGTTTTAAGTGATGTGTTTGTGTAATTCATAATTGGATTATGTGTTTGATTATTAATAACAAACACGTTTATTTTTGAGGGAAAAAACGTTGACAATTCGCCATATAGTTTATCGGTGCGTACACGACTCAGAAAAGGGTGTACCCACTCTGGCCAGTGAAATGGGTAAGAGCTATCAAGTTCTGCTCAATAAACTGAATGTGAATAGCGAAAGTCATCACCTGACTATCGATGAGCTAGAACTGATTGGTGACTTTATTAATTCAAATATTGCATTTGCCACCTATTTTGCACAGAAGTCAAATGCGGTCGTTGTGCAGCTGCCAGAGGTTGAGCAATACGGTGATATGAATTTGCTCGACAGCTTTATGCAGTGCGTGGAATCCAATGGGGAGATCGCACGCGATTTTAAAGATGCATATGCTGATGGCCGCATCGATGATCGCGAGTACCAGGAAATTAAGGCATCGATGTATACATCGATAGCAGATCAGATTGCTTTTTTAAAGCTGATTGAAAGCTTGACGCGATGAAAAAGAAACATCACAGAGCGAAGCTGAGTTTTGCGGATGTACTGGCGATGCGCCAAATGCATCTGGCCTATGTTCGTGGATATGAGACGTTGGCCAAACGCTTTAATTGTGGTGTGAGTACGGCTAGAGATATTTGCAGTTATAGAACGCGGGTGAGTAGATGACTATCAGCCACTGCAACTTTGAAGTGGTAAAAGATCAGGAATCTAAGCCGCTGCTTTGTTGCCGATGTGGTCGTGCTGTAGAGCCAGCAATAAAAGAGTTTTTTGATGAGATGCGTGAGAGTGCAAAAGCTGAAGGCATACGCGTATTGCTGACGCCATGTTGTGCGAGCTGTGTTGATATTTTGTTTGGTGTTGCAGATAAAAATAAAGTTTTGAATTAACTAACTGTAGGTGTTTGGAGGATTGATGTTTAAGTTTTGCCCTGAGCTATTGAAGCAAAAGCAGCCTGATGAGTATCAAGTTGGCGGTTCGCACTATCAATCGAAAGATATCCAGCCTTGGGATGCAATGAAATCATGGTTAACACCACACCAGTTTTTCGGTTTTTTATCAGGGAATGTCATCAAGTATATGGCAAGATGGCAGGATAAAGCCGGTATCGAGGATCTAAAAAAAGCCAGGCATTATCTGGATAAGTTAATAAGTGAAGTTGAAAATGATAAGAACTGATATCGGTTCTGCTTCACTTTATAACATGGACTGTATGGAATTGCTTCATTCATTGCCAGACAAATCCTTTGATCTTGCTATTGTAGACCCACCGTATTTTAATGGGCCAAACAAACTTGGCTATTATCGAAAAGAAAGAGTTTGTGCATTAGGCGTAAGAAGCAGGGTTTATAAATCAATTGATACATGGGATGTTCCTGGACAGAGCTATTTTGATGAATTGAAGCGTGTAAGTAGACATCAAATTGTATGGGGCATTAATAATTACGAGGTGTATCTTGGCCCAGGACGTATTGTTTGGGACAAGGTAAATAATACTAGTTCGTTTAGTGATTGTGAAATTGCTTATTGTAGCCTTTTCGATTCAGTTAAGTTGTTTAGATACATGTGGAACGGCATGATGCAAGGGCTTAGTGCTGAAAAAGGCACTGTACAGCAAGGTAATAAGAAAAAAAATGAATTACGTATTCATCCGACACAAAAGCCAGTTGTCCTTTATGAATGGCTTCTAGTTAATTATGCAAAACCAAGTTTTAAAATAATAGATACTCACCTAGGCTCAATGTCACTTGTGATTGCATGTCTCAAGCTTGGATATGAGATCACGGGTAGTGAGATAGATCCAGAATATTTTAAATTGGGTATTGAGCGAGTAAAAAGAGCCTCGGCACAAGGAGTGCTGTTTGATGCCTAAGCGCCCACCAATGCCCTTTAAGGAAATCGCAGCTGCAGCGCTAAATAGCATCGATCGCTTGGTCCCTGATTGGATCCCGGGTGGAAAACACGAGAGTGGTGAATATGTAGTCAGGAATCCAACTCGATCAGATGCAAAAGCAGGTTCGTTTAAAATCAATATGTCCGGCACAAGTGCTGGCCAATGGGCTGATTTTGCTACCAATGACAAGGGTGGAGATCTAATCAGTTTATACGCCTATATACACTATTTGGAGCCATATGAAGCAGCCATCGAGGTAGCGGATGAGATAGGCTTTAAATTGCCGGATGGTTGCCGCCCAGTGGACCAGCAAGACAAACCAAAAAAACCGCCAAGGGTTGATCATACCAAGGTACCAAAAAAACAGACTGCTGAGCCTGCTTGGGTGCCGATTTATCCAGAATCGATACCTTCTGACGCGCCTGCAGCGCCGATTGCTCACTCTGTTCGTGGAAAGCCAGAAGCAAAGTGGCCATATAAAGACGCGAGTGGTGCGCTGATTGGCTGGATATACCGATTTAAAAAAAGTGATGGTGGCAAAGAAACACTGCCGCTTGTGTATTGTAAAAACACCAAAACCGGCAAGTATGACTGGCGATGGATGCAGTGGCCAGCACCTAATCGGCCGCTATATGGGCTAGATCGCCTTGCTGCTAATCCAGAGGCTTATGTGTTGCTGGTTGAGGGTGAAAAGTGTGCTGATGCGCCACTAGGCATGATTGCCGGCGCTCCTGTTAGCTGGCCCGGAGGGAGTAAGGCTGTCGATAAGGTGGATTGGGCACCACTGGCAGGTCGTAAAATCTACGCATGGCCAGATTGCGACGCTCAGCGTGAACCGCTGAGCAAAGCAGAAAAAGAAGAGGGCGTAGCCCCTCATACGAAGCCTTTATTGGCCGAGCGTGCGCAGCCGGGCACGGCGGCGATGATAAAAATCCGCGACAAATTACTAGATATCGACCCGAAAACAGAGTGGATTTGGGTCAAGATACCCGCACCAGGCGAAAAAGAAGGTGGCTGGGACGTAGCTGATGCGATAGCTGAAGGCATGAATGCAGCTGCCTTGACTAAGTTTATTACAAACACACGTCCGCACTTGTCTTTAGTCGGTGATGCTGAGAATGAAAAAAGTGCTTCTACCCCAAACCCCGCTGACGCGCAGAAAGCCGACTTAAGCAAAAATTGGCAGGACTTTTTGTTAAAGCGCAAGGGCGATATCGTCTCATGTTTATCCAATATCGTTGATATTTTGGAGAATGATCCAAAGTGGAAGGGTGTGATTGCCTATGATGAATTTGCCCAGCGCGTAGTGAAGCTGAAAAAGCCGCCTTATTGGAATAATAAGGGTGAGGTTGGTGAATGGGATGCCACTGATGATGTGAATACGGCCATGTGGCTCACAAGGAGATATCGATTTGCACCGTCTGCATCGCTTGTCGCTGAGGCGGTAGAGGCGATGTCACACACCAATGTGGTGAATCCACCGCGTGACTGGCTTGATAACCTTGTGTGGGATGGTGAAAAGCGCCTTAAATCATGGATGGTGGACTATTTGACAGTAAAGGTGACAGGCGATAGCGAGTCTGCTGATGCACCAAACCCAAGACTTGAAGAGTATGTGACGCTCATCAGCTACTGGTACTTAATGGGCATCGTGAAACGTGTTTATGAGCCTGGTGCCAAGTTTGATTATTGCTTGGTGCTTGAGGGTGATCAGGGTATGAAAAAATCATCGCTATTTGAAGCAATAGGCGGTGAATGGTATGGCGACACGGACCTTGATCTAAACAGCAAAGATTCGATGAGCGCGCTACGTGGCAAGATGGTATATGAGCTCAGTGAGCTGGGCGCATTGGCCAAGTCTGAGGCAACCAAACAAAAATCATTTTTAGCTAGGCGAATTGATGAGTATCGCGCACCATATGGCCGCAGAGAAATACGCGCCAAACGGACAGTTGTGTTTGGTGGTACCACGAATGAGTGGGAGTGGAATAAGGATCCAACTGGTGGCCGTCGATGGTGGCCAGTCAAAGTGCAACATCAAGTCGATACTGAGGGATTTTTAAAGGTCCGTGATCAACTATTTGCTGAGGCTGTAGCGCTGATAAAAGCAGGAAAACGATATTGGCCTACAGAAGAAGAGCAAAAACGGCTATTTGACCCAGTACAGCTCGCCAGCACCATACAAGAAAGCTATGTGGATGCTTTATTTGACCATGTTATTGGGTACCACACTGACTTCACCTTAGATTTCGCAGCCTATGAATGGTTGAAAATCGACTATTCAAAAATCACACGAGACATTCAAACACGAATAGGCAATGCGCTGCGACAGCTTGGTTGTACCAAAGTGGAAAAAAGACGAAATGAGATTAGCCGCTATTGGTACAGACCGCCACAAGTTGATAAAAGTCAATTTAATCAATCTGATAAAGAGGAGTTTGACGATGATATTCCGTTTTGAGACTGTCCCTACCGTCCTAACCTCGGCTTTGAGGTATGGACACCGTAGAGCAAGCACTGGCGCGGCCTGTCCTAACCTTCCGTACCGTCCGCACCTGTTTTTGACCCGCACACACGGGCGTACACACACGCGCGCGCGCACACGCGCAGTTAAAACTACAAATAAGGTATGGAAGGTTAGTAAGGTTAGGACAAAGCCCGCCGTTATTGGCTATCAGCCGTCCATACCTTTGGCTAAGGTTGGGACAGGTTGGGACATCAGCACAATTAGGCAACCAAGCAAATGGAGGTGTTAAATGAATGTGAACAATGAGCTGCCAGTTAGAACTGGGAAATACAGACCAAGCAACGGCACAGAAGGAGATATTTTTTATGCTGGATGGTGCGCGCGCTGCATTAATGACAATCCTCAAGACTTTGACTTATGCCCAATATTGGGCAATACGATGTGCTACGACTTAGATGACGACGAATATCCGAATGAGTGGGTATGGGAGGATAGCAGACCTATCTGCACCGCATTTGTTGCTGTTGATGGTTTGGTTAAAGAGCGATGTGCATTTACAGCTGATATGTTCGATGTGAATGGAGGTGTTCGGTGAGAGTTGCTGATGCGATGTTTAGACTTGCACAGCTTAAAGAGGTTTTGGAAGCGGCAAGAACATTGGAAAAACATGACTTATTGGCAAATGCTGAGACTCATGCCGACATTGTCAAACGCTATATGGATCAACACCCAGAATTAAATGCGCTAATAACTAAAGGGGTTCTTGGTGAGCTTACGTAAGGACATGCCACAAACAGCTGCTTTTATCGATGCAATGCGTGATGCATTTGGTGCCGAGCATATTGATGCGCAAATCCGCAAGGGAATGAACGGCCAACCTGGATTTTACGCAGAAGAGAATGGCCATAAGTTTGGCGCGCCAATCCCAGAGCCAGCTGGTGGTTATCTAGACAGTCAGCAGTATCTGAAACTTGGTCAAGTAGAAGACGCTTGGCAGATTGAAGCCAGAAGAAGGGCTGAACGTGGCAGAAAATAGCCGAGCATTACCAGTTGCCTTTTATCGAGATCCTTCACTTGTGGCAGAGCAGAACGAATTGGTTGAGATGGGATGCAGGGCATGCAGTTGGCATGTTTATTTGTTGGGTAGAGTTAGCTGCAGCAACCCAGCAGTGACCAACACAAAGAAGGTGCCACACATTGGTAGCAAATGCAGAAAATTTAAATTACAGGAGTCTTAATCATGATTAACACCTACATTGCCACCCGATTACAACAGTGGGCTGACTGGTCGGCAAGAAGGTTGGATAGTGGTCTTGGTTATCCAAAGCAAGTGCCGTATACAAACTTAATGCCGCGATCAGGTAAGTGCGCGGGATCACCAGAGTTTGATGAGGAGTGCTACGAAATAGACCGATGTGTGGTGGCTGTTTTGGCTACCAACCCACAGCTGCACAAGGTAATCATTCTTTGCTACAGACGGCAGGCGATGACAGTTGAACAAAAGCTGAAGGAGCTCGGCTGCTCTAAGCAAACTTACTACAACAAAATTGAGCTGGCCAACAACATGGTGCTTGGCTTTCTTAATGACTTACATACTGGCGTTGCTCTAGCATCACCGCTAAAGGAAGGGGTTGCATAATGGAAGGAGAGATCAAGCTTGTTGAAGATTGGAACTTTATATTTTAAAAGTGGTTAAAATATTACTATGAATACAGAAGAGAACAGTGGTGCTTTGGACGATAAAACTTTATTTGAACTCTCAAGGTTGATAATGGAAGAGTCAGTATTGAATGGACCTGGGGTACTATCTCCTAGAGATCTCAATGCGATAATTCAAGAAGCCTTTAAAAAATTTGCTCATGATGGTGGTTCAATAATTGATTTTGCAATTCCAGCACTTCGTTGCCTTTATCCACTAGATAAAACTCCCAGGGGAATTTTATGATAAAAAATATCAACAATCACTTGACACCGTTTAGACTAATTTGGTATAAAACAGCTATTCTGTGTATTATTATATCTACTTAACCCGCAAAGCTTAACTGCCTGCGGGTTTTTTAATGTTTATTGAGGCTTGTCAGCCATGTAATTAAATGCCAACTTCAGCACCAAGACCATGTAAACAACCTGGTTGTCGATCACTTACATATGCAGGCGCATATTGCGCCGACCATAAGAGGGAAAGACAGAAGCAAGCAGACGCTACTAGAAAAACATCAACGCAACGTGGTTATGGTTATCGGTGGCAAAAAGCAAGTAAAGGTTATTTAAAATCGCATTTGTTGTGTGCGTGTGATGAGTGCAAGATTGAAATAAAAAAACAGAGAGACACCCTCGGCCTGTTAGATATACACGATGATAACTATTATCTCAGCATCAAATTCCCAGAGTTAGCAGCCAATGTTGTTGATCATATCAAGCCGCATGGCGGCGATATGAGTCTGTTTTGGGATAGTAAGAACTGGCAACCGATGAATAAACGATGCCATGACAAGAAAACAGCAAAAGAAGACGGTGGATTCACAGGATCCAAGCAGCATAAGGGGGGTGGTCAAAAGTCTATACCCTTTTATCTCTAGACCGTCTGTCAAGATGCATTTTTTTGTGCGGTAGTTTTAGTAGTAGGGGGGGGTGTGATATCCGTCTTAATTAGGTGATTTTTATGAGTAGAGGTCCATTACCAAAGTCTGCAACAGTGCATCAGCTGCACGGCAACCCATCTAAAAAAAATTTAAAAAGTGTTATTGATACACTACACCCTGAAGTAGAAATACCAGGCTGCCCTCCGCACCTGCTGAAAGAAGCAAAAAAAGAGTGGAAGCGTATCACGCCAATTTTAGAAAAATATGGTCTGATCTCTAAACTAGATCGCGCTGCATTATCACAGTATTGCCAGCAATGGGCCGTATTGGTTTATGCAGAATCACAAATTGCCAGGGCAATGAAACGCGCTGATCAACTCCGTATTGCAGCTGAAGAAAAAGGTGAAGAATATCTTGGTGGTGATGGTTTGGTTGAGCTGACTAAAAATGGCAATGTGATTTACTCGCCATATTATGTTATTGCAAATAAATCACGCTATACACTAGATCGCATGCTGGCAAATTTTGGCATGTCTCCTGCTGCGCGTGGTCGTGTGAGTCCAAGCAACAGATTACAAGCAGATATGTTTGGTGACAGTGAGGGTGCTGGTAGTCCATCAGGTGGTTTCGGTAGTTTATGATTAAAGATTTTGGCGCGATTGCTACAGAATATGCACAAGATGTTGTTGATCAAAAAATCCCAGCATGCAAATGGCATTTTTTGGCATGCAAAAGACATCTAGACGACTTAGAAAAATCAAAGTCAGATGACTATAAATACATATTCAACCCTGAGTTAGTAGACCTTAAAGGTAAAACATACAGACCAGCGCAAAGGATCTGCCAATTCGCAGAACTGATGCCACACATTAAAGGTGAGTGGGCTTCTCGCGGTGAGCTTGTTAAGCTTGAACGCTGGCAGATATTTGTACTTGCATGCGCTTTTGGTTGGATAGTAAAGGACACTGGATTAAGGCGCTTCTGGTTTATTGATTTATTTGTTCCACGTAAAAATGCAAAGTCAATGAAAGGAGCCATTATTGGTTTGTTCGGACTGGCTGTAGACAACGAATTTGGCGCTGAAGTATATAGTGGAGCTACCAGCAAAGACCAGGCGTTTGAAATTTTTAGACCAGCCAGATTAATGGCTGTTGCCTCACCTGAATACCGCGCTAGGTATGGTGTTGTTACTAATATCTCTAACCTAGCTATCCAGGACACAAACAGTAAATTTGAGCCACTGATTGGTAATCCAGGTGATGGTGCAAGCCCTAGTGTTGCGCTTGTTGATGAATATCACGAGCACAAAACTGACAGCATGTACGAAACAATGAGTACTGGTATGGGTGCGCGATCTCAGCCGCTGCTGGTGGTATTAACAACGGCTGGGGTTAATATTAGCGGGCCTTGCTATCAGCACCAGAAACAGTTACAAAAAATATTAGAAGGTCTTGAAGACGACGACCGCCGGTTTGGCATTATTTTCACCATCGACGAAGGTGATGATTGGACCAGTGAGGAAGCTTTAATAAAAGCGAACCCAAATTGGGGCATTTCTGTTAGTTCAGAATATGTATTATCACTACAAAAAGCTGCTATTTCAGATCCGCGTAAGCAGGCAATATTCAAAACTAAACATTTAAACGTTTGGGTGGCAAGTGCATCACCTGCATTTAATCTGGATAAGCTGATTAAATGTGGTGATCCATCGCTCAGAATAGAGGATTTCTATGGCGAGTCATGCTACATCGGCAATGACTTAGCGAGCAAAAACGATATTGCATCGACTGTTTTTGAATTTGTACGTGAAATAAAAGGTAAAAAACATTATTACGTTTTCAGCAAAAATTATTTACCAGAAGCTGCAGTAGAAAAGCCTGAGAACGGCCATTACAAGGGTTGGGTGATTGAGGGTCACATCATTCAAACACCTGGTAACATGATTTCTCTGCAGCAAATTGAAGACGATACAGTTGCAGTTGCTGAAAAAGTTACTGTAGAAGAGGTGGCTATGGACTCTTGGGGCGCTCGAGAAATGGCCCCAAACTTGCAAGATCTTGGCTATATAGTCATTGATGTGCCAATGAATGTACGGCATTTAAGTGAACCAATGAAAGATATTGCTGCATTAATCGATGATGGTAGATTTCATCACGATGGGGATCCAGCATTTATCTGGATGATGAGTAATGTTGAAGTTAAAGAAGATCACAATAGTAACTGGTTCCCTCGTAAACAAAGCCCAGAAAAGAAAATAGATGCAGCTGTTGCAACGATCGTTTCACATGGTCGTGCGATGTTAGGCACAACTAATGAAGACGAATTACCTGAGATTATTTCCTTATGAATGAAACCTGGTATGACACAGAAAAAGTTGCGTATAAAGGCAGCAGCATTCTGACAAAATGGAAGGCCGATCGAGAAGCAGAACGCAATGAGATTAACGCGCTTGGTGAAAATGGTACGCAGATCGGTTTATCACCAGAGCAACTTTATGAAACATTAATGGGTACTGGCGGCGGCAGCTATACTGGTCAAGCAGTAAATGAAGAAACAGCAATGAGAGTTTCCGCTGTTTACGGTTGTGTCTCATTGATCTCTGGTGTTATTTCAAGTTTACCAATGACGGTTTATGAGCGAACATCATCTGGTCGGCTTGCTGTTCCTAATCATGATTACTGGTGGCTTTTGAATGAGCAGGCAAATAAAGATATCACCGCTTCAGTCATGATGACATGGTTGGTCAGCTCAATGGATTTTCAAGGTGATGCTTTCGTAGAAATATTAAGACCATCGCGTTATAGCAATAAAGTTTCTGGTTTGGAGCCACATCATCCACTAAGGGTGACACCGTTTAGAGAGCAAAAAAGCAAAAGATTATTTTATCGAGTAACACCTGCTGATGGTTCCGAGCAATATATTCTTGACTCATCAGACATGATTCATGTGCCAACCCTTGGGTTTAACGGTATCAGAAGCGTATCGCCAATTAGTTGGGCAGCTCGACAAAATATTGGAATCGCATTAGCTGCAGAGGAGTATAGCGCCAAGTTTTTTAAAAACGGCGCCACTAATCAGATTGCTTTAAAAACTGATAAAAAATTGGATAAAGAGCAAACAGAATTATTGCGGTCTAGTTACTTGGCAAAATATGCTGGTAATTCAAATTACCATATGCCAATCATCCTCAGTGGAGGTTTGCAGCTCGAAACAATTTCAATCAATCCTGAAGACGCAGCGCTCATTACAACCAGGCAGTTTACTGTTGAAGAGATTTGCCGAGTTTTCCGCGTGCCGCCACATATGGTTGGTCACACATCTAACACCACTTCGTGGGGGACTGGTATTGAGCAGTTGTCGCTTGGTTTTGTTAAATACACACTTCGACCTGTGTTGACTGCAATCCAACAAGAACTCAATCGCAAGCTATGGCCATACGATCCAAAATACTTTGTTAAGTTTGATACATCAGAAGCTGAGCGTGGGGATCTTAAATCACAATTTGAGGCATTTAGAATCGCGCTTGGCCGTGCAGGAGAACGTCCATTTATGGATCAAAACGATGTTCGCAACTTTATCAACCTACCTGAGTGGTCAGATGGTAATGACCACAGTGCTTTAGTGAAATCAAACAACTCCACTGGGAAGGACACTGAACCCAATGAATAATTTATTTAAACTATTTGCGTTAAATAAAAATAACTCGCAGCGAAAATTTGAAATAGTCAATTCAGACGACAATAGTGAAGTCACCATTTATTTGTATGATGCAATTGTGTCTGATGATCTTACTGCAGAATGGTGGGGTGGAGTGTCAGCCCCCAGCTTTGTAAAAGAACTTAACTCAATTGATGCTCCAGTTATCAACTTGCGCATTAATTGTCCAGGCGGCGATGTTTTTGGTGGCCGCGTGATGGAGAATGCAATTCGTCAGCACAAATCACAAATTATTGCTCATATTGATGGTTATGCAGCGAGTGCGGCCAGTTACGTTGCGCTTGCTTGTGATGTTGTCAACATAGCAAAAGGCGGCTTTTTTATGATCCACAAAGCCTGGTCATTGGCTTTTGGTAACTCAGATGATTTTTTAAAAGAAGCGGACTTGCTAGATAAGATAGATCAGTCATTAATCAATACATATGTTGATGAAACAAATCTCAGCAAAGAAACCTTAACTGAAATGATTGCCTCAGAGACTTGGATCAATTCTGAGGAGGCTATCGAATGGGGTTTTGCAGATAATATATCTGAGACTAAAGCCAAAGCTTCTGTCTGGGATCTAAGTGCATACGCAAAACCGCCAACCCAGCCAGTTGACACAAAAGAAACTGCCGCAAACACCAACGTTCTAAATACAGAAGATCCATTATTATTTTTAAATCAAGATCATCGTGATCGCCAGTTGCAGCGTGTTAATGCGCTGGCTCACACCAGAATCAGTTAGCGCGCCGCGCACTGGTAAATCCGCCCACATTTGTGGGCTTTTTTTTAACCCGCGTTTGCGGGTTTATTCGTTTTCATGAAAGGAAACCTATTATGAGCACAAAATTAGCTCAATTGCGCGAGCGCCGTAACGCTGTTGCTAAAGATGCGAACGCACTTAATAACAAATATCCAGCTGATCAACGCATGCCAAAGGAAGATGGTGAGAAACTAGATAACCTTTTAGCACAAGTACAAGAAATTGATGCAGAAATAGACCGTGAAGTCCGCGCGAACAGTTTGCTCAATGCGGATGATAATACAGTTCAGGACGCTTTGCGCAACCAATTCACAGTTGATCCTCAAAACCATTCTGAAGAAACGCAAGCATTGCGTGCGTATTTGATTGGCGGGGTTAGTAATTTAACACAGGAGCAGCGCTCTGCAATGTCTGCGCGCGTTAATCCAGATATTGCATCAGCAATGGCCAGTCTGCCTAGAAATGCCATGTCTACAACTACGCCTGGCGAAGGCGGCTATACCACATCGCCTGAGTATTATCGTCAGCTAGAGGAAGCCATGCTCGCATTTGGTGGTATGCGTGAAGTCTCAACAACTATCCGTACTGCAACAGGTACACAAATGAATTTCCCGACAGCGGATGCAACAGCTGAAGAAGGGGAGATTGTTGGTCAAAATTCTGGTGCCAATCTTGGTGAAACTACGTTTGGTAATGCAACGATGGATGTATATAAATATTCATCTAAAAAAATTGCGCTTCCATTCGAGCTATTGCAGGATACTTTTATTGATATCGAAGGTTATATTAATGCATTGTTGGCAATTCGTTTGGGCCGCATCCAAAACAAACACTTCACGATTGGCACAGGTACAAGTCAGCCACGCGGACTAGTTACAGCTTCAGGATTGGGCAAGGTAGGAACCACTGGACAAACCTTAACTGTTACATACGATGATCTGGTTGAGTTAGAACACTCTGTTGACCCTGCATATCGTGGTGCACCTGGTGTTGGTTTTAAGATGCATGACTCATCACTAAAGGTCGTGCGTAAGATCAAAGACAGTAATGGTCGTCCGATTTTTGTTCCAGGTTATGAGCAAGGCAATCCCGGTGGCGCACCCGATCGTTTATTAAACCGTCCGATCAACATCAACCAAAATATGCCAGTCATGGCTGCGAATGCAAAATCAATTTTGTTTGGCGACTTTAAAAAATACATTATCCGTGACGTAATGGACTTAACTTTGTTCCGCATGACTGATAGTGCATTTACATTGCTTGGCCAGGTTGGTTTCGTGGCATTTATGCGTTCTGGTGGCAACTTTGTTGATGCTGGCGGCGCGGTTAAACACTATCAAAACTCTGCAACTTAATTTTCAGATTTAAGTTGAATGTTCAAACAGGGTTGCTTTTGCAACCCTTTATTTTGAAGGGAATGAACAATGGCAGGCAAAAAATCGAGTGCACGAGCACTAGTCGACTTTTATGATCAAGGAGTAAAAGTTAAGGCTGGCTGTATCGTGATTGGTGATCATGAACTTATTAAAAATTTAGCAAAAGAAGGCTCTGTAGATCCAGCAGCTGCAGCTGTTAAATATTGCAAGTCTGAGGGTGCAGCTGAGGTTGAATTAGTTGGTAATGGTAGTTTGAGTGCCGAGCAAGCGAAAGCAGAAGCAGAGGCTAAAGCAGAAGCAGAAGCAGAGGCTAAAGCAGAAGCAGAAGCAGAGGCTAAAGCAGAAGCAGAAGCAGAGGAAAAAGCAGAAGCAGAAGCAGAGGAAAAAGCAGCTGCAATTAAAGCTGCAGAAGATAACCTGCAAGCAGCCAACGAGTCTCTTGCTGCAGCAAAGTCTGATAAGGACAAAGAAGCAGCGCAAAACTTGGTTAATGAAGCACAGGCAGCGTTAGACGCACTTACTAAATAATCTAACAGCGCCAATATCAAGCCCACTCCTTTTGAGTGGGTTTTTTTATTGCCACTGAATAATGAGAGGTTCACGATGAAAATTGAGATTTTGACCACTTTCAAAGATGGTCGAGATGAGTTTGTCCAGGGTGACACTCGTACCGTTGAGGATAAACGCGGTGCGGGTTTTATAGCAAATGGATGGGCTAAAAATACAGATCCAAACGCTGAAGAAATTGAGGTAAATGCTGCAAGTGGTTCTGTAGATTTACAAATCAACAACGTTGGACATAAAACTGGAGATCGTCATGGGTAAACGGGCAGATGATAGCGTCATGGACTCTTTGCTTGATCATCTGTCAGGCACGGTCACAAAGCAGGTTTTATGCTCAGCTGAGCCAACAACCTTTACTGAAGCCAATGTCACTTTTGCGCTAGCTGATGTTACGCTAACATCTGGTGATTTTTCTAAAGCAAATGGTGATGTATCTGGTCGTAAAACAACCGTTGCTGCAAAATCAGGCGCGCTCATTGATGCAACTGGTAACGGTACGCATGTTGCTCTATTGGATGTAGCAAACAGTATTGTGAAAGAAGTAACAACTTGTACTACACAAGCTGTAACGGCCAATGGTACCAATGTCGTTAATTTCCCTGCATGGGACATTGAAGTTGCAGATCCTACTTAGTTTTTAAATGACAGCACCAACGCAACATGGGAGTATTCACACAGGAGGCATCACATTTGATACTTCTGTGCCAACAGATACAGGTGTAACTACCACAGTCGCTGATGTTCAGCTATTTGCTTTTTTAAATAGTGGGCAAGGTGATCCTTTTACATCAGTTTCTGGCGGAGGCCTTACTTGGACACTTTTAGATAGCGGTTATTTTTCGGCGGCAGCGTCTGCAAGAACTAGTATATGGACAGCTAGAGCGCCGAGTCCAATTACAAACCAAATAATAACAGCATCAAGAGCAACAAGTGGCAACGGTAAAATTACTGTCATAGCGTTTGAAGGTTGTCCAGATTACTCGGCATTAACAGCAAACGTTGATTACGCAATACAAAAAACAGAAACAAATGAGGACGCAGGAGAGGTTGCAGCATCACTCACAACAAAGCAGGCAGATTCACTAATTTTTGGCGTATATACATCATGGGCTAATACTGCAACATTAAGCCCTAGCGCAAATACTACAATTGTAAACAGTAATACTGCAAACGATACAAATTCTGCATTTGTAAGGAGAACAGATCAGCCACTTGCAGTTGGTACTTATTCAATAGGTATCACAAACTCAACGACAGGCAACTGGCGCGGTACCATCATTCATGGTATTGAGATTCTAGGGGTTAGTGGTGGTAGTTCAGTTGATTTGGTGATTAACGATATTAGTCACGGACATAGTGCAGACGGGTTGTCTTTGAGCAGTAATACAGCTTTAAGTATTAATGACTTATCACATCAGCATTCAGTTGATAATTTGTCATTAAGCATTACCACCTCGGTGAATTTATTAATTAACGATATTCTGCATGGAGTAAGTACAGATAATTTGTCACTTTCATCTGAGCATGCACTAGAGATAGCCGAGCTTTTGCATTCAGTTACTTCTGAGAATGTATCACTTAGCACAGAGCAGTTGCTAATCGTGAATGACGCATTCCACAGTCATGCATTAGATAATTTAAACTTAAGCACCGAGCAGGCATTATCAATTGCTAATTTACTCCATGCTGTTTATTTAAATAACCTGACATTTAGTGCTGATATCTTGCTGGCCATCGATGATGTGTTACATGATCAAACGGTTAATAATCTTGAGTTAACGACAGAGCAGACCTTAGAAATAGCAGAAATACTGCATGCTGTAAGTGTTGAATCGATTGAATTAAGCACAGAATTTACCTTGCTGGTAAATGATGTGTTGCACTCACTCACAACAGAGCAGCTAGCACTTAGCACAGAGTCAACGCTTGCCGTCTCAGATGTGCTGCATGCACTCGCATCAGATAATGTGTCACTCAGCTTAGCTGGTGTCGACAACTTGCAGATCGATGATGTGTTGCACGCAGTCAAGACTGATGAGCTTAGTTTGAGCAGCGAAATGCTGCTGCAAGTGAATGGTTTGCGGCATACACATGCTGTCGACTCTGTTTTATTGAGCACTGAAGCAAGCTTGGTTATTGCAAATGCTATACATGGCCATACAGCAGACGCGCTTTCATTAACCACCGAGTTATCTTTGGTGATTGCAGATGCATTGCACGCGCATTATGCAGATGTGATTGTGTTGGAAATCGGCAGCTTGTCCGTTATTTACGGTAGGCGTGAAAATAAAATTATTGCTGTAGGAATGAAGCGGTCTAATGCGTTATCCAGAAGCCGTCCAAGAAATATTCAAATTAGTCGTAGAAAGTAATTAATGGGCACAATTGTTATTACTGAGCCAACAGAAGAACCAGTTAGCGTTGCTGAAGCAAAGCTGCACGGTCATGTTGATGATGCTGCTGAAGATACTTTAATTGGTATTTATATTAGCGCGGCCAGAGAGCAGTGTGAGCATATTCTTGGTCGGTCAATTATGCCGCAAACATTGGAATTAACCCTTGATCAATTTCCTGTCGCAGAAATTGAATTATTGAAACCGCCAGTGACGGATCTAGTTGGTGTTTATTATGCTGATCCAGTTACACTGCAAGAGGTTACTTTAGCCAGTGACCAATATACATTAGACACAAAACGGAGTGGGCAGGTTTGGTTGTTACCTACCTCTGAAGCAAGCTGGCCAGAGACCGCTGATGTGGCTAATGCGGTAAGAGTTAGATATGAGGCTGGTTATGTTGATGTACCTAAAGGCATTAAGCTGTGGATTTTAATGGCCGTTGCTACCTGGTATAAAAATAGAGAAGCAGTTATTAGTGGCACAATCGTTGCAAAATTGCCTGACGGGTTTTATGGTGGTTTGCTTGATCGACATCGGATTTGGCAGTTATGAGCATGCCAGCTGCAGGTGAATTGAATCGGCGCGTTGAAATAAAAATCCAAAACGACACGCCAGCGATGGGTGCTGCCGTTGTGAATAACTATTCAACCATAGCCACAGTTTGGGCAAAGCATCAGCCAGTTGGCAATGCTATTTTCTTTGGTACCAAACAAGTTGGCGAGGGCGTTACCGATAGATTTATTGTGCGATATAACGCAACGATCAATGAAAAAACAGTGAATGGGCACTGTGTTATTCAGTTTGATGAGACACTTTATCGCGTGCGTAGAGCCAGTGATTTAGAAGGGATGCGTCAGTTTTTAATGATAGAAGCTGAGAGGTTGGGCAATGCCTAGTGAGCCATTATTAGTTCGATCTAGTATTAAAGGTTTTAAGCGGGTCGATTTTGAAGTGAAAAATATACGCAAGACCTTGCGTGCTGAGGCATCGCCAATTAGAAAAACAGCGCGTAGATTAATATCATCAAAACGCACATCGGATCCAGGCGACTATGCTGGCAGAAGGACTGGCTTACTTAAAAAAGCAATTAAACTGAAAGTTGCCAGAAGTGGGATGTCAGTTGCTGTTGCGCCATTTAGAGAGGGTCGCATGCGCGATTCTAAAAATGGCTTTTATCCTGCTTTTTTAGTGTATGGCCGTAAAGATGGCAGTTTAAAACCAAGAAAAAACCAGATGCAGGAAGCTTTTGCACGGCATAGACAGCATGCTCAAGATGCTATTTATAACACGGTGCAACGTTCTATTAAGGCTAGAACATGATTGTTGAGATTGTTGAGGCATTAAAAACTAGGACAACGGCTATCTTTGGTGACAGAGTTGCTGCTGCAGCTGAGTTCGTTGGTTTAGAAGAAGACGTGCACTTAGCTTTGCCAGCTGCGTTTGTTATTCCATTGGGTGATGACGCCGAGCCAAATAATTCGGAAAATGGGTATTCACAACTTGTTGGTGATAAGTTTGCAGTAGTGGTGATGTTAAGCAACACAGCAGATTCTTTAAGTAAAAGTTCAGTTGCACAGGTACAGCCAATTAGAAATGCATTATGCAAGGCTTTATTAAGCTGGAAGCCAGATGCAGAACATGGACCAATTGAATATGCCGGCAGCGAGCTTCTAGAAGTAAACCGGGCGCACTTCTATTATCAGTATGAGTTTAGTGCCGACACTGAGTTTACGGAAGCTGATACATACCAGGCAACTGAAAACGCAGCACTAAGTGATTTTACTAAAGTAGGCATTAATATTGACATGATAGACCCAAGCATCGATGGTGAGCCAGACGGTACGAATGAGGCTGTTGTTGAAATTGATGTGCCACAAACATAAAGGGAAAAGATATGTTTATCAAACCGCTTGATAGAAAAAAGATACCAGATATAGTGCGCGGTGGTTTTTTGCCAGCTGAAGGCGCAGAAGTAAGTGACAATGATATTTACTGGCAGCGTCGCATTAAGGATGGTGATGTCATCATTAGCAGGCCAGAAAAAACACCCAAAACAAGTTCTAAAGATTAGTACATATGCAAACTTACAACCCGCTTAGGCGGGTTTTTTTACGCCTGAAAGGAATGTAAATGACCGTCTCATTCAACAATACGCCACAGAATGTGCGCGTACCACTTTTTTACGCTGAAGTAGATAATTCACAAGCGGGGTATTTTAGTCAAAACCTACGCACACTCATTGTTGGCCAAAAACTATCCGCTGGCGTAGGTGCTGCAAATGTTCCTTTGTTGGTATCTAAAACAGATGAGGCGCGTGAGCTTGCAGGTGTAGGATCCATCGCAGCAAAAATGCATGAATTCTACCGGCTTAATGATGCAGTTGGTGAAGTGCACATGTTGTTGCTGGATGATCCAGCCGGAGCAGCTGCAGAAGGCACTTTAACATTTACTGGCACAGCCACTGAGAGTGGGACATTGAATGTTTATGTTGGGTCTCAGCGTGTACAAGTCCCTGTTATATCCGGTGATGCCAATACCGCTGTTGCAGCTGCTGTCAATACCGCCATTAACGCTGATACAACATTGCCTGTCACATCTGCTGTAGCAGCAGGCGTTGTCACTGTAACAGCGAAGCATGACGGCTTACTTGGTAACGATATTAAGCTGCAGCTCAATTATCGCGGTCGCGCTGGCGGCGAAAAAACACCTGCTGGAATCGCAGTGGCCGTTGTCACATTGACCGGCGGCACTGGTACGCCAAGTCTGGCTGCAGGACTAGCTGCATTGGGTGATGATGAGTATGATTTTATTATTCATCCATACACCGATAGTACATCGCTCGATGCCTTCAAGGTGTTTATGAATGATGCGACTGGCCGCTGGGCATATAATCGCCAAATTTATGGCCACGTTTACTCTGCTGAAAGTGACTCATTTGCTAACTTGGTGACATTGGGTTTAGCGCGGAATGATCAGCACGGTACAATTGCAGGCTATGAGCTGGGTGTGCCAAATCCAAATTATGAATATGCAGCTGCTTATGGTGCACGTAACGCTGTTTATATCGCGGCTGACCCTGCAAGACCAACCCAAACGGGTGAATTGATTGGTATCTTGCCTGCGCCAGCAGATAATCGTTTTATCTACACTGAGCGCAGCACTTTACTCAATAGCGGTATTGCAACCAGCTATTATGGTGGTGGTGCAGTACGTATTGAGCGTGCGATCACCACTTATCAAAAAAATGCGTTTAACTTTGCAGATCCAAGCTACTTGGATAGTGAAACCTTGCACACACTGGCCTATATCATTCGCCGGATGCGCTATTCAATCACACAAAAATATCCACGTCATAAACTAGCCAATGACGGCACGCGGTTTGGTGCTGGGCAAGCAATCGTGACACCCAAGGTCATTCGTGGAGAATTGTTGAGTGAGTATGCTGCAATGGAAGAGTTGGGTGTTGTTGAAAACGCGAGAGCGTTTGCAACTAACTTGATTGTGGAGCGTGATGCTAATGATCCAAATAGAGTTAATGTGCTCTACCCGCCTGATCTGGTGAACCAATTACGTGTCTTTGCTGTACTTGCTCAGTTCCGTTTGCAATATCCGGCTACAGCTTAATTATTTACGAACATAGCCCACATAGTTGGCTTTTTAATGTCTTGAAGGGATAACGATTATGGCATCAGCACCAAAAGTAGCAGGTACCGCCTATGTAAAGGTGGACGGTGATCAGCTAGAGTTAAAAAGTGAAAGCGGCATTGAAGCGCCGCTTTTTGATAAAGTAAGAGAGACTGTTATGGGGCAGAGTGGACCAGCGGGCGCTAAAGAAACGGCGCGTATGCCAATGGTTAAAGGCACATATATTGTCACGCCTAACTTTCCATTAGAAAAGTTAAATGACTCAGTTGAAATGACCGTGACTGTTGAGTTTATCAATGGCCGCGTTTATACACTCAGCGGTGCTTATGTAGTTGGCGAAGTTGATTACAACTCAGACACCGGCGAAGTCGAGATTGAATTTAACGGTGTTAAAGGTATCTGGTCATGAAGTTGAGCAAGCCAATTACCAATGGTGAAGAAGAAATCACAGAGATTAATTTGCGCGAACCTACTGGAGAGGATGTCCAAGCTATCGGCTTTCCTTACTTAATTTTACCAGCCGATGGTGATGATCATGCGATTGAACTTCGTGCAAAGGTAGTTGCTAAGTATATTTCTAAATTAGGTCAGGTGCCTCCCAGTGTTGTTGCAAAGCTTTCTGCTGCTGATATGAATAATTTAATGGGGGACGTTCTTGGTTTTTTCGGCATGACGCCAGAGACCTAACGGATTTTGAAAACATTGTTTTTGAAATGGCATATTTCTGGCGAATGCCACCACCTCATTTTCTCAAGCTCACTTTAACTGAAATTAATCAACATCAGTGTCATGCTGATCGAATAGCAAAACTCATTAACCCAGAAGGCTAATATGGCTACTAACAGCACATATCTAAAGGTTATTTTAAGCGCAGTCGACAAGATTAGTCCTGCATTTAAAAAAATCAACCGGATCAGCAAGCTGACGACAAAATCACTGCGTGATATCGGCCGTGCTGGTGCTCAGATTTCAAAAGCAGTTACTGTCGCTGGAATTGGTGCGCTTACTGCTGCTGTAGGTGGTTTGTGGAAGGTGCTTGGGGTTAATCGTGAGTTTGAGCGCTTTAGTACCATTCTTGAAACAATAGAGGGTAGCTCGGAAAAAGCGCGC
This sequence comes from Methylophilaceae bacterium, assembly GCA_051252095.1. GTDB lineage: Bacteria > Pseudomonadota > Gammaproteobacteria > Burkholderiales > Methylophilaceae. The sequence continues at coordinate 38,503 of JBPOFK010000005.1, forward strand.
AAATCAATGGCGTGGGTTGAAGAGTTTGCAGTAAAAACGCCATATGAGTTAGCTGGCGTGACGGATGCTTTTGTTAAGCTGAAATCTTATGGTATCGATCCACAGGCAGGCGCGCTTAAATCAGCAGGTGATGCTGCAGCTGCTATGGGTAAAACGCTAGACCAGTCTGTTGAAGCATTAGCCGATGCAATGACGGGCGAAAATGAGCGATTAAAAGAGTTTGGTATTAAAGCAAAAAAACAAGGTGATCGCATTACTTATGCTTGGAATGTTAATGGCAAGCAAATGACAAAGGTTGCCAATATCAATAGCGCTGCACAGATTGAAGCGGTAATCACCGGCATTTGGAATTCTCGCTATGCAGGCGCGATGGATAAATTATCCAAAACCTATGATGGTTTATGGGCAAATATTTTAGACGTTGTTGCCAAGTTCGCAAAAAAAATTGGCGACAAAGGCTTATTTTCCGCGCTTAAAAATCAACTGCAGGGTGTACTTGATCTTTTAGATCAATGGGAAAAAGACGGCACGTTAGATAAAATCGCCACGGAAATATCACGCGCGCTTACCGACATGGTTAACGTGATTAGCCGTGCTTTGCGTGAGATTGACTGGGTTGCGACCATCAAAAGTATACGTAGTACTGCAACGGCAATTAAATCGGTTGTTGATTCATTGGGCGGCATTAAAAACATTGCGATTGGCTTAGGTATAGCACTGTTGGCTGGTCCTGTTGCATCGCTATTAAGCATCGTTGGTGTGTTGTTTAGATTTGGCACTGGCTTGGTTGCTATCCTGGGCGGTTGGTCTGCTATTGGTACCGCCATCATGACAGTCACCGGCTGGGCTGGTCGTTTGCTTGGTATTTTACCAATGATAGGTAAGGCCATTTTATTTATCGGCCGTTCTTTGATGATGACGCCACTCGGTATCGTTTTTAGCTTGGTCACTGCAGCAGTTCTTATTTACCAAAACTGGAACAAAATAAAAGTATGGTTTAGTGACTTTGCTAAATGGATCTCGACTAAGGTTCGCGCAATTGCCAACGTCTTAAAAGGTTTAATGCCAGACTGGTTGAAAAACTTGGTTACTGGCAACAGTGCTGTGCAAGTCAATGTTGCTGGGCAGAGTGCAGCAAATAGACCTAATATCCTGTCTGCGAACAACCAAAAACTTAATGGTGATATCAGCGTTAAATTTGAAAACGCGCCAGCTGGTATGCGTGTGAGTGAAGGTAGAAGCAACCAATCTGGTGTGAAGATCAATCCTGACGTAGGTTATCGATTCAATGGGTATGCACTATGACCTGGCGTGAGCAATTAGAGCCTGCAAGTTTCCGAGGCGTGCCTTTTGAAGTTGAATCCGGCGAAGATAGCTTTGGCAAACGTGCGGAGGTACATGAGTATCCGAAGCGCAATGAACCTTATGTTGAAGAACTCGGGAGTAAAGCGAAATCTGGTACGTTCGATGCCTTTGTCATTGGCGATAATTGTCGTGATCAGCGTGATAACTTGCTTGCTGCATTAGAAAAAGATGGACCAGGGGAACTGGTGCATCCGCATTACGGGCGCATTAGTGTTATTTTTCAGGATGTCAGCGTCCGCTTTGACCGAACCGAAGGCGGCATGTACCGCTTTACGCTGGGTTTTGTACGCGCTGGTGAGCTTAAATATCCATCAGCAATAGCATCAACCCAATCACAGGTTGCAATTGCTGCAGACGCGCTAGAAACAGCTGCAAGTGAAGGTTTTGAAGAGGTATTTAGCGTTGATGGCTTGCCATCTATAGCGTCTGAATCTGCTGTTAATGAATTAAGTAACATTCTGGCTATACTTGAAACTGGATTATCTGCCGCCGTGCTCATCAGCGGAGATCCGTTGGGTGAATTAAGTGAAGAGCTTGGAGCCATAATCCAAACGCCGCTGACATTGGCCAAGCGTGTTTTTGGGTTGTTTGATAAGTCAGAAGCAGTAGTGACTAACGTTTCAAGTCTGACAAACGATCATTTAATTAACTTTTTAAATATCAATTCAGTGATTAGCTTGATTGGCAGCTTCACTCATAACACGAACAATACTGGTACACCTACTAGGAAAGCCATTGTACGCAATAAAAACGCTCTAAATGCAGTAACACGGCAAGCGTTGATTACACAAAGCGCTGGCATGATCTCACAAGCAGAGTTGCCTGTTTATGACGATGCAGTTGAGATTAAAAAATCATTACTGGATGTCATCGATGATGAGCTTTTGCTGGCTCCAGATTCTGTTTATGTGCCACTAGAAACACTACGTGCCAGGGTGAATGCTGATATTAATGCGCGGATTCAAAATGCTGCCCGGATTCAAGTGATTAAACCGACAGAGATTCAGCCGGCATTAGTCTTGGCTTATGACTTGTATGCTGATACTTCGCGTGAGGATGAAATTGTTACACGCAACAAATTACGTCATCCAGGCTTTGTCCCAACTGATGATATTCGGGTTTTAAGTGTATGAGCAATGATGTTCTGTTGCGTGTCAATGGTCAAGATTTTGGTGGCTGGAAAAGCATTGAAATTACTGCAGGTATCGAGCGCCAAGCGCGTGACTTTAGCTTAAATATTACCAGCGTTTGGCCTGGGCAAAAAGATCTACCACGCCGAGTTAATCCTGGTGATTTATGCGAGCTGTGGGTTGGTAAGGATAAGTTAATCACTGGCTACATTGATGCAACGCCTGTTAATTATGACGGCAATCAGATATCAGTTGGCATTACTGGCAGAAGCAAAACAGCAGATCTAGTTGATTGTAGTGCTGTTCACAAAACTGGCCAGTGGCGTGGTGTCAGCATTGAACGTATTGCTGCAGATCTAGCCTCGCAATACGGGGTAAAAGTTAAAACAGAGGTTAACACTGGAAAGCTCATACCGGATCACCAGATTGATACCGGCGAAACGGTTTTTGAAAGCATTGATCGTCTACTCAGCCTTCGTCAATTAATGAGCACAGACAATACAAATGGCGACCTGGTGTTTATCAATGCAGGCTCAGGGGGCAAGTGTGGCACCGCTTTGGTCTTTGGTGAAAACATCAAGGCAGCCAGCGCTGGTCTAGATTTTAAAAATGTATATAGCACCTATATCGCAAAGGGTCAGCGTGCTGGCGATGATAATGATTTTGGCGAAACGATATCGGGGGTAAGTGCCAACGCTGTTGATATTTCTGCAAAGCGGACCCGCAATTTAGTGATTTCAATGTCTGGTCAGGTCACGGTATTAGACTGTAAACAGCGGGTCAATTATGAGCGCGTCTATCGTGTGGCCAAAGCACTAGAAATTGTTTACACCGTACAAGGCTGGCGTGAGGAAAATGGCGATTTGTGGTTGCCAAATAAAATGGTGCGCATCGTAGATCCAATTGTGGGTATAGACCGCGATTTCTTAATTGTAGAGGTTGTGTATCGATTAAATGAATCTGGTACCACATGCGACCTGACAGTTGGCCCACGTGGCGGTTATATCCCATCGCCAGAGGTCACTAAAGATGCAAACAAAAAAGCAACGGGAGAGAGTACAGAGACCTGGGGAGCCTTAAATTGAGCAATCGACTATTTAACCGCATGCTTGCCCCAGTGATGCGTGCTATACAAAACATTGCCTTGCGTGCCACAGTGAGACTGGTCAACTCAGCAACTAAAATGCAAACCCTGCAAATCAGCTTGCGTGAAGGCGAAGTTAAAGATTCTGTAGAACATTTTGAACCGTATGGTTTTACCTCTCATGCGCAACCAGGCGCTGAGGCGCTTACTCTGTTTTTTAATGGAGACCGCAGCCATGGCGTTTCGATTTGTGTGGCAGATCGTCGCTATAGGCTAAAGGGCCTTGCTGAGGGTGAAGTTGCCTTACATGACGATCAAGGCCAAAAAGTACATATTAAACGGGACCGGATACTCATTGAAACACCCAAAACTTTTGAAGTGATCGCCGACAAAATAGATCTTCATGCGGCAACAGAATTTAGATTTGATGTGAATGGCCAAGGTGAGATTTGGGATGGCCAAGGTGTTACAACCTATCGTGATGACGATGACCCAAGACCATCATATGACCATTCGCCACCGAGACTGCCATGAACAGCTACCAAATTTCAATTAATGGCTTAAGCAAAGCAGACATCACTGATTTTGGCCAAGAAGATGCATTGATCAGATCGGTATTGATCAGTTTGTTTACCTGGCGTCGAGCAAATGAAGATGACATAGCTGAAGGCCAGAAGATGGGTTGGTGGGGCGATGTCGTCGAGCCGCCAGCTATCAATGATCAGATTGGATCCAAGTTGTGGTTGTTGCGAAGAGAAAAGATCACACAAAGCACAATTAACCGGGCCCGTGAATATGCAAAAGAATCACTGCAATGGTTGATTGATGATGGTGTAGCCAGCAGAGTGGATGTAGAAACAGAACGATTTCAAATAGATGGTATAGCCATTGGCTGCACTATCTATCGGGTTGATGGCGGCAATATTGCCTTACGATTTGATGATGCATGGAGAGTGATTCGTGGCATTTAATAGACCAGCATTAAGTGATTTAATTCTCAGAATCAAAAACGCGATTACCTCTCGACTTTCTTTCGACCAATTGCGTCGTTCTGATGCAGAGGTTTACGGAAAGGTGATGGCTGGCGTTTCACATGAGCTGCATGGCCACCTGCAATTTATTGCAGATCAGGTGATTTATGACACAGCTAGCGCCGAGTATTTGGATAGATGGTCATCTATTTATTTGGATGTAACCCGCAAGCCTGCAGCTGCAGCAACTGGCAATGTGACTTTCACTGGAAACAATGGTGTAGTCGTGCCGGCGAATACAACGCTTATCTCTGTCAATGGTATTGAATATGAAACGCAATCAGAGGTGACAATAACTTCAGGCACCGCGACTGTAGCAGTTGAGGCGCTTAATGGCGGTCTTAATACTAGCCTTGAACAAGGCAGCGTCTTGTCTTTGATTACACCGATTTCTGGTTTAAATAGCACAGCCACAGTCGCTACTGGTGGCTTGGTTGGTGGTGCTGACATTGAATCAGACAGTAGTTTAAGAGGCCGATTATTAGCAAGGCTTCAACAGCCACCTCAAGGCGGCGCAGATTACGATTATGTGAATTGGGCTTTAGAAGTACCTGGCGTGACTCGCGCTTGGGTATATCCGCAAGAACTAGGTGCAGGAACTGTCACTGTAAGATTTGTGCGTGATGATGATGCCAGTTTAATTCCAGACGCTGGTGAGGTCACTGCCGTACAAGATTATATTGACTCAAAAAGACCAGTGACGGCAGATTTGAATGTTGTTGCCCCTGTCGCTGTTCCATTAGATTTTTCTATCGACGTAATTCCAGACACTGCAGAAGTGCGTACAGCGGTTCAGGCTGAGCTAACAGACCTCATCCAGCGCGAAGGTGAACCAGGTGCAACCCTGTTGTTAAGTCACATCAGGGAGTCTATTTCTATCTCTGCAGGTGAGAATAATTATGTAATGACTACGCCTAGTGCGGATGTTACGCACAGCACTGGCGAAATTCCTGTCATGGGGACAATCACATGGCTTTAAGTGCAGATGATTATTATGGTTTGCTGCAAGGTCTCCTGCCAAAAGGACCTGCTTGGCCGCGTGAGGCAGGCATTCTTCTCAACCATCAGCTATATGCATGGGCTGAAGAGTTATCAAAGATTGATGCGCGTATAGATGATTTGCTAGACGAGGCAGATCCACGCAATACAAATGAACTGTTGGTCGATTGGGAACGGGTCGTCGGTCTGCCAGATCGATGCGTGACGATCGCTCAGACCTATCAGCAACGCATTGATGCGCTGGTTTCTAAATTACAAACGCTTGGCGGCCAAAGTCGGGCTTATTTTATTGCACTGGCTGACTCTCTTGGCTACACCAATACAACTATAGAAGAGTACCAACCATTTTTGTGTGGTGAGAATACATGCGGTGATGCCTTATGGAGTGAGCCAGATAGGTTTGTGTGGCAGCTTAACTTACCTAGTGATGGATCTATCACTTATTTTGAATGTGGTGAAAGTGCTTGTGGTGATGCCTTGCAATCCTGGGGTGATGAAGTGCTTGAATGTCGTATTAATCAATATAAGCCGGCACATACAACAGCAATATTTGCATATGTTTAGGAGATTTTAAATGGATAGAATTAATGGCTCGGCCGTCAGTGTTGATTTATTTGGTGCAGGGAAGGATGGTTTTAAAGACGGTGACAAAGCGAATGGTATTCCCGCAACCATTGTGACTGCAGAGTTTCTAAATAGCATCCAGGAAGAAGTTGCTAACGTTATTGAAGGCGCTGGCATCACGCTTGATGTAAATAATCGTACTCAACTAAAACAAGCTATATCTGTGATGCTGGCAGGCGCAAACACAATTGCGCGATTTACCACAACAGGAAACATCACGCTAAGCGGTCTAGCAACACAAGCTGGCGGTGACTGGGGCGGGGCACTAACTGCAGGCGATGTGATCCTTGTTAAAAATCAAGCCACCGCATCACAAAACGGCTGGTATGCAGCCGCTGCTGGTGCATGGACGCGGGTTGTTTATCTGGATGAATCAGAAGAGGTTAAGCCCAGCACGCTGACTAAAGTAAGCGAAGGTGCAACGCTGGCCGACACAATGTGGATGCTGACAACGGATGCGCCGATAACTGTTGGTGCGACTAATTTGATATTTACGCCAAAAGGTGATGGGTTAGAGCTAACTGACTTTACTGGCAGCAATCAGTCTTTATCTGCTTCTGGTTATCAGAAACTACCTGGAGGCCTCATCATTCAATGGGGCGCTGGTTCTCATGGGAGCGCGACAGGCGCAACAAGCATTTCTCCAACATTCCCGATAGCCTTTCCTAATGCTGCATTTCATGTTGGCGTAAGTAATTTTGTAAACCCAACAGATGCTTTGTTTTTTGCTGGTAACTCACTGAGCGCAACAGGTTTTTCAGGGAGTTTATATGATGTGGAGCTGGGACCAGTTACTACGGGTGATTTCTTTTATTTGGCAATAGGTTACTAAGGAGTGCTTTATATGGCAAAATTTTTATTATTTATCAACGGAGTGTTATCTACCCGTTACGACTCTTTTGTTCATGAAGATAAAATTCCACCTCAAGCCCTTGAGGTCAATGACGACTTGTTCTTTCAAACAATTAACGAGCAGGATGGTATCTGGTCGCTCACCAATGAAGGCGAGATTGTTAAACTGCCATTCCCTGATCCAACAATCGACGAACTCATTACAAAAAAAATTACTGAAATTAATTCGCAGTTCAATCAGTTAATGCATCAAATCACTGCAGGCATACCTGTTGATGAGATTGCCAGCTGGGATAAGCAAGAAGCTGAAGCACGTGCCTATACTGCAGATAATAATGCTGTCACGCCACTCATTGATGCACTGGCAGCTGCTCGTGGCATTACTAAAGCAGACTTGGCGGGGCGCATTATCACTAAGGCAGATTTATTTGCCACAGTATCTGGCCAGCTAATTGGCACTCGCCAAGGCTTAGAAGATCAGCTGGATGCATTGGCTGAAGATGAAAATACGACTGCAGCCGATGTTGAATTAGTGGTGTGGCCATCATGACTTTAGTGCAGTTGTCGCCTTTATTTTTAGTCGGCTGGTTGTGGCTATTCTTTCTGCTGTATATCGGCGCAATGGGCATCATGCGAGCATATAAAGACGGCCAGCTGAATATATGGCTATACATCATGTGCCTGCCATTTTTAGTGATTGCATATCTGTATGACGTGATAAGTAACTTGACGATTGTATCTATTATTTATGTTGAGCTGCCAAAGCAGCTGACAGTGACTGAGCGTTTAAAGCGGCATATCAAAGAGCAAACTTGGCGCGGTCAGATATCGCGCTTCATTTGCAAAAAAATACTAAGCCCATTTGACCACACGGGTGATCACTGTGATTAAGTTAGCCGGCATTGTTATTTTTATAGCGATTCTATGCCTAATGATCTTTGCCTTATTTGGCCTGTTTGTGTTTGTTAAAACGCTTGTAACGCCTATGAAAGCACCTGCAGATACTAGCAATCGCATTGCTCATTTGCGCTTGGTCTGGTTTGCAATTACCCGGCCAGAATTGTTTGTTGACTTTTTCCCAGACCTTACTCGTGACGAAAAAGATAACCTTAAGGAATCGTAATGAAAAAATTATCATTTATATTAATGCTATTAATTAGCTTTGGGGCATTTGCAGCCGCGCAGATGTGGTGTTTAAACGGCACGACACAATGCAGTTATGGTACACCATCCTTAAATAAGCTGGATAAAGAGGAACGCGCAGCATCAATCTTTAAGTTGACGGTTGCTAAGTATAACGAGGCAGTAAACGGAAATGTATTTGAAGCAATCACAGCAAACGAGTTAATCAAACGAGCAAAAGCATATCTTGCAGCACAAGTGCCAACTGATCCAGAGCCAGAGGTTTGCCCTGATGGAACAGAAGGAACATTCCCAAATTGCACACCAATCGACACTAGAACACCAGATGAGCCGCTTGATATGAATACATTAAGTGAGTGCGCTATTAAAGGTGCTGATGGTTGCTGGATGACCACAGAAAAAGAGCGCACCTTCTACTTAATAGCAGGCAATCAATGGGAAAAGAAAATCACTAATGGTTGGGGAACGTCATGCCTAGTCAATACTAATGAAGGATTCCCAAGCACTGATATTAAGGCAGAAGAGGCATACAGTTGCTTTGTATTGGTTGAGGCATCACCATCATTGCCAACTGAGCAAGAATGTGTTGCACAAGGTAAGATTTTAAGCAACGAAGGCACTGAATGTATTGATGCGCCACCACAAGAAGAGCAGATGCCGCCACCAACACCAACAAACAACATGCCTGCTATCGACATGAGTAGATTGCCAGCAAGAGATAATGGTAGCAGCACACTTGACATTGAAAATACGACACAAACAGTAGCAAACGGTACAGAAAATGGCGGTCAATTCCGCAATAACTGCCGCTACAGTCACGCACTGAATGACGATCCTGTTGTTTACCCAAATCAGGAAGGCGCTTCTCATAACCATACATTCTTTGGCAACACAGGCATAAATGCTAATGCCGATATGAATAAGGCAAGCGAGTATGGGAATGGTACGTGTAATGGTGGTATTGCAAACAGGTCAGGTTATTGGTCACCGTCATTGGTTGATACTGCAACTAATCTGGTTATTAAACCTTGGTTTGCGGTTTTCTACTATAAAACAGGTAAGCCAAACACAGTTATTGCGCCACCAAAAGGATTGCGCATGATTGCTGGCACATCATCAGCACAGTCAGCGCAGGGCGGTTTTCGTGAAATATTAAGATGGACTTGTAACGATGTTTATGCAGGTCGCCAAGAGTCGATTCCAGCATGTTCAGGTAAGTTATCTAAGTTAGTTGCTTTCCCTAGTTGTTGGGATGGTAAAAACTTGGATAGTCCAGACCATAAAGCGCACATGGCTTATTCAGATAATGGTACTTGTCCAGCATCACATCCATTGCAGATTCCAGATATTACGGTAAATATTCATTATCAAGTACCAAGTACAAACCGCTTGCGTTTATCAAGTGATAACTATATTGGTGGCGCTGGTGGCTTCTCTGGTCATGCGGATTGGGTAAATGGTTGGAATGAAGCTGTCATGAATCAAATTGTGAATGGCTGTTTACGTGCAAGAAAAGACTGTCATGCAGACTTACTTGGGAATGGTCAAGCTTTGTTTAACAAAAATGAATCGTGGCATACAAGAGTACCGTTGAAATAAATTAATTTTTGAAAGGAAAATGGAAAGGAGTTTGTTTTGGATTTGATAAAAGAATTTGGTGCTTTAATTGGTATTTTTGTAACTGTTTTTGGTGTTGTTTATGGTTACGGTAAATTAAATTCTAAAGTTGACAGTACAGAAAATAAAGTTAAAGCGATTGATCTGGAAGTCGCAAAAGCATTGCGTGATGTGCATGAGAGAATAAACGCTGAAAAAGAGAGAGCAGAGCGAAAAGAAGAAATTTCTAGGCAACGTGAAGATTCTGCAAGAATTGAATCAAGAGCAGAATATAGAGATTTAGATAACAAGCTATCAGAACTTCACAAAACTGTTTTAATGAACTTGAATAAGAAAGAATAAAAGATGATTTATAAAATAGCTGAAATTTTAAGCCTAGTTTTAACTTTCGTAACGTTGCAAATGTGTGTATTAGTTGTTTTTACATGGTGGTCAGAAGCAAAAACTTTCACAAGTGGTAACCGTGAAGCGTGGGCTTGGGCTGGCTTTGCCATTATGTTGCATTTTGCAGGTTCTTTTTTTGACAACCTTTATTGGGGTATCGCTTGGAGTCATTTTTTTATAGATAGTCAATATACGATTGAATGGTTTAAACACGGTGTTTTTTCAAATATACCATTTAGACAAATGGCAACAGCAGGTGCTGGATTTTGTTATATCAGGGCTGGTTATCTTTTTCAGAAAAAGCATATGACTAACGTCATTATAAGCATGTGGCTTTCTTTGATTATTGGTGTTATCTATACAGGTTTTTTGTGGAGTATTAAATGAATTCATTCATTGAGTGGTTTAAAGATAGAAACTTTGTAAGTGTTCATAGCTTTACTTTGTATGTGACTTTATGGATGACATGGGAAGCGTTCCATTGGGCAGGTGTGTTTGCTATGGCAACAGTTAAAACAGGTGCTGAAGTTGCTTTGATTATTGCGGCTGTTACAGCGCCAATAACTTATCTACAAACTAAAGCATTTGAAATTTACAGCGCGAGTAGGAAATGACCTTACGTGAAAAACAATCCAAATTTGCATTGCTTGTTTCTCAGTTAATTGCAAAAGCCTATGAAATGGGTTTTGAAGTAACTATTGGTGATGCCTACCGAGATCCTAGAGTGCACGGCAAAATGGGTGAAAAGAAAAGCTACAGTTCAGCTAATTCATGCCATAAGTTGCGTTTAGCAATTGATCTAAATTTATTTAAAGATGGCACGTGGCTCCAGTCAACAGTTGATTATCGTGTTCTTGGTGAATGGTGGGAAGCTCAAGGTGGTGCGTGGGGTGGTCGATTTAAAGACGGAAACCATTTTTCATTTGAGCATGACGGGTTTAAATAATGATCTCATTACCATTCAAGCTGCCTGGCATTAATTGGATAATTGTTGCTCTGCTGATCGCTTTATCTGCAGCTGGTTATTACATCAAAATCCAGAATAAAACGATCGATAATAAAGATGCGCGTATTGAGGAAATCAGCACTAAGCTCGGCCGCTGGATGACATCAGCAAAAAGTTTAGAAGAGTTAGTTAGAAAACAAAACAAAAGCACTCAAGATAGATTGGATCGTGCAGCAGCTGCTCAGAAACGTGCTGTAGAAGCGATTAAAAAAGCACGTCCAATAGTAGAGGCTAGGCAGAAGCAAAAAAACAAAGCCATCAATGCAGGCGTTCAGCTGTATTCATGTGATGAGGCTGTTGAAAGAGCGAAATCAGACTTGGCTGGCAGTTTGTTATGAGTGTTTATGTTGATGACATGAAGGCCAAGTATCGAAAGATGACCATGTGCCATATGATGGCTGATTCTGATCAAGAATTAAGGGAGATGGCCACTAAAATTGGTGTAGATCTAAAGTGGCATCAAGGTGATCATTTTGATATATGCCTGGCAAAGAGATCATTGGCGATTACACATGGCGCCATAGAAATCACACAAAGACAAATGGTAGCAGTTAGAAAGGCGAATCGAGCCAAGCATGCATAAATTAATTTTACTCATTATCTTGGCCATGCTTTCCGGTTGCTCATTTATGCAAGAAATACCAGATCCACCAAAAGTCATCGAGGTCAAAGTTGAAGTGCCGGTCCAGTGTCTTGGTCCATTACCAGAAAAGCCAGACTTTATTACGGATGCTGTGTTTATCATGTTATTACCAGGCGCGTTTGTTACTGAGCTGCATATCGATCGTTTAAAACGTGATATGTATATGGCGCAACTTGAAGCAGCTATCGAGGGATGTAAACAAATACATTAAAAAGTTTCGTAGGCGTAACACAGCAACAAAAATCCTACATTACCGCCCGTCAGGGCTTAAATATAGGAGTATTACCATGTCAAAAGCAGTAAGAGCAAAATTCAAATGTCATTCAATTGAGCAATATGAGCACAGTAGCAAGGTCAAAATGGGAGCTGTATATAGCACTACTGGTGAAAATAAGGATTTTTCAGATGCTACACCAGCAGGCGAGTTTTGGATGGTCATATCAAAGGATCGTCCGGCAGCAAGTTTTTTTGAAGTAGGTAAAGAATACTACATCGATGTTTCTGAGGCGGTCCAAGTACTAGGATAAGTTAATCATAAAAAAAGGGGATCAGATGATCCCCTTTTCGGTATCGAGTATTAATATACTCTAAACTCTACTTGCTTACCAAGCGCATTAAATGCCTGCACCAGGCTATCAACTTTAGTGCTGTGTTTTAGATCGGTAATGCGTGTCACTTCCTGACGTTTAATATGCATTAGTCGTGCTAAATCAACTGGCCGCACTTGGTTTGTCACCATTTCATTCAGCAGCATCACTTTAGCTGCAACGCTGAGCGGCAACTCGACCAACTCTTCACCAGCTTCAGCTGCAGAAGGATCTGGTACCGCACGTTTATCTTCAAAGTAGAAGTCCATCGCTGTGATCAGCGCGTCTTGTGCAGCAGCCAATGTCGCCTCTCTTGTATCGCAGCCAGTGATTGCTTCAGGTATATCTCGAAAAGTCGCGAGAAAACCATCGCCATCTGGCTCGATTTTTACTGGATAATGTCTCATGTCTATCTCCCGTTAACATGTAAAAAAATAATGTTTATGCTCGAATCGAGAGCCCCTTTCGGGGCATCTCTATTTCAAACCTAGCTGTTTGAGTATTGCTTTTCTTAGGCCTTCTCCAATTTCCTTCCCTTTGTGTCTCGGCATAGTACTCTGCTTACCGTTAAGGTACACTTTCAAATGATTGCTGCCTTCTTTGAAAGTTGCACCTTGCTGAGCTAGGAAACGTTTAAACTCAGTCTGTTTCATAAACATCTCCTTATTGAGTGATTCCATTGTAATCATTAATGCTTACAGTGTCAACAATAATGTTTACATTATTTACAGTAATTTAGAGAAATATTTTTTGATAAAAATCTGTTAAAATTTGTGACATAGATGTTTTGTGTTTCTATACAATTCAAGCACTTATTGTATGCATTCGACACTTTTTATGTCACAAAATATTTTTTATAACTTATTGATTCTAAAAGACAAAGTGACATTATGTTGCTTTGTCTGGGGGACAAGGGGTCGCAGGTTCAAATCCTGCCGTTCCGACCAATAGCCAAGCCATTCGTAAATGAATGGCTTTTTTATTTTAGCCATGACGTTGCTCATTCGTAGCCACATCATCCTTACCAGTTTCTTTCATTACAGAAACATTATCAACATAAGCAGCCAAATGGTTGGATGACAGATGGGCATATTTCAACACCATCTTTAAATCAGACCATCCGCCTAACTCTTGTAGTACTGCTAACGGTGTTCCTTTCTGAACATGCCAACTAGCCCAAGTATGGCGTAAATCATGCCATCTAAAGTCAGTTATTTCAGCGCGTTTTAGCGCGGCACGCCAAGCCTTTCCTGCTGGCTCTTCGATTGGCTCGCCTTTATAGGTGAATACGTGAGTTTGATGTTTAAATCTCTCAGCACGCAACACTTCTAATGCTTCACTACTCAAAGGTACAGCAAGTGGTTCACCGTTTTTAGTTTGGTCAGCATGAATCCAAGCTGTCTTTCTATCCAAACTAATTTGCGACCATGTTAAACCAGTGACGTTACTTTTGCGTAAGCCAGTAGCTAATGAAAATCTAACTAATGGCACTAGATGCTCAGGTAATACACTAATCAACCTTTTCGCTTCTTCGGCTAGTAAAAAACGTACGCGTTTTTTTGGTTCTGGTAGTTTACGAACCTTCACAGGTTTATCTATCCATTCCCAATCGTTTGCAGCTCTATGCAGTACGCGACTTACTAAGCCTACGCAACGATTTACTGTTGCATTTGAAACACCTTCATTTTTACGTATTGAAGTAATACGTTCAATCAAAGTACGATTAAAGTCATTCAAATATTTTCCGCTAAGATGCTTATCAAGCCATCTAAAATGGATAATATCACTCTCGCGAGACTTATTGTGCGCTGTCTCATCTAAGTAGCGAACAACAGCTTCCTCCCAGTAATGCTTTGGTTTAATCCCTAGTCTGGTTTGAAGCCATAATTCACTTTTTAGCTTTGCTTCGTACTCATATGCTAACTGTTTGTCGGTAGTTCCAGTACTGCATTGTATTGGTTTCTGACCTTTAACAGCGAGCTTGACCCACCAATTTGGCGAGTCTTTGCGTTTGTAGAGTGGCATTGTTCACTTCCTTCAGTGACACCTACTGACGCTTGCTGAGAGTATTGTGAACGCACATACTCTATTAAGTCAAGCCTCAAAAATACCCAACGTTTACCGATTTTGGCACCTGGTATTTCTCCGCTTTGCGCTCTTCTAAGCAATGTCATGGTGTGCAGATGCAGGAAAGCAGCCGCTTCTTCAAGATTTAATGATTCATTCATGTGACAGTCCCGTATCAAATTTATAAAAATCAAATCTGATGGGCGTGTGAAATTCACGCACCCATGAGATATGAGAAACGTGAACGGGGTTGGAGTATGTACGTTTTATTGGTTGGGATAGTCGTGGGGTTGTCTGCAAAGCCCCATTTTATATAACCGCTCTTAAGCGGGGCAGACATCTAAATGGTCGACGTTATATTTACCAATGATGCTTCCAACAAGCATCTAACTTATAAAAAGCCGTTCAAAAAATAGCGTAGATTATTAGCTTATACATGTCAATACTTGTTGAGATATATCACTATATTGTATAAATCGTTAGAATATAAAATTACTGTAATAATAAATTAATGAAAGCTTAGATGGTGAGTAAGAAAAAGACAGTGAATAAAGGAGCCTCTCTTTTTGAGAATGAAGATGAAAATGAAGAGATGTCTCATGAATTCGGTGGAGCTTGGACTCAAGAAAAGCTTGCATATTTGAAAAAATATTTACAATCATTTACTACCGTTTTCAAAAATGCTGGTTGGGCTAAAACAATCTATATAGATGCTTATGCAGGTTCTGGAATTTGTGACATTAGAACGGATAAGGGCAAAGTTTCAATCCCAGGATCAGCAAAGCTTGCATTAGATACCGAGCCAGTATTTGATGAGGTGGTTTTTATTGAAAAAAACAAAGATAGATACGAACAATTAGTCAAATTAAAAAATACTTTTCCTCATGCTAATCTAAATATTCATAGGGGCGATTGCAACGAATTACTTCCTGATGTACTAAGTAAACTCAAGAATAATTACCGAGGGGTAATTTTTGTTGACCCATATGGAATGAACATTTCTTGGGATATTATGAAAGCAATTGCTACCACAACTAAACTAGATGTATGGTACCTCTTTCCACTGTCAGGCTTATATAGACAAGCTACTATTAATAAAAAAGATGTTACAAAAGACAAGCAAGAAGCAATCGAGAGACTTTTAGGTAGCGATTCTAATTGGGAAAATGAGCTTTACGAAAAAAGAGTTACACAAGGTTTCTTTGGGAGTACAGAGGAGCTAATAAGAACACAAGATATGGATAAGATTGTCGCGTTTGTAACGAATAGACTTAAAACGATTTTCCCATATGTATCTGAACCAAAAATATTACCTAACAAAGGTATAAGAAGATTCGCATTTTACTTTGCGATTTCTAATGAAAGTGACAAAGCACAAGAAATTGCTAAAAACATTTCAAGCTACATACTTAATTCAACTGGGTAATTGTCCCATGTTTCTCCATCCAATAAGCGACCGTTAGCTTTTTTGTTTTTTCGGAAACCTTCTCTGTTCCAAGCTCCCCATTGCTTAAAAAAGAAGGGTACATTTTCGTTTAGGCATTGATTCCTTACGGATAAAGCCCAGCTCTCCTTCATCGGTCTAGCTCCATGGCCAGATTCTCCGCCAACTATCACCCAGCTAATACCATCTAGACTGATTTCTCCAATATCCTCAATAAGAGGCTCTATTGATAAAAATTTTATTATTGCATTCGTTTGTTGCAAAAATTTAATACGTGGTACACCGTATTCTTTGTCTTCTACTGAAACGCCTAGCCACATATTTTCTGGTATCAATCGATCTAAGAAGAAAGTAGGTAAACGTTCTGCTCTTTTGGTAAGAACTTGATATATATGTTGTGGTGTTTTGCTGATTACATCAATTACACTTTCAATAAACTCATCAGTTACATCAGGGTGAAATAAGTCACTCATTGAGTTAACAAAATATGTTGTTGGTTTCTTGCGTTTTAAAGGGTGAGATAAACGCTCAGGATGCATAGTGAGCTTAAATCCATTTTCATAGCCAGGTGTGCCCATTGCAGTAAGGCGTTTAGCCATTACTTCTGCGTAACAGTTTTTACAGCCAGGGCTAACTTTGGTACAACCTGTAACAGGGTTCCACGTTTGTTCAGTCCATTCAATTCTGCTCTGCGTCGCCATGGAACTATTATCGCAATGTTCTCAAAGTTAAACAACGACATTCAGAATGTGGGTATATCGAAAATATTGCTGTTGTTAATATGAGACACCGAGTCGTCAGGATGTAGTTGCCATCCAAAACAACCCTTCGTCTAAATTCTGCCATGTACATTCAAAGCTGAAGTTGACTTTTAACTCCTCGCATAGTTCTTTGATGTATAGGAGCACTTCTACAATAGGCCAGTCA
Organism: Methylophilaceae bacterium; assembly: GCA_051252095.1. Classification (GTDB taxonomy): domain Bacteria; phylum Pseudomonadota; class Gammaproteobacteria; order Burkholderiales; family Methylophilaceae. Next base: position 55,406 of record JBPOFK010000005.1, read on the forward strand.
GGGCGAAGTAAATGTATAGTTTTAACTGCATGACCAATGTTTTTACTAGCCCAGTAGCGTTTTTTATTTAGTTCACCATCTTCGAAGCTTTTTGCAATATATTTTGAAATATAAGAAGCAATTCTATTTCTAGCACCTCTACCTTTTCCTTCTTTTGTTACGTGAACTCTTCCTTTGTCCTTGCCGATTATATGAAGCCAAATAGACCACAGAAGCTTACAGCATTGACGTGTGCCAACAGCAATATGCATATGTAGAGCACCACGTTTTTGTAACTCAAGCGTAGCAACATACTGAAAATCATTAACTTTTCTGATACGTCTAACAAACTCTTGAAAATATTTTTGCATCACAGCTTTATCAGTAATAATTTCTTGAGTAGTAAGAGTGACCATATAACGCGCATTCAATAGCTTGCAAAGGTGCCTCACTCTTCTTCTAGAGCGCCTAATTGACGACTCTATGGATTTTTGCCTATCGCCTTTACCTCTTTCAGTGAACGGGCGATATAAGTCTTCTTCGGAAATCTCTGACCATGTCTCCCATGGCATTAGTGAAAATTCTACATTATTGCCACCAAAGTCATGGACGGTTAATTTTCTATATTTTTTATAGCCATTAAGATTCAGTATTTCTTGTTGTATTACTTCCTTGGTTCGTGGTAAAACGTGAGTCATTGGCAAGTTTCCTTTCTATGAGATTGCCATCAAGCCTCAAGTTTTGCAGAACTTGGGGCTTAATTTTTTTAAAAAGCTGAAAATTAGAAGTGTGTGATTTGGTAAGTGTTCTTATTACAAGATTAAAGAACACGGCGCTTCGCGCCTCCTCGCTACCGCGCGGGCTTTCGCTCGTCGTTGCGATGCGCAATACGTTTGAAGGCGTTAAATCTGTCTTTAGAGCGCGAACAATCATTTCAGAGGCACCATCACTACTTGACGCGAAAAAACATCGCTATGCGCGTAAATGTGTGTCTCCATGGGTACCTAAGGCGGTCCCCATACCCCAGCCATTCTGTTGGGAAGCCATAATCAATTAAATAATTATCAATGTCATTGATGGCTAGCATATTTTTGTCCATTATCCTTTTGAGCAAACCTGAATAGAGCAACACATAAAACGATGCTTTCTCCAACTTAAGAAAAGATAGAATCCGGACTAATTTGATAACAACATAGTTGCGCGGGGCAGATGTCCAAGCATTCAAGCAATGTAGTGAATAACGCACTTGGTCAAGTGGACTTAAATTGAGAAACTCTATAAGCTCTGACGATACTTTCATGATGCATCCTCCATACCGCCGTAGATTGCTTCTCCAAATTCACGTTTTTGAATAACATCACCAGCACTATTTCGAATCTCACCTGTAACAGCACTGCCATTACCTCTTAATGCTCTATTAAGTACCGCAGTGGTTAGCTCTTCATTGGCTTCTTTAAGTGAATGGCTAGAGCCAACAGGCAAGCCGCCTAGGTATAGAAAAAACTTATTTTGTGTAGCCATTACGTAACCTCCTAAAACTTAGTTAATATATAATTACAAGCAACCCACACTTGTTACCAAAGCAGCAAGCATCTTAAGGTGTTGATTAAATTAAGTTTGTGTAATGAGGTTAAAACTGGGGGACAAGGGGTCGCAGGTTCAAATCCTGCCGTTCCGACCACATCTATTATTAAGCGAGTAGAGCCTTTTATGCAAATCCATACAATCACAACACAAGCTTTCTCAGACCAAAAGCCAGGTACTTCAGGCCTTAGAAAAAAAGTAAAAATATTCCAGCAAGAACATTATCTTGAAAACTTTGTGCAAAGTATTTTTGACACACTCACGCTACCAGAGCATGCAGTATTAACATTGGGTGGCGATGGTCGCTTTTATAACCGTACAGCGATACAAACGATTATAAAAATGGCGGCAGCGAATGGATTTAGCAAGGTAATTGTTGGACAAGGCGGTATTTTGTCTACACCTGCTGCATCAAATGTGATTCGCCAATATGAAACATTTGGCGGGATTATTCTATCGGCAAGTCATAATCCAGCGGGGCCAGAAGAGGATTTTGGTATTAAATATAATACTGCCAACGGCGGACCAGCGCCTGAGAAAATTACCGAAGCTATTTTTGAGAATAGCAAACAAATTCAACAATATAAAGTTGCAGATATCGCTGATATTGATCTTGATACAATTGGTGAGACGCTACTCAATGGGTTTGTTGTAGAAGTCATTAACTCAGTGAATGATTATGCTGATTTGATGGAAAGTATGTTTGATTTTGATGCAATAAAGGCTTTGTTAGTAGAGGGTTTCACGCTCAAATTTGATGCAATGCATGCTGTCACTGGTCCATATGCGAAAGAGTTATTTATAAATCGCTTGGGTGCGCCTAAGGCTTGTTTAATGAATTGTGAAGTGAGTGATAATTTTGGAGGAGGGCATCCAGACCCTAATTTAACTTATGCTCACGATTTGGTTGAAATAATGTATGGGAAAGATGCACCTGATTTTGGCGCAGCATCGGATGGTGATGGCGATCGTAATATGATTTTAGGCAATCATTTTTTTGTAACGCCATCTGATAGTTTAGCTTTAATTGCTGCTAATGCTTATTTAATTCCGGCTTACCAAGCAGGTATTGCTGGCGTTGCACGTTCAATGCCTACTAGTGGCGCAGTTGATTTGGTTGCTCAAAAAATGAACATAGATTGCTATGAAACCCCAACAGGTTGGAAGTTTTTTGGTAACTTAATGGATGCTGGCAAAGTGACTTTGTGTGGTGAAGAAAGCTTTGGCACAGGTTCTGCGCATGTTAGAGAAAAGGATGGTTTGTGGGCTGTCTTATGCTGGCTTAATATCTTAGCGAGTAAAAAAGAGAGTGTCGAAAGCATTGTGAAGGCACATTGGGCAGAGTATGGTCGTAATGTCTATTCACGCCATGATTTTGAAGCGATTCCTACTGAGGAAGCGAACCGCGTTATAGACCATATTCGGTCTCAGTTTGACGCACTGCCAAACAAAAATTTTGGGAATTACACTGTAAAAACGTGCGATGATTTTTCTTATACCGATCCTGTTGATGGTTCAATAAGCCATTTGCAGGGACTAAGAATATTGTTCGAAGATGGCTCTCGTATTGTGTTTAGGTTATCAGGGACAGGAACACAAGGCGCAACTATTAGAATTTACATAGAGGCTTTCGAGCCTGATACAGCAAAACATCATTTAGATGCACAGGATGCATTGCAAGAGATGATTCAGATAGCAATGCATATTTCTGATTTGGAAGCATTAACAGGCAGAACGAAACCGACAGTCATTACATAGAAAAAGCCAGGTTTAACCTGGCTTTTTTGCTTATATAACAAAGAGAATTAACTCACTAATCCTTCAGATCCCCACTCTTGTAATGTTAGCTCTTTATTTTTCGATTTATCAAGCGTATTGAATACTTTAAATTGATGAATGAGAAATTCTGCTTTCGATACGGTTGTATCTTTGTTGTCATCCATTGCATTCATCATTTCAGCTTTTGTCAGTTCGTTTAAGTAACCACCAGTTGCTAATGTTGGATTTTTATTTTTTATTTTTTTTCCGACCCATTCGTTCTGATCAAGAAAACCATCATTATTGTGGTCTAATTCATTAAAAAGGCGGTCGTTAAATCGATAATACTCACCAGATGAGACAAGGTTATTTTTATTGGTATCAATTTTGTTCATTAATACTGGATTTTGAAATTCGCTGGCGTATCCGCCGGTGCTTAGATGGGCTTGTTTTGCGTGTGAGGCTATTGAGGTAATACTTGTGAGTGTGAGGGTGCTTAATGTGATCAGTAATTTCTTTTGTTTTAAATTCATAAATCTCCTATAAAAATTAAAAAATACAAGGCAACAATTGCTTGCCTATAACCGTTTGACAACAAAAAAAGAAGATTGTTCATTACTCATAAATAAAATTAGCTTATTTATTATATGCTTACAGTTATCTTGCTGGTTTTATTGTCATCTCCCCCTTATATAGGCGTACGTCCATGCGTCCTAAAAAGCTCATGCCAAGTAAAACATCACCTTGTAAGCCAGGTGCGATTGATGCGGAGACATTTTTCGCTTCAATGCCGCCTAATTTGACGGAATTCAATCTAACTAAGTAGCTAACCGTATCGCCATTTGCAGTAGCCGCTCTAACGGCTGATACACTTTTTAAATTCAATTTATCGGCTACGGCTTGTGAAATGGCAACACCAGTTGCGCCTGTATCTACCAATACATTCACCTTATGCCCATTGATAAGCGCTTCAGCTCTATAATGCCCATCTAGACCTCTTTTGAGGGTTACTTCTGTATCGGACCCAAGCGCATTTAGTTTATTAGGATTTTGAATATTGTCTGCTAAATAGTAAATTGCTGCAGCAATACAAACCCATACAATCGTAAGAAATAGACCGTTTTTTGACATCCGCTAAAATGGTAGTTTGACATCAGGTGCTTCGGCTAAGATTACCGACCTGAATTCATTTTGTATACGCTGTAATGCAGCTTCATTATCTGCTTCAAACCTTAGCACAATGACAGGGGTTGTATTTGATGGTCGCATCAAGCCAAATCCATCCGCATATTCAACTCTTAGACCGTCAATAGTCAGTACTTCAGCATCTTCAAATTTTGCTGTTTTCTGTAATGTTGCAATTAGCGCGTGTGGTTCGCCTTCTTTCATATTGATGTGCTGTTCAGGGGTGCTCACACTATCAGGCAATGCATTCAATACGGCAGAGGGGTCATTAAATTGGCTGAGAATTTCCAACAAGCGTGCGCCAGAATACAGGCCATCGTCGAATCCATACCAGCGCTCTTTGAAAAATACGTGACCGCTCATCTCTCCAGCTAAAGCTGAGCCTGTTTCTTTCATTTTGGCTTTTACTAGTGAGTGACCAGTCTTCCACATGAGCGGATTGCCACCACGTGCTTTAATCCAAGGCGCTAAATTACGTGTAGATTTGACATCATAAATGATGGTTGCGCCTGGATCGCGCTTAAGCACATCCTCAGCAAATAGCAGCAATTGGCGGTCTGGGTAGATAATGTTGCCTTCTTTGGTAACGACACCTAATCGATCACCGTCGCCATCAAAAGCAAGCCCAATTTCGGCATCATCCGTTTTTAATGCGTTTATTAAGTCTTTTAAATTGTCAGGGACAGAGGGGTCTGGATGGTGATTTGGAAAATGACCATCAACTTCACAGAATAATTCCTCTACTTCACAGCCGAGCGCCTCATATAGCTTTTTCGCAAATGCACCAGCAACACCGTTTCCGCAATCGACCGCGATTTTCATTGGTCGAGAAAGTTTGATATGGCTACTAATTTTATTGATATATTCTTCATCAATGTTGTAGCTACTTTCTTCGCCATTTCCAGTCGACAGATCTTTGTTTTCTATACGTAAACGTAAATTTTGAATAACATCACCTGAGAGGGTATCCCCTGCAAGGACCATTTTTAAGCCATTGTAATCTGGTGGATTATGGCTGCCTGTTACCATCACACCACAGTTAGTATTAAGATGATAAGCAGCAAAGTAAACGACGGGCGTTGCAACCAAACCTAAATTAATGACGTTGATGCCAGATTTGCGAATGCCTTTTGAGAGTGCCGCTGCCAGTTCTGGGCCTGATAAACGGCCATCGTAACCGATGCAGATGGTGTGTTGTTTACGTGCAACGGCTTCACTGCCCAGTGCATGACCAATGGCTTCTACAATTTCAGGGGTCAGTGTTTTGCCAACAATGCCGCGAATATCATAGGCTTTAAAAATTTCTTTGGGAATACTATCCGATGTGTTGTTGCTAGGTTGTGTATTTGAATGCATAGTAAATAATCGCAAAATAAGTAAGATGATGTAAAAATTGATCGAAGCCTAGCAATAACCAAAACCATTCGCTGTTATCTGGTTTTAAATGGTAATGCCTTGAGAGATTCATTTTTGCCCAATCAATATGGTAGTGCAGCAATAGGTCTAGCAATCCGAATACAAGCGCTACTTGATAGTTCAAGAAATAGCAGAGTACGATAAAGGTACCTATACCGTGTAGACCAGCGTGTACAATGCCGCCAAGATGAAGATAGCGTCCTTTGTTTTTGTATAACCAAGGGAACATCTGCAATGGGAAGTCGCAAATGAAATGCTTGATGAAAAGCCCAAGCAATGCTTCAAACATGATTAGCTCGCTTCATCAATCCATGCTAGTTGAATCGCTTCCAGAATCTTTTCACCACAATGCTCTTCAATATCTTCAAACCCATCTAACGCCATTACCCATTCCATTAAGTCGGTAAATCGAATGGTTTTAGGGTTTGTTTCTGGGTATTTGTCGTATAAGTCTTCTGCAATTCTTTGGGAGTCTGTCCACTTCATTTACGTGTGCTTTAGTCCTGATTGTTTGAGTGTAGTAATTATAGCCTGCTAACAAAAGGATTTGAAAGCTAAAAAAAACCCAACCACGAGGGTTGGGAAGAGGGAGGAGGGCGAAACTTTGGAGAATTACGTTTCGTTTCTTTATAAGCAAGCTGTGTGCCAGTATATTTTTATAAAATAAAACAACAGCTTAGTTAAATTAATGTTATTGACCGTGCATGAATGACATTGAAATCATGCATTTGGTGCATTATTTTGGTGCGCATCACTTAACAGTTGCCCTATGCAGACTATCGGATTTAAGTTTCAAGTAAACACTTTGGCATGATAAAATGCTGCTTCATTTTTAAGTCAATTTGGAAATCATTAAACCTCATGTTTAGTCACGCAAAAACGCTTCATATTACGGACCCTGAAATCGCAAGAATGATTGATGCTGAAGTTGTCCGACAAGACCAGCACATCGAGCTGATTGCGTCAGAAAACTATACAAGTCCTGCTGTAATGGAGGCGCAAGGTTCACAGTTAACCAATAAGTATGCAGAAGGTTATCCTGGTAAGCGATTTTATGGTGGCTGCGAATTTGTCGATCAAGTAGAGCAGTTAGCGATTGACCGTTTGAAACGCTTGTATGGTGCTGAGTATGCAAATGTACAACCACATTCAGGTTCGCAAGCAAACCAGGCTGTGTATTTTGCAATGCTCAAGCCAGGCGACACTATTATGGGGATGAACTTAGGTCATGGCGGGCATTTAACGCATGGGTCACCAGCTAATATTTCAGGCAAGTTGTTCAACATTGTAGCTTATGGACTTAATGAGAAGGAAGAGATTGATTACGATGATATGGAGCGCATTGCGCTTGAAACAAAGCCTAAGTTATTAATCGGCGGTGCTTCAGCTTATGCTTTACGCTTTGATTGGGCGCGTATGGCTGAAATTGCCAAAAAAGTCGGTGCCTATTTCATGGTAGATATGGCACATTACTCAGGGTTGATTGCGGCAGGTGTTTACCCTAATCCAGTGCCTCACGCTGATTTTGTCACTTCGACGACACACAAAACCCTACGCGGCCCACGAGGCGGTATTATTCTAGCAAAAGCTGAATTTGAGAAACAATTAAATTCAAGTGTATTCCCAAGTTTGCAAGGTGGGCCATTAATGCATGTGATGGCAGGCAAAGCGACGGCATTTTTAGAGGCTTCGACGCCAGAGTTTAAAGTCTATCAAACACAAGTATTGAAAAATGCTGTGGTGATGGCAGAAACTTTAGCAGAGCGTGGTTTGCGCATTATCTCTGGGCGCACAGAGTCGCATGTCTTTTTAGTAGACTTGCGACCAAAAGGTTTGACCGGTAAAGCGGCTGACGCAGTATTAGGATTAGCCCATATTACCGTCAATAAGAATGCGATTCCGAATGACCCAGAAAGTCCATTTGTTACTTCTGGTATTCGGATTGGTTCACCCGCGATTACAACACGCGGCTTTAAAGAGCAAGAAGCAAAGCTGGTTGCCAATTTGATTGCTGATGTATTGGATAACCCAGCGGATGAGGAAGCGATTGCAGCGACTAAGACACGCGTGCATGAATTAACTTCACGCTTTCCGGTTTATACCGACTAATGTGCAATAAAAATCACGTATGAAGTGCCCTTTTTGTAGTGCTGACGATACACAAGTCATTGACTCTCGAGTTAATGACGAAGGTGATGCGATTCGTCGTAGGCGACGTTGCGGTAGTTGTGACAAAAGATTTACGACTTATGAAACCGCGGATTTGCGCTTACCTCAGGTGGTTAAAGGTAATGGTAACCGTGAAGACTTCAAAGATGAAAAGTTACGCGAAGGCTTTTTCCTTGCGTTGCATAAACGACCTGTTTCTGCGGAGCTAATTGAAGAAGCGCTACATCATATTCGTAGCAAATTGCTTGTGATGGGTGAACGCGAAGTCCCCTCAAGACAAATTGGAGAGCTGGTCATGGCTGAGTTGCGAAAGCTTGATAAAGTTGCTTATATCCGGTTTGCGTCCGTTTATCGCAGTTTTCAAGACGCAGACGACTTCCGTGATGCACTTAAAGATTTAAAATAGAATTGATGATGAGTAACTTCACGCCTGATGACCACGTTTACATGGCTCAGGCTTTGCGGTTAGCAGAACAAGGTCTTTATACTACGATGCCTAACCCGCGCGTAGGATGCGTGATTGTAAAAAATGAAGTGGTTGTTGGTGAGGGTGCGCATCTTAAGGCCGGTACGCCTCATGCTGAAATACATGCGCTTGCAAAAGCAGGTAAGCAAGCAAAAGGTGCAACGGCTTATGTCACACTTGAGCCTTGTGGACACCACGGCAAAACGCCGCCTTGTACTGAAGCACTCATCAAGGCAGGTGTCGCAAAAGTAATCATTGCGATGCAAGACCCAAACCCATTGGTCGCAGGGCAAGGTGTTGCAGCTTTGCAAGCAGCCAATATTATTGTGTTTACTGGGTTAATGCAGCAACAGGCGCAGACACTAAATTCAGGTTTTGTCTCAAGGATGGTTAACCGCACACCCTATGTAAGAAGCAAAATCGCTGCAAGCTTAGATGGTAAAACAGCGCTAGCTAATGGCGTGAGTCAATGGATTACAGGCCCAGCGGCTAGAATGGATGTGCAGCACTGGCGTGCGCGATCTTGTGCGATGCTGACAGGGATAGGGACGATATTGAAAGATAATCCCAGTTTAACGGTGAGGGCGTTTCCTATTGATCGACAGCCATTAAGTGTGATTGTGGATAGTGATTTACGTACTCCACTGAACGCAAAGGTGCTCCAAAATCCAGAGGTGCTCATTGCTTTTGCCCGTGATGATGACAATAAAGCAAAAACATTAGCTGCAAGCGGCGCGTCTTTGCTTTGCATTCCGAATGAGGACGGTCAAGTCTGCTTGAGTAGCCTGTTAAGCCATCTTGCCAGTAATGAAATCAATGAAGTGATGGTAGAGGGTGGGGAGGTGCTCAACGGCGCCCTGATGGCACTTAAGTTGATTGATGAGCTCATCGTTTATTATGCGCCAAAATTGATGGGAGGCGACAGCAGGAACATGTTTGCATTCTCTGCGTTACAGTTTATGCAGGACGCCGTTTCTCTTGATGTGACTGATGTGCGTTTGTTTGGCGAGGATATCCGCATTTTGGCTAGGTGTAGGTGACTGTGAAACTTATTGATACACATTGTCATTTAGACGCCAAGGAATTTGATTTAAATCGCGCGCAAGTTATTCAGCAGTCAGTAATATCTGGTGTGCAGATGATGGTCGTTCCTGCTGTTAGTTCAGATAACTTTAAGCAAGTCGCAATGTTAGCTGAACAGAATGAACGCTGTAGTTATGCCTTAGGTATACATCCGATGTTTGTAGATGACTTCAAGCCTAATGACATTACTAGACTCGACACGCTAGTCTCTGAAACCTTATTGCAAAAAAATAAACTCGTGGCTATTGGTGAGATAGGATTAGATTTTTTTGTCACGAAAGATAATAAAACGCTACAGGAGACTATTTTCAGAGAGCAGCTTTTGCTTGCAAAAAAATATGACCTGCCTGTGATTTTACATGTACGTAGTGCTATTGACGATATACTGAAGCACTTAAGGCGCGTTAAAGTGCGTGGCGGAATTGCACATGCTTTTAACGGTAGCATGCACCAAGCTGAGGCATTCATTGCCCTTGGGTTTAAATTGGGGGTTGGTGGTGCAATGACTTATTCACGCGCGACTAAAATTCGCGCGTTAGCAAAAAATTTGCCGCTAGAGTCAATTGTTTTGGAAACAGATGCGCCAGATATGTCTCCTGCGTGGCTAGATAAAAACGAAAAAAACAGCCCAAAAGAATTAAGTAAAATAGCGACTGTTTTAGCCGATATAAGGCGCATGTCTGTGTCGCAAATCATTGAAATGACTAGGAAAAATTCTATCGACGTTTTACCTAAATTAGCTGACTTATGCACATGACTTGAAGTGTTACATTAACTCATGCAAAAAAACTGTATAAAACCAAAGACATGCTGTAAGTTATTGATTTTATTGGATAAAAAAATAGATTAAAAAATGAACTTTTTAAAAAAACCCTTTCAAATTGGTAAGTTACGTTTTTGTGAAACAACAATCCACAAAGTTATCCACAGTTTTTGTGGATGGAAATATACAAGTAAATACTTCTAAAAAAAATGCAAGTAAAAAATAATATTTTTTTAATAATTTTTTTGAATAAAGAATAGTAACTGTATCGTTTTTATGCATATCAACCAGAAACACTATCGTACCATTTGGCCAGACACACAATCCCAGTATGTTGAGATTATCGATCAGACTCAATTGCCATTCAAATTTGAAATCGTCCAAGTATTTTCACTGGAAATGATGGTAAAAGGAATAAGCACTATGCAAGTGCGTGGTGCGCCTTTGATTGGTGCTGCCGCGGCATATGGGATAGCACTAGCCATGCTGGAAAATGTTTCTGATGAATATTTAGATTTGGCTGCTACAAGACTCATTCAGTCCAGACCTACAGCTGTTAATTTATCGTGGGCGGTTAAGCGTATGACAAGCCTATTGAAAAACTGTAGCCAAAATGAGCGTATATCTGTTGCATGGGAGGAAGCTGCACGCATTGCCGATGAAGATGTAAAGCAAAACCAATTGATTGGCCAGCATGGGTTTCAATTGATCAAGCAGTTGTATCAAGACAAAGTGATCAATATATTAACGCATTGCAATGCAGGGTGGCTTGCTACTGTCGATTTTGGCACGGCGCTTTCCCCTATTTATGCTGCACATGATGCGGGGCTGAAAATACATGTTTGGGTGGATGAAACCAGGCCACGCAACCAAGGTGCGAGTTTAACAGCATGGGAGCTTGCGCAGCATGGAGTGCCTCATACGGTGATTACAGATAATGCAGGTGGGCATTTAATGCAGCAAGGTCAAGTTGATATGGTGATTGTGGGTGCTGATCGAGTGGCTGCAAATGGCGATGTTTGCAATAAAATAGGGACATATCTCAAAGCATTGGCGGCATTTGATAATCAGATTCCTTTTTATGCAGCGGTACCTAGCCCAACGATTGACCAAAATCTTTCGCATGGCGGTCAAGTTCAAATTGAAGAGCGTCATGCAGATGAGGTTGCTTATATGCACGGCATGACTGAAGAAGGCCATATCAATACCTTTCGCATTATGCCGCACGAGAGTGCTGCTGCGAATCCTGCTTTTGATGTGACGCCTGCGAAGTTGGTCACAGGGATTATTACAGAATTAGGTGTATTTGACCCAACGCAAATCATGGTAAAGCCAGCAAGTAATACAATGCCAACACCTTAGGAGGCAGAAATGAAACATGCGCCAAACGCAAGAAGAAAATTTTTAGCAGGTTTAAGTGCCTTAGCGGCAGGCAGTGTATTTCTTGGTTATAAGACGCTTAATAGCAATGCTAAAGAAAATAATCAATTAGAGATTTCGTCAAGTAATAAGCCAGTACCTAAGGCAAAAGCACGCATGGGCATTAATTTTAGTGGCATTGCCTATTGGGCATCTGAACTGCCCTTTGCAAATTTAATGCGTCAATCTGGCGAATGGGTGAGTCAGCCCGCCGATTTTGGTGAATGGGGTAAGGGCCCTAAGCTAGATTTAGACGAAAACGGCTGGGTAAAAAAGCTCGAAAAGGGTTGTGGGGCAACTAAAATTCTCTGCGCTGGGGATAAAGTCCGCTATCCTAGTGGCACCTATACTATTCTCTATGATGGTGAAGGGGAGATTGAGCTGCTATTTTCAGTAGGCGTAGTGCGCAAGCAGGACGAAGGCCTTATGGAGGCTGATGTTGATGCAACTAAAGGCATGCTAGCTATTAATATCATTGCAACAAATCCACAAAACCATATGCGCAATATCCGCGTGATTGCGCCTGGGCTAGCGTCTAGTGCTGCCGAAAATCCTTGGCATCCAGACTTTTTAAAGCGTTGGCAAGGCGTCGCTTGCATTCGCGTAATGGATATGATGGCGACCAATCACTCAAAACAGTCGCAGTGGCAAGATAGACCTAAACCTAACGATGTTAGCTATGCAGTAAAAGGTGTGCCAGTAGAGCTGCTGGTTGATTTGGCAAACCGTTTGCAAGCTGATATTTGGTTTTGCATGCCGCATCTAGTAACAGATGAGTACATTAAACAGTTTGCGGTGTTTGTGAAAAACAATTTGCAGCCTGGCTTGCGCGCATGGGTAGAGTATTCCAATGAAGTCTGGAACGGTGCCTTTGACCAGTATCACTATGCGGAAGAACAAGGGACAAAGTTACAATTAAATCGAGATAGATGGCAAGCAGCATTTCTTTTTAACGCCAAAAGATCAGTTGAGATTTTTAAAATCTGGGAAAGCGTTTTTGATGATCACAGTCGTATCATCCGCGTGATTGCCTCACAAGCCGCGAATGAGTGGCACGCTGATCAGTTATTAAAAGCGCCAGAAGTCACTGAGCATGTAGATGTGTTAGCAATTGCGCCCTATATTAGCTTGAACATTCCCTTACAAGCTGATGGGTCAAACTTGGATGCAGAAACGGTAGCGAATTGGCGTTTAGATAAATTATTCGCGACTATTGATACAGTCGCATTGCCACAATCGAAACAATGGATGCAGAAAAACAAAAAAGTCGCTGATGCACATGGCGTCAAACTGGTTGCCTACGAGGCAGGCCAGCATTTAGTTGGTGTTGCAGGTGCTGAAAATAATGACAAGCTGACCGAGTTATTTTTGGCTGCAAACCAAGATGAGCGCATGGGCAAAGCGTATACCGAATATTTAGATACTTGGCAATCAATAGGCGGTGATTTAATCTGCTTATTTAATAGTACTGAAAAATGGTCACGTCATGGCAGCTGGGGCTTGTTGCAAGACTACAATGAGGCAGCGTCCAATTCCCCTAAATTTGAAGCTGTCATGGCTTGGGCAAAGGCGCAAGGCCAACAGGTCAATTATGAGTAAGCAGAAATAATATGGAAACAATAGCACAACAACTGGTGACGGTCAGCCAGCAGCTTGTTACAAGCGGATTGAATAAAGGCTGCTCAGGTAATATTAGCTGCCGCAATGGTGATGGATTTCTAATTACACCTTCCGCCATACTGCCTGAAAACATGACTGTCGACACGATTGTAAAAGTGCAATTCGATGGGAGTTACGAAAGAAACAAAAAGCCATCATCTGAATGGCGCTTTCATCGAGATATTTTACAGAGTCGCCCTGAGGTTAACGCCATTATTCATACCCACAGCATGTTTGCTACTACGGTGGCTTGCCTGCATCTAGACTTGCCAGCTTTCCACTACATGATAGCAATGATGGGTGGTGATTCTATTCGGTGCGCACCATATGCCTTGTTTGGCTCCCAAGCCTTATCAGATTGTGCTGTAGATGCCTTAGTAGATCGCAAAGCCTGTTTGCTAGCGAATCATGGCATGATTGCAGTGGGTACTAATCTAGCAGAAGCGCTAGCTATCGCCATTGAAGTGGAAAATCTATGCGAACAATATTGGCGATTATTGCAAATCAGTCCAGAGCCGCCCTTACTTTCAGAAGAGCAAATGCGCGAGGTGTTTCAGCAGTTTAAAGGTTATCGTAACTAACTGACGCTTAAATGGCTTAAATAACTTGCGCTTCTAGCCCATTACTATAACCTGTTCCTGCATTACTTTTCGTTTTGTCACTTATCGCGAATAAAAGCTTTTCAAAAAGCTGATAGTTGACTGAGCGTCATTGCTCACCTTTGGAGGCATTATGGCACTACGGTTACGCTATCAAACGATTGAGTTTGAGAACATTGATATTCATCTCTGCACACTGCGTGACAAGCAGCAATTTAGTGACCCAGAGGATACTGCGCTCAATTTGGGCATTTCATCATCGTTATGGCCACTATTTGGCGTTATATGGCCTTCAAGTATGGTATTGGCACACCATATGGATAACTATGACACGACCAACAAGCGTATTTTAGAAATTGGCTGTGGTATGGCCTTAACAAGCTTGTTACTTAATGAGCAGGGTGCAGATATTACTGCAAGCGATTATCATCCAGAAGTAGAAATATTCTTAAATAGAAACACCAATTTGAATAACGGAAAAACAATTGCTTTTGAACGTGCGGATTGGGCGGAAGTCTCCGATACATTAGGACGCTTTGATATGATTATTGGTAGCGATATTTTGTATGAAGATGGTCATATAGAGCAACTGGCGGATTTTATCAATAGACATGCTGAGCCTGCTTGCGAAGTTATTTTAGTTGACCCTGGGCGTGGTCGCAAAACGAAGTTAAGTAAAGCGCTGGTTGAGTTTGGCTTTGAATATACCCACACACAACCATTGCATACGGATTATCTAGATGAGCCGTTTAAAGGGCATATTCTTCGGTTTTGGCGAGGTACTTAGATTTTAACGTTTAAATTAAGGGGCTCCGTTAGGAGTCCCGCTTGAATGATGGGTTAGGGGTTTATTAACTACCGCCAACTACCCTCAATAACCTCATCGAACTTGTTTAGTAAGCTTATTAAATTCTGTGCCACTTCTACATGACTATGGTGGTCATATTCTCTCATAGCCATAAGGCCAACCTGACTCTGCTTTGGATAGGAGCCTTTTGATATAGCATCTTTGACATTGGGTATAAATACACATTGTAGCCATAACTCAAAGGATGGGGCTTCCGTGAAATTAGAAGCCTCAAAATCAGGAGGGTTGTTTGACCAAAAACCAATAGACTTCATTTCTAGCTCAATCTCATTAATGATTGCGCTGACTTTTTCGCCTTTCTTTTTGAATAGGTTTAGGATGCCCATGCTTTTAATGCCTAACAGTTATTATACGGACCCATGTGTCCGTATAATAATATAATGAAAGTTAATTGTGACATAATTTTTTTCTTTATAAATCTGGAAGTTAAGCGTTTCCTGCTAGTATAACAATCAAAAGTAAATGTGGCCGTAATGTTTGAATTTAATGTGAAGCACCTTCCACATTTAGTCCAGTATTTTGCCGCACATAGAGCTCTTCCCATAATTGTTCACTACGTTTATCACGCGTCAATAGTGAGAACAAAATTACCAATAAAAAGCCTAATGGAATCGAGAGAATGCCAGGGTTCTTTAACCGAAACAGTGGCTTCTCTAATCCAAGCATGCTAGTCGTTTGGCCCGAGTATTTAGCTATATCAGCATTAGCTTTAGCCATTCTTTTTTCTAGCACCGCTATTTTGCTGTTGATACCATCTAAGGCTTCTTTGCTGCGTATGCGCGAGCTCAATCCTTTAAGTTCTATAATCTGGTCTTTGGCAGGCAAGACAATTTCTGTTGCTGCTTTTGCAGGTGCTGCATTTTGGCAAATGGTGAAGAATTCGCAGATTGGACCTTCACTTTTTTGTGCTGGAGTAGCGGCTTGTGCCGATGCGCCATTTAGCACAAGGTCAGCATCTCCCAATATTTTTTGTGGATAGGTCACATTGGGTGAAATTAAGACCAATAAAATCGCTACGCCTGCACCCATTAACATGCCAGCAATCACACCGTTGGTATTGCACTTTTTCCAATACAAAGTGAGAAAAATAGCAGGTAAATTACTACTAGCGGCAACGGCGAATGCCATGCCAACCAAATGTGCTACGTTTTGTCCTTTAGCCAGAACACCAATCAGAATAGCAATGATGCCGACACCAATAGAGGCAATTTTTGCGGCTTTCATTTGTTGCGCTGGTGTGGCTTCTCCTTCTTTTAATACATTTACATATAAGTCGTGCGCGATAGCTGAGGCAGAAGCAAGCACCAAGCCTGCCACTACCGCGACAATGGTGGCAAAGGCGACAGCTGCAACAAATGCCAACATAAAATTACCCAGCAAAGAATCTGCACCACCACCTAGGTACTGTGCCAACAACGGCGCTGCCATGTTGCCGCCTTTATCAATACCGCCGATGGTTTCTGGCCCAACATGAATTGCCGCACCAAAGCCGAGGAAAAGTGTAAGCACATAAAAGCCACCAATAATCGCCATGGCCCAGACCACGGATTTACGCGCTTCTTGCGCATTGGGCACGGTAAAAAAGCGCATAAGGATATGCGGTAAGCCAGCGGTGCCAAACACTAATGCCATGCCTAAGCTAATTTGGTCGATTGGGTTTTTTAAAAACAGGCCTGGCTCTAAAAAGCGTTGCCCAAGCTCTTCAGCCGTCATTGTGCTAGCAGCGGTGCCAAGTAGCTTGCTCACTTGCGCTTGCACCATAGGATTATCAACGACTGCTTGCAAGAAACTGGGTAGGCTGAAGCCATATGGCAGCCAAACTAGAGTAACGAGCACCAAAGAAGCAATCACAAGTAGTACCGCTTTCACTATCTGTACATAGGTCGTTGCCACCATGCCGCCAAAGACAACGTAAGCCAGCATGAGCGTGCCAACAACCGCAACACTGACTTCGTATTCGATACCAATGAGCGTCTTGACTAAGACACCGCCACCTACCATTTGCGCAGTAAGGTAAAACGTGCTGATAGTAATGGTCGATAGTGCAGCAATGATGCGTGTTTTTTTAGGGTCATTTCTAAATGAAAGTATATCGCCCAATGTATATTTGCCAATATTACGGCAAGGCTCGGCAATAACGAGGAGTACCGCGATATAGCCCATCAGAAACCCAACTGAGTACATAAAACCATCGTAACCATAAAGCGAGATTAAGCCAGCGATGCCTAGGAAAGAGGCTGCAGATAAATAGTCGCCAGCAATCGCCCAGCCGTTTTGCAGACCACTAATGCTATTACCAGCCGCATAAAAATCTTTGGCAGATTTAACGCGTTGGCTGGCCCAATAGGTGATATACATAGTGCCAGCAATAATGCTGCTAAATACTAAAAAGGTTAGCCACTGATATTTCATAGGCTGGCTCCTTTGGCTTTAGAAACTTGCTGCGCATCATCCACGAGTACTTTTGCACGCTTATCAAACTCTGTATTGGCGCGTTTTGCATAAAGCATAGCGATTCCCCATGCGACGATGAATTGGCTAAGTGCGAAAATAAGGCCTAAGTTAATCACACCCCATATTTTGATTTTAAAAATATCTTGGAAGTAGGCTGTGGCAATCGGTAGGCAAAAGAAGTAGACGAGGGCGAAGAGCATCATGCGCCATAAAAAACGATTTTTATCTTGATGTAGTTGGACAAAGCGAGGGTCTGCTTCAATAGCTTCCCAGTTGATAAATTCCTTTTTCACAACGACTTCCCTTAGTAGAAAAAATATTTTTATATTTTTATTGTAAAGTGATGCAGCGTTTCATTGTGATTGTAGTGCCTTTGACGTAAAATAACATCCCGTCTGCAATAATTCTTATAAAGCCTTTTCATGACCAAATATGTATTTGTAACCGGCGGTGTTGTTTCTTCTTTAGGAAAAGGCATTGCAGCGGCGAGCCTTGGCGCTATCCTCGAATCGCGTGGTATTAAAGTCACCATGCTAAAGTTAGATCCCTACATCAATGTTGACCCTGGCACCATGTCACCGTTTCAACATGGTGAAGTATTTGTCACAGATGATGGCACAGAAACCGATTTAGATTTAGGCCATTACGAGCGCTTTATAAGTGCGCGCATGGCGAAAAGTAACAATTTCACCACCGGTCAAATCTACGAAACAGTCATTAAAAAAGAGCGCCGTGGTGAGTATCTCGGTAAAACGGTTCAGGTCATTCCCCACATTACTGATGAAATTAAAGCGCATATCAAAGAGGGCGCAAAAGGTGCTGATGTAGCGATAGTTGAGGTTGGTGGTACTGTTGGTGATATTGAGTCATTACCATTTTTGGAAGCCATACGACAAATGGGCTTTGAAGAAGGCCGGACTAATACTTGTTACGTGCATTTGACTTTATTGCCATGGATTCCCACAGCAGGCGAACTGAAAACTAAGCCTACACAGCACTCTGTGAAAGAGTTGCGCGAAATCGGTATTCAACCGGATATATTGCTGTGTCGTGCTGAACGTGAGATTCCTGAGGACGAACGTAGAAAAATTGCATTATTTACCAATGTAGCATTTGAAGCCGTTATTAGTGCGATAGATGCCGAATCTATCTACCAAATCCCATTATTACTTCATGATCAAATGATGGATGAAATAGTTTGCCACAAACTCGGCATACTGGCTAAAGCAGCGAACCTGAGTGAATGGAAGAAAATCACCACCGCCTTAGCGAATCCTCAACATGAAGTCGATGTTGCCTTTGTTGGTAAGTATGTCGATTTGACCGAGTCATATAAGTCACTGACGGAAGCCTTGATACATGCAGGCATTCATACCAATGCTAAGGTGAATATTCACTTTATTGATAGTGAAGAAGTGGAAACGAACGGTACTGAGTCACTGAAAGCAATGGACGGCATTCTCATACCAGGTGGTTTTGGTAAGCGTGGGACTGAAGGTAAGATTAAAACAATCCAGTATGCGCGGGAGAACAAAATTCCTTATTTAGGTATCTGTTTGGGAATGCAGTTGGCAGTGATTGAGTACGCACGCAATGTTGCTGGGTTAACGGATGCAAACAGTACGGAGTTTAATCCTGATGCCGAGCATAAGCTAGTCGGTTTAATTGAAGAGTGGAAAGATGCTTCAGGTAAAGTTGAAAAACGTGATGCAGATTCGGATTTAGGGGGCACGATGCGGCTAGGTGCGCAGTCTTGTCCTGTTGAGCCAAATACTAAGGCTTCAGAAATCTACGGTGAGCAAGTCACAGAACGGCATAGACACCGCTATGAAGTCAATAATCATTATGTAGAACAATTAAAAGCAGCTGGCTTAATCATTTCTGCACGCACACCCTCAGAAGCTTTATGTGAAATGATTGAGTTGCCAGAGGCTACGCACCCTTGGTTTGTGGCCTGTCAGTTCCATCCAGAGTTCACCTCAAATCCACGGGCTGGGCATCCACTGTTTACTGCCTATGTAAATGCTGCACTCACTTTTAAAGGTCAAAAATAAATGAAATTATGTGGTTTTGAAGTTGGATTGCATCAGCCTTTGTTTTTAATTGCAGGGCCTTGTGTCATTGAGTCGCGTGAGTTTGCGATTGAAACAGCGGGTCAATTAAAAGAAATTGCCGATCGAATTGGTGTACCTTTCATTTATAAATCATCTTTCGACAAAGCCAATCGCAGCTCTACCAAGACCTTTCGTGGTTTTGGCATGGAAGAAGGCTTAAATATTTTAGATGCAGTCAAAAGTCAAATTGGTGTGCCTGTTTTAACCGATGTGCATACAGAGGAACAGGTGCCACATGTGGCTGCAGTGGTAGATGTGCTACAAACGCCAGCATTTTTATGTAGGCAAACTGATTTTATTGTTGCCTGTGCAAAATCAGGCAAGCCAGTTAATATCAAAAAAGGGCAATTTTTGGCACCACATGACATGCTACAGGTGGTCAATAAAGCCAAAGAAGCGAATGGTGGAGCAGACAATATTATGGTTTGTGAACGAGGTGCATCATTTGGCTATAACACGCTAGTTTCAGATATGCGTGGCTTGGCAACTATGCGAGAAACCAATTGCCCAGTTGTGTTTGACGCAACGCACTCTGTACAACAACCTGGAGGTCAAGGTGATAAAAGTGGTGGTCAGCGTGAACACGTGCCAGTTTTAGCACGCGCAGCGGTTGCAAGCGGTATTGCCGGCGTATTTATGGAAACACATCCAGATCCATCCAAAGCATTATCAGATGGACCGAATGCTTGGCCGTTAGATAAGATGGAAGACTTGTTGCATGTATTGGTCGATATTGACAATCTAGTAAAAAAGGCTGGATTAGCAGAAATGTCGCTATAAAAATACACATAGCATTTTAGGATTTAATGCATACTATATTACTATTAATGAGAAACTATTAAAGGAAAAACGATGAGCGCTATTGTTGATGTTATCGCCCGCGAGATTATGGATTCACGTGGCAACCCAACCATTGAAGCAGATGTGTTATTGGAAAGTGGCATTATCGGACGTGCAGCAGTACCTTCAGGGGCTTCTACAGGCGCAAAAGAAGCAGTAGAGCTTCGTGATGATGATAAAGCACGCTATCTCGGTAAAGGTGTGCTACAGGCCGTTGAAAATGTGAATACTGAAATTACTGAAGCGATTATTGGTCTTGATTGTGAAGAGCAAAGCTTTATTGATAAAACATTAATTGAGCTTGATGGAACAGACAATAAAGACCGTTTGGGTGCAAACGCGATTCTAGCGGTGTCTATGGCTTGTGCGCGAGCTGCGGCAGAAGAAAGTGGTCTACCACTATATCGTTATTTAGGTGGCTCTGGCATGATGCAATTGCCAACGCCGATGATGAACATTATCAATGGTGGCGAACATGCGGATAACTCTGTCGATATTCAAGAGTTTATGATTATTCCAGCGGGATTGCCGACTTTCCGTGAAGCGCTACGTTGTGGTGCTGAGATTTTCCATCAATTGAAAAAAACACTGGCCGCAAAAGGCTTGGCAACAACTGTTGGCGATGAAGGTGGTTTTGCACCAGATTTGCCTTCTAATGAAGCTGCGCTACAGCTAATTATGGAAGCAATTACTGCTGCAGGTTATGAGCCTGGTAAAGATGTTTACCTCGGCTTGGATTGTGCAAGCAGTGAATTCTATAAAGACGGACAATATGTACTTGCCTCAGAAAATACATCACTGACATCTGCACAATTTTGTGATTACCTAGCAACATTATGTGATAAATATCCGATTATCAGCATTGAAGACGGTATGGATGAGTTTGACTGGGATGGTTGGGATCTATTGACTAAGCGCCTAGGCAGTAAAGTCCAATTAGTCGGCGATGATTTGTTTGTAACCAACCCTAAAATATTAAAAGAAGGCATTAAGCGTGGGGTAGCGAACTCTGTGCTAATTAAAGTCAATCAAATTGGCACGCTAACTGAAACATTTGAAACGATTGAGATGGCAAAACGTGCTGGTTATACCGCTGTGGTTTCACATCGTTCAGGGGAAACTGAAGACACAACCATTGCAGACATATCAGTTGCTACTAATGCACTACAGATCAAAACAGGCTCTTTATGTCGTTCGGAGCGTGTTGCTAAATACAACCAGCTACTTCGTATTGAGGAGGAGCTAGGTGATGCAACGAGTTATGCAGGTATTTCGGCCTTTTATCAGCTATTTAAATAGCTGAAAATTTTTGTGGTTGTTTGAAGCTGTTGTTTTTAATGGGGAATGGTTAACCAATAACCAGAAATGAAAGCATTAACGTTAATATTTGTGATATTAATAGCATTGCTACAATATCCGCTTTGGCTAGGTAAGGGTAGTTGGCTTCGCGTTTGGCGGGTGAATCAACAAGTTTCACAGCAAACAGAGCAAAATAATATTTACAAGCAGCGTAATGATGCATTAAGAGCTGAGGTGCGCGACCTCAAGCAGGGGAATGAAGCTGTTGAGGAGCGCGCGCGAAGTGAGCTTGGCATGATTAAGTCAGACGAAGTGTTTTATCAAGTCATTGATCAACCCATGCCAAGTAAACCAGCGATGCCAAAGCCAGAAGTCATTGATTAACTAAGTGGGACTTGCGATCGCTTCCAAACTATAGGGCAAAGTGCCAAATATTACGGGACATTGCTCCCAGTAGGTGTGACCCGCTTCTTTTGCTTCAATCCGCATTTCAATCAGCACATCAAAACCATTATCTAGGTTGGGCGTTGCTTTGACAATTTGGCCAACCTCACTTTGCTTTGCATCCATGACTTTATCGCCTGCATTTGGACGAGCATCCGTTTGTATGGTTGCTTTATAAGTGCGACGTTTTACAGTGCCTAGATAGTGCGTGCGTGCGACAATCTCTTGTCCGGTATAGCACCCTTTTTTAAAGTTGATACCATTCAAAACGTCTAAATTCAACATTTGTGGTACAAATTGCTCTTGTGTTTTTTCAGTCACATCTGGCAAACCTGTTTGAATGTCCAGCCAGTCCCAGCATGGCTTGCCCACTAATTTACAGCTATCTTTTAGGCTGTTAAATGTGCTAAGCGCATGATTTTCATCAAGGATAACTTCGAAGCGCTGATGACCTTCTAGACTAGGTAGTTTGATGATTAAACCGATTGAGTTGCCATCTTGCTCAATAGATGACAATGCAAAATCTTGACTGGGAATACTTGAAAACTGCTTGTGTAATATGGTTGAGGCATCTGGGCCATTAATGCCGAATCGAATCATCTGATTACTAGCATCAGCAATTTCAACTTTTGCGCGCAATACATACATTTTTAATCGCTTCATTACCGCTGGCAGTAATGATTGATTGAATTGAAGATATAGTGTTTGGTCATGTGCAAATGCAAGAAAGAGCGCTAACAGACGACCTTTCGGCGAGCAGTACCCACTAAAGTGTGCTTGATAGCCATCTAATGCTTTTACGTCATTGGTCACTTGCCCTTGTAAGAATGTGGTTGCATCATCACCAGTTAACGCTAGCAATCCCGTATGGGAGAGATCAAAAAGAGTGTTATTTGCTTTTGTGCTTTTTAATTCTGCAGCAGCATCTCCAAAGTGTTCTATCACACCATTCTCATATACTGCTCCATGTGCTTGAAAAGTTGTTTGCCAATTTGTTTCTGTCATGCCAGTATTTGCCTTATATGAAAGCCCAATTAGATCAAGCGATTGAAATTACGTTGAAACCATCAATGTTATTATTAGGGCTGCTGCTTAGTATTGCAATAGTCAGCACTATAATCTTGGCAACATTGCTCATCCCTTATTGGATCAAATTATTCTTAATTGCTTTGGTCGTGTTTTCTACGTTGTATTATATTTTACGTGATTGTTTGTTGTTATTGCCGTGGTCATGGCAACGCATTGAAGTAAATCGTTTTGGCGAGCTTAGGCTGACAAATCAAGAAGGTCAGGCGTTTAGGCCAAACGTCCACGCAACTAGTTTTGTGCACCCTCAGTTAGTTGTTTTAAATTTTGAACAAATATTGCCTCAAAAAAGTGCATTTAATAAGTTGCCTAGTTTGACTGTGTTATCTGAGGTCACTGGCATTGAGCAACATCGACAGCTACGTGTTTGGTTGCGCTGGTGGCAGCAAGTAAAAAGCTAACCAATGTAGTTATCGTGTGCGATAGCAGCTTCTTTTTCAGCGTGTCTTTTAAGGGATTTTTTGTAGAGTCCAATCGTCTCTGCCATACGTTTTAAAGGGTGTTTGCTGAAATATGCTGAGAGCAATAATAATCCTGCTAAGGATGCTAATATCCAACCAATGTCAAAGGGCGCTATATCTCGACGGGCAGGTCTCTGTTTTTTCATGGCAGCTAATACATTCTGAACGCTATCGCCACGCGTGTAGATTGCACCAATTTCCTCGCTGATTTCTTTTAGATAGCCTTCATCCAACTTAGAAATATATCTGTCATACTCTCCCGAGGCAATACTATCGTCTCTGGTTCCAATATTTGACTCAGATATTTGTGCAACACCCGGTTGTAAGGCAAAGCTCTCGTTTGACCAGTAACCAATGACTTGATTATCTTGGCTTAATTTTGGGATTGCGGCGCCTTCTTCACTACCTACACCTACGATTAGCCAATCTTTAGCATCCTGCACGCCTTTTAAATCCTTAGTATTGAAAACATGCAGTTTTGGCGCTTCCTCACCATCAGTAAAAAAAACAACCTGTGCTGTTAACTCTTTGGGGAAAGAACGTAATGTTCTTGAAATGCTGTACAGGTTTTCTCGTATACGGCTATTGCCAGACCAAGCCGTGCGCCAATCTAGATGGTCAATCGTATCTTTTATCGCATGAAAATTGTCGCATACTTCAATGGGGTGGTAGAGGGCTGCTGTACTGACGCCTGCGAATAATGATAAACCAACTTTAGTCCCACAAGGTAAGGATGAAACGACTTCATGCATTAGGTTTTGCATATGCTCCATACGCGTGATTGTTTTGCTGCCAACTTTAATATCTGGCGTATTCATACTTTGTGATATGTCAGCTACCAGCATATAAGTATAGATATTATGCTTAACTGGTACACTAGGGCGAAACATTGCCGCAATCAATAAGATGAATGCGCAGCTAAGTAAAGCTGAATCTTTATTCTTCTTTAAAAAAGTAATGAAATTATGCATATGGTGCTTTGTTCAATCTGTGAATTTTTAGTAATTATTAAGGCAAGCCAACAGGGATATTGCCCATAATAATGCCTGGCGAGTCAGAATCGCTGACGCCTGGTGTAGGATTCTCTGGCAGAAGCATTAGAACACGGTCTAGGTTTCTACGTGTCCCCCAGTTACTATTGTCTAACTTAATGGCATTTTTGTACGCTGTTTTGGCCTCTGTGAGCAAATATTCTGCTTCATCTCGCGCTCGCGGGTCATTGCCACTGTCAATCCTAAGCGATTTTAGAAAAAACATATTGCCAATGTTATGAAAAACGGCTGCTCGATTACTGGCTGAGTTTGTATTAGTTAAGCCAGAAAAGAGTTTGGTGGCTTCTTTGTAGTAGTCTTTATTTGCAAGCCAGTAAGCTTGGGCATATTTTGCTTCGTAGCTCAGTTTATCAGTTTTCGGTGGGTTGCCAGTTGTAACCGACTGATTAAAGTCGTCAATCTGTTGTAATCTTTTCATTTGATGTGCAATACCAAGCGCAGCTAGTACAGCAATGATGCTGAGTAACCACGTCAGTTTTTTTACCGTTAAAAATCTTAGGCCGAGCGCCATGTTTTATTCTCCAAATATTTCACACCAAGTAATAAAGCAATCATCAGTGCAGCGATTAAATAGCATAATTGAGTAAAGTTTTTACCAGGAATTTTTTCGAGGTAAGTAATTGGCTTTTTCTCTTTTTTATTAATATCAAAAATAGCAGCTTTTAGCGATTTTGGATCATCCGCTTCATACGCTTGAAAAGGTGTGTCCAGTGTTTTAAAAAAACTAAATAATTCAATTGGTGCTGGTGGTAACTCAACTTCATTCCAGTTTTCATATTTTGGATCAAAAATACTGATCCCTTTAGGTTGTCTGAGCACAATCCAGTAAAGCGTGATATTAAATTGACGCAACCAGTCTTTGAGTTTTTGTTGCACAACACCGTCTACTTTACCTGCACCATCCGAAATCAGAATAATTGCTCGTGAGCCAGAGTCTGGAACATCATTAAATAGCCCTACTGCACTAGTAAGACCTGCGCCAATATTAGTTTGGAATAAGGCGCTACCTGAGGTTGCTTTAATAGCTGCTAAGATAGCTTCTCTGTTCTCAGAAAGGGGGAGGACATACATAGCAGAGTTACTGAAGGTAATGATGCCAATCATGTCGTTTTCTCGCGCATTCACAAAGGCTGTCATTAACCTACTAGCAGCGGCAGATTTTGTTTCGCCTACATTGCCAGCTGCAACACCACCAGAAAAAGGATCATCCATGCTAGCACTTCTATCTAACACTAGCGTAATTTGAGCACCAATACCTAATTTTTCAACTTTTTGTTCAAGCGTATGAGGGTCTGCGAGACCTAAAATAATGCAAAAAATGCTAATGCTGGCGAGTACTTTGAGTAGGATGCCAATTAAATCAGACAGTGCATCATGCGGCAGCATTTCTACCCAAGAGTAGCTGCGCGTATGTGACCGTTCAAGTAGTATAGGTAATAGCGCGAACGGTAATAGCCATAACACTAACGGATTAGTAAAGGCCATCAAGCAACCTTTCCTTCTGGTAGGTCTGGTATCAAGCCACGTTCACAGTCTCGCAAGTTTCGGCATAGTTTTAATAACCAGGTCTTTTGATTTTCATCATTAAGCATGTGTGACGCGTCTTGAAAAAATACTTGGTGCGAGAGGCCAAAAAAAGCTTCAATTTCATGCTTGGCTGGGGAAAATGCAGGTTTCTGTGCGATAAAAGCATCTAAGTTATTACTGAATAAACTCCCACCAGCCGTTTTATTTAAAGCCTCATGTACACGAGTAACAGCTTGTTTAATACCTTCTGGAGAGTCAGTCATTTTTTTGATGTCTCGATAAGCTTTAGCGAATGGCGCACCCATCCTCGGTAACCAAGCATGTGTACCCAGAATATACAACAAGCCCAAAAGTGCCAGCGCTAAAATAGCAGCGAGCATTTTTAAGTTAAATATTACTTTGCTATTGTCCAAGGTCAGTGGTGGGATGAAAGGATACATTTCTTGGTCCAGTTTAATCTGACCGATTACTGACAATGGAGAGATTCTGAAATTGAAAGAAGGCAATCGGTATTGTACAATTTCTTTCTTTTCAGTGTTGCGTAACTTTAGTATTTCTGCACGCAGCGCAGCAGGTTTTGCAACACGATCTGTTTTAAAAACTTGATAATACAAATCAAGTGTATAGGTTATCCCATCAGCATTTTCTGATGTTTTAATGTCAATTTTTGAGAGCTCGACCCCTGATACTTGACCTTTGTAACGGTGCTCATAGCCAACAATAGGTAATGATTCTTTCACTAACTCATAGGGTTCTTTGATTGTAAGTGTTACTTCCCGATGCAGTATGTCTCCAATCACGTAGCCAGCATCTCGCGTCGGGTCCTCAATGTTGACATCAATATACTGGCTATCAACGTCAGGCAGTTTTACCTCGGCAAATGTTTGTGCGGCATACCATGTTGCGCATATAAAAATGAACACATGCAATAAAGTGTGGCGGTTTAAATAGCTTGAATACATAGGTTTACTCATTATCATTATGCAGCAATATACTGGTGAAAATAATCACTCAGCAAATCCGCATCAAATTGGTTGGTCACAAAAAATGGTTGCATATCAAAGCGTAAGAATAAATCTTCAATGGCTTTACGTCTTTGCTTGAAGCTCTCTAGAATGCGTTTTCGATATTCTTTACGTAAAAACAATGTACGTTTCGCACCAGTTTCTGGATCTGTTACATTGGCAATGCCAAATTCTGGCAAATCTTCGTATTCAGCAGTATCCCAAAGCACTACAGGGATGATGTGATGGCGTAGCATCAATACCAATGACTCTTCTAAGTCTTTGATTGGCATATGAAAGTCAGATACTAGAAAAATCAGCGAACGCTCGCGAGGGAGCATGCGAACCGTGTCTATCAATGCACTGCTACCCACTTCATTCGGCTGATATGATTTGAGTTTTTCTGCCATTTCTATCGCCATATGTGGTCTGGCAGATAGTGTCGATATCCAGTCTTCGCGTATTTCATCATCAAAGCCAATCAAACCAAAGGGGTCACCATTATGTGTAACAGACTGGGCTATAGATTGGATGATATCGCCAGCGATGGCAATTTTACGCTGATGGCTTCCGTATTGCATAGAGCCTGACATGTCGCACAAAACAAATACTGGCGCTGCACTTTTTTGATTAAAAATGCGGACATAAATTTGCTCCATAGGATCGCGAATTGTTTGCCGTAAATCAATGCGTCTAGGATCAGGGTATGAAAGGAGGGTGGCGTGGCCACGAAATTCCATTCCCATACCACGCTGGTTGCTACGATGGCTACCAGGACGACGCGAGTTAGAGCGCCAATTAATGTGGTAGCTAAATTCTTTTATATGGTCTGGACGCATATGATTCAATCATTAGTGATGCTTTTATTCAGCTAAGGTGCAGCAATGACATTAATGATGCCATTAAGCATTTCACGAGCAATTTCTGTACGGCGCATTTCATAAACAGGACTAAAGACCACGCGATGGGCTATTGTTTCATGGAACACTGCATGAATATCGTCAGGGAGTACGGCATCTCTGTTATTTAACCAAGCATTGACTCGCGCGGCTCTAAGCAACATACCCATACCGCGTGGGCTGGCACCTGAAAGAACGAGTCTGTTCATATCGACGCCAGATACTGTTACACCATATTCCATCGGTGATTTTGTTGCTTGCCATAACTCAAGTGCATACTTTCGCAAGGCAGGGCTAGCACTAATGCTATCTTGTAGCTGAGCAGCAAAGCCATTAAGTTCTTTATATTCCAAAATATTTTCTGGTACGCTACCAACCAATTTATCAACATTGTGAAAACGTGTATCAAAAACGAGTGACTCCATAATGTCATGGTCTTGGGGCACGGCAATTGGAATTTCCATCATGAAACGATCTCGTGCTGCAGATGGGATATCAAACGTTTCTTCTTTTTCAACTTGATTTCGATCTGCAAAGACGAGCATATGAGGGAAGTGATGTTCTTTATTGAAGGCAGTAAGCGTACGCTCTGCCATGACGCGTAATAATAGTGAATGCACCTGCGGTCGAGCACGGTTAATTTCATTAAAGAAGAAAATAGATAGGTCTTCACCAGCTTCTAGAATAGGGCCAGGACTGACATGTGGTTTACCATCTTCTCCAAGATAAGTGTGATAGACCAAATCGTTAGGCATTAAGTCAATCGTACCTTCAATCCGTTGATAAGCGCCACCAACACCGCGCGCAATAGCACGTAGTAGCGTTGTCTTACCCACACCGACATCACCCTCTAACAGCACATGGCCACGCGCAAAGATTGAAATGGTAATTAATCGGATAGGGTTACTTTGACCCACAACAACTTTGTTGACTTCTGATTCAAGTGTCAACGCATGTTGACGCCAGTCTGCTAATTGACGATCGCTCATCGTGTTTTCCTAATATTTAAGTTTGGTTAGAATTAAAATTTAATTTGTAACATAATGTAACAATACTAAACTATTTTTTAAACAGTGTATACAGGTTTGTATAGCTAAATTTATTATTTAATAGAGACGTGATTTGAAGATTAATGTTAGTTAGGGCTTTCATGAAAACCGTTTTCCAGCGAAAATAGCATCTATGTCAATAAGGATATAAAAATCATAATGTCAAAACAAAATAGTTATACCAAAGAAGACTTATTAGCTTGCGGTAGAGGTGAAATGTTTGGTGAGGGGAATGCACAACTACCATTGCCACCGATGTTGATGTTTGACCGGATCGTTAGTATCACAGATGATGGCGGTAAATATGGCAATGGGCAAATGATTGCGGAGTTGGATATTCAGCCTGATTTATGGTTTTTTGAATGTCACTTTACAGGTGACCCTGTAATGCCAGGCTGTTTAGGCTTAGATGCTATGTGGCAGTTAGTTGGTTTTTATTTAGGTTGGAAAGGTGGGCTAGGTCGTGGTAGAGCGCTTGGTGCAGGTGAAGTTAAGTTTACAGGCCAGGTTTTACCGACAGCCAAAAAGGCAACCTATACTATTGATTTAAAAAGAGTTATTTTGCGAAAATTGGTAATGGGAATCGCTGATGCAAAAATGGATTTAGATGGTCGAGAGATTTATGTGGCGAATGATTTACGTGTTGGTCTTTTTACCACCACGGATAATTTTTAATAGTAGGGGGAACACGTGATGAAACGTGTTGTGATAACAGGTTTAGGTATTGTATCAAGTCTGGGCAACAATAAAGCGGAAGTGAAAAAAAGCCTGTTTGAAGGTAAGTCTGGCATTTCTTTTCAGCCAGAATATGAAGAACGCGGTTTGCGTTCTCATGTGGCTGGGTCAATTAAAAATTTAAATATTGAAGAGCATATTGATCGTAAATTGCTACGATTTATGGCAAAAGGACATGCATACACATGGATTGCTATGCAAGAGGCGATTGCTGATGCTTCATTGCCAGAAACCTTGGTTTCTAATATTCGTACTGGTCTGATTGTTGGCGCTGGTGGCACTTCTACAGAAAGTATGTTGCAAAGTACGAATACGCTAGCAGAGAAAGGTATTCGTCGTGTAGGACCATACATGGTGACTAAAACCATGAGTAGCGGCATAGCTGCCTGTTTAGCAACAGGTGCCAAAATAAAAGGCGTTAATTACGGGATTAGTTCCGCCTGTTCTACCAGTGCACATTGCATTGGTGCTGGCGTTGAACAAATTCAACTTGGCAAGCAGGACATTGTGTTTGCAGGCGGCGGTGAAGAAGAGCACTGGACCATGAGTTTCTTATTTGATGGCATGGGTGCGCTTTCTACCAAATACAATGAAACCCCAGAAAAGGCTTCGCGCACTTATGATGCTGATAGGGATGGATTTGTCATTTCAGGTGGTGGCGGCATTGTCGTATTAGAAGAGTATGAGCATGCTAAAGCGCGCGGTGCAAAAATCTATGCTGAAGTAATTGGCTATGGTGCAACTTCTGACGGTTATGATATGGTGGCGCCCAGTGGAGAAGGGGCAGTACGCTGTATGAACTTAGCGCTACAAGACCATGAAGGCAATAGAATTGAAAAAGTTGATTATATCAACACACACGGGACATCTACACCCGTAGGCGATACAAAAGAGCTGGAAGCGATAAGGGAGGTGTTTGGTGATGATTCTGTTGCCATTGCTTCTACAAAGTCACTATCAGGTCACGCCTTGGGTGCAGCTGGTGTCAATGAAGCCATCTATACATTGATTATGATGGAAAATAACTTTATTGCCGCATCTGCCAATATCGAAACCTTAGATCCAGCAGCAGAAGCTTTAAATATTGTCAGGGAGCGAATTGATAATGCGAAAATTGAGACTGCACTTTCAAACAGTTTTGGTTTTGGTGGAACAAACGCCACTTTGACTTTATCAACCAAAAATCTATAAGCACGTTAATAACATATCGATACAAAGCTCTGGTAGATATGAATAAATTAATTGTTGTTTTAACCTTTTTGGTCCTTTGTAGCTGCGCTTCAGTCTTGGGTGACCGTACAGTGAAGGTTTCAGAAGCAGAGATTCAGCAAAAGCTGAATGAAAAATTTGCTGTACCTATTTCGTTATTAAAAGTATTTGATGTCAACTTATCAAACTCATTGGTCAAGTTTGATAAAGAGACTGGGCGAATGCACACAATGTTAGATACAAAACTTTCAAGTGTTTTGTTTAATGAGACCGCGACTGGGCAACTGGGCATTTCTGGAAAATTGCGCTTTGATGCAGCAACAAATGCAATTGTGCTGGATGAGCCGAAGGTTGAGCAATTTAAATTCGATGGTGCCAGCGATCAATACAATGATTTGCTCAATGCGCTAGCGGATAAAGTTGGCGGTGATTTGTTAAATGGATTAACGCTTTACAAAGTAAAGCCTGAAGCGTTAACGGTTGGCGGAACGCGCTATACACCGAAAGAGATGATTGTCACAGACGATGGCTTGCAACTTACTTTTACGCCACAATGATTGTTTTTAGCTGTATTTAAATTAGCAATGCCGCAGCGACATTTCGGCCTTCGCTCATCAGTATGTTATATGTTCTACAAGCTGCATCTGTTGTCATGCATTCAACTGAAATGCCTTGTTTTGAGAGCCCCGTAATGAGTTTTGGGTGAACGAATTGATGTTTACTACCTGTACCTAACAAGATAACTTCAGCGTTTAATGTGAGCAGTTCATCAAAGTGAGCTACAGCAAGGCTATCAAAATCTTTTGCAGACCAATCAAGCATTAGTTGATTAGGCATGATAACAAGATGTTGTGTATAACGAACTTTATTGACATCAATAAAGCCGCTGCCATATGCTGTGATTAAATTATTACCTTCAGCTTGCGTTAAATGCAGTTTCATAATGATGCGATTTCTGTCTGTTGAAGTGTTTAATTACCGTATTTTTAATTGGTATGCATATACATCTATGCTGTGTTCATGATAAATCAATTTAATATAAATAATCAATTAAGCGCTAGCGCTCCATTGCTTGTATAGGGACTCACAAGGTAAGATAACATCTTTTAATAACGGGTGGTTTTAATAGGCCACCTTTGCATTGTTATAATGCGACTGCATATATGAATATATCCACCAAAGCAAAACTGAAAAAATCTAATAAATTGGACAATGTTTGTTACGACATTCGAGGGCCAGTGCTAGATCGTGCCCGTGAAATGGAGGAGGAGGGGCAGCGGATTATCAAATTAAATATTGGTAATCCAGGCGTGTTCGGCTTTGAGGTTCCTGAAGAAATCCAACAAGATGTAATTCGTAACATTACTAAATCAGGGGTATATACGGAAAGCCAAGGCTTATTTGAGCCACGTAAGGCGATTATGCATTACACCCAAAGTAAGCATATTTCTGGGGTGACCGTTGATGACATTATTATCGGCAATGGTGTCTCAGAATTAATTGTAATGGCCATGCAGGGCTTATTAAATAATGGTGATCAAGTGTTAATTCCAGCCCCTGATTACCCATTATGGACGGCTGCAACGACGTTGGCCGGCGGTACGCCTAGACATTACTTGTGTGAAGAAGAAAATGATTGGCTACCAAATCTAGAAGATATTGAGTCAAAAATTAACGCGAATACGCGTGCAATTGTCGTGATTAATCCAAATAACCCAACAGGTGCGCTGTATCCAAAAGAAATACTAGAAGGTTTGATTGATATTGCAAGACATCACGGTTTAGTTATTTTTGCTGATGAGATATATGACAAAGTACTTTATGATGGAATCGAGCATATATCAATGGCATCACTTGCTGATGATGTGCTGTTTGTTACTTTTAATGGCTTGTCTAAAAATTACCGCGCTTGTGGCTATCGTGCTGGCTGGATGATTGTCTCTGGTGATAAATCACATGCGGAAGAGTATATTGAGGGGCTCAATATGCTGGCTTCTATGCGCTTGTGTAGCAACGTGGCAGGTCAGCTTGCGATACAAACTGCTTTAGGTGGTTATCAAAGTATCGATGATTTGGTCGCTCCGCATGGCAGGTTATGTAAGCAGCGGGACCTCGCATATGAAATGCTGACAGCGATTCCTGGCGTTACTTGCTTCAAGCCAAAAGCAGCAATGTATTTGTTTCCTAAATTAGACCCAGACATATATCCAATCAAAGATGATCAACAATTTGTGTTGGACTTATTAGAAGAAGAAAAGGTACTCTTGGTACAAGGCTCAGGTTTTAATTGGCGTACACCAGATCACTTTAGGGTCGTTTTTTTACCAAATGTTGATGATTTGACGTTGGCGATTAATCGTATAGCGGCATTTTTGAAAAATTATAGAATGAAACATGGAGCAAAAGTTTGAAGCAACTTAATGTAGGTATTTTAGGTTTAGGCACAGTCGGTGGTGGGACCTACACTGTATTAACACGTAATGCAGAAGAAATTACACGGCGCACTGGTGTGCAGATCAAGGTTATACAAGTCGCGGATAAAAATATTGAACGCGCAAAAGCGTTAACCAATGGCGAAACTAACGTTACTGATGATGCGTTTAACGTTGTTAACAATCCAGCAATTGATGTTGTTGTTGAGCTTATTGGTGGTTACACCATTGCTAAAGATTTGATTTTAAAAGCGATTGAGAATAAAAAACATGTCGTCACAGCAAATAAAGCCCTTATTGCAGTACATGGTAACGAGATATTTTCTGTTGCTCAAAAAATGGGAGTGATGGTTGCTTTTGAAGCGGCAGTAGCTGGTGGGATACCCATCATTAAAGCCTTACGAGAGGGGTTGACGGCGAATAAAAATGAATGGGTTGCTGGAATTTTGAATGGCACCACCAACTATATTTTGACTGAAATGCGTGATAAAGGACTTGCTTATCAAGATGTGATTGGTGAAGCACAGCGATTAGGGTATGCAGAAGCAGATCCAACATTCGATGTTGAAGGGATTGATGCTGCCCATAAATTAGTCATTATGTCTGCCATTGCATTTGGCATCCCATTAAAGTTTGATGAAGCCTACACAGAGGGCATTACAAACCTGCAACAAGTTGATATTCAATATGCGGAAGAATTAGGCTACAACGTTAAATTACTGGGTATTACTAAGCGCATAAATGAAGGGATAGAGTTACGTGTACATCCGACGCTCATTCCCGAAAAGCGCTTAGCGGCTAATGTAGATGGCCCTATGAATGCAGTGGTAGTCCAAGGTGACGCAGTTGGACCAACTCTATATTATGGCGCAGGTGCAGGCGCGGAACCAACTGCAAGTGCTGTTATTGCCGATTTAGTCGATGTAGCAAGGTTGAAAGATGTCTCTGAGATGCACCGTGCGCCGTTCTTGTCTTACCAGCCAGAACGCGTGCAAGATTTACCTGTTATAGCAATAGAAGATATTGAGAGTGCATTCTATATTCGGCTGAGAGCAACAGATAAGCCTGGTGTAATAGCCGCCATCACAAAAATTTTAGGGGATTTAAAAATCTCTATAGATGCCATGATCCAAAAAGAGCCTTCTGTCGGTTCTGCCGAAGCTGATGTTGTGATTTTGACGCATAAAACGATTGAAAAAAATATGAACGTTGCGATTGAAGCAATTGAAGCTTTGCCAGCAGTTGTTGGTGAGATAGTTAAAATACGTATGGAAACGTTAGGTTAGTAATGAAATATATCAGTACCCGTGGTCAATCACCTGCTTTAAGTTTTAGTGAAGTCTTGCTTGGAGGCTTAGCTCCAGATGGTGGCCTCTACATGCCAGAAACTTACCCACAGTTTACATCAGCTGATTTAACCGCAATGCGAGGCATGAATTATTCTGATTTAGCGTTTGCGATTCTATCTCGCTTAATTGATGCAGATGATATTCCAGCTGCAGATTTGCATGCCATTATTAATAAAACCTACCGTGCAGATGTCTACGGTTTTGCTCGTGACGGCCAGAAAGCTGCTGAGATTACACCAACATTGAAATTGGAAGAAAAGTTATACTTGTTGTCTTTATCCAATGGTCCAACATTGGCTTTTAAAGACATGGCAATGCAGTTACTTGGTCATTTGTTCGAATATGTGCTAGAGAAAAAAGGTGAAACAACCAATATATTGGGCGCAACCTCAGGTGATACTGGATCCGCTGCAGAATATGCGATGCGCGGTAAAAAAGGCGTGCGTGTGTTTATGCTGTCGCCACACAAAAAAATGAGCCGTTTTCAAACAGCGCAAATGTTTAGCTTGCAAGATGACAACATCTTCAATATTGCAGTAGAAGGTGTATTCGATGATTGTCAGGATATGGTTAAAGCCGTTTCAAATGATGCAGACTTTAAAGCAAAATACAAAATTGGCGCAGTTAACTCAATTAATTGGGGGCGCATTGTTGCGCAGGTTGTCTATTATTTCAAAGGCTATTTTGCGACAACAGATGATAATAAGCAAAAAGTAGATTTTTCAGTGCCATCAGGTAACTTTGGCAATGTTTGCGCAGGTCATATTGCCCGTATGATGGGCCTGCCCATTAATAGACTAGTAGTGGCAACGAATGAGAATGATGTGCTAGACGAGTTTTATAAGACAGGTATTTACCGACCACGGGGCTCAGCTAATACATACCATACATCAAGTCCTTCAATGGACATTAGCAAAGCTTCAAATTTTGAACGCTTTATCTATGATCTGTTTGATCAAGATGCGAGTAAAGTGCGTGAGTTATGGGCGCATATTGACCAAGGTGGTGCATTTGATATTCATGAAATGCTAGAAAAAGTGAAATCATTCGGATTTGTATCGGGAAGTAGTAATCATGCGACACGTATGCGAACAATTCGAGCGACTAATGCTAAATATGGAGTCGTTATTGATACGCATACTGCAGATGGACTTAAGGTTGCAATAGAGTATCAAGAGAAAGGTATCCCGATGGTTGTGCTTGAGACTGCGCTGCCTGCCAAATTTGAAGAGGCAATTGTAGAAGCGCTAGGTGAAAAGCCTCCTCGTCCTGAAAGCCTTAAAGGTATAGAAGAATTACCACAAAAATATACTGTGATGGCATCAGGTGCAGATAATATTAAAGCGTTTATTGCACAATCATTATAAATATTCGCATAAAGAGTGAGCTAGATAGTTAATATGAAGCAGTACTTAGACTTATGCCAGCGTATCGTTGATGAAGGCACATGGATTGAAAATAAACGAACGGGCAAAAAATGCCTGACCGTGATTAATGCAGACCTTACTTACGACGTTGACACACAGGAATTCCCTCTGGTAACGACTAGGAAAAGTTATTATAAATCCGCGATTGCGGAAATGATTGGCTATTTACGCGGTTACGATAACGCTTCAGATTTTAGAAAACTAGGCACAAAAACATGGGATGCAAATGCGAATCTGAATGAAGACTGGCTAAATAACCCTTATCGTAAAGGTGAAGATGATTGTGGTTTTATCTATGGCAAGGTTGCCAGAAACTTTCCCAAACCTGATGGTGGTAGCTTAGATTTACTTCAAAAAATTGTTGATGACTTAAGCGCTGGTTTAGATAATAGGGGTGAAATTCTCACTTTTTATCACCCGGGTGTTTTTCACATGGGCTGTCTTCGTCCTTGTATGTATAGCCATCATTTTTCTTTATTGGGTGACACACTTTATTTAAACAGTACGCAAAGAAGTTGTGATGTCCCTTTAGGTTTAAATTTTAATATGGTGCAAGTTTACTTTTTGCTGGCCATCATGGCTCAAATAACAGGCAAAAAGCCTGGTAAGGCTTATCATAAAATTGTGAATGCACATATTTATGAAGACCAGAGAGACTTAATGAAAAATGTCCAATTAAAACGAGAGCCATATGAGTCCCCCAAACTACTTATTAATCCGGATATTAAAACATTAAAAGATCTTGAAACTTGGGTAACAATGGACGATTTTGCTATAGAGGGATACCAATGCCACGAACCCATTGCATATCCATTTTCAGTATAAAAAAAGGCTGCCCAACTTTTGATTAGGCAGCCTTATAATTTGTGACCTTCAGGGGGGAAGTCACAAAACCTAAAACTTATCGTTATTAATTAATGTTTGATTCCTTTTGCGATTGATACATTGCATATTCATCAACAGTAATAACACCATCATGATTGACATCTGTATCATTAAATTTCAGTGCTAAGTCGCTATCTTTAATGGATTCTTGTAGTGATACTTTCCCATTTTCATCTGTATCCAAAGACTTGAATGCAGCATCTTCAGGCGCTTTAGCAATGACTGTAGCTTTTCTAGCACTTGGTCTAATATCACCTGTAATAATGTCTTTGTTTGCTGCGAAAGAGGTTGCGCAGAAACTTGTTGCTAGTATTAGGAAGAATAAATTGCTTATTGTTTTTATCATGCTCTTAACCATTACTTTTCTACTCCTTATTTTATTACCAAGTGTAAAAATATTCTGTTAATACTCTAATAGCGAGTATCGTGCCAACTAATTTTTTTCAACAAAAACAATTGGTTACAGGGATTAATGAAAATAAGTAATAGTGAAAATGTCGTCAAATGGCGACAAAAAAAGAAATAAACGGCTAACTGTATGAATTTAAAAGGTTTATTATGTCTCTAAATCACGACAAATTGATTAGTTTTCCGAACTATTTTTAAAATCAGCGGGCTGTATCTGATGTCTTTCTAATAATCGATAAAACTCAGTACGATTTCTTTTAGCTAACTTAGCCGCTTGAGCAACATTACCTTGGGTTGTTTTCAGTATGTTGATTAAATAGCTTTGCTCAAATTGCTGTTTCGCTACGTCAAGTGGGATGATAGTGCTAGATGAAGCATGTAGCGCTTTCTCTAGTAAGTTCAGTGGAATAACCTGCGTTGTCGCAAGTACAACCGTTTGTTCAATCACATTTTGTAATTGTCTGACGTTACCTGGCCAATCTGCTGAGATTAATAGCTCTAGTGCTTCAGGTACAAAACTATGAACATTTTTTTTATATTTTTTATTAAATATTTGGATAAAGTGGCTTGCTAGCAAACTAATGTCTTCTCTGCGCTCTGATAAGGATGGAATCTCCAAACTGACCACGTTAATTCGATAAAATAAATCTTCACGGAAACGATTTTCACGCATTTCCTCTGCTAAATCTCTGTGAGTTGCTGAAATCACCCTAACATCTATATTGATATCCTTCGTGCTACCGACAGGACGAATAATCCGTTCTTGAAGAGCGCGGAGCACTTTTACCTGCAAAGCAGACGGCATGTCGCCTATTTCATCTAAAAATAGTGTGCCACCATGCGCGCTCTCAAACAAACCAATGTGATTGTTGATCGCACCAGTAAATGATCCTTTGCTATGCCCAAATAGCTCAGATTCCAACAAATTTTCTGGAATAGCACCACAATTGATTGCAACAAACGGATTGTTTTTTCGTTGACTTGCTTGGTGAATAGCACGTGCTAATAGCTCTTTTCCAGACCCGCTGTCACCTTGAATAAATACACTGGCATCAGTCGAGGCAATCAGCTTAGCTTGCTCTAATAAACTCTCCATTTGTGGGCTACGCGTCAGTATACTTTGACGCCACTCATCGTTTTCAGGCAGATGATGGTCGCCTTGAGAACCGCTAATCCGCAAGGCATTCGCCACAAGTTTTAAAAGTTCTTGACTGTCAAAAGGTTTTGTTAAAAAGCTATATGCACCCTGTTGGGTTGCATGTACTGCATCTGGAATAGATCCGTGAGCAGTTAATATAATCATGGGCAGCGTAGGGTGGTTTTTGTGGACAGCGTCCAGTAGTGCCATCCCATCCATGGCAGGCATGCGTAAGTCGCTTACTATGAGGTCTGGACGCTTTAATGATATGGCTGCCATAGCTTGCTCACCATTACTAGCTGCTACAGTGTTATAGCCTGTGGCTGTCAATCGCATGCTGATTAGCTTAAGAATATCTTGGTCGTCATCAACTACTAAAATGGTCGGTTTTTGCATAATTGGCTATTGCGTTTTGATGTTACGCTCAATCATTTTTTTTTCAATATTTTTTAGATCATTCAGTTTTTGTTCAAGTGCTTTGTTTTTCTGTTTTAAAGCGATATTTTTTTTTGAGAGGTCATCAGTTTGTTCTACTAATTGACTGTTTTCTTTTGTATATGTTAATAATAGACTCACTAAGTGAGTGTCAGAAGTATTCAGGTTGTTTGCACTTAGCAATGCATTTAGCAACGTTATAGCATCAGTAATGTTTCTCACTTCACTGTTAGGTATGGCAAGCATTGCTGCTTTTTTAATGAGTAGTTTATTATCATTCGGATTGCTGCGTGATGCTTCTAATACATCTTGATAGACCTGCGCTTGTTGCACTGACGTTGAACTAGAATATTCAGCAATAAAATTAAGCAGTTCCGCTGTAGCGGCATGTGCAATTGGTGAGAACTGAACATTGCTTCTATCATTGTGACTGATATGATCTTTATTAGGATTTGTTGCAACACAAGCGGATAGCAAACTAATACAAGTTACTAATATTAAATAACGATTAAAGCGCATTAAATCTCCATTGAGGTCATATTATTTTTTGGTAAACGTACACTGAAGTGCGCACCATGTTTTGATGGTAAAAGACTGATGCTGCCATCCAGCGTTGCGACAATTTCTTTTACAATCGTTAACCCAAGGCCGCTGCCATTAATGAGACCCTTGTGGTTAGACTTGCCTCGATAAAAAGGGTCAAATACTTTTGCATAATCTGCTTTTGCTAGACCAGGCCCATTATCGACTACTTCAATCATAAACCAATCAGATTCTGTATTTGATGAAATATTAATTTGGCCTGCTTCAGGCGTATAGTTTACAGCGTTGGAAATCAAATTATCAAGGATAATAGAAAGCTTTTCTTCGTTAGAAATGAGTTTCACATCATCCTGTATTTTTACATTCATTTGTAGCTTTTTATTATTAATGGTCAGTGAATGCGCTACTAAAACTTTACTAATCAATTTTTCCAAATCAATAAGTTGTAGCTTGCTTTGCCCTTGTATAGAATCTATTTTGGTGTAATTGAGCAGGTTCTCAATCATTTTCTGCAAGCGAATGCTGTTTTCACGCATGATTAATATAATTTCTGTTTGCTGTTCAGAAAGTGTGCCGCCAATGCCATCATGTAATAGCTCCGTTGCCTCTCTAATTGCGGTCAATGGCGTTTTAAGTTCATGCGATACATGACGTAAAAACTGCTGCTTTTGTGCATTGAGGTCTTTAAGTTCTTTTCTTAGCCAATCTAGCCTACGCCCCAACTGACGTAAATCACCAGGACCATCAATAGAGATTGGTTTTTCGTACATCCCTTCACCCAAACTTCTGATTGCACTATCCATTCTACGAATTGGCTGCGCAAGTAGGTAAGTAATAATACCAGCAACAACTAGCGCTAATGGAATCAGAATAAGGCTTTGTAAAAATAAGATTTTTTGTGTTTTTTTAGCTCTTGTTCTGAACGCAGTGGATGCCATGTCAATAGCAGCATTATTTTCTGTAATGATTTGATTGATTTGTGCAGTTAGTGTCACAAAGTCATCCAAGAAAATAGGATTGTCTATTGTTGTATTTTTATTTTCGATAATTGTTCTATGCAAGGAAGCAGCATTATTTTTAAGTGCAATGAGCTTTTTTTCCAGCGTAGCATTATTAAGATATTTTTGTAGATGAGCCGTAGTATCGTTGAATGCTTGATATGCATGCTGGTAGTTCTCAAATAATAGGGTGTCTTTTAATACGTAATACTGGCGGGCGCTACGTTCCATTAGCCCAGATTTTTCTTGTAATGCACGGCTGAGCCTCGTTGTCTCTACCGCTTGCGAAATCGTTGCCTCACTTTGCTTTGCTATGTTGCCAAATGCAATGTTTGCATTGGTAAATGCCCATAGCAATGGAAAAATCGCAAATGCAAAGCCAATCAGGAGTAGCTTTAAAAAAGAGTTTGGATAACGAATATGCATAAAGGCGCCAAATTAATTCGCGTTAACATCCAGTATAATGGATGTATGAGTCAACTTTCTATTATTGTTGCTGTTGCGAACAACAGTGTAATTGGTTTGAATAATACGCTGCCTTGGCATTTGCCTGAAGATTTAAAGCGGTTTAAAGAACTTACTATGGGGCATCATATTATCATGGGACGTAAAACCTATGAATCTTTAGGACGCCTTTTACCTGGTCGTACAACCGTTATTGTGACGCGGAATCAGCATTAC
This sequence comes from Methylophilaceae bacterium, assembly GCA_051252095.1. Classification (GTDB taxonomy): domain Bacteria; phylum Pseudomonadota; class Gammaproteobacteria; order Burkholderiales; family Methylophilaceae. The sequence goes on from JBPOFK010000005.1 coordinate 96,823, forward strand.
AGTGTGGATGGTGCGATTGTGGTCCATAGTCTTCAAGATGCACTAGAAGCATGCAAGAAAGATGATGAGGTTTTTTTAATCGGCGGTGCGGAGTTGTATGCGGTAGGGTTAACTTGTGCACATCGAATTTATTTAACAGAGGTACATGCTGAATTTGCGGGGGATGCATTTTTGCCAGCGGTTAATTTTTCAGATTGGCAAGAAGCTTGTCGTGAGCAACATGAGGCAAAAAACGGATTGGTTTTTAGCTATGTTGTTTATGAGCGCAAAGCAGGTCGTTAAACTAACGACTGCTTGAAACTTTTATAATGGAAGACCTTTGGCCAATAAGCAAATCTTCACGGAATGGATGATAGGATTTGCGATATAGGTTGTAAATTTTGGTTACGTATCTTCTAGTCTCAGGATAAGGTGGTATGCCTTTATAGCGATCCACTGCATTTTCACCGGCATTGTAAGCTGCAGCAACTAATCGCACGTCACCTGCATAGTATGCAAACAACCATCGTAAATAAGACAAGCCCCCTCTAATGTTATCTTCAGCATCATAGGGTTTTTTGACGTTGAATCGAGCAGCTGTTTCTGGAATAAGCTGCATTAATCCTTTTGCATTTTTTGGCGAGGTGGCATTGGGGTTGAAGTTTGACTCTACTTTAATGAAAGCCATTGCTAAATCAGTATCAATGTCATAGCTTGGTGCTAATATTTTTACGATTTCGTAAATAGGACCTTCTTCATAGAATGCATCACGATTAACTTCTATGTCGTAAATGCTTGATGGTGCATCTGCGATGGTTTGCGGTTCAGGATCTGGTTGCAAGCAAGCAGGCTTGGTAGCTAAGTTCGCGTTACCATCAATTTTAGACTGCCACTTGATGGCTGCAGTGTGATGTTGCGCCGCTGCTTTATCAAAAAATAGCGCCGCAATATTGGTATCTTTTGGCACACCTTTGCCATTTGCATATAACCAGCCGACAGCAAAGTAAGCGTTTGCATCATTCAAGTCACGCGCACTTTTACAGTAATGTGCTGCTGCGTCTTCATAACTATTAATCTCACCAGTTCCTATGCCTCTAAAAGCAAGCTTTACCAGTACTTCGTATGGATTTTGATCTTCTTCTGCAACAGCATCGCTTGATGCAGATGTTGTTATTTCAACATTCGTGTTGTTTACTAACTCTTGCGCTATTGACGGTAGACTGAACAGCAGCGTAAAGGCAGCTACTACTATGCTGCATGTGATGTGATATGCATAAGATTCTTTTTTCAAAATGGAAGCCTCCCTGCTGATTAAATGTAATCAACAATAAAGTCTACATTTTATTAAGGGGTTCTTATATAGTCCGTTTGGATAGGCTTAATTATTTCTAGTCTTTAACGCAGTCTACATAGTAAATCGCTTTGCCATTGACAACTTGTTTGACCAAGCCATGTACGTCTGTCTCAAAGCCTGGAAAGCGTTCATTGAAATCACGTGCGAACTTTAAATAACTAATAATCACTTGATTAAACTGCTCACCAGGAATCAATAAAGGAATACCTGGCGGGTAAGGTGTTAACAGCACTGCTGTAGTGCGGCCTTCCAAATCATCAATCGGTACACGGTCAATTGCGCGGTGTGCCATTTTGGCAAAGGCATCCGTTGGTCGCATTGCTGGCACCATATTAGATAGATACATATCCGTTGTTAGGCGGGCAACATTGCCTGCTTTGTATACATCATGAATCTGCGTACATAAATCACGCAATCCTAAACGTTCATAACGCGCATGTTTTTGGGCAAATTCAGGCAACACTTTCCAGATAGGCTGATTTTTATCATAATCATCTTTGAATTGTTGTAGTGCCGCGACCATCGTGTTCCAACGACCTTTGGTGATGCCGATGGTAAACATAATAAAGAATGAATACAGGCCCGTTTTTTCTACAACAACACCATGCTCTGCGAGATATTTAGTCACTATCGCTGCAGGGATACCGTTAGTGCTGGTAAAGTTACCCTTGATATCTAGCCCTGGGGTAATAATCGTTGCTTTAATAGGATCCAGCATATTAAAGCCTTCAGCTAAGTTGCCAAAATCGTGCCAATCTTCATTGGCTTTAAGCATCCACGCATCCCGTTCTTCGATACCTTCTTCTGATAGGTCATCTGGCCCCCATACTTTAAACCACCAGTCATCTCCCCACTCTTCATCGACTTTGCGCATTGCACGACGGAAATCTAATGCTTCCATAATCGATTCTTCAACGAGTACTGTTCCCTCAGGCGCTTCCATCATAGCTGCTGCCACATCGCAGCTTGCTACAATGGAGTATTGTGGGCTAGTGGAGGTGTGCATCAGATACGCTTCATTAAAGACATCTCGGTCTAATTTGCTATTCACTGCATTCTCAACCAAAATTTGGGATGCTTGACTGAGCCCTGCTAGCAATTTATGAGTCGATTGCGTCGAAAATACCATCGACTCTTTGCAACGGGGTCTATCTTCACCAATGGCGTGATAATCACCGTAAAAGTCATGGAAAGTAGCGTGAGGTAGCCATGCTTCGTCAAAATGTAAGGTATCAATTTTGCCATCCAGCATTTCTTTGATTTCTTCCACGTTGTATAACACACCATCATAAGTTGATTGTGTGATAGTCAATACACGTGGTTTTGCATTTTTATTTTCAATGAACGGGTTTTGCTCTATTTTCTTTTGAATATTTTCCCATTCAAATTCACTTTTCGGGATAGGGCCGATAATGCCAAAATGGTTTCTTGTTGGCATTAAGAATACAGGAATGGCACCTGTCATGATAATGGCATGTAAAACTGATTTATGACAGTTACGATCAACAACAACGATATCACCGGGCGCAACAGTAGAGTTCCAAACAATTTTGTTTGAAGTAGATGTACCATTCGTGACAAAGTACAAGTGATCACATTTATATATACGTGCGGCATTTCGCTCGGATGCCGCTATCGGTCCGGTATGGTCTAGCAGCTGACCAAGTTCATCCACCGCATTACAAACATCAGCTCGCAACATGTTTTCACCAAAAAACTGATGAAACATTTGTCCAACGGGTGATTTTAGAAAGGCAACACCTCCAGAGTGACCTGGGCAATGCCATGAGTAAGAGCCATCTGCAGCATATTGTGTCAAAGCTTTAAAAAAGGGCGGTGAACGACTATCAAGATAGGTTTTTGCTTCTCGCAAAATCATACGCGCAATAAACTCTGGGGTATCTTCATACATGTGGATGAACCCATGTAGTTCGCGAAGTACATCGTTGGGGATATGACGGCTGGTGCGCGTTTCGCCGTGCAAGAAGATTGGAATATCATCATTGCGGTAGCGAATTTCATTCACAAAGGTGCGCAATGCATTGATTGCTTCAGGCTTTTCTTCAACTATTTCCTCATCATCAATAGACAGGATAAATGCGGAGGCGCGGCTCTGTTGTTGAGCAAATGAGGCAACATCGCCATAACTGGTCACGCCAATGACTTCAACGCCTTCATCCTCAATCGCTTTGGCCAGAACACGAATACCTAATCCTGAAGAGTTATCAGTACGAAAATCTTCATCAATAATTACTACGGGAAATCTAAATTTCATTTTGCTACCTAAGTTTTGGGTAAAGTAACGCCGACTTGGCCTTGATATTTGCCACCACGATCTTTGTAACTGGTTTCACAAATGTCATCATCATCCGCTTCAAAAAACAATACTTGTGCACAGCCTTCATTTGCATAAATTTTAGCTGGTAATGGTGTGGTGTTGCTAAACTCTAACGTAACATAACCTTCCCATTCAGGCTCAAAAGGCGTGACATTCACAATGATTCCACATCGTGCATAGGTTGATTTGCCTAAACAAACTGTTAACACATTACGGGGAATACGGAAATATTCTACAGTGCGCGCTAAAGCAAATGAGTTTGGCGGGATAATACAATAATCCTCTTCAACTTCTACAAATGAGTTTGGATCAAAATTCTTTGGATCAACAATAGTGCTGTTTAAGTTTGTGAACAGCTTAAACTCTCTTGAGCAGCGAATATCATAGCCGTAGCTGGAGGTCCCATAAGAGACCAAACGTTCACCATCTTTTGACAGTTTGACTTGCTCAGGTTCAAACGGTTCAATCATGCCATGTTGTTCAGCCATGCGGCGTATCCATTTGTCTGACTTTATACTCATAATTACGCAAAAACCTTTTTTATTAAATTGAGATGGCCTCGTTCCCAAGGTAAAAAGCGGGGCAATGACCCCGCTTTTGTTCATTGCAAAATGATAACAATAAATACTGTCATCGTTACAATTATTTTCTGGTGCTAATTAACAAAAACTAATGTGAATCACCGCCTAGTTCGATACTATAACGCCAGAATTGATCTTCTGATTCAAAAATAACACCAGACTCTTTAGGATCACGGCTGCCAGCGGCATATTGATGAACAGGTGATGCATCTTTTGCCCAATTTTTTACGATAGGGTCAATCAATTTCCACTGTGCCTTAACTTCATCAATGTGTAAAAACTGGGATGGGTCACCTTCCATTAGGTTGAGTAGTAGTGTTTCATAAGAGTCAACACTATCATCTGTTTCTTGGCGTAGTGCGCCATTCATACTGATTGACCTTGTGAGAATATCTAGACCAGGCACTTTGGTTTGAATCTCTAAATTGATGCTTTCTTTAGGTTGGATACTTAAAATCAACCAGTTCTGTTGTTGGCTTTCTTTCAGCACCATTGGCGCTTTTTTGAAGCGTATAGAAATCGCTGTCCCACCATCATGCATCCTTTTACCAGTGCGGATATAAAAAGGCACGCCTTTCCAGCGTGGGTTATCAATGAACAGCTTAATAGCTGCGTATGTTTCTACCTGACTATCGTGGCCAAGTTCCTGTAAATAGCCTTTTACATGTTCTGCATGACCATCCCTAGCTGGCGCATGACCTTCTTTATACTGTGCACGAAATGCCTGATTGTTTAGATTATCTGTATCGATTGCACGAATTGCTTGGAGCAACTTGATTTTTTCAGCACGGATGCTTTCGGGCTGAAAATTCTCTGGTTTTTCCATTGCCACTAAAGCTAATGTTTGTAATAAGTGACTTTGCCCCATATCACGCAAGGCGCCCGTATTATTATAAAATTCCGTACGGTCGCCAACGCCAAGCGTTTCATTGTTGGTGATTTGTACGTGGTCAATATGCTCACTATTCCAAATAGGCGCAAACATATGGTTAGTAAAGCGTGTCAGCATAATATTTTGGATTGCTGCTTTGCCTAAATAGTGATCAATACGATAAATTTGATCTTCTTTTAGATGCTTAGTGATGGATGCTTGCAAAGCTTCGGCACTTTCTAAGTCAGTACCAAACGGTTTTTCAATTAAAACGCGACGCCAGTATTGGCTATCATCTGTTAATCCAACACTTGCCAATTGCTCGACTACTGTAGCAAAGTCGACAGGGCGGATTGATAAGAAGAAGGCGAGATTTTGCGGAAAAACTTTATCGTTTGTTAATGTTGCTTTTAATTTGTTCATTGCATCTGGGTCATCTGAAGCATTCGCTTGATAATGATTGCGTGCAATAAAGCGCTGAAATACTACTTCATCTAAACCATTATAAAATTTTGCCTCCAGCATGCTGCGTACTTGTGCTTGCCATTCTTCTTGGGATAGAGGTGAGCGACCGACAGATAATATTTTCATATCATCAGCTAGTCTACCTAAGGAATCAAGGCGATATAAGCCGGGCATTAATTTAACGCGAGATAAGTTACCACTGGCACCAAACAGGACCAAGGTGCAAGGATCAATTTTTTTAGTCATTTTTAAACCGGTTTTCGTATAAGAACAAGTATAATTATAGCAAATGCAATCGCATGACTTAATATTAGTAATCAAATAAAAGTAAGGTTTTTTGTAATATGACGCAGCAATCTGCCACTCGTTGGCACTCCTTTGACTCGCAAGATGAGATCAATAAAGCGGCAGTAAGCCGAATTCTACAATTAGCAGATGTTGCTATTCAGCAATATGACAGTTTTTATATTGTTTTGGCAGGCGGTAGTACGCCAAAGGCTGTTTATCAATTATTGAGTGAACAGCAAGTTGACTGGTCTAAATGGCATGTTTTTCATAACGATGATCGTTGCTTGCCTGTTGATCATGCGGAGCGTAATAGCAAAATGGCGCGGGATGTATGGTTAAGCAAAGTGGCGATTCCTGAGAGTCAAATCCATGATATTCCAGCAGAGTTGGGCAATATTGAAGGTGCAAAAGCTTATGCAGAAACATTAAAAAATGTCCGAACTTTTGATTTGGTCATTCTTGGATTAGGTGAAGATGGGCATACAGCGAGTTTGTTTCCTAATCAACAAGTCGATAATAATGCCGATGCTGTGCCTGTATTTGAAGCGCCCAAGCCACCTGCTGACCGTATTACGATCAGCCAAAACCGCTTAAATAATGCACATGAGGTCATGTTTCTTGTTACAGGAGCAGGCAAGCAGGAAGCCGTTGATCACTGGCGTAACGGTGTAGTAATTCCAGCTACGCTTGTAACAGGAAAAAATGGTGCTGATGTATATTGTTTCGGTGTTGAGTTGAACTAGTGGAGTACAGATTAAGAAAAAGGCGCTAATTGCGCCTTTTTTATTAAGTGTTTTGAATTACGATATTTGGGAATTTACTACTGTGATCAAGACCTGCATTGGCTATCTTAATCGCTGCTTGTCGCGCAATTTTTTTATAAATATTGGCAATGTCGCTCTCGGGTTCGGCAATGACGGTTGGTTTTCCGCCATCTGTTTGCTCACGAATTGAAATATCTAAAGGTAAGCTGCCTAGTAAATCAACGTTGTAATCTTTACACATAGTTTCTCCGCCGCCCGCACCAAAGACATGTTCCTCATGGCCGCATTGTGAACAAATATGGGTACTCATGTTTTCTACAATGCCGAGTATTGGAATGCCGACTTTTTCAAACATCTTTAAACCTTTGCGCGCATCGAGCAGTGCAATGTCTTGCGGTGTTGTGACGATGATTGCGCCAGTGACAGGGATTTTTTGCGCGAGTGTAAGCTGAATATCACCCGTGCCTGGGGGTAGGTCGATAACTAAATAGTCTAGATCACGCCATTTTGTATCACGCAATAACTGCTCAAGCGCACCGGTAACCATCGGACCACGCCATACCATGGGTGTATCTGTATCGACAAGGAAGCCAATAGACATGGCTTGAATGCCATAGGCTTCCATGGGCTCTATGCTCTTACCATCTTGGCTATCTGGCCTACCACTTAAGCCTAGCATTTGTGGCTGGCTAGGACCGTAAATATCAGCATCAAGCAAGCCGACTGTTGCACCCTCAGCCGCAAGTGCGAGCGCGAGGTTGACCGAGGTTGTTGATTTCCCTACACCCCCTTTACCAGATGCGACAGCAATCACATTTTTAACGTTTGGTAGTAAGTTAACGCCTTGCTGCACCTTGTGAGAGACAATGCGACTTCCGACATTCACTGTGATATTACCCACACCATCCACTGCTTTTAAATCATTAGTTACTAGAGATTTGATTTCATCTTGAACGCTGTTGGCAGGGTAACCAAGTACGATATCTAAGCTAATATCATTGTCGTTAATTTGAATATTTTTAACCGACTTGCTGGTTATAAAATCTTTTCCAGTGTTGGGGTCTATGCATAACTTGAGTGTGCTTTGAATGAGTAATTCTGTAATGGCCATTCGAATTAAATCCTGACTAAATAATTCGGGTATTTTAACGGATGTGAGCCTTTACGTCATGTCCAAGCAACAAAAGAGACTTGTTGCTAGCCAAATAGACAGTCTTTATGCATGAAAGTGTTTGGAGAAAATGTCAAAGCAGTTTGCCCAGCTCCATTGCTTTCTAGCTATTTCTTTGATGGTTTGGCGGTCGAGTTGTTTGCATTGGGTAATGGCGTTTTGTAATTCATCATTCATGTAGCCAGTCACGCCAGGTTCAATGACGTCAATGGGCCCCGGCACTTTGTAGCCAGCTACTGGCAGCCCGTTACACATTGCCTCTATCATCACAATGCCAAAAGTATCTGTGCGTGAAGGAAAAGCAAAAATATCGTGTTCAGTATAAATATCTGCAAGCTCTTTGCCATATTTATAACCCAAAAAGGTTACATTTTTATATTTGCTTTTAAGGGTTTCCGTATAAGGGCCATCACCAACGATAGAGATGTCAAATGTATTTTCATATGCACACAGTGCATCTAAATTTTTTTCTTTACTGACTCGACCGACATTCAGTACTTTGAGTTTAGCATTAGGTAGTTGAAATTGTTTTTCGCTTTTAAGTTGTTCAGATACGCCACGCGTCCAAACCGTTAAGTGTTCAAATCCACGCTCAGCCAATTGTTTGCGCATCGTCTCTGTGGTGACAAATGTTGTTTTAGCAGGGGCATGGAAACGCCTCAAGTAGCGATATGTCCAGCTTAATGGAATTTTGCAGTAAACGTTGAGGTATTCTGGGAACTGGGTGTGATATGAAGTTGTGAATGGTTTCTTTTTCACTCGACACCAAGTTCTCGCGACTAACCCAAGTATCCCCTCCGTAGCAATATGCAATTGAGGTGGATTGATACGGTTCAATAGCCGCCATAAACGACATGGCTGGGTGGCTAGCTGTATCTCTGGGTAGAAAGGCATTGGCATCCACTTAAATAGACTAGGGTGAATCACTTTAAACGCTAAATTACGCGATCTAGCGATTCTCTTGATGTTTTTGTAGGTGGTTGAAACGCCGTTGGTTTGTTCAAAGGTATCGGTGACAATAATCATCAGAATCCGCCATAGCCTTTACGAATTAAATTGTGACTATGTTGTAGCAGTTTCTTTTAACAAATATGACAGAGATATAAAGCTTTCATGACAAGACTTAATTTTTACTAATTCATAGGTTTACTGGCTTGCATTTGCTAAAATGGCGCTTTTAAGCAAAATCGGTTCATTTACCATGTCACGCAAAATTCTTGTCACCTCAGCACTGCCATACGCAAACGGAAGCATTCATTTAGGTCATTTAGTTGAATATATCCAAACAGATATTTGGGTGCGCTATCAAAAGATGCAAGGACATACTGCCCATTATGTTTGTGCGGATGACACGCATGGAACGCCTATTATGTTACGTGCTGAAAAAGAGGGCATTACACCTGAAGCGCTAATTGATGGTGTACATCAAGAACATGCAGCTGATTTTGCAGATTTCTTAGTCGCGTTTGATAATTATTATTCAACTAACTCAGAAGAAAATAAAACGCTATCGCAAAATATATATCGTGCATTAAAAGCGAACGGAAAAATTGCGACAAAAACAATTGAACAATTTTACGACCCAATCAAAAATATGTTCTTACCTGATCGCTTTATTAAAGGGGAGTGTCCTAAATGCCATGCTAAGGATCAGTATGGCGATTCCTGTGAAGTATGTGGTGCAACGTATAACCCAACAGAGCTTATTGATGCTTACTCAGCTGTATCTGGCGCAACGCCAGTCAGAAAAGAGACTGAGCATCATTTCTTTAAATTGTCAGATTGTGAGGACTTTTTAAAAGAGTGGACCAGAAGCGGAACATTACAAGGTGAAGCAGCTAATAAAATGGGCGAGTGGTTTGAAAATGGCTTAAATGATTGGGATATTTCGCGTGATGCACCTTATTTTGGCTTTGAGATTCCCGATGCACCAGGTAAATATTTTTATGTATGGCTTGATGCGCCAATTGGGTACATGGCGAGTTTTAAGAATCTTTGTGATCAACAAGGTTTGGATTTCGACGAGTATTGGAAAAAGGGCAGTGAAACCGAGCTTTATCATTTTATTGGTAAAGATATTCTATATTTCCATGCACTTTTTTGGCCTGCGACACTGGAATACAGCGGCTACAGAACGCCAACACAAATATTCGCGCATGGTTTTTTAACCGTGAATGGCGAGAAAATGTCTAAATCACGTGGCACTTTTATTACCGCGCGTAGTTACTTAGAACACGTTAAAAACCCTGAGTATCTTCGCTATTACTATGCGGCTAAATTAAACGCAACGATGGAAGATATTGATTTAAATTTAGACGATTTTGTAGCGCGGGTAAATAGTGATTTAGTTGGTAAATATATCAATATTGCTAGTCGTACCGCAGGGTTTGTAAACAAAAAGTTTGAAGGCAAGCTCAGTCCATCAGCTGACAATGCTGTAATCAAACAAATGAAAGCTTCGGCAGATGTTGTCTCAGACGCCTATGCGAAGCGTGATTACGGTAAAGCATTACGTGAGATTATGCGCTTAAGTGATTTGGCAAATGGGTTTGTCGCAGAAAAGGCACCATGGGTAATTGCAAAACAAGAGAGTGAAGAGGCTGTACTCCAAGAGGTATGCTCAGATGCATTGGAAATGTTTCGCTTGCTAACCATTTACCTCAAGCCTGTATTACCAAAATTGGCTTCAGAAATAGAAGCGTTTTTGAATATTGATTCTTTGCAATGGGCTTCAGTTGAGAGTAGCTTAATGAGCGGACATGTCATAAATCAGTATAACCATTTAATTACCCGTATTGATGCAAAAAACATAGATGCAATGGTAGAAAGTAATAAAGCAAACTTAGAGAGAAATGTAGAGACAGTGAAAAATACTGCACCTGTTGAACAAGAAGTTGATAACACAATTAACATTGATGACTTTACCAAAGTTGACTTGCGTATCGCTAAAATTATTACAGCGGAACATGTGGAAGGTGCTGATAAACTGTTAAAACTCACACTCGATATTGGCGAGGAAAATACACGACAAGTGTTTGCAGGGATTAAATCTGCCTATGACCCAGCTTCCTTACAGGGGCGCATGACCGTAATGGTTGCCAATCTCGCGCCACGCAAAATGAAGTTTGGATTAAGTGAAGGCATGGTGTTAGCTGCATCAGATGAATCTGGCGGCCCATTTATTTTGTCTCCAGATGCAGGCGCTCAGCCAGGTATGCGTGTTAAATAGCGATTAGTTATTCGTAAGCAACCGAGGAAGAAATGTGACCTTCAGAAGGCACTTCAGTAACCTTTGGCGATACCGAAATATGATTGCTTAGTTTTTTAATAGTGGACGGGCCTATGCCATTCACTTTTTCTAGTTCTTCAACGGAATGAAACCCGCCATGTTGCATGCGATAGTCAATAATTGCTTTTGCTTTGGTTGGGCCTATGCCACTGAGTGACTCTAGCTCTTGTTGACTCGCTTTATTTAGATCTGTCGCCGCATACAGATTGGAACAGAACAGAAATAATATCAATAAACTGATGATGTTTTTTTTCATTATTTACCCCAATTATTGTTGATTTTTTGGTATTCATCTTGCGTGTCAAAACTGAAAGTTTTTTAACTAATTGTTTGGATTTCTTTGTTTATTGCATATAGCGCAGCGAGGGGATCTTTTGCTTGGGTAATCGGTCGACCAATAACAAGATAGCTCGCGCCCATATCCATTGCTTTATTAGGCGTCATCACGCGGCTTTGATCATCCGTACTGGCACTGGCAGGCCGAATACCTGGCGTGACCAGTAAGAAGTCATTGGGCATCGTTTTTCTGAGCATTTGTGCTTCCATCGCAGAGCATACTACGCCATGAAGGCCTGCCTGCTGAGTTAGGCTAGCTAGCTTTAGCACTTGCTCTTCAACCGAGCGCTGAATCCCTAATTCATCTAGATTAGATTGATTCATGCTAGTTAACACCGTGACGGCAATCAGATAAGGGGCGTATCCGCTTTTGTCGACACCTTCTAATGCTGCCTCCATCATGGCAGAGCCGCCACTTGCATGGACATTGAGCATCCATACACCCAAGTTGCTTGCAGCTTCGCAGGCTTTAGCCACAGTGTTAGGTATATCTAGAAATTTCAAGTCTAAAAATACATTGAATCCTTTTGTCACAAGTTGTTCTACCAGCTGTGGTCCTGCAGCTGTAAATAGCTCCTTGCCGACTTTAAGCTTGCACATTGTTGGGTCAAGTTGGTCGACGAGCACAATAGCATCGCTTGCCTGTGCATAGTCAAGCGCTACTATTACTTTAGAATCAAATTTCTGCTTATCCATTAGTTGGTTTATTTTTTTATTGTCATTTCACGACTGACTGCTTCAGTTGGCTCTGAAGGCAACGATTCCCAAGCATTACAAGCAGGGCATTGCCAATGGTATTGTTTTGCACGAAAGCCGCATTGGTTACAATGATAAGCTGCTCTGTTACCCATCGCATTACGTACAGTTTGCTGCATTAATTGAATATCTTCATAACCTTTACTTTTGCTATTGGTATCTGAAATGGCTCTTGCCTGTAATAGCTGGTCTAATGTTTGAAGGCTTGGCTGTCTGATCAGTTCATTTCTAGCTAGTTTTGCTGCACTCTCAGCGCCTTCTGCGGCAACTGTTGCCTCATATAACGCGGACATCAGTGATGGCAGTTTGTAGTTTTCTGAATAGGTTTTGAGTAAACTAATACCTTCTTGTACTCTGTCAATCGCAGCATAGCTTTGCAAAAGCTTGGGGGCAATTAAACCTAAATATTGCGGGTCTTGAAATTCGATATGTTTCCAATGTGAGATGGCAGCTGCATGGCTGCCAGACTGCATCTCCAAATCACCCCAAAGGACATTGGCGCGAACACATTTTTTGTTAGCATCTAATGCATTTGTCAGGTGCACTCTAACCTGATCAGGTTGTTGATCAATCATTGCATTCATCGCAAGCTCACAATGATATTGCGCAATTTCTTTTCTAAACGGGATGCCAGATAACCGCTCTAATTCAATTGCAGTTTCAATCGCTTGTAGCCATTCACGCTCGCGAACATAGATTTCGAGTAATGCACGTAGCGCTGGTTGATGATAGCGTTTGTCTTTTAAATTTTTAAATAGCTCTTCTGCACGATCATACAAACCTGCTTTTAGATAATCTTGGGCAAGTTCAGCGCTAACTGCATCTTTTTGGTTTTCTGTCAGTTCTTTTTTGTCTAAGAGATTTAAATGCATGTTGATTGCACGGTCTGTTTCACCTGTACGTCGAAAGAGGCTGCCGAGTGCAAAGTGTAATTCCAATGAATCACTATTAGCATGAATAGCCTCAGAAAAAGCCTCTACGGCTTTCTGGTGTTGGTCGCCAATTAAAAAGTTTAAACCCTTAAAATAAGCAGCAGGTAAAGTGGTAGATTCAGCAATAAGCTGTTTAATATCGACACGTGCAGCTATCCAGCCCAGTGTGAAAAACAGAGGTAAAATCAGCAGCCACCAGTATTCAAATTCTATTGTCATGCGATATTCATATTGTGTTTATGTCATTTTACCTAACGTCGAAGCTAGGTGCCAATGATATAGTGAAAAAGCATAAAAAAACGGTACATTTAACATGTACCGTTTTTTGTTTGTTTCATTCTTATTGCTTAATTAGAGAAGTCTACACGATCTCGCAGCTCTTTACCGGCTTTAAAGTGAGGTACATGTTTGGCCGGCACTTGCACTTTACTCCCCGTTTTTGGGTTACGACCTAGGCGAGGAGGGCGGTAGTTAAGACTAAAACTACCAAAGCCTCTGATTTCAATACGTTCACCTGTTGCTAAATTATCGGTCATTGCATCTAAAATGGCTTTAACAGATAGTTCAGCATCTTTAACAACTAATTGCGGAAAACGTTCTGCAAGCAGATTGATGAGTTCAGATTTTGTCATGGTTACGATCTTTTCTAATTGACTGTTACAACGAATGATTATTTTTTACCATCCATCTTGGCTTTTAGCAATGCGCCAAGATTGGTATTACCTGAAGCAGCAGCAGCCTCTTCAGCAGATGGTTTTTCTGCTTTTTTCGCTTTTGCTTTTGGCTTAGCTGAGTCATCTTCGCTGATAGATGTTTCACCACTTGGATCTTCTGTTAATTGCTTAACACCAAGAGAGATACGTTCTTTTTCTACATCAATAGCAAGGATAACAGCTTCTAATTCATCACCCTTTTTGAAGCTCCGAATCGCTTCCTCGCCACTTTGTGACCATGATAAATCAGATAAGTGTACAAGCCCATCAATATTACCAGGCAGGCCAATAAATACACCAAAGTCAGTGATTGATTTAATTTGACCATTTACTTTGTCGCCTTTAGTATGCGTTGCAGCAAAGTCATCCCATGGGTTTGGCTTACATTGTTTCATACCAAGAGATAGGCGGCGGCGATCTTCATCAATTTCAAGGATCATTACTTCAACTTCGTCACCTAATTGTGCAATTTTGCCTGGATGGATATTTTTGTTAGTCCAGTCCATTTCAGAAACGTGCACTAAACCTTCAATACCAGGTTCTACTTCTACAAAAGCACCGTAATCTGTTAAGTTTGAAACTTTACCGAATAAGCGTGTGCCTACTGGGTAGCGGCGACTGAGCGATACCCAAGGGTCATCACCAAGTTGTTTGATACCAAGTGATACACGGTTTTTCTCTTGGTCAAATTTTAAGATTTTTGCTTCTACTTCGTCACCAACTGCTAGCACTTCAGATGGGTGCTTAACACGGCGCCATGCCAAGTCTGTGATATGAAGAAGACCATCAATGCCACCTAAGTCTACGAAAGCACCATAATCGGTAATATTTTTAACAATCCCTTTAACATTGGCACCTTCAACTAATGATTCTAATAACGCTTCGCGGTCAGCGCCAGCTGTTACTTCCATAACTGCACGGCGTGAAACAACAATATTATTACGTTTGCGATCAAGTTTGATGACTTTGAAATCCCATTCTTTATTTTCGAATGGTGTTGTATCTTTGACTGGACGGATATCTACTAATGAACCAGGTAAGAATGCCATAATGCCATTAACAGAAACACGTAAACCACCTTTAACACGGCTGCTTACATAGCCTTTAACAACGCGGCCTTCGTTCATTGCATCTTCTAAATCTAGCCAAGCTTCCATTTTCTTCGCTTTGTCGCGAGAAAGGATAGTAGAGCCAAATCCATCTTCTAGCTTCTCAATGGCAACCTTAACAAAGTCACCAATTTCGACTTCGAGTTCACCTTGAGGGTTTTTAAATTCGTTTGCATCAATCACACTTTCAGATTTTAAACCTGCGTTTACAATAACGTGGTCGTTGTCGATAGAAACAACTTCTGCGGTGATAATTTCGCCTGAGCGCATTTCTTGGCGCGATAAGCTTTCTTCAAATAGGGCGGCGAATGATTCTGGGTTTGAAGAGGTTGTTGAGTCAGTAGTAGACATTAAAAAAGAGTATCCAGTTTAATCCCACCTAGCAGTGGGGAAGTTAAATAAACATCAAGTTTTAGTGGTTTGCGAATAAAACTTAATACGAACCGATTATTTTACACAAAAAAATCCTTGTGTTCAATGACTTAATCTTATTTTATTGCTGAGAAGACTGCTTTTGCAAAAATGTTTGGTATTTTGACAAGATAAAATTAACAGCCTGTTCAATATCGAGATTATCAGTATCAAGCAGTATTGCATCTTTTGCTTGGATAAGTGGTGCTGAGCTACGCGTACTATCACGTAAATCTCTCTCTTTGAGGTCTTGTAAAATCGCTTCAAAATTGGCGTCGACATTGTTTCCTGTTAACTGTTTAAAGCGGCGATTGGCGCGCTCCTCTACGTTTGCAGTTAAAAAAATCTTTAATACAGCATCCGTAAATACAACACTTGCCATGTCCCTACCATCTGCAACCAGCCCTGGCGGTTTTCTAAAGCTTTGTTGTAACGCAAACAAAGCATTTCTGACTTCGGGGTGAATGGCGACTTGTGATGCACCATTCCCCATTTTAGGGCTGCGAATTTCTTCGCTAACGTCTTCCCCATTTAAATAAACTGCAGCACCTTTAAACATAATATCCAAGTTTGGAATCAGTGCACTTAGCGCGTTTCCATCTGACCACTCTGTTTGATGTTTTTCGCCAGCTAAGGCAACGATTCGATACAAAGCACCTGAGTCTAAATAGTGGAAGCCAAGTTGAGAGGCAACGCGTTCAGCAACAGAACCCTTTCCTGACGCAGAAGGGCCATCTATTGCGATAACAGGGATGGGGTTAACTGACAATTTTAGTAAATGCCTCGAAGTAATTGGGGAATGTTTTAGCAACACAGTTCGGGTCATTAATGGTGATTGGAACGGCAGCAAGACTCACTAATGAAAAACACATCGCCATACGATGGTCATCATAAGTGTCAATTTCTGCATTGGGCGTTATGTGCTCAGGAGGGATAATTGTAATATAGTCTTGACCTTCAATAACAGTGGCGCCTAATTTGCGCAGTTCTGTGGCCATTGCGGCAATACGGTCTGTTTCTTTTACGCGCCAGCTTGCAATATTGCGCAGTGTCGTTGAGCCCTCAGCAAATAACGCCAAAATCGCTAAAGTCATGGCAGCATCAGGAATATGATTGCAGTCTAAATCAATCGCTTTTAGGTTTGTTTCTGATTTGCTAGCGCTTATTTGATTTTCGCCATACTGAATCACCCCACCCATGAGGGAAAGTGCCTCGGCAAACTTAACATCACCTTGTATGCTAGAAGCATCGATACCTTGCACATTGATTGTGCCGCCAATTGCGCCAGCTGCTAAAAAGTAGGAAGCACTAGAGGCGTCACCTTCAACATAAATAAGGTTGGGGCTTATATAGCGATGATTAGCAGGGATGGTAAAGCGCTGCCAACCATCACGTTGCACCTGTACTCCAAACTTTGCCATCAGGTTTAAGGTGATTTCAATATATGGTTTGGAAATGAGCTCGCCCACTACTTCTATCGTTACTTGCTGTCCTGTCAGGGGGAGCGCCATTAGTAAAGCGGTTAAAAATTGACTGGAAACATCACCGCGAATTTGGATGGGCTCACTTATATTTAGGGTGGCAGGTGAAATGTGGAGTGGTGGAAAGCCATCGTTAGCCAGATATTGAATAGCTGCTCCTGCCGACCGTAATGCATTGACTAAATCGCCAATTGGACGCTCATGCATGCGCGGTACGCCATGTAAGTGATAGTTACCATTTGCAAAAGCAAGTGCTGCGGTGAGCGGGCGAAAGGCTGTGCCAGCATTGCCTAAAAATAAATCGGCTTTTTTATTGGGAAAATGACCATTTGTGCCGTTAACCAAAAAACTATTCACTTGTTTTGTAACCATGACGCCAAGTGATGCAAGCGCTTCTAACATGCGTTCGGTATCATCTGAGGCGAGTAAGCCTTTGATTTCTGTTGTACCGCTTGCTAAAGCAGCTAACAGTAAAGTACGGTTAGAGATGCTTTTTGAGCCCGGTAGTTGTACATCGCCTAAGACGGAAGAAGCAGGTTTTAATAAAAGTTGTTCCAATGATTATGATCTCTTCAATGTTGCTATGTAATTTTTTTTTGCTGTGCCCATTCATTACGTGCTTTGCTCGCGCGTTCAAATAAAGCTTGTAAGGCCGCACTGTCTTCATTTGCTAACGTTTGCTTCAGTTTTGCAAGTGCTTGTTCATAAGTGGTAATTTCACTCAATAATGCGGTTTTATTCGCAAAACTAATATCGCGCCACATTTCCGGACTACTGCCTGCAATACGGGTAAAGTCTCTAAAGCCACTGGCGGCAAATTGGAATAGCTCATCTGCATTGTTACGCGACGCAATGTCTTCGACCAATGCGAATGCCAAAATATGTGGCAGATGACTGACCGTGGCAAAAATGCCATCATGCCTTTCAGCTGGCATTTCAATCACTTTAGCACCACATGATTGCCACAATTCACGTACCTTGGTTAAGGCCTCAATATTTGTATTGTCTGTTGGTGTTAAGACGACATTTTTATCGACATATAAATCTGCCATCGCGGCAGCTGCACCAGATTTTTCTGCGCCAGCTATCGGGTGCCCACCAACAAACTGATTTGCTTGTGCACCTAACACTTCTTCGGCCATTGCTATAACATCTGTTTTAGTACTACCGGCATCTGTAATGATTGTATTGATGTTGAGGTGTGGCTTAATGCTGCTTAATATACGCTTTGTTTGTGCGACTGGTGCGGCGATGAGCACCATATCTGCATCTTTCAATGCCAAAGGAATATCGGTTCCAATTTCATCAATTATGTTTAGAATGCGGGCTAGCTTCAGATTGGCTTGGTTACGTCCAACACCTACGCACAGTGGCGCATTAGCTTGTTTTTTCAAAGCCAATGCAACCGAGCCACCAATCAGACCGACACCAAAAATAACGAGTTTTTTCAAAATGACGTATGTTAAAGCTAAAGTGAATAAAGGCTGAATTGTATCATTTCGAGATGGCTTGTGTCGGTTGCGAGATGCCCTTTGCAGTTAAATAACAAGAGGACAAAACTGAATAGTTTTGTTTCATATAGCAGGGCTGTCATTAACCCACTCACCATTAATCAATTTTTCTTGCGCATTAAACTTTTCTTTGTAAGCCATTTTTTGGCTTTCAGCTATCCAATAACCCAAATACAAATAAGGAAGCTTAAGGCTTTTAATCCAATCACATAACCACATAATGGCATATGTACCATAACTGGCTTTTTGTGTTGAATCGTAAAAGGTATACACAGCAGAGGCGCCATCTTCGATAATATCTACAACGGAAACAATTCTGATTTGATTGTCCTGATCTCTAAATTCAATCATTAAACTTTCGACGTTGCTTTGGCAGAGGAACTGTTTGTATTGCTCTTTTTCTTCATTGATTACATTTTTTCTTTGTTCCGACTCAGAAGGGTGTCTGCTTGATTGATATTCACGGTAAAGCGTGAAATGTGCTTCGCAATATTCAAGTTGTAATACAGAGGCGGTTAAGTTGCTATGCTGCTTATAAGCACGCTTTTGACTCCGTGTTGGTGAAAATTGATCCAAAATAATTCGAACAGGGACGCATTGATTACACTGTTCACAGTGTGGACGATAAGAAAATTTACCGCTACGCCGAAAGCCTTGTTTGATAAGTTCGCTATAAACATCAGCATCAACGAGGTGATGTGGCGAGGCAATTAAGCTTTGCGCTAGATTTTTTGCTATGTACCCGCAAGGATAGGGCGTGGTTACATAAAACTGTAGCTTTTGTAGTGGCAATTCTTTTGGTGAGCTCATACGGCTAAGTTTACCAATTTTGTGAGTATTTGACTAAATGCTTTTCGTGTAATTTCTCGTCCTCCAAAGCTGGTCAGCAAAGGTGTCTTCATTTGACAGTCAATCATGCCAACATCGCGTGCTTGCAACCAGTTAACGAGGTGTACAAATGCCACTTTGGAAGCATCCGTTTCCGTGTGGAACATGCTTTCCCCAAAAAACATTCTATTGATAATAACGCCATAGCAGCCACCAACTAATTTTCCAGCCAGCCAGCTTTCGCTAGAAACAGCATGACCTTGTTGATATAAGGCATAGTAGGCCTCAATCATTGAATGGTTAATCCAAGTACCATTTTGTGCTGGTCGTTCGACTTGACTACACGCTGTAATGACCTCTTTAAAAGCCGTATTGATTCGAGTTTCGTATGTATTTTTTTTAATTGTTTTTTTTAGAGAACTTGAAACCTTCAGCTCAGAAGGAAAGAGCACCATGCGTGGATCGGGGCTCCACCACATAATTGGTTCTTGTTCGCTAAACCAAGGAAAAATCCCATTAGAATAGGCTTCGAGTAGTCTTTTACAATTGAGGTCGCCGCCAATAGCAATTAGGCCATTCGGTTCTGACAATGCATAATCTAGGGGTGGGAATGGAGTCTGCTCCGCTAATGCAAGCACATAGCCATTGGGAAGTTGGTAATAATTTTCTGCCATTTAATCAATTGGATGATTAATTAAACTTTAGCGGGTGGTTAGATTTAACCCACTGCACAACATCTTTGCCTAGCATTGGTCTCGCTATGCCATAGCCTTGAGCATGATGACAGCCTAGCCGATGCAACATGGATAGTTGATCGTCAGTTTCTACACCTTCTGCTACCACCTTGCGCTTAAACTCTTGGCTCAAGGTGATGACACTGCTTACGACTGCCATATCTTCAGAGTCATTTAGCATGCCACTGGTAAATGAACGGTCAATTTTAATATAATCAACGGGTAAGCGACGTAAGTAAATGAGAGATGAGTAGCCAACACCAAAGTCATCTAATGAAAAACTAACACCTAAGGCCTTACATTTTGTAATCACTGTCGTGACTTTTTCAATATCTGAAATAGCAGCACTTTCTGTTATTTCGATGTTCAGTTTGCTGCCTGAAACATTAGGGTGTTTTTTGAGCACTTTGGTTATATATTTGGTGAAGTTCTTATCAGTGATATGGTAAGCCGCAATATTAACGCCTACATAAAGATCGAGTTGATCTTGTTGCCATTGTTCAATTTGGTTTAAAACTGCATTGATTACCCATTCACCAACATTTTTGATGAGATATGTATTTTCAATAATGGGCAAGAAATCATCAGGGTTTAAAAAGCCTCTTGTTGGGTGTTGCCATCTGATTAATGCTTCCATGGCGATAACATGGCCACTTTTTAGATCAATTTGTGGCTGATAATGAATAACAAACTGATTTGTGGTGAGCGCTAGGGCAATATCTTGTTTGATTTGTTGTTCACTTTGTGAAATTTGTGCGAGTTTTAAGTCAAATAAATGGTGTTGTTTGCCCCCATGCGTTTTTGCATGATACATCGCGTGATCCGCATGACGTAACAGCGTGTCAGGTGGATTGTTGTCATCTGGGTACACGGTAAAGCCAATGCTGGCTGAAATATAAAATAGGTGATCATCAATTTTAAATGGTTGCTCTATCGCATTCAGAATTTTATCCATCATTTTGGCATAAGCTTTTTCATTGTGCTGGCCCGACAATAACAGCGCAAACTCATCACCGCCCAATCTTGCAATCGTATCTTCTTTGCGACAATTAGCACGCAAACGGTCGGCTAGCATGACTAATAGCTGATCACCAATTTCATGTCCATATTGATCATTGATGGGTTTGAAATTGTCCAAATCAATATAACAAATAGCGATTGCTTTTTTATGCTCATCTGTTTCGGCGAGTGCTTTTTGTAAGTGGCTTGCAAATAAAACTCGGTTAGGCAATTGTGTTAGCGCATCATGATATGCAAGGCGTTCCAATGTTTTTTGTTGCTCTTTTGCAGTTGTATTGTCGGAAAAAAGACCAACGTAATACAACAGTGTCAATTCGTGGTTACGGACTGGAAACATATCCAGCCAAGCTGAGTAGACGCGACCACTTTTATGAAGGCACCACACTTCACCTCGTTTCCCTTCCTGATACTTTGGAGAATCAAACAATTCTGCAAAAAAAGACGTTAGCTGATAGGCGAAGCCAAGGTCTTGTGGTTTTTTATGAAGGGCTTCTTGGCGAGTATAACCACTAATTTGAGTAAAGGCGGGGTTGGTTTTAATGATGTTTGATTGAGCGTCCGTAATGAAAATGCCATCATGCGCGTGCTCGAATACGCTGGATGAAACACTGAGCTCATCTGCGTTACCTCTAATTTCTGCGACCATTTCTCTGACTCTAGCGCGCATTTTAAGCATATTACCAATAAGGGTACCTGATTCTGCATTAATATTATCGTCGTCAAAATCACCTTGCGATATTCTTTTGACTAACTCGCTAGCTGTTTCAGGATCGCCGCCTAACGGTGCTATTACAAGGCGTTTGATGCCACGTTGTGCAAGCATCATTAGCATAATGCCAGATAAGCCGCTAAGAACTAAAATTGGATAAATTGGTGCGACACTATTCAAGTAAGCATCAGAGCGAGGAAAGACAATATAAGCGGTAAAGTTCCATTCTGGAATATCTCTTTCTGTGATAAACCAACTGCCATCCTGATTTTTCAGTAATTCTTCTGCTTCATCTAAGCTAACATTGTCTGACAAGAAGCGAATTTTGTCATTATAGTCAGTAATCGCGGCAAAACCTGTTTCCAAAAAAGACCACTTTTTTATTGCTTGATCAAGCGCGCTTACATCTACTTTGTAACCAACATACCAAGCGCCAATAATGTTATCTGTACTATCTAAAATTGGCTCGTACCCTGTGATATAAGGCTCTCCTAATATATCAACGACACCATAAAAAGATTGGCCCGCAGTTAAAGCTTTGATGACAGTACCATTGGGGTTGAGTCTGGTACCAATTGCTCGAGTATTATCTTTTTTTCTTACATTGGTAGAAATGCGGATGAATTCATCATCTTTTTTAACAAAAATGGTTGCTGTACCATTGCCTACATTAGTCACAGCATCAACTAAATCATTTTTGTTGGCCTCTACAATAGTAGCGCCGAGTCTTAAGTTAGGAATCAACTCACCAAATAGTTCATTTTCACCATTGATATTAGGGGTGCCCAATGCCAGTCCTTTTTGTTTGAGCAATAGCATAGATGAGTAGACGTGTTCAATGACCAAGCTTTTTGCAACATCAAGAACACGCTCTAACTTTTTTGTTTCATTAATCGCTTCTGTTTTTGTTGTTTTTAAGTTGAGCGTGAACATATAGAAAGCAGAAATGAACACCAGCAGTATGCCTGCTACCAGAATAGGTAATAGAAAGCGTTTAATTAAAGCGAATTTTTGCATGGCTATTTTTGTTTTAATTTGCCGTATTGATGAATTAAGTTAAGTGAAATACAGTAGCAAAAAAACTGCTTCATGTATTCGCTCGATAGGAAAAAACTATGAAATTCGGATGGTTTTTTACAAACTGTGTAATTAATGCAAAAAAGTTGATGACATTATGAGCATAAAGGCTGCCATCGCAACCATTACAAGGTCTTCAATAATTGTCACGGTGCTCATTGGTAAATTAAAGCCAGTGCCCAAACAGGCGCAGCGGATAGCTTGTTTTTTTGAAACTGCGAGCATGACGCCTATGCTTGAAAATCCCATGACAATCAGGGTTATCCAGTAAACGATAGACATGTGTAATTGAATAATATAGCCAATTCCAAGTCCGAGTTCTATAAATGGATATAAAAAAGCATAAGGTTTCCAGCGTTTTGCAAGTAAGTCATACATAGCATAACTATTTGCAAAACCAGCCAGATCTAACAGTTTAAAAAAGGAGAATACAATAAAGAATCCTGCCATAAAATGTTGCATCCAACGATTTAATGCAAAATGACCAAAATTAATTTCTATTGCCAGCGTGATAATGACGATATACGCAATAACTAGCAATAACGGCTGATAGGTAGCAAACCAGCTTTTCGTTTCCTGAACACTGTCGTTTTTCGGTTCTGATTTAGGCAGAGCCAGTTGGTAATTACCTATCTGACTTATCGCTGCATTGAGCGAGCCAATGTCTGTTTTGGGGTTGTTGAGAAACGCTTCTGGCGGGGACAGTGTCACTTCTACTGATACAGCATAATTTTCCAATAAAGCTTTGACGCGTTTTACACATCCCTCGCATGTCAAGCCAGAAACTTCATATTTGATGGTTGTCATTTAGTAAAGATAGTCATCGATTATTAAAAATATTGTTTTGTTTTCACGTGATTTTTAAAAAAATGATTTTTAAATCAAGAGATTACCACGTAGAATAGCACCCTATGGAAAAGTATTCAACAATGCATGCACAACCTTTGCAAAGCTATCGGCCCTATTGGGCCAAGCGATTTGGCACGGCGACAGTTTTGCCTACCTCTCGCGAAGAAATGGACCAGCTTGGTTGGGATAGTTGCGACATTATTTTGGTGACGGGTGATGCCTACATTGATCACCCAAGTTTTGGTATGGCGCTTGTCGGACGTTTGCTGGAAGCACAGGGTTTTAGAGTGGGCATTATTGCGCAACCTGATTGGCAAGACACAAAAGCATTTACTGTATTAGGAAAACCCAATTTATATTTTGGGATTACTGCGGGAAATATGGATAGTATGGTTAACCGCTATACGGCAGACCGAAAAATTCGATCAGATGATGCTTATACCCCAGATGCAGCACCTAATAAAAGGCCTGATCGTGCAGTTTTAGTTTACAGTCAGCGTTGTCGTGAGGCTTACTCTTCAGTGCCCTTGGTTATTGGTAGTATAGAAGCCAGTTTAAGACGTATCGCGCATTATGATTATTGGTCTGATAAAGTGCGTCGCTCTATTCTAGTTGACTCAAAAGCTGATATTCTGATTTATGGAAACGCAGAGCGTGCATTAGTCGAGCTTTCACACCGTATTGCTAAAGGTGAAAAAGTGGCTGATATTCAAGATGTCCGTGGCACAGCTTTTATGCGCAAGCATATACCTGAAGGCTGGGATGAGATTGAAAGTGCCAGGTTAGATCGGCCAGGGAAGGTAGACAAGCCGACTGATCCATATGAAATGAAAATGGGTAAGGCTGATGCGAGCTGTGCAACAGAGTCTTCTACCAAAGCCAATCTGCCACAAGGCACAAACGTGATTGAAATTGTCCCGAATGCAAGGATCAAATCCCCCAAAGCAGATAGAAGCAAGCAAGTAGTGAGATTGCCAAGCTATGAAGAGGTATCGCAAGACGCTGTCTTGTATGCACATGCATCACGCGTATTGCACCTAGAGGCCAATCCGGGTAACGCACGTGCGCTGGTGCAAAAGCATGGTAATCGTGAGGTGTGGCTCAATCCGCCTCCGATTCCACTGACAACAAAAGAAATGGATTATGTGTACGATTTGCCCTATGCACGTAAACCACATCCAGAGTATGAAAATGCAAAAATACCCGCTTGGGAAATGATACGCTTTAGCGTCAATATTATGCGAGGTTGTTTTGGCGGCTGTACATTTTGCAGTATTACGGAGCATGAAGGTCGAATTATTCAAAACAGAAGTGAAGCATCCATTTTGAGAGAGGTTGAGGAAATACGCGATAAAGTGGATGGTTTTACTGGAGTCATTTCTGACTTAGGTGGACCTACGGCTAATATGTACCGTATTGCTTGTAAATCAGAGAAGATTGAAAAAGCATGCCGAAAGTTGTCCTGCGTTTATCCTGATGTTTGCGAGAATTTAAATACAGACCATAGCGCACTTATTCAACTCTATCGCAAAGCACGCAATATTAAAGGTGTAAAGAAAATCTTGATTGGTTCTGGTTTGCGTTATGACCTTGCAGTGAAATCCCCAGAATATGTAAAAGAGCTTGTACAACATCACGTTGGTGGTTACCTTAAGATTGCGCCTGAACATTCTGAAGAGAATGTATTAAGTAAGATGATGAAGCCAGGCATGGGTGCATACGATGAATTCAAAGTCATGTTTGAGAAATTTAGTGCGGAGGCGGGTAAAAAACAATATTTGATTCCCTATTTTATCGCAGCCCATCCAGGTACGACTGATGAGGATATGCTGAATTTAGCACTGTGGTTAAAACGATATAATTTTCGGTTAGATCAAGTCCAAAATTTCACACCTACGCCTATGGCAATGGCAACAGCAATGTATCATAGTGGAAAAAATCCACTGCGAAAAGTAACCACAGATTCAGAAAATGTTCCTGTACCAAAAGCGGGAGGTGTACGTAAGTTACACAAAGCATTTATTCGGTATCATGACCCAGCTAATTGGCCAATATTGAGAGAGGCACTGAAGAAAATGGGACGCTCGGATTTGATTGGCCCAGGCAAACGGCAATTAGTGCCTGCTTTTCAGCCAGCTGTCATTGGTACGATTAAGCAGTCTGATGGTAGTCGGTTTACACCTAAATCGAAGTCAAGCCAAAAAGCAGTGACAAAACAAAGGTCAGCAGGATTGCCAAAAGCGTTTAATGATATGAAGAACGCCGCAAGACCTGCACACAAAAATAAATCAAGATAATTAGAAACTTTGTATGAACTAGCCTTTTTGAATTGAGTCTTTTGTTTGATTGCTTTGATAGGGAACAATATGGGTTATCGTTATACAGTTTGGCTAAAGAGCATGGCAACGCTATTGCTGATGAGTGTCTCTATGGGTTCACATGCAACGGAAAAAGGTTTGTTTTGGAAATTGACTTCACCATCAGGGCAAGTAAGCTATTTGTTCGGTACGATGCATACAGATGATAATCGAGTGACTGATTTTTCAAGCAGCGTACTTGATGCGATGAAAAATGTTGATGTGTTTGTCATGGAGACAGAACCCAATGCTGACCCAGCGCATTTCTCCTTATTAGATGGGACGTTGAAAACATCATTATCAGAAAACGAGCTAGAAAAAGTGAAAGAGCTGGCTGACTTTCATGTAATGCGCACAGAACAAGCGCTGAAGATGAAGCCTTGGTTGCTTGCTTTGGTGTTTAGTCAATCAAAGCCACAAACCCCTTTTGCACAAGATAATTTACTCATGCGGAGCGCAGAAGACTTTGGTAAACCAGTTGAAGGTTTAGAGACAAGTGAAGAGCACTTTGGCGTTATTGATAGCTTTACGCAAGAAGAGCAACTGACCATGCTTCGCACAGCATTAAAGCTAACGCAGGAGCAGAAAGAGCGCGACTTTGAAAAGCTGATTTACACCTACTTAGATGAGGATGCGGATGCACTTTTGCGGCTTGATGCAGAAATGACAGGCGCTCAATTACCAAATACGCTATGGGATAAAATGCGCATAAAATTATTAGATGAACGAAATTTGCTCATGGCAAAAAGGGCCATGCGCATACTAGAAAGTCAGTCTGCATTTATTGCCGTTGGTGCAGCACACTTAGCCGGTGACGATGGATTAATAGCCGCTTTTAAAAAAGCTGGGTTTCAATTATCCCGCGTAAATAAATAGATCGACCTATTCTGATTTTTTCTTTATCACATGTTGGCCTGCTTCATAATTTGGAATGTCAGGGTTTTGATTAACATGAATAAGGCTGTCAGTATCGAATCCTAACTCTTTGGCTTGGCTCATCAAATGCTGTTTGATTGGGTAGGTAAGCTCTGGTGTGCGAGCGAGTATCCATAGATACGCTTTGTCTGGGCCACAAATCATTGCATAGTTATAGTATTGCTTATCTAAAGCCATAATGTTGTAGGCACCATAAAAAGGGCCAAAGAAAGAAACCTTTAATTTACCAAGGTAGGTGCCGTCAGCATTTGGTTCTTCAATGAAATAAGCTTTGCCGATAGCCGTGTCCCACTTTTTCTCTTCCCGGTTATAGCCTTTATTCGTTACCTTGATGCTGCCGTCATCATTCATTTCATAATGTGCTGTAACATTATCTAGACCACGTTCAAAGGAATGGTCTAGTCGTGCAATCTCATACCATGTTCCCAAATATTGTTCTGCATTGACGTTATCAACAACGGTTACATTTTCAGGCACTCCCATGCAGCTACTGAATAATAAGCATGCAAGCCATAGTAGTTTTTTCATTAACTATATCCTTTCAATCAGCTATGTTTTGATTGTTTGGCTAAAAATTTATCTAATTGCGCGGCAAAAGCTTTTCTGTCGGCAGCACTAAAAGTATTGGGCCCAGATGTTTCCACGCCACTTGCTCTTAACTCTTCCATAAAGTTTCGCATTGCCAAACGCTCTTGTATATTCTCTTTAGAGTAAAACTCACCACGTGGATTCAGTGCATGCCCATGATTTTCAATGACTTGGGAAGCGAGTGGTATATCCGCAGTAATGACTAAATCGCCTGCGGATAGTTCTTGCACAATTCTATTGTCTGCAACATCAAAGCCAGATGCAACCTGTATCGCACTTAAGAAAGGCGAAGGTGGTGTGCGTAATAATTTATTGGCGACTAAAATTGTTTGAATTTGAGCTCGTTCTGCAGCGCGGTATAAAATTTCCTTGATTACTACTGGACAAGCATCCGCATCTACCCAAATCTTCAAAATTTATCGGCCTCTATTACCGCCACCATTGCCTCTAGCACCGCCGTTTCTGCCATTGGCATTATTGCCCTTGTTATTCCTATTACCACCATGTCGTCGACCAATGTTTAAATCCGCCGCATAGATGGGTGCTTGTGGCAGCGCTTGATGTCTTGCTGCTTCCGAAAGAAGTTCATTTGACTGGCTGTCTTGTGTGCTACTGGGTTTTTTATTGCCATTTGTTTTTTTTGATGGTCTTGGTTGATCACCAAATGCCCGTTGTTGATCGTTAGCTGGTGCTTTACCATTGCCTTGGCTTTGAGATTGCCGTTTATTTTTACCTGATTTTTTCTTCTGCGCTTGACCACCATTTGGCTGCTGACCACGGAAAAGCCTTGGAGGTTCTGGCTCTATCACTTCAGGTGCTTCAAATCCTTCAACTTTTACTTTAGGAATTTCACGATTGATTAGTTTCTCAATCTCTTTTAGAAATTTGAGTTCTTCTCTATCCACTAAAGAAATTGCTGCCCCTGTTGCGCCTGCACGACCTGTTCGTCCGATACGATGCACATAGTCCTCTGCGATATTTGGCAACTCAAAATTAACCACTTGTGGTAACTGATCAATGTCTAGACCTCTTGCAGCAATGTCCGTTGCGACAAGCGCGCGGGTTGTCCCCGCTTTAAACTCTGCAAGTGCTCTGGTACGCGCTCCCTGGCTTTTGTTGCCATGAATTGCCAATGCTGTAATATCATTTTTGACTAACTTTTCCGTTAGCCTGTTGGCGCCATGTTTTGTGCGTGTAAAAATAAGGACTTGTTGCCAGTTATTTTCTTTCATTAAATGGACAACAAGATCACGCTTGTGTGATTGTGGCACCATATGCACAGTTTGTGTCACCATCTCAGATGCTGTATTACGCTTGGCAACTTCAATAAAACTAGGATTATTTAAAAGGCCATCCGCTAGGTGTTTTATTTCATCGGAAAAGGTGGCTGAAAAGAGTAGGTTTTGTCTCGTTTTGGGAAGCTTGGCAAGAATTTTCTTGATGTCATTAATAAAACCCATGTCTAACATGCGGTCTGCTTCATCTAACACCAAAATTTCTACACCAGA
Source organism: Methylophilaceae bacterium (assembly GCA_051252095.1). Lineage (GTDB taxonomy): Bacteria > Pseudomonadota > Gammaproteobacteria > Burkholderiales > Methylophilaceae. Next base: position 125,778 of record JBPOFK010000005.1, read on the forward strand.
TAAATCAACTTTTTTCTGATTCACTAAATCCAATAAGCGGCCTGGCGTTGCAACCAGAATATCGATCATGCGTTCTAAGCGACTAATTTGCGGATTAATGCTAACACCACCAAAAATCACCATTGACTTAATATTCACATGCTTAGCATAGGTTTTGACAGACTCACCAACTTGGGCGGCAAGTTCTCTTGTTGGAGTCAGGATAAGGCAGCGTGGTTTGCCTTTGCTTTTTTCAGCAATAGGGTTTTGGTTTAGCAAGTGCAAAATAGGCAAGGTAAAGCCAGCTGTTTTGCCTGTACCCGTTTGGGCACCCGCCAGTAAGTCTCCACCATTTAAGACCAGTGGAATGGCTTTAGCTTGTATTGGTGTCGGATTTGTATAGCCGGCGTCCTCAATGGCTCTAAGGAGTGCCTCATTTAAACCTAATTCATTAAAATTTGCTGTTATTTGATTAACAGGGTTGATTACTTCTGCGTTCATTATTTTGTTTTTTCCTAAGACGGCCAATAGCACTATGGCAATACTAATTATGATTGGTCAATAAAGGGTAGTAAGTGATAATTATGCATGCGCACAATGAAAAAATGCTCAATGAGATCAGCTATGTCTTAGCGTCTTTTGAGCGCCACCATGTGGATGGTTGTGCGCTAGGCGAAGTTATTATACAACTTTATTACGTTAATGATAGTAGCGCAGCGACGAGTTTCTCATCATCATAGTGATTACTTCCTTTTTTCATTAATTTTGTATCGACTAGTTCGATGCCTAGCTTTGTAATAAGTTCTTTTGGGATGCCATCAACATAATGCCCATTTTTACTATCAACTAAGATCACGCTGATTAGCTGGTTTGCTTTGATTGCTTTTGCCTCACCAGATTGCAAGTAATTTAGCAAAATATCTATGGTGTCTTTTAACGATAATCCAAATTGCTCTGGATCATGACCTTGGTTTGGAATATAGACTTTAGGGTTACCGTTGCAACTGATTGCTGTTCCAGTTCCAGATGGTAAAAGGTTAGCAATTAAACTACTAAAAAAACTACCCGGGGGATAGCAAATCAAATCGGCTTGCTCAATGAGTTTACGATTTCGTTTTTGTAATACTGTTGTGACCGGTTCAAATCTATCCAATGTTTTAGATAGACAAAGTTGCCTTATAGGGCTATGGATTTCAGGCACTTCTTTGCCCGTCATCAAGTGTTGTCCAATAATTTGTTGACCATTCTCTAGCATAACGGCCAAATGATAATCTTCATCGCTAATCGTTCTCACAGTGCCAAGCACATTCACGAGTTTGGAAAATAAAAATAAAATAGGCTCTAACTGCTCATGGTTGTTAATGTAGCCACCTGTGATAATTAAATTGCCAATGCTGGCACCTTTTAAGTTAAAGTTTTCTGGCATTGCCTCTAGAAAGTACCCTAGCTGATGACAAATCAAAGTGCGCATTGGGTTGACGATATCTTCTATGAGTGGATCTTTACCCTTGGCGATATTGCTTAGCCTCGCTTTAAGTGATGCTTGCGAAGCCGTTTCCGATAAACGGTAACTGAAAAGTCGATAAATTTCAGGGTGTCCCAGAATGGTTTCATCTGCGAGTGCGATAAGTCGACTACGTAAATCACCAATAGCAGGCATATTAAAGGCCTGGCGTAACTTAGCAGAGCTACCGCCTGAGTCAAAAGGACTGACGAGGTGGATGGATTGATGCGTGTAATTTTTAAGTATTTTTGATAGCCCTGTTAGTGCACTACCGCCTGTAAAAAACAATACGCGTGGCCCAAGCTCAGGAATTTTTTTATAACGGCTTAGGCGTAAAATATCTGGAATGCTGACTACGCGAGTGATGCTGGTTTTTCGCATACATTTATTCTTTATCATTGTAGTGAGATGTATATGTTGTATGGTCAGCGTATAATCAGTCAAGTGACTTAAATGTGACATTTTAAGAAGATGTAACAATAATGTCATTATTGCTGGCTAGTATGAGCCGTTATATTATCAATAGGATAATGCATTAGTCGCATACAGTTGGCATGAGGAATAATGCGAAGCCATTCAATGATAACGACTATTCATGATTAAACTACCTAAAGAAATACAAGACAACTTGCAATTTTTGTGTGTTGAGATTGACTCGCAGCTAGCCAATATGCAACAGTATTTCAAGCAGGTAAAGCCTAGCTTAGGCAATCGCATATTGGATCGGGTTGGTTATGTCTATAACCTTAAAACCAGAATTCAGAATAGTGTATTTCATCAATTATCTACTCAGGGTTTAGACAATCAAACAATTTTAAGCTTGCGTAGCATTGAGCTTATTTCCAATGATTTAGGTAGAATCATTGATATTTGCCGGAGTTGTGTTGTCGAGACAGACTCATTAAGTCAGTTGGATGGGCTCTTACCAAAAACGACGGTTAAAATCCTTAGACAAATGCGACAAGCCGTTCAGTTGGTCATCCCTGCAGTCGAGCACACGGACTCTACAATGGCCATTCAAATTGGGCAAATGATGGATGCATTAACAGATGAGCATCACAAACTGTATCAAAAAAATATCGCAGCGTTAAAAAGTCATAAAAACCCAGCCAGAATGACAGCTGCAGTTTATGTTGCACATGAGCTTAAACAAATGAGTGCAACCCTGATGCATATATGCGAGGCAATTATTTCAGCGAATTTGGGGCAGCAGGTCAGTTTTGACCGTTATTTCTCATTGCAGTCTGTTGTATCAGCGCTGGATAAAGACGAACAGAAAGTTCAACTTCAAACGGTCGCAGAGACTAGGTCTGGTGCTGCTATTTCTGGCATTAGTAGCCCAGAGAGCGGAGCGCTTGGCATTTACAAGAGCGGCCAAAAGCAAAAGCTGAAAGAAGAGAGGGAAGGCGTTAAAAGCTGGAATGAGATATACCCTGGCGTGGCCCCTAAAATATTATCCTATAAAAAAAAAGGAGGTTCTGCGGCATTGTTAATTGAGCACTTGCCAGGATTGACCTTTGAAAAAATTGTATTAAATGAACCAGTCGCATCAATAGAGGTGGCGCAACTTAAGTTACATAAAACATTGCGCTCAATTTGGACAGCAACAAAGTTAGAAAAGAGCAGTCAAGCGCATTTTATGCGGCAGCTGCAAACAAGGTTGCCAGAGGTTTATAAAATCCATCCAGAATTCTACCAACCGCAAGTCAATATATGTGGGCAACAGCTACCCGCTTTTGATACATTGATTGCACAGGCAGCAGAACAAGAGCAGGCGTGGCCTTCAACGTTCACAGTGTATATTCACGGTGATTTTAACGACGATAATATTATCTATGATCCGATAACTCAACGGATCAACTTTATCGACTTACATCGCTCCTGTTATATGGATTATGTACAGGATATATCTGTTTTTATGGTATCAAACTACCGATTACAAATTTTAGACTCGCTTAGAAGGCAATACATAATGACGGTAGCCATCAATATGTATACGATGGCAAGGCGATACGCGCTTAAGTACGATGATACGTCATTTGAGTTGCGCTTAGCCTTAGGTTTAGCAAGGTCATTTGCTACCTCTACACGTTTTATTTTGGATAAAACACTTGCGCAAAATATGTTTCTACGAGCGCGTTATTTAATTGAATTGGTGCTGGCGGTGGACCCAGATAAAGTGTCCAGATTCCGAATTCCTTTGAAGGAGATATTTGTTGAGTAAAATGAAAAAAATAGCAGTTGTTGGCATTCCTGATAAGTGGTCAACAGAAATATTAGCTGACGCAATAGAAGCGAAAACAGGCTTTAGGTTGATTGTTGACATGGCTAAAGTGACGCGTGATTTAACCAATAATAAACTGCATTACTTAGGTCATGATTTAGCTGATCTAGACGCAATGATAGTAAAAAAGATATCCACGCAATACAGCGCCAATACCGAAGACCGATTAGAGTTACTTCGCTTGGCAGAATCTGATGGTATCAAGGTTTTCAGTAACCCCGAGACGATGTTAAGACTAGTCAATCGTTTAAGTTGTACTGTGAGTTTGCGCAATAGCAACATTCCGATGCCTGATACTGTGATAACGGAAGACATTGACGTAGCTGTCAATACAGTAGAGCGCTATGGTCAGGCTGTGTTTAAACCACTGTTTTCGACAAAGGCAAGAGGCATGTGTCTAATGAGCGCGGAACAGCCAGCAAAGAAATTGCGTAAAGAAATTGAAGATTTTCAAACAGAAAACCCAATGATGTATATACAGCGACGATTAGATTTGTCTGGGCAAGACATTGGACTCGTTTTTCTGGGCGGCCAATATTTAGGTGCCTATGCACGTATTGCAAATAGTGCAGATACATGGAATACGACGATACATAGCGGTGGACGATATGCTGCTTATACGCCATCTGATGAGGTCATTGCCATTGCCAAAAAAGCACAGGATCTATTTCATCTAGATTTTACAACTGTTGATGTTGCGGAAACGGCGGATGGTCCTGTTGTCTTTGAAGTGTCTGCTTTTGGCGGCTTTAGAGGCGCAAAAGAGGGCGCAGGTTTAGATGCTGCAAATCTATATGCAGACTATGTTTTAGGTAAAATAGCTTAATGCAAGTAACAAGTGCTAAACAAATCGCTCAGCTATTAGTAGCTGATGTTACATTCCAACCACAAGCACTCTACTTAAACCTAGGGCGCTGTAGATTGTGCGTATATAGTAACTCGCAGGCAGTATTAAATAACCTAGAAGATTATTTTTCACACATTGTTATTCAAAAGACGGACAACCCTTGTGATATTACTATCCAAGTCATAGAAAGTAAAAATGTTAATTTTCCATTAGATTTTTATGATTGGAAACGTGAAGTAGGTAAAGTGGGGCGGAAAGATAGTGTTTATGATATTGCAGGTGCACGTATCATTAATAAAGTGCGTACTGGCATGCACTTTTTACAAAGTGAAGACTACCGTATTGCAAAAGGTGCTTGTCGCGAAAATCTGAACCAAGTCATTAACTTTATCAACAATCAATACATGACTTGGTTACAACAACGTCACTGGCTTAATTGCCATGCTGCTGCTGTCGTAAAAGGAGGCTATGCTTATGCTGTAGCAGGCTTTTCAGGGGGCGGAAAGTCAACGCTGATGTTACAGATGTTAGAAAATAGCCAGACAAAATTCTTAAGCAATGATCGCTTGTTTATTCAACAGGAAGACCAGCAACTACAAGCCGTGGGTGTTGCCAAAATGCCAAGAATTAACCCAGGTACTATTATCCATAATCCACGCTTAAGTCATATGATTACAAAGTCAGAACAAGCGCAAATGTTGGCGATGCCAGCACAGACACTGTGGGATTTAGAACAGAAATATGATGTTGATATTGATGGTGTTTATGGACAAGGCCGCATAAGCAGTGAGGCGCCGCTTAAGTCGTTTCTGGTTTTAAACTGGCAACGCAGTGCTTCTGAACCGCTACAGTTGAAAAAAGTTAACTTACAGCAGCGAACAGGTTTGCTCAACGCGATTATGAAATCGCCAGGTCCTTTTTATCAGCAAAAAGATGGAACGTTTTTAAGTGATATTAATGCACTCAACCAAGAAGCTTATTTAAAAGCGCTTGGTAGCATTGATGTGTTTGAAGCAACGGGCCGTGTTAATTTCTCAATGTTGGCAGAACACTACCTCATGCAAAAGGAGATATAAAACATGTCTCGCCGAATTCTTGCCTTTGTTCGACATGCGGAATATCACCAGTTGCTAGATGCTCCTAGTGCCTTACAGCCATTTCCATTAACTGATCATGGCATAAAACAAGCAAAACAAGCTGCGCTAGACATGCAGATATTTTTACAAAAAAATGAATGGGCATTAGATGCTGAGGTGCATTCATCTAGCTTATTACGGGCTTGGCAGACAGCCAAAATATTCACCGAATCACTGCAAGCTGTAATAAATAAAGACTTCAAAGTACACTGTTTTGATGATTTGGTTGAACGAAGCGTTGGCGCTGCTGCCAATCTTACTATAAAGCAAATTGAAGAGGTGATTGAGCAAGACCATCGATATGAATCGCTTCTTAGTAACTGGAAATCCAACAGCCAATTTAAACTACCTTTTGTTGGTGCAGAATCATTACTAGAAGCTGGGCAACGCGTTGCTAAGCACTTGACGCAATCAATGGCTGAGATGCAAGGAGGCGTTGATTGCGTCAAGCTTTTTGTTGGGCATGGTGCGGCATTCAGACATGCCGCATATCAGCTTGGTATCATTGATTTTGCGCAAATTGCGCAATTGAGTATGCATTATGCACAACCAATTTATTTGGAATATCTTGCGAATGGCTCTTGGCAGCAGATTGCTGGGGAATGGAAAGTTCGGTCAAAACAGAATGTGTATCATGATTAAGGTGCGGAAACGCAAATGAGAAAAGCGTCCATTCACAACGAGCAGATTATCAAAGGCTTGACTAATGTGCCAGCTGCCATTCGCCAGCGCTTACCTACTCAATTTGAGGATTGGAATGTTATTGAAACCCACTCTGGGCATAAAAATAACCTTGATATAAAGCACTTCACAAAAACATTGCGGGCCATTAATGGTGGAAAAGCCTGGAAATGGCCCAAGCGACGGTTGTATATTATTACGGATCCACATGCTGATGCTGAGGCATTTGTTGACTCGCTGGTGTTAAGCGGTGGTATTAAAAAAACAGGTAAAAATCAGACCGACTTTAAACTCACCAATGAAGGTAAAAATGGGACGTTTATCATCGGTGGAGACTGCTTGGACAAAGGCCCAAGTAATCTGGAACTGTTAAAAAGTATTCGCCGTTTAATAGATACGGGCGCGAATGTAAAGTTGCTGGCGGGTAATCATGATATGCGCTTGTTTATGGGTATTCATGCCTTAGGCTTAAAGCGCAAGGCGACAACAGCGCATTTATTTGTTCGAATGGGTGAAAAGGCTGTGCCGCTTTTATTAGAGGTACATGCAGCTTATTTACAAGGTAAGAAACTAAGCAACAAAATTCCAAACGAAGCTGAATGTAAAAAGCGCTTATTTCCAGATGCCGACTGGTTTGAGCAGTTTCCAAATGTTGCTCACGGATTTATGTCTGAAGTAGCGATTAAGCGGGAATTACAGCGCATGCGCAAAAAGATTGATGTTTTTGAAACGGATTGCAAAAAAGCAGGCCTGAACATGCGTGATGTGTATGCAACAGCACGTAAGTGCAGACACTTGTTCTTACATCCCAAAGGTCAGTTTGCATGGTTCTATCGTGAGATGCAATTAGCCTATCGAAAAGGGTCGTTCCTGTTTATTCATGCGGGGTTAGATGATGGCGTTATTGATACCATCAGTAAAAAGAGTGTGCGTTATATCAATCGCCAATTTCGACAGCATTTAGAAAAGGATCTTTTTCATTTTTATTATGGTAGCTTAGCGAATACCATGCGGACTAAATATCGACCAGCAGATTTGCCATTGACTGATGACGGCGTAAAACGCATACACCGTGAAGGCTTATATGCTGTTGTGCATGGGCATTTGAACCGCACACAAGGTCAGCGCATTGTGTTAAAACAAGGACTTATTCATATTGAGTGTGACATTACGCTTGATCGATGTTCTAGAAAAAAAGAAGGATTAATAGGTCATGGCGTTGGTGTGACCATCATTGAACCACAGAAGCAGGTAATAGGTATTAGCAACGATTATCCTTTTGTTAAAGTGTTCGAGCCAGAGCGCTATTTATAAATAAACGAGGGAAAGCGATGGAACAGCAACAGTTTAAACATGAATCACTACAAGATAAAAAAAGCATACAAAATATGCTGAAGTCGATATCGAAAGCGATAGCAAAAGGTGAGCTTAAATTCAGTGATCAGGATGGTGAAATCGTCATGGAACCTAAAGGCTTACTCAACCTAAAAATCAGCGCAAGGAAACAAGACGGTGAACAGCGCTTAGATGTGCGTGTGAGTTGGAAAACGCAAGAAAAAGTCATTAAAAAAGCACCGCTATCGATTGACTAAAGTCAAAACGTTACGCGTTTGCTTGTAATATCAAATAACTAACCACTATATAGCGTAGTAGCTTTCCAGTGGTGACTAGTATCAAAAACAAAAGCAAGTTAATACGCAAAACACCTGCGATGACTGTAATCGGATCGCCGATGATAGGGATCCACGCAAATAGTAAAGATAAAATGCCGTACTTTTTAAAGCGTTGTTCAGCACGCACAAATTCAACTTCTGAACATTTGAGCCACTTTTTAACGATACCCAAGCTTGCCCAGTAGCCAAGTAAATAATTGGTTAAGGCGCCTAAGACATTGCCTAATGTTGCTACTGCCACCAAACTAGCTGGCGATAAACCGCTTATTAATAAAGCACTTAACACCAGTTCAGAGCTTAATGGCAAGATTGTCGCGGCTAAAAATGCAGCGACAAATAAGCCGATATAACCAAGCTCGGAGAAGAATGCCATGTAAGCTTAGGTGTTTTGTTCTCTGCTATTAGTCATCCACGCGAATAAAGAGTTACGCATGACTTCTTCGGCAGTCATCTCAATTGGTCGTATCCAGTCTCTAGGTACAAACACTGTATAGCCTCCCACGTTGTAGCCCATGGGTAAAAATACAGCAACACGATCATCATCGCTAAACCCGTTGGGTAATGACTGGGTATTTTGTTGGGTAATCAGGCCAACCATTTCTAAATCAAAATTAGGTGATTTTAAAATAACAGCTTGCTGGTCAGTGTTTTCTTCAGTTGGGTTAAAGTAATCGGCAAAGTTCTTCAACGACAAGTAAATGCTCTTCACCACTGGGAGATTAGTGAACGGAAACTCAATCATTGAAATGAATCGCAAAATCAAGCGATGTGAAATTAAATAACCCAGCACAAGAATAGACAAGAGGGTGATTAATAGCCCCATGCCTGGAATATAAGCCTCTCCAAACCAAGGTCTTATCCATGACTCAGAGAACTGTTCAGACCATGACCAAAAGACATAAAGTACATAAATAGTCAGACCGATAGGCAAGGCTGTGAGTAAGCCACGAAAAAAATATTGATAGAGTTGTTTCATATTAGATTAGGTGTTTTATGTGTGGCATATTGATGATGAAAACCATTATACATTTTGAAATAGCAATCGCAGAATAGAATATTGACTCGATAGTTTCAACTAGTGATGAGTTTGCTTTGGCTCTGGTAGCAGGGGAGGCGTATCATCCATATAAGTTAAATAATCATCCCAAATCTGATGAGTACGTTGTTCGGTTAATTCAAGCATACACTCACCAAACATAACACCTCTAATGCTACCATCAGACCATATATCATAAACCGCATCACAATGCGACTGGCGATAGACCAACCAATCCTGTTGAGATTGATCAATTAAAGCGATCACCGTGGCTTTAGCAGTGTAGCGATCTTTCGCTTTCAAGATATATTGCGATAACGAATGATTAGCCACCTCTATCTCTTGCCCGATACAGCTGTTGATTTCAATCGTCGTTACTGCATTTTCGCAGTCCAATTGATTGGCAAATGCAAGGATAGAGAATAGTGCGGAAATGATAGAACAGATAATTTTTTTCATTAAGTTAACGCTACTTCAATGTGACATAAAGTAAAAAATAGAATGTTGCTTACTATAATTCTAGCATGGGCATTCAAGGTAAGGTGGTTTTGACTGATGCAGAGTTGCTTGTCATTTTTTCTAAGTGATATTCGCTGAAGTCTGATAAACGCCTAAGTTTAATATGCGCAATTTCATATTTTTTATCTGTAAAATCTGAAAGTGGATGAACCATGACAGTTTTAAGGTTTGCTTTGCTCGCAGCTATAATCCCAGACAATGAGTCTTCGAATGCAATGCATTCTAAAGGGTTAACGTTTAATTTTTTAATCGTGGATAAATAGACTGCTGGATGAGGTTTTCCTTGAACCTCATTCTCTGATGATGAGACGCTGAGAAAATATTTTGAGATTTTAAGCTTGTTTAGAACGATAGGAATTAACCTAGAAGGAGCATTCGTTGATAGGCCAATTTTGAATTTTTTCTTTTGGAAAAAGCTTAAAATCTCTTTCACACCTTCCATAGCCACACCCTTTTCGGCAATAAGTGCAGCTACGCGGTCAATCACCTCAGTTTCGACTTGCTCTAAACTTTTACCTGACCACGGAAAATGGCTATACCAAAATTCAGTTACTTCACGTGTAGTCATGGTGGCGGTATATGTAGATAAGTTATCACTTACCTGGACACCGACAGATGAAAAAACTTGCTTTTCTGCCTCTTTCCACATGGGTTCTGAATCAATCAACGTTCCATCCATGTCAAAAATTACAGCTTGCATCAGTTTAACGTCTATTCCGTTATATTTTTTGAAATTGAGCATTTAGCTTTTGTTTGTTAACGCAAGCATATCATCCTCAGTTAGCCACCGCCATTCACCCATTTTTAAATCATTAGGCAATTTAAGTTCGCCAATCTGAATCCGTTTTAACCCTTCTACTCGGTTGCTGATAGCGGCGACCATGCGTTTGACTTGGTGATATTTACCTTCGGCTAAAGTCATATGAACAATATGGTCTGAAATGTGGGTACATTCTAGTGCGGCGATAGGGGTGTCTTCATCAACGAGTTGTACACCACTCAGGATTAGAGCGATTTGTTCATCGTTAACAGGGTGTTTACAAGTGACTTCATACACTTTGGGTACTTTGTGTTTGGGTGAGCTCATTTTGTGAATAAACTGACCATCGTCAGAAATGAGAATAAGGCCCGTGGTATCTTCATCTAGGCGCCCAATACATTGCACGCCACGCGCAACTAAAGGGTATGGCAAAAGGCTGTAAATCGTAGGGTGGTGTTGTGTTTTATGCGAGCACTCATAGTTGCTGGGTTTATGCATCATGAGATAAGATTTTTCTTTGTACTCCCATGTTTCACCTTTGACGGTATAGTACAGACCTTCAAGGGCAAAGCTGGCGCTGGGATCATCACACATTTCACCGTTAACAGTGATTTCTTCATTGACAATCATGATGCGGCACAACTTGCGCGCGCCATGTCCTTGCTGGTGCAGAATGCGTTCTAATGTATTTTTTGCTGCCTTTGCCATTATTGGTGTAACCAAGTATAGATAAATGGCAAAACGATGGCGCTTAAGACACCATTTAGCCCCATGGCCATACTGGCAAATATACCTGCTTGCTCATTCACACTAAAAGCACGGGTAATACCTAAGCCATGGGCGCCTACGCCAATAGCAGTACCACGGATCCACCAAGGCCTAATTTTAAAGATATCTAAAATATAGGGTGCTAATATTGCGCCTAAAATACCCGTAATAACAGTGAAGACTGCGGTAAGGGTAGGGGAAACTTGAATCCGCTCTGCAATACCCATAGCAATTGGCGCTGTAACCGATTTGGTATACATACTGCCCACAATACTGTCACCTGCATTCATATACTTCGCTATTAATACGGCGCTGCCAATAGATGCAATACTACCGCTTATTAAGGCAACTAGAATGGGTACGATTTTGCCTTTCATTTGTGCAAAACCACGATAGATAGGCACTGCAAGCGCTACAGTTGCTGTACCCAATAAAAAGTGTACAAATTTAGCGCCTTCAAAATATTTTTGATAAGCCTCTTGGTTGGAATTGCCAAAACCAAACTGTGAGATAATCACTGCAATCAGAACGATTGATATAGCCGCTGGGTTTAAAATAGGGTTGCGGTTGGATTTGACGTATAAGCTGTAACCTAGTTGATACGTCGCAAGTGTTAGTATCAACGCAAATAGCGGGTCACCAGATAGGTATACCCATATTTCTGTAATGGGAAGTCTATCTGTCATTTTTACCTTCAACTTTCCTTGCGCTATTTTTCCGTTGTCGCTGCTTTTTTTTAGCTTGTTTCCTTGTTGCTATTTGCTGCCGCCTATCTTCATCTAGTAATTTCATTTCATGACGATAGGCTTTAGTGTTTTCATAAGCAGGCTCTTTAATGCTAAATAGTTTTAGTACCAATGCTGTAACGGCAATGGCAAGTATCACACTTATAATTAATGCCGTACCTACCGCGAATGCGTGTGTTTTTAGCTCTGGTAAGAATAAAATAACGCCGACTGATGCAGGGACAAACAGCAACGCTAAATGTTGTCGGAAGGCGTCTGCTACCATGCCCAGAGAAGGGTTAACCTCACCTTTGAATGATAAAAACATTACCAGCAAAATAAGTCCAATGACAGGGCCAGGAATGCTGGGAATTAAAAATTTTGAGACCATCTCGCCAATGCCTTGCCAGATGAATATTTGTACTAAACCTTCAATCATAAAAATGGTATTTTCTTGTTAAATGGATATTATGCATTTATTTCAGATTATTGATATTGTAAGTTGCCTGTGTCTTTTTCGCTAAAATTTTTGTGATTTGATGCAGAGACTTTGATCCATCAGTTAAAATATCACCCATGGCTTTTAAACATATCACATCGCGAGACAATGTTGTCTTTAAGCAACTTAAAAAGCTTGCAGATAATAAACGGGAGCGTGCAAAAGCAGAACAAACGCTTCTAGATGGTGTGCACTTAATCGAGAGTTACTGGCAGGCTTTTGGTGGGCCTGAGTTGTTAATTATCCCAGAAGGCAAAAGCTCGCAGGAGGCTGTTGATCTAATGCAGCAACTAGGGGATGTGCATACAACCATGTTTCCAACCTTGATGTTTGCAGAGCTAACGCCTGTCGCGAGTAGTACTGGTATATTAGCTTTAGTAAAGCAACCAAAAATAGCAATGCCGATGACGATTAATTTTGCTTTAATGCTAGAAGATATCCAAGATCCAGGTAATTTGGGTAGTATATTAAGAACGGCACTGGGGGCTGGTGCAGATGCGGTTTATTTATCCAAAGGTTGCACTGATGTATGGTCACCTAAATGTTTGCGTGGTGGACAGGGAGCACAATTTTATTTACCAATGATGGAAGGTGTGGATATTGTTGAAGCGCTTAAAGATTTTAATGGCAATAGCTACGCAACGACATTAGCTGGTGATTCGCTTTATACGTATGACTTAATGCAGCCGACGGCTTTTGTCGTAGGTAATGAAGGAGCTGGATTAAGCATGGCGGCTATTCAGGCAGCGACGCATCAAGTAAGTATCCCAATGCATGAGAAGTTAGAGTCACTCAATGCGGCGGCAGCAACCGCGATTTGTTTGTTTGAGCGTAAACGGCAAGTATCCTAGACAAGGAATGTATCACTTGTTGTGACTAGTGATTGTTATATATAGATTGTTAATGGATAGCTTTGCTTGCTTTGATGACTTCACTCTCAGTAAATAATGTAGCAGCATCCACAGCATCAAAAAGGTACTCTTTATTGCAGTAGTCGCAATTGATTTTTACTTGGTTTTGCTCAGCAATAATCGAATCAACTTCATCTTTCCCTAACATTTGGAGCATGCTTGCAACGCCAGCTCGCGTACATTTGCAATAAAAGCGTAATAAGCGGTTATCAAACACACGCACATCTTCCTCATGAAATAGGTCGGTGAGAATGCGTTCCGCACTATTGCTAATTAACTCATCATCGGTAATCGTATCAGCAAGTGTAACGACGCGATTCCAAGCATCCGCATCGACTAAGTGGTCTTCAGGTAATTTTTGTAACATTAATCCGCCTGCATACTGTCCATCACAGCTTAACCAAAGTTTGGTGTCAATTTGCTGAGAACGCATCATATAGTTCTCTAACATTGCTGCGACACTTTCACCTTCAATTGGCACAATCCCTTGGTAGGGTTTTTGTCCTTTTGTATCTAAAGTAATCACGCACTGACCGCCACTAATCAGTGATAAAAAATCTGTGTTGTCCGCAATATCGCCATCCCATTTTGCAGTCGCGCGCATTTCTAAATTTGAACTGCATTCAACCACTAGTAGCTTAAGTTGGCCCTTGGTCTGTATTTGCATGACCATTGCGCCTTCCATTTTCAATGTAGCAGTGAGTAAGGCGCTAGCTGCCATGAGTTCACCTAACGCTTTTTTGATCACAAGCGGTAGCGTCTGATGGGCAAGCGCCATGGTGTAGGTGCTATTGAGGTGGACGACGTTGCCTTTAATCGGCGTATCATTAAATAAGAACGGCTGAAGAAGATCACTGGTTTGCATGATGATATTTTATCATTGAATAGTGCAGCAAGCTTTTACAAAGCACAAAAAAGCCCGCTATTAGCGGGCCTAATTACATTAGGTTTTAGAAACTGTAATTGAGTGTTGCGCGTCCTGAAATAGGAGCGCCTGGGACAATGTTGTTATTGTTATGTGCGCTAATGGCATAAGCTTTATTGCTTAAGTTTTCAATGTTAAATTGTAGGGTTGCTTTATCACTTAGCTTAGCAAAGATAGCCGCATCATAGCGGGTATAGCCTGGCAGTGTTGTGCTATCGCCTACTTTTGGGATAGCAGCATACATCTCAGAACGGCCAATGACACCTAAAGCAACCGCCCACGTTTCATTGATTTGATATTTATTCCATAGTGAGAATGTATGGTCAGGTGTTTCTGCAAGCTCTGTGCCTTTAGTAACATTAATATTGCCTGGATTGCCTTGATCTTTGGTAATCTCGCCATCCTGATAGGTATAAGCGCCAATAACGGACCACTTATCTGTAATATCACCAGAAAGGCTTAGTTCAAGACCTTTGGTTTCTTGACCATCAATTAGCACACTGTCGCCTGCTTGGTTAGGGTCATTTGCAATTAAATTTTCACGTTCCAAAATATAAGCTGCAGCGGTAAATGACAAGTTGCGGTTAATGTCCCATTTAACCCCAACTTCTTTATTAATAAACTTTTCTGGGTCGAATAATTCTGGATTGTTTTCATCACCCCTAAAACCGGTCAGTTGGTCGCCAGCTCTAGGTACATAAGAGATGCTGTAACTAGTATAAATAGATGTATTGTTGCTTGGTTTGAAGATTAAACCAGCTCTAGGTGACCAAAATGCATCGGTAATATCAACATTTCGGTTATTCACATTATTTGTATAATCTGTATCAAATATATCGCGTCTTAACCCACCAATGACTTGCCATTGTGAAGAGAGCTCTATTTGATCCTGAACATACATAGCCCGACTACTGATATCGGTATCTTGGTCTCTACTAATTTGTGTGAATGTGCCAGTACCAACAGGGTTATTAACATTGACTGTAGGTGGCGTGATGCCAGTTGGTGAAACTAATCGTACATTACTGTCATCTTGCTCCATAAACTCAGCACCAACTAAGAAGTTGTGCTTGAAATCGCCAGTGCTGAACGGAATAGTGATATCAGTTTGATTAATCAGGTTTTCACGATCGGTTTCATCACGGTAGCCACTTAATGATAAAAGACCATTGCTAACAGTTGAGCTTGCATAAATGTTTTGATAAAACTTATTATAATTAGCATAACGCGTATTGTTTTTTAACTTCACATTATTGGCAAAGGTATGTTCAATAATGGCATTAAAAGCCAGCGTTTCGGCTTCGTTAGGGCTTAAACTAGCATTACCAAAAAATTGATCCCTATCATCAATTTTAAATGGTCTTCTATCTTCGCCACTTGCATTTGCCACCGATGGCACGCCACGGTCACCAATGCGTTTGTCTTTGAAGTACTCAGTGCTTAGATAAATATTTGTTTTTTCATCTGGTGAAATCGTCAGGGTAGGGCTTACACCAAACCGTTCTAAGTTCACACCATCACGGTATGAGTCCGCATCTTCATAGACGGCATTCACTCTAAACGCCACATCATCTGTCAAGCCAACGCCATAATCTCCCGTCACGCGCTTTTGGTTCCAAGCACCATACGTAACACTAATATCCTTAACAGGGTCCCAGCCAGCTTTTTTTGTAACACGATTTAATACACCACCAGCACCACCACGACCAAATATCATTCCATTAGGTCCTTTGAGCACTTCAACGCGATCAGTATTGTATAAATCACGATAGACTTGCACATCATCGCGCAGACCATCAATAAATAAGTCGCTAGTGGTTCTATTGCCTCTAAACACAATAGCATCACGATTCCCTTCACCCTGCGATGCAGTGACGCCTGGCACATAGCGAATCGTATCTGCAATACTTAGCACAGCTTGATCTTTAATCACCTCTTGTGGGATAACGGTTACTGCTTGAGGTACATTAATAAGCGGTGTGTCTGTTTTTGTTGCGCTACTGGATTTTTTAACGTTATACCCTTTAACTGGTTTTGTATCGCTTTGTTTGACTGTTGTTACGCTAATTGCATCGATTTCAATATCACTTTCTTCTGCATGGACTGTATGCGTCACGGCAATTAAGCTTGAGGTAAACATCAAACCGTAGGTGAGCTTTAATAAGCGATAGAGCGTTTTTTCTTGAAGAGTCGGGATAGTGTCGTGGTAAGGCATATTAATTAAGCACCAAAATAATTCGTTAAGTTAAAAGAGGAACTTTAACGTAAATAGTAATTATTATCAATAGCATTAACGGCTGCAAGTAGGCTTTGCAGGGTTATTCTATCTAATTTGTCAGGACTTGATGGTTAAGAATTTATTGCAATAATTTGATATTGCTGGCTTGCCAGTGGTGAGTTGCCCAGGACCAAAGTTGATTAATGGGTTCAGTTTTTAACGATTGCGGAGGATGTTGATTTAAAAATACCAGTGCTTGCCATAATGTCTCACTCGCATGATTAGCAGCAATTGGTTCGGCTAAGGTTTGCTTGCTCAGTTTTTGACCAAGCGCATTTTTGACAATCGGAATATGCATATAATTTGGCTGTTTAAAACCAAATAACGCTTGGAGATAAATTTGACGGGTCGTTGAATTGAGCAAGTCTGCTCCGCGCACAATATCTGTAACACCTTGATCAGCATCATCAACTACAACTGCTAATTGATAAGCATATAAACCATCTGAGCGCTTTAATACGAAATCGCCGATTTCATGCCATAGATTTTGGCTTATGTCGCCTTGAATGGCATCACTAAAATAGATTTGTTTGTCTGAGGTTTTAACTCGCCATGCGATAGGGTGTGTTTCTTTAATTGGATGGTTAAGACAAGTTCTTGGATAAATAGCGCCTTCAACCCCAATCTGCTCTGATGAATCTGCAATTTCTTTTCGTGTGCAGGTGCATGGATATATATATTGCTTTTCTTTTAACATAGCTAGCGCTCGGTCGTAAGCATCGTCACGTTGGCTTTGATACATAATAGAGCCATCCCATTCAAAACCATAGGCTTCTAATGTTGCTATTATATTTGCTGCAGCACCGGCAACTTCCCTAGGTTTATCCAAATCTTCCATTCGTAACAGCCACTTGCCCTGATTAGCTCGGGCTTCCAAGTAGCTGGCGACTGCTGTTACAAGCGAACCAAAATGTAATGGACCTGTAGGTGAGGGTGCAAATCGACCGATGTACATCGTTAATGAACGGGTTGCAAATAGGGTGGAATGTGCCAGTTTTGTAGTTGTTTTCCTAACAGCTCAAGGTTGCACATTAAACGACTGTGCCCGTCGGCACTTACTTCGAACTCATATAGCCGAGACAACTGCATCTGACCACGACTATTGCGAGCGAAGCCAATTTTTTTACATGCAACCGTTTCATCAAGCAACTGTAAGTTGCATCTGGCAGCTAACTCCCTCCCAATGCGAATGGCAGCTTCTCGTTTAGTTACAGAGTCAAACCAAAACCATGCTAGCAATAGAATAAGGGCGAGTAATAGGGTCTCAAACATTGGAATTTGTCTTTAAAAATTGTGTATGACTATATAGATTATGCTAATAGTGTTATATTTCAAGGTATTATGCAGTAGAATTCGACTCATCGTTTAAGTGGCGCAACAAATGACAATACAAGAACGTGAACAACAAGCACTAGAAGTGTATATTAAACTGCTGAAAAGCAAAGGCTTTGGTCCACAAACTTTTGTGCAGCGCACTAATTTTTTAAATAAGCTAATGCCGCTACTTGCAGGTAAAGAGCAGCAGGGTAGCGTGTACCGTAGTGCTTTAGAAGATTTAATGGATGACGTGCCAGAAGCGGATTGGCCCGAAAGCCTATTAGTTGCACGAGAGTATTACCCGTTTTGGACAAACGATATCAAGACCATTGCTAGGCTTAATCAGTCGGCATCAAAAGATCCTTTACCCATTGATTGGAAACCATTACAAGTTCAGTTGGCAGATTTATGGTATTCAGTAGATGAGCAGAAGTTTGCACGTACTGATAGCTGGGCGCTTAAAGCTTATACCAAGGCGCTTCGTAACGAAAATGCTGATCAAGTCTTAATAGACACAAGGGTTAAGTTAGCAAAAATACTACTGGTTAGATTAAGTGATGCGCCAGAACGTGATAACAAAGCCTATCGCACAACGATTGATGCCACACTTCCTTTATTTGAAATTAAAAAAAATCGTCGATTATTCTTAGTGGTCGTCCGCGAGTTTTTCCATTTTTGGTCTGGCAATCCTGAGGCTGAAAATTTTATTCTCAATAGCAATACAGTGAGCATGCTGTAATATAATATCTGCATTAAATTGCACCTTATTTGTGCAGTGCACAGATGATTGCACAAATAAGGTGCATGTTTTTGGAATGCAAAAACCGAAGCCTATAAAAATCAATAAGTTATGTCTTGGCTTAAGTTTTGCTTGCATTTTCCGCACTAAAATAACGATATTTGGAGGAGAGTATGGAACAATTCGTCGATGCAAACGACACGCTGTTCGTGTTGTTAGGCGCTATTATGGTGCTTGCCATGCATGCTGGTTTTGCTTTTTTAGAGTTGGGCACTGTACGTCATAAAAATCAAGTCAATGCATTAGTCAAAATTATGGTTGATTTTTCAGTTTCGACCATAGCCTATTTCTTTATAGGTTACAGTATTGCTTATGGCATTAATTTCTTTAGTGGTGCTGAGG
>JBPOFK010000006.1:0-134555 GCA_051252095.1 Methylophilaceae bacterium
AAGATGCAAGACTCACTTATTTCGAGGTTCATGTGTCTTAGATATAAATTACGTTATCAAAAAACAGTTGTCAAGCAATTATTTATATTAAGGCATTGTTTTATATAAACAATCAAGAATTAGTTGAAGTAGTTCTGAAGTAAACTTGAAGTAATGTTGAAGTATTCTCAAGTATTTTGAAGTATTTTATAAGGCCAATAATATTTGTTGTTATTTTTATTGTTTTTACTGAGTTGATTGCGTTTACTTTAATAGAAATAATAAATTTACAGTTCTTGTTATTTGTCTTTTAGGGGACAAAGAATTCATTATGACTTGCTCCTTCACCTGCTGAAAATGGAATATTTAACTCTAGTTTATTTCTCTAGGAATGGGGCAATTTTATTAAAAAATAAGGCTGCTAAACACTTCCTTACAATTTTTTTATTAATGTTAGACAACATCTGGTAAATGTAAATGAAGTAATATTTAGCTTACCTATTACAAATTATTAATAGGTTAAAAATTGTACATTGTTGTCACCCAGATTTTTTGGATGTCACTTTTATGTGCACCTTTATAGGCGTCATCTTCTTTGAAATTTGCATACTCAACTGAACCAGTTAACTGTTTGGTAAAGGGATAATACACACCTAAGTCAAATTCATTTCCATATTGATTACCTGAGCCACCTCCTACCTTGTCAAAATTACGGTCGGAGTCAATCCAGTGGTATTCAGTTTTGATGGTAGCGCCCATGAATTTTCCGCCTGCGATGAGCATCGTATCTTCGATACCTTCATTGGGTGTGCTTAAGAACACATCAGCCCAACCTTGGAACAAATGGTTAGTACCTAATGGTGTTTGGAATGCTTTTCCATCTGAATTGCCTGAAAGTTTTTCTTGATCCACTCGTACAAACCAATCGCCAGAACCAACGCCAGCACCAATACGATAATAATCATTATCAATTAAGTCGCTGCCATCTTTATAGTCATCTTGTTGTGCGTATTCTGCTGTGTATAGTACTTTCCATTGATCATTCACTTTGACACTACCATCTAAGCGGACACCATAAGTTTGATTAGATTTTGCCGCCTCAGTTCTGCCGTTCCAATCGATAAAATAGCCATAGCCACTGATGCTAGTTGTTGGCGTAAGTGCGTATTTAACATTTGCAATTTCTATATTGGCATCATGAATTTTAGTGGTTACATCTTTCACTTGCTCGTAGTGAGCCAAGCTAATGGTTGTTTTAGGTAAACAGCTATTCACAAAGGATAGCCCGTTAAACACAGCCCAGTTTTGACGAAAACGTACATCACCAATGTATCGCCAGTTATCTAGAATCATGCCTTGGCGACCAAGTTTTACCGTATTGCTTGCATTGGCCCATTGTAAGTAGATTTGATGAAAATCATAATCTTCTGGATCTGCAACAACTGGGTAAGCTTTTCTGCTAGTAATTTCATCACCTTTTTTCTTATCGTTATAATCATCATTAAATGGACTGACGCCATAGATTTGTGTGTTGACACTAAAACCATGAAAAGGCTTGGTTTCATAACCAATTAAGCTACGTAAAGTAACGGCATCCGCTAATTTGCTTTTACCCTCTTGATCTACATTCTCCCACCGTAGCCGTAAGTTACCTGAAAATTTACCACCCGTGATTGCATCACTAAATGATGATGCTTCTATCATTTCATCCGCCATTGCCATATTAGACATGGCTGATAGCAATGCGATACAGACTTGTAACTTGTTTAATTTGAGAATCAACCTAATCCCCTAAAAAATTTAGTGCGAATAATTCTTTCCAATATATTCAACAATGGGTTTAATACCATTTAAACTACCATTGCTTTGTAATTCAATTTGGCCTTTTTCATTTAAAAGAGTGACTGTATTAGAATGCGCAACATCGCCATCATTAATTACTTTGTACCTTCCATTAAGAGCATTAGAAAGCGTACGCACTAACTCGTTATTCCCTCTGAGTAACTTCCAATTTTGATTAAGCTTCTTTTTTTCAGCAAAAGCTTTGAGTACTTTTGGGTAGTCTGTGTCAGGTGTTAGAGAGATCAGTACAAATCCAATCTGACTTCGCATCTTAGCTGGAGTTTTCTTTTCTATACGTTTCATGCTTTCTACAATCACTGGGCAAGAGTTTGTACAACCCGTATAAATAAGCGCAATAACTTGTGGCTTACCCACTAAAAATTCTAGCTGAATAGTTTCATTACTTTCTGTTTGCCAAGCGCCGCCGACATGATAGACAGAGTCACTAGGTAAAGCGTCTCCTGCGAAAATTGCATTGTTTACTATAAATAGAAAAACAACCAACAACACTCTCATCATTTTTCCCCTATTTACTATTATTTGCTGCACAACGAAACCCCAAACTACCTAATGTAAATTTAGCGTTTAAGCTAGAACGAAATCCGTAACGCATAAATGCCGCATAATCACTTGGATCAATCGCCCCAACACTGCCAGAAGCACAATATAAGTCTTTATTCACACTGCTATCACCGCGCGACTCTCCGCTGACTAAGCTTGAATTAAAATCTTCCGTCCACTCCCATATCAAGCCATGCATATTATGCACACCCCAATAGTTGGCTTTATCTTCACCCACTTTGACTAGTGCTTGTTTAGCCGCCTTAGCATACCAATCTAATATCTGCTGGTTATAACCCTTTTCTGTACTGCCATTTTTTTGGGTTAAAGAGGCCTGCGCCACATACTCCCATTCTGCAATGGTTGTTAAGCGCTTTTTTTGCGCCTGACAAAAGGCTTGGGCAGCATACCAAGAAACAAAAACAACGGGCTTATCCAAATCATCTGATAAAGGATTAATTACGCCCTGTTTCTTCACCCAGTGATTCAAGTAGTTCTTTTCTACAAAGAGCATCGGCGTTTTTCCACGCTGCCATTTTGGGTGGTTTTCAACAAATTGTTGATATTGACGATTACTAACTGGCTGTTTATCTAGCCAAAAGGTCGACACACTCACTAAGGGACTGTCTTGACTAAGGTACAGTGGGCGATACTCACCCGCTGTAATATGCGCCATATCATCTTGCCCCCACACACTGGTGGCAACTAACCCAATAATAGCGATGATGATATGGCGTAACATAGATAAACTATTCATAATCAATCAGGTTAATGTTCACCTCCACCAACCATCTTACCGCCTCCAGCTTTACGTTGTTTTTCAACTTGATCTGGTGTCACCTGACCTCCTTTGTTTCCAAAAGTATTTAATACATAAGTTAATACGTTAGCCACTTGTCCATTATTAAGCGCAATGCCAGGCATCACACTGTCAAATTTCTCGCCGTTCACTTCAATGGGGCCTGAACGACCGTGTAACACGATATCAATTGCACGATCATGATCAGCATTTAAGTAGTCAGATTTCGCAAGCGGAGGGAAAGCATGAGGGATACCCTCGCCATTTGCTTGGTGACAAGCTAAACAGTTATTTTCGAATACATTTTTACCGAACGCCATTTGCTGCTCTTTCGTTAGATTTTTATCCGATACCTTTTCTATTGGGTTACTAATAGACTGCGATGCCGAACCCTCTGGTAAATAGACTGTGTCTGCTTGCTTACCAGAGTAAATTACCTTATCTTCAAGGCCATTCACTTTCAACATCGCTAAAGCACCTTTATTAAAGGCGCGAAAAATGGAGTGATCTACCATAATGAATGTACCTGGAACATCAACTTTAAACTGTGTAATTGCTGCTCCACCAGCTGGCACCAATGTTGTCTGCACGTTTTTATTTTCCACAGTGCCACCTTCCACATTCACCGTATCAAAGATTTCACCAATCACATGGAAAGATGAGACTAAATTAGGACCACCATTACCAACAAACAATCGGACTGTTTCTCCAACATCTGCAGTAATTGCATTTTCACCAGTTAATGCACCAACAGAACCGTTAAATACGACGTAATCTGGTTGTTCTTTAATCGCCTTTTCCATATCAAAAGCCTGTAAGCCAGCTTCTCCATACTTGCCTTTTGTATAGAAATCACCTTGCATCACATAGTATTCACGATCAACTTTTGGTAAACCTTCTTTAGGTTCCACTAAGATTAAGCCATACATACCGTTTGCAATATGCATCCCTACTGGCGCAGTTGCACAGTGATAAACATACAAGCCAGGGTTAAGTGCTTTAAAACTAAAAGTAGAAGTATGTCCTGGCGCGGTAAATGATGAAGCTGCACCACCACCAGGCCCAGTTACCGCATGCAAGTCAATGTTATGTGGCATTTTAGAGTCAGGGCTATTTGATAAATTAAATTCAACTTCATCGCCTTCACGAATACGGATAAAGTTTCCGGGGACCTGTCCACCAAATGTCCAGTACATATAATCCACACCATCCGCCATGCGCATGATTTTTTCTACTGTTTCCATGTTTACCACTACCTTTGCAGAGTAATCACGTGTAATTGGTGGGGGCACATTTGGTGCATGTGTTAGTTCAGCTTTTATAACTTGTAAATTGCTGGTAGCTTTTGTTTCAGAGTCTGAGCTGATTGATGCTTGCTTTTCACTCGATCGATCACATGCTGTAACTGATAATAAAGCACTTATGATGCTAGCGAGAACTTTAATTCTTAGATGGCGCATAGTTAGCTCCTTATTAAGTCAAGGGTGTTTTTAGGTTTATTAAAGACCACTTCTATCTTTAATCAACTAATTACGATGACACCAGAGTACGCCATCAGTCTTTAAAAATAATTGACTTAGATCAATTTTGTAAATTTAATTGCAAAACAAGGATTTAAAAGAAATGCATCACAAAAAAACTGCGATTGTTAATTAACTGTCATTTCAATCAATTTGGATAGGTGTTAGTTATTATTTAGTTCGCGGTACAAGCCTGGGTTAAACAAGTATCAATGTTTAAAGCTAAAATAAGAAAAAAATTATACAGATGCAGTGATTTAGCCAAACGCCCCATCGGATCTTGGTTTTAGTAATAAAGGCATGTAAATGATGGTGTAGATAGTAAAGCTGAGTATCCAAAATATAGCTGCTAATAGTACCCATATCGTATAAAACTGCGAAGTAATCAATGGCAGGAATACGCGAAACATCACACTAGCAATCAAGCTTATAAATGCAACGCTCACCCAAGGTGATGGTTTTCTGATATCTCGCCCTGTGTGCCCTAACGCAACACGAGACATCATACTGAGCGTGATTAAGCCAACTCCACCGATAGTAAATAAATGCAAAGTCAAAATAGACAGGTTGCTATTTTCGGACTGTAAGGCGAACATCATAAAGCCTGCATTAATAAACCAGGCCGATAAATACAAACTCCATAAAAGAGGTACTCGCCATAGCCCAGCCGTGTGCCAATTACATAGACGAAAGCCATTTAATCCAAACAAAGCCCAAGC
This sequence comes from Methylophilaceae bacterium, assembly GCA_051252095.1. Taxonomy (GTDB): domain Bacteria; phylum Pseudomonadota; class Gammaproteobacteria; order Burkholderiales; family Methylophilaceae. The sequence continues at coordinate 5,421 of JBPOFK010000006.1, forward strand.
AAATAATGCACTTAAATAAGGCATCTGAATAAAAATAACATTAAAGAACAACGCTAAGAAAACAATCAGAATGCTGATATCTAACCATTTGTATTGTTTCAGTTGCACCTTAGTTTTTATGCCGCGTTCAATAAAGAAGGGGATCACACGACGCCCTATCATCAATATAAGACTAATAAATAATAATACCGCACCATTAATGGCATACAGCATACCGTTGGATAACACCCCAAAATACCCTAGAAAAAAAACAAGATTACCGACAAACAACAAAAGCACCTTAACCACAACAGCTAGCTGTGACCATTGTTTTGCTTTGATAATAGGCATAGTAATTGCCACAATAAGCATCAGGCCAAACAGCAAATCTGCGCTAGCCGCCCATGGTAAAAAAGCAGTGCCAAACAAAAATAACACTCTTGCTGTGCACCAGAGTGTAAACAGTATGGCGAGTGGTTTACCGAATAGTGTGGGGATGCCTGTCCAGTTTTTAACTGCCGTTAATAAGAACCCTGCAACCACAGCTAGTCCATAGCCATAGAGCATTTCATGTGCATGCCATTGGCTGGCGGTGATGTGTTCAATGATAATCACATCAGTTGATAAGTACACCAACATCCAAATCACCATAGATACAATTGCAAAGATACTTGCACCTAAGAAAAATGGACGAAAGCCAAGATTAAACAATGCTAATTGCTTGGAATCTTCTGGAATGGCCTTTTTGATTTGAATTCGCATAGTCACCTAAAAGTTAGTGTTCACATGATAACGGACAGGGTACCCATCACAATAATATGCGAAGTCAGTTTAAAAAAAGTTCCAGCAAGCTCATCAGAATTATTCATTGTTATCGCGTCATTTGTGCATACAATAATGGGAGTTCTTTTGGTAATTCTTCTGGTTTTCTTATAACAGCATATCCGCCAGCGCCAAATAAGTGTGGCAGATACTGGTTGTCTTCGTTATCAATGGTAACGCAGAATGGACGCAAACCTTGTTGGCGTGCTTGATGCAACGCCATACGGGTATCTTCAATACCATAACGCCCTTCATAGCGGTCTAGATCATTGGGTTTACCATCTGTCAGCAACAATAATAAACGTTGACGTTGTTTCTGAGTTTTAAGTGTCTCTGTCGCCTGACGTATCGCCGTACCCATGCGCGTATAGTAGCCAGGCTTAATCGCAGCAATGCGTCCTCTAGCCAAACCATCATAGCGCTCATCAAAACTTTTTAAGCGATTAAAGCGTACATTGCCACGTCTGAGAGATGAAAAGCCATACATGGCAAACCGATCACCCGTTGCTGATAGAGCTTCGGAAAATAGAAACAAGCTATCTGCTATCACATCAATCACGCGTGAGCTCTCAGAAACATAGGCATCTGTAGAAAGCGATAAGTCTGCTAGTAATAAGCATGCCAAGTCACGTTGCTGATTGACTTGCGTACAATATGTGCCTCGACTATCGGCATGCATACCGCTGAGCAGGTCAGCTTCTTTACGCACCCATGCATCCAGATCAATTTCCTCGCCATCTTGCTGCCCTTTGAGCCAAGTTCTCATCGGCACTAATGCCTGAAATTGACTACGTAGACGTCTTGCGGTTCGTTTTAAGTGTGTAGGCAACTCACAAGGTTTAGCTTGTGGTGATACATACTCTTGCAGTCGGCAGTAATCTGGTTGCAAAATCTGTTTTTTATAATCCCATTCTGGTAATGAGACACCTTCACCTAACGGGGTATCATCTTCGCCTGCTGGTGGTAAATCCAAGTCAAAACGTAACTTCGCAACACTCGTTTCGCTATCTCGAGCCACTGTCATGCAATCCATATCCTCAGCTGCTAGTGCTGCGCGTTCCAGATCATCTTCTTCATCTTGTGGACGATTTACATTTATGTACTCTGTCCACGAAAATAAGCTTTCCGCACGAAACATGATAAGAAAACCATCTTTTCCATCAGGCATTTCAGTACGTTCGGCTGCATGCTTACGACGACTCTTTTCAGTATTTTTATGTTCTGATTCCGCACTTTCTGGCGCGCCATCATTTGTAGCAACCATATTTTCTTTACTCACGGGAGGGTTTGGATGCATCCATAACGGAACCGGACGAAATGGTTTTTTTGATAACGGTAACGTAAGGATGCTACCTGGTTGTTGTAATGCCTGACGGATAGCTGTTTCTTGCGCCGCTTCATCTGCTGGGAGGCTATCTGGTCTAGAGCGCATAGGCAATAACGCATCTACCAGCTGATAGTATTTGGAAACCAAACCAGGGAAACTCGTAAACGTAGCTTGAGTAGCAGCTTGATTGCGTACAATCCAAGGTAAATTGTTATTAACATTAGCTGCTGAAAGCGCAACTAACCACAAGTACATATCACGATTAAGATGACTCTCAGAAAATATTGAAATTTTTTCTGGCAAACGTAATGTTTCGCCATCTCTCCATGACAACTCAATGCGCTCACTACTACTGGCAATGCGCTCTTTCCAACTACGACGTGCACCGTGACGAGTTGGTGGCGCAGCAGAAATGTTTAAACCTGGATCACCACCTATGGCGCGAAAAAAAATTGCTGCAACTTTACTGATTTGATCTAAGCTGACAGCGGCCTCTTCATGTTGTTTGTCTGCAACACGTGTTACTAGTTTATGCCAGAGCTGACCAACATATTCTTCCATGGCTTAGCTTCCATTCATATAAAAATAGTTCGTTACAATTCGATTAATGTTAGCGTCCAAAGGTCGCATTAACTAGTTCCCGCAAGGCAATAGCCGTTTCAGGATCATCCGTTAGCGTCTGTACTAAAGCCGAATTGCAAGCCAGTGTTGGATCACAACCATCTTTTATTAGCGTCGCTGCGTAGACTAACAAACGTGTACTGGGAACCTCTTCTAAATCATGGTCACGTAATGCACGAAATGCATTGGCGATAGACACCAACCGTTTTGCCAGCATTTCATTAATACCCGTTTCACCAATAAGAATAGACTCTTCTTGTGCTGTGTTTGGAAAATCAAATGCTAGTGAAATAAAACGTTGCCTTGTGGAAGGCTTCATCCCTTTCAGAAAGTTCTGATACCCTGGATTATAAGAAACAACTAACATGAATGATGGCGGTGCGGCTAGTATTTCACCTGTACGATCAATAGGTAATATCCGTCGATCATCGGCTAATGGGTGTAATACAACTGTTGTGTCTTTACGTGCCTCAACGACTTCATCTAAATAACAAATACCACCCTCACGCACTGCACGTGTCAAAGGCCCATCACTCCATTCGGTTTGCCCATCAACAATTAAATGGCGTCCAACTAAATCTGCAGCCGTGAGATCATCATGACAGGCAACTGTATGCAAGGGCAGCCCAAGCTTGCTTGCCATATGGGCGACAAATCTTGTTTTACCACAGCCAGTAGGGCCCTTGATGAGCAAGGGCAAATTGTTCTTCCATGCACGCTCGAATAATTCGACTTCGCTACCGTGGGATTGATAAAAAGGTAAGCTTTTCATAAAGATTCCAATGCTCTTTTTAATTAATTGTCACTTCTCAACTACTTTAAATGTTATGGCATGCCCTTTAAGTAGGCTAAGGCTATCAGGCCACCAACGATGACGAAATAGGAAAACATAATGCTCCGCCACAGTAATTTGGTCTTATATAAACCCATAAAATAATTTGCTATTAACTGACTTTTAATCATGGTGATCGCTAGTAGCGTCAACATGATGGCTTTTCCATGCATGCCAGTTTCCCCCAAACAATAGGACACAATGGTCAACGCTACCAATACGAGCCATATCAATGTAGAAAAATAATTCGTTATATTTTCTGTCTTTTTTTTATTCATCATCATGTTTACTTATCGAATAAGGTAAATTAGCGGGAACAATATAACCCATAAAAAATCCACCATATGCCAAAATGAGGCGCCCGTTTCCACACCAACATAGTCTTGCGCACTATACCCGCCACGCAGACACTTCTTAATGATGCACGCAAGAATAACCATACCCATTAACACATGCATAAAATGGAAAAATGTTAGGGAAAGATAAAACATATAAAAATTGTTGGTGCTCAAGGTGATACCTTCAGCAAACTTTGCATTGAACTCCCACATTTTGACGCAAACAAATACAGCACCAAGCAAAAAAGCAACCGTGAGAAAATAGGCACAATGTTTAGATGAGCCGTGTTTGATCGCAGAAACACCTGTCACTACAAAATAGCTACTGGTAATCAGTACCAGTGTATTGATCACACCAGAAGTAAGGCTTAAAGTGAGTTGAGATTGGTTAAATAGCGCCACATCATTTGCACGTGCGAAAGCATACGCAACAAACAAAACACCAAATGCTAGCATTTCCGCAAAAATGAAAATCCATAGTGCAAAATCACCAGGTAGGTCTTCCTGATTCAGCGTGGCAGTTCTTTTGTTCAATTGTGTTCCAATGCTTTGTGTTTTGCTCTTAAGAAAGAGGAGCTAAAGCTCCTCTCTCATGTTTCGCCTCAGTTTACGTTAAAGCAGGTCCTTTTTCTTTAACAAAGAAGCTCCAAATATAAAGCAACAACCCTACTAAAAACACCAAACCAACCGCTTCACGAGACCAGTAAAAAATTGCGAGTTGGTCTTGCACCGCCATAAAACCCAACGGCGTATCTGACATACGCTGCAACCATACCTGCACAATACCTGCACCAGTGAGCAATAGCGCAATCACAAACATAGAAACTGTCATTAACCAAAATGACCACATTTCCATTATTTGCGCTTTCTCAGAGTTCGCGGCACGACCACGTAGGATAGGCATCGCATACGAAATCATGGTGAGCACAACCAAGGCATAAGCACCATAAAATGCTAAGTGACCATGCGCTGCAGTTAGCTGCGTACCGTGTGTATAGTAATTAACAGGTGCTAAGGTATGCAAGAAGCCCCATAAACCCGCACCTAGAAATGCAACAACACTTGTCCCCAAAGCCCAAATAACCGCAGCCTTGTTTGGATGATCACGACGACGCTTGTTGACCATATTAAAGGCAAATATTGTCATCATTAAGAACGGAATCGGTTCTAAAGCTGAGAAGATTGAACCCCACCATAGCCAGTACTCAGGCAAACCAATATAGAAGTAGTGGTGACCCGTACCAATAATACCTGTGACCAGTGTCATGGTAATAATGACATACAACCATTTCTCAATGACTTCTCGATCGACACCCGTCACTTTAATCAATACAAAAGCTAACATGGCGCCTAATATCAGTTCCCATACTCCTTCTACCCAAAGATGGACGACCCACCACCAGTAAAATTTGTCTTTGACCAGATTAACTGGGTTATAAAATGAAAACAGCCAGAATGCCGCCAACCCAAGCATGCCTAACATCAATACTAAGCTAATTGCCGTTTTGCGACCTTTTAGAACAGTCATGACAATATTAACTAACCAAGATACGGCAACCAATACAATGCCTATTTTAGTAGGCAAGGGCTGTTCTAGAAACTCGCGCCCCATGGTGTTGAGCATGTCATTGCCTGTCCACTTTGCCAAAGAGGCGTAAGGGACCATTAGGTAGCCCAGTATGGTAAGCGCGCCTGCTGCCAGAAATACCCAAAAGGTAATTATAGCTAGTTTAGGACTAAACAATTCCGTTTCGGATTCTTCAGGAATTAAGTAGTAAGAAGCACCCATAAAACCAAATAGTAACCACACAATTAGCAGGTTGGTATGCACCATACGGGCAACGTTGAAAGGAATGGCGGGAAACAAAAAGTCACCGACCACATATTGTAAGCCCATGATTAAGCCAAATAGTATCTGACCTAAGAACAGGGCAACTGCAGCGATAAAATAAGGCTTCGCCACTGCTTGAGATGCGTATTTCATTGTAATTATCTCCCGTTAGTTAATGGCAAATTAGCCTTCAATGTTAGGTGGCCAATTATTGGTATCAATTTCTGAGGTATATTTCAGAAATTCGATTAAGTCATCTAATTCTTTTTCTGTTAAATTAAATTGTGGCATTTGACGTCGCCCAGGCACACCAGTTGGCATACCTTGAATCCACCCTTTAATAAAAGCGGGGCCTCGACGTTTATAAACATTACCTAACTCAGGTGCAAAATAAGCACCTTCACCCAATAAAGTGTGGCACCCAATACAATTGTTTGTTTCCCACACCTTCTTGCCGTGCTCAACATTCTCTGTAATATTTTGGCTATTATCTCTTGTTGGCAAAACCCTCATACTGTCAAAGGTCAGTGCGAGAAATAATAGGAAAAAGAAAACCCCTCCTCCAAAAAAAACATTCCGCGCCATCGACTTGGTAAATATTGCACTCATAGCTATCTCCCTAAGCAGACATTAAGTTAAAGATTATTTAGAGCAAACTGCTCATAAAATGCATTTTATATACATCTTTTAAATTATGCAAATTTAATATACCTTTAAATTTAAGTATATTGCTATTTAGCTAAGTCAAACTTGTTTATGGTTGATAAGAATACTTATCAGAGACTCTTCTGGCACCAGCAAATCAGCTAGTGTATATTTATCAAACACCGCATTTAACGCACGTTGTGCCTCGCGTAATACTCCCATCAATTTGCAAGTTGATTGGATGCAACACTCACCATCGGTATCTAAGCATGGTAAAAACCCTGTATCGCCTTCTGTAAAACGTATTAACTCGCCAATATTAATAGATGCTGGATCACGCACCAACCTTAATCCGCCTCCTTTACCTCTCACTGTCTCAATATAATTTTTTTGAGCTAAATTGTGCACTACTTTTGTTAAATGGTTTTCAGAAATGCTATATGCATTTGCAATATCTGCTATTTTGACCAACTTACCGCGCTGGATGCCCAAGTACATGATGACGCGAATAGAGTAATCAGAGAAAGTAGTCAGCCGCATTTAAAACCCTTTTAAAGATGTATTTAATATATTGCTTATAAGGAAACGTTATGTTACATTTAAGATGTATTTATCATACATCTTAAATAATGTCTATGAAAAATTGTCTTGTATCACTTTCAGCACAGGCACAATCCATTGTTGATGTGTTGTCACATGTAATAGATCCGGAAGTTGGAGAAAATATTGTAGACCTAGGATTGGTTTATGGCATTGAGGTAAATCAGAACATTCCAACAATTATACTTACTTTAACCTCTAGCGCATGCCCAATGGGAGAAATGCTGTTAGAAGATATTCATGAAACCCTAACTAAAATGCTTCCAAATGAGATGGAGTTTGATATTAATTTAGTATGGGAGCCAGCCTGGAATCCAGATATGATGTCAGCAGAAGCTAAGCAACGCTTAGGTTGGGATTGAGGCGAGTGTATTTCAAATATTTAATCAGTAGCCAAAGACTCCCCATCAGATATAGGGTTCCAATTTTTGTCATGGGATTTATCTGTCTTGCTTTTGGAATTTATAGTGGGTTGTTACGGTTAGGCTACGCTATACCATGGCAATCAGACGGGCTAGCCTTCGATCATGGTACATTAATAGTCAGTGGTTTTTTAGGAACGGTCATCTCGTTAGAACGTGCTGTAGCAATCGGAAAACGCTGGGCTTATTTTGGTCCACTTTGTGCGGCACTAGGTGGGTTATCATTCATTATTGGATTGTCAGCATTTGTCAGCATTACTTTAACGATCATCGCAGGTGTTATTCTAAGCATTACTACAACTTATATTTTCATTCATCAACGTGCGCTATTCACATTTACATTACTTCTAGGAAGCCTGTCATGGTTAGCTGGCAATATGTTTTGGTTAAATGGATTCGCCAGCATTAATCTAATGCCTTGGTGGATCAGTTTTCTTGTATTAACCATAGCAGGTGAACGACTTGAACTTTCACGCGTACTACCACCCTCATCAAATAGCAAACTAGCATTTGTCATAATCATCATATTATTTTTAACAGGTGCGTTACTAGCTACATTAGCTAAAAGCATTAATGTTCAAATGTTTTCATTCGCATTGTTAGCACTTTTTTTCTGGTTTTTACGCCACGATGTGGCGCGCCATACCATCAAGCAGCGTGGATTAACACGATATATAGCGGTGTGTTTAATTTTAGGATATTTATGGCTTCTAATTGGCAGTTTAATTGGGTTATTTACGCAACCCCTTTTACTTGGCTCTACTTATGATGCTTTCTTACACACTATTTTAGTGGGCTTTGTATTTTCCATGATATTCGGTCATGCACCTATTATTATCCCAGCAATCGTTAATATTAAAATCCCCTATCAACCTATTTTTTATCTACCACTAACTGTTCTTCATGTCGCCCTTATAGTGAGAATCGCAGGTGACTTAATGTTACACCCAGTTTGCCGAAGTGTTGGCGGAGCGTTAAATGCTATTGCAATAACGCTATTTATTATCACCATGCTAAGTACAATTGTTTATAACAAAAAAAAAGAACTTGCTTGTATCAAGCATTAACATCATTCCCTGTGCAAGTATTGCACTAATTTTTAGAAAGGAAATACCATGAAACAACCTCATCTACACTTACTTCCAGAGCAAATATATCCATTCGATGCGCGTGGTGTCGCAAAACGATTCCGTCATGCTGCAATTTTTGGCGCACTTGACTCCCTGCAAAGTGGTGAAATCATGCGGTTTGTTAATGACCATGACCCATTACCGCTGCTGAATCAACTTGAACAACGTTATGGTAGTGCTGTGAGTATTAATTACAAACAACGTGAACAAGGACAGATTGTGATAGATTTTATTCGCACCTAAATATTAGAATTACTTTAATATAGGTCATAGTCCTATCAACCTGAAATAATCTTATTCACTGCTTAACCTCAGATTGATTATCGGAAATCAGGCTGACAACCCTATTTAAAAATTAAGTTTATTAGCATTTTAAAAGAGAAAAAATATGATTAAGAATCGCTTGCTAAAATATGAGTGGGATGCCATTGCTGGTATTCTAGCAGCAGTAGTAGCCATTATCCTTCACTTCCTTCATATCATAGACGAACATATCATCTTGCCTGTTGTGCTTACTCTTATGGCATTGCTATTTATTAACTTCATACGTCACACGAATAACAATGAACATACTGCGGAACAAGTAGAACTTATACTTAAAACGGTATCCAATATTAGTGCGTCACTCGTTATGCCAGATATTGTGCTAATTGGTCCTAGGCAGCTTCGAACATCCAATGAACAGTTTTCAAAGAACATGCAAGGTGATGTGACCTTATTTAATGTTTGCTTGTCGATGTATCGCACCAAAGCCTTATTTGACATGCTTCTAGGACCCATCATCAACAACCCACATGTGTCCAGCATTGAATTTGTACTCGATACCAGCCAAAAAGAAATTTGGAATACAGAAATACGACCGATACTCACTGATAGTATCAACGCTAAAAAAGTTAAGGAACCACGATGGTGCTCTCTCCAAAAAAATCTCTCTTTTATATTGTCCGATACTCAACAGCACGGTGCAACTGAAGCGCTGTTGAGCTTCTGGGGCGAGCCATTTATGTCACAATCTATCGCTCAGAACGTACCCCGCTATATACTTCATGTTCAAGCTCACTCTGAGTTAATGACCCAACTTATTGAGTTAGACAGAAATTGTCATATTAAGAATACCCAATCATATTGTGAATAATAACCTAGATTAATGCGATGTATTATCTCAATCCATAGAGTATTACAAATGCTTCTCGTAGGTAAAAATAGGCGTTAATTGTTAATAATGAATCGCTATATCATTTAAATTAAAGGCAACCATCAATACTTTGTTGAAAATAGTAAGATAGATTTTTATAAAGAATAATTAAATGCGAGGAATCAATGATGGAGAGAAAGTTAATTGCAAAGCAGCTTTCTAATTTTTACATGTTCTCGGAACTTCAAGAAAGCCAAATTGAATATTTAGTTTCCGGAACTAAATTGATAGACATATCACGCGGTAGTAACCTATTTAATCGTGGCGACCGAGCGCATGGCTTCTATATACTTTTAGAAGGCCAGGTGAAACTTGGTGTAGTCTCACCACAAGGAGATGAAAAAATAATTGGGCTTATCCAACCTGGCGAGAGCTTTGGTGAAGCTGTACTTTTTTTAGAAAAAACTTTTCCTATTTATGCCCAAGCCACCTTAGACTCAAAAGTTTTGTTAATTACAAGAGATACTATTTTTAATATTCTTGACAATGACGTAACCGTAGTTCGACGCATGCTTGCAGGAATTTCCGCACGAAACCGCCAACTAGTAAATAATATTGAATCTATTTCATTACAAAGTAGCACACAACGTTTGATAGGTTATTTGTTACAAATCAGCACCGATTCACCTAATTCAGAACGTGTGAAATTACCAACAAACAAACTTACAATTTCTTCCATGTTAAACATTACACCTGAAACTTTTTCTCGAGTAATGCATAGACTGAAAGAAGCTGACCTTATCCAAACTGATGGGAAAGAGGTTGTCATCACAAATTTAGCTAAATTGAGAAATTTTAGTTAAGCTCGCATAAGTCAATTTTTTAATTAATGAAACCAAGGTCTGCTTTGGGATATTTAAGACATGTAGCCATTACGTAGCTACACATATTAAATTTGTATTAATTTAGACTGCTTTACTCTGCTATTAACTATTGGCGGAAGTTGCAAGGCATTGTTTAGTTGAAGTATTTTATTGCATAGCTATTTTTGAAAATCCGCGTGTCACTGGTTCAATTCCAGTTCGGGCCACCAATCAAATCAAGCTCAGATAAACTCTGGGCTTTTTTGTTTCTACCAGCTCTTGATTAATGTAACCGCCAATGTAAAGCATCCAAAAAGCAATTATTCAAGTTACAACTAGTGCTTTTACAAAGTATAGGTAATAAGGCTTGCATCAATTCTCGTTAGGTACTTTTGCTACAATAATACTTAACATAAAGATGATTAATTTGTAATACTAATAGAAAGCAAGGAGGCGCCACTGGCGCCTCCTCCCGCCTCCCTAGCCTAACAGAGCTAAAGCCATCACAACCAACCTTAGAAGCAAGTAAAGCGATATGCCGTCACACTCCAAGAGTATTCTTGCATGCTTGCTGTCACCATTAAACCAGCTGGCTTCAAAACGAAATTTATCCATTTGGACTCCTTCATTTTTGTCCTTTGACCCTTATAGGGTGAGCGAGGACTTGAGGCCAGGTTTTGCGACCTTCAAGTTTAGTCCGGTCTTGGGTGGTCGCAAAAACCGCTCACCGGAATCTTAATTTTACCTTAAAATCCCGAATCAAGTTTTTGTTTCTAGGTCCATAATTATCGGATAAAACTAATACCAAATTCTCATTGGTTGAGAATTTAAATTAGTAATGAAGAAGTGGTTTTGATAGGAACAACAATTTCTAAAATTTGCTTTGAACTGTTAATATAGCTTTTGCATTAGAACAATTAACTTCAAGGAATAACAATGACAAGTGAAGTGTTAATGTTAAATAAAGAGGCTGTTGTTATAGCAGCTGATAGTGCAGTAACTACTGGCAGATATCCACATCCTAGGTATTCAAAATCTGCCAATATAATCTTTGATCTATCCGTTCACGGCAATGTTGCATTAACTATTTATGCATCTGCAGATATTGACAATGTTCCTTGGAATCTTGCAGTGAAGCAATTTCGAAAAGTTGATCAAAAAGAAGTGGAGCGACCTAAACTTGCAAACTATCAAGAAGCACTTATTTCGTACCTTGAAAAAAACAGCTCCCTTTTTCCCGCTAAAGTGTTGAATGAAACGCTAAAAATACGTCTATTTAAAGCATCGACATATGTACTAAATATACTTGAGCATTTATATCCTGATTTTACTAACTCAGAAAGGACTAAAAAAGAACGCAAGACTGCATGGTCAAGCGCTTACACTTACTTTTCAAAAGTATTAAGCGAAACAGAACATAAACCTCCATTCACTGAAAATACTTTAGATGGATATAAGCCTCAGATTGCTGAATACCTTGCAGATATTGCCAATATATATGAAGGTATAAAGTATACCTATGTTGAACATAACCAGCTTCTCCAATTAACCATTGATACATTATTAAAAAAGCCCACTGATTTTTTAGACTATACAGGTTTGGTTTTTGCAGGATATGGATTTGATGAAATTTTCCCAAGTTATTGCCATATATGGGTTTACGGGCATATTGGCGATAAGTTGCTGTGGACAGCTGAAAACGGCTATGAGATAACTCATAGCAATGATGCTTGGATTCAACCCTTTGCTCAATCATCTATGATTGATAGATTTACGGATGGGTTTGATACGAAATTAAGAACTAATATAGAAACCGAAAGTAAAAATCTTATCAACACCATTATTGAGAAGATAAAAGAAAATGGAGTAGAAGTTGACGAGAAAGTATCTTCTATTTTCAATACCGAGCATGCTCAATTTATGAAAAAATGGATTCAGCAAAATTGGGAGGAGAACTTCCATCCTTTGCGCCGTGTTTTAAACAGTTTAAGCGTTTCTGAAATGGGTCACCTTGCTGAGTCTTTATTAGTGCTAGAAGAATTACGTGAAAGAGTTACATCACCTACTGAATCAGTTGGGGGACCAATAGATGTAGCAGTTATTACAAAAGCTGAGGGCTTGATATGGCTCAAGAGAAAACATTTTTTCAATCCAGAATTAAATGTAAAATATTTAAACCGCATCAAATTAGATTATACTTAATCAATATTACCTTTGGGTAAAACTTGAGGTGTCAAAATGACAATTTACAATTTACAAAAATCAGAATTAAGTTATATACAAAATTATAAATACCAATCTTACATTGATACTGTTGTGCCAGATGTTAGTGAACTATTAAAAAAAGAGAAAGATTATCAACACATTCTCAATGAAAAGTTAAAATCCGCAGCAGATTGGGATTTAAAATTTTCTTATTTTTTAAATAATTAACACCAAACAATCCTTCCTTGCTTCACAAAAAAATGTGACTTGCACCCTTTTGTTCTCCAGATTGAAGGTGACAACGTGGGGATACCAACTAAAATATGAAGACGCCACCTTGGTAATGTACTTCCATTGACAGGCAAGACTATTTTGTCGGCACAACCACATGGACATAAAAACTCAACCTGCCACGGCTCATTCTCTGTACCAACAACGTAAAGATTTTTTTTCTTTGGGTTATCAATAGGGTCTTCTATAAACTTCACTGTGTATGGCTTATCAAAAAGCCTAATTAAGGGCTGTATAATCCAACCAATATAACTCTTAATTTTATTTAGCATTACAGGTCCATATGCTTATCACCAGCAGCCACAAACAGTCGTAGAGCTTGGTTTTTACTAGAATGCGAATAATGTTCATAGTAACAATGGGTGAATGAACGCTCTTGTTCGTCAAATTCACTATTAGGTTCCAACCGATACCCATGCAACCTAGCTTTTATATCATCTATAGCTAATATGGAAGCTTCCATTGTCAAATCCATAACTGCTTGAATGTCGTTAGAGTCATTTGTATAACCCAACTCCTTAAGCTTTTTATAGAAATCAGGGTCATCCCTACGGAAATTTTCATCACGCAATCTTTCTGCTGAAAAAGCTTCACGGTCGAGCAAACATGATCGGTCAGGCTGAATATAATGACAACGAGCTAGGGCTTGTTTTAAACCATTTTCATCACCTTTAATAACTACACCTAAATCAAAATATGGGATAAGGTAAGCGCTAGCAATCTTATTTATGGCATGCCTTGCAACAACATTATCGACACAGCCAATAACAATATCGCATTCCGATAGTGCTTTTACTGTTTTTGCTGTTGGCACAATCTCATTTATAACTGTAACTTTTGTTGGTAAACCTGTTTCTTGAATCCACTCTGCCGCTCTTTCTACTTTTAACCTGTTGTCAGCAGCGTCTTTTACACGAGAAGCCAACATTCTGTTTAAATTACCATCTTCGATAACATCAAAATCTATTAGAACAAGCTCCCCAATATGATTGCGTAACAACAGTTCTATCATAGGGCTACCAGTACCAGAACAACCAATCACGCCCACTTTTAATTTCTGTAGTGTATTAGTTGTTTTTGAACCGTAAACCTGCTCTGTCTTCTTAATATAATCTGGCATTCCACTGTTGTTCATAGTGTCAAAATAAAAACATAGATCATCTCCAGCAACAGCAACCATTTCTATTGGGACAAAGTTGTCATGCTTATTAATTACTCGGCCTTTAATGCTTCCATCAGGTAACATTATTGCAGACCCATGGGGTTGTTTTCCTTCAATACAGGATGTTAACCTAGGCAAAATATTTAAATCATTTTCATCATCTGTTAATGAAAAATTATTGAGTCCTGTTGGGTGGCTATGAAGCATAATAAGTGACAGCCCTTCTTTTTCTAGACACTCATATTTTGGTATTAAAAATTCTTCAGTCGGCCAGGATAAAAAAGTTGGTGTTCGTTTGATGCATGCTTCATACGGTAAATGCTCAATTCGTTTAACCAGCAATATCACATCCTCACCGCGCAATACAGGTTCACATAAAAGAAGTGACCCTGCTTCATTTCCGTCAAGTGCAATTACATGCTTTTTTATATCTAAATGCTGTAAACCAGTCATTCGTAATTTTATGCCCATACTTTACCCTGCGCCTCCTCTTCTAATATTTGTTGTACATAGCATATGTGAGTTATAAGGCTATTGACACCGGAACGCCATCTAACACTTGCAGGATAATGTCTTGACCATTGCCACCACCTTTTTCCGTCAAAAACACTGGATTCTGTTAGCCTAGGTATACAAATATCGTCCGACCGCTTAACCATTACATCAGTAAAAAACATATCTAATGCTGCACCACTAGTGTAATCATGCGGAATTTTAATCTTAAGATTAACCTTTTCTGGCAAAAATGGTTGAGGTAAAAGAAAGCCATAAAGAACTACACACCGTATATTTCCGTCCTGGATAGCCTCCCACGTCAAATTCAAACTATTAAGAAACTCGACGTCTTCCTCAGGCAAGTGAAAGCCTCTTCGAAGGTCAACCATTGCAAGCTTCTTTGGGTACACTTTCAAAACGTTCAACTCCAGGCTTTCTAAGATCAACTTCCTCATCCGGCTCTAATTTTATACGCTTGCCACCCCGCAATTTTTGCTGAAGGTGATACTCTTTTGGGTCTATATCAGCCGCCACGAGAATTTCTGCTGCCGTAATTGGTGATTGAACCCGAATTTTCTCTTTATCAACCTTAATTAAATAGTATTTAACGCGTTTCGGTATAGGCTTGTCAGAGCATGCATACTCTTCAAGATCAATCACTTCTATTTCATCTAACTCATTAACATCTACCATGTTTTATTCCCTGCCTTTATTTATCAAAGCTGAATTATTTCAGCCGTTAATGCATAGTATAACAAGCTTGCTAAGTTTGTCAAGCATTTAATTAGCATGCTTGACTAACTTAGCGTTTATGCTATTGTTTACAGTTATATATAAGGAGAAACTTGGTATAAGTATGGATATTAAAAAGACTGAACCACATGCGCCAAATAGCTTTGGGCTGTTTCTCAAAACACTTAGAGAGACAACCAAAATGTCATTACGAGCGGTTGAAGAGGCTACTGACAAACAAATATCAAATGCATATTTGAGTCAACTTGAAAATGGAAGAATAGCTAAACCATCACCTCACATACTCCACACACTATCCACAGTATATGGAGAGGACTATTCCAAACTAATGGAGAGAGCTGGTTATATTTCTCCTTCTTCTGATAAAAACCTAAATAAAAAACATGGTAAAGCTGCAACCTTTGCTATCGAAAACTTAACTTCAGCGGAAGAAAACGAACTTTTAGAGTATTTAACCTTTATAAGAAATAAGAAAAATGGATAATTTTGAAAAAAGTAGACGACTGCAGCTTAACAACCGAACAATTCCAAAAAATTAGATCTGAAGCTAACCGTGCTCTAACTGAAGCAGAGGCATTTGGTCAGTTTCCAACACCTATACATGACATCATGTCTGTAGCAGATGTTCATGAAGTTGAAGAAGACGTCTTAAATGAAAGCTTTGTTGCTAAGCTCAGGAAAGAAGTTAGTGGAACACTAAGAAAGGCACTCGAAAAAGTTATTGGCCTATTTGACGCCCGTAGTAGACTAGTTTTCATTGACCGATCACTTCATAAAGTTAAACAGACTTTTATCAGGCTGCATGAAACTGCCCATGGTTTTTTAATTTGGCAAAAAGATATGTATGCTATCGTGGAAGACAGTAAACATAATCTAGATCCGGACGTTGCAGACCTTTTCGATAGAGAAGCTAATGTATTTGCATCGGAGGTTCTTTTTCAGTGTGACGGTTTTTGTAATGAAGCAAATGATTCTGATTTTAGTATCTTCGTACCTGTAGGTATGAGTAAAAAATATGGTGCTTCTATTTACGCATCAATCCGGCAATACGTTTCTAAAAACCCAAAATCTTGTACCGTAGTCATTTTAAATCCACCCGTAATTACTGAAGAGGTAGGGTTTAAGGCTGAACTTAGACGTGTCGTTTCTTCGCAGTCTTTCATGGAAACTTTTGGCAACTTAGACTTGCCAGAACACTTTACTCCTGATGACAGTATTGGTGCGATGATTCCTATTGGTAAACGTAGATCATCAAATAAAAAAGAAATAACCCTTGTAGATAGAAATGGTGATGCACATGAATGTATTGCCGAAGCTTTCACACAAACCTACCAAGTATTTATACTAATTCTTCCTGTTAAAACACTTATAAAAAAAATTATATTACCTTCAACCTAACTAACTACAACGTAATGTTTTTGTAAAATACTTTCTCATTACTATATCGATTTAGCAACTAAGGTTTCTTTTCGGTATTAGCTGTTAACTGAATCAACATTTCTTTTCTGGCGGCACTCATTTCAAGTAAAGAAGACACCTTTACTTCAAGCGCATCAGCAATCTTTAATAAATTAATAATAGCAATATTATGCTCACCACGCTCAATCCCACCCACATATGAGCGATCTAATTCAGCCTTGTCTGCCAAAGCTTCTTGAGATAGTCCCTGCGCTAATCTTTCTGCACGAATAGCTTCCCCTAGTGCAACTAAGGCTGGATGTCCTGCGAATGATGGTGAAGGTTTTGCCACAACATTATAGTGCGTCCTTGCTGCATTTGAAACCACGGGATAAGATACCCAAAACCAATCTCATCATTCCTAATACTTCTAACAATCATCAATCACACAAAGGAGAACCATTAAATGAAAAGATATTTTTATATAGCCATAGCCTTATTATTACTTGCAGGTTGTAGTGAACAACCTTCAGTTGAAAGTCTAATTAAGTCTAACCTAAGAGATCCTGACTCTGCGAAATTTCGAAATTTCATTATCAGCAAACATAAAACTATGGCTTGTATTGATTGGAACGCAAGGAATAGTTTCGGTGGTTATGGTGAATGGGATACCGCCAGATTAATCAACGAAGGGAAAGGTTGGTCTATAGTCAAAATGCAAATCAATGCAAATGAATATGGAAGATGGTGTCCTCAACAGAAAATGGATTCGTATGAAGAATTTCAAGCAGTTGCTAAGGACCTTGTAAAAGAAGTCGGTAATGGTCCTACTATGAGTAAAAAACCACCTAATAAGACTATAAATGCAAATGAAAAGCCAGAAAAAGAAGATAGTGCAGCATTAGAAGCAGCAATAGCGGAAGCTGAAGCAGAAGCCAGAGATGCAGTTAATGCAGCTAGAGAAGCAGCTAATGCAGATTAAGCTTTTAATATAGCCAACAACTTCTAAGTTTTTTCTTCGCCCGTATGCTATTCAGGTATGCGGGCTTTTTTACGTCTATACAAAGGAGAACTATGATTACCATTCACAACTTCAATGATACCTACCAGCTATATCAACTAGGTTTAATTGCATTTCGATTACTGCAAGAACAAGCCATGGTTATGCTAAGTATCTGTGGCAAATCCAGTGATGCTTTAAGCATTTCCCATCAAGATATTCAATGGCTAGCTGAGCAGCCTGAATCTGAATTGAGCTACATGGATATGTTAGGCGGTGATATGCATATCTGTGAGCACGTAACCGATCTTCAACAAATCAAAGGCTGTGATCATGAGTGGGCAGCGTCACATGATGGCAATTGGCCCAATGTTACGGATATACCTTTGTCTTGGGATGTTTGCTGTTACTTGGAAGAAGCTGAGGGTGACCCTCAATGGGTCATGTTTGTCTTCTGTTGGAACAATGCTGGTGGACCTGTGTATTACGTGCCTAAGCGTTTATGGGAGCTTGCAAGAGTCACTGAGCATCAAACATAAGTGCCTTACTTATTCATTACGCCATTCTGCTGGCGGAAATATTTCTAATGATGCTTTATTCTCTTTTAACCAATCACAAACCGACTCGTTATTAAAATGCTTTAAATTTTGACGAATCAGGAATACCTTTGTTCTACTTTGTCCCACTAACGACTTTAATAACATCACTTGTCGTTTTGGCGTGAATGGTCCTCTCACTATCATCCAAAGTAATCGCCCTTGTGTTTGAATGGCTGAAACCATCCTTAACCCTTTCTGTGCTCTAGGATGACTGTGAGACAAGCCAACCGATGCAATATGTCCCATCCAGTAAATTTGAGCCTTTTCAGCTATGCTGCGCTCAATCAAATTATCCATTTCTATGCTCAGCCATTCTTTAATCACTTTGGGACATTGATCAAGCTTGCTCTCCTGTCGGTTCAATGGCGGAAAGCCCCATCGTTTTAGAAAATTGACGACATCAGCATTTGTTAGGTTCACTTTAAATTCATTATCAATAAGTTTCTTCACCAAATCACGTGTCCATAAAGTGAACTGGACATTCTTATAAGGCGAACTAAACCCATAATAAAATGGGCGTCTTCTTGATATCTTGGCAAATATTGCTAACTCTTGCTCATCGCTGAGCTTTCGCCTGACATATGAATTACTTTCTTTTAACGCCAATTTATTATCCATAAAGATATATTCATTAACACGCCTTTTTAACTAAGCCTCGCAAAAGAAAATCCTTCATTTGTTGTTTGTTGACAACAACATCAACTTAATTTGAATACACTAAATTGAGATGTTTCTAGCATTTTAATCCATAAATTCAATTAATTAACAAATCCCGTTCAATTAGATTACGCCCTCTTAAAAATAGGTGTTTTTGATGGCTATCAATCTTAAAAAAACTCTATACGATAAAAGGTATTGAAGAGGCATTTCAATGATTGTCGCAAAATAAACATATTTATGAGCGATTGGTTATGACTATTCTGCGCAGTCATGACTATTTTGTAAGTAGCAGAAAATTTTAAATTTATTAAGGAAAACTATATGAATGAGAATTTTATTTTAGATTATTGCAATTACCAGGAAGGCGTAGATACAGGGTATTTTTGTTTTGGGGAGCAACTTATCCCGTATGAATTTATCAAGGCTTTAAAAAAACGCGTCGATCCATCTGATTTTAGTTCAGGCGCAGTTTTAGATATATACGACGTTTTAGGTTATGACTATGTAGCCTCTTTAAACACAAAAGAATATTACGTTGTTGGGCTATGTTTATCAATTATTGCTTCTGAAAGTCAATCAAAGGTTCATTATAAAAGCATAAACGTTGGTTGGAAAAGCAACACACTAGGAAATGAAGATGACTATTGAGTCTAAAATTTACAAGTCAGCTGATATTGCGCCATTCATTCTTAATCAGTTAATCGAAGATTATGTTCCAGGCGATATTTACGGTTATTTTCTGATTGATGGAAAATTAGTTCCCAAATCATTAATTGCTCGAATTAATGATTATTTATTAGACATCCAATTTGAATACGGCGACGTTTGGGTTATTGAAAAACTATTGGGTGAAGAACTTTGGGCCTCGCTTAATGAGGATGAGCAAAGCGTAGCTGGAGCCTGTGTCTTGATCATTATTGAGAATGGCTACGCAATACCAGTACCAGATGAGCTTGAACACAAACATTAATAGCCTGATGTCAGGCGGTAGTTAATAAGTAAAAGCGAGGCATAAAACGAAGCTATGCTGATAGCAAGTAATCAGCGGCTGGGGCGTTTATGTACATGACCACCAATCTTCCCGTTGTGTTTTCTCGCTTTAACGTTGCGGTTTTTATGGCACCTTATATGAGGTAAACATCATTCATATTATTAAAGGAGCAGCGCCATGAAAGCAGCAACAATACAACAAACCATTCGCACCATCAAAACAAACACCTGCAAGTCACTATCCAGCAAAAGCAAGTTGGAATATCAAATCGGCTGTCTAGGCGATTCTGACCTATCTATCCGTATCACTAAAAATTCAGGTGGCGGTTGGTACTCTGGTGAATGGATTTCAATTAAACGCATCATTGGTGCATTGGAATCAAGTAATCAACCTTTAACCTCCTATGCCATTCAAACACTCTTCAATGGTAAGTCAGTCAATACAGCCGCTTTTCTGTTTGCGACCCTTAAAGAAGAAGGCTTACTTGTAGCGAGTACCGACAACCCAAGAACTTATGTATTGCAACCAGTTGGCCCTTTTGTGCAAACACTCAAATCACTCGCTAAATCACCTGAATCTAGCAACGCAAAATCCTAAGCTAATAAACCTTCTTTTTAGTTTAGTTGTACTTCAAGTCCGCGTCTCTAAATTTTCAAACACCCTGAAACACCAAGCCCAGCAAGGGCTTCTCAACTTTACTTAATTCTGCATTGCTAATACCGACCCCAATACCGACCTTGCGCGGGATTTATGGGGAATTTCATCAATTTATCTTAACTCTGGAGTGATCAATGACGTTGTTGTCATCTTTTTTTATTTTATTAGTCATCGGCATTTTGTGTCTTTGCTTCAAATCGACGCGAATGCTTGGTGTTACTGGCCTCACCTTACTTTTCCTCGTTTTCCCGCTCGCATTCCTTTTGTTTTTCATATTGGGATGCATTTTTATTTACTTCAACAAGAAATGGAGACTTCGCTATTATGTGCAATCCAAACTACCTCGCTAATGCAGTTGAAACCGTCTTATCGTTAGACTTACCAGACCATTTATTTTCTGTTGCCATCGCTGATCAAGCTAAACTTTTAGCTGGATTTGATGCAGAAGAATTGTGGCTTGATACATTTGACTGACCCTCCCCTCCAAAATATCCGCAACATCCGCAACGCTCTCTGTCTGCCATAGTGCGCATGCAAAAGCGCGTTGCGGATTTCCCACACGGTGACAAAACAGCCTATGTTTCGCCACAACATTTACACCGAATCACTCCCGCAACGCCGCAAGCCATGCCCACCATCAAATGTTGCGTGTGGCGGCAATTTCACCCTCCGCAGCACCCATAAAAACAGAATCCCAGAAACACAATCTATCTCATTATTTTTTACAAAAAAGCTTGACTTACCGACATACCAAGACTAAGGTTTCATTTGCGTAAAATTACTTTTTTACCTTTATTATCAATATGTTATAAACGTTTTTCAAGTGGGAAGTGACTTTAAATGTATACCTAAAAATACAATCAGTCATTAAGACGTCAATGTCTTGAAATAAACAATATCAAAGGGAAACCGCTTAATTGTGGATCCTGATTTTTTACAGTTAATTAGGAGTTATAAAGTGGATAAGAAACTAAATTTAATGATTATCAGCATTACTAACGCCGTTAAATATTTTTACGGCGTTACCACGAAAAATGTATCAAGAATGAAAACCGATTCTAGGTTCTTTAGGGATGCATTTGTATGGATTCCAAACATTAAGGAGAACTATGTCTACGAAAGAAACAGAGACAAGTGTCAGCGAGCCTGATGCTAATAAGTCTGAGGTTATTAAGCCTGAGGCAGACACACATTCAACAATAAAAAAAGAGATATTAGAGAGTCAAAAATTTCGGGAAAATTTACCCTTCCCCGTATACAAGCCACACAAACAGCCTGTTGAGCTTGCATCGATACTAGATGAAGTCTCAACCACTATTCGTAAACTCGTCATACTCGAAAGAGAGCAGGCTGAGACCGCTGCATTGTGGATTGTCCACACCTACATAGTTAATGTTTTCAGCATATCGCCATTACTCATTATCAATGCCCCTGAAAGAGCTTGTGCCAAAACCCTCTTTCAAACAGTCATTGCTGACATGTCATTTAAGCCATTATCAGCATCCAATGTGACGCCTTCTTCGTTATTTCGCTCTATAGAATTGTGGCAACCGACCATGTTCTTTGATGAGGCCGACACCTTCTTTAAAGAGAACAACGATCTTAAAGGCATGGTGAATGCTGGTAATAGTAAAAAGAATGGTTTTGTATTACGCAGTGAAGCAGTTGGTGATAGCTTTGAACCACGTAAATTCTCTGTATTTGGTGCCAAATCAATCGCGGGTATTGCACTGGAAAAACATCTACCAGATGCAACATTAAGTCGGGGCATTATTTTCAAAATGCGCAGAAAATTGCCCGATGAGTCAGTCACCAGATTACGTGATGTAGATCCAAAGTTATTTAAAACCTTCTCATCCAAGCTCATGCGCATTGCAATTGATTATTGTGATGAAATCAATACTGCAAGGCCAGAGTTGCCAAAAGAATTAAGTGACAGAGCGCAAGATAATTGGGAGCCTCTCTTGGCCATTGCATCCTGTGCAAGTGAGGAGTGGCTTCAGCGTGCAACAGCTGCTGCTTTGAAATTATCCAGTGCCAGCAATGAGAGTATGAGTACTGGTAATGAGTTGCTATCTGATATTCAGTATATTTTTGAGAGTAAGAGTCCAGAAGGTCAATCTCTTGAAAAAATCAGTACAGTCAATCTCATTGAACAACTCTCACTGATCCATGATGGACCTTGGAAAACTTTCAACAATGGCCATGAAATATCACCTCGGCAGTTATCAAAACAACTGAGTTATTACGACATCAAACCTAAGACTGTTCGCATAGGAGCTTACGACACGCCTAAAGGTTACTCGCTGGATCAGTTTACTGATGCTTTTTCTCGATACCTTACACCCTCTATGCCCGAAGAGATTGATGACTCGCTAGCGGCACCTGAGCACAACAAACCTGATTTAGGTTCTAGTCAACATGATCCTGATTATTAAATTTTTAAACTACTTTGAAGGAGGTACTGATGGCAGTCGTTAAACTGATGGCAAACACATTACACACATTAAAATGCCCACAAGGCAAAAGACGCATTGAATACTGCGACTCTGAAGAACCTGGCTTATACCTTTTAGTTAGTGACAAAGGTCAACGCACATTCTTCTGGCGTACTAAAGTTGATGGCAAAACAACGCATCACAAAATTGGTCGTATTTCTGATATTACTTTAGTTGATGCTCGTGCTGAAGTGAAACGTTTGAAAGAGGAGCAAGCACTTTCTGCTGGTCAAGGTAATTTATCAGTCGATGCAATCAACAAAGCATCCATGACCATGAATGCTTTCTGGGAAAAAGAGTATTACCCTTTCGCACAATCGACTGTACCGAGGTCCGTCAAAAGATTGGAGCAACTGTGGCGCTTAAGAATCCAACCACGATTTGGTCATGTGAAACTGCGTGACATGAACTCGCGTGAAATCCAAAGCTTTTTGATGGACTTGCGTAATAAAGAAAAAATGTCCCCCGCAACCTGTGATTATCATGGCGCGCTGCTGAAAAGACTTTCGACTTGTAGTGTACGCTGGGAGTATCTTGAAGTTGGCTTTGCACGAAACATTCAACTTTTCCATGAGCAGAACGGTGTGGAGAATATTCTAACCGACCAGCAACTGCGAAATTTGCTTGAAGTCTTGCATACAGATAGCAATCGCCGAGTGTGCCAGATTGCCTTGCTTTTGCTTAGTACTGGCGCACGCTTATCGGAAGCGCTGAAAGCAAAGTGGTCGGATATAGATGTAAAGAGGAAGCTCTGGATTGTACCTGCTGAAAACTCAAAGTCTAAGCGCACTCGCTCTATTCCACTTTCTGATAGTGCGCTTGATGTCTTAAAGCAAGTTGAAAGGCAAAACTCCGACCAATATGTGTTTACTAATCATAAAACTGGTAAGCCTTACATCAATATCTTCAGGCCTTGGGATCGCATTAGACGAAAGGTGGGGTTAGGGTTTTTACGATGTCACGACCTACGTCACAATTTTGCGAGTTATTGCGTGAACAATGGTCGCAGTCTTTACGAAGTCAGTAAATTGCTTGGTCATGCGGACACTAGGACGACAATCCGTTACTCACATTTGAATGAAAAAACGTTATTGGAAGCTTCTAATTCTGTATCCAGTAAAATTTCAGATGTGATGCAGATGGAGCCAACAGCAGTGCCTACAGTTGAAACTGTGGATTCGTAAAGTTTGGTGAAACTGGGTGGTCAGATGTGCAGAAATTTTGCTCATCTTGACCACTCGGTGAGCCATATGCATGCAATCAGGTTGCTGCCTGGCTCATCCCCTAAACCGCAAAAAAACGTCACGTCATTATCTTGCTTTATTGTTGGTTTTCAAAACTGTATTTCTTATGTGGAGACAAAGCAGACATTCAACGTTTAAATTAGAGAGCAACGATAGTCATTTTAATTGAATGATGGGTTAGAGATTACTTAGAAAACCATTGCATGGTCGACCAAATACTTTCCATCTTTGTTAACTAAAACCATTTCAGCAACGAACTCACCCTGTGCTTTTGTAAATGACTGCCTCCATACAATGGCTGCTGAATCTGGCCGCCTAAACACTGCTACAGGTTCACGCTTTAAAAAGTAACCTTTTTCAGCTTGGTAATGCTCACAGACAGCCCGAAGGTATTCTTTAGTGACTATATTTTTCATCCTGTCCGTAAAGTCTTTCGTATGTCGTTCATGATCAATTTTGGTGGAAGCGTCCATAAGATTGTCCATGATCGGATTGGCAATATCAAATATTTCTTTTTCTGACATTTTTTCAAAAGCCATTGCTATTCTCCAAAGCTCTAATAGTTAATATAGTGACTAAGCGATGAGGCTTAATTATAATAGAGGATTGCAAATGATGGTAACTTTACTGATGCGATAGATTTAATCTACGCGGACTTAATTGACACATACATTTAGTTTCAAAACAGAAAAACTAAAGTTCAGTTTGGTTTGGTCAAGTTCGGCGTTTTGACTCTGGAAACTCATTGATCTGGTTCAACTTTACTAGTTGGATATGCCATTTTTTGCACATTAATTCGTCATACTGGTTCGGCAATTTTAATTCAGAAAAATTTCATACAAATATCTTGTTTAAAATCTTTCACTTATCTCAGTACAAATATGGTTGAGTATATAAGTAATATCCGTTACCAATGCTTGGTCTTGGTGAGTTGGATTAAACGGCCTATTTAGCGTGTCAGGGCTAGTTTAATAAGCCTTACCTCCATAATGCCTTTGTTTGCGATAGCTAACCTGTGCTTTTAAGTCACTGTTCTTCATCAATCGATAAACACGATTAATGCCAGTATGCTCACCTAAAGCGCGGATATCACTATGCACCTTACGTTAACCATACACTGCACCTGACTCTAGCCAGCATTGATTAATAAAGCTAGTTTGACGCACATTGCCTTTGTATCGAGCATAATGCGGATGTTTTAACCATGCATAAAAGCTACTGGGATGCACTTCAAGCATCTGACACAGCCATCTGGTCGGCAAACAGTCTTGATGCGCCTGAATAAAGGCATACCTCAGTCGGTCTGCTTCGCGAAGTATGCCGCGGCTTTTTTTTTAATAAATCACGCTCTTCCATCACTCGCTTAAGTTCATTACGCAGCTTACTTAACTCAGTTTGCTCTGCACTTTTAGTCTGATGGACTGCAGAATCTGGCCAATACTTCTTAACCCATGCATATAGACTATCAACGGTAACATCCAGACGTTTTGCAACACTGGAAGTAGAATGTCCGCCTTCTGTTATTTGTCGTACTGCTGCTAATTTAAATTCTTCTGGATAACGTTTGCCACTCATCTTAAACACCTCTCTTTTAGTTACCATTATTAAGGCTTAAAGGTGTCTAGTAAACTAGTGGCGATTCAGCATCAACTTCTAGTTCGATAAATTATCAGTCCTTTGCGCTAGACTTAAGCCAAGCTAGTAAATCATCAACATTTTCATCTTATTGAATGAGGCTCTGAAAAGTTAATAATTGTTACTTTGTGTAAAACTATCAAGACTCGCTTCAAACTCAGCAAGCGGCATTGGTTTTCCAAAAAGATAGCCCTGATAGGCATGACAGCCATACTCACTGAGTAGTTTGCGCTGCATCTCTGTTTCTACTCCTTCTGCAATGACATTCAATCCCAGGTTTTTTCCCATTGCAATTATCGTTTGTGCGATAAACCTGTCATCATTGTTGGTATCAATATCACTCACAAAACTTTGGTCAATTTTTAGTTCATCAAGGGGTAGTTTTTTAAGTACAGATAAGGATGAGTATCCTGTTCCAAAATCATCTAAAGAAAATGATATGCCCTCTTTTTGCAACAAGTTCATTTTCTTAATCACGGTATCCATATTTTGTAAGATAATGCTCTCAGTTAGCTCTAATTTTAGGAGTTTAGGATTACACTTAGTGGCTCTGATTACTTTGATTACAGTATCTACAAAATCAGGTTGATTGAATTGAAGTGCACTTACATTTACAGAGAGTTTAAGTTTGTTTTTTAATGATGAATGTTCCCATAATTTAAGCTGGCTACAAGCTTGAGCTAACAGCCATGTGCCAATATTAATAATTTCACCTGATTCTTCTGCAATTGGAATAAACACTGCTGGTTGTATAAAACCTAAAGCAGGATGATTCCAACGCAATAACACTTCAGCTCCAATACTGTTGTTGTATTGATCAGATTGTATTTGATAGTAGAGAAAAAGCTGATTATTCTCCAATGCAATTTTTAAGTCGCTTTCTATCGCAGCACGTTCTTGTAAATCTGGATTCAATTTCTCATCATAAAACTGTAATGTGCTTTTCCTTCCTAATCTTTTTGCCTGATACATCGCAATATCAGCTCGCCTCAATACTTCAGTTTCATCAAATTCTTCCCCGAGAAAGACGCATATTCCTATACTTGGGCTAGTGCGGTAGTAATAGCTATCTAGCTTGAATGATTGTGCTAGCGCATTAATTAACTTTTCTGCGATTAATTTACATGTTTGGCTTGCCTTTAATTTTTTGTAACCTAAATCAGAAATGACGACGACAAATTCATCACCACCAACTCTTGCAATAAAGTCATCTGGTCTTAAACTTTCCTGTAAGCGCTGTGCAACTTGTTGAAGTAGTAGATCACCAGCATTATGTCCTCTTATGTCGTTAATATTTTTAAAATCATCTAAGTCTAAAAATAACACTGCACCAAAACACTTGGTTTCTTCACAAGAAGAAAAAACCTGATTTAGGTAATCTGACAGTAATCTTCTATTCGGTAAATTAGTTAACACGTCATAGTAAGCAAGTTTATTTACTCTTTCATTATCATGGCTGGCAGCTACTCTAAGAGTGATGTTGTCTCGCAAACTTTTTGCTAATTCACGACCTGCTAGCGTAATGTAAATTATGAATACCACGAAAAGTACAGCAATTACTACTGTGAATGTACTACCGTTAGAGATTAGTCGATATACAGTGGGTAATAATAGAGCTGTTACGAATAAATTCGAACATATCATATCTATTGAATAAACAATGACTGCACCGCCTGAGACGCCTACTAGTGCGAAAATCAGAAATGATTGATGAGCAATGTCTGAGGGGAAAAGTAGAACTCCTGACATGCCCCATGCAAATCCGCAGAATCCACTAAAAATCCGAAACAGTTGTAACCATTTTGCTACATCTTGTTCACTGTTAATGGATTTATGATATTTAGAGGTTAGGACTGTACGCGACACATATGCCAGCACAAAAATTATGACCCAAATAATTATATTAGTCTGATCAATAAGTTTATATTGCACCAGCAATAGAGAAACAGCTACAACAATTGATGCCAATAACGATCTGTTGTGGCTTTTGAACAGTAAATTAGCTACTTCTCTGTCGAGCCCCAGTGGTTTTGAACTATCTTGGTTTCTTATTTTTTTCATAGCTACAAAGCATGACAAAACTAAATACTAACATCCAATAAAACTTTTGTGGCTATAGCTATATTACTGTATTGAAATTGCAAATAATAATTTAATTAGAATAAATTAACTACCACTACTGAATCGCTACTAATTTTGTAGGCATTTATCATCCATTTCAATCTTAAAACAGAAAAACTAAAGTTCGGTTTAGTTCGGCACTGTGACTTGGGAAACTCATTGATCTCAATCAACTTTTGTAGTTCGAAATGCCATATTTTATATATTGGTTCGGCATACTGGTTCGGTAATTTTAATTCAGTAAACTTTCAAGTAAATGTCTTGTTTAAAATCTTGTACTTATTTGAACACAAAGAAAAGATTGCCTTGGATTGAAAATCCGCGTGTCACTGGTTCAATTCCAGTTCGGGCCACCAACTAAATCAAGCTCACAGAGATGTGGGCTTTTTTTTGTTCATAGTGCATATTAAATAACATATTAATATATTCTATTTATCTTAAAGATGTAGTTCTTTGCGTCGATATAACACTTTATGATCAATGCAATTAAGAACTCAGCTATTAAACTTATCATCATTCTCATTCTTACAATATTCATAGGAGAATGGATAGCAATTTTCCTCAACGAACAATTCCTAAAAACTGATGGTGTTCTTGCATATATTTTTAAACCAAGCATATTGGTTCTTTTATCTTCTCCAGTCATTTACTATCTAATTTACATCCCAGAAAGTAAAAGAGTTTTTGAACAAGATAAAGTTGAAAGTCAATTACGAATTGCAAATAGTGCTGTTCAAATCTCTGATGCGTTGATGATTACAGATTCTAATGGGACTATCCTCAAAGTTAATCAAGCATTTGAAGAAATGACAGGCTACTCCAAAGAAGAGGTATTGGGGGAGAATCCTAGAATTCTTAATTCTGGTCATCATGACAGGTCTTTTTATTTAGAAATGTGGGATGGATTATTAAATGATGGCATCTGGAAAGGTGTTATTTGGGATAAAAGTAAAAGTGGTGTTGTATACCCAAAATACTCCACGATTACAGCTGTTAAAGACGACATAAAACAAACAACTAATTATGTTGCTGTCTTTACAGCTATATTTGACCAAAAAGAGACTGAAGATGAAATTTATAACCTTGCATTCTATGACTCTTTGACAGCGCTTCCGAATAGAAGACTATTGCTAGATAGGTTAGGGGTGTCAATTGCAGCTTCTGCACGCTCAAAACACTATGGTGCCGTAATGTTTCTAGACTTAGACCACTTCAAAGAAGTAAATGACACTCTAGGACATCAGTATGGTGATATGCTTTTAG
Source organism: Methylophilaceae bacterium (assembly GCA_051252095.1). Lineage (GTDB taxonomy): Bacteria > Pseudomonadota > Gammaproteobacteria > Burkholderiales > Methylophilaceae. The sequence goes on from JBPOFK010000006.1 coordinate 34,938, forward strand.
TTGAGGTTGCGCAACGATTAAAGTCTTGTTTTAGAGAAATTGATACAGTTGCTCGCTTAGGTGGAGATGAGTTTGTAGTTTTACTTGATAGTGTTGGAGAAAATTTACAGAGCGCCTCAGAAAATGCAGAAAAATTAGCTGAAAAGGCACGTTTAAGCTTATGTAAGCCTTATTTAAATAAGAAGATAACTTCTATCTCCGCAAGCATTGGCGTTTCTATATTTCACGATCGCAATTTAAGCATAGATCAATTGCTCAAAAATACCGATATAGCAATGTACCAAGCAAAAAAATTAGGCAGAAATCGAGTGTGCCTTTTTGAACCTTCCATGGCAAAAAAAGATTGAATCGTAAGTATACTTCTAAATAGTTGTGTCCCTTAAAACCAAGCTATATCTTTATCAAGGCTATGAAGATGTAGTGTGACAGAATTGTCATGTTTCTACGAGACCTAACGAGTAAGGACGGGCCTTAACACTTAATAAAATAGCTATTTATAAATTTGAAAATCCGCGTGTCACTGGTTCGATTCCAGTTCGGGCCACCATCACCAAAATAGCCTTGCAGAAATGTAAGGCTTTTTTCGTTTAATGTGTGCAAGCGGTTTCTTCATGTTCGCATTTATCTTCGCGACATAAAAAATAATTACGTAAATGCGCGATAATGATGAGCAGACTACTCAGCACAGTGCCGACCTTCTCCCCAAGCTCACCCAGTATTACATGCCCATAAAATGCAAGCGTCACGAGGCTAACTATCCCCGTGAGACCAAGCAATAAAACTGTTTTATCTTGATGTTGTTTACACCCCAACAATAACGCTATCACACTCATTGGAATAACTGTTAATGCCAACACTTGATGAAATAACTCATCACCGCCTGAAAGCGCTGACAAGGTGACAGGAAACAGGGTAATCATGATGGGTAAAGCGGCACAATGCAGCGCACAAAGTGTAGAGGTTGTCATAGCAAGCCGGTCAAAAATGGCTTGTACATTAAACATTTTCATCATGATGATATTTCCAATTTAAAGTAAGTCGTTGAGCGTTAAGATGATGTAAAACCTTGATGCAACCCATACTGACACGGGTATACACACTAGCTAAGCTGACAGCTTAGCTTGATGTTACTCATCTAACTTTGTTAATAACATGGTTTAAAAATCAGCCCTTGCACCAATTAAGATAGATCGTTCGCCAGCGACTGAGCTGTCTTTTAGGAATGAAGCATGCTGCCTAATTTCCTGATTCAACAAGTTATTCGCTTTAGCAAAAATCTCCACATTGTATTGCGTCGGTAGTTTGTAGGCGATTAAAGCGCTCACATCGGTATAGCTATCTGTTGCCAACTCATTTTGAGCCGTTTTGTTTTGTTTGAACGCATGCAATACGTCTATGCGCGCATTAAAGCGGTTCTTTGTGTAATCTAAGCCTGTACCAATCCTAAGTGGTGATATTCTTGGTAAATACGCATCGTTACGCGATGCTTTAGCATGCACATAATCTCCTCGTACGCGCCACTTTAATTGCTTTGTAATTGCAAACTGGCCTTCCGCTTCCAAGCCTTTAAACACGGCAGGCACTGCAATAAACTGTGCAATCGGTGCGCCAGAGCCAGCATCGACATTGCCTGTATCAAATAAGCCAATGAAATTGTTAAAGCGCGTGTAATAAGCGCCTAAGCTGACGTTATTTTGACCGTTCTTCCAACGCAACTGCGCATCAATACCATTTGAACGCTCTTTGTTGAGGTTGATATCGCCGACCTCAAATTGACTGGTGGCGATGTGTTCGCCATTTGCAAACAGCTCAAAATAACTCGGCGCACGCTCATTATGTGAAAGATTGCTCGCGATAGACCACTGTTTGTTAATCGCATAAATGCCACCCAGTGCATAACTATTGGTGCTAAGGCTTTCATTTTTTCCAGCACCAAAGTTAGGGTTGTCGCTATTTTTAGAATCTAAGGTCGTGCGGCCAAAACGGCCACCAAATGTGACTTTATGTTGCTTGTCCTCACCGGCTGCAATCGGGAGCTCTTCATAAAAATAAACAGCCTTAGTCTGCGTGTTTACTTCTGGGATAAAAGCTTCGTCACCTAGGGCTGAGAAATTGGTATTCGTCATTTGATAGCCAATCACGCCATTGATGCCAGCAATCGGTGCATGGCCAGCCTCAATACTTGCTTGCGTGCCGCGGTTCTTAAAGGTGGTACCCACCTCAGTCCCTTCAAGTTCTTGATGTAAATAATCCGTATGCGCTAAGCGAAATTTCACTCGGTGAATCACATCCCCTAAATCTGTAAATTCGCTGGCAATATCCCAACGGTCTGTCGTCATATCGATACGCACATCTTCTTCAGCAACAATGCCATATTCATTGTCGAGTGTTGAAAACGAGGCGCCAATGTAACCATTATCAAAAGTCAGTGAAGCACCAATTGCACCACCATCACTTTCAGCATCGCTATTAATCAGCTCGCCTTTATTTTCTCTTTCTGTACCATCCGCCTTATTTTTGCGACTTGAAACAGCAAAACCTGGAATATCTACATTATCTGTTTTACGTTTAAATGCATCTAAATGAATGGCTAAACGTTCATTACCAAGGTCGACAACAATCGCGCCATTGCGTTGATTATCAGGGCCACCGAACCTTGCCTCAGTACGCCCCACGATGCCATCAACTGCTTCAGTTGGAATGCGGTGGTCAATAGCATTCACCACACCACCTATCGCGCTACCGCCATAAAGCAAAGCCGCAGGCCCGCGTACCACATCAATCTGTTCAATAATGAGTGGGTCTACGCTAACTGCATGATCAAAACTCAAGCTGGAGGCATCTAAAACACCAATACCGTTTTGCATAATTTTCACTCGCTCTGAATCTAAGCCACGGATGACTGGCCTTGAGGCATTAGGCCCAAACTGATTCGCCGTAACACCCGGGATACTATTTAGTGTATTCCCTAATGTGCTTTCCCGGCGTAAGCTCAATTCACGACCGTTTAAAACGGATACAGGGGTAACTAACTCATCTGAGCTCACGCCTAGTGGGTTACCCGTAATGGCAACAGGTGCGACTTTTACAGCCTCCTCAGCGTAGCTGGTTGTATTAAAAAGAGCGGTATTAGCAAAAACGGCTGCGACCGCAATGAAAGTTTTTTTACGTTTTAAATTTGGCGTTGCATTTACTGCATTCGCTAGTTGTCCTATTTTTCTAAGTGACAGCATGTGTTATTCCTCACAATAAAATAATCAATGCGCGCTTAATCACTAAGCGCGCTTAACGTTAAACGTGTGAGTGTTTTGGTGGTGCGCGAACAACGTAATCATAATGACTAGAAACAACAACTGTAGCCGGGTAATAGGCAACAAAATCTAGTTGGCCTGTTGTCAATGCCAGGTGATAATCTCCCGATAAATTAGCACCCTCTACATGACTTAAACTAAGGCACTGGCCACACTGTTCTTCCGTGCTGCCATCATCCTGATGTTGTTCTTGATGACAATCTATCCAGTGGCTAGTGCTGTGCTTCGCCAAGCCTATTTGCGCAAAGGCAAATAGCAAAACCATCCCTAAATAGATGAAAGTGCTTTTCCTCATTGCGGTGGCAATGGCACTTGTCCGGGTTGTTACCTGAGTCACAGCATTAACCTACTTCTGTTTCATCCGCTTGGTTAACCTGCCATACAGGGAAAGGGTCTGGCAACTGACGCCAAGCCTGCATACCGAGCGCGATCTCTACATCTGTTAATAAACAGTCATCAAATTGCGCATTGATTTCTGCTTGATCCATATGCATGCCGATAATGACAATCTCTTGTTGCCGATCACCGTATGGCTCTTCCCAACGTGACTTAATTTGGGCAAAAGATTCTTCGTCTTCTGGCCAATGTTCGTTTGATGTGGCAACCCACCAAATGCCAGCAAGCTCTGTACGCGTTACGGCACCTGCTTGAGACCATGCGCCACAAAATTCTGGCCGTGTCGCTAGCCAGTAATCGCCTTTTGAGCGAATAACTCCAGGCCATTCAGTGTTAAACCACTGCCATAAACGCGCTGGGTGGAACGGCTTTCTTGCACGATAGACAAAGCTTGAGATGCCATACTCTTCTGTTTCTGGCACATGTTCACCACGCAACTCTTGCAACCATCCTGGTGCTTCTGCTGCTTGGTCAAAATCAAACAGGCCCGTATTCATGATGCGATTGAGCGGTACTTTACCGAAACTACTATGAATCAGTTTGGCGCGTGGGTTAAATGTTTTTAAAATGCCATCGAGCTGTGCAATTTCCGCTGGCGACATTAAATCGGTTTTGTTCAGCAAGATCACATCACAAAACTCGATTTGGTCAACCAGCAAATCGACTACGGTGCGTTCATCTTCTTCGCCTAAAGATTCTCCCCGTGCGGCCAGCATATCTTGTGAACTATAGTCTTTTAGAAAGTGATAGCCATCGACTACGGTTACCATGGTATCAAGTTGTGCAACATCGCCTAATGACTGCCCACCTTCATCAGCAAAGGTAAATGTTTCAGCGATTGGTAAAGGTTCGGAAATCCCCGTGGTTTCAATTAACAAATAATCAAAGCGGTTTTCTTTAGCAAGCCTTGTGATTTCGACTAACAAATCCTCTCGCAAAGTACAGCAAATACAGCCATTGCTCATTTCAACCAACTTCTCTTCTTGGCGTGATAGCTCGGCGCCACCTTGACGCACTAACTGCGCATCGATATTAACCTCGGACATATCGTTGACAATCACCGCCACACGCTTGCCCTCACGATTATTTAAAATGTGGTTGAGCAAAGTCGTTTTACCAGCGCCCAAGAAACCTGACAGCACAGTCACTGGCAATTTTTGAGTTGGTTCAGGTGTTGGTGTTATTGTTGGCGCCGTAACTGACTGCTCCACGATGGTTTTTCCTTCATTCAAAATTAAATCATTATTGCAACTTGGTTGCATAATACAGATTCAGGCCAAAAAATGCAACTTAGTTGCAATAATGAAATGCGGTTGAGCGTGGGTTGCAGTTGAACTTAGGCTAGGGTGAGACGGGCGGTAGGAAGGAGAGTTAGATGATTACTCTGTACATTTCACGCACCGCCCTTTGATGTTGAGTTCAACTGAATCAACATTAAAATCAGCGGGCATTTCGTTAGATAGTTTTGGGTAAACATTCTCTAAACAAAATATTTTGCCACAATTTTTACACTCAAAATGGGCATGAGAGTGTTCGTTAACGACACCACTTGGCGTCGTAGTTGTGGCTTTACGATACTGGTTTTTCGCACCATCATTCAGCTGGAAATGCCATGCACGATCTTGTCCTGCAACGCGGTGCGTAATGTTGTTCTTCAACAACCAATCGAGCACTCGGTAAAGCGTGACACGATCAAAGCTATCCGGCAGCTGTTTGAGTATCTCTTGATGCGTTAAAGGTGCGTTGTGCTTAATAAGCACGGAAATCACCTCTAAACGAGATGCTGTACTTTTTAAACCTGCTTGCTTAATAATTAGTTCTGCTGTTCGCATGTGACAAGATTATACAGTCAAAAATATGAGCCTTTATTGAGAGTGCTAGTTCTGCCCCATTAAATAATAAAGGATTTAATACTAAACGTGACAGAATTGTCAGGCTCTGGCGAGACCTAACGGGTGTGGGCGAGCCTTAACACTTAATAAAATAGTTATTTTTACAGTTGAAAATCCGCGTGTCACTGGTTCAATTCCAGTTCGGGCCACCAATTAGAATAAGGCTCACAGAGATGTGGGCTTTTTTCATTTAGTAGCCAGTGTAGCCAGAATGTAACCTTCGAATTTCGCATCTAGTCGTTCAGCAGCAATTGCCAAGCTTTCAGGTGCTAGATGAGCGTAACGCTCTACCATTACTCCTGTTCTCCAGCCACCTAAGCGTTGTAACTCATGCGTAGGTGTGCCAGCTTGCCTTTGCCACGTTGCCCAAGTATGTCTCAAATCATGCCAACGAAAGTCTTCAATGCCAGCACGCTTTAATGCATTACCCCAAGCTTTGGTATTCGCAGCTTTAAGCGGTTTTCCTGCATAGGTGAACACTCGTATTTCATGTTTGCCTATTTGACGCTGCAATACGTTCATAGCAGTGTCATTCAGGGGTATTGCTATTGGTCTGCGATTCTTAGATTGCGAGGCATGTATCCATGCATGACGCAATTCAAGATTGACCTGTGACCACTCCAGCTCTAACACGTTACGTTGCCTTAAGCCTGTGGCTAGGGCAAACATCACGGTCTCACGTTGATGCGCTGGTAACTCGCCCATCAAACACTTCACTTGGTCAAAGGTTAATGACCGTTCACGACTATTCGATTCTTTAAAGAGCCTTATCTTTGGTGCTTTATCTATCCATTCCCATTCATCCCTTGAGCGAATCAAAATAGAACGTATCAACGCCAAATATCGGTTGGTCGTGGCTTTTGAAGCTTCATTAAGCTTTACACATCGAATCTTATCGATAACATCTTGATTTATGTCATTTAACATGACTTCGCCTAGATATTTGTCCATCCAAGCAAGTTTACGTATATCTTCTTTGTGCGTAGCTTTATCTGACGTTTCTGTAAGCCAACGGACAACCGCTTCACGCCAAGAATGGTTCGGTTTAACCCCTAGCCTTTCTTGTTGCCATAACTGCGCTTTTAGCGTGTCATGGTATTCTTGGGCTTTGATTTTGTCTTCAGTCCCAGTACTGCGTTGTATTGTTCGTCCACTGATGCTGATTTTGAGCCACCAGAAGGACGAGTTTTTGCGTTTATAGAGTGACATATTCTTTCCTTTCGTTCACCCTGCAACGCCCGCCTCTTGTATTGTGCTCTCATATGTTCGATTAGGTCAATCTCTATAAAGACCCAACGGCGCCCCATCTTGCAGCCAGGAATAATCCCAGCCTTCACTTTTCCTTGTAAAGTAACAGGATGCATCTTGAGCAAATCAGCGGCTTGTTGCAGGTTGAGTGTGTTCATCAGCGTACAGATTTTGCTAACTGGTACGCAAGTATGCATAGCTGCATGGTTAGATAATGTATTAAATGTTGATATTGCATATTCATGCCCTGTATATATTAAATTCTAGAGAGGTACGAATATCAGACAGGTACGTAACTCTCCATGTATAAATGGCTACATTGATTAGCTACGTACCGATTTTGAATCGATTAGATACCACACGATTTATACTGCACCCTATCGGTCTTTCGGGTTGTCATCTTTACACAAGATGCAAGACTCACTTATTTCGAGGTTCATGTGTCTTAAATATAAATTACGCTTACAAAAATCATTTGTCAAGGAATTATTTGTATTAAGTTATTGTTTTATATATACAATAAAGAATTGGTTGAAGTGGTACTGAAGTAAACTTGAAGAAGTTTTGAAGCAGTGCTGAAGTAATATTGAAGTATTTCCAAGTAATTGGAATTATTTTATGTACGCATCAATATTTGTTGTAATTTTTATTGATTTAATTAATTCGATTGTGTTTACTCTTTGCAAAAAAATAGCAAACTTGCAGTTTATATTGTTTGTCTTTTAACGGACTAAGCAGGAATGCAAATTATAGAATTTAGGTTTTATTAAATAACTTCATGATAAACAATTCAATATTTGACCGTGTTTTCAGACGTAATTGTTTAATTATTCTTAGTTGCCCATCAATTTCGGACTTTTGCAATTCAGAAAATCCGCTCTCATACGGGGCTAATCGTGCCATTTCAGCGTCTGCTGCATTATGTTCACCACAATATGCCAGAATGACTGCATATTGGCTGCGTACTGCCACCAGTTTATTTATCATGTTGTGTGCAATCACATGAGGAAGAACAAATTTTTCGATAGACTCCCTTGCTCCAACAAAGTCATTTTGGGTGATAAACTCGTCCGTCATGTCTTGTCCAACCCGAATCAACGAATCAGGAGCATTAGCTATTTCATAAAACTTCATCGCATGGATTCGCAAGAGCCTTGCATCAAGTCCCTTTTTATTTAATATCAGCGCTAATAATTCTAGGGAATCAGCTAAATGTTTTATGTCTTCGTGAATTGTGATTGTCTTAGTTAACAGCGGCCATAGCTCGTTTGCGTTTTTACCCATTACATCAGAAGGAGTAATACCTATTACATCATAATACTCATTGATTACTTCAGCCGCGATTTCCTCAGCCTCATCATTGCTATCCAACTGCCATAATGCACAAGCTGCGTTATAACGGAAAATCCGTTGATGTCCTGGCTTATCAGGAAGAAACTCTTTAATTTTTGATATGTACTCAAGAACCTCTTCTAAATTGCCTAATGCAGCCTGATAAAGCATACGTTTCATCATATAGGCAAGCTTTTCGTCGTCTTGAAGGGTATATGTGTCAAGTAATTGCTTCATAGCATCGAATCGCTGCGGTAATTTGTCTGTAGCGCCACTTTTTAGTTCGGAAAATACTAAACCATCAAGTGCCCAGAAACGCTCTTCCGGATCTATCTCATCAGAAACTGCAGCAGCCTCAAGAGCGGACCATATCTCACCACCAATTCCCATCTCATGAAACATTTCTTGCCCAGCTATTTCAACCAGAGGTTTTAGCTCCCCCAACGAAATAAGCATTTGGATAAATAGTGAAAACTTTGAGGTGTCGCGATTTGCATAGAGAGCTTCTGCCAAAATATCTTTTAAAACTATTTTTGCTTGTCTGACATTAACAGGATCAAAGATCTCTAAATGACGCTTTCCTAATACACGCATGGCATCATGTATTTTCATCTGTTGATTAGCGTAGACTTCTATCACTCCTATTCTACGCAAATTACGAATTATATTAGCGATTCCAGCCTTAGTTAAATTCAGTGTTCCATTAAGCAATTTGCCAACGTCTAAATTGTTTAGCGCTATATCAACAAGACTAAGAATTGCAACAGCATCCCTCGTGAGCGCAGGCATCGCCTCAAAGACTTTGGCAAGAATAATTTCTTGTGCTATTTCGGTTGTATGTGTTTGAGTTTCAAGCGCTTCACAAAGTTGGGAAAGATCACCTCCGTACTCACTAACAGCAATTTTTGCCGAGCTCCGTACATAAAGCGGGGATCCAGCTGTTAATTTTTGTAAGTTTTGTATGATTGCAACACTACCCCATGCCCCAATGGACGTAACTTCAGCTGCAATGGTATCTATGTTCCAGCCAGATAGTGATTCACGCGATAATCCCATAAGGGCTTCGAGCTCTGGAATTGAACCATTAGGTTGACAAAGCAGCACAAAACGCAAGTGTGATGTTGCTTCGAGTATTGCTCGTAAATTATCAACCGGAACTCGTTGAACGTTATCAAAAACCAAAACAGGGCTCAAGCCATTTTGTCCTAAATAGGTATCAAGCGTATGAAGTGACTCAACACCAGAAGCTCCTGGAAGCAGCACACGTGATAATGGAACTGGAGCGGTTTCCATAAGGTTAATTGCAAGCTCCCTTACCAATGATGTTGCTATTGCTGTTCCAGGAATGTCACCTACATCAAAGTATGCGCAGGTGTATTTACTATGCATTGCAGCTTGAGACGCCCAAGCTGTCTTACCAGCCCCAGAAAATCCACAAATAATTCGGACTCTTTGGTCTGAATCAAGGATTGGCTCATCGATTTGAGGACGATAAATAACTGGGGGGGCGGGAAAGTCTTGTAGTTGAACTAACAGCTGTTCAAACAAAGCTGGAAGTGCATCTACTCTAAAGGTGTGGTCAGGATGTAATGTTCCGCCACTGGCGGCTAACTGTACACGTCCAGCTAACTTCCAAACCAAAGACTCTGGTGTCAATTGAGCATATGGCAGTGTCTCAGCAATAGAAATACACCAATGTACTGCTTCGGCTATATTTTGCCATGCTGGTGGCAAAGCCTTTAAATCTTCTGGCACATCATGCCCAGGAATAATAATGCTCACGTCATCAGGTATTTTATGTTCGTCAACTAATGCAGCAAGTGCTGGACTTAACAGTTGATTGGAAACAATTACAAAGTTTGCTGATCCATCTCGACGCCTTTCAGCATGCTCTAATCTTAAGTCCTCAAATCGTAATAGAACATCTTTGATATCACTAGGGATTAAAAGCGCTGACCGTGTTTTTACCTGAACATATAACCGCCGAGAATTCTCTATCACCTCTATGTCTTCATCTCGCTCAATTACTACTGCTAAGATTCCTGCTCTTGCAGCAAGTAATAAGCATCCAACAGCATATAAATGCTGATATAAAAAGCCACGGTGTACTGCTTCAATACGCTGCTCTTGACGAGGATCGAGTGGTAGAAACTCATGATTAAGCATTAATCAACAACCTAAATTTCTCTAGTTTACTAAAAGGGATTATATCTGTATTCATAGTTGCTAATGGGAATCGGCTAACAACATAATGACGAACATCTTGAAGCCCTAGTTTATCTCTGAGCAGTTGCTCACGAGCCACCTCCTTAGCAATTGCTTTTGCATAATACCTATCTAAAAATCTGTTATAACGTACGTATTTTTTTAGATTCGTTTCAATCTGAGTTAAATCAATTAAATTATTCTTACATTGTATGTTATGAATTACTCCATTAAGAACTGCAACAACATCAAATTCTTTTTTATTAATTCGCTTAACATCAGTAACAGAGAACCCCTGCCTTGTAAGTTCAGCCTTCACACTATCTTCAAAAATAAAACCAGATCGAATTTGATATCGTTTCACTTTATATAGGCACACATTTTTCCATTGATACATAAAACGTTGCAACAATGACACATTAGAAATATACGAACCGCGCGACTCAATAAATGGTGCGAATGCATTTGTATTTTGTAAGTAATCTTCTCCTCTATTAATTAGGTAGTTTTCTTCTTTGCTACCTAAAGAGTGCTTAGTAAGTATCTGTTTGAAGTTTTTCTTTGAAATAGAAACCATGTAATCTTCACTACAATATTTTAGAAACTCATATACGGCTTTAGCCATTAATGAAAATGTAGAATTCTTTAATTCAAACTCGTTATAAGCTTCTTCAATTAGAGTGATTGAATTCCTAACCTCGGCCGCCGAAAATATTTTCCGTGGATTTACAGGCTCAAGGTTTGCGCGATTAATATTCGGCCGAGTTTGTAGTATTTCCGTAATAGAAAGGCGTTCAGATTCAAGAAATAATGAGTCGAGAGGATCAAAAGTATAGTTACCACTGAACCCTTGAGAATCTAAAGTTAACTCATATCCTGGAAATGTCTCTGCAAGCATAGCCTGCTGTTGGAGTCCAGTTAATGTAATACCGCTATGTTCAATTTGAGGCATGAATACGTTGAGTGTATCAAGTCGCGTGACTTTCTTATGGCCTTTACATAATTTTGGCAAGCTATATAACATTGCAATCATATGACGCCTTCGTGATTGGAAGTATTGTATAGTTGTTCCTACAGTTCTGAACTCTAATGCAACCTCTTGATGATGCATGTGAAATGCCATGCCAATTGCTTTGGCTTGCAAGACTGTTAAGTTAAATCTTCGAATTACATTAGGATCAAAAAATTTCGATAATTTACTCTCTATTTCAAAAAGTGCACTAAGGTGAAGGTCTAACTCAATTATTGGTAATTCCATAATCTCTTGAATCAAGGAATCATCTTCTATCGCAAATAGAGGCAAGTTAATAAACTCTTCCACTGCACGTAAAGTATCCATCCAGACAAAGGTTGTACTTATTGGCTCTAAAGGTCGGAGGAATGTATGTACCCCGTTTAGATGTGCTATTAATTGTTCACTAATAATTTCTTGCACTGCTTGACCAGTAAGTTGTGACTGTGTCATTTAACGCCCCTCTCAGAAGATCGTCTTCTTGTTATTGTATTTATTACTATGGACTTCCCAGAATATCATAGACGTTTATTAGTTTCCGTTTTGTAACGATTCAAACATCATCGGGCTCAGTTGATTAAAGTTACTTTAAAAAAATTAATTTTCCTAAAATTTTAATTTTTAGATCGATTATTGTAATTAATATTAACCATGACAAGTCCTCATTCACATTCTGTTTTTCAGTAGAGAGTTATTTTTAAATCTTGAGTTTGCTTGCCATTTCTGCAATAGGCATGTACCGAATTAAATTAATCATTCTTAATTGAGAGGCCCTTAACTGTTTAGGTACCTCTTTTTCTTCAAACTCCTTTAACACCCTATCAGCGGCAGCTTCAATACTTTCAGCTAATTTATATAGTTCATTTTGAGCAATTCTTGAAGGGAGTGAAATGCCACTCGCAAATTGATAAAAGTGATTTATCCCAACTTCACCAAATGTTTCAGCTTCACCAATAGGAAAAGTTAATTTTTCATCATGCCATTTTTTACCATTTTCAGCTTTAACAAAGGAAACTGTGCTGATCAAATCATAAAACGGGGCAAGTTCATAACCGCTTTTATTAGAAAATAACGATAAATTCTTTAAATGCGAGTCGCCATTACCTATTAAGACGTTAAAGACAACCCATTTATATATGTTTAATCTTGTTAATGTTTTAGATCGAGTAGTATTTATCACGGTATTGAACGCATTAACGTCAGCCATGGTGTATTTAGATCCAGAAGAGATGGATAAGGTTTGCGCAGCATCTAACGCATGCAATCTTTTGATTTTCCCATCAACCATTTCACGATCATATCGCTCAATAATATAAACTGGGGAAGGCACGTATCTTAATTGAACGGGTGGAACATTTAGTTTTAGTTCCTGCGCCACTCTAGCGCAAAACCATTCATTAACTGCACTGTTTGGATAATCGTCATTTAACGAGTCTGGCTTTAAGATGTGCGTTGAGATTTCAGAGCCTTCTGGATCGTAAAGTTCACCATCAACAATGGAAATAACCAGCTTCTCTTGCGCTCCTGCTAGTGACATTTTTTTAGGCGAAGTTGAGCCTAATGACACTCTAGGCATATTCTTAATTCTTTTATCCAGCTCTTGATTGGATAATGGTGTTAATTTGGACGTCTTAGGCTGTGCATCTGGTTTTAATATGGTGATAGCGCCAGCTGACTCAGAACCTAGATGTGCAAGCAGTTCCCATGCATCCCACTCACCTTTAGGAAGTGCGCTAACAAGTCTCTTTCGTGCATCTTCTTCAGGCAATAAATTATCAAAAAACCATTGAACCGGTCTCACTGAGCCAGTATCTTTTATTTCTTCTGGTTGTAATGGTAATCCTGGTGATAATGGATAACCGTTTTCTTGCCATCCCTTGTAATAATGAAAGGACCAGATACCATTATTTTCATATAGATTACCAACGATAGCGTCATCTATAAAAACGTTAAGTGCTCTAGTCATTAAACAGTCCTTGTTCTACGCACTGTTTTGATGTGATTAACATCTTTAATTTTGATGCCAGAGGGTAATTCTAAATGCATCTTAATACCAAGCTCATCCATCACTGTAAATAGCATCTCAACGGCTTCAGTGACGTTACCTTGTTCTAATTTACGCAATGTGACAGGCGATACATGTACTATATTAGCTAATATTTCAGCGGGTATGTTTTGCGCTGTTCTGGTTTCTCGCAATACTGCACCCATAATCAATGGGGATCTTGCTTCGATCATCATAATATAAAGCCTTATCGTTAAATATGTGTCGATTATAGGCTTTGATCATCAATAAATCAACTTATCGTCAGTTATGTGGCGATATGTGGTATTTGTCATGGCTTTAATGGGTTATCGTTAGATATGTGGCGATATGTGGTATTTGTCGTGGCTTTAATGGGTTATCGTTAGATATGTGGCGATTAAGAAAAGTGTTCGAAAAATATAGCGAAAATTAAAAAGGTAAAATTGAGAGGTCCGTCAATTAGCGCACGTCCGCTGAGGGGATATTTAAGACATGTAGCTAAAACGTAACTACTCTAGACTAAATAACACTAAGTTTAACTATCTCATACTAAATTATGTAAAATGCTAGCGTTACAAATTATTGATTTAATTGAATTTTATTTCTTAATCCCTTATTGAAAATCCGCGTGTCACTGGTTCAATTCCAGTTCGGGCCACCAATCAAATCAAGCTAAAATAACCTCTGTGGGTTTCATTTATCGCCTAATTGCACTTTAGTTAGTTAATTTAGTTTGATTGAGAACTAAATGCTCATTCAAATTTAATGTAAAATCAACTACTTCAAGTCATTTTCTCGTTGATAAAATTTCATGAAGTTTGCTAATAAAACCATCAGTATTCTCTTTACTCTATTTGCTTATGGAGCAAGTGCAGGACCGTTAAATTTAAATCAATCTCCAGAGGATAGCACCTATCTTGTAGGCACTTATACAGATACAAAAAATCAAGGAATCGAACTTCTTAGCTTTAATACAGACAATATGACACTCAGTTCCAAAGTTATCGCTAGTGGAATCAAGAATCCTTCTTTCGTTATCGCAAATCGTGCAAGGTCAATTATTTTTGCTGTAGAAAGTACCCTAGATGGCAAGATTAGTTCATTTACCTTTAACGATAACCAACTAAATCTGGCTTTATTAAATACAGTTGAAAGCTTTGGCGATTATCCATGTTATATCGCATTAGATAAATCTGAGAATTTTCTTGCTGTGGCCAATTATGCAAGTGGAAGTTTTAGTATTTATGAGATAGATACTCAGGGGAATCTGCATTTCAAGCAGTCTATAGAACATGTTGGTAGCAGCATAAGTAAACTTAGACAAAATACTGCTCATGTTCATAGCATGTTGTTTCATCCAAATGGTAGGCAGCTACTAGTTGCCGATTTAGGAACAGACAAAATATATATTTATGATGTAGATTTTTCTAGCCCAACACCAATAACACCAGCTAATCCAGCTTATTTTAAAGTAGCTGCTGGATCTGGCCCAAGGCATATGGCGATCCATCCTAGTGGAAAAATTCTGTATGTTGTGCATGAACTAACAGGTGAAATTGGCGTATATTTATATAAAAATGGAGAAATTAAACATGCAAATACTCAACCACTCACTTCGCCAACATTTAAAGGTCATGTACAAGCTGCCGAAGTGCGTATATCGTCAGATGGGAAGTTTGTCTACGTTTCAAATAGAGGAAGTGCGAATGACATTAGTGTCTTTGAAGTAGGTTTGGGAGCACATCTTCACTTAATTCAACAAATATCTACAGGCGGTAAAACACCAAGAAACTTTACGCTAAGCGTAGATGAGCGTTTCTTACTCGCTGCAAACCAAGATTCTGATGACATTCATGTTTTTAAAAGAGATCTATTGAGTGGCCAGTTAGAAATAACCTCTACAAAGATAAAAATCAACAAACCCGCCTACATATTCCCATTGAATTAAATATAAAGTTTAACTATTTAAATTCGGCATAATTTCAAACAAATATCTTGTTAAAAAAATTCGAGTTGCTTGCGAAAAATAAAGAATTATACTTGCCTTGAAAATCCACATGTCACTGGTTCAATTCTAGTTCGAGCCACCAACCTTATTCGTTGCAAAATACAGTAATTTTGGTGTTCGGTTGCTAACTAAATTACGAGCAACAAGCAGCAATTTGCTCTAAGTGTCTAAGATCTGTTCCGCAGCATCCGCCAATAATATTAACATGCGGAAATCTTAAGTTTATATCTGCAAGCTGCTTACCCAACTCTTCCGGATTGCCATCATCTAGCTCGTCTGATTCGTCCAAATCTGCATGGCTGCAACATGAAGCATTTGCACGCACTCCTCTTAGCCGGTTTATGCATTCTGCGTCTGCCAACACATGATAAAAATGGGTTGGATGAGCGCAATTAATCATGTAATAAATTGGGCCATTATCAGTTGCCTTATCAACTGATTGAATCGCTTGAGACAATGTCGCCCCGGTTGATAGCAAGCCATTAGTTTCAACTGTGAAAGAAATACAAACTGGCATATTAAATTGTTGAGCAGCTAATGTGATACCAATAGCTTCTTCAATATAATTGATGGTGTATGCGGAAATCATATCAACATTTGTACTACTGAATGATTCAATTTGTGTTGAATGATATTGTTGAGCCTCTGTTGATGACATTAAAAAATCTGGTTTATAGCCATCACCTCTAGGGCCGATACAGCCGCTTGCTATTATTGGTGAATACTCAGAATTGTATTCTGCTTTTATTTGATCAAGCAGAACGACTGCTTTCTGATTAAATTTGTGCAACGAATCTAATGAGTCTCCGATTTTCTCTCCCCAATCTGTGTTAGCACGCCAAGTGGGTGTTTCCAAAATAATGCCAAGCTTGTACTGCTTTGCTAGCTCCACATAACTTACATAGTACTCAAAAAGCGTTTCATAACCGTTTTGAGTACGTAAAAGATTATATGATGCAAATTCAGGAAGCATTATCTGATGATTAAAGATTAAATCTGTTTCCATACCTCCATCAGTAATAAATCTCTTGCCTGATAACTGTGGCAGACTATATTGATTACGTATCATTTTTTTGCTCCTTAGCATTTATTTATCAATTGAATTCATGATATGAAGCTTACCTATGAATAATCTAACCATCTAGTGACTTTGCAGTACTTTTTACGTACTATTTATTTACCTTACAATACAATCAGTTATGATTATAAATTAAGTTATTTTTTATATTAACGCTGATTTTTCAGAAAAAACCTTACTCGGAGTACAGTAAATATGGCCAAAAAAGGGGACGCTACCAAAGAAAAATTGATGGATATTGCCGAACGAGAAATTCTTGCCAATGGATTTGCTGCTACTTCAATTGATGTACTTATTGCTGAGGCAGGTATCTCAAAGGGAGGATTTTTTTACCATTTTGATGGAAAAAATGATCTGGCCTGCGCACTGATGCACCGTTACCGAGAGCGAGATGCATTTTTATTCAGCAGCATGTTCAAGCGGGCAGAAGAGCTCACAGATGATCCACTTCAACAGATGTTGGTTTTTGTAAAACTGTTAGCAGAAATGATGGATGATTTAGAAAGCTTACATCCTGGATGTCTTGTCGCATCTTTCACTTATGAATCACACCAGATTAATGAAGAAGTACGCGCAATTACAGCTGATAGTGTGATGGATTGGCGGCAGTTATTCAAAAATCAAATCGATAAAATTAATGCCAGTTATACAGCTAAATCGGATGTCGTGAGTGAGGACCTTGCGGATATGCTATCAACTATTATTGAAGGTGGCATTGTGGTTTCACGTGCGTTAAATGACCCTAAAATATTAGTTAAGCAGTTAATGGAATATAGAAACTATATTAGTTTGATTTATGCAAAATAAAAACTTTATTCTGATTGGTTAACTCAAGCCTATGACAGAGAGTATTGATTTTTAATACTTCCTATACGCTTATTCTTTGTGCAATAAGTACGAGGTCATTCGTCTTATTGGTGGTGTTTGATGGGCTTGGTATGTGTTCACTAAAAAGAATATTAAAACCTGCTTTTTTAACAACTTCCAATACCTCTTCAGATGAGCGATATTCAATATATACCTGATCCCCACTGCTCGATACATCCAAGCCAGACTGTAAATGAGAGCCTGTCATTGTTGATAAATAAAATGGTGCTGATGGCTTTAATACTTGATTGAGGGATGAAAAAAACAAGTGCATATCGCTATCATTCAGATAGCACAAACCAAATGAAAATAGTGCCCCATCAAAAACTTGTTCTAAGCTTTCCATTTTACGGCAATCTTCAACTAAAAACTTAGCTGAAGGCACTCTCATGCGCGCTTGTTCAATCATCGCTGGCGCTAGATCAATTCCTGTGACCTTAAACTTTGGAAATTCACGTGAAATAAAAGCCGCTAAGTTACCTGGACCACAGGCAATATCCAATATCTGAGAATTGGCTTCATCTAAATAACTACAAAAATGCTTTAGATATGAATCGTATAATGTTAAATCAAAATATTTATCAGCATATTTAGTAGCAAATTTATTGAAAGTGGCTACTGTAATTTTACAAACATCGGAATCTGACATGGCCCTCTTTATCGGTTATCTATAAGTGATATCGCAGATTGTAATTGATTCCAATTTAAACGCAAAAATAGATATGTTTCTCGACTGTAAATATGAGTGGCAGGGCGTTAACACTTAATATAATAGCTATTTTTAAATTTGAAAATGCGCGTGTCACTGGTTCCATTCCAGCACGGACCACCAAACAAATTAATATGTTAAATTACCCTATGAAGCTCTTGCCCCAACATATCTGGCGTAACCAAGACAATCCCTTTTTCAGAAACATAAAACCGCTTCTTATCTTTTTCTAGATCAACTCCAATTTCCATCCCATCTGCAATAAAGCAACCTCGGTCGATTACTACATTTTTCAAAGTCACATTTCGATTAATTGTACATTTTGGCAAGATGACTGCGCCTTGAATCATACAATAATCATCTACATGCACATCTGAAAATAAGATTGAATTAGTTACAGATGAGCCACTAATTAAGCACCCACCCGAAACCAGAGAATCCGTTGCACTTCCTGTTCTATCTTCATCATTAAACACAAATTTTGCAGGGGGTAATTGTTCTTGGTAAGTCCATATAGGCCATTCTCTATCATATAAATTGAGCTCTGGAACCACTTTTGTAAGTTCCATATTGGCTTCCCAGTAAGCATCTATCGTTCCAACATCACGCCAATAGTGACTTCCATTACTTGCACCAACACAACTATCTGCAAATCGATGTGCTTGCACGCGATATTTATTAATGACATGAGGAATAATATCACCACCAAAATCATGCTTGGATTTCTTATCTCCAGCATCTCTTGTCAATTGCTCATATAAAAATTTAGCATTAAACACATAAATACCCATACTAGCGAATGCCGTAGAAGGGTCACCAGGTATGTGCTTAGGGATTTCTGGTTTCTCTGCAAATTCAATCACTCGATCTTTATTATCAACTGTTAAAACCCCAAAGCTTTTTGCTTCGTTTATAGGCACATTGATACAAGCCATCGTCATGTCAGCATTATTCATAGCATGGGCAGCTAACATTTTCCCGTAGTCCATTTTATAGATATGATCGCCAGCCAGAACCAATATATATTCAGCATCGCTCTCTCGCATCAAATCGAGATTTTGATAGACAGCATCTGCTGTACCTTTGTACCACTCTTTAGATAATCGCTGCTGTGCGGGAATAATGTTTACGTATTCCCTGAATTCACCACGCAAAAAGCCCCAACCACGCTGTATATGCTGTATCAAGCTTTGCGACTTATATTGCGTTGCCACGTTGATTTGACGGATACCGGAGTTAATACAATTCGATAATGGAAAGTCAATAATTCTAAACTTCCCACCAAAATGAACTGCTGGTTTCGCACGCCAATCGGTCAACCTTTTCAAGCGACTTCCACGACCACCAGCAAGAATGATAGCAACCGTGTTTTTGGTTAGATTACTAATAAAACGATCAGACATGGTACTCCCCCAACCCTTCTATTAAGTTTTTTAGAAAAACTCAATTTATTATGTTTTATAGTTCTTGGTTACATAATGATACTTTTTGAAACATTTTGATACATTTATTTTTGAATGGTCTCGTTATTCTTTGAATTTAGTAGTAATTGAAGATATGTGACCTAATTGTCACGCTCTGACGAGGCTTAAAAGATGTAGGCGGGAGCTATTACTTAATTAAATAGTTATTTTTAAAATCCACGTTCACTGTTTAAATTCCAGTGATGGCCACAATCAATTAAGCTGAAATTAATATGAGCTTTTTTGTTATCTGGTTGCAATAGACAGAAATTCTATGGATTACCTATAAACACTACCTTTATGAGGCCTTTAATATCACTTCAAAATCTTCAATCGGGATTGGTCTGCTAAATAAGTAACCTTGCAGAACTGGGCAGCCATGTTGCTCTAAAAATTGCCGCTGCGCCTCTGTCTCAACGCCTTCTGCTATGACCTCCATACTTAAATTTTCGGCCATACCGATGATGGTTTGAACAATCACGTCGCTACGTTTCGTTCCTATATTTCTAATAAATGACTGATCAATTTTGATTTGATCAAATGGCAACAAGGTTAGATATGACAGTGATGAGTAACCAGTCCCAAAATCATCTAGTGAAAACCGAACGCCAATTTTGCGTAACGCTTTCATCTTAATCAAAGTGTCGTCAATATCATCTAGAACAATGCTTTCTGTTAATTCCAACTCTAATTTATTTGGATCAATTTTATGTTGATCAATTGATTTTTTAACTGATTTAACAAAGTTTGCTTGGTGAAACTGGAGTGCGCTGACATTAATCGCCAATTTAAGTAGCTTGGTGTTTACATCTTTTTCCCAAATTTTAAGTTGTGCACATGCCGCATTTAACACCCATTGCCCTATAGGTAGAATCAAGCCACTATCTTCTGCAACTGGTATAAATTCAGCTGGTGATATCAATTTTCCACTCGGATGTTGCCAACGTAGCAATACTTCAGCAGCTAGTATTTGACGATTGTGATAGACCTGTTGCTGATAATATAAGACAAACTGCTGCTCTGTAATTGCTCTGTGAAGATCACTCTCCATAATTGATCTAAGCTCTAACTTGGATTGCGTTTCTGGATCATAAAATCGTAATTTATTTCTGCCAGCATTTTTTGCTTGATACATAGCTGTATCGGATCGTTTTAATAACTCATCAACTGAAACTTCATTCTGTCCGTATAGCGTAATACCAATACTTGCAGAACAATGATATTTGTATTTTTTTAATAAATATGGACTGTTTATTACCTTAAGTATTTTTTCACCAATATCTTCACTTGTTTTTAAAGCAAGTTCTATCTCAGAGCCCAAGTTTTCAAGTAACACTACAAACTCGTCTCCTCCCAATCTTGCAACAAAATCAGATTCCCTCAAGCAATCTTGTAGTCTTTTTGCTACCTCTATTAACAGCAGGTCGCCGATATTGTGCCCTTTTGTATCATTTAGAATTTTAAAATTATCTAAATCTAAAAATAGTAAAGCACTATAGTTCTTACTACTTTTATTGCGCACTAATATTTTATAAAGATGCTCATAAAGCAATCGCCTGTTCGGTAAACCAGTCAGTGAGTCATAGAATGCTAGTGTGTGAATTTTGGCCTCGTCTTGTTTAAACTGAGTCAAATCCGAAAAGGTAGTAACGTAGTTAGTCACCATTCCATTATCATTAGTGACCGATTTAATGTTAAGCCATGCTGGAAAGACTTCTCCGCTTTTTCGACGATGCATCACTTCACCATGCCAGTATCCATCATCTTCTAACGCATCCAACACCTCATCATACAAACTATCTTCTTGATAATCTGCCTTGAGATGCGACAGTTTTTGTCCAATGATTTCACTTGCTTGATAACCTGTAATTTTGGTAAAAGATTGATTGACCCTTAGAATGATTTTACTGGCATTACTGATTGCTATTCCCTCTTGAGACTCGAACGATATTGCTGCAATCCTCAATTGCTCTTCAGCATGCTTTAATTCTGCTATATCAATTCCGATACCAACCAAACAATCTTTTTCATCAAACTGGACTTTCCTTCCAGTAAAGTAATATGGTGTGGTCGTTCCATTTTTGGATAAAAAATTTGCCTCTACAAAAGAAGTCCCCACCTTAAACACCTCTTGTATCCTATCGCTCACCATCTGTTTCTCATTGTCTGAAAAGAAGTCCAAAGGATGCATCTTTGCAATTTCATTAGCAGAATAGCCAGACACGGTTTCAAAATTTCGATTCCATCTCAAAAAGCGTTGCGTATCATCATAAAAATACAAGATGCCAGGCAAGCTATCAATCATCATCTCGGAAAAATTTTTCTCATTAATTGCTTTAGCAGTCACCTCCTTAAGCTGTGTCTCTTTTTGCTGGCGCAAATCATCTGCTGCATTCAACCTGCTTGCACTTAGCCATGTAATCACAAAAAAAAGTAATGCATAGGAGGTAGCAAATATTGATGGTCCAATTTGCGGATCCAGCCATCCAATATCTTGCACCACTAACCTTATCCAACCAAAGAAGTACGGAAGCACCAATAGAATGGGTAAAATTTTTCTAATGAGTACGCTTCCGCGCTGATGACCAGTAATTACTTTCATCAGGCCCACGTTGGCACGAACAAACAATAACCCCACTCCAAGTACAACAAATAAAAACGCAGTTTTTATAGAAATTGAAGAGTACCCAGGTAGGCTGTATAGCTGGTAAACATTATAGAAATAGCCAGAAAGTGCAGTTAATGCAATACAAATAGCAATCAATGTTAAAACTTGCGCTATCAAGATAGTTCGCTTTGAATTGAGATGAATCAACCATAGGGCTATGCTATAAATAGTCATATTTACAGCAGTAATCTCAGCCATGCGCCCTGCGTAACCCACTGAGCTGGGACTAGCATATTCTGTGTAAAGTATGTTATCGATTCTTAAATTTATATTAAAAAGATATTCAATGAGGGTTAATACACTAATTGCCAGCGGTATTAGCAGAAAGACCATGACCACTTTTTTAGATGCTAAATTAGATTGGAAGCCACCGGTTAGTGCCCACAAAGCTAGAGACATAAAAATAAAGCAAATGGCAGTATTTAGCTTCATTGTTGCTATGCTGGGATTTGTACTTAATGTGATTAGCGATTGAAGATTTGCCACCCACCCAATCGCAACGAATAAACTAATGAAAAAAACAACAATGCAACATAGCCGAATGAATAGCTCAATTTTGCTATTGGCTCTGTGACCTCTACCAAAAAAACGCATTAAGGTAATTTTAGTCAACCCTCTCTAAGTGAGTACATACATTATATGAGTTGGCAATTAATCTACAAGCAAATTTATTAATCTTGAAATTAAGTACATGTCGGTATTTATACTGAATAATTAGCGTTCCTTTCTGGTCATTGATTTCATTAGGAATAGTGGTGACGCATTACCTCATAATTTCCAACTGTTTTGTTTTATTACAATCACTATCAATATGCGGCGTTTTCTCTCTGAACTACAAGGGTATCATTAGTGTCATGTATATAAAGACTTCTAGAAATAGATAAGCAAAATTTAATATTCAACCTCATTTATAATGTAGAAAAATTACTTTTTTTGACCACAATAAATAGGCATTAGGAAAACATATTGAAAAATAATGGAAGAGTTGTTTCTATCAAAGGCATTGACGTAGCAATCACTGGCATGGATTATAATTATCCGAATAACAAAGATAATATTGCAAACAATAAATTCGACATTACGTTTTATGTCAGCATAAACAATCAAGCCTTTGCAATTGACTTTAGCAACGAAAGACTGACCGATCAGAATCAGTACATCGCAGATACATTTATTGGCAATGGGGAGACATACAGTGCCTTTTTAAGTGAGGTTGAAAGCAATATGCCCCTCGGCGATGGAAAACAATATAGCGATGATATTAGAAATGCAGCAAATACTGCAATCGGTGAAATTGCACAATCTGTCTACACGCATGCGTTATCTCACTCACCTGACCAAGATGAGGAGTAACGTTAACTAAGGACAAGGATTAAACATTGGCACTTTGGACTACAGGAAAAATTGTTGGGCATAAGCATTGGACTGAATCCTTACATACGCTTTATGTTGATGCCGTTATTGAGCCTTTTGAAGCTGGTCAATTCATTAAGATAGGTTTAAATATTGGTGGTGAAGAGATTGGTCACCCTTACTCGCTTGTTAACCCACCCAGTCAAACACCATTAGGTTTTTACTATATTAAAGTGCCTAATGGAAAATTAACCCCACAACTTGTAGAACTAAACACTAACGATTCTATTTTGATTGCGCCCAAAGCACATGGGTTTTTAATCCTCGATGAAATTCCTATGGCAAAGGAGCTCTGGTTAATGGCCACTGGCACGGGCATTGGGCCTTTTCTTTCGATGCTCGCAACCACAAAGCCATGGCAACGCTACGAAAAAATATTCCTAGTCTGGGCCGTTAGAACTTTTTCTGAGCTTACTTATCAAGATTTAATTTTACGGTTTCTAGCCGAGCATCCGCATCAATTGATATATATCCCGTTTGTAAGTCGAGAAGTGATTGACGCCGCTTTATCAGGCCGCATTCCACAAGCCATTGTTGATGGAAGACTAGAAAAGCGAGCTGGAACAAGTATCAACGCTGAAGATAGTCAGATCATGCTCTGCGGAAACCCGCAAATGATAAAAGACACTACAAATACATTGATTGCGCGTGGGTTACGAAAACACAAACGATTTTCACCTGGACATATTTCAAGTGAAACTTACTGGTAGAGAAAATTTAATCAGCTATCGGCTACTCTTTTATGCAAGGCTACCTCAAGAGAAGCCTATTAAGAGAAAAATAACCAGTAATTTACATACATTCTCTGCGCTAAACTAGGACATTGTGATTCATTATTGTCCGCACACAAAAAGGAATTTTATGGAAAACAAAGCGATTATTCTTCAAACAGGTGGTGGTTATAACAAGGTAACGTTGGATACTAGAGAGGCAAAAGACCCTGAAGCTGGGGAAATAACTGTTCGACTACATGCCAACTCACTTAATTATCATGATTTTGCTGTCGTAAGTGGTATGTGGGGTCCAACTGAGCCTAGAATCCCTATGGCTGATGGGGCTGGTGTTGTCACCGCAGTAGGGGCTGGTGTAACCGAATTTTCAGTTGGCGATTACGTTGTGAGTACATTTTTCCCGACATGGTTATCTGGTAAGCCAAATGTAGAAGGCTTTGCAACGACGCCAGGTGATGGTGTAGACGGATATGCACGTGAAATAGTCACGGCTTCTATCAATGCATTTACTTTAGCACCCAAAGGCTGGAGTCATGTTGAAGCATCTACGCTAACCACAGCGGCTTTGACTGCCTGGCGAGCGCTCATGTCAGATGATGCATTAAAGCCAGGCGATACCGTTTTAGTACAAGGCACCGGCGGCGTTTCTATATTTGCGTTGCAATTTGCAAAAATGGCAGGTGCCAACGTGATTGCGACCTCATCAACTGATGAGAAACTAGACAGACTAAAAGCCTTAGGTGCAAATCACCTCATCAATTATCGCAAACACACCAACTGGGGTGAGCTTGCTAGAGAAATGACTGGCGGTCGAGGAGTCGATCATATTGTTGAAGTAGGCGGTCCTGCTACGCTTGACCAGTCTATGCAGGCGGCACGCGTGGGCGCGCACATTTCTGTGATTGGCATTCTCACTGGGTTGGGAGGTGAAGTGTCCATTGTAAACGCGCTTATTAAACAACTACGGATGCAAGGCTTGATTGTCGGTAACCGCGCTCAACAACAAGACATGGTGAGCGCAATTGATGCGAATAATATGCGCCCAATTGTCGATAAAGTATTCCCACTTGAAAGCATCGTAGAAGCATTTCAATATCAAGAAACCAATCAGCATATTGGGAAAATCTGTTTAGAAATGTAGTTTAATCTGCTGTTATCAATCATCTATTTTATAGCTAACTATTGATAAGATTTTAATGCATGTAAGTGCATTCTTACGATAGATTAGGAGTTTGACCTATCAAGCTTAATTTCCCTATGAGGTTAAATATCGTTACGGAGATAACTTAACGAATACTCATTATTTTGTCTTCAACGATATTATTTAATCACTATGAGGAGATATCATGAATAAAGACCAATTTGAAGGTAACTGGAAGCAATTAAAAGGTAAAGTTCAGCAACAGTGGGGAAAACTAACAGATGATCAGCTAGATGTGATTGAAGGAAGGCGCGAAGAATTAGCAGGTAAGATTCAAGAGGCCTATGGCCTTAGCAAAGCTGAAGCTGAAGAACAAATTTCCGAATGGGAAAAAAACCATCACTAACTGACTTAAGTGAGACCCTCAACTCACATTTGCGTTGAGGGTATTTTGTAGAAAATATAATAATTTAAGGAGAAACAAAATGGGATTGGAAATCGGTGGTTTATTTGGCTTAATTATCTTAGCGTTTGATGTATGGGCAATTTTAAAAGTTTTTCAAAGTGGCGCAAGCAATGGGGCAAAAGTATTTTGGACTGTATTAATATTAGTGCTTCCAATTTTAGGCTTGCTTATCTGGTTTCTTGCCGGACCTAGATAAGCGTTACAACCTAGTAATATTATTATAATTTGGTTTATGAGCTAGTTTCAGTTCAAAAGTTAGTTATTCATTAAAAAATAAGCATACCTAACTAGCAATTATTTCTAATTTGTTGAATCTATTAACTAACTCATTTACTAAATGATTAGTCATGTGTTTTTTTACCGTAACGACATAAAAATTCTCAAATATATTTGGCAAGGTTGCATAAACGGTAAGATTACCATTTGCAATCTCATCTTTCACCACAACGCTTGGCATTACTGCTACAGCCTTTGTATCTCTTGTAAGTAACCTCAGCATGGCCATATCATCAGCTTCACCTAAAATATTCGGCTGAAACTGATATTGCGCGCAAAGCCCATCGAAGGCGGCTCTAATTGGCATATTTGACGAAGGCAATATCCAATCTGCTTGGCTATACTCTTCATTAAACTTTTGTTTTAAGGACAGCCCAGGATGGCCAATCACACAAATCGGTTGTTTGGTTAGCAACTGGCATTGCCATGATTGATTAATTGACCCTCTAACTTCTATATTAGTCAGAATTAAGTCTAGTTCATGGTTAGAGAGTTCGTTAAGCAAATTCGTTTGCCCTCTTGCAGCGATGACTAGTTTGACCTTTGGGTTATTCATCAACGGGTTGACAAAAGCCTCTACAAAGTTTCGTGACATTGTAGATAGCATACCAATTCTAAGCACTTGGTTTTCAGTTTGCTGTCCATGATGAAGAACCCCTTCTAACTCATTACCCAACTTAAAAATAGACTCAGCATAAGAAAACGTCACCTTGCCAACATCGGTCAGTATGAGTTTTCGTCTCTCTCTAGTAAATAACTGACTGCCAATACTATCTTCCAACTGTTTGATTTGTGATGACAAAGCAGATTGAGAGACATGCAATATCTCTGCCGTTTTGGTGAGATTGCCTATTTTTGCAACGTGCCAAAAATAATTTAAATGGTGGTAATTGAGCCTAGACATTGTTCTATAAAAGTGAATGATTTGTTATAAACAATATATTTTACTTCAATAAATGAATAATGGACAATGTTTTCATCTTAATAAGGATTGAAATCATGAATCAAGTCATCAATACAGTATTAATTAACTTTGCGTTGTTCACGCCACTTATCGCATTGCTGTTTTCTACAACAAGTCGTCGTTGGGAAATTGCTTATGTAGCACGGGTAGCAGGCTTACTGTCAGCTACTGCAATTTGGACTTTTGTTGTATTTAACGTAGACATTATTCACGCCTTCCCATTGATTCAATTTACTGGCGTCTCTAGCACAGTGTTGTTATTAGTGCATTTCATTGGTTTTATCGTGCTGAATTATGCGCGCCGAAACTTTGAACTCGATGCCGACAATCAACGTTTTTTACAATGGTTTTTAATTACTTTATTTTCGGTAATGGTCACCGTGGTAAGCAATCATTTATTATTGCTTTGGCTAGGTTGGATCTCTATCAGTGTTAGCTTGCATCAGTTACTCATGTTTTATCCACAGCGTTATCGTGCTGTACTGGCTGCTCATAAGAAGTTTATCTTTGCTAGAGTGGCAGAGGTACTACTTGGCGTTGCTTTTCTACTGATTTATGCAGAGCATAACAACGCTTATATTGACCAAATATTTGCACAATATCCATTGCAAGACTTAAGTGTTAATTTGCATATTGCTGCGTTTTTAATTGCCAATGTAGTCTTAATTAAATGTGCACAGTTACCACTACATGGTTGGTTAATTCAAGTGGTTGAATCACCAACACCAGTTTCTGCTTTGCTCCATGCTGGCATTATCAACTTAGGTGGCTTGCTGTTGTTACTATTTGCTCCGTTATTTTCTCAATCGCTACCTGCACAAGCATTAGTTGTGATTGTAGCAAGTGCCTCAGCAGTGATGGCCGCCTTGGTGATGATGACAATTACCAGTGTAAAGGTTAGATTAGCCTGGTCAACCATTGCGCAGATGGGCTTAATGTTGGTTGAATGTGCGCTGGGTTTATATACGCTAGCACTACTACATTTATTAGCACATTCCGTCTACAAAGCTTACGCCTTCTTAACTGCTGGTGAAGCGGTTAACCAACATGTTTTGCAGCAACAGTTACAAGCTTCTACAACCAAGTTTGACTGGGCGATTGCTATTGCAGTAACACTGACTACCTTATTAAGTGCTATTTATTATGGCTGGGTTAGTGTGCCTTATAGCCCATGGGTATTGCTCGCTGGCACCGCCATTGTGTTATTAGCAAACAGAAATGTGTGCGCAACACCTTTTACAGCAATTGTTCCGATCTTAGTGCTAACAGCGGCTTATGTGATTCTAAAAGGAGCTATCTCCAACTTACTACCAAACATGCAACATGATTATTACTGGCAAGCAGATTTATTAGTCAGTCTTTTGTTTGCTGGTTTATTTGTTGCTTACTTTGCTCTATTTGAAATGCAGTACAAAGCACTAGGACGTCGTGTATTACCACTATTAAACGCAGGCTTTTATCTAGATGAATGGTCAACCAGAGTCACATTGAGAATATGGCCAATTAGCCTTCCAAAAAAACAAGCTAAATTTAAAATTGAACAGGAACTGAAAAATGAAATCAGCAACCAAGCTTAATCCATATAATCCATATGTGAATCTAGATCCATTTAACGCTGTTAATTTAGCAGCGGATAAAATCGCCCCTAGTTGGCCACTTGATCAATCTATCGCGGTGAATCCATGGTGGAAATTAAGAGACATGGACATGGCAAAGGCAGCAGCTAAATTGAGAGTACTTGGTAACGTACGAATGCTCATGCCAAAAAGTTACTATCAATCGTTATGGCAAAGAACACTAACCGAAACACATTTAGATGAAGCCAAGAAGCAACTAGGCGTTAACGCAGATACTGCGCAATTGGTTGAATATTTAAACACGCCTGACAACACGAAAGATTGGGTACATATTAGCGACTTTCTTGATGAGCAAGCTTCACATCAATATAAAATTTCTTGGCGAGAAGAAATGTTGCAACAGATTAGTAATTTCTGTGCATTTTACTTGCAGCACAATGATGATCAACCTGTAAGCAATAACACCTTCTACCAAGCATGGCGGACAACAGCAATCGCTGACAAAGGGATGCAGATTTTAACTGGTGAAGATCGTCTAAGCGCACTATTCGCAAGCCTGCCTGAAGATGCAGATGCGCTTGTTAAAGAACATCTGTATGAGCTAACTGGCAGTCATATAGATGAAGCCGCTTGGGAAAATTATGTTTACGCTTTAGTACTAGACATCAATGGCTGGGCATCATGGTTAGCTTATGATAAGTGGCAAGCGGATTTGTATGATACAGATCATCAAGAGCTATTAAATCAACTAGTTGCAATCAGAATGGCGTGGGATTGTGTCTTATGGAGAAACGCAGCTTTAACCGATAAAAATCTGTTTACCCAGCTTAATTACACATTCCATCAACAACTCTTACAATCACAGCAGCAACAATTTCAATGTGA
This sequence comes from Methylophilaceae bacterium, assembly GCA_051252095.1. Lineage (GTDB taxonomy): Bacteria > Pseudomonadota > Gammaproteobacteria > Burkholderiales > Methylophilaceae. The sequence continues at coordinate 64,606 of JBPOFK010000006.1, forward strand.
AAATGAGCAGCAAAGCTTATGGGTATGGCACAAAGCAAGTGAAATCCAATTTCAGGAAACCATGGAAGAAAAATTGATTTCAGCAAAAAATCAGCAGGTTGAGTCGCCAGCTTTACAAGCGGTATTTTGTATTGATGTACGTTCAGCACAATATAGGACTAAGTTAGAAGCGCAGCATGATGATATTGAAACTTACGGTTTTGCAGGCTTTTTTGGCTTGCCCATTGCGTATTCTCCTAGTATTAGCAAAAACAGCAGGCCACAATTACCAGGATTATTAAAACCAACGCTAGTTGCCAAACAAGTATCATCATCTTTACATAACAACAAGAGACGCAACCAATTGCAGAAAACATTAAGTTGGAAAATGGCAGCAGACAGCGCACCATCAACGTTTGGGGTTGTAGAATCTCAAGGCCTACTCAAAGTGTTTGATTTACTCAAACAATCACTTTTTGGAAAAAATTCAAGTGCAAATGTATTGCAAGAAGATCATGAATGGTCGATCAATGCTGAAGAAAATGATTTAACGACTCAAGAATTGGCAACACTAACAAAAGCAGTTTTGAATGGCATCGGCTTAAAAACACCTTATGCGCCAACAGTATTAATTGTCGGTCACGGCAGCCTATCGAGCAACAACCCTCATGCATCTGGTTTGGATTGTGGTGCTTGTGGAGGGCAATCTGGCGAAGTCAATGCTTCAGTTCTATGCTATTTACTGAACCGTAAAGACATAAGAGCAGCACTACATGACGAAGGAGTTAGCATTCCAGACACAACAACATTTGTACCTTGTTTGCACAACACAGTAACAGATGAAATTATTGTACTGAGTAAATCAATAGCAAAAGATAAAGTAGATAACTCTTGGCAAGCTTGGCTTAAAACAGCAACCAATGATTGCCAAAAACAACGTGCAGCGAACGATACGCAGTTGTTTGAAGGTGAACAGAACATGCAAAAAGTACTTAGCAAAAGAAGCCAAGACTGGGCACAACTGAGACCTGAATGGGGCTTAGCGAATAATGCCGCTTTTGTCGTAGCACCAAGAGCGAAAACAAGAGGCATTGATTTTGAGGGCAGAAGCTTTTTACATGACTACTCATGGCAATCAGATGAGAGCTTTACATTGTTAGAGCAAATTATGACGGCACCTATGATTGTGACCAACTGGATTAACTTGCAGTATTACGCCAGCGTCACAGATAACCAGCATTACGGAAGCGGCAACAAAATGTTGCATAACGTAGTCGGTGGTAATTTTGGCGTGTTTGAAGGTAACGGTGGCGATTTAAGAATTGGGTTGCCGCAGCAATCTTTACATGATGGCAGCACATGGCGTCATCAACCTGTTAGACTAAATGTCTATATCGATGCACCAAAAAACGATATCAACGCTATTATTCTTAAACACTCGATGGTGAAGGATTTAATTGAAAACCAATGGTTATGCTTGTTCCAATGGGATACTGAAAGCAACACAATTTGGCGCTATAGCAAAGGGGCTTGGGATAAAGTTAACGTAACTAAGCCGAACCTCTTGAATAAAACCATTGAGCTAAATGGTAAAAAAATTGAGTTTTGTCAAAAGAAAATTGAAGTATACGGCAAGCCTGTTCAGGTGGATGATTACGCAACAGTGATGCAAGCTTAAGCCTTGATTAAAGGGTTGGTACGAACCGTGGTGACAAAAAATGAAATATGTGCGTTATTGGTTCGTCCAACTTGCTTTAAAACCAATACATTTTAATTAATAGTGACCTGCTCAACCGTATCAGCAATTGCTGCATACAAATCGCGTGTTGATGCTATGGCAGAAGCTTGGGCATCACTCGCACTTATTATCTGTCCATTAGTGCCTTCTAAAGCGCGCGTAGCTGTAGCGCTGGCAACGACGGTTGGTAAATAACCAAGATTAAAAGCGCCATGCGCAGTTGAATTAATACACATATGGGTCATAAAACCAGCAAGAATAATCTGTTGAATGCCTTGTGCTTTTAATTGCGCATCCAATTCAGTTTGGATAAATGAGTTTGGATAATGTTTAGTAATAATAGCCTCCCCCGATTGTGGCGCTACTTGTTCAATAAATGCACCTATATCAGCATTAATATCATAGGGAGAACCTTCACCCCCATCATGTCGGATATGAAAAATTGGGATATTTTTCTGCCTAGCTGCTGCTAAAAGCTTCTCAGCTTCTTGCAGTGCTTCGTCCATCCCTGACAACTTCATCACACCTTGGGTATAAGTATTTTGGCAATCAATCATGATTAAAGCTGCACTTTCCAAGCTAGCTGGCTCATGACTCAGACCTACCACTTCTCTTAAGCTGACCAGTTGATTTGTTTTCACTTTACTTTCTCCTCATCCGTCTTAATTTGTATCATTCAGTCTGCCGAACAACATCTGGCAATTGATTTGAATGGTATGCGTAAACTCTATCTTATGCCTAAAACACGCGCAAAAGTTTATAACGTGCCATGATTCTAATCATTTAATATGATTATAGAAACCAAGCGCCTGTAAATTAGGCTACACTTAAACAGCTATGAATAATTGATTCTGACACTTAACGGATGAAGGTCTAACCATTAAAAATGTACGAATTACATAATGTAATAGTTTGTGAGTATTGTGATGTTGTTCATCAAAAAACACCGCTATCAAAGGATGAAAGCGCCTATTGCTTACGTTGCGGTAGCGAACTTGAACATTTTGACCAGAAGCTTAATTTAAACCTACTTCCATTAAGCTTAACAGGCATCATGATGTTTATTATCGCCAATGCTTTTCCAATACTTGAAATGGAAATTCAAGGCAAAACCAGCGAAGTGACTTTACTAGGCTCTTTGATCTTACTTAACGCTGATGGTGCATCATTAGTCGCCATATTAGTACTCCTCACAACAGTTTTCTCTCCCTTTATGCACCTGTTGCTTATTAGCTATGTGATTTATGCCTCAAAAAAACATATCCATTTACCATATGTTCATTTGGCAATTCACTTTCTTCAAGCGATGGTTCCTTGGGGCATGGTTGAGGTATTTATGTTAGGTATTTTAGTGGCATTTATTAAGTTAGGAAATATGGCTGCCATTATTCCTGGAATTGCATTATGGGCATTTGTTGCACTTAGCATTTTAATGACTATGATTATTTCTTATAACCCAAAAAATTTATGGCACATTGATGAAGCTAAAACGCCCTGAATATCAGCATGTATTAAATGATTCAAGCATGCAGGATTCAGCTCCACAGATACGGACTGCGAAAAATCTAGGTGCAGTAACTTGTCATTCTTGCGGCAAGATTTGGCGTGTAACATTATCAGAAAATAATTGCCCTCATTGCAATGCGCGTTTATATCATCGAAAACCCAACAGTATCAGCCGATGCTGGGCTTATCTTATTGCCGCATGCCTAATGTATATCCCTGCCAATCTGATGCCTATTATGATAACCAAGACATTATTTGATACGGAAAAATCAACGATTCTCAGTGGTATTATCTATTTTTGGGTTTCTGGTGAATGGAGCTTAGCCGTGATTGTATTTATTGCCAGTTTTTTGGTGCCGCTACTTAAAATGTTTTCGTTAATGTTTTTATTGATTGCCACACAATTAGGCAGTTCATGGGGTTTAAGGCAACGCACACAGTTATATAAAATACTTGAGTTTGTTGGGCGCTGGTCAATGCTGGACGTTTTTGTTGTGGCTTTGTTGGTCGGTCTAGTGCAAATACCAGGTTATGCTAGCATTGTACCTGGTGCAGGCATTATTGCTTTTAGTGCGGTTGTTGTATTAACAATGCTCGCATCAATGAGCTTTGACCCAAGATTAGCTTGGGATGCATTAGAAAAGACAAATGATTAGTGGATGATAGAGATGACTGAACATAATAATGACGACAACAGTAAAGCGACTTCTAACAATGATCAAACATCATCTCAGTTACCTCATCCTGCTCATGCATATAAAAAGAATTGGTTGCCTTCATTAGTTTGGTTAGTCCCGCTAATTGCTGCATTAGTTGGTCTAGTACTCATCATCAATGTGTTAAATAAGCGTGGGCCAGAAATATCCATTTCCTTTAAAACTGCTGAAGGTTTAACGGCAGGGAAAACTAAGATTAAATACAAAGATGTTGATATAGGTGAAATAGAGAACATCACCTTGAGTAAAGATAGATCAAAAGTGCTTGTGAATGTACAGCTCAATAAAGATGCTAAATTCTTTACAACAAAAGACACCCGTTTTTGGGTAGTGAAACCAAGGCTTGATCCATCTGGCATTTCAGGGTTAGGTACATTATTTTCTGGCGCTTATATTGCTGCAGATGCTGGCGACTCTGATGAATATGTAAGAGAGTTTGTCGGCTTAGAAACTCAACCTATTGTAACTAGAGATGATAATGGAAAGCAGTTTATTCTTCGTGCTAAAGATATTGGGTCGCTGGACATTGGCTCTCCAGTCTTTTATAGGCGACTAAAAGTTGGCAGGGTGGCTGCTTACAACCTAGATGAAGATGGCAAAGGAGTCAATTTGCGCATTTTTATTGAGCAACCCTATACCAAGTTTGTGGGAATGAATACTCGGTTTTGGCATACGAATGGTATTGATGTGCAATTTGATGCAAGCGGTTTTAAGCTAAATACACAATCGTTAGCTACGCTAGCATTGGGTGGTTTAGCATTTTCATCTGTGGATGATGAGCCAGGTTCAATTGCTAAAGAAAATACGTCTTTTCTATTAGCTGAAGATCAGACATCGGCTTTTAAAGAGTCTGATAGTCGATCTGATACCGCCATCTTAAATTTCAACCACTCAATTCGCGGACTTAAACCAGGAGCACCTGTTGATTTTCGTGGGGTTGTGATTGGTGAAGTTAAATCTTTAGGCATTGAATATGACAAAAAGACCCACCAATTTCATATGCCAGTTGTGGTTGTATTATACCCAGAACGTTTAGGCCATACATTTAATGAAGACAATGGTACTAATACAAAAATACAAAGACAACGCTTGAAAGTCATGATTGAAGATGGTTTGCGCGCACAACTTCGTACGGGCAATATCCTTACTGGCCAAAAATATATCGCGATTGACTTCTTCCCAAAAGCGGCAAAAGTTAAATTGGCTTCAAATCAAGAGATGAATGAAATTCCAACCATGCCAGGTAGCTTTGATGAGTTACAGGGGAACCTTGAAACAATTGCAGAAAAGTTGAGCACTGTCCCGTTTGATCAAATCGGAAATGAAATGCAAACAACCTTAACGACAATGCATAAAACACTGGCAGATGCTGGCCAGCTGGCAAAAAGTTTAAATAACGATATTGTTCCGGAAATGAAGAATGCCATGATTGATGTAAGAAAAACATTAGCGAATGCTGACCAAACATTAAGCTCTGCCAATAAAGCATTTAATAGCGCTGATAATACGTTTTCTGAAGATTCCGCTGTACAACAAGATCTTAGAAAAACCTTTCAAGAATTATCTCGCGCTGCTGCGTCGCTTAAGGTGCTGACAGATTACCTAGAACAGCATCCTGAATCAATATTACGAGGCAAGCAAGCAGATGCCCTACCATAAGGATAATCCGAGTATGAATACGATCATTCGTTTGTTAGTCATTTTTGCATGTATTTGTGTTGTATGGAGTTGCGCCTCTGTACATTCAACAAACTTTTATACCTTAAGTAGATCATTGCCACAACTGCCAAACAATGAACAAAATACGGTAGCAATAGAGAATGCGCCTAGCTTACGAGTCTCAGTCAATGTACCCGATGGTCTTAAAAGACCTCAAATAGTCCTTAATAACAAGGATGGTTCACGCATATCCGTGCTTGAGCATGATCGTTGGCTATCCGCTTTTGATGAAGAGTTAAAAGATGCATTAACTAGCGGTATTCATAATAACGCCAATACACAAAGCCTATCTTCAAATAACCACTATCAAATATCAGTTAAGTTATTACAAATGGATACCATGCTTGCTGATACAGTTACCGCCAACTTTCATTGGAAGATTACACGTAATGATAATGTATCAAGAACAACTAAGCCTAGCATACCCACCTGTGAATTTAGCGCGAGTAAGCCGATAAGTAATACCGTTGCCAGCGCTGTTAAAGGTATGCAAGCTATTGTTCAAGACCTTGCACAAACGCTCTCTGAACAAATAGTAAAGATGGAGTCAGGGCCAGTAAATACTTGCAGCTAACGGTTTAAACACTTGTTCACCAGCTCGAACACGTCGTTCGATAGCTTAGGCGTATCTAAGATAGACTGTAATGTCTCCTTCATCAGCGCTTGCAATGCAGGCGTATAGCGATTCCATTCTCTTAGTGGCGTTACCATGCGTGACGCGATTTGTGGATTAATAGCATTTAATTCAATAATTGCATCTCTTAAAATCGCATAACCTTTGCCACTGGGATCATGAAACTTAACTGGGTTATTAATCGCAAAAATCGAATACAGTGAACGCACACGGTTTGGATTTTTAATAGTAAAGTCTTTGTGATTGCGCAACATTGTAAAATCTTCAAATATTGATGCTCGATTGGCCATAGCCTGCATAGAAAACCATTTGTCCACCACCAATGGAAAGTCTTTATAGCGCGCATAAAAATCTGAAAACACTTCATCACGCTCAGGCTTGTTGCTGTCCGTTAGACTTGCTAACGCCGCAATACGGTCTGTCATATTATCTGCGCTTTCATAATGCGCTTTAGCACGTGCAGCACATCCAGTGCCATTGGTTGTCGTTAGCAACTCAAGCACAACATTTTGCAACGCCCTGCGACCCATTGCCTCTGGTGTTAATGAAAATGTGCCTGTATTGGCATTGGCTTTATACAGCTTTTCTAAGGCACCTTTGTGCGTACGCTTAATTGCTTTTAAAATATCTGTACGTGCTTTATCAATCGCAGCTGGATTGATGATTTCTTGTGCTTGAAATATTACAGGAATCGCAGGCAAAGTCAGCGCGCGAGCAAGCAATGCTTTATCACCTTGCTCAGCTAGGCCTTGCTCAATCATCGTACCAAAATCATCAATAAATTGCGTGATGTCAGCATCATTATCTGCCATCAAGCGCTCAATTGCTCTTAATGCTAGGCTTTGCCCAGCTTCCCACTTGTTAAATCCGTCTGTATCGCTCAGTTGCAATAAACGCAAATCATCATCACTCAAATCAGTGGTTAATTTCACTGGTGCAGAAAAACTTCTCAGGATGGATGGGATAGGACGCGACTTCACATTCTCAAACGTAAAACTTTGTTCACGTGCGTTCATTTCTAATACCTGCGTAGGATGTGTTTCATTGCCCTGGGCATCTAATAAACCAACAGCCACGGGAATCAACAATGGTTGTTGATGTACCTCCCCTGCACCATCTTTTTGCGATTGCTTAAATGAAAGTGTAAAAGTGTTTTGGTCAGCATCGTAGTTTGTACTTATCTGTAATGAAGGTGTGCCTGCTTGCTTGTACCACAAAAAGAATTGCGCCATATCCCTGCCAGATGCATCAGCCATACATTGTACAAAGTCGTCGCAGGTGACAGCATGCCCATCGTAACGCTCAAAATAAAGGTCAGTCGCTTTTCTGTATGCATCTTTACCAAGCAATGTATGCTGCATGCGAATAATCTCTGCGCCTTTTTCATAGATGGTAGTCGTGTAAAAATTACTAATCTCAATAAAACTATCTGGCTGTACCTGATGGGCGAGTGGACTCGCATCCTCAGAAAATTGTAGGCGGCGTAAACGGTCTACATCGTCAATGCGCTGTACGGCACGTGAATTCATATCGGCGCTGAATTCTTGATCTCTGAAAACAGTTAACCCTTCTTTTAATGAAAGTTGGAACCAGTCTCGACACGTGACACGATTACCAGTCCAATTATGAAAGTACTCATGCCCAATGACGCCTTCTACACTGACAAAATCATCATCTGTAGCGGTTTCCTGGTGAGCAAGTACTAACTTCGTATTGAAAATATTGAGTGAAGTGTTTTCCATCGCACCCATATTAAAGTCGCTTACCGCTACTATGTTGAATAATTCTAGTTGGTATTCTCTGCCATATGTTTCTTCATCCCATTTCATGGCTTTTTTTAATGACTGCATGGCATGACCACACTGATATTCGTCACCTGTGCGTACATAGATGTGTAAAGCCACATGACGTCCAGACATGGTGACAAAGGTATCTTCCACTCTCATTAAATCGCCAGCGACTAGTGCAAATAAGTAACAAGGTTTCGGGAACGGATCGCTCCATAGCGTAAAGTGGCGACCATGCTCCAATTGACCAGACTCCACTAAGTTGCCATTAGATAATAGCACTGGATATTGATTTTTATCTGCCTCTATACGTACAGAGAATGTGCTCAATACATCAGGCCGATCTTGATAATATGTAATGCGACGGAAACCCTCTGCTTCACATTGCGTACAGTAATTACCTTGTGATTTGTATAAACCTTCTAAGGCAGTATTAGATGCTGGGTCAATTTCAGAAGTAATGGTCAACGTAAACTTCTCACCCGCATTTTGTATTGTTAACTGTTCATCCGTTAAGGTATATCCATCAAATGGCTGCCCATCTATCTCAACAGAGATGAGTGTTTGATCCTGTCCATTCAGAATCAAATCTTTACTATCACTATCCATGTTTTTGATATAACGAACCTCTGACTTAACCACCGTTTTTTCTTCAAGCAGCGCAAAATAAAGACTGGTATGCGCCACTTGATATGGCGCAGGCACGTAGTCTTTTAGATATATTGTTTTTGGTGTCAAATCCGTATTTTTTCCCATAATGTATTCGTATCTTTAGTTTATTTAATATCAACATAGTATAAAAGAGAATCTGTGTTGACTAGCAATTTCAATTACTTCTCGTTTTATAAATTGTTATTGGTTAGCATTCTTATGACCACAAGAAATCTAAAATGTGCGGATAAATGGAGATTACAAAAGTATATAAACAAGCTATGATTACTTTCAGGCAGGCACTTTGGCCTTATTATATTTAACAAAGAAAGCTGCATTTGAAATCTCTATTCTCATTAGTGCATTTAGAATATTTATATAATCGCTTTAGTGAACGTCTATGGGTAAAGCCTCTTTTTGCCTGTTTGATTTCGATTAGCGCTGTGTTCCTAGCAAGGTATATTGAAAGCTTGCTGAATGGCATGACGCTCCCAGCGATTACCTATGAATCTGTAGATAAATTATTATCTGTATTAGCAGCTAGCATGCTGGTGATTGCTACTTTTTCAGTCGCCTCTATGGTTTCTGCATACGCATCAGCTGCATCAACAGCCACCCCAAGAGCATTTGCTTTGATTGTAGCTGATGACAAATCACAAAATGCCTTATCAACGTTTATCGGTGCTTTCATTTACAGTCTAGTCGCCATTGTTGCACTCACTAACGATTATTTTTTCAGTTCAGGTCTGTTTGTTCTTTTCATCTTAACGCTACTTGTGTTTGCTTTAGTTATTTTAACTTTTGTCAGATGGGTTGATAGCATAGCAAGATTAGGCCGCATGTCTTCTACGATTGAAAAAGTTGAAAATGCTACGCACAAGGCGATGAAAAAATTTAAATCAGCGCCTACACAAAAAGCGTTGAGTGTTTATGAAGAAACGTTTGAAGGTCATGCTGTCTACGTTAGTTCAGTAGGGTATATTCAGTATATTGATATTGAAAAAATGCAAAAATGGGCAGAAAGACACAGTGCGCGCATTCGCGTTAAACACTTGCCCGGTAAGCTGATTAACACAAACGAACCCGTTGCTTATATTCAAGTCGACAAATCTGAACAAGCTGAAGTGGATCAACAAGAAGTCATTAATGCTTTTCATATAGGTCGTGAACGTCTATTTGACTTCGACCCTAGATTCGGATTGGTTGTTCTATCAGAAATAGCTAGCCGCGCGCTATCACCTGCAGTTAATGACCCTGGAACATCAATTAATATACTATCTTCGTTAACACGCCTTTTTACCTTTTGGTCAGAGCCAGTCGAAGACAAAGATATAGCGCCAATCATTTATAACCGCGTTGAAGTACCAGAGATAAGTTTACAAAACATGTTTGACGATGCATTTACTGGTATCGCTAGAGACGGCGCAGGACTGGTAGAAGTAGGTGTAATGCTACAGAAATGTCTAACTGCGCTTACCAAATGCGACAACAGTCAAATGAAAGCAGCTGCGAATCGACACAGCCAATCTGCACTAAATCGGGCTGAACAAACCATACAACTAAAAAATGATTTTGAAAAAATCAAATCTATAGCCAATATTCAATAAGCCTGTTTAATAAAACTGTCATCTCTTTGACACGAATTTGTCGCAATAATTAGCTAGCATCAGCATACATTATCATTTCCCATCTGGGTCTGTGTATACAGTATTAAAACAACGCCAATTAATTCCAGTAGGTTTGATTTTTCACACGCAATTAAATGCAATGCGTTTTATTGATTCCCATACTCACTTACTGCTTGCATGCAACCAATTAGTCCCAACCAAAATCTAGCCAATAGCAAACAGTCTGTCGAGATGAATCCAAAATGGCTTTATTTACGGATGCTCGCTTATATTAAACCAGTATGGCTAGTGTTTACGATTAGCATCATTTCATTAATTGTTTTATCCGCAACCAACACAGGTTTCTTGGCTACGATTAAAACAGTTACCGACGATGGATTTGTTAATACGAATCCTAGCAAAGCAGTCTACCTACCATTCTTGCTAATTGGTCTATTGGCATTGCGGGCCTTAGCGGGCTTCACCTCTTCGTATACGATGCGCTGGGTCGGTAGAAAAGTCATTGAACAAATGCGGCTAGATGCTTTCTTGAAATTGATGTCTCTGCCGATGCGCTATTTTGACAACCATTCAGTCGGCAGCATTGCTTCAAAAATAACATTTGATACGGAACAAATGTATAACGCGGTCACGAAAGTAACCATCAGTATGGTGCGTGATAGCTTGACGATTATTGGCATGATTGCTTATATGTTGTATCTAGATTGGCGACTAACTATGATTTTTGCGCTAGTCGCACCATTGATGGTTTTTTTCTTAAAAAGAATGACTCCAAAGCTCAGGCTTGCCAGTCAGTCAGTACAACAAACCATGGGGGATATGACGCAAGTAATTGAAGAATCAACCAGCGGTCAACGTATGGTCAAAATATTTGCAGGCGAGGCATATGAATTCGATCGCTTTTCTCAAATAGCCAAAACCAATCGCCATATGATGACCCGCTTAGGCAAGGTTTCTGGCTTAAATAGCATGGTTATTGAGCTATTAGCAGCGCTAGCGCTTGGCTTAGTTGTTTATTATGCGGTAGGACGATTTACCGCAGGTGAGTTTGCAGCTTTTATCGGAGCCCTACTCATGCTAATCAGCCCTATTAAAAGTTTGACCTCACTAAACACTGATTTACAAATTGGCCTTGCTGCAGCACAAAGTATTTTCTCACTCATTGATACACCTGCACAACATGATGATGGCAACCAGAATATGACAAGGGCAAAGGGTGCAATTGCACTCCAGCATGTCAGCTTACATTATGAAAATAACAAACGGCCTGCACTTGATAATGTAAGTTTAAAGATTATGCCAGGCGAAAAGATTGCTTTGGTTGGTAAATCAGGTGGGGGTAAAACCACATTACTTAATCTATTGCCCAGATTTTATGAATTACAACAAGGTATCATCACAATTGACGATGTCGATATCAATACGATGTCGCTTAAAAACTTACGTCAACAATTTAGCATGGTGTCGCAAGAAGTAGTGCTTTTTAATGGCAGTGTTTTTAATAATATTGCTTACGGCGCATTAAGCCAAGTCAGCGAAGATTTGGTTATCGCAGCCGCCAAAGCTGCCCATGCTTGGGAATTCATTCAGCAGTTGCCCAACGGTTTACAAAGTGAAATTGGTGACCGAGGTGTACGCCTATCTGGCGGCCAACGTCAACGACTCGCCATTGCGCGTGCCATTCTTAAAAATGCACCCATTTTACTGCTTGACGAAGCGACATCTGCCCTAGATACCGAATCCGAACAGCATGTGCAGGCGGCCCTTGATACATTGATGAAAAACCGTACGACGATCGTCATCGCACACCGTTTATCAACAATCGAAAATGCTGATCGTATTCTTGTGCTGGAACAAGGTAAGATTGTTGAAAGTGGTCATCATCAAGCCTTGCTTGCGCTTAATGGTAGTTATGCCAAACTCTACCAAAAACAGTTGCAGTAAGCAGTGGCTTTTACTATGCATCAAACGGCCACTTTACAGCTAGATAGTCAACGAATAGCATTAGGCAAGTTTTCGCGTTACCTACCATACTTACTGCCACTACTGCTGCTTTTTTCTAGAGCACTAGCAGATGCCACTGTTCTATTGGTGGGCCTATCTTTCTTATTGAGAAGTTACCAACTTAGCGAATGGTGCTGGGCAAAACAGACGTGGTTCAAACTTAGCCTTTTGTTTTGGCTTTATTTATTGCTTATCAATACGCCGTTGAGCATTGATAAGCTCGACAGTTTAATGCATGCGATTGGATATATTCGATGGCCATTGTTTGCAAATGCGCTTGCTTACTGGCTACTGCGTAACAGTACAATTCAGCGCAGTTTTCTGATATCGCTACTACTGGTTTCTCTATTCATCATTACGGATACCAGTTTACAGTACCTTACAGGTCATGACTTGCTGGGTCATGCGAAAGCGACACCAACGCGTTTAACAGGTCCTTACGCCAGGCCTATACCAGGCATCATGTTGTTGAGAATATGGTTTATTGGCCTGTTTGCTGCAATGCTGCTACCCCCATTCTCTAACGAAAAATATCGAGTGAAATTTATCATATCTATGCTCGGTCTTGGCTTAGTGTTTATGTTTATAACTGGCGAGCGTATGGCCTTAATACTGTTTCTCGCTGGTTGCAGTGTGGTTACTTTTGGTCTGCTGTTGACGCGAAAAGTCAATCTACCCAAATTACTAACCAGCTTATTAATTATCGTTAGCCTATTGTTAACGCTATTGATTAGTGCACCGGACACTGCTGAAAGATCAGTTTTTAGTATTGCAACTAAGCTCACACATTTCGCATCTTCTGATTACGGCGTGGTTTTTCGCGCGGCATTCGCGGCTTGGCAAGAAAACTTTATATTTGGCAGCGGGATACACACCTATAAAACAATATGCGAAAACTTAGGCGTACTGTCAGATTTAGGAAAGCAGTGGGATATGCAATGCTCACATCCGCACAACCTATACCTACACATAGCAGCTGAAACAGGATTAGTCGGTTTACTGCTCTTTTCTTTGTCTGTAGTGAGTATTTACTACCACGCATTATCAGGCTTCATTAAAACAAATGATTGGCTAACGGTTAGCTTAAGCTTTTCCGTATTAAGTGTCTGTTTTTGGCCTTTAATTGGTGGCATCAGCATCTTAAATAATAGCGTTGCTGCTTTAGTATGGTTGGGTGTAGGCTGGGTGTTATCAATATCGCAAGTGCCAGCAACAAAATCAAACGTTTAAGGCATTCATCAAACTGTCATATTCTTTCTCTATGCTTTACTTACTTAAGATAGAAAGCGTAATGAATGAAAGATACAGACGCATCACAAAGTTTGCATACAGACTTGATGGATGGTTATGACGAAGAGTTAGAGCTCGAACTAGAAGATCGCACGCCTGAGCATATTCTAGAGAATGAACACATTCATATTTCTGAGGAAGATAGAGCTTTCCGTCAAACCTATTTTAAAGAACTATTTCGCCTTCAAGCCGAGCTGGTCAAACTGCAAGATTGGGTTGTAGAAAGCGGTCATAAAGTCGTTATTCTGTTTGAGGGCCGCGACGCCGCAGGTAAAGGCGGTGCGATTAAACGCATTACTCAACGCCTTAATCCACGCGTCTGTAGAGTAGCGGCCTTACCCGCACCTACCGAACGTGAACGTACACAATGGTACTTCCAGCGCTATGTCTCACACTTGCCAGCGGCAGGTGAAATGGTGTTGTTTGACCGCAGCTGGTATAACCGTGCTGGGGTAGAAAAAGTCATGGGGTTTTGCACTGAAGATCAATATGAACAATTCTTTAGGACAGTACCTGAGTTTGAAAAAATGTTGATTGATTCAGGCATACAACTGATTAAGTATTGGTTTTCAATTACGGATGATGAGCAGAATTTACGCTTTCAAGGCCGCATTTTTGATCCACTTAAGCAATGGAAACTGAGCCCGATGGATTTAGAGTCACGCCGTAGATGGGAAGACTATACAAAAGCAAAAGAAACGATGCTAGAACGAAGTCATATCCCTGAAGCACCATGGTGGGTTGTACAAGCTGATAATAAAAAGAAAGCGCGCCTGAATTGTATTGAGCATTTGCTCAAACAAATACCGTATGAAGAAATTGAAAAGCCATTAGTAAAGCTACCGCCACGCGTGCACAACGCTGATTATATACGCCAGCCTGTTCCACCAGAGATGTATGTGCCTGAAGTTTACTAATAGCGTGATAAAAACAGCATACGTACAATATTTTTAACAAACCATTGAAATTAATTGTTTTAGCGGAGCAATAATAAAGCTAATGCTTTGGCAGTAACTATTTAATATCTAATTTTTTCAAGCCATTTTAAATTTTTTTTCAAACTGGGGTAGAGACTTCAATACCGTCTCAACCTCTAGCGCAGATAAATGATCAACTTCTATGGTTTGAAAATTTCGGCGCCCTATTTCTGCTCTTGCTGCTGAAGTGGTTGGCCCAAATATCGCTAATCCACGTTGATTTAAGTACGATGCTATGTGACTCGGGCCTGTATCATTGCCAATCACATATTTTGCACCCTTAAGCAAACCGGCTAAGGCAAACCAATCAAGATCTTTGACAATATGACCTGGCATCTCTTTGGCTAAATCGGCTTCATCAGGACCTAAGCTCACCACAACCTCCTGGCCTAATGCAATTAAGGCCTTTGCTAAGTCTGCAAAATGCGGCCATCTTTTTTCTAAATGCTCAGAAGAAGAACCTGGGATTAAGACAATATAGTCTTTATCAATTCCTTTTTTACGCATTAACCTAGTAACATCGGCTACCATCCAAGATAAATCGGGCCGATAGGCATGCGGTGTTTCGATGCCGGCCCCATTTAATAAAGCAATCAAACCTGAAAGACCAGTAGCAGGCTGGTCAGCATTGGCACTTCGCCCTATCCACTCTGTTTTGGAAAACCAGAACTGTTGATACATTCTTGATCGATCACTATTTTGTAAATCAATGACCAAATCAATTTTTTGTTTTTGTAATTTTTTCTTCAGTTTGATTTGCTGATCCACACGCCAAATGGGCGCACGATTATCCGTAATAACAAAATCAACCATTGGGCAATGTTGCATCAACTGGCAATAAGCCGGCGCCGTAAGAAGATTAATCATGCTGTTGGGATAATGACGCCGAATATCGGTCAAGAAACCGAGCGATTGCATCAGGTCTCCTAAAGCACCATGTTTGATCACAAGAATGTTTTTTTTATTATTCTGCATTGTCTGTTCTTTTTTTATTCATACGCAAGTATAAATTGACCGTTTTTCTGGTCATTTGTTCAAGTGTCATTTCTTTTTTTGCAAGCTGTTGTGCGTTCAGCATTAACGCATGCCAATAACTGGGTGTGTCCAATAAGGTCTGTAAGCGATGACGTAACGTCACTGGGTCTTCTATTGGAACAATCAGTTGTTTGGGTAAGACTTCATTTGCAACTGGGACATCAGTAGATAACACTTTAACGCCACACAACAATGCTTCATTTAAAACATAGGAAAAACCTTCTCGTCGTGAAGCAATCACCAGCCCGTCTGCTGAACGCATCATTTTTGTCGGGTTATCGTGATGTCCTACTAACCGCACAACTATATTTTTCTTCATTAAGGCCACTCGCTTTTCAAGCGCTTTACGCGCTGGACCTTCACCTATGATGACGAGGCTAATATCCATTCCATCAATAGCATCTAATAACACATCAAAGCCTTTTGCATGGACCAATCTACCAACTGCACAAATCACAGGCTTGTTTTGTGGTAAATGAAACGTTTGATGTAGGTCGTCTAAGGCGGAGGCGAGCGATTCGTCCGATAGCAGAATACCGTTGTAGATGACTTCTGCACCTCGATGATGTAATTGATTCGCGAGATATTGACTAACACAAATCACATGGTTAAAGCGATGAAAAAGCTTAAATTGGCTTTTTATATTGTGCAATGTCACAACAGTAGGTGTTTTAATCAACCACTTCAGTGAGGCTAATAAACTGGCTGCTTTATTCGCCTGTGCATGAATAATATCAAACTGATGCTGACGTAAACTTTGATAGAGCTGAAACCATAACCAAGGGTTGTGCCGACTCAGTCGCATGTTAAGACCAATTGTCTCAATGTTCATGGGTAAGGTCTTCACAAAATCATGATCACCAATCACTAAAACGCGTTGATCTTGCGCAAGCAAACAAAGGCTTAACTCTCGCACATGCTTTTCCAATCCACCATTCCCATGACTGGCAATGATTTGACAAATAAACATGTCTAACTTGCGCCTCGCTTACGCTCTAGCGCTAGTTCCTGATAAACAGCTAGTGTCTTTTCCAACACCTGTTTTAAGCTAAAAGCTTCATTCATAGGCACGCTTGGCGGCTGATGCAACCAACTTAGTGTTAGCATCACAGCCTCTGCCACATTGCCCACCTCAATGCATCCCTCAGGCAGTATTGTTGCCAACTGCTCGCTAACTCCACCGTGCGCATAGCCGATAACAGGTATACCCAAACTTAAAGCTTCTATTGTCGTACGACCAAAGGCCTCTGGCTCTGTTGAGAGCGAGTACACGATTTTAGATATTGCCATAATCTCTTTTAAATCATCTCTATGCCCAACGAATGTTACCCAGTCAGCCAACTCATGCTGCTTTACTTTTTTATTCAATTTTTTCAGATAACTCGCTTTACCTTTTTTTACTTCACCTACAATTAAGGCATGAAACGATCGATCATGTTTTACTAGCTGTGCGACCAAATCAATAAAGTCTTCCTGACCTTTCCATTTTGTCACCCTTGCTGGCAAGACTAAGATCGCTTTATCTTTAGTAAGTGGGTACTGTTGATACCACTTTTTTAACCAAGATTTTTTAGGCTGATACCCATGAGGGAATACATCGGCATCCACACCACGGTAAATGAGCCTTAATTGATCAGCATTCACGGGATAGTGAGTAGTGACATAGTCTCGAATCATTTCAGATATCACAATGACTCGCTCCCCTTTCGTCATCACTTCGCTATAGGGGCTGACTGAATAGGGTCCATGTACTGTCGTGACCAATGCAGGTCTTGTTTTAGGATTCATCTCTTTCCATGCAAGATAGGCAATCCATGCAGGAAAACGCGAACGTACATGCAAAATATCCACTTTTTCTTTTTCTAAAAACTGACGTAACTGATTGACCAGTTTTAACGTTAATAAGGATTTTTTACCGATTGGCCAAGTGACATGTTCGCTACCTTGAGCTTCCAACTGCTCAACCATTCGTCCACCAGCTGAAATGACAATTGACCTGTGCCCTTTTGCTGCTAAGTAAGCACCCACTTCTAATGTGCCGCGCTCTACCCCACCAGAGGCCAGGGCAGGGAGTATCTGCACTACCGTAAGCAAACGATTGACCATTTAACTAAAATTCAAGCTGTATTTGGAGACCAGATCGACCCGGTTTCACTGCCCCGTCTGACTGCATCCAAGAGTGCAATATCCACTGACTGCAGCGATCAGACTCAAGAAAACCAACTGCTGTCTTCAATTTATTTTGATAAACCTGTAAAAAATCGAACCTGACAACAAAGCCTTGATGAATTAATTTCTGAATCCCTCTTGTGATGCGGCTATCACGCTTCACAGACATATTCAGCAAGCCAACGGCCACCTGTGCAGTCAGCGCTTCATAGACCATAGACACAGAGTCTTCGGTAACCCATGTATAAGCACTTTTAGCGAGCTTGTTTGCCACCCAACCTTTGCCCGTTTCTTCAAACGGTACGATTGTTAAGTTAGAAAAATGAATTCTTTTCACTGCCGCTATAAATGCTTTCGGCGTTCTGCGAGAAGTGGTTAATGTATATTCAATATTCTGATTGTGGTTCACCAGTTCATACACTTGCGCAATTAACTTTAGAGTATCCCATTCACAGTGCTTGGAAGGCCCACCTATCAGAATCAGCGCCTGATTCTGATAATGCTCACCCTCGGGCTGGATAGGGTTCAATACACCTTTCGTTTGGATATACTCACCACGCCCTTGATACTGGTCATGCTCCGGGATTAAGCATAAATCAAAGAGTGATACGGGTATTGTTGGCTGCATTAACACAATCGTCTTACCGCCATAGGCTTTTTTTGCAGCAAGCATATGTAAATGTGTCGCATGACCAGCGCCAACAATTAAATCAGGCAAGGGAAGTCCAGCACCCAAGCCCCAAGTACCCGTCAAATAGCTCACGAGCGCTTCAAGCCCATTACTCACTTCTATATCAATATAATGGCATGCTGCTTGTTTTGCCAAAGCTTTCACTAGGCCTAATGATTGACTCTCATGTCCGGCTTTACCATCAATTAGCCGCCAAACAATCAATTGGCTACCTTCAGTGAAACTAGGTTTCTTCTTCAAACTATTCATTCAATGACTCTATTAGCGCTACTTTCAATAACGCTAATGTAGAATAGTTTTGTGTCAGGAATAATGCAGGATTATGAAGCTTTTTTTATTGATCATTCATCATGCATATACTTATTACAATAATGCATATTGCATTACTTGCCCGTTTTGCTCCATTCCAACTAAAATATTGCCACAAGCTTTTGCTTATACCTTAACACCATGTAAACTTAAATATGCATGGAGTGATTCTGTTGTAAGCTCTAATCATCACTGACATAACCGCCTGTTCCTGCCTTTACATGACTCAAACAACTTAGATTCCGCCTGCTCTATATAATAAGCATCCGCATTTAACATAACATAACGCTCTTGATGAATAATTGATGTGGTTAGCAATAGCTCAACATTCGTTTCACCTGGGTTCTTTGCATTGTATGCATCGTATGCACCAGCCATACCGATGGTCGCCAAGCCGTTAACAAAATTCAAATGCTCAAACACGTCTCTTAAAATCCACAAACTAGCCACACCCACTGTCGCCACTCCTGGTTTATAGCCAAACTCCTCTGGATTAAGCGTTTCTGCATGCTTAATCACTTGTGTATCAAACTCTATTTCCAATGCACCTTCTTTTTTAGTTGAAACAACTGCACCGGCCTTAATAAAGTTAGCAATTAGATATTTTCTAAATGCATAGTTAAAAACCGTTTTTGTATTCGGCAATATATAAAGCGGGGTATCATCTGCAAAGCCTTTCTCTGCCAACACTGCCTTTGTTTGTGAAACAGCATCTTGAGAAACCAGATTCCAATGCTCAGCAGCAATTAATTTTTTTTGCTTTGATTCTGGGAAGTTTTCTGCTTGCGGCCGATCAGTAACACAAGCCGACAATAAAGTTAAAGTTAAAATAATCGTTAAAATTCTCATGAATAATCCTTGTCCAAACATTTACCACTCACTCTCAGTTAATGGCTCAATCACATCTCTTGAAATATCATCCGACTCATGTGGGGTATCGATGATATGAGGTGTGATAAGTAAAATAAGCTCTCGCTTGCTTTTTTCTTTTACCTTTCGCTTAAAGAACTCTCCTATAATGGGGAAGTCGCCAATAACTGGTACTTTTTGAATATCCTCACTATCAGTAGCATCAATTAAACCGCCAATTGCAATCGTTAGCCCATCCTTGGCAACAACCGTCCCTTGAATGTTAGAAGTACGAACAGAATCGACATTAAAGCTCTGAACGGTATTTCCAACAGGAATCGGAATGGTGCTACCGCCACGCACAAGCGAAGAAGCATCTTGTTGAATCAATAAAGTCACTGTTTTGTCGCCATTGATATTTGGCATTACTTGCAGCGTGTTACCAATATCTCTAATTTCTGTAATAGGTACGATAGCTGGGTTTGTTGCTACCAATCCATTCGTTGTTCCTGTCACCGCTTCAAACCCTGTTGTCACCACCTGTTCAGTCCCAACAAAAACACGTGCTGGCTTTTTATTGGTGGTTAGCAATATCGGAGAACTTAAAGTATTAATGCGATTATTTTGTTGCAATAATTGGATGCGCGCGCGAATCTTATCGCTTAAAAATTGATAAACAAATGTGCCCCCTTCTAAAGCAAAGTTTCCAAGCCCTAAAATATGCGAAACACCCAGATTAACCACACCAGATTGAGTCTGTGTCGTGCCGCCAACCGTCGTAGTTGTATCAACATTAATCGGCGCAATGGTTCCTAATGGATTTTTTGCTTGATCTGTCAACGGGCCTTGAAGAGTATCACTACTGGGCATGAAATCTAAATCAGTTATTCTGCGATAGAAGTCACCGACATCCAATGACAAAATTTTCATTTCTAACAATACTTGTTTTGTCGGCAGGTCTAGTTGTTTGACTAATGCTTCGATATCCTTCATGACCGCCACATCACTTGTTCTAACAATCATCAAATCCTGCTCTCTATTGAGCGTCACATAGATAGGTTGTTCATTCGTCGCCAGCGCACCAAGCTTGTCCGTTCCTATAGCATCCTGATTGCCCACGGCTTCTGCCACGTCTTCAAGACCCTCTAATTGAGAAGCGGTCACTTGATTTGCTATATCAGCTTTTGTTTCATTCACACTTTGCACATTTTGATTGCCTGTACCCCCCCCTCTTGAAACAGTACTGTTGCCCCTATTATTTCGGTTGCTTCTACCTCTTGTATTATTTGACCTGCCAACTCCTGAACTAGCAGTGCCTGATGATAAGGTTTGCATGACCGTATCATCAAACATCCCGTATGAAAGAATGACCCTTCTACCATAAAGGTCCTGAACTGTGGTTGCAATCAGCATTGGATTAGGATGTAGTAGCTTAAATACTCGTGTTACATCCTCACGATACACAATTAAGTCACGTGCATACTCATCTGTACTCATAATGCGGTATGTCCCACTTTTTTTATCCTTCCGATACCAGAGCCCACTATTTTTTGTAATGGTTTCCAAGGCATTAATTACCGTAATACTTTGTAGAAAAACAGTGACATTTTTTTTGGCAGCTTTTTCCGTGGCAACAAAGTTCAGACCAGAAATATCAGCTAATGCCCTAGTGACATCTAAAATATTGGCTTGATTAAACTCCAGCCGGCTAATGATTGCCTTTTCAGCGCCTAATTCAGACTTGTTACCCAATGACGCTTTAGTTTTAGCTGTTCGCTTTATATCCACAAGCTCTTCACCCGTAACTAAGTTCAAGCTATCATCATGCTTTAATCTTTCTTTAGCTGCTTTAATCTTTTTTAGCCGTTCTACTGCATTCGCAGCGTCATCTTTTGTTTTAACCACGATACCTTGTTGTTGTGATGGTGGTAACAAATCAAGCGCCGCGACTTCATTCTGAGACGCCTTCTCTAAAGGCTGGTCGCTTATAGAAAGTGTAGGCGCCGCCACGTGACTTAAAGTGTTCGCTTGTACTGGAGTTTGTTTTGTTTGTAGTTTTAAGTCAGGCGATTGTTTAGGTATCTCATTCATTTTTGTTTTAGTGTATTCAACAAAGCTACTTCCTAATGGGGTAGTTTTAATAACTTTAGACACTTGAATATTGCCTTCTTCCACACCTAATGGAATCACTTCATCTGCAATAGCTGGGCTCAAGACAACTAGCGAGCCAACCCAAACGCTTATTAACAAACTTGTAGGTCTATTTAATTTCAATGGTTTCTTAATCACAACACTCTCACTCAACATCTGTTTTATAGATTTAAATACTTTGATTATTTAACGAACAATAATGACTTGGTTAACTCGTCCAGACTGTACCTTCACCCCATTGGGGCCCACATCAACAATCTTGAGCACGCCGCTATTCCCAATCGCATGCAAACCAATCTCATCCCCTTTACTCACCATATAGACACCAGCGCCTTCTATCTCTAATAAAGCAGTGGCTTTTTTGGTATTCTTAGTGACATAACCTTTTAAGCGCATTTTGGGCGCATTTTGTGCCCCTAGACCATAGCCTGGAATAAACCCTCCATAGCTTGCATTTGATCGTTGAGAAGGCTGCATACCTGCCTCGGCATACATTCTGTCACTTGTCGTAAATGGATCTCTCACAACCTCCCCACTCAAATACTGCTGACTTCCCGCTGCAACTGCATTCGCACTAAGTAGTAATAGTAAAATTATCCAAATTTGCTTCATATATCTCCTTAACTTGCCAATGCAAACAGCGCCATGAAAAAAGCGTAGTAAACAAATCCGACAATGGTTCCAATTACTAAAATAAGGACAGGTTCTATCAAGGAAGTCATTCGCTTAACACCGACTTCCAACCGTTCTTCATAAAAACCACCTAGCTCATGTAATATTTGATCCAAAGAACCAGTCTGTTCACCAACCATCGTCATTTGCGGCACCAAACTAGGCACTCCTTTGCCAGTGATACTGGACGATAAATCTCTGCCCATTTTAATTTTTTCAGCAGCCGCCTTTAAATGGTTAGATATCAACCGATTACTAATAACATTACTGGTAATTTTTAATGATTCAAAAGCTGTTAAACCACTACGCAGCATCATTGAGACTGACCAACTAAACTCAGCCATTGCACTATAATTAAGTAGCTTCCCCACCACTGGTAGCTTTAGCAATAAAGTATCAATCACTAAGCGCCCTTTGGCCGTGGCATAGATTAAGGCCACCATGATTGCTAATATCACAGTAAAACCAAAAATGTATCCGCCTTTGGTCACAACAAAATCAGAAAGGTCGATTAATAACTGCGTTGGCTCAGGTAATTTTTTGCCTCTACCAGCTAAAAATTTAGCAAACTTCGGAATAATGACGGTTAACAAGCCGATAATCACAACAATAGCTGCTAAAATCACAAAAGCTGGATAAATCATGGCATTGATGGTTTGCGATCTAAGAGCTAATTTTTTTTCTAAATGCTCTGCAATTCGCAACATCACCGCGTCGATTGCTCCCGTACTCTCCCCAGCAAACACCATATTGGCGGCGATGGGCGGAAACACTTCTTTTTTCTGTTTTTTCATCGCGGTCGATAATGCACTGCCACGCTCCACATCTCTAATTAGCGTGGGAATCACATAATGCAATCGACCACTAAATTGATTAGCTGAAATTTTCAGCGCATGTAACATTGGTAAGCCTGCACGCAACATAAAAGCCATTTGCTTAAAGAAAAAAACTAAATCTCGCTTTGACACAGATCGGTTATTCGCTAGAAATTTTTTAACCCCCCCTGTGCCTTTACCTAAGCTATTGTCTCCTTGTGAAATAGTGACAATAAATAAACCACGCTCTCTTAATAAAGCAGTTGCTGTATTACTATCCAAAGCATCTACTACGCCTTTTGTTTCTTTGCCATCCACATTCAGTGCGGTATACGTAAAGCTAGCCATTCAAATTCCTCTTAATGGTCACTTTTTGCACTTCTTCTAACGTTGTTACGCCTAGCTTCACTTTGGCAATACCGTCATCCCACATATGACGCAAGCGCTCTCCTGCTTCAGTCTCTAAGGCCTCTTCAGTACAACCTCTTGCAACAAGCCTACGTAAATCATCATCAAACCAAAGCGACTCAAACAAACCGACTCGTCCGCGATAGCCCGTTCCCTGACAAATAGCGCAACCATGGGCATGATGTAGTTGAAATGAATCTTTGCTGGGCAGTGCTAACAGTTGCTTTTCTTCGTCTGTTGCTTCTTCAATCGATTTACAATGCTCACATAGCCGCCTAATCAAGCGTTGCGCAATAACAGCAGTCATTGTTGAACCAATTAAAAATGGCTCACAACCAATATCAACTAATCGAGAAATGCTGCCTGCCGCAGTATTCGTATGTAAGGTAGAGAACACTAAATGACCTGTCATTGCCGCCTTTAATGCAGTATCAGCTGTTTCCTCATCCCTAATTTCACCTACCATTAACACATCTGGATCATGTCTTAAAAAAGAACGCAAAGCGCTAGAAAAGCTAATCTTTGCCCCTGTTTGGATTTGAGAAACGCCATCAATCACATACTCAATCGGATTTTCGACTGTCATGATGTTGATGTCTGGTGCGCTAATTTCTCTTAAAGCTGCAAATAAGGTTGTTGATTTACCACTCCCCGTGGGACCTGTAATTAACACCATACCAAAAGGTTGTCGTATGGCTTGTCCAAAGCGGCGCAGCTCATCTGCAGACATGCCAAGTTTTTCCAACGTTAAATCTTTGGCGTCCTGACCTAGAATACGCATCGTTACTCGCTCACCTAAACGTGTCGGTGCAGTGGCAACACGCACATTAAATTCCAAGTCTATCGGCGCGCCCAAGTGATAAGACATACCACCATCTTGCGGTTCTCGTTGCTCTGCAATATCCAAATCTGCCAATACTTTAATGCGTGAGATTAAGCCATTCGCTACCGCTTCATTCATTGGCATATCCGTCACAAACTCTTGCAACTTTCCATCAACGCGTAGCCGTACTCTTAAGCCCAACTCATCTTGCATGATATGAATATCTGATGACCGCCTTAAGTAAGCTTCTTTGAACACCGCGTCTAGTAGCGCAACCAAATCAACTTCTGCTTTACTATCCACCGCATCTGGAATGCTTTGATTCATTTCAAAGTAAGCGCGACTAATAACCGTATCTAACATAGCGGGCTCACCCAAGCCAATTTTCAAAGGCTTATTAAGGACTCGTCTGACTGTATCAATACTAGCGCGATCATCAGGATCAGCCGTTGCTAGCAAGATAGTGTCATCTGCTAGCAAAAGCGGTAAATATTTTTTCCGCTTAACGAGCGCTGATGGAATTTTTTTGAGCAGCTCACCATTTGGCTGCATTTGGCTGAATTCAACATAAGGAATTCCACGTTGCTCAGCTGCTGCTCGATAAAATGCATTTTTAGGCAATCGATAATTAACCATCAGCATGTCGAGCACATCTAACCGCTGGCGCCGTGCAACAGAGCGCAGCTTTTCAAGCTGTTCACGCTGAATCATCTCGCGCTTAAGTGCTGCGTCAATCAACTGCTCTGTGCTCAATGCCATCGCTACATACCTACAATCATTTTTGCACTTAGTAACTGCGGTAAGCCTTGCGGTGCTTTCTGAACTTGTATCACATCAATATCTAGTTTCACTATTGTTACTTGCCATGGCATGGCCTGCATAGACTGTATAAAGGTTTTTAAATTATCAAATGTGCCTTCAATCTTAACTTCCTGAAAAGGTCTTGCTTCGGCAAAGTCATTGACCATTTTATCCATTAACTCGCCTTCCCTCGTTATAGCCCCCACAACACCACCAAATTGTGCTGCATTTTTTTTCGCCCTCTTGGCTTGTTTCCGTAATTTCTTAAGCTGCGCCCTCTCTTCAGCCTTACTCATCTTCTTGTTTGTTAGCTGCCCTGTTTGTATATCAATCACCACCCTGCGTTGGACTAAATAAGGCAGATTTTGCACAACCTTCACTCTAGATGACCTTGCAACTTCTGAAATTTTCAATAACACATCCTGGCTATCTACAGGGGCTAAACGTTGCTCCAAATTAGCAGCCTGGCCTGCAACCCCAGCAAGCTCTTTTTTCAGCTCACTTAATTCTCCAGCTAAAAATGTTGAATCTTCATATGGCTCTTCTGGGATATTAGGTGCTTTTAATAACTTTCTATCTATATCCAATTGCTTGCCCTGTGCTGCCACCTCTTGGTAAAAAGGAATGAGCCTCGCCTTGGCATACACAACAAAAAAGCATAACAGTACGCATGCAATCAATAGCCATTGATACTTCTGTGGTAAGTTTTTAAATCGCATTTTTGCTACCTTAAGGTGTTCGCAACATTGGCTGGAAGGCTAGATAATGGGCGGTTACCCAACTGCTTACGTATTAACCAATCTTTATCATTGAGTCTTGTCATACTAAAATTGAGCGCATAACCAATTAAACCCAATCGGCCAGTTTCTTCTGTCACAGTCATATCTTTCACCTGATAGCCCATCGCGTGCGTTTCAATCTGAAAGAACTTGACGAACTCTTGTGCAGCCTGCTCACTAAGCGACCAGGCTGAAATTTTAAAACCCAAAATAGTGTCTTCTGATATTTTTTCAATCACAACATCTTCAGTGACGGTTTTTTCTAAAGCATTCAATACTTCTGACAATCGCTCATTGCGAGCGGGTAATTCTTTGGAGACTAACTGCACTAAAGTATCTGCTTGTTTTTTTTCTGCCTCTGTGTCTTTAATCTCGGCTTTAAGTACATCCACTTTTTTGGTTTCATCTTTTATGCGCTGAATGGTGGATCTAATGCTGCCGACATCTTCTGCAATGCTGGCTGATTTCGCTTCAATATAGAATTGCCGTAAAAACAGACTTGTTTCTGATAGCAGGATTATGGCTATCAATGCCATTGCCGCTAGCACGGCCCGCACCTCAATACGCTGCATAACAGGTGCGAGTGGCTCGTCTGTAGAGACAGACTCGACATGACCTAACTTACTCACATTTAAAAAATGAAAGGCAGCATTCCGCATGGCAATACTGACTTTTGCAGAAAGCTTATAATCTGCTTCAATTTCACGCCCGATGATATTGCTTAAGTCAGTGATATTCTGTTTAGCGCTGTCTTCATTCGCGCTCAAACTGTCGATTAGTGTGATAGATTGGTTTAGCTCTGCACCTAGTTCATGGTATAGCTCGCTAGCATGGCTTAAGAATGTGCTCGCATGGCATGACATTGTTTGAATTTGAAGTGGCTCGCCATTATCTAATACAACACCTGCAATAACGCCTTGGTGCAACTCAAGCAACAAACGCTGTTCATCCACAATCTTTGGTTCTTTGCGTTTATCAGCAGTCTCTTTTTCTGTTACACCGCCAGCAACAAGTGGGTAACATGCCTCTAATTTAATAGCATGTTTAGAAAAAGCCGCTTGCCATTCTCTCAGCAAGCCTTGATTCATGCCTGCAACTAGCCATTTATAAACAGCCTCCTTTTGCATCGGCTGAAGGTTTAAAGCATGCCAACCACATTTAAGCCCCTCATTCTCACTTACAAACCATTTTTGCCGACTCAAACAATTGGCTAAATCAGCTTGGCTTAAACCAAACATTTCTTTTGCTAGCTCACCAAACACTTTGTAAACCGCCGCACTTCCTTTGGCATTGGCAAGTGTTGCTTGTTGTTCCAGAACCTCTTCTAACTCATCCGTATTGAGGTGTCCATAAAATTGCAACAACTGCCCAATCAACATGACGCGTTGGTGCTGATTAAACGCTGGTTCCACCTCCCACTGCATCGTTTCTGCCAATTGCTGAACGGGTAACTTATTCGCAGGTGGAATAGCTAAGTCAAGCACAGCCATGCTTACCGCAGGTGTAACTAATATGGCATGCTCTCCTTTCCACCCCTTTTGCCGTGCTTTATCAACTAGCTCAGTCACAGCATCACCAAGTTCAAACTGATCACTTGATACCTCTTGCCCCGTGGTAAGGTTCTCACCTTTTTTATTCACTGCTGTTGCCCGTAATCCAGAAAAACTCGCTTCACAGACCAACACATTGTCTATGTTATGAAACGTAGTGATTTTTTCTAAAAATGATTCAAACGACATAGAGCGACTTTCTACGGTAGATTCCAAGTGAGGGTTACTTGAGAGGTGTTATTGGTTAGGGTGAAATAGACGGGGCTGTGTTCAACATCAACGGCGCTACAGTTAGTGCGTCCATCATATATGCCTATATCAGTGACCTCACTTGTTGCAGGGTCAACATCCACACACCACATTAAAGCTGCGAATCGACCAATTGGTGTGCCGTCATTAGGATTTATTGTCTGCGTTATTAATGCCTCTCCTCCTGCAATCTCAACAGGGTTATCGGCGCTAATGATACGAACATCATCTATAAGTGTGGCAGCATTATCTCCATCATCCATATACCGATAAATTTTCAACTGTAAGTTAGATGCATTAGCAGGTAATGTAGCCAGATTACTAAAATTGATATTAAATGTAATTGGTGCATCACTGAGCGTCCATTCCCTCTCACTAACAATGTCTTGGTTCACATCAAGAGGAAAGTCCTCTGTGAAGTCACCAGACCCTCCTGTGTCTTGGTCTTGATCTGAGCCCCAGCTTTGAATAAAAAAGTCAGTAACCTCGCCAATCTGCTCGCCACGTGTATCGACTTCCCATCCAAAATTAACAGAATCTTCTGCTAACCCTAAGTCACCTTCCCTACCCCAGCCATCCCTAAACAACTTGCTCCCTGCTGTATATAAATAAGGACCTCTCCATCCGCCATGTAATTCATTTGTATAAATTGGCCCTGTTGCTGGTAGGACTGGTGTACTGACGGTATAACCAAGTTCAATTGTCTGCCAGTCTGGCTGGTTAATCGTTATCTCTGCCGTACCAGCATCATCATCATCATCATAAGGAATTAAAATTTCTGCTGTAGCATTATCATCATCGTGATCATACATTGGCGTTTGACTGATCAATTCGACAATGCCAACCGGCAAGCGCCCCATATCCGCCACATAACCTCTGACATATGGTGAGCCGTTTAGATATAAATTGGGCTGGCTAATAATGGCATCGTGAATTTGGTTCCAACGAGATTCTGTTTCCTGCTGACGTTTTAAATCGCCGTTATCCAGAATTAAAGTAGTGGAAGCAAGCGCTACGATACTGAGCAAGGCTATGACAACAACAAGCTCTAGCAAGCTAAAGCCTTGTTGTTTAAATCGAGTAACTGCTTTAGCTAAACCCAATAGCGGATAATGGCGTGCAGAAACACACTCACCTTTTCTATTAAGGTTTAGATAAAACTGCTTCATTACGACTCCCCAAAGTGATGCTTTTTTATGACGCCAAAAAGACAGTACCAGTCAGGCACTGTCTTAATGGGTCTTTATATAATCAATTAAACTATTAAGTTCATTAGATTAGTTTTGTGATGCATCGTTAGCGTTCGCTACGTTTTGATCAATCACGTTACCTTCTGTATCAAGCACAGCTAACAAACGAGGCTTTTCAAACACCTCATCCGCAGCGACATCATCATCATCATTTGCATCTGCACCAACATGGAACAATGCAATATAGCGTGCATAATTTTCATTCGGATTAGTTCTTTGGCTAATGAAAGTAGGAGGAGATGCAACGGCTACTGAAGAATTTGCTGTACTGTGCGCAGCATCATGTCCAAAACCAAACGCGACAACAAGGTGACATTCATCACTTTCGATAGAGTCATTGATTGCATTCATACGTTGACCCGCTTCGATACCAATAGCTGTTCCAGCCACAACTGCGCCATCCTCATCAAGTGTAGATAAGTATGTTGCCGGCCCAGCCGCACCACCTAATTGACATGCACCATCTCCCGTTGGAACAATTGCAACATTGCTTAATCCATCTAACAAAAGTTCAGCCACATCAACCGTTGCATCTAAATCTTCCAGTGCTACAGCACCTTCATTATGTTGCAAGTTTGGCTCAACATCTGGTGTTGAAATAAGTGTTAAACGTGTTTGAACTTCTTCAACGCCCACATCTTCAAATGCTTCAGCAATTTCATCGTTTAAGGCACTAGCGCCAAGCCCAAATGCTGCTAGATAGACACGACTTTCATTATTCATAAAGTCAGGGGCTACACCATCGCCATCAGTATTAGCTAAAGCATTACCATCTTCATCGGTACCGCCAGCTGATAATAGGTTATCCCATTGATTAGGGTATGCTTGTGTAACTGCACGGTAATTACGAATGGCCTGATCGGCTGTTGCTGTGTTGTTAGAAGCCGTTGCTGCTTGGGCTT
This sequence comes from Methylophilaceae bacterium, assembly GCA_051252095.1. Classification (GTDB taxonomy): domain Bacteria; phylum Pseudomonadota; class Gammaproteobacteria; order Burkholderiales; family Methylophilaceae. The sequence goes on from JBPOFK010000006.1 coordinate 94,688, forward strand.
TATCTGTTAAGCCTTCGTATGCGAGTAATGCACCTGCTGATAAAATCGCGATAATGGACACGACGACCAATAGTTCTAAAAGGGTAAAACCTTTTTCTTTCATCATGAGAGTTTGTTTCATTTTGCTTCTCCAAAATATTGTAATTAACAATTTTTATTTAGTTACCAGGCCACTTTTCCTCACCTGACTTTGTATGCTGATCGATAGCTTTTTTTGATTTAGCCTTAGACATATGGTCGTGGTTTTTTGCAATTCCCGTACCGCACACATGCAAGCATCTTATAGAGCCACTACAAAATGAAATACATTAAAAATCCCGTAATCATTTAGGAGTTTTTCCCGATGATCTTGGGATTTATCAGCGCGAATCTGCCAATTTTTTACTTTCTTTAATCAGTGTTATCCAAAAAAAACACCGCATGCTTCATGCGGTGTATACGGGGAAGAAACTTCAGGAGTATTACTTTTTAAAGTAGCCACCATGATAATTATTGTTATAGTCATGACGGCTTACACTTCTAGTTACATGCAAGCAACTATAGAGAAGCATAATCAAGTAGGCATATTAATGCTTGTTGTTTTATCCCGAATTGAGCAGGAAAAATTCCCGAGTTGCTTGGTTATGAAGCGCTAAGGGCTCAAAGCTAGTGTTTTACCCATCAATAACACCGTGCCGGATAGCAAGCCTAACCATCTCAATTGGATTGCTCACACCCAGTTTTTGTTTAATCATGGTGTGATAGTTAGCAACCGTTTTATGACTAATTTTTAGCCTTTCTCCAACCTCTTCAGCACTCACCCCTTCAGTTAATAATCGAAACACTTCGAACTCGCGCGCTGATAACATTTTTAATGGATTTTCATCCCCTGACATACTTTCAATGGCAATTTTTTGCGCCACCTCTGAGCTTATATAGTTACGCCCATTGGCTACCTCTTTTATCGCTTTTAACAAATCACTGTCAGAGCCTGTTTTTGTCACATAGCCCTTGACTCCAGACTTAAGCACCTGTGATGCAAAGGTTGCATTGTCGTGCATGGAAAAGATAATAATTTTGGCAGATGGATAACGGCTAATAATGCGCCTGGCAGACTCCAGCCCTCCCATACCTGGCATTGATAAATCCATCACGACCACATCAACTGGCTCAGCCGAATACAAGTGATAAGCTTGATCACCATCTACGGCCTCTGCCATCACTTTGATGCTTGATTGATTTTCGATCAAACGTCGCAAGCCAGCCCTTACCACGGCATGATCATCAACCAGCATTACTTTTATTGTTGCAGCATTCATCTTTACATTTCCACCATCAATCCAATATTGGTAATCTGACCACGACGCGTGTTCCAATGCCCACACCACTATCTAATTCAAACTCGCCGCTTAATCCTTCTATACGCTCGTGCATGCCTTGCAAACCAAAGCCTTTCTCAACCTCACTTTGTTCAAAGCCCACACCATCATCTTCTATCATAAGCACCAAGGTATTCGCTTCTTCAAATACGCCAACGGTAACTATTTTTGCATTGGCATAGCGTGCAATATTAGTCAGGCTTTCCTGAACGATTCGATAAGCTGTAATTGCTATTGTTTCTGGCAATGCTTTTAGGTTTCCTGCGATATTAATAGAACATTCCGCTCCATTTAATTTTGGCCCCCATGAAGAAACTAGATCTTCAAGCGCATCTTTTAAGCCTAGCTTGTCAATAGTCTCTGGACGCAAACGATTCAAAATTTGGTGCGTAATCCCCATCATTTTTTTTGTCACCGAGACAATTGCTTGAGCGCTTAATCTTAATTTCTCAAAATTAAATGCATCAATATCTTTAACATTCAAAATCGCTTGTGCATCTACATGAATCGCCGTGATACTCTGCCCTATTTCATCATGCAAATCTCTGGCTAAACTTTTGCGTTCAGCTTCTTCCAAGCCAATAATCTGTCTGGATAAGCCTAAATTCCGTTTAATACTTTGTTCTAGCGTTTCAGCCATGCCATTAAATTTTTCACCAATACTCGCTAGCTCTGGCAATTCGAAACTTGGTAAGCGTGTATCTAACTTTCCTTCTTCTAAGCCTGTTAATGCCGCCAATATCCTATTGACTGGTTTTAATGCACTTTCTATCGCCCAATAGACCATCACATTAACTGCAATAAAAAACACAAAAACCAATGCCAATAAGCCTTTTGTATCATCCCAAATTTCTTCAATCTCATAAGATGGGTCAGGAGTGATAATTAACCTACCCACACGTTGACCACCAAAAATAACGATGCGTGTCGTTTGCATCATTGGCGCGATATTCGTCATTACACGCACAAACCACTCGGGCGCAATATGCTTATCACTTTTTGCATCTTCTGTTTGGTTGGTATCACGTATCTGGCCCAACATATCAACAAACTCAATACGCAAATGGCGAATATGGCTAAGGCTGGCCAAATTAAATGGCATTGCATGCGGGCCGCCCACAGGCGTTTTGGCAAAGGTTAAAATCTCTCTATCCAGCAAATGCAGGGCTAAACTTGCCGTGGATTCTATTTCAGCCCTTACGTTTTCTCTAGCATTGAGCAACATAAACCCTGAACCAATAATTAATACAATGATTAACAAACAGGTAATCATGATATTGAGTCTTAGTTTTAAACTAATCGCATTGAATTTCATATTTCGCAAAGATAGTAGTGGCTTATTGCACTTAAGTATTGGGAAAAATTCCCGAATGATAGGATTTGAGGCACGTTTTTATTGGGAGGCGATTATTCTTTAATAATTATGTGTTTTTAAAAGCAATCAGCATGCCATCATATTATATTGACCAACCGATTGATTATTATGGTTATTTATAGATCAGCCAAGTGCTATTGGTTAATTTCAGCCAATGTGGTGGTGGTTTAAATATTAGTGGATTGCTTCACTTCGCTCGCAATGACCTATCTCTGTCACTGCGAGGGCGTAGTCCGTGGCAGTCCATAATACATTATCAAAAGCCAAAATGATTGTATTGTATTATTTAGCGCTTCGCTCGTGCTAAAGAAGCTATCGCAAAGACTCGCCACCACCACTGCGAGCGTCGCAACCGACTTAGCGGACTTGCCGCTTCGAGAGGGTGGGGACACGCCTTGCGTATACAGCGCGACAGTCTAAGCCAATTATCATTTTTCGTAATATGCTGGACTGCTTCGCTATAGTCGCAATAATGCCCAAGGTGAGCTACGCATAAAAAAAGACCCTCAACTTGAGGGCCTTAATTTGCAAGATAAGCACTAAATCTTACTCTTCACCAATTTGGTAGCTTTCATAGCTGACTTCTACGATTTTACCAGTAGTAGCATCAACTTCAACTTTCACTTCATCATTGTCCTTTTGTATAATATCAATCTCATAAGACGCTTTACCATCTGATTCAATCTCATACTCAACTTCAACAACCCTGCCAGGATGCGCTGCTAAAGCAGTTGCTCTTGCTTGCTCTTCTGTAAATTTTGCTTTTGACGCAAATTTTGGATCATCCACTGTCACTTCTTCTTCAAGCTCAGTGATTTCTCCAGTCTTCACATTACATTCTACTTCCCAAGCTTTGCCATCAGGCGTTTCAATGTCAAACTCATATGTCGGCACTTTATCTTCAACATGGTATTCCAACTTCACGATTTTACCGTCATATTTTGCAAGTGCTTTTTCAGTACACTTCCCTAAACTGTCATATGACTGCGCCTTCAATTTGCCATGATCGCTTTCTGCCATAGCAGTATTTGAAGTTAAAGCAAGCGCCAATAGACTTGCACCAATAGATAATCGAATCATAACAACCTCCGTAGATAATAAAATAAAACTAATGAGTTATTATCAACAAATGCTGCAAAAATCTCAATAGGTTATTGATTTATTTACCTATTTCTTACATTTCGGTAACAAATTTGGTTATATATAACCAGTATATTTTTGCAATTGGTTGTATACAACAAATTTAAATGATCATGAAGCCTTCTTCACAAACTGTGATTTTAGCTTCATCGCGCCGATCCCATCAATTTTGCAGTCGATATCATGATCCCCTCCTACCAACCGGATATTTTTTACTTTTGTGCCCACTTTAACTACAGATGAAGAGCCCTTCACTTTCAAATCTTTAATCACTGTTACCGTATCGCCATCATTAAGCACATTACCGTTTGCATCTTTAATCACCGCCCCTTGTTCATCATCTCCCAGCACTGGTGTTTTCGACCATTCATGCGCACACTCTGGGCAAACGTATAAGCCTCTATCCTCATAGGTATATTCAGAACCACATTCTGGACATTTTGGTAAGTCGCTCATTAAGAGACTCCATTTGACAAACATTGATTATAAATCATCTGGTTCCTGCTTATTGAACATTGTCTGCTTAGAATTTGTGAAGCAACTATTTCAGTTTCATATTTACTGTGTACAATACGCGATTAAAGAGAGTTTAAAATGAAAAGTTATTCTGAAATTGAAGCCTCTGAATTATCAAGCATGATGAGCCAGAGTAAAGTACTGCTAGTTGATGTGAGAAACAATGATGAAGTCGAGCATGGCATGATAAAAGGCGCTATGCATATTCAACTTGCACTATTGCCACTACAGTACGATAAATTGAGTAAAGCAGATACGGTTATTTTTTATTGTCATAGCGGCATTAGATCTGCACATGCCGCTGATTTTGCCGTCGCCAAAGGCGTTCGTGGGGTCTATAATTTAGTCGGTGGTGTCGTCGCTTGGACTAAAGCTGGTTATACGCTCACCAAAAAATAAATGATGGAGTGAAAAGATCATAATGGAATTTGATAAAGAAGTTGATGCACGCAATCTTAACTGCCCGCTACCCATCTTACGCTGTAAAAAAGGGTTAAGCGATATGGAAGCGGAACAAACGCTAAAAATTATGGCGACTGATCCAGGCTCCGTGAAAGACTTTAATGCTTTTTGTAAGCAGACAGGGCACGAATTAGTGCAAATGGATGAAGCAGATAGCGTTTTTACTTTCTATATTAAAAAACAGATCAGCGTGTAACGTTACGTGGCTAAAAAATTAGCCCTCATTGCATCAAAAGGCTCACTTGATTGGGCTTACCCCCCTTTTATCTTAGCTTCTACGGCTGCTGCATTGGATTATGAAGTGCAGATATTCTTTACCTTTTACGGCCTAACACTGCTTAAAAAAGACATTAGCGATTTAAAGGTTTCACCAATAGGCAACCCTGCCATGCCAATGCCTGTTCCCATGCCAAACTTAGCGCAGATGTTACCTGGCATGGAAAGCATGGCGACAATGATGATGAAACAAAAGATTGCTAAGAAAGGCGTAGCAAGCATTGAGGAATTGCGTAGCGCCTGTTTAGAGAGCGGCGTGAAGCTGATTGCCTGTCAAATGACGGTTGATTTATTCGACTTTAAACCTGAAGACTTTATTGAGGGTATTGAATTTGGTGGTGCCGCCACCTTCTTCGAATTTGCTGGTGCATCAGATGTGAATTTGTTTATTTAAATCGCTTACCTTCTGTTCTATCGCGTATTTGAGCAAGGAAGTTAAGCATAAATGGCAACATCAACAGCACACCTAATATAATCATCATCCAACCAGAGCTATCAAACCGTAATGCAGGTGGCAATATATCAAGCCCTGCCACCTTTTTAGCTAAGCCTAAAGCAAACAAAGTAGCTCCAATTCCATCAAGTACTAACAAATCCCAACGCAATTTAAACACTGGCTTATCACTCATATTGACCCCTAGTTTAATTTGGCAAGTTGCGCCTCTAATTTTTCTAGCTGTGAAGTAAACTCAACTAATCGTACTTTTTCTTGTTCAACTACGTCAATCGGCGCGCGTGAAACAAAATTTTCATTACTTAACTTACCATTCGCTTTGGCAATCTCACCCGCTAAACGAGTAACCTCTTTACCAAGGCGCTCTTTTTCCGCTGCAACATCAATCTCAACTTCTAGCATTAAGCGATAATCCCCAGCCAGCATAACTGGCGCATCGGCTTCAGGCAATGCCGTTTCAATTTTAACCGTTTCAAGTTTTGCGAGTGCTTTTAGATACGGCGCATAAGCTGCAAGTGTTTCATGATCACCCTCTACAACCAAAGGCACTTTTGAGGAAGGTGATATACCCATCTCACCGCGCAAGCTTCTGCAAGCATCAACAAACGCTTTTAATTTTTGCACCCAGGCCTCTGCTGCCTCGTCTATCTTTTTGGGCTCTGTTTTAGGGTAGGCCTCCAGCATAATGCTAGCACCAGTTCTGCCATTCATCTTACCGATTGTTTGCCAAATTTCTTCGGTAATAAACGGAATAATCGGATGTGCTAACCGTAATATGGTTTCCAAAACACGTAGCAAAGTGCGCCGTGTCGCCCGTTTTGTTGCATCTGTTCCATCTTGGAGCTGCACTTTTGCAATTTCCAAATACCAGTCACAATACTCATCCCATACAAACTCATAAATGGATTTAGCTGCCAAATCAAAACGGTAATCTGCAAAAGCATGCTCCACTTCAGCTTCTGTTTTTTGTAAGATAGAAACAATCCAGCGGTCTGCTTGTGAGAAATGTAGATAGCCTTCCGGACCACAGTCGGATTTACAATCTCCCATGCCATTGTCTTGGCCTTCGGTATTCATCAGCACAAAGCGAGTTGCATTCCAAAGTTTGTTACAGAAGTTGCGATACCCTTCACAACGGTGTAAATCAAACTTAATATCCCGTCCAGGGCTAGCTAATGCTGCAAACGTAAATCTTAGCGCATCCGTACCATAGGCGGCGATACCTTCTGGGAATTCTTTTTTTGTCCGCTTTTCAATTTTTGCAGCATCTTTTGGATTCATTAATCCCGTTGTACGTTTTTTAATCAGTTCATCTAAAGCAATACCATCAATCAAATCAATGGGGTCTAATACGTTACCCTTAGACTTAGACATTTTTTGGCCTTCGGCATCACGAATCAAGCCATGTACATACACGTGTTTGAATGGAATTTTTCCAGTGATGTGCTTAGTCATCATCACCATACGTGCTACCCAGAAAAAGATAATGTCAAAACCAGTCACCAGCACAGAGGATGGTAAGAACTGCTGCAATGCCTGATTTTGCGCATCTATCGCGTCATCTCCGGTCCAATCGAGCGTTGAAAACGGCCATAATGCAGATGAGTACCATGTATCTAATACGTCATCATCACGCTTTAGGGCACCTGTGTAGCCATCCTTCTCAGCCAATAATTTAGCTTCGGCTTCATCATGTGCCACATAGATTTGACCATTGTCACCATACCAGGCGGGAATCTGATGCCCCCACCACAGCTGTCGAGAAATACACCAGTCTTGAATATTATTCAGCCATTGGTTATAGGTGTTGACCCAGTTTTCTGGATAAAACTTAATTTCTCCATTGGCAACTACTTCAAGTGCTTTTTCGGTAATGCTTTTGCCATCAGCTGATGGTTTGCTCATTGCCACAAACCATTGATCTGTCAGCATTGGCTCTATGACAATACCAGTACGATCACCACGCGGTACTTTGAGTTTGTGCTTTTCTACTTTTACTAAGTAACCTTGCTCTTCAAGGTCAGTGACCACTTGCTTACGCGCAGCGAACCGCTCCAAGCCTTGGTACTGACTAGGCGCTTCCTTATTGACATACCCTTCAAGGTTTAAAATACCAATCATCGGTAATTGATGACGCTGCCCAACCGCATAATCGTTAAAATCATGGGCGGGGGTAACTTTAACGCATCCTGTTCCAAAATCTTTGTCCACATAGTCATCGGCAATCACAGGAATCTCGCGACCACAGAGTGGCAAGCTGACTTTTTTACCAATAATATGTTTGTAGCGCTCATCTTCAGGATGCACCATCACTGCCACATCGCCTAACATGGTTTCAGGCCGCGTAGTAGCTACCGTTAAGTGACCTGATCCATCAGCTAAAGGATAGTTAATGTGCCACATTGAGCCGTCTTCTTCCTCTTGCACAACCTCTAAATCAGATACAGCTGTACCGAGTTTCACATCCCAATTGACTAAGCGTTTCCCACGATAGATTAATCCTTCGTTATACAAGCGGACGAAGGTTTCTGTCACCACCTTGTTAAGGCCTGCATCCATAGTAAAACGTTCGCGTGACCAGTCTGGTGAAGTGCCTAAGCGACGCATTTGTTTAGTAATGGTGCCGCCTGAATACTCTTTCCAATCCCATACTTTTTCTAGGAATTTTTCACGGCCTAAGTCATGGCGCGATACGCCTTGCGCATCTAACTGACGCTCCACAACAATTTGCGTGGCAATCCCCGCATGATCGGTTCCTGGCTGCCATAATGTATTATCTCCGCGCATACGATGATAGCGCGTCAGTGCATCCATCAGTGTTTGATTAAAGCCATGACCCATGTGCAGCGTCCCTGTCACGTTTGGCGGTGGCAATAAAATACAAAAATTATCTTTTACGCCTGGATTAATACCTGCTGCGTAATAACCTTGTCCTTCCCAATAGGCATACCATTTATTTTCTATGGCGTTGGGATCAAAAGGTTTATCTAGTGCGTTTTCTGGAGTTTGAGTCGTTGTATTCATATGCGCGTGATTTTACCACAGACATCGCTATGCAAAGCCGTATTAGAGCAACCGTAATGCGATTAATATGCCTGTTAATACAGCAAGATGCAGGATAACCCAATGCCGATGGCCCCTCCGCAAATGGTCTGGTGCCATACCAGAAAGCAGATAAAGTTGCCCATTTGTTGGCGCTGATATCTCAAAGCTCCCAGTATGCGCTTTATTCATTGCTGTTCTCGTGGCTTCTTCGCGCGCCTGTGCACGTGCTTTTTCCCATTCTTCTTGGTCAATTTCACCATTTCGGTCCAAATCAAATCTCATGAGCATTTTGCTTGGATTTAATTTCCAATCACTGATGACTTGGCCCATGCGCTGCTTAATGTCTTCTGCACTGGTGAAATGATGGCGTGTATCTAAATGTCCGATTAAATATAATGGCTCTTGCTCAGGTAAATATGCTTCTACATAACGATGGTTATGTTTGTAACTGGTTTTTTTTAACATATGAATAACCTCAGACCCGTGTGGGTTTACGGTGCAGGTGCCAGTATCATCGGTTAATTGAAATACAGCATCACTTTGTTTGTAATCAACTAATCGCCATAAATTTTGATGGTCCCGTGCATAGGCCCAAGAGCGATACCACACGCAAGGAATTCCATGCAAAGGTGTTTTGATTAGTATTGCAGTTGTTGCAATACCTTTAAACTCAACATAGCCTTGTGCCGCCGCCGCAATCGTAGAAACAGGCGCTTTTGCAATCGCCAAATAACGCCAGAAGTTAAACGCAAAAGCAAATAATGCCAACAGACTTAAGCTAAGCAGTATTTGCTGAATAATGGCTTTAGAGAGTTCTTCTGTAAAAAACAAGCCTGCGAATAGCAGGCCTAGGTATATGCCACATGCGAATAAATTCACATAATGGCTAGTCCATCGTTTAAACATTTAACTATTAAAACGCTGATTAACATCAATATCTTTGAGTTCTGCTGAAGCGAACTTCAACAAATTTAGCTCATTGAACCCTAACAATTTAGCCACAATTAAATCTGGAAACTGTTGCACGCGCACATTATTAACATTCACGCTATCGTTATAGAACTCTCTTCTGTCTGCGATGGCATTTTCAAGACCAGTTATTCTACTTTGCAGCGCATTAAAGCTTTGGTCAGCTTTTAAATCCGGATAATTTTCAGCCAAGGCAAATAAACTACCCAAACTGCCTTGCAAAGCAGACTCTGCTGCTGCTAATCCCAAAACATCTTTATGCTCCCGCGCACTGTCCACACCTGCACGCGCTTTAATGACTTTCTCTAATGTTTCCTGTTCATGCTTCATATAAGCTTTGCACGTATCAATCAGCTTTGGCAACTCATCGTTACGTTGCTTAAGCAAAACATCAATATTGGCCCACGCTTTACTGACATTATTCTTAATCGACACCAAACTATTATAGGTAAATACAAAATAAATAATGATTACAGCAAGTACAATGAGTAGCTCCATCTTAATTAGCCCCTAGGTTTCTTTTGGTTGTATTGTAATTTCATCCCCGAACATTTCTTGCCCAACCTTGCTCCAATAGCGAGAGAATCGCTTTAACCGTTTTTCACTAATTTCAGCATCTGTAAACGGCATTTCTGCTTGCCACTGCACTTTAAAAGGCTCAAGCAAGTGTTTAATTTCCAGGTTCGGTGTATTTTGTGTGGTAAGTTGCCCAACACCACGCTCTTCTAACACTTGATAAGTGTCTCCAAGCCAGACTTCCACGCCAGAAAGCTCATTCAAACAATCGGCAACAAACTGTATACGTTTCAATGGCCACTTGCCATGCAATAAATCATCAAACACAAAGAATTTTGGCAAGGAATTTTTCAGCAATGGGTGTGCTGCCGATAGCATTTCATCATGCACAAACACGGCTTTTGCCGATTTTGTTGAGAACGTTACCGCAGGGGCTTTTGTAATTTTTCTTGGTATCAAGGGCTCAAATTCGCCTTCAGGAAACAGTTTGGCCTCAAGCATTTCCATGCTTGCGTCAAATGGACATCCGACTTTACAAGTAGCACAATGCTTTTCGCCTGTGTGCCGAGCCAACACATCTTTATTAAAATAATACGGTTTATTACTAAATGTTGAAGCAACCCATTGCCAAGATAAATGATTCGACGCTTTGTCGCCATCCAGCAAGTGATGCTCAAACCAATCCGCAGCCTCTCGCCAGTCCACTTTTAACCAATGCACTATATAAGCTGCAAACCATTTACGCGCATGATTATGCACATAACCATCATTCATTAAATCTCTAACAAATGAATCCATACATGGCAAACCGGTAATCATCTGCCGTACATAATCTGGCATTGGCTTATCGCTAATGGGCACTTTGGCCTCTTCTATATTATTAAGTATGCCATTGCCTTCTTTATACCAAACGCGGCGCCAATAATCGCGCCTTGCAAGCTCAAATATAATTTTTTCTGACTTAATACCATGTTGGCTTCGAAGTTTATCTGCCGCTTCTTTTAAGGTTAGACAGCCATGCCGAAAGTAAGGCGAAAGTTTACTCACAGCCCCATTTAGAAAATCGCGATTTCGATTATAGGCATCCAGATTAAGGCTATTCATCCGCTTAACTGCCTCATTCCTCCCTCCTGGCCACTCATCACTTAAGTGAGTGCCAGAAGCTTGAGGAAACATCCTTTTTATGTACTGTAAACGTTCAGCCCTATCTCGGGGTAACGCAAGTTTATATGTTTTTCCCATAGCGTATTTTTTTAATGTCTTATATTAGTTTACACTTATTTCATAATCTTAAGCTTTTACAATGACAATAACGCGTAAGATTATTAATAACAACAAGAAAAAGTGCTAAGATACGCAACAAATGACAACCTTAAAGAGGTTTTTATGATAGAAGCAATGTGGGTGTGGGGTGCACTAGGTCTCATCCTTTTGTCAGTTGAAATGGCAATTGGCACTTTTGATATCTTATGGTTTGGTGTTGCAGCGTTATGCGTTGCAGTCATGATGTGGCTTTTTCCAAACACACCACATGCCGTTCAATACACTATTTTTGCTGCACTCTCTTTAACATCACTCGCCGTCTGGCGCCTTTATTATAAAAAAACAGAAACACATTCACGGATTGGTCAATCTCAAGGTGAGGAAATTGGAAGAGTTGGGACCATTATTGAAGTTTGCAGCGCAACCCAAAATGGCAAAATTAAGTTTGCGCAAGGACTTATGGGCGCGCGTGAATGGCCTGCTGTTTCAAATGAAAATATTAGTGTTGGCACAGAAGCAACCGTGGTTGCCGTAGAAGGTAATGCTTTACGAGTCAAGGCTGTTTAATTTAAATCAATAGGAAAAAATCATGACAGAAGTCAGTATCGTTCTCATCGTTTTAGTGATTATTGCCATTTTTAAGGGTGTGCGTATTGTGCCGCAAGGGGAAGAGTGGGTGGTTGAGCGCTTAGGAAAATTCACAGGTGTGATTGCGCCTGGACTACACGTCATTAACCCCATTCTTAGCAAGGTGAGCTACAAGGTTACAACCAAAGATATTATTTTAGAAATCCCAGAGCAAGAGGTTATTACATCAGACAACGCGGTTATTCTAGCTAATGCCGTTGCCTTTATTAAAGTCAGCAGTATTGAACGTGCTGTCTATGGTATTGAAAACTTCCGCGAAGCAATGCGTAATATGGTGCAAACCAATTTGCGTTCTATTATTGGTGGCATGGAATTAAACCATGCATTAACTTCTCGCGATCGCATTAAAGCAGAACTAAAAAATGCCGTAGCAGACGAAGCGTTAGATTGGGGCATTACGGTTAAATCAGTTGAAATTCAGGACATTAAACCTTCTATTAAAATGCAGGATGCAATGGAAAGGCAAGCAGCAGCTGAACGTGAACGTGTTGCCGTTGTAACAGAAGCCGAAGGGGCCAAACAAGCATTGATTTTAAACGCTGAAGCCCGTTTGGAAGCTGCGCGCAAAGATGCTGAAGCACAAATGGTGGGAGCAAAGGCGTCAGCAGAATCCATCAAATTTATTACAGAATCCGCAAAAGAGAATATTGACTCAGCTCACTTCCTGCTAGGTGATCGCTATATCCAAGCATTACAAAGAATGTCTAGCTCTGGCAATAGCAAAATTGTTGTCATGCCAGGCGATTTAATTGGTGCAGTTAAAAACCTAGTGGGCGGTAAATAATCCCCATCCTAGCCTTCCCCCACAAGGGGAAGGAAACTTAAATACTGCAAACGCGGCATGCAGCATCTTTAGTAAACTTAATAGTCCGCCACTCTGCAGTCAATGCATCCAGCATTAATAATCGCCCTTGCAGCGTGTCACCAATATTCATTAAACACTTCAATGCTTCCGCCGCTTGCGCAGTACCAATCATGCCCACCAATGGTGAAAAAACGCCATTTTCTGCACACCGTTGTTCTTGATTGTCATCACTTTCTGGAAACAAACAATGATAACAAGGCGTGTCTGCATGCCTAAAATCAAACACAGTAATTTGCCCTTCAAAACGCACAGCCGCGCCAGAAACTAACGGCTTTTTTGCAGCGTGACAAATACGGTTTAACGCGTAGCGTGTGGCAAAATTGTCCGAGCAATCAATCACCACATCCGCAGCTTGCACTAATCCCGCCATCTGCTGCTCTGTGGATTTTTGTTTAACCGTTTTAACATCTACTTCTGGGTTAATCTCATACAATGCTTCTTGCGAAGATACTGCTTTATTAATCCCGACAGATTGTGTCGTGTGAATAATTTGACGCTGTAAATTGGTTAAATCGACCTCATCAAAATCACAGATGGTTAATTGGCCCACTCCGCTTGCAGCGAGATATAAAGCAACTGGGGAGCCTAAGCCACCAGCGCCAACAATTAAAGCATGGCTTTTTGTGAGTTTTTCTTGACCTGCGTACTCAACTTGCGGCAATAAAATATGGCGGCTGTAGCGCAGCAGTTGATTGTCGTTCATTAATGTATTTGTCCAGCCTCAATCATTGCGTTATATAAAACGTAAGGCGAAAGCCAAGTCACAATATGATCAAATTCACCATTTGGCAGACCCGCAGCTGTGGGTGTATGACTAACAAAATCATTATCAACATTATCTAAATTTTCTGTTTCATCTAAACCACCACTTGCTTGGCCTCCAGTTGGCCCTAGTGAATAGATTACAATCGGCGCATTGGTAATAAGACTTGTCGCACAAGCACTTGAAGCGCAAACACGTAAATCTGGTAGTAAATTAGCAATGCCTACACTGTCCATCCCGTTTGTAGTCGTGAATGCATTCCCATTTGCTGTAGTAAGTGCATAACGAATGCGATTATTCCATGCATCCAAAGCAAATCCTTGTTCATCTGTTGGCTGTATCCCTATGGTTGTTGCCGGCAAAAATCCAAACTGCGACGTGCAGACACCACTACCTGCTGGGCTTGACGTGCCAGTATCATCTGGAAATGTTCCCGTTCCATTGCTTGTCGCAGGACACGGCAAACGTCCATTCGCCTGTGCAAAACCAATTAGCGCTCTTTTTGCAATTTCAAGTGTCGCTTGCGTTTGGAGTTGAAAGGCCACATCACGTTGTGCTTTTAACGGTAGTAGAAAGGCTGTAATTAAAAAGCCAAGTATCACCAGCACAACTGCCATTTCCACCAATGTAAAACCAAGTTGTTTATGATTGTTTTTCATATTATGGTGCAACAATAAATATCTGGTCATTATAGATATTTGTTAGCGGTGTACCAACAGCATCGAAGACTAAGTCAGCATCGGTATTTTCAAGGCTATCCATATAGCCTGCTAAATTCAATACCGCACGACTTTGTCCTGACAGCGCTGCACCAGTGGATACTACTAACGCATTAACATTCTCTATCACACCAACGCTTAACGTTCCAGCAGCACATGCAGATCCTTGCGTACAATTCGACGACACTGCATAAAATAATAAGCCGTCCCAGCCATTATATTCAAACCAATCAGGCAGCATTAAATCACCTGTTGGGCAAGGATTTAAAGGCAGCAAACCATATTCAAAACCATCCGCTGGTTGGCAACTGTTGTTTAAACTATCTCTTGAAGCATATGGGAAATATCCATTATTGTTAAAATAGAATCTCAATCGAGCAACTACTTCTCTAGCAACCCGCTTCTCCAACGCGACCATTAATTCATCAATAGTGATATAGACTAATTGGTCATTAAACAAATATGGTCTCGTATAGCTTGTATCTTCATCACTAACATTATTCATTGGCGTAGCCATGATAAAGTCCTCGTTGGGATCATCATAATTACTATTAGAGTATGTGTTACCATTTTTTTGAAGCGTATCAAGATATTGGTCACTGGTAGCATTGATTGAGCGGCTCTGATCACCAAGAGCCTCCCCAGGTGCAATAATTACCACTGCCACACGATCAGAAACTAGATTGCCATCACTATCTAGCACCCTTAACCAAGTTGCCAAATTCATTGTCTCTGAGTTAATTTCAGGATCTGACAACTGCGTACCTGTTGGCGCGTAATTATGCATTAAATTTGGTGAAACTGCATACCATAGTCTATTCCCATATCCGTCATCGACTTCGGCGGCTAGTCCTTCTGTCACACTAAAACTTTCGCAGCCTGATGATCCATACATAGGCAATTGGCCAATTAATAAAGATTGGTTATTAATCGGATTACTCCCAGAACAGTCACTTTTCCCATCATAGCCCCCTGCATCAGTTCCTCTATCAGGATAGGGCATCTGTCCGGGAAACTCTTTATTTGCCACTGCCCAAGCAATTAATGCCTCTTTAGCAATATCTAAATTTTTTCTAACCAGCTGTTGATGGTCTACCTGAATACTCTGCGCATTCATTTCTTTCAAAACATAAGATGTGAGCGCAATCGCCAAGATAAACACGATGATGATTAATGCTGCACCATGTTGCCCATCTCGATTGAACTGATTCACATTAGTCATCACCTATCGTGCCTGAACTTTTACTGATACTGTAACTGGCTGATTGACGGACGCGATTATTCTCAGGGTCATACACTTGTCCAGCCTTTAAACTTAAGCGCTTACCATTAGCAGGGATTCTTATTGGGATAGCGTTGCTGTTATTAGGAAAATTACCAACTTGTACATCTTGATTGCCAGAATTTTCTTGTAATGCTTCGCCATTAACCCAAACCGTGCCATCTTTGCCATCACTGCGTTTTACATAGCCTTGTACATTAATGTTATCTGGCAATGCAATGGGTTTACTTTCGATAAAAGTAGCTTCTACGATTGTTTCGACAGGTTGATTCTTTTGCAACTCTCTTAAACGATCTAATTGCTCTCGCTCATCAGGCGTTGAAAATAATCGACCCAGCGGCTTTGCTGCAAGTACTGGTTGCGCCAATATGAATTGCAAACATATGACTAGAAATAATATCAGGTGCTTCATTACAAACCTTTCCCTAACTCAGGATCTCGTAATGTTATCCAATCAATTTCACAGACTGCTTTTAAATTAGCTGTCATCTTTTTGCTATTGATGTCTGCGCCAATTGGTCTTGTTATTTCACATTCACGCACTAAAAATGGCGGTGTATCTTCATGCAAATCTTCTACCAGATGAACTAGATCGCCCTCATGCAACATGTCTAATTTCAACTCCATGACTGAACGATTGATAGTGTGATTGCCGGTATTAGTAATAAAGCTTGGCCGATATTTTTCTTGTTGCCCGATACTATAGTCGATACTAAAGAGATTGTATTGCCCATGAATTTGCCGTAGACGCTCAATCCATTCTATTCTGCGCTCCTCGCCTATAAATCCTTGTGCAAGCAAGCGATTATATTCGGGCAAATATTGAATAATCGTTTCTTTTTCTTGACCAGATGACTCAAATTTTTGACGTGCTTGATTATATTGGCCTTGCTCTATCAGTAGCGCCTGCTCTTCTTTTGTACGATATTGATCAGCAAAACTAGCCAATAAACCAACCGCGATCATTGCTAAACCTAAACCCAAAATCGGATAACGTATCTGTCGCCAATCTTTTTGTGTCAGGGTCATTGTAATGACTCACTCTCTTCAGGTTTCAATATCACCTTTAGTTTAAAAATGGCAGGTGTTCTCTGCGTTGTACTTTCATCACGTGTGCTACCTTCTAAGTTTGCAAGTGAGCTTACATTGACTGGCTCTTGCAGAATTTTAACCTGTGCGACTAATGGATCTGCTCTTAAGCGGTTAGCAAAGCGACTTGCACTTGCTAAGGCAGCGCGATAGTCGCCTGTAAAACTTCTAATTTCCGCATTAATAAAGCCAATTTGTCTTAACTCTGACTCTACTGTTAAAGCTTGCGCATTAGGGTTGCTTGGCTCATTTTCACTGCCATCTTTGACGTCCAATTGATTTGTTTGCACCCATTTAATTCGATTAATGGCAATTTCTGGTGCATCTTTTAATGCTGTGCTGATTACCTGCATGAGTTTTTTTGGTGTTTCTTGATTGATAGCATGTGCTATTTCTACTGCCGCTTTTAAATCTTCTCCAGGAACAGGCGTTTCGGGGTAGTTCTGCGCAACCAAATCATATTGCTGAAGCTGTTTTTCTTTTTTTGCCACTGTTTCTTCAATTTTATGCTTGGTTTGATAAGCTTGGAAAAAATAAATGCTAGAGGCCAAAATTCCAGCAATCAATACGAAAACGGTCACTAAATTAATATTGCGACATAAATTCTTAATATTATGGGTTTTAGTGAGCTCTGCTGGCGCTAGATTATCAGGTATATTGCCATTTGCCAGCAGCTGCATATGCAGTAATTCAGGATGTGATTTAACGACATCTTCTTTAATATTACTATTTTTTGCAAAAGTAAGAATATCAACGGTCTTGCATTCAATTCCTTGGTCTTGGCTGATGCTTTTTGCAATCTCATCACTGGTTTCATCAACCGCTGGCAGAATCATCTGTAATGGTGTTTCTGCAGCAATTAAGCGTTGGCTTAATAAATATAAGCGTGTTTTTTCAATCTCAACCAAATAAAAATAAGATAGCTGCGCTGGCTTAACGCTTGCCATTGGTGTTAAGCGACTCATTCGCAAACGACCATTATGTAAATATGTTTGCCGCAATCCAGACGATAAACGTTCACATAATAAAATATGCGGCGACATCAATTTCATCTGCCGCACAACGACTTGACTTACCATAGGTAATAAATAAACCCCGACTAATGGAATATGCTCAGCTTGAATGGAATCCATCCAACCTTTCATAAAATCGGTATTGCTCAGTGCAACAAACAAGAAATTATCATCCTTGCGTTTGTCTTTATCCCGATTGATGTAGTGTGCTGCACGGTACGTGCTATTTCGATTAAACTGGCTAAGCTTACGAGCTACAATTTCTCGTCTTGCATTACCTGTTGTATGCGGTAGCGCCTCTAACTTATAGTCTTCTTCAATCGCATCAACAATCAAATAGACATTAATATCTTTGTGTTTAGACAAGTAAACACTGAATGCGGTATGGTCATCATCATGATTCTCAAATACCTGGTATGACTGTAACTTTGACCCATGCCAAAGCCCAGCGGTTAGGCTTTGATTAGTGATACATAAAATTAATTTTTGTGGGCTTGCTAGCATTTATATCTTCATGTGGCTAAATGAGTCATAGACAGGTCCAAGCACAGAAACCATGATGAACATTAATATGAGGCCTAAAATAACCGTCAGCGCTGGTTCTAACATTTTTAACATCTTTTGCATCAATTCGTTGACATCCCGATCGTAAAAGTAACTGATATTGAGCAGCGATTTATCAAGCGCACCTGAGTTTTCGCCTACTTTTATCATTCTGACTACGAGCGGTGGAAACAACCCTGCATTCCGAAAACTTTCGCTCATACTGTCCCCAGCATTAATTTGTGCATGTGCACGGTTTAAAGCATCTGCAATCACTTTGTTGCCAACAATTCTTTCACAAGTTTTAATTGCTTGCAAAACTGGAATACCTGTTTGATACATTAAAGCAAAATAACGCGCAAATCTTGCCATAATAATCTTATTCAAAATATCACCTGTCATCGGTAGCTTAAGTTTGAAATAATCAAACTTATACCTTGCGTCAGCACTACTCCTAATCCAAGCAGTTATTCCAATAAAAGCAATGACAGGGATAATGATAAATAGCCACCAATAACCAACAAATGCGTTTGAAACGGCAATTAGAATCTTTGTATTTAACGGTAGCTCCTGCCCCAAACTACCAATAAATTTAACCATCTCTGGTACAAGATAAATCATCAAAAAGGCAACGGCTGCCATCACCACAATGAACACAAATAATGGGTAAGCCAACAATCGCTTAGTTTGTGCAAAGAGCTCGTCCTGCCACTTTAAGGTATTACTCAAATTATCAAAAACCGTTGATAATTGCCCAGTCTGTTCACCAGCACCAACCAAGTTAACAAAGACTTCATTAAATACATCTGGGTGAGAAGACAACGCCTCAGAAAGCATCTTGCCACCCTCTACTTCCGCTGAAATGGCACCCAATACTTTCTGAAAATAAGGGTTAGCAGTACTTTCCTGTAAATCACTTAACCCTTCTAGAATTGGCACCCCTGCTGTCGTTAATTGCTCTAACTGAAAGCAAAACATCACCAAATCACGATTGCTCACTTTATTTTTAGCTAACGGGCTTTTTGCTTTATCCGTTTCTTTGAATGTGATGAGATCTAATCCCATACGCTCAAGGCGGATTTCTAAGTCTGCTTCGTTCAGTGCATCTATCTGACCTTTAGCATTCAGCCCAGATTGGTCAATCGCTCTGTAATCGTAGGTTGCCAATGCTCACAAACCCTTATTTATTGATACGTGAGGTCAAGTCAATCACACGCATCACCTCTTCAATACTGGTATACCCCTCTAAAATTCTACGGATGCCATCTTCCGCCAATGTCGTAAAACCTTTATTAATCGCTAGTGTTCGTAATTCATCTAAATGCGCTTTTCTGGCGATTAATGCATCCATTTCTGCATCAATACGCAATAACTCAACAATCGCCATCCGTCCTCTGTAGCCGGTCAAATTACATTTTTTACAGCCTTTTGCTTTAAAGATCTCAGGTGTTTCTGTTCTTTTTAGCCCTAAAATCCGTCGCTCCTCAGTTGTCGGCTTTGCAGTTTCTTTACAGTGCGGACACAGTACACGTACCAAGCGCTGCGCGATCACACCGATAATATTGCCAGACATAATATCTGAAGAAATACCGATATCAGATAGCCTTGGAAATGCACCCAGCGCAGAGTTAGTATGCAAGGTCGTAAACACTTGATGACCCGTCATTGCAGCGCGAAAAGCCATTGTTGCCGTGTCCTCATCACGCACCTCACCAACCAGAATAATATCTGGGTCTTGGCGCATAATAGAACGGATACCATTGGCAAAATCCACTTTATTCACTTCTGAAACAGAAGTCTGCCGCATGAGTGACACAGGATATTCAACTGGGTCTTCTAACGTCATCACGTTCACAGCCTCAGTATTTTTGTGTGTCAGCAGTGAATATAAAGTTGTTGTTTTACCGCTACCTGTAGGACCTGTTACAACCAGAATACCCTCTGGTCGTGTCATCATCAACTTGAGCTCTTCTAGCGTCGAGTTTCTGAGCCCCATGCGCTCCAACGGAATAATGGATTTTTCTCGATCGAGTACCCGCAACACAATATTTTCGCCATGAATAGTAGGATGTGTAGACACCCTAAAATCAATAGGCCGACCACATAAATTCATGTTTAAACGACCATCTTGTGCAGAGCGCGTTTCTGCAATATCCATCCCACTCACAACCTTAAGGCGCACTGATACGCCAGGCCAATAACTTTTATGTAAACTTCTAACCTGTTGTAGCACTCCGTCAATTCGATAACGAATTCTTAAAAAAGCAAACTCTGGTTCAAAGTGAATATCAGATGCGCCCTTTTTAACAGCATCCATTAGCAGCGCACCGACTAAGCGAACGACAGGTTGTGTATACTCATCACCTTCTGTTTGCAGACTTTGATAATCAATTTCACCCGTTTCAATCTCACGCAAGATGCCATCAACGGACAGCTCATAATCATAAAATTGATCAATATATTCTTCTAATTGTGCTTCTGCTGCCAACACCGGCTTTAGTTGAATGTGTCCGCCAAGCATTGCGCGTAGCTGATCCAATGCCACCACATTAAACATATCTGCCATCGCGACAATCATGGTTTTTGTCGACTCTTCGTATGCAACCGGCAACAAATGATAGCGCCGAGAGAAATCTTCTGGCACCATTTTCAGCGCATCGCCATCAGCAACCACCGTTGTTAAATCGATACTTTCCTGACCAATGGTATGCGCAACCAAATCGCGTACCATGGTTTCTGACACAAACCCTAGACGGACTAATTGCCTGCCAAGTGGAATATCATTTTGCTCTTGCTCTATCAGTGCAATGCGCAGCTGATCTTGACTAATCAGCCCTTGCTGCACCATGAGTTCGCCTAAGCGTAATTTACGTCTTGCTTCTGCCATAATTCTGTTCTGTCATAGTTATTTTTGTTTTAGTTATTGGATGGACGAAATTCTTGCTTCTAGTGCCGCCGTATCGATTAAGCTGGATTGACCTGCTTTTTGTAATGCTTCTTGATAGTACGGTAAAGCAATATTCGGTTTACCTAATTGATCCAAACTAATACCTAAATTAAATGCATTTTCTGCTGTTGGGTTTAAACGATATGCTTCAAAATAAGCCTGTTGCGCCGCGGGCCAACTATTCTGACTGGCATACACATCACCGAGCGCTGCATGCAGGTTCGCATCAGTTGGCGAAGTTGCAATCATCGACTTAATTTGACTTTCATTAACCTGCGGCCTGACTGACTGCTGAATACTGATCAACCCGCTTTTTGCCACGTCATTTCTAGGCTCTAGTTCTAATACTTTTCGATACCAGCCATCCGCATCCGATACCCGACCCTCACGTGTTGCAATCGCCCCTAACCCAAGCATAGCGTCTACATTTGCACCATATTGCTTTAATACCAACTTATAATCTGCTTGTGCTTGATTATCGTTACCTTGATTATAAGCCTCATAAGCCCGCATCAATACTTGGTTGATACCAGACTCCGTTTTTGCCTTAGTTATCTCAATTGATGCATTTTCTGATGCTGATTGATCACTGATTAAGGCCACTTTAGCTTCAGAAGCAGTAATAACTTTCTCATTCGATGTTAGTGTTTCTTTTACAGCTGCACTTTGAAAAGAGGGTTGATCAAAAACTGATTTTTCTTCTTTATTATCACTGTCCGATTTACCAGTATTTGTTGCTGGCAAATCCTGAACAATGAATGTGTCCGCGTTATTAGCATCTTCTAGTTGTGCTAAATCATCTACAATCTGCACATCCATTTCCTCTTGCATCTTCGCATCTGGCATAGCTTGCGGCATGACTTCTGCCATTGATGGCCTTGGCGGAATCACGATAGCTGGTTGATTAAACGCAAATTGATACCAGTAAGCAAAGCCAGCCAGTAATGCTATGGCAAGCAAAGCAATAATCACTGCTATCTTAGCTATATGGCTCGAAGGTTCTGCTTGTTTAGCACTAAACACATTGGCTGCCTGCGCTCGACTAGTTTGCGCAACTGGTGCTATAGATAAAGGCGCGCTTGAACTTGATTTAGTTTCACTTGTTCGCTGAGGCTCCTTTTGTGCTATATCTGCTGCAGAGCCCTTTAAAACTGCCGGCGTATCATCAATCTCATTTTTTATTTGCGTATTTGTACTGAGCGTCTCATCTGCTGGGCTTAATGATAAATCATCTAGAGATGTTTTTTTATCGGCAGCCACAGGTGCTTCCGCTGCGGATGCAGTCGGATTACTTGGCTTTTGCGCGACCTTACTATCCGCACCGCCTTTAACCTGCGCTTTTTGCGCTTGTGCTTTATCCAGTGCTTTAATTAATAAACTCATGGTCTGTGTGACCTATCAATTAATTTGCTTCTTCCAGCGTTTTTTGTAGCTGCTGTGCTGGCAAATACTTTTTATAAGAACTTAACTCGTCACTTTCTAAGCTTGCATTTGGTACTACAGTGGGTCGTAAGAAGATGACTAGCTCTGTTTTTCTTGTTGCATCATTCTTTCCCTTAAACACATTACCAACACCAGGCACTTTACTCAAGCCAGGCACTGAATCAGTATTATTTTTAATATCATCTTGCATCAATCCACCTAACACCGCTGTATTGCCACTACTGATATTTAGCATTGACTCCATTTCCCTAACTTGTATTTGTGGAATGGCACTGACTATTCTAGTTTGCCCAGAACCAAGTTGTGGATTTGGATCGTTCACAAAGCTTAATACCCTTGAAATGGTAGGCCTTACATTAATATTCACTTTGTCATTATCGTTAATTTGTGGTGTGACACTCATCACTACGCCAACTGGTACTGTTTGTGGGGTGGTGGTAATCGTACTAAATGGGTTACTGTTCACATTACCTTGGGTCTGCTGCACCTCGATTGTGAAATAAACTAAATTATCTACTACCTTTAGTACGGCAGTTTGATTATTCAACACCATTAATTTAGGGCTAGATAATACTTTCGTGTCACCAAACTGCTCAAGTAAAGTAATCGATGCAGCAATATTCCCTATAGAGCTGATAGGATTAAGATAACCAGCTACAAAACCTGCGTTTGTTCGTTGATCTAATGCATTCAAGCCACCATCATTAAATGCTCCTGTTGAGGTATCAAAACTAACCCCTTTTGAACCTAACGTTTGACCAAAAACAAAGCCACTATTGCCCGGGTTATTTAATCGACTCCAATCAATGCCTGCCTGATAACTATCACTTAACTGCACCTCGACAATAGTTGCCTCTATTAATACTTGTTTTTTGGCACTACCCATTACTCTATCAATAAACTCTTGTACTTTTTGATGTTGCTTATTCGTTGCACGCACACTAATTACCCCTGTTTCTGGGTTAGCAATCACATTGGCAGCCAATAGCGTTTTAAACTCTGTTCTTTGTTCGTCAAGTTGTTGCTGAGTATTTTGCTGTCTACCTACGACACCAGCTTCTGCATTTTCTTGGGCTGCATTGCTTTCAGCCACCGTACCATAACGTGACACAATAATTTCTTTATCTGTTTCAGCTAGCAAATCTTTAATATTCTGAATTAAAGATTCCCATAAATGGTTTTCCGTTTTACTCGTCACCGAAGTTCGGGAGCTATTGTTTACTCCCCCACTACCTGCATTTGATTGCCCATTAGCACCTGTAGTAGCTGCTCTGCCTGTACTGGATATCTCAGTTGCCGAACCAATAAATCCCTCGGTATTGCGGTTCATATTTACATAATCAATTTTATAAGTTCTCAGCACGGGTTGATCTGGCGAGATGACCAATACATTGCCTTCCATTCTATAGGTCAGATCAACTTGTCGTGATAATCGCTCTAAAATAGCTGGTAGTGTTTGATCAACAGCATTGATTGTTGCCCGCCCTTGTATGGCTGGGTCTATGTCTACATTGATTTTACTCTCTCTAGCGAGTGCAAATAAAATCTCTTTAACAGGTACCTCGTTGACGACAACACTGTATGTTTGTGCTTTTTTGATAGGCTTGGGCGGCGGCAATACTGGGCTGGTTTTTACTGGCTGAGGAATCGGCGCTTGAGCTGTGTTTTGTTTTGTCTGGATATCTGGCTCTTTCGCATCAATATGACCCTCTGAAGGCTTTACTGTCGATTGATGAGAGCAGGCCACCATAACTAGACTTGCCAATATCAATATTATCGTCTTTTTTGGAAAAAAATTAATTTTGCACTGTAGCACTTCGTGCTGCCCCTCAATAAATTTAATGCTCTTGATAATTTGGTGCACAAGAACCTAATACCCAGCAACTTAATAGCTTAGTATAGTTATCCCATAACTTGCATTAATTTGCAACAATAAGCTATTGAAAGTTCAAAACAATACCCTTTTTATGGTAGTTGTTTAGTTTCTTGCAACACCCCAGCAACTGTTCGTAATTGCGGCTTATTTCTTCTTATTTCTTCTGGTAGCTGTTTCAACGCGGCCAGTGCATCCCCCCTATTATCAAAACTACCATACAAGACGCTTAAATAAGGTTGACCACTTACTTGGGTTCGATAAACATAAATTTCATCCAATTCAATTTTTTGACTTAAGACCTCTAAGTCATTTTTAAGCTCGGGGCCTTCTGGCACGCCCATTAATTGGATACTGACCGTACTGGGTGATTGATTCATTAACCAGCTATTTGTTGCATTAATACGCTTAGTGAGTATGCCATCCGTTGCAACACCTTCTATTATATTACTGACAGGCTCGATATCGGCTACCTGACTAGGCACTGTTGCGCTAGACTCATCAATCAAATCGGTAGCGTTCACCTTCTCTGGTGCTTGATTCTTTGTTTGCACACTTACACCTGATTGGACTGCTACAACAGTATCGTTTTTTACCCACTTGCTAGCAAAGTAACCTAAAAGCAAACCCAACGCTAAAACAGCAATAACCAATACTGCTTTATAGCCATTTTGCTTTACTTTCTCGCGCTCAAGCCCAAACTCACTGTCTGAAATTGCGGCTTGCACATGTTTTGGTGTTACTTGATAAACATTTTCAGAAAACGCAGCTAGCAAGGCTTTATCAGCCAGGATATTGACGCGTCGTACCAACCCTTGTGCTGCATTAGACAGCTTCCTAATAGCAGACTGAGTAAATAAGTGTGGTCCATAATAGCCCGCAGCCCGCAGCCTAAACAGAATATACTCACCAATTTCGTTTGATTGTAATGGCGCTAAATGAAAACTATGCGTAATACGTTCACGCAATTGTCTAATATTGATTTCATTGAGGTTTTCATCCAGCTCAGGTTGCCCAAATAGCACAATTTGCAGCAATTTGTCGTAATTGGTTTCTAAATTTGATAGTAAACGAATCTCTTCCAATGTTGCTAGCGGCATGCCTTGGGCTTCTTCAATAAAAATAACCACTTGCTTGCCTGCGGCATGTCTTTTCAACAAATGCGCTTGCAGCGCCTGCATCACCTTTAAACGGTCTGCTGATTTTGGTAGCTTAAGTTGTAACTCGAATGCAATGGCATGCAACACATCCTCAGGCGCGACACTTGGATTTGCCAGATAAATACTTTCTACACGGTTGGGCAGCATGGTCTGCAACATGCGACATAGCATGGTCTTACCACTGCCCACTTCACCAACGACTTTTACAATGCCTTCACCATTCAAAATGGCATAAGTGATTGCATCCAGTACCGCGCCACGATTGCCCCCGGTGAAAAAAACATCAGTATTTGGCGTAATCTTGAATGGCGGCTCTTTTAATCCAAAGTGCTCGTAATACATGAGCGCTATTTCTCTTGCAACTGAATGCGGCTATAAAGCGTTGTTCGATTAATGCCCAGCAATTTAGCTGCTTGACTGAGATTACCATGGGTAATACGCATTGCAGCTTCTACATAAGCCTTTTCCCATTGCTTCAGCACCTGATCCAAATTAACGTTCGCTTGATTTTGCAAGTGCTGTAAAGCATAGCCTGACAAATCTCCTGTACCAACAATTGGCGCACCACCATCCACTTCACTTTGTCTGGATAAATCAAACTCAGCATCCAACTGCATATCATTGACAGTTTGACCCGCGTATTTTGCAATCAAGCGAATGATAATATTTCGTAGCTCACGCACATTGCCTGGAAAATGATAGGCCAACCAACGTTTTTTAGCCTTATCATCAAGTTTAAATGGCTTTTGCCCAGTTTCACGCGCATAAAATTCATTAAAATGATCCAGCAAGATTAAGCTATCTTCACCAAGATCTCGCAATGGCGGCACTCTAACGGCAAAAACACTTAAACGGTGATATAAATCTGCTCTAAAATTACCTTCTCTGACTTCAGCACGTAAATCTCGATTAGTGGCCGCCACGATCCGCGCCTTACTCTTGCGGATTTGGGTTTCACCTACACGTGTGTATTCCCCATTTTCTAAAACACGCAGTAACTTTGCCTGCATTTCCAAAGGCAACTCACCAATTTCATCAAGAAACAGTGTGCCTTCGCCAACATCCTCAAAATAGCCGCTATTAGCAGTGCCAGCGCCAGTAAAAGCACCTTTTGTGTGACCAAATAAAATAGATTCTGCCAGCATAGGAGAAATTGCAGCACAGTTAACTGATAAATACGGGTGTTTTGCACGCTTACTAAACCGATGAAAGTTGCCAGCAACTCGCTCTTTACCGCTGCCAGATTCACCTTCAATCAAAACTGGAAAAGGAGAGTCTGCAAATTGTCGTATCTGTGTAATCAGTGTTTTCATCGGCAAACTCTCGCCGATAATGCCACCGTTTTCTTCTTCTGGTTTCTCGGTGAGCTCAACACTTTGTACTTTTAATGAATTGAGTAATAGCTCTTTTAACCGGTCAGCATCACATGGTTTAGGAATAAAATCGAGTGCACCTAAGGCAAGGGCATGCTTTACATTAACATCGTCACTTTGCCCAGATAGCACATGGATTTTCATACTAGGTGAATGTGCTAACAATTCGCCTATCACTTTAAAACCTTCATCTGGTTTGTGTTGCATAGGCGGCAAACCCAAATCGACTAGTGCTAAGGCAGGCGGCTCATCAAGTTGTCGCAATAAACTTTTTGCTTGCTCTCTAGAATCTGCCACACATACTTCAAAGTGCTTACTTAAAACATAATGCAAAGTGTCCGTAATCAATGGATCATCATCAATAATAATCAATACGGGTAGTGAATCTGCCATAAATCATCCTTAGTTATTTTCTTCTTCTTATCGTTATGAAGAGTACTATAACCTGTATATGACCGCGTATCAATAAATGGTGATGAATGGCTGTATAGCTTTGCTAGCGAATATGTTTATCGCTATTTTTTAAGACATGTACATTAACTTAACACTGTTATGTAATATTGGCATAACGCCTAATTATATTAATGACGGCACCGTAGACCAATAAGTATTCAAGCGCATTAATTAAGACTAATTGCAATGCAGATATCTCACCGAAAAAACCTAGTACAAGTGAAATACTATTCGTAATAATGCCAATTAAAATGATTAAACCAACCAACTGCGTTCTGAGCACAAAAAGATAAATGCCCGCAACAAAACCAAGCCCTAAAAAGTTAGGGTCAATATTTGCACTATTAACGATACTTAAACAGACATAAAGAGAAACCAATAAACTAGCGCTTAAGAACTGTGTCGGCAAACCAGAGCCATCATGCTCTAATTGCATCGTCAAATAAATATGCTTTAATATTGCATTGATTAATTTCACAGCTTGCCCTTACATCGTCGTACTGGATGTAAATACTTACGGCAAAAAAAAGCGTAAATTTAACTTTCAATGAAAAATAGAAGCAAAATTTGATTTAATTGGAAGGCTTGGGGTGGCTGATGGGGCTCGAACCCACGACAACTGGAATCACAATCCAGGGCTCTACCAGCTGAGCTACAGCCACCATAGAGACTTAAATGGCCTGCCCGACAGGAATCGAACCTGTAACCCCCAGCTTAGAAGGCTGGTGCTCTATCCGATTGAGCTACGGGCAGATTTAGTTACACGTGACGACTATATCGCAGTTACGGGCAATGACCAAAAAAACTGGTCGGCGTGGAGAGATTCGAACTCCCGACATCCTGCTCCCAAAGCAGGCGCGCTACCAGGCTACGCTACACGCCGAAGAGGCAGAAATATACTGGAATATGCGCAATTGGTCAAATCTTATATGCTAAAATGCGCGATTATTTATTGTTATTGTACTGTTACAGCATGTCAGCACAAATTATTGATGGCAAGGCCATCGCTCAAAATCTCTTAGATAATATTAAAACGCGCATTGAGAATAGAATCGATGATGGTAAGCGTGCGCCTTGTTTAGCAGTCATTCTCATTGGGGAAGACCCTGCTTCAGCAATATACGTCCGAAATAAACGGTTAGCCTGTGAAAAAGTCGGCATTAAATCAATCTCTCATAATTTACCTGTTGCAACAACTGAAGCCGAGCTGTTATCTATCATTGCAAAACTTAACAATGACGATACTGTAGATGGTGTTTTGGTTCAATCTCCCCTGCCGGAACATATCAATGAAGATATCCTAATTGAACATATAAACGTGAATAAAGATGTCGATGGCTTCCATCCATACAACATTGGCCGCTTAGCCGTCAGGCAGCCCACACTCCGCTCATGCACGCCTTACGGTGTGATTAAGATGTTACAAGCAAGCAATCTGGACCCTATGGGGTTAGATGCCGTCATTGTGGGCGTGTCTAACCATGTAGGTAGGCCCATGGCGCTAGAGTTAATGCTTGCAGGCGCAACCATCACTAGCTGCCACCGTCATACAAAAGATTTAGAGCGTAAAGTTAGACAGGCAGATTTGGTAGTTGCCGCAGCTGGTAAAGCTGGTTTAATCAAAGGAGAGTGGATTAAGCCAGGTGCCATTGTCATTGATATTGGTATCAATCGCTTAGCAGATGGATCATTAAGCGGTGATGTCGACTTTACTACAGCAAAAGCAGTTGCAGGCTATATTACCCCTGTTCCAGGCGGTGTCGGGCCGATGACAGTCGCAACACTGATGGAAAATACCTTATTGGCGCTGGAACTTAACGAAGCAAAAAATTAGTCTACTTGGTCTTTTGAGACGAATTGTTTTGCATCTCACCTGCAATCGGTGTAAACTCGCGCGGTTAAAGTTATTAGATTTGTTTTTTTAAGTAGTTTTTTGGACGAGAAATGGCAAAAAAACCGGAAATAAATTTCACTCCTTATCAAGCGAAAGCTGATGAAGAGTACATGAACAAAAACCAATTAAAGCATTTTCGTAATATTTTAGAAAAGTGGAAAGCGGAGTTGAGCAGCGATATTGATCGCACCGTTCACCATATGCAAGACGATGTTGCTACATTTGCTGACCCTAATGACCGTGCAAGCCAAGAATCTGATATGGCACTTGAGTTACGTAACCGTGACCGTGAACGCAAGCTGATCAAGAAAATTGATGGCACTTTACGCAATATTGACTCAGAGGACTACGGATACTGCGAAGGCTGTGGCGTAGAAATTGGTCTTAAGCGCCTAGAAGCCCGCCCAACGGCAACGCTATGCATCGACTGTAAGACATTAGATGAAATGCGTGAAAGACAAGTAGCCAAGTAATTTGCAACTAATTTTCTGTGCAAGCTAACTTGCAAAGTAATGCTAAAAATGAAAACCAAACAAAAAGCCCGCATCGCGGGCTTTTTTATTTCTAAACAGTGATTAATCCTCTGTTTTAGCTTCTTCTGCCGGTGCTGGTTGATCAATCAAAGCTTTCATACTTAAGCGCACCTTGCCTTTACCATCAATCTCAACGACCTTCACTTTAACAATGTCGCCTTCTTTTACAAAGTCGCTCACCGAGTTCACACGTTGATGTGCGATTTGTGAAATATGAACTAAACCATCTTTGCCGGGTATCAAAGAAACCACAGCGCCAAAATCTAGCACTTTTACTACAGGACCTTCGTATATCTGACCAACTTCAACATCTGCAGTTATCTCTTCTATACGGCGCTTCGCTTCTTCACCTTCTTCAGCAGTCGTACATGCAATTTTAACTGTTCCATCTTCATCAATATCAATATTGGTATTGGTTTCTTTGGTAAGCGCTTGAATGACTGCACCACCTTTACCAATGACATCACGAATTTTGTCAGGGTTGATTTTCAAAGTAATAATACGTGGTGCAAATTGTGACATCTCAGTATTTGCACTTTCCATAGCCTCGTTCATGATGCCTAAAATATGCTCACGCCCTTCTTTTGCCTGTGCTAGTGCAGCCTGCATAATTTGAGCGGTAATACCTGTAATTTTAATATCCATTTGCAAAGCAGTAATGCCATTTAATGAACCTGCTACTTTAAAGTCCATGTCGCCAAGGTGATCTTCATCGCCTAGGATATCGGTCAACACTGCTACACGGTTACCTTCTTTAATCAAGCCCATCGCAATCCCAGCCACTGGCGCTTTCATAGGCACACCTGCATCCAATAATGCCAATGTACCACCACACACAGAAGCCATAGAGCTTGACCCGTTTGATTCTGTAATTTCAGACACAATACGCATGGTGTAATCAAAGTCTTCTTTAGCTGGTAATGCAGCGACTAACGCACGTTTTGCTAGGCGACCATGACCAATTTCACGGCGTTTAGGCGTACCAACACGACCTGTCTCACCTGTTGCATAAGGTGGAAAGTTATAGTGCAGCATAAAGTTATCAGTAAACTCACCTTGCAATGCATCCACTTTTTGCTCATCACGGCCAGTGCCTAACGTTGCTACAACCAATGCTTGTGTTTCTCCGCGTGTAAATAAAGCTGAACCATGCGTACGCGGCAATACACCTGTGCGGACGCTAATTGGACGCACAGTGCGTGTATCACGACCATCAATACGTGGCTCACCATTTAAAATTTGGCTACGAACAACTTTTGCTTCTAAATTAAAGAATTCCCCTTTAATTTCATTCGCTTCTGTTGTCGATGTTTCTTCAGTGATTAATGCACTCATGACACGGTTCTTAATTTCCTCTAACTTCGCAGAACGCTCACCTTTGGCTTTTATTTGGAAAGCTGCATTTACATCAGCTTCAGCAATTTCAGACACTTTTGCAATGATTTCAGTGTTTGGCTCTGGCGCAGTCCAATCCCACGCATCTTTACCAGCTTCTTCAGCTAACTCATTAATCAGTTTAATCACGGGTTGCATCGCCTCATGACCAAATGTCACCGAACCTAACATGATTTCTTCTGAAAGTTCTTTCGCTTCTGATTCAACCATCATTACGGCAGTTTCAGTTGCAGCTACGACTAAATCTAACTGTGTTTCTTCCATTTGCAATTTGCTTGGATTAAGGATGTATTCTCCATCAATATAACCAACGCGAGCTGCCCCTAATGGACCATAGAATGGAATGCCTGATAATGACATCGCTGCTGATGCGCCAATAATGGCAGGAATATCTGAATCGATTTCAGGATCGGAAGATAATACAGTTGCGACCACTTGCACTTCATTGTAAAAAGACTCTGGAAACAATGGTCGCATTGGACGATCGATTAAACGTGATGTCAACGTTTCTTTTTCTGATGGACGGCCTTCACGCTTGAAAAAACTACCAGGAATTTTACCTGCAGCATATGTTTTTTCCATGTAATCAACGGTTAATGGGAAAAAATCTTGGCCTTCTTTAACTTCTCGGCGACTGGTTACATTAACCATTACTACGGTATCGCCATAACTAACGACAACACTTGCATCTGCTTGGCGAGCAATCTCACCTGTTTCTAACGTGAGTGTATGTGCGCCATATTGAATACTTTTTGATACTTTATTAAACATTACTTTTCCTTTTCAACAGACTACTATTCACTACCCAATAGCAGTCGAACAATAAAAAAAGCCGACGCATATTTTCATGCAATCGGCTTTCTACATAACTATAAAAGCGAAAATCGCATTTATAGAAATTACTTACGCAGCCCTAAACGACCAATTAAGTCTTGATAGCGGCTAACGTCCTTACCTTTTAAATAATCTAACAAACGACGACGTTGACTCACTAATGCTAATAGACCACGACGTGAGTGATTGTCTTTTTTGTTTGTTTTAAAGTGCTCAGTCAAATAGGTAATGCGGTTAGTGAGAAGTGCTACTTGTACTTCTGGGCTTGCCGTATCATTTGCCGTGCGTTGATATTCTTTAATGATTTTTGCGGTGTCTTGTGCTGTAACTGCCATCTTTTATCCTCTAGTCAGCGTCAATGCAAAATTAGCTCTGTAACCTATTTACAAAACCAGCTATTGCATTCAATTTACATAAGTCGTGCATTATAGTCATAAAACCTAAAAACACCAAATTTTTTACACTTAAGCTTATGTTTTTATTTTGTTTTCATTTCTTTTTGTTTAATTTCAGTGATGCACTAAACACATCATCGTAACTGTGGCATTATTTTGTTTTACAGAATTTAAGCTACATAAATATATTATGATGTTTTATGTCTTATTATTTAACTCACTTATCGTGGCCGCGGCTGTTGTTGTGCATTATGAATTCCTGTATCGCATTACTTTATTGATTCCCAAGATGCAAATTAAGCATCGCTTTCGGATTGTGTTCGGTGTACTTGGTGCACTGCTGGCGCATATTGTGGAAGTTTGGATGTTCGCTGTTGCCTTTTATTATATGCATCATCATGAAGGCTGGGGAGCTCTCATTGGTAAATTTGATGGTAGCATCATGGACTGTGTCTATTTTTCTTTTACTGTCTTTAGTACAGTCGGGTTCGGTGATATTGAACCTACAGGCAATCTCCGATTTTTAACGGGCATTGAATCTCTAACTGGTCTTGTACTCATCACTTGGTCCGCCTCATTTTTATATTTTGAAATGCAGAGACATTGGAAACAGACGTAAACATGACAACTAACCAATCGGACCCGCGTATATTTTTTGCTGCAGAAAGAACATTGCTTGCTTGGTTACGCACCGGACTAACCATTATCGGGCTGGGCTTTATCATCTCTCGATTTGGTTTATTTATTCAACTACTAGTTTTGCAGCCTCAAGTAACCACGCCCCATGCAAACACAATCGTATCAACCATACTTGGTATTAGTTTTGTTTTAGTTGGTTCAATATTGATAGCAATTGCAGCCATCCAGCATAAACGCTTTGTGACTTCACTGTCTGTTGAACAACTACCAATCACTTATGTAAGCAAACTTGCTTTTATCATGGCAATACTAATTGCCAGTCTAGGCATCATGCTAGCCATTTATCTTTGGATTGCTTAATTAGACACCATCTTCATCGTATACTATGACAGATTAACCAATCGCTTGGGCGCGACTTTGCCATCATCCAAACGTTTACCTAAACCAAGAAACAACCCACCCTCTTCATAAATACGCAAATCTCCATCGGGTATTTGACCTGCCTCCCATACGGATTGCCCCTGCTTAAAATAATAAGCCGAATCTGCGCTAATAATCACTTCGGGTATTAAACTAATTGCTGAATCTATGGGAAGTAGCTGTACATCTCGCACTTCTGTCGACATTCCTTCTAGCGTATCAATCGTCACTGCATTCGCAATGTTATAACCCGCTGTTTCTGTTCTACGTAAACCTGTCAAATGCGCATCGCAACCTAGTAGCGCACCTATATCTTCTGCCAAAGTACGAATATAAGTTCCTTTACTGCAACGCACTTCAACCACTGCATCACTTCCATCTATCGAAACAACTGTAAGATTTTGAATCGTGATCTGTCGTGTTTTACGTTCAATTTCTATGCCTTCCCTAGCATATTTATAAAGGGCCTTGCCTTCATGCTTTAATGCGGAATACATGGGTGGTAATTGATTAATATTTCCAACAAATTGCTGACAAGCATGTTCAAATTGTAACGGGCTGACACTCACAGGCTTTATAGAAATAACATCGCCCTCTGCATCACCTGTCGTGGTTTTGATACCTAATTTAATATTAGCTATGTAAGTTTTATCTGCGTCTGTAACGTACTGTGCAAACTTGGTCGCTTCGCCCAAACAGATGGGTAAAAGACCCGTAGCAAGCGGGTCTAATGTCCCTGTATGGCCAGCTTTGGCCGCTTGAAACAGCCATTTTATTTTCTGCAATGCTTGATTAGAAGAATAACCGAGCGGTTTATCCAGCAATAAAATGCCATCAACTTTTCGTTTAACGCGTTTGAACTGCAATGGCTTTAGTCTTAAAGATTATCTTCTGCGTCATTTTTATCATCAGCTAATGCTTCATCAATCAGTTTTGACATTTTCATGCCATAGTCAGCTGATGCATCATACTCAAAATGCAATTGCGGAACCGTACGCAACAACATCCGTTTTGCAACCTGTGAGCGCAAAAAACCTGCAGACTTTTCTAATCCAGTTTGTAATTCTGGGGTGCCTTCTGCCGCACTATAGAACACTTTTGCATGCGCCATATCACCAGTCACTTCGACTTCTGTGATGGTCACCATCCCAATCCGAGGGTCTTTGACTTCGAACTGCAACAAATCTGCTAATTCGCGACGCATTTGCTCTGCTATCCGGTTAGATCTTGAAAAAGCTTTTGCCAATTAATTATCCAATACGTTAAAGTGTACGTGCAATTTGTTGGACTTCATACACTTCCAACATATCGCCAACCTCAAGGTCATTGTACCCCTTCAATGACAAACCACATTCAAAGTTATTTTTCACTTCTTTAACATCATCTTTGAAGCGTTTCAAAGAGTCTAATTCACCTGTATGAATAATGACATTATCACGCAGCACACGTACTTTAGAATCAATAGTGATACGTCCATCACGCACATAACAGCCTGCTACAGCACCAATTTTTGATATGCGGAACACTTCACGCACTTCTACACTGCCAATGATGCTTTCTCTTTGCTCAGGTGCCAACATACCACCCAATGCTGCTTTTATTTCATCAACAGCTTCGTAAATAATGTTGTAATAACGGACATCAACATCATTAGCCTCAATCAATTTGCGTGCACCTGTATCTGCACGCACATTAAAGCCAATCAATAATGCATTTGAAGCAACAGCCAAGTTCACATCTGACTCACTAATTGCACCAACACCTGTATGAATAATATTCACTCTCACTTCTTCATTCGCAAGTTTTAACAAGCTGGTTTCCAAAGCCTCATTAGAGCCTTGAACATCTGATTTAATAATCAAGCCTAATGTTTTGACTTCACCATCAGCCATCTGGCCCATCATATTTTCAAGTTTGGCTGCTTGCTGTTTTGCAAACTTAACATCACGGAACTTGCCTTGACGGAACATAGCAATTTCGCGTGCTTTACGCTCATCATTCAACACAATCACTTCTTCACCAGAAGCTGGCACATCAGATAAGCCCAATACCTCAACAGGAATGGATGGTCCTGCCTCTTTAATTTCTGCGCCTGTCTCATCTAACATAGCACGTACGCGGCCATAAGTACTGCCTGCAAGCAGCATATCACCGCGCTTTAATGTTCCTGACTGCACTAATATAGTGGACACTGGGCCACGACCTTTGTCTAATCGACCCTCAACGACTAAGCCTTTAGCTGGTATGTTCTTTGCTGCTTTTAGTTCCAAAATTTCAGCCTGCAATAAAACTGCTTCAAGTAGCTCATCAATCCCTTGACCTGTTTTAGCAGAAACATTACGGAACATGGTATCGCCGCCAAAGTCTTCAGGAACAACCTCTTCTGAAACCAGCTCCATTTTCACACGTTCTGGATCTGCTTCTGGTTTGTCAATTTTGTTTATGGCAACGACTAATGGAACATTACCTGCTTTTGCGTGATGTATTGCTTCTTTCGTTTGCGGCATTACACCATCATCAGCAGAAACCACTAAAATTACAACATCAGTTGCTTTCGCACCGCGTGCACGCATCGCCGTAAACGCCTCATGGCCTGGTGTATCTAAAAATGTCACCATCCCATTCGGTGTTTCTACATGATAAGCACCAATATGCTGCGTAATACCCCCAGCTTCGCCGCCAGCAACTTTACTGGTGCGAATGTAATCAAGTAAAGATGTTTTACCATGATCAACGTGACCCATAACAGTCACCACTGGTGGACGTGCTTCTAAAACTGCATCTGCATGCTCAGCTTCTTCCAAGAAAGTCTCTGGGTCATTATCTGCTGCTGCTGTTGCTTTATGCCCCATTTCCTCAACAATAATAATAGCGGTTTCTTGATCAAGCACTTGGTTAATCGTCACCATCATACCCATGCCCATGAGGGTTTTAATTACTTCACTGGCTTTAACTGCCATTTTTTTGGCTAAGTCAGAAACAGTGATGGTCTCAGGAACCAAAACCTCATGCACAACAGGCTCTGTTGGGGCCGTAAATGCATGTTGCTCCTCATCCCTATTATCACGTCTTTTATTCTTACCTTTTGGTGTTCTCCACCCATTTCCAGCTGGCGCCGCACCGCGTGTTTTTAATCCGCGCTTACGGTTTTCTTTATCATTCCAGTCATTATTGTTACTCTTATTTTTTTTCGCATCTTTACTGGTTGATTTGACACCGTCTTTTCCAGCTGGCTTATGTAATGTGCCTTCGCTCAGGTTTTTTGCTTTTTCTTTTGCCGCAGTTTCAACTTCTTCTCTGCGCTTTTCCTCTTCTTCCGCTCTTCGCTTCTTCAATTCTTCTTTTTTACGCAAATCCTCTTGCTGAAACGCAACTAACTTGGCATGACGCTCCGCCTCTTGCTCACGAATCGCAATTTGCTCTGGTGTTAATACTTGTTTTTTTCGCTTAACAACAGGCTCTTCTTTTTTATCCTGAGCTGGTTCGGCCTCTTCGTTAACCGGCTCAATTTTTTGCTCTTCTTCAGGCTTAGCTTCAATTACGGGTTCAGGTGTTACCTCATCCTTAACTTCAACAACGGGCTCTGGTGCTTCCTGCGGCAATTCTTCTACTGGTTTCTGCTCTTCTTTTGTCTCTTCATTTCGCATTAAGACGCGTTTTTTACGCACTTCAACCTGAATCGTACGGGCACGACCCTCACTATCTGTTTTTTTGATTTCAGTATTTTGTTTACGAGTTAAAGTAATCTTATTTTTAGGAGCCTGCGCTGCACCATGCTCTTTACGTAAATAGTCCAACAATGCTGTTTTATCAGCTTCGTCCAATTGATCATTAACAGCAGATTTATTTACGCCCGCGCTCTTCAATTGCTCCAATAGCAAAGCTGTTGGTAAACCCAACTCTTTAGCGAATTGTAAAACGGTTGATTGTGCCATGTACTGCTCCAGTCTCTACTTTTCTTTTACTACTTTAAATTATTGTCTTAAGTCATGATTAAATCCATGACTTACTCAAACCAAGGGGCGCGGGCTGTCATAATGAGCGTCTTCG
Source organism: Methylophilaceae bacterium (assembly GCA_051252095.1). Taxonomy (GTDB): domain Bacteria; phylum Pseudomonadota; class Gammaproteobacteria; order Burkholderiales; family Methylophilaceae. Next base: position 132,393 of record JBPOFK010000006.1, read on the forward strand.
CACGCTCATCATCCATACCGCTTAACTCAACTAACTCATCGACTGCTAACTCTGCCAAATCATTCATCGTAATAATTTCTTTCGATGCCAATAAGGTGGCTGTTTCCTCGTCCATACCTTCCATTTTCAACAAATCTTCAGCAGGATCATCCACTTTTTCTTCTTTAGCAATTGCTTCTGTCAATAAAGCGGCACGTGCACGTGCACGCAGTTCATTAATAGTGTCTTCATCAAATGCTTCAATTTCCATCATTTCGGCCATCGGCACATAAGCTATCTCTTCTAAAGTGCTAAAGCCTTCTTGTACTAAAATATCCGCGACCTCTTCATCCACATCAAGTTTTTCCATAAAGAGCTGACTGACGTTAGCGTATTCATCCTGATTCTTTTGAGCTGCCTCTTCTTCGGTCAGAATATTGAGGGTCCAACCAGTTAACTCTGATGCAAGTCGTACATTTTGCCCACTACGACCAATCGCTAATGCCAACTGCTCTTCATCGACAACAACGTCCATACTATGTGTATCTTCATTCACAACAATACTGGACACTTCAGCAGGCGCCATTGCATTAATCACAAATTGCGCTGGCTCCATACTCCACAAAACAATGTCTACACGCTCACCCGCCAACTCACTGGTTACCGCTTGCACTCGTGATCCACGCATACCCACACAAGTACCAACTGGATCTAAGCGCTGATCGTTTGCTTTAACAGCAATTTTTGAACGCAAGCCTGGGTCGCGTGCTGCTGAACGAATCTCCAATAAACCTTCTTCAATTTCTGGCACTTCTAATTCAAATAAACGTTTTAAAAAGTCAGGTGCAACACGCGATAAGATTAACTGTGGTCCGCGGCCTCCTCTTTCAATACGTGACAGATTCGCCCTTACTCGGTCACCTACACGCAAATTTTCTTTAGGAATCATAGACTCTCTTGGCAACACGCACTCTAAGCGGCCTACCTCAATAATTGCATTGCCTTTTTCCATCCGCTTAATCACACCTGTGACCAAAGTTTCATCACGTGCCAAAAAGTCTTCTAAAATTTGTTCGCGCTCTGCCTCACGCACTTTTTGCAATATGACTTGTTTTGCCGCTTGCGCACCAATACGCCCAAATTCAATAGACTCTAACGGCTCTTCGTAGTAATCGCCAATTTCTCGGCCTTTAGCCCGCTCGTCCTCTTCATCAAATTGATAGTCTGAGCTCTCTAATAAATCATATTCAACATATTGCCATCTTCTGAAGGTTTCATATTCACCTGTTTCACGGTCAATCGAAACGCGAATATCCGCATTATCTTCATGATTTTTTTTAGTCGCTGATGCAAGAGCTAGCTCCAGTGCAGTAAATACAATCTCTTTGCCCACGTTTTTTTCGTGCGCCAAAGCATCTACTAATAACAATATATCTCGACTCATCGTCTCTCTCCGACTAAAAAGTAATTACCTAAATTCTATGGACTAAAATATGGGGCTAAGCCGCGCTTTATCTATATTTTCAAGCGGCAACGCGTATGTGATGCCATCGCATTCAATTTGCACCATTCCATCATTCAGACCACATAGAATCCCTAAAAAGTTTTTTCTTGGCTCTGTATTTTCCAATATGAGTGGCACACGCAGTTTCAACTGTGCACGCTCACCTTTAAATCTTACAAAATCTTTTTCTTTTTTCAATACACGATCCATTCCAGGTGAGGAAACCTCAAGCCTGTCATAATCAATCTCGTGCTCAACAGTTAACACATTGCCTAATTGATTACTAACTAATACACAATCATCAATATTGATGCTATCACTAGCATCTTTTGGCTCTAGTTTATCGATAAACACGCGCAACAACTTACCTCTGTTAGATAGCTCAAGGTCTACTAACTCAAATCCAAGCTGTGTTACTGTTTTCTCAACTAAACTCTGCAAACTTTGCAACGTATATCCTTTATATTCATCCCCACGAAAGTCGCGGAAATAAAAAAAGGGCCTACTGCCCCTAAACAACGCATAATTATATCAATAAATTCAGTTAATTGGAATGCACCTTGGCAATTTTAACATCGCCTTGTTCATATCCAAGCAGTATTCTATATTGCACAAACTAAAAAAGCTCCTAATAGGAGCTTTAATAGATAAATAAAAGCTTGGCAGTGACCTACTTTCGC
>JBPOFK010000007.1:0-120484 GCA_051252095.1 Methylophilaceae bacterium
CAGACCGAAATCTAATGCTATGACCCAATCACAAACACCCACACTTATCAGTCATCCAAATTTTTAAAGAACAGGGCCTTTCGGCCAATCTCTTATAACGCATTGCGTTAACGAGGTGCGCATTTTACAGAGGTTTTAAACTTCGTCAATGCTTATTTCGGATTTTAACCAACTTAATTTTTTAAGTGGTTGCGGGAACAGGATTTGAACCTGTGACCTTCGGGTTATGAGCCCGACGAGCTGCCAGACTGCTCCATCCCGCGTCCGTGTCGACATATGTAACGCCGAGAGATGAGACTATAGCAAGTTTTTAAAGATACTGTCAACGACTGTTTAACTTTTTTATTAAGGTAAAACAGCAGTTTCTGCGCGCTTAAAACAAAAATGCCTAAGCCATGAAGGACTTAGGCAAAAAAATGACGCAGGAAATTATTTTGCAACAGCGCCAAATACTTTTTTTAGAATACTACTGGCCTGCCCAAGCGGATCTTTACGGATGGCTGCTTCCTCTTTTGCAATCATCAAATAGAGGCCATCAAGCGCTTTATTGGTTACGTAGCGTTCGATATTGGCATCCTCTTTATCGACAACGCCAAACTGACTACCTATTTCTGCGTATTTATTGTAGGTCTGCGCAAGCTGCACTTTTTCTGTTGCCTTGCTCACAATTGGCAAAAATTTTTCACCCATCTGTGTTGATGTGGTCTTTTTGAAGTATTGTGTTGCAGCATCCTCAGGCCCTGTCAGAATTGCTCTTGCATCTGCCAAACTCATTTGCTTGATTGAGTCAATTAGCAGCGCCTTGGCTTCTGGAGCTGCCGCTTCTGCCGCTCGGTTCATTTTAAGCACGAGGTCATCTGATTGCTTGCCCATGCCAATCAGCTTCATGCCTTTTTCAACTTTTTGCAGCGACTCTGGGAGCGGTATTTTTACTTCCTTGTTGCCAAAAAATCCATTAACCAAGCCCAAACTATTAACCGCCTTTTCGACACCTTGATTAAGCGCCGTCTTCAAGCCACTACTCATTTCCGTATCCGTCAAGGCATCTACGCTCGATGTGCCAGAGGTCGTTGTGTTGCCACCTTTTTTTACTTCATTTGCAATTGATTCAAAATCTTTTAAGTCCCATGCATTGGCCTGACAACCAAGCATTGCCATTGCCGCTACAACAATCAGCTTTTTCATTACGTCTCCTCACCACTCTAAAATTAATTTGGTTTAAGTGTACACTTAAATATTTGGTGATTGCATTTTGTGGGTCAGATTTTAAAAGATTTTACATTCCATATATTTTTTGCATATTCTGCGATAGTTCGATCACTTGAGAATTTTGCAACTTGCGCAACGTTAAGGATTGCCCGCCGTGACCACTCTTCTTGGTCTTTGTACAATGCGGCAACCTCTTCTTGTTTTTCAATATAACTCGCATAATCAGCAAGCAACAGATAGTTATCTCCATTGTTAAGCAAGTTGTCGTAAATTGCCTGATAGCGATTTGGCTCTTCAACCGAGAAGAAGCCATTGCCAATCATATCCATCACTTCTTTTAGTTCTGAATTTGCGTGGTAATAATCCCAAGGATTGTAGCCATTCGCTTTCATTTCGGCTACTTCTGGCGTAGTAAGACCAAATATGAAGATGTTTTCATCGCCCACCTCTTCTTTTATCTCCACATTAGCGCCATCTAATGTTCCAATAGTTAAAGCGCCATTGAGTGCCATTTTCATGTTACCAGTTCCGCTTGCCTCAGTCCCTGCTGTAGAAATTTGCTCAGACAAGTCACTACCAGGGAATAGTAGCTCCGCTGCAGAAACTTCATAATTTGGATAAAAGACAACTTTTAGCTTATCGCCAACAGCAGGATCATTATTGACGATTTCTGCAACATCATTAATCAAGCGAATAATGAGCTTTGCCATCCAGTAACCAGGCGCTGCTTTACCACCAAAAACAATGACACGTGGGGTGATATCTTTACCTTCGCCCTTACGGATACGATTATATAAAGTAATAATATGCAATATATTTAGCAATTGTCGTTTATATTCATGAATACGTTTAATCTGAACATCAAATAAAGCATCTGTATTGAGTTTCAAACTTGTTAGCGACTCAATCTTATCCGCTAATCTTTGCTTGTTATGCTTTTTAACGGCTCTAAATGCTTTACGAAAATCTTTATCTTCTGCCAATGGAGTCAACTTAGCGATTTTAGATAAATCTTTTTGAAAGCCATCCCCAATCGCCTTTGCAATCAATTCGGTTAATTTAGGATTAGCCTGATTAAGCCAGCGTCTTGGTGTGATGCCGTTGGTAACGTTAGTCAGTTTACCTGGGTAGATTCTATTAAAATCAGCGAACAGCGTGCTTTTAAGCAATTCACTATGTAGCGCGGCTACACCATTAACGGTATGGCTGCCAACAACGGCCAAATGTGCCATACGGACACGTTTGCCATGCCCCTCATCAATAATTGAAACACGCCTTAGTAAATCCGTATCTCCTGGAAAATGATGATTCACCATATGTAAAAACTCATGGTTAATTTTATATATAATTTCCAAATGTCTAGGTAACAAACGGCCAAACAAATCTAAAGACCAGGTTTCTAATGCCTCTGGCATGAGCGTATGGTTGGTATAAGCAAATATCTTAGTCACCAAGTCCCAAGCAAAATCCCATGCTAAACCATGCATGTCGACTAACTGATACATCATTTCTGCTACACCTATTGCTGGATGCGTATCATTTAACTGAATCGCCACCTTGTTAGGCAACTCTTTCCAGTCATTTTTGTTTTTTATTTCCCGTGTAGTGATAAATCTTCTAAGAATGTCCTGAATGGAAGCCGAAACAAAGAAGTACTGTTGTTTAAGCCTTAGCTCTCTACCAGATGCAGACGCATCATTCGGATAGAGTACTTTCGAAATGGTTTCAGAGTCATTACGCGCCTCAACCGACTGCTCATAATTCCCTTCATTAAAATGCGCCAAATCAAATTCTGCTGTCGCCTTTGCCGACCACAATCTCAAATTATTGACAGTTTCAGTATCATACCCAGGAACAGGCACATCGTAAGCCAATGCAACAACATGCTGTTCATCGACCCAATGGCTTTTAGTATGTCCATCCTCATGTGTCTGAATCGTTTTCCCGTAAAACTTAATTGTGTAGCTAGACTCGGGGCGTTGGAACTCCCATACATTTGCGTAGCGTAACCAGTCATCTGGGTTCTCTACTTGCTGACCATCTTCCAATGTTTGCTTAAACATCCCATATTCATATCGGATACCATAACCAGTTGCAGGTATATCCATGGTTGCCATAGAATCCAGAAAGCAGGCAGCTAGGCGGCCTAAGCCGCCATTACCCAGTGCCGCATCATGCTCTAATTCCACAACCTCTTCAAGGTTTTGACCTAATGCACTTAAACCGCTACCAAGCTGACTATTTATGCCCAAGTTTAGTGCAGCATTACTCATCATGCGTCCAATTAAAAACTCCAATGACAAGTAATATATACGTTTAGGGTCCTCTTCATTGTATGCGCTTGCCGTCTTTACCCAGCGCTCTACAACATGGTCACGAACCGTGTGTGCTGCTGTTACATACCAGTCTCTTGGCGTGGCTGTGTCGCTTGTTTTAAAGCATGAGAACGCGAGATGGTTTCTAAGTGCTTGCTTGATGGGTGTTAATTTTGGCATGTAGTTCCCTATTAGATTCAAATAATCATCCTAAATAATGCAAGTATCGCGCCAAGTAGGCCAGCTATGACTTCCATCATCAAATCAATTTCATATGAGTATAAATGATTCATATGTTGGAAATGTGAAAAAGCCCTTGCATTTTAAAACAAGGGCTTCTGTTTTGTGAAGTTTACATGAGCAAAGCGTTTACGCGCCGCACAAAACTTGCTGGGTCATCTAGTTGCCCACCCTCTGCTAATAAAGCCTGATCAAATAAGATACGCGTGTAATCATTAAATTTAGCATCATCTTTTTCCGCTTTAAGCTTTTCAACCAGTCGATGTTCAGGATTAATCTCTAACACGGGTTTAGCTTCTGGGGCACTTTGTCCAGACGCTTTTAGTATTCGTGCCAGATTGCCTGATAAATCATGCTCACCAACGACTAAGCAGGCTGGCGAGTCGGTCAATCGGTGCGTAACGCGCACCTCTTTGACATCATCACCTAAGGTTTTTTGAATACGCTCAATTAAATCTTTGGCAGCTTCCTCAACTTTTTTCTGGGCTTCTTTTTCAGACTCATCTTCTAACTTTCCTAGGTCCAAATCCCCCTTGGCAATTGATTGCAGTTTCTTCCCCTCAAATTCGGTTAAGCCGCCCAATAGCCACTCGTCTACTTTGTCATACATTAATAATACTTCAATGCCTTTTTTGCGAAAGATTTCTAAATGTGGAGAGTGTTGTGCAGCAGCGAAACTATCAGCTGTGATGTAGTAAATCGCTTCTTGGCCTTCTTTCATGCGAGCGATGTATTCAGCAAAGCTAACATCCTGAGTATCATTATCTGCTTGGGTTGAAGCAAATCGCAATAACCCTGCAATTTTATCTTTATTGGCAAAGTCTTCACCTGGGCCCTCTTTTAAAACGCGACCAAACTCTGCCCAGAATTTTGCATATTCTTCAGGCTTGTTCTTAGCTAAACCTTCAAGTAAACCTAATACTTTCTTCACTGAGCCATTTTTAATGGCATCAACATCACGGCTATCTTGCAAAATTTCGCGTGATACGTTTAAAGGCAAGTCTGCGCTATCAATAACCCCACGAACAAAACGCAAATATTGTGGCATTAGCTTTTCAGCATCCTCCATAATAAATACGCGTTTAACATAAAGCTTTATCCCTTGACGACGTTCACGATCATACAAATCAAACGGCGCTTTACTTGGCACATACAATAAAGAAATATATTCCTGCTTACCTTCTACACGATTGTGCGTATAGGCCAATGGGTTCTCAAAATCATGTGAAACATGCTTATAGAATTCTTGGTACTCTTCTTCAGAAATGTCGCTTTTGCTACGCACCCACAAGGCTGACGCTTTATTGACGACTTCATCCTCATCTGTCAACACCTGCTCGCCATCTTTCATTTCTGATTTTTTCATTAGAATTGGCAAGGTGATGTGGTCTGAATATTTACGTACGATTGTTTTTAGTTTCCAATCATTTAAGAAGTCATCTTCTCCTTCACGTAGATGTAAAACAATATCGGTACCGCGTTCTTTTTTATCGATCGCATCTAACGTAAAGTCACCCTCACCTGTAGATTCCCACTTAATTGCGTCTTTACTGCCAGCACGCCTTGTGAGTAAAGTCACTTTCTCTGCAATAATAAAAGCCGAATAGAAACCAACACCAAATTGACCGATTAAGTTCGCATCTTTAACTTGATCACCACTCAATGCATTAAAAAATTCTTTAGTGCCTGATTTCGCAATCGTACCAATATTATTGATGACCTCATCTCTATCCATGCCAATGCCGTTATCAGAGACTGTAACCGTTCTTGCTTCTTTGTCATATGCAATACGAATTTTTAAATCACTGTCATCTTCATAAAGGCTATCATTTGCTAGCGCTTCAAAACGTAATTTATCTGCCGCATCTGAAGCATTAGAAATCAGTTCACGCAGCACAATCTCTTTGTTGGAATACAATGAGTGAATCATTAAATGTAGTAGCTGTTTTACCTCAGCACGAAATTCTAGTTTTTCAGCTTTATCTTTAGCCATACTTTTCCTTTTGTCCCTTTAATTAATCCGTTAAACTAAACTCTGCCTATACGTTGGGTTAAAAAAACAAATTTCAAGCATTAATCAGATTAAATTGTGAGATTAAAATGACAACGGTAGATGTTCGAGAAGTGAGTCCGCAAAGCTTTCATATAACGGATAGTGCCAGAACAACGACTGAACATGACGTTAGTCTGGACCCTGACTATGTACAAAAATTAATGAGTGAGGAAATAAAGACTATAGAACTGGTGAAAAAATCTTTTGAATTTTTACTGCAAAGAGCGTCAAATAGCATTATCTTACGACGCTTGATATAAGCGGTATTAACCAACACCTCCCTGAGTATGAGCGTGAAATAAATAAATTTTAAAGAATTGAGTCAAACTACATGGATGCATTCATTGGCCTACTATCAGGCCTTATCATAGGTGGATTAATCGCCTACATTTTTCTATCAAATAGAAAAAAGCTAAATTCGGTTACCGCTGACAGTAAAACCTTAATGCACAACATTGAGAAGGTTTTTAAAGTTGCGCTGGCAGAAGGAACTTACAGTGATATTTTTGATTACAAAAGTGAGCAAAGCCGATTTTTTAATTTATTTAAGACAAAGAAAAAAGCATTGCTCATTTCAGAGGCAAAAGTATTAGTCGGGTATGATTTTGCGAAAGTAAAACTTGCGATTGATGAAAAAAATCAACGCATTAATATCCTTGCATTCCCTAGCCCTGAAGTTTTAGCGATTGATCCTGAATATAAGTTTTATGATGCAGACAGCGGCATTTTTAATCGATTGGCAAAAGAGGATTACAGCGCAATGGTTAATGATGCAAAAAACAGGATTGGTCAAAAAGCACTGGAGAGTGAATTACCGCGGTTTGCTGCGAATCAAATGAAGTCACTACTCACCAATATTGATGACAATACACGTTGGCAACTCTTTTACCATGCCAACGATACTAATCCTGTTCTGCTAGAACATGCAGAACTGCCATATCAAACTCACTTGCTAGACGATAAAGACACCGAGTAAGGTTAAGCCAGCAACTGATTTATTGCTAGCTGGCCTAACATAAAGCCAAATGGTGCAGTCACACTGACGCTGGAACCATATCCCGCACAATTTAAGCCTGTTATGCTCGCATCGGCAACTGTATCGCACACCATGTCTGGTTTAATCACTGGCTCATCGGAGTAGACGCAGGTAATGCCAAATTTAGCTGATTTCTTTGTTTGACTTGCCTTCGGAAAGCCATAATCCCTGCGCAGTTGATTTCTCACTTTGGCAAGCAATTTATCCCCTGTAACCTTTGATAAGTCCGCGATCTGCATTCTGCTAGCGTCCAATCGTCCTCCAGCACTGCCAGACATCATCAGCGGTTTGTTTTGTTGTTTGCAGAATGATGCTAAAGCCACTTTAGCTTTCGCATCATCTGTGCAGTCCAGCATGATATCAAAGTCAAAATCTAACATCGATTGAACATTGTTAACAGTGATAAAGTCTTCAATCTCAATAACTTTGCAGTTTGAATTAATTTGCAATAAACGTTCTTGCATAGCAGTGACTTTAGCCTTGCCTATATTTTCGTTTAATGCATGAATTTGTCTGTTTACATTAGACTCGGCTATATTATCCAAATCAATTAAGGTTAATTGACCAATTGCATTTCGTGCCAATGCTTCCACTGCCCATGAACCGACACCTCCAATCCCAATCACTACCACATGTGCGGATTGCAATTTGGACAACCCAGTCTCTCCATACAATCGGCGAACACCACTAAAGCGACGTTCATTATCTAATTGTTCATTCATATTCGACATATAACAATGTTTGAGAAATTCAGTTGGTTGCTATCAAGTAAAACCATCTAAATACACCAAGTTAAATACCGCGGCTTTCTTTAATTAAGTCATAAGCGACTTGAATTTCTTTTGCTTGTTCAGTGGCAACAGCAATCATGTCTTCTGGCAAACCTTGTCCAATAAGTTTATCAGGATGGTATTGGCTCATTAATTTACGATAGGCACGTTTAATTTCTTGATTAGTATTTTTCTCAGTGACGCCGAGCGCCTTGTAAGCATCAGCTAAAGCTGTCGCCGAGGCTGGTTGGCCCGTAGCAAAATGTGCTTGATTCAACACCATGTCTAACAATTGTTGGAACGCGGCCTTGTTGTAACCTAAGTGCAAAGCAATTTTTTCAAGCAACGCTAACTCAGCATTGTCTAACTTGCCATCCGCTAACGCCATGACAATTGAATACACCATTAGCATTTGTTTAAGATTGAGCGTTTGACCACACGCAGTCATAAAGGTATCGAGTGTTTCTTTAATATCAAAGTCTTCTGCTGAACCACGTTTGAATTGTGCAATAGCTTGCTCACGGTGCGCCGTTGTCATGCCCATCTTTTTGATAAATATTTCAACATGGTCAATCTCATCTTTTGTAATAAGGCCATCAGCTTTTGCAAGCTTGCCCATTAGTACAAAAACCGTTTCGAAGAAGACAGCCTTTCGCTGATCCGCTCCGAAAGGATTCATCCCACCTACGCCATAGTTTTTTGCGCGATCAATGCTACTACCAATAAAGTAGCCGATAAGGGCACCAAAAAATCCGAAAAAATAATATCCCGCAAGGGCAATGATAATTTTGTACACAATATAACCTTGTTCAAATGTTCTTAGGAATCTCTATTTTGCTATCAAATCAATTAATGATGGCAAAACTGACATAGCCAATAGCTGTGAAAGTTTTGATGATTTTCTTTAACATCACTAAAACTCTAATACAACAAATGCAGCTGCTAAATTCTTCTCATCACTAATGCTAATGTGCATGTGTTGAATACTTTTTTGATTTAAAAAGTCTTGCAGCGATTTTGCTAGTATTAATAAAGGCTTACCTAAGTCATCGTGTGATACGGCAATATTCTGAAAAGTAGCCGGTTCTCTTAAGCCAGTCCCTAGCGCTTTAGAAAATGCCTCTTTTGCTGCAAAGCGTTTGGCCAAAAACCTTGCTTTGATATGCGAAGATAAATAACTTGGCATTTCACTTTCTGCAAGGATACGCAACGCAAAATCATCTCCAAACTTTTTAATTGAAGATTCAATACGCTCAACCTCAACGATATCTGTACCTATTCCAAATATCATTTAACTGTCGCGTCTCTAATTAATGCCTTCATCTCACGCACAGCATTATCCCAACCGACAAATAGCGCATGTGCGACAATTGCATGGCCAATATTTAGCTCTTCGATGCCTGGTAGCGCTGCGATTTTGTGTACATTATGGTTATGTAACCCATGGCCTGCATTGACTACTAAACCAAGTTTTAGCGCATAAGCTAGCGCATGTTTAATTTTTTCTAGTTCAGCTGTTTGCGCTGAACCAGTTATTGCATCAGCAAAAGCGCCTGTGTGTATCTCAATGACAGGTGCGCCAGCATTATGTGCAGCATCAATCTGTTCTATATCTGGTGCAATAAATAAGGAAACACGAATGCCCGCCTCTGTTAGCCTTTTTGTCGCAGCTGTCACTTTATCAAAGTGGGCGATGACATCTAAACCACCTTCCGTTGTCCTTTCTTCTCTACGTTCAGGAACCATACAGACATCTTGTGGTGCAACATCTAGCGCAATATCAATCATCTCATCGGTAACCGCACATTCTAAATTCATTTTTGTTTGCAGGAGTGGGCGTAGCGCATAAATGTCTGCATCTTGCATATGACGACGATCTTCACGCAAGTGCAAAGTAATACTATCAGCACCTGATTGTTCTGCACGCAATGCAGCTTGTATCACGCTAGGATATTTCGTCCCCCTTGCTTCGCGCAGCGTAGCTACGTGATCAATATTAACGCCTAATTTCTTCATTTTTTAACTCACCTATTCGCTATTAATAAGTTAAGGCTATAAGCCTTGTAAATCAATCAGCAATTGCCTTGTATGCAATGGCTTATCACCTAAATAATGGGCCAACAGATAACGCATCAGTAATTTACTCTGCTGCTGTGTCTGTACACGACTATAATCATCCTGCGCCATATCCAACAATGTTTGTCCAGCCAATACGATGCCATTTTTTGTGGCTGACAAGGCACAGGCACCATACTCCGCTTCATACCGATAATCACGATTTGTGATAATTGGCTGATCATTTTCATCCTGCTGCAATGGTACTGCGTAACCCATTTCTTGCAACATTTTTAACTCAAAGCGTCTCAAATGTGAAGCTAAGTCTGCTCTTTTGGCAAGTGCCTTCAATGTTGATTGATAATAGGTAAATAATTGTTCATGCGCATCTTCTCTTGGCAGTAGGCGCAATAGCAATTCATTCAAGTAAAAACCACACATGAGCGCCTCGCCTTGTAGCATTACCAAACTATCCGCCCAATCTAAACTATGCAACGTTTTCAGTTCATTTTTACCAGACCATGTAGCAGATAACATTTGGAAAGATTGCAGCTGCCCTCGCATTGCAGAACGAGGTCTACGTGCACCCTTAGCTAATGTCGCGACACGTCCATGAGACTTTGTAAATAATTCAGCGACCAAGCTTGTTTCTTTAAATGCATAGGTATGTAAAACATAGACAGGCTGATTATCCTGACGATATTGATTGGATGAGCTTGCCATGGTTATTGGTATATATTTGCTAAGCTTTTTAAAGCCTCATCCTCCGCTTTTTCGATGAGTATTGGCACAACTACATCGTCATTTTCAGCAAAAATAATCATGCCGTAACGAGTACCTATTTCTGCACTTTCTGGCGTAAACTTGCCAAAACCATACCGTGTATTGCGCAGAATCTGCCAAGTGCCTTTAGGCTCTAAAAACTCAGGCTTGGCAAAATATCGTATCGCGTCATCTTGGTCAACTAGTGCCAAAGCATAGTCCTGTTGATCCGCCAAAATAACCCAGGCCATGTTGCCATCTTTGTCCGTATTCTTAAGTTGATATATAAACCACTCTTCATCTTCAAACACTAACTTAAAGAGGTTATTGATGCCCCCAGTTTTTTTATTCACTGCGTAGTAAACACCCTGATCATCTAAATCAATAGGCTTAACATTAAAGTCATTCATCACCATAGCTTATATTTAAAACCGTTTTCAATATCCTAAACTTTTTAGTGCCCTTTCATTGTCGGCCCAGCCACCTTTTACTTTTACCCAAGTTTCTAAGTAAACTTTACCACCAAATAGCTTTTCCATATCTTGACGCGCTTCTGTCGAAATCTGTTTTAGCTTATCGCCACGTTTACCGATAATCATCGGTTTTTGGCTGTCTTTATCAACAATAATGGCAGCAAATATACGGCGTAAATTTTTCACTGTTTCAAATTTTTCAATTTCAACCGCAATCGAATAGGGAATCTCATCTCCTAACAATCGGAATATCTTTTCACGGATCATCTCAGCGGCTAAAAAGCGTTCATTTTTATCTGTCAGCTCATCTTCTTCATAAACAGCTTCTTGCTCAGGCAACTGTGCTCTCGTTGCTTCTAGCAAGTCATCTAAATGTAAATTTTTCTTTGCACTGACCGGCACAATACTGACAAACGGATGCAGTAAGTCAAAATCTTGGATTAATGGTAATAAGTTGTTTTTATCGCCCATCAGGTCAGCTTTATTCACCACCAAAATAACAGGTTTATTTTTTGGTAACAAGCGCAGGACTTTTTCATCAGCTTCACCTAGCTTCATGGGTTCAATCACAAACAACACCACATCTACTTCATTGAGTACTTGTGTAACCGTTTTGTTCAATGATTTATTCAGTGCGTTTAAATGCTTTTGCTGGAAGCCCGGCGTGTCAACAAAGATAAACTGCGTCTCTTTGGTAGTATGGATGCCAAGCAATCGATGCCGTGTGGTTTGCGCTTTGCGAGAAGTAATTGCTAGTTTCAAACCGAGTATGTGATTTAACAGTGTTGACTTCCCAACGTTAGGCCTTCCGACGATAGCAACTGTTCCACATCTAAAATTTTCTGTCATTTTGATTGTATACTTTTTAATATTTGATTGAGCGCTATTTTTGCAGCCTGCTGCTCTGCATTACGCCGGCTCGTCCCCTCACCTAACGTTGAAATATTGAGCTTTTTTATGACACATGTCACGCTAAATGTTTGGGCATGCGCTTCGCCTTCAATTGAACTAACATCATAACTGGGCAGATCGATTTTCTTACTTTGCAGATACTCCTGCAACTTAGATTTTGCATCCTTATCAATCACTTTAGGGTTGATATTGTCTAGCTTGTCAGCATACAACTGGAGCACCATTGTTTGTGCAGATGAAAAACCACCATCTAAATAAGTAGCACCAATAACAGCTTCTAATGCATCAGATAAAATTGAAGGCCTGCGCCAACCTGCACTTTTAAGCTCACCCTCTCCAAGACTGAGCAAGTCTCCTAGGTTAAACCCTAGTGCAATTTCAAATAAAGTTGCTTCTTTGACGAGTTGTGCTCGCAGGCGACTTAAGTCACCTTCTGATAAATTTGGAAAACGCTGGAATAGTTGATCTGCCACAATAAAGTTGAGTACACCATCACCTAAAAATTCTAGGCGCTCGTTATTATGACTCCCGTAACTTCGATGTGTCAGCGCTTGTTTTAATAAATCTTGTTTTTTAAAATGGTATCCGAGCCGCTTTTGCAGGCTATTCAACTGCATAAACGCCTACTTTTCTGTCGACGCTTTAAAATCCATCAAAGCACTTAAGTTGAAAGCTAAAGGCGTAACGACCTCATATTGCACAGAGACTACATTTTTACCACTTACATCTTTGCTAAACACCAAGTCTTTGCTATTTACCACAGTCACATAACCAGTACTCGCATTTTTATCAAATGCTTCCATGATTTCCTTTTTACTCATACTATCAAACTCAGGCTTGCTGCCTATGTTATTGATAATTTTCTTCACCCCAGAGAACTCAATATATGCAGGTACAATTTTGACACCTGCTAGTAAGAGGGAAATTGCAATCACAGCAATAATAACAAACCCTAAAAAAGTCATGCCTGCTTGTTTTTTCAACATACTAATCTCCTGAACTTAATGAATCGAGTTACCAATCCTGCCAAACTCATCAAAATTAAACCAAATAAAGAACGCTTTGCCGACTAAATTTCGATTAGGTACAAATCCCCAGACGCGACTGTCTGAGCTGTTATCTCGGTTATCACCCATTGCAAAATAGTGTCCCTCAGGTACAACAACTGTTTCGCCATTCAAAAATTGATCTCCTATTGAGCCTGATTGGTAACGACTATTCGGGATATCATATATAAGGATATCATGCTCTACTTGACCTAGCTGCTCGTGCAAACGCCGCGCTTTGATAATGCTTTGGTCTTGATCGATGTAATCTGAATCTTCCGAGAAGGCAACATCTAAAGCTTCACCGTTAATGACCAACCGCTTGTTTTGATATTGAATTTTGTCCCCTGGTAAGCCAACAATTCTTTTTATGTAATCAATTTTTGGGTTAGGTGGAAAATGAAACACAGCCACATCGCCACGTTTTGGCTGACTAATATCCAGAAATACAGTATTCAGAACAGGCAACCTTAAACCGTAAGTAAATTTATTGACCAAAATGTAATCCCCAGCCAGTAATGTTGGCATCATAGAACCTGATGGGATTTTAAATGGCTCTGCTATAAACGAGCGAATAATAAAAACAAGTAAAATGACAGGGAAAAAACTTTTCGCGTACTCAACTGTTGTAGGGTCCTCTGATCCTTTAGGGCGTTTTTTCTGAAAAAACAAATAATCTACAAGCCAAATGAGACCCGTCAGCAACAATATCAGCAGCATGAATAATGGGAAGCCTATAATACTGAAATATACCCCTGCCAGACCCAATAAAATCAAGCCAAAAAACAACCACTCCATTATTTGTCCTCTACTCTTAAAATAGCTAAAAAAGCTTCTTGAGGAATTTCTACATTGCCAACTTGCTTCATCCGTTTTTTACCTTCTTTTTGCTTTTCTAATAATTTACGTTTCCGACTGACATCGCCACCATAACACTTTGCCAATACGTTTTTGCGCATTGCTTTAACGGTCTCCCGCGCAATAATGTTTGCGCCAATTGCAGCTTGAATGGCAATATCAAACATTTGCCGTGGAATTAATTCACGCATCTTAGCAGCCACTTCCCTGCCACGATATACACTATTTGCGCGATGCGTAATCATACTCAGTGAATCCACACGCTCGCCATTCACCATAATATCAAGTTTTACCAAATCTGCTGCACGAAACGCTAAAAATTCATAATCCATTGAAGCATACCCACGGGATACGGACTTTAATCGATCAAAAAAATCGAGTACCACTTCATTCAAAGGCATTTCGTAACTTAACATGACTTGACGCCCCATGTATTGCATATTGCGTTGTATACCACGCTTATTGTTACATAAAGTCATCACAGGACCGACATAATCTTGCGGCATTAATAAATTAACGGTAATAATTGGCTCCCTGACTTCCTCTATCATCGAAGGCTCTGGCAACCGAGATGGATTTTCTATTTGTAGCACATCCCCATTCTTCAACAGTAACTCATAAACCACAGTAGGTGCGGTTGTGATTAGATCCATATCATACTCACGCTCGAGCCGCTCTTGTACGATTTCCATATGCAGGAGCCCTAAAAAACCACACCTAAATCCAAAACCCAATGCTGTGGAATTTTCTGGTTCAAATAATAAGCTGGCATCATTTAAGCGCAACTTTTCTAATGCCGTTCGTAGCGCTTCAAACTGATTGGATTCAACAGGATACAAACCAGCAAATACTTGTGGCTTTACCTCTTTAAAACCGCCTAAAGGTGATTTTGCAGGGTTATCGACCAACGTAATCGTGTCTCCAACTTTGGCAGCCGCAAGCTCTTTGATACCTGCAATAACGAATCCTACTTCACCCGCTGATAGCGATGGCTTTTGTACTGATTTTGGAGTAAACACACCAACCTGCTCACACAAATGTTGGGACCCACCTGCCATCAATTTAAATTTTGACTTAGGCTTAAGCTCACCATCAACAATACGCACGAGCATGACCACACCAACATAATTATCAAACCAAGCATCAATCACTAATGCTTTAAGTGGTGCACTAGCATCCCCTTTGGGTGGTGGTACTTTGGCGATGACAGCTTCTAGTACATCACGTACACCTAGGCCTGTTTTAGCCGAACACTGTACTGCGTCTTTTGCATCAATACCAATGACATCCTCAATTTCGTTCATCACGCGGTCCGGCTCAGCAGAAGGCAAGTCAATTTTATTCAACACTGCGGTGACTTCAACACCCAAATCAATTGCGGTGTAACAGTTAGCGACGCTTTGTGCTTCCACTCCTTGGCTTGCATCTACCACAAGCAAAGCACCCTCACATGCAGAAAGCGATCGGCTCACCTCGTAACTAAAGTCGACATGACCAGGCGTATCAATCAGGTTTAAATAGTAAACCTGACCATCATCCGCTTTATATTCCAAAGTGGCTGTTTGTGCCTTAATTGTGATGCCTCGTTCTCGCTCTATATCCATACTATCGAGCACTTGTGCTTCCATTTCACGATCTTGCAAACCACCACACAAATGAATAATACGGTCTGCTAATGTCGATTTACCATGGTCGATGTGCGCGATGATAGAGAAGTTACGAATGTTTTTCATATAGATTTCAAGCTTTACAAACAAATAAAGCGCACAGAGCGCTCTTTTTCAATTGTCGTGATTTTACTACAAATGCTTGATTGATTTGTAATTAATTATCACCACTAAGTAGCCAAGATCTTCTAAATCAAGATGATTTTTTAGGCAGTTTATCTAGTTGTTATGCACATGAATTTTAAAATAAACATACTCTAGCAACATAACAATCACCCAATTATATTCAGCTAAAATCTTAGCAGGGCATAGAAATAGAAGCATCAATCAAAAAAGCCTACGTTTAAACGTAGGCTTTTATATGAGAACTATTATTTATCAATTTTTATCGGCACATAGAGTGTACTATCGCCTCGCTGAACCAATACTGCGACTGTTTTCCCTTTTCCAACAGCATTAATTTGTTTATTAAACGCATCTACACTCTGTGACTCACTATTATTGAGCCCTAATATTACATCGCCTCTTCTGATTCCTGCTTCAGCGGCAACGCCAGTACTATTAATCACTAAGAGCCCATTTTTGCCGTTTAATTTTTTCTGTTGCTGTGGGGTTAGCTCTTTGAGTGTTAATCCGATTCTATTCGCCTCTTCAGTTTCAGGCGCCTTACTATTACTTTCCGCAACCTGAATATCTTCTGTTGGCATTTCACCAATACGGAAATTGAGTGTCTTCATACGGCCTTTGCGCAATACGACTACATCAATTAACTTACTCGGTTTTGTCATACCAACGACACGAGGTAAATCGCTAGATGTTAATATCGGACTTCCATCAAACTTGATAATAACATCGCCTACTTCCAATCCACCTTTGTCAGCGGGACTTCCTTTTTCAACACCTGCAATTAATGCGCCATTGGTATTTTTCATTCCAAAAGAGTCCGCCAGTTCTTTTGTTAACTCTTGAATAGCAACACCTAGCCATCCACGTGTTACCTTACCAGTCTCTTTCAATTGATTTGAAATATTAATGGCAACATCAATCGGTATACTAAATGAAAGCCCCATTGAACCACCACTGCGACTATAAATTTGCGAATTGACGCCAACAACTTCACCAGATAAGTTAAATAAAGGTCCACCTGAGTTGCCTGGGTTAATTGCCACATCTGTTTGGATAAATGGCACATAGTTTTCTTGTGGTAATGCACGGCCTTTTGCACTCACAATCCCCGCTGTCATTGTATTTTCCAGTCCAAATGGAGAACCAATCGCGGCAACCCATTCACCTACTTTAAGTTTTTCAGGGTCACCTATGGTTACTTTGGGTAAGTTTGTTGCATCTATTTTAATCAGTGCAACGTCCGTACGCTTATCTGCGCCAATGATTTTCGCTTTAAACTCTCGCTTATCAGACAATTTAACGAGCACTTCATCAGCAGCACTCACCACATGCGCATTCGTGAGAATGTAACCATCACTACTGATAATAAAACCAGAACCGAGTGATTGAGATTTATATTCCTGAGGTCCTTGTTGATTAGGAATGCCAGGGAAACCAGGAATGCCAAAACGCTTGAAGAACTCCTGCAAGTTTTCATCATATGGCATTCCCTGAAATGGAGCACCACCACGCTGCATGACTTGTGTAATGCTGATATTAACAACTGCTGGACCTTGCTTTTCTGCTAGCACTGTAAAGTCTGGCAATCCAGTCACGTAGGCGTGCGTTATTGGTAAAAAACTAATAGAAAAAACGAAAACAATCGCTGATATAAACTTACTCAACATTTAACGACCTCTACCTTATTGAAATTTAACTGATATATCTTCTTGCCCTACAACATCTAAGCGCAAGATTTTGGGTTGGTGCTTTTGATAGTATAAGTGACCGGTTGTATGGCCTTTGAGCCAAAGAAAACCAATAACCAAACCTGAAAAAGCACCTAACATTTGTGCACCATCAGAATCATAGACCTGTGACATTAATATGGTGCCAATGAACATTGTTGCAAGAGGCAACATATATAAAAGCAATGCGCTTTTCATTAATGCATTTTCATCAATGCCAATGATGACATTTTGTCCAACTTGCGCGTTGATGACATTCTGCGCTTTAAAACTGGTGGTTTTGTGTGCAAATATCTTGCCCCAAATCGCGTTGCCACAACCTTGCGTTTTGCCGCACAGTCCGCAAGCCGTTTTTTGCACAACCTCTATGGTTGCTACTGGTGCATCATTTTGGTCACCATCCTCAGTACTCAGAATAACGGCGTGTTGCTCTATCATGCTATCGACCTAATCATTCACTTTCTTAAAACTCACCGCTTTCGCGATGCTCTTTACTGTTTTTTCTGGCACTTCACCAACAACAATAATTTGACGTCCATCTACGACATTCGCACACATATTGGTTGATCCCATGAACATATGCCCTTTTTTAGGCCTTTGTCCTTTAGTAAGCGGTTCAATAAATAGAGACACGGATGCAATGCCATCAGAAAAAACCAGCTGATCAACTATCGCATCTTTGTCTTTTCCAGCGCGTTGAATATGGTCTACCTCTTGGTATCCAGCAGGCAAATCTGTCGTAACCGTTGTATCATTTGATACATGTGTAATGGTTTCTGTTGCTTCTGTAACATAGCTTTTGCTCATGTCAATTTTAGGTTCAAACCAGTTCAGATTGTTTTGTGAGTTAAGCATGCTGACATTGTTAAAATAAACTTGCTCTAATGTTTTATTATCCGCATTGAGCAAAGCCATTTTCAACATCAACCCAAACTTCACATCCGACCAAACTTTATAGCTATAGCGATATTCATCTTTCGGCACCAATTCAACGACATGCGCCTCTCTTTCTGCAACAAACTCTGTACCTTTCAAGCTTGCGACATAATGTGCTTTTATCGTATTTAAATCTGTTGGCAACATGGCTGGGAAAAGGTTTTTCCCACGTCTTTTTTTAATGACAATATTACTGTTGGTAGGCTGAAAAATAACAACATTATCACCTTGGCTGTACACTTCCCGGTGATTTGCACCTAACACAATATTGCGAGCCACTTCACGGCCGCCATAATTCATATGCTTGATATCAACCATGCGTTTTTGCTCACCGTTCACATAAGTGAATTGACCTTCGTAATTCAATTCTCGCGCCGCATAAGCTGACTTTTCTAGAACAAGCCATGCATCAGTTGGTATATTTTCAACATCAGAAGTCTCAGCAGCTAATATAGAAAAGCTTATCAATGTAAGCGCTAGACCAAAAAACACACGCAACATGCTTATTTAGATTCCTTAAAGCTTGCCGATTGAATATAGTATGCTGAACCACTGGGTGCTAACGATTGATGTGCTTGAAGATACTCTAAAGGCATACTTTGTGCTATTTCAACTGGTGACAAATCCTCAGACTGGCCCAACTGTAGTTCAAATACCATTAAACCGACAAACATAACTGCCGCAAATGACGCTGCTACAGACCAAAATACTGGTGTTGTTTTTCTCTTTTTAACTTCAACTTTACGTTCTGCCTGTTTATTAACAGCGAGTATAGTTGGCTCTGCATCCAAGGCACGCATCACTCTGTCAGAAAAATGATAAGGCATGTCAGCACTCTCACGCATCGCGTCACCGATTAAATGATAAGTTTTCCATGCTTCTTTGACCTCACCACTTGCTTTAAGCGCAGTCATCAGGTGATCTGAACCTTCAATCTCAAATTCACCATCAATTAATGCGGAAAGTTGATTTTTCATACAAAACCTCTAAACAAACTAACTATTAAACATATAAGCTATCTGATAAAAATAACTTCAATAAACAACATTACTACCAGCGTTTATGATCTGGTGTATCTAGCAATGGCCTTAACTTTTCTGCAATGGTCTCACGCGCTCTAAATATACGCGATCGCACTGTACCAATTGGACATTGCATAATATCAGCAATTTCCTCATAACTTAAACCTTCCAGCTCACGCAGTGTAATTGCTGTACGTAAATCTTCAGGTAAGCTAGCAACCGTGTCATTCACTGTTTGTGCAATTTGCTTGGTCGCCATCGCTGTTTCTGGCGTTTCCATTACACGCATGTCAGTGCCACCTTCAAAGTTTTCTGCGTCTTCTATTTCTACATCATTTAATACTTGCGGCTTACGCCCCAATGAAACCAAGTAGTTTTTAGCCGTATTAATACCAATACGATATAACCATGTGTAGAAAGCACTATCGCCTCTAAAGTTATGTAAAGCACGATAAGCCTTGATAAAAGACTCTTGGACGACATCTTCAACTTCAGTTTGATCACGTATCATGCGGCTAAGCAAACGTGCAAGCTTTCGATTGTACTTATCCACTAACAAGCCGAATGCTTTTTTGTCGCCTGCTTGCGCGCGCTCAACTAATACTTGATCAAGCTCACGATTTGAATTTGCTGGCAGGTTGTTTGCCATTTTCGCCATTGCACTCCCTTGCGCGTCTACTTTTTTATGCTTAACATCGTTAGTATACGATGCTTCGCTGTAAGACGATAGTGCAGGCTCAGCGAAACTTGTTCGCGTTAATTTCTCTATATTTTTCGTTTGTAGCATGCTCTCTCCCAATAGTTCTCATATCGTAAGCAACTGTTCTTTGCTAGCCTAAGTTTACAGACACGGTTAAACTGGTATAAGTTCACACATTTTTATTTTATATGCCTCAAGTATTCGATGTCCTCATTATTGGTAGCGGTCTTGCGGGGTTGACACTAGCCCTACAAGTTGCTGAATCCAAAAAAGTATGTATCGTCAGTAAGCGTACTATTCATGACAGCGCCAGCAACTGGGCACAAGGTGGCATTGCTACGGTGCTTAACAGCGATGATTCGATTGATGAGCATATTCATGACACACTTCAGGCTGGCGCAGGGCTTTGTGATACTGAAATCACACGTTTAGTGACTGAAAATGGGCGCGAAGCAATAGACTGGCTGATTAATCTAGGCGTGGAATTCACACGCGAAGAAAACACTGAAACGGGCTATCACTTGACGCGAGAGGGAGGGCATAGCCGTCGTCGCATTATTCATGTTGCCGATGCAACTGGGCGGGCTGTGCAGAAAACCCTTACGCAAAAAGTACGTGAACATGCCAATATTTCTATATTAGAGAATCATATTGCTGTCGATTTAATTACCTCTAAAAAATTAAAAAAAGAACCTAACAACCGCTGTCTGGGTGCATATATCTTAGATAATGCATCAGGCAAGGTCATGACGATTGCGGCGCAGCAAACCGTTTTGGCGACAGGTGGTGCCGGCAAGGTCTACCTATATACAACAAATCCTGACGTTAGCACTGGTGATGGTATTGCGATGGCATGGCGTGCAGGTTGTCGCATTGCCAACATGGAGTTTATCCAATTTCATCCAACTTGCTTATTCCACCCACATGCCAAGTCATTTTTAATTACGGAAGCGGTGCGTGGCGAAGGCGGTATACTTAAATTACCTAATGGCAAACGTTTTATGCCAGCTCATGACGAACGCGCGGAATTGGCCCCTAGGGATATTGTTGCTCGTGCGATTGACTTTGAAATGAAGAAGCGTGGGTTAGAATATGTTCTCCTTGATATTTCCCATAAACCCGCTGCTTTCATTAAAGAGCATTTCCCTACCGTTTATCAACGCTGCTTAGAGCTTGGTATTGATATCACCACTTCACCTATCCCTGTGGTACCTGCTGCACACTACACCTGTGGCGGCATTATGGTTGATGATAAAGGGCATACTGATATCACCAACCTCTATGCGATTGGAGAAACCACATGCACAGGTCTGCATGGTGCTAACCGTCTTGCTAGTAACTCGCTGCTGGAATGTTTAGTGTTTGGTCGTATTGCTGCTAACGAGATATTAAGCGCAAAAAAACAAGCACTACCAAGCCTGCCTTACTGGGATGAAAGTCGCGTGACAGATGCAGATGAAGAGGTGCTCATTACGCACACATGGAATGAGTTACGTCGATTTATGTGGAATTATGTTGGCATTGTTCGCACAGATAAACGGTTGAGTCGCGCCATGCATCGCATCCATATGCTACGTGATGAGGTACATGAGTTTTATAGCAACTTTAAAGTGACCAATGACTTAATTGAGTTGCGTAATTTGCTGCAAGTAGCAGAGCTCATTGTGCAAAGCGCAATGGAAAGGCACGAAAGTCGAGGCCTACATTACAGCAAAGACTATCCAAACTTATTAGAGGAGGCAGTTCCAACGGTGCTAACCCCAGGAAAAAATTACACACTTCTTGATAATCAGCATGGGCATTAAATGCGGTTTATTTATGTAATGCTTGTCGGGTTACTTCTATTAATCGTGCTAAGTTATCAAGCACATGCGGCCACTCGCATCACTTATTATTACGATGGCGATACTGTTAAAATTAAAGATGCCGCAAAAGAATATAAATTACGTCTTAATGATATTGATGCACCTGAACGTAATCAAGCCTATGGTAAAAAGTCTCGCCGAGCACTGATGAGGCTATGTCAAAACACAACCGTGCAAGTGACGATTACAGGCACTGATAAGTACCAGCGCCAATTAGGAAGCCTATCCTGCGGTCATCAGGATGCCAGCATTTATATGCTTAAAAATGGTCATGCATGGTTCAGTAAGCGCTATGCAAAAAAACCTAATTTAGCCAAAACTGAAGAGAATGCGAGAAAAAATAAACTGGGTTTGTGGCAAGCGGAAAAGCCAACTCCGCCTTGGGTCTGGCGGCATTTGGTCCACAAGTATTAACTGAATTTCAGATAAACGCTAAGTACAATTGATATAAACTTGGCAATAATCCCTGCAAAAACAATGCAAAACCTTTAAAATTCTAACTTTAATATTTATTGACTAGCTAGGAACTAAAATGCAAATTGCCATGAACACCGTTGTGACGATGACTTACGAACTAAAAAACAGCAAGGGTGACCTGCTGGAAGAAAGCAAAGAACCTGTCGCATATCTGCACGGTGGCTATGACAACATATTCCCAAAAGTTGAAGAAATGATGCATGGCAAAAGTGTTGGCGATGTTGTTGAAGTCACATTAGAACCAGTTGATGCTTTTGGCGATTATGACGAAGAACTAGTGCAAATTGAACCAGAAAGCGCTTTCCCAGCAGAAAACTTAAAAGAAGGTATGCAGTTTGAAGGCGAAGATGAAAATGGTGAAGTGATTTTATATACGATTACTAACATTGCCGATGGTAAAGTTGTTGTAGATGCCAACCACCCATGGGCTGGTGAGCGCTTGTTGTTTAAAGCAACCATTACGGATGTGCGTAAAGCTAAAACAGAAGAAGTCGACCATAAACATGTACATGGTGCAGGTGGACATCACCACTAAATTTAATATGGATGTTAACTAGCGGTCACGCGGGAATGAAAGTGTAGTCACAATATCGGGATAACTTTAATCACAAATTGTTTCATCAGTGTGGCTCTAACTTTCAACTCGCATTTCCGCACCAAAATGCAAATCAAATAAGCTAAAAAAGCGACAGCCTAGTTTCTAACCAAGCTCTTTCAATTTATACAACAACTCCAACGCCTGTTTAGGTGTTAAGTCATCGGGCTGAACGGCTTCTAATGCCTCAATAAGTGGATGTTGTGTTACCTCTTCTAGCTTGACTTCAGCAGCAAACATATCTGGTTGGTGATCACTTTGTGCTACTTGGTTATTTTCCAGTTGGGTGAGTTTTCTTTTTGCGGCAGTTACAACCGATTTGGGAATGCCTGCCAACTGTGCAACCTGAATACCATAGCTTTGATTCGCAGCGCCCTCTTCAACCTTGTGTAAAAATACAATCCCTTTGCCGTGTTCTGCCGCATCTAAATGTACATTCGCGGCATGTTTAAATTCATCCACAATGCGCGTCAATTCGAAATAGTGGGTGGCAAATAAAGTGAGTGATTTATTTTTTTCTAATAATTGTTTTGCTACTGCCCATGCCAAACTTAAGCCGTCAAAGGTGCTAGTGCCTCGTCCTATCTCATCCAATAAAACCAGGCTTTTTTCTGTCGCATTATGTAAGATATTAGCAGTTTCTGTCATCTCCACCATAAAGGTCGAGCGACCACCTGCCAAGTCATCTGAAGCTCCAATTCTTGTGAAGATGCGATCAATTTCGCCGATTTTAGCATCATTTGCTGGCACATAGCAGCCACAATAAGCCAATAACACAATCAATGCTGATTGCCGCATAAAGGTTGATTTGCCCCCCATATTAGGCCCTGTTATTAACAGTAATTGTCGGTAGGGATTTAAAGTGACTTCGTTAGCAACAAATGGCTGGGTGATCCCTTCAACTACTGGATGGCGTCCTGCCTCAATATGCAAACCGCCTTCTTGAACAAATTGTGGCTGCACATAATTGAGGCTTACTGCTCGCTCAGAAAAGCAACAAAGCACATCTAAACTGGCTATGGCACCAGCATTGGTTTGTAATGTAGAAATATGTGATGCAAGCTGCTCCAACACTTGTTCATATAATGCCTTTTCTCTTGCCAGCGCACGCTCGTTGGCACTTAATACCTTATCTTCAAAGGCTTTAAGTTCTGGCGTAATAAACCGTTCAACATTTTTAAGCGTTTGCCTTCGACGATACTCAGTGGGTGCATTTTCTGCTTGTGCGCGACTAATTTCAATGTAAAACCCATGCACACTATTGTACTCAACCTTTAAATTTGTGAGTCCTGTACGCTCTTTTTCTGCGACTTCATATTGCAATAAAAAGTCGCCGTGATTCGTTTGTAGCGCACGCAGTTCATCAAGCTCCACATCAAAGCCATCTGCAATGACGCCACCTTCACGCAACAAAGCGGATGGCTCAGATTTAATCGACTGCTTTAACAACACTGATGCAGCTGGTTCGACTTGCATGTTTACCATAAGCATTTCTAACATGCCACATAGACTGCCTTGTAATATATCTTGAATTGCAGGTAACAGATTCAAACTATCTCTTAGTGCTGAGAGATCTCTAGGCCTTGCAGTTTGTAAAGCAATTCTTGCGGTAATTCTTTCGATATCGGCCACTTGTCTTAATAAATCATGCAATATTGGTTGCTTAGCTGACGCAATTAATTCAGCAACGGCTTCATGCCGTTTTATGACTAACGCGCTATTACGCAAAGGGTGATGCAACCAGTGTCGTAGTAAGCGAGCGCCCATCGCTGTTTTTGTTGTATTGAGCAGAGAGTAAAGCGTGGGAGAAGCCTCACCCCGTATAGTCATATCAATTTCTAAATTACGCCGTGTTGCAGCATCTAATTGAATATATTGACTGGTCTGTTCGACCGACAAAGCAATGATATGAGGGAGCGCAGTGCGCTGCGTATGCTTCACGTATTCAAGTAATGCACCTGCCGCCGACACCGCTACCGTTAATTCAGCGCAACCAAAGCCATTCAAATCTTTTGTATTCAATTGATGAGTTAGAACGTTAGTTGCTGTTTCAAAATCAAACTGCCAAGCCGCGATATGTTTTTTAGGGGCTTTGTGCTGTGTTACTGCATCATGCTGCATATTTTCAGCACATACAATTTCTGCTGGATTAATACGTTCAAGCTCCTGTGCCAAATGTCCTTTAGCGACCTCACTTAAAACAAACTCTCCTGATGCTAGATTGAGTCGTGCAAGGCCAACCAGACCATCGCCAAAGCAGATACTTAACAATACATTGTCACGCGTTTCATCCAACAGAGCAGAATCAGTTAGCGTGCCAGGGGTTAAGATGCGCGTAATTGCACGCTCAACAGGCCCTTTTGCACCAGTCCCTTTTACTGGCACATCACCAATCTGTTCACAGATTGCTACTGCCTCACCTAATTTAGCTAATTTTGCCAAATATTGTTCTGCCGCGTGATAAGGCACACCAGCCATTTTAATAGGCTCACCGTTACTTTTGCCACGATGGGTGAGGGTAATACCTAATAAACGTGAGGCTTTTTCTGCATCTTCAAAAAATAGTTCGTAAAAATCACCCATGCGAAAAAATAGCAGCATATCTGAATGCTGTGCTTTTAGCGTCAAATACTGACGCATCATGGGGGTATGCTTTTCAAGGCTCATAGATATATTCAATTAGTTTTTATAGCTGACTGTAACGTGTCAATAAATTTGATATTTGCACGCCACTTTAGTTGAAAAGACGCCTAGCTACAACCAAGTGAGGCATTTTTTATAGATTTATAAGGCGTGTCAGTTAATACGCGCCTCATAGCTGGATGCAACTAAATGAGATTGCGAAGTTTTGAAGCAGCCAGTGAAGCGGCTGCAGTTCTTGTTTCTACGCCAAGCTTCACAAAAACATGCTCAAGATGCTTATTAACTGTACGAGGGCTAGAGCCTAAAATATCGCCAATATCACGGCTGGTTTTCCCTTTTATCGTCCAATAAAGCACTTCTGACTCTCGTTTGGTGAGTTTAAAAATATGCATCAGCGCTTCAATTTGTGCAGCATCAGACTCTTCCCTAAGCACAATCATCCATTGCTCCTCACTCGTTAAGTCTGCAGGAGTTAGCGTTAATCGTTTAGCACTTTGAATAATGGTTAACGGTTCTAATGTTTGACCAGTAGGATCACCTTCGTATGCGTTGGTTATCCAGCTAAGCACTTCATAAGGCGTTAAAATTTCCCTCGTTTCAGTTAAGCCAATACCATCTAAAAAATAGGCTTTCATCCAGTCACGTGCAAGGGGGGTTTGCCAAATAATTTTGCCATCTTGTGGCGTGATTGCAATGGCAGCTTGACCAAATGCATCTAAGGCGCTTCTTGCTTCATGCACCTGTTTTGATGTCTGCAAATGGGAAATAATTCTAACCAAGACTTCATTGACGCGAACTGGCTTCGTCACATAATCAGTGCCGCCTGCTTGAAAAGCAGCAACAACATGTTCCGTTTCAGTAAGGCCTGTCATAAAGATGACTGGGATATGTCCTGTTTTATTACTTGCTTTTAATGCTTTGCAAACTTCAAAACCATCCATTCCTGGCATAATTGCATCCAGCAATATAACATCTGGCTCTGCCTCAGCAGCTATTTCTAATGCCGCTTCGCCATTGTTAGCAACTAGAACTGTGTATCCAGACTCATCTAACGCATCATGCAAAACAGACAAATTGTCAGGCACATCATCAACAATGAGCACTAGTAAAGATTGGTTCTTGTTTAACGCCATATTGCTCATTTTGTCATCTCTTGTAAGAGCGTTTTCATTTCTTTTATCTGGAACTGAGTAGACAAATCTCGCATCAGTTTAATAAAAGCCTTGTAGTCCTCACTTCCACTTTCTATTAAGTCTAATTTTTGGTTAATCTTTTTAACGTGCCCTATATTAACAGATGCTAACAACTCATTTAAAACCTCTTGCGGTGGCGTTAGCATTTTTAATGAGGCAATATCATTGATATTTTGTTGTTCGATTGTTTCAAGGTAGTCTTCAACGATATTTTTGCTAACAATCCATTCTAACGCTAGCTTGTTACCAATCCAATCTAACAAGTCCTCAACATTGACAGGTTTTACGATAAAATCACTGGAGTCTATCCCCGCTGAATTCTCCAAGTTTTTATCGAAAGCATTGGCAGACACGATACCTATAATTGTGTTGGATTGATGTATTTTTCGAATGATATAAGAAGCCTCCCAGCCATCCATGACTGGCATAGCCAAATCCATCAAGATAATATCAGGCAGAAAGAGTTGATAGCGATTTAAACACTCTTGCCCATTGGATGCTTGCGCCATTTCAAAACCAAGTGGCTCTAAGATATTGACAATTAGCTCTCGATCAACCTCTTCATTATCAACCACAAAAATCCTTCTTCTTTTTCCTTTGTAACCGATGCGAGATGTGAATTGGGCAGGCATTTCATCATGTTTATGCTCCGTTTGAGGTAAAAATAAATTGATTTTAAACGTTGTGCCTTTACCCACTTTGCTAGTAAATGTCAGCTCACCACCCATCAACTCAGTCAGCAGTTTACTAATCGTCAAACCTAAACCAGTACCACCAACATTAACTTGATTTGCAGCACTTCCTCGTGCAAACGGTTCAAATATTGTTTGATATTCAGATTCTGGAATGCCTGGTCCCGTATCTGTAATTTCCAAATGCGCTAGCTCATTCGCATACCTGATTTTAAAAGTAATACCGCCCATCTTAGTAAACTTAAGCGAATTGCCTAAAATATTAATTAAAATCTGTGTGAGGCGTTTTTGATCTGCTTTGACGAATGCAGGCAACCTCCCATTCGTTTCAAACTTAAAATACAAACCTTTGTTACGCGCTTGCAATTCAAACATACTAACAATCTGATTAATAAACTCTGGGAATTGAATTAGTTTATTTTCGAAGACCAATTTACCGCTTTCAATTCGCGCAATATCTAATGTGCCTTCAATCAATGAAAGTAAATGTTCACCACTACGTCTAATCACGCGAATAGCTTGCTTCCTATTGCTTGGTATTGTGCCGTCATTATCAAGCAACTGTGCATAGCCTAAAATACTATTAAGCGGCGTTCTTAACTCATGACTAATGCCCGTGATATATCGACTTTTTGCTTGATTAGCATGTTCTGCATGTTGCCTGGCCAATTGCAATTCTGCATCAGTTTGTTTGTGAAGTTCTATCTCCCTCATTAACAAACCTGTTTGACGGTTTGACTCTTCCTGTGCAACGCGTCTACTTTCCGTAGTTAACACCAACCACCAGGCAATAATGCCGCTAGCAAACACAAGAGCAGCAAAAACTTTAAAATAGCTTGCTTGCATGTATGGCAATAAGTTACTTGATAAGCTTGATATTGTAGATACTTCATGAAAGTAAATAAGGCCAAGCATTGCGCCAAAGAAAGTCAGTGCTATCATCATAAGTAACAAATAATGTGCAACGCCCCCTTTAAGATACGGCCAAACCCATTTTGGTAGTACCATGCGAGTCGCATCCAGCCACTGGCTAGATAACCGTGCTTTCGGCTTACAAGCATCATTACAGCGCGCATCCAAACAACAACAAAGCGAGCAAATAGAGCCTTGATAGGCAGGGCAATGTGCCATATCTTCAGTTTCATACTCTTTCTCGCACAACACACATTTTTGTACACGCTGATGCGCAGGATAAGTATAAGGTTTACGCGCAATGTAATAGCGCCCTTTGGTTGCCCATGCAATGATTGGTGAAACCACCAAAGCACTTCCAAGTGCGATAAAAGCAGAGAA
This sequence comes from Methylophilaceae bacterium, assembly GCA_051252095.1. Taxonomy (GTDB): domain Bacteria; phylum Pseudomonadota; class Gammaproteobacteria; order Burkholderiales; family Methylophilaceae. Next base: position 28,666 of record JBPOFK010000007.1, read on the forward strand.
TGCTTTTGCTTCTGCGCCAAACAAACCAGTAAATGCAGAAACGGATAAAATTGATGCAATAAACATTGTGCCAACACCCACAGGGTTAATGTCATACAAATAGGCGCGTCTAAATTCAATTCCCTTCGGACTTAGGCCTAATGGTTTATTAATCACCAAGTCTGCTACAACCGCAGCTATCCACGCAATCGCAATATTGGAGTAAAACCCGAGCACTTCTTCTAACACATGAAAAACATCAAGCTCCATGAGGATAATGGCAATCACTGTATTAAAAACAACCCATACGACACGACCTGGATGGCTATGTGTTAACCGTGCAAAAAAATTAGACCAAGCTAAAGAACCTGCATATGCATTGGTCATATTGATTTTCATTTGCGAGATGACGACAAACAACATCGTGACAAATAAGGCCACTTCCTTGGAACTAAACACAAACCCATAACCAACCAGATACATATGTGTAGGATTAACTGCCTCTAAAAATGACATATCGCTCTGTATCACCAAATAGGCCAAGAGTACGCCAGCCGCCATTTTCAACATCCCCGGGAAAATCCAACCAGGGCCAGCCATCAGCACTCCAAAGTTCCAGCGCCATCGATTCTCTTGTGTTTTTTCGGGCATAAACCGTAAAAAGTCGACTTGCTCACCAATTTGGGGAATTAAAGCAACACCAACAGCCGTCGCTGCACCAAACAAGAGCAAGTTAAACTCTTCATGCACACCTGAAATGCCTGAAAAATGCATCATCCTTGATAGCACATCTGGGTCTTGATAAAACACAGCGATGAACGGTAAGCACATTAAAACAATCCAGACTGGCTGCGAGAACATCTGTATCCGATTAATCAGGGTAACACCATGAATGACGAAGGGGATTACAACCAGAGCACTCACCAAATAACCAATGTAAAGTGGTAAGTTAAAATATAGCTCTAGCGCATAGGCCATAATTGCCGCTTCAAGTGCGAACAAAATAAAAGTAAAGGAAGCGTAAATAAATGATGAGATGGTAGAGCCGATGTAACCAAAGCTAGAACCCCGCGTCAGCAAATCCATGTCCAAACCATACTTGGCAGCATAAAAACTAATCGGCAAAGCAGTAAAAAATATAATGACACCAACTGCCAGGATAGCCCACAGCGCATTGAGCATGCCGTAATTCACGGCGATTGTGCCGCCTATCGCCTCTAGCACCAAAAATGAAATCGCACTTAAGGCTGTATTTGATACCCGAAAAATTGACCATTTTCTAAAGGATTTTGGTGTATAGCGCAGCGCATAATCCTCTATCGATTCATTTGCAACCCAAGTATTGTAATCTCTCCGGATTTTTACAATACGTTGTGTCGCATTTGCACCCTCTGCAGTTGCCATTATTATATTTTCGGTTGTCAATTCAAGTTTCCATTACATCGGTGAATGTCGAATGGCTTATCGCAAGCAACATTTATACCTTGCTTTAGCTTGCAGCTCCCCAACCGTATTTTATTCGCTGTAGATGATTAAAGATGTACGCAATTTTACGTATATTATGTAAATACTCAAAAGTTATTATTTCCAATATTTGGTTTATCAACAGCAAAAAAATAGCCTAATCATCTTATCGATAATTAGGCTATGATCAGTGCAATCTGTGCACCCCTATCGTTCTATGTGAATTGACTAGCTCACCAACAATAAACCTCCTACGATTAACATTCCTATCGCGAATACGCTATGGATAAAGCGTGCCGCTATCCCACTTAGTGAGCCTGCAAAGTAACCTAACATATGCAAAACAGCTGTAGCGACTAACATACCTACGAGTGCACCTGCGTAAGGTTGATCTATTAATTCAACCCCATGTGCTAAACCATGTGCCAATGCAATCACGCTGACAAAGCCCATTGCAACTTTCGAAGGTATTGATCGATAGGTAATCAGTAAAACACTCATGATGACAAGTCCAATTGCAATAGTAGCCTCTATACCCGGAACAGTAGTAGCCACAAAGCCGATACTAGCGCCTACTGCCATAAAACCAACAAATAAACTAGGCAACAACCAACGTGAATTGCCTCCTTGTCGTGAAGCCCACAATCCGACTGCAACCATCATCAGCAAGTGATCCCAACCCACTAAAGGGTGTATAAAACCAGCATACACACTTGTTAACCCATGTCCTGGATGTGCTAATGCCATTGTAGAAAAAGCCAATAGTGGCATGCTATATATAAATTTTTTAATCATTCTCTTTCCTTTAAAGCATTAAACCTTGTTTTTCAATAAACTGTACGATATCTTCAAGACCTTGCTGAGTTTTTAAGTTGGTAAACATGAATGGGCGTTCACCTCGCATGCGTTTTGCATCTGTGTCCATTATTTCAAGCGATGCCCCAACCATAGGTGCCAAATCGATTTTATTAATAATCAGCAAGTCTGATTTTGTGATGCCTGGCCCGCCTTTTCGCGGAATTTTTTCACCTGCAGAAACGTCAATAACGTAAATCGTTAAGTCGGAAAGCTCTGGACTAAAAGTGGCAGCCAAGTTATCACCACCACTTTCAATGAACACAATATCAAGTGGCTCAAACTGCTTACTTAATTGCGCAACCGCTTCTAAATTCATTGACGCATCTTCACGGATTGCTGTGTGTGGGCAACCACCAGTTTCTACACCAATAATGCGGTCAGGTGTAAGCGCTTCATTCCTTGTTAAAAACTGTGCATCTTCTTTGGTGTAGATATCATTAGTCACTACAGCAATGTTATACACTTCTCTAAGTCGTTTACATAACGCCAGGGTTAATGCTGTCTTACCTGAACCCACTGGTCCACCTATCCCAACACGTAGTGGTTCTTTGTGATGGAATAAAGCTGCTGCGGGTTGTTCCGAAATCGCTGTTGTCATTTAATTTTCACCTATTATATTAAGATCTAAAAAGCCGGCTATACTGCATTTCATGCTGGCAGCCAGCTATAGTTAGCAAAGGATTGAAATTACTGATTTCATCATCTTTTGTAAGAATGGATTGCTCCACAATCTTTGATAAGTCTTGGCCTAATGCATACAAAATCTTTTGTCCAGCTACTTGCCCTAATGGAACCGCTTTCATCGCCGCACTAACTTGATTTTCTAACCAACTCCATGCATAGCCCTGTAAAACATCACAAACGGATATATGCCAGAGCTGCGCTACACCAGCATAAACGGTAATGAATGCAGGTTGCTCTAGGCGATTGATTTTGGACATAAAGTCAACGGACAATGTATCTAAATCATTCAATAAACGGCATAGTGAGTATCCCATTTGACGGGTCTCTGCCAATGACTCAGCAGTATCACGGCCAGCTTGGTAAAACATATCCCACTCTTGCAATGCTTGATGATCATTACGCTCCCATGCACTATATAAACGATGAAGAACTGGCAAATCAAAACCAGCTTGATAAATCTTTAAAGCGCCGTCAATCCATGCTTGAGCGCTTTCTTGGTCTGTAATATCGCCACACTCTATCCCCCACTCTAATCCTTGAGAATAGCTATATGCGCCAACTGGGAGCATTGGGCTAACAAGTTGCAATAATCGCGTCAATGCAAGCTGATTATCCATTTTGTGGCCTTTTAGGTGGACGTAAGTTAACGATTTTATCGTCGTCATAGTGCCCATGTCTGTGCCCACCACCATACGCACCAGCTTCAGGCTCAAAAGGAGCATTAATCTCGGTCACCTGCATACCCAAACCCAATAACATCTCTTTCAACACATAATCTTGTTCTAATCTGAGAAAACCATCTCCCACTTGCAACGGTACATGCCGATTACCCAAATGATAGGCTGCACGCATCAATGCTTGTGGTGTTTTTGCCGTCACATTATAGACTGGCTCTTGTGCAGCAATCACTTGCAGAACGAGTCCATTATCTGATTTTAAGAAATCTCCACCTCGCAGTATCTGTCCACGCTCTAGAAATAGTGCGGCATCTTGCCCAGACCTTGTTTTTATGCGCAAACGACTTTTCTGTCTTCGCTCAAAAGGCAACTCAATGTAATCATCAACCACCTGCTCAGTCTGGATTCGCTGGGTTATATTAATCATATGCGGTATTAAAATAAAAAATATCGTTGTGCCATTGGCAAAATGGATGCAGGTTCACATACCAGACTCATGCCATCGGCTAACACTTCATACGTTTCTGGATCCACATCAATATTTGGCATCCAACTATTGTGAACCATGTCTTTTTTCTTTACATCACGCGTTCCTTTTACGGCTATTAGAGGCTTTTGCAATCCTAGCGCCATCACTGTAGGATTATTAAGCGCCGCCTGTGACACAAACGTCACTGAAGTTTTTAATGCCCCACCATAAGCGCCAAACATATTGCGGTAATGCACTGGCTGCGGTGTCGGAATTGACGCATTAGGATCACCCATTGCAGCCGCAGCAATCATGCCTCCTTTTAGAATAGTGGAGGGCTTTACACCAAAAAAGGCAGGCCGCCAAAGAACTAAATCCGCTAATTTTCCTACTTCTATCGAGCCTACCACATGCGATATACCATGCGTCAATGCTGGGTTAATCGTGTATTTAGCAATATAACGTTTCACTCTAAAGTTATCATTGCGTGCAGAATCTTCTTCTAATGCTCCGCGCTGTACTTTCATTTTATGGGCCGTTTGCCAAGTCCTGATGATCACTTCACCTACACGCCCCATGGCTTGAGAGTCGGAAGACATCATGGAAAAAGCACCTAAGTCATGCAGAATATCTTCTGCCGCAATGGTTTCTTGACGGATACGGCTCTCTGCAAAAGCAATATCTTCTGCAATGGCTGGATCTAAGTGATGGCAAACCATTAACATATCTAAATGCTCATCAATGGTGTTGACCGTAAAGGGGCGCGTCGGATTGGTAGACGATGGCAGCACGTTAGGATGACCAGCAGCTTTGATAATATCTGGCGCGTGACCACCGCCTGCACCTTCTGTATGGAAAGTGTGAATCGTTCTGTTTTTGAATGCGCCCAATGTTGTTTCCACAAAACCAGACTCATTAAGTGTATCGGTATGGATAGCAACTTGTACATCCATTTCTTCTGCAACATTCAAACAGTTATCAATGGCAGCAGGGGTTGTTCCCCAATCTTCATGTAGCTTCAACCCTATTGCACCAGCCGCAATCTGCTCACGCAAGGGCTCAGGCAAGCTGACATTCCCTTTTCCTAAGAAGCCTAAATTCATCGGAAAGGCGTCAGCAGACTGTAACATTTTGTGGATATGCCAAGGACCAGGGGTACATGTCGTTGCAAATGTTCCCGTTGCTGGTCCAGTGCCACCACCCATCATCGTCGTCACCCCAGACATCAATGCTTCTTCGATTTGTTGAGGGCAAATAAAATGGATATGTGCATCAATCCCGCCTGCGGTAAGAATCATTCCTTCGCCAGCAATGACTTCTGTACCGCCACCAATTGGAATGTCTACATTAGGTTGTATATCAGGATTGCCAGCTTTACCGATGGCTGATATATATCCACTCTTAATACCAACATCCGCTTTAACTATCCCCCAGTGATCAACAATGAGTGCATTAGTAATCACTGTATCAGCTACTTCTGCCGCAACGCGCTGACCTTGTCCCATACCGTCACGTATGACCTTACCACCACCAAACTTAACTTCTTCACCATAGGTGGTGAAGTCCTTCTCTACTTCAATCCACAATTCTGTATCTGCTAGCCTTACGCGATCGCCAACCGTTGGGCCAAACATTTCAGCATAAGCCACTTTATCTATCTTAGACGTCATCTAGCGCTCCCATTACTCTTCCAGCAAATCCATAGACTTTTCTATCGCCAGTTAAAGCAACCAATTCAATAGTCCTTGTTTGCCCAGGCTCAAAACGTATCGCTGTTCCAGAAGCAATATTTAAGCGAAATCCATAGGCCTTCTTGCGATCAAAATCTAACGCATCATTCACTTCAAAAAAATGATAATGCGAACCGACCTGTATCGGTCTATCGCCCTTATTAGCGACATCTATAGTCACTGTGTCACGCTTATCATTTAGCGTAATTACACCCGCTTCAACTTTCATTTCACCTGGAATCATTCATCTATCCTTTATTTTTCTATGATTTAAGTTAACGAAAAAACTGGATAAAGAGTGAGTCACAGTGGGCACAAAAACCGAGGCCATTCTATGAGTAAGGCTAGGTTGTATGCAATGCACAACACAACAATTCCAGATTTTTATCATTAAGTTACTCATGGGATGGGATGGTGCACGGTCACTAACTTCGTCCCATCAGGAAACGTAGCTTCAATTTGAATATCGGGAATCATCTCTGCAACGCCCTCCATGACATCTTCTCGTGTTAATAAAGTAGCGCCATAACTCATTAGCGCTGCAACCGTTTGACCATCGCGTGCACCTTCTAGAATAGCAGCTGAAATATATGCAACCGCTTCTGGATAATTGAGTTTCAATCCACGACTTTTACGCCGTTCAGCCAATAGACCAGCAGTAAAAATGAGCAATTTATCTTTTTCTCTTGGGCTTAATTCCATTTCACCATCTCTTTAATGTTAGCGCTTCAAATTTCACGTATTCCAAATCCTTGGTCTCAGCATTTCTCTATTTGCATACCATGGTCGTAAACATTGCCATAACATTTCAAAATACGCTTTTGCGCACTGGGTGGACTGCCCTACATAGCGTGCAGCAAATATTTCTGGCAATGCGGTTACGCCATATCTAGCATTTTCATCCAACTCATGCTGTGGTTTAATCGCCCTACATGCATCTAGTACATCAACAGGAACGGCTCCAGCAGCAACAACAAAGCTGGCAGACACAACGCGTCCATGTGTCCCAACGATTGATTTTAAGGCAAGGTGCGATGGATGAATAGAGGCGCATTCATTCCATATCAGCTTACCTTCACGAAAGATATGCAAATTTTGTTTTAATTCACCAGCTTGCCAACGTTCCTGCTGTGCTTGGCGTCCTAAACATAACACCTCCCATGCCGCAAACTTTGCTTTTTTAGCTAGGGTTACCTTGCCACTAAATGAAACTTTTGAGCCGTCAAATAGAATGTTTTCCTGTGGCAGCCATTCCAAATAAGCATTTTCGCCAACCTCAAACTGTAGTTGTTGTTTAGCGAACAACCCATTTGCTTTGTACCACTTACCTGCACCTGGTGTTGTAAGCAAGGCATGTGCGCCCTTATTCACATTAATATTGAGTGTAAGCTCATCACCACCTGCAACACCACCTGGCGGGTGTATTACTACGCCATGACATACAGCGTCACTCTCTGGATATAAGGTCTTTTGTAATACCAACGGTCCGAAGTGCAAATTCTTTGCTAAGTAACTTCGGCCATTTAAAGACTTAAAATCTAAATTTAAACGTGCTTCCCAGCGCTTAATTAAGGGTTTATTAAGCGCTGGTCCGCCCGCCGCTGCAATTAATCCCGCTCTATCATCATCCATGGCAATATAATGCCATTAAACAGATAAATATCCTTTAATTTTTTCTGCATCCACTTGGTCTCTTAAATCCTCGTGGATAAATTTACCTTTATCAATCACAATAATTCTATCTGCCACTTCCATGGTAAAACTCAACACTTGTTCAGATACAATAATGGTGATTTCACGCATCTTTTTGATCTGATTCAAGATTTTGGCAATATCTTTAATAATAGATGGCTGAATACCTTCAGTAGGCTCATCTAATAACAATACTTTAGGATTTGTGACTAAAGCACGCGCAATGGCTAACTGCTGTTGCTGGCCACCCGATAGGTTGCCACCTTTACGTTTACGCATATCAAATAGCACAGGGAATAACGCATAGATATCCTCCGGAATTTCACGCGTTTTGGACTTACCTAGGCCAGTCTCAATATTTTCTTGCACTGTCATATTTGGAAAAATCATTCTGCCTTGCGGCACATACGCCAAGCCTTTGTTTACGCGCATATAACTTTCATCACCTTGCACACTCTCACCATCAACAACTGCCTTACCCGCCGTACTTGGTAAAATACCCATCAATGATTTAAATAGCGTTGTTTTGCCCATGCCATTTCGGCCCATGATGGCTAGTGTTTCGTTTTTTTCCGCTTTAAAATTAAGGCCATGAATGACTTCACTTTGGCCATAACTGACATGTAGGTCTTCAATTTCAATCATCTTTCAATCTCCTGTCAAAAGTAAGTTAATGGCCAAGATATACTTCGATTACATTTTTATCTGCTTGCACTTTATCCATCGGCCCTTCGGCAAGAATTTTGCCTTGGTGTAAAACCGTGACTTTATGCGCAATCTTTTCCACAAAATCCATATCATGCTCAATCACAAGTACAGAGCGATTATTAGCAATCTTCTTAAGCAATACCGCTGTGTCATCACGCTCTTTGGCACTCATCCCTGCAACAGGCTCATCCAACATGAGCAATTCTGGTTCTTGCATCAGTAGCATGCCAATCTCTAACCACTGCTTTTGACCATGACTTAACAAAGCCGCTTCCATATCTAAAAATTCGGTCAACATGATTTCTGCAGCAATTTTTTTCACTTGCGCATCGACTTCTGCTGTCCGTTTAAACGTTAAACTTTTAAACACATTACGGTTGCGTGGGTAAGACATTTCTAAGTTTTGGTCTACCGATAAATTCTCATAAATGGATGGTGTTTGAAATTTACGCCCTACGCCCGCGCGCACAATCTCATGCTCCGCCATCTGAGTTAATTCTTTATTCATGAACTTGATTGTCCCAGAGGTTGATTTGGTTTTACCGCAGATCAAATCAAGGACTGTTGTTTTACCTGCGCCATTCGGTCCAATCACTACACGTAATTCGTTTTTATCGATATACATATTCAGTGAGTCTACTGCTTTAAATCCATCGAACGAGACAGTTAAATCTTCAATCGCTAATACAAAGTCCGTGGTACTCATGCTTTTACTCCTTTAACCAGCGTTTCAGCTGCATCTGAATCTGAAATTTTCTGTAGGAATTTAAATTTATGCTTATATTTCTGATACAAGCCGGCGATGCCATCTGGGAAGAACATCACCACCGCAATAAACAAACCGCCCATCAGGAATAACCACAGCTCTGGGTATGTTTCTGAGAAAAAGGTTTTGCCATAATTCACCAGCAAGGTACCGTACACTGCGCCTATGAGCGATGCACGCCCGCCAACCGCACAGAAAATCACCATTTCAATCGAAGGTACAATACCGATGAATGAAGCCGACATAAAGCCAACCTGCAAAGTAAACATTGCACCACCAATTGCGGAGATCATGGCAGCTAAGCAGAACACAAAGATTTTATAGTTAGAAACATCGTAACCAGAGAAACGAACGCGTTCTTCTTTATCGCGCATCGCTAGCAAAATCATACCGAATCGACCTGACAGCATCCAACGACAGCCGAGTATCACGCCAAACAGCAAGAATGCATTAAGATAGTAGAGAATATATTTCGCACTATCAGTTCGCGTATCCCAACCCAATACAGTTTTGAGATCGGTAATACCGTTAACACCCCCAGTATAGCCTTGTTGACCCACAATCAAGATCGTCAGAATTAGAGCAACCGCTTGTGTAATAATCGCAAAATACACACCGCCAACCCTTCTTTTAAACATGGCATAACCAATAATATAAGCAAAGATTGTTGGCACAACCAGAATAGCAATAATGGTTAAGGTTAAACTCTGAAAGGGAAGCCACATGGTGGGCAACTCTGTAATCTGGTTCCAATCCATAAAGTCAGGGATCCCAGGTGTTGTTTGAATCTTAGTGCTTTCAGGGTCGGAAGCTTCTAACTTCATGAACATGGCCATTGCATAACCCCCTAGACCAAAAAATATACCCTGTCCTAAACTTAAGATGCCGCCTTGACCCCACAATAGTACCAAGCCAATGGCAACAAAAGCATAGGTTAAGTACTTACCTGCCAAGTTGAGTCGGAAAATATCCAAGCCTAATGGCAGTACGACTAAGATGAGGGCTGCCAAAACAATCAGCCCTAAAGCCCCTTCTTTACCACCAAACAATTTGCTTGCTAATGTGTTCATAAACCACTCCTTAATATTACAAATCTTTTATCTAAACCATCTCATCACTTGCATCAACAGGCCAAATCAAGGCTTTATTTACGTAGTTTTGAAGCAAACAGACCTTCTGGTTTCACCATCAACACTGCAACAATAAACAGTAGAGTCGCCATCTTGCCCATAGAGCTACTCAAGAAGAACTGAAGGATTGATTGCGCTTGTGCAATACCAAATGCTGAAGCAATTGTCCCAAGTAAACTAGCAGCACCACCAAAAACCACCACCATAAAGCTGTCCACAATATACAGTGATCCACTGGTTGGACCTGTAGAAGCAATCGTGGTAAATGCTGCGCCAGCAATACCTGCAATACCACAGCCGAGTGCGTAGGTCATACGGTCAACTTTCTTCGTATTAACCCCCACAGCACCCGCCATCATCCGATTTTGCACTGTCGCTCGCATATTTAAACCCCATGCTGACTTAAACATAATGAGATATACGCCACCTGTCACAATTGCAGCAAGCACCATCACAAATATGCCATTTAAGGGAATATCTATCGTCTCTGTTGGCGCAAACGAGCCTAACAACCACTCTGGCAAGGTAGCACTCACTTCTTTGGCACCAAATGCTGAACGGAATATTTGCTGCATCACTAAACTCAAGCCCCAAGTAGCGAGTAGCGTATCAAGCGGCCGCTTATACAGATGCCGAATCATAATAAACTCGACAAAGTAACCAATCCCGAAGGCGATGATAAATGACAGGATAATAGCGAAGACAAAGTAGTAATCGACAGCACCGTAGGTGACAGCTAGCTTAGATAACATCACAGTAGTATAGGCACCGATGGTCATAAACTCACCGTGCGCCATATTAATCACGCCCATCTGACCAAAAATAATGGCAAGACCTAATGCCATTAGCAACAACACACTAAACATACTGAGTCCAGAAAAGCTTTGCATGACAAAAATACTCGTCATTTCTGCTGCGGTGTAATCGAACATACTGTCCCCCTTTATTAATACAAATATGGAATCTAATCTTTTCTAAGACCACTCAACTGTTTTAAATGACCTTAGAAAAGCAAGCTAAATAAAGAAACATAATCTAGCTTGCTAGTTGATGTGATCTGCTTTGCAGAGACCACACCGTTAAATCAACTTATTGATAACCTTTTGGGAATGGATCAGGTTTGATGTAATCAGAGGTATAAACCACTTCTGCTTGACCATCTTTTTTCCATTTACCTACACGTAGTTTAGTTGTTAAGTGATGGTTTTTCTCAACAGTAACAGGACCTTCTGGTGCGTCTTTAAATACATAGCCAGGCAATGCTGCTTGTACTTTATCCACATCAAAACTACCTGCTCGCTCAACTGCTGCTTTGTATAACCATGGACCTAAGTAAGCAGCTTGTGTCACATCACCAATCACAGCATCTTTACCGTATTTCTTTTTAAATGCCGCAACGAATTTCACGTTTTCAGGATTTGTTTGTGATTGAAAGTATTTCATTGCAGAGTAGAAGCCTTCTAAGTTTTCACCACCAATACCAAGCACTTCATCTTCTGTTACTGAAATCGTTAACATGGTTTGTTTTTTAGCGTTCAAGCCAGCTGCATTTAACTGTTTAAACCAAGCCACATTAGAACCACCAACAACCGCTGCATAAATCACATCAGGCTTTTTCAGTTTGATTTTGTTAATCACAGAACCAAATTGTGTATCGCCTAAAGCAATATACTCTTCACCAACAACGGTACCTTTAAGATTGCGCTCGATGTGCTTACGCGCAATTTTCATAGAAGTACGTGGCCAAATATAGTCAGAACCGATTAGGTAGAATTTTTTCGCTTTTTTCTCTTTAGCAATCCAATCTAAACCTGCAAGAATCTGTTGCGTTGCTTCTTGACCTGTATAGAAAACATTTTTAGATTGCTCCAAGCCTTCATAGAAAGTTGGGTAGAAAAGCAAACCATTTTCTTTTTCGAAAACAGGTAAAGCCGCTTTACGTGAAGCAGATGTCCAGCAACCCATCACTGAAGCTACTTTGTCACTCACTAATAGTTTTTTTGCTTTTTCAGCAAATGTTGGCCAATCAGATGCGCCATCTTCTTGAATCACTTTAATCTTACGACCTAAAATACCGCCCATCGCATTAATCTGCTCAATCGCCAACTTTTCAGCTTGAATAGAGCCTGTTTCACTAATGGCCATTGTGCCAGTCGCAGAATGCAGAATACCCACAGTCACCTCAGTGTCTGTGACTGCTAATCCAGTTGTATTGACTTTTGAAGTTGGATAATCAGCGGCTAATGCACTTGTTGACAGAACACCTGCTGAAAGCAACGCCCCGACAAGTGCACCACTTGCTTTCATAAAATTACGTCTATTAAAAATAGTCATTACTTACTCTCCTTTATTAAAAACAAAATGAAACTTCAGTACTTCTTTACTCAATAATATTTAGTGCCCAAGCATCCATGGTCTAGCCGTTTTTTTAGTTTGCACCTGTAAAGCAGCCTTTCCTGTATCTGGATTAACTTGTGTGCTTGTTTTACATGTGTGTGACCCTGTACAACCACAACTAGAACGTCTGCCTAAATTCGGTTCATGTGCAGACTTCTCATTGCGTTCATAAGCGACTCGCTGCGTCTTTCCAAGAACAGCCAACTTCGGCGCAGACATAATGCGATGACTTTCATTTCCACAATCTTGGCAAAATGCGGGTTCGCTTGATTCACTCATTTTTCGCAGTGCTGTAAAGACACCGCATTGATCACACTCATATTCATAAACAGGCATGCATTGCTCCTTAGCTCGTTTTCGCAGTATCAATACCAGGTTTAACCATAATTTTTGGTCCATCTGCATTTGGCTTCATATCGAAATCAAAAATCTCAGTTGGAAGCCATAAGGTTGCACAGGCATTAGGAATATCAACTACACCACTAATATGACCTTCAACAGGCGCAGTACCTAAAATAGATAAGGCTTGAGCGCCGGTGTAGCCAAATTTCTTCATATACTCAATTGCGTTTAAACATGCTTGCCGATAAGCAACATGCACATCCAAATAATGTTGTTTGCCTTGTTCATCAACAGAAATACCTTCAAAAATCATGTAATCTCTGTAGGTTGGTGTCAGTACACTTGGTTGGAAGATTGGGTTTTTAACGCCATATTTCTTCACACCATCTTTAATCAAGCTTACTTTGATATCGAGATAACCTGCCATCTCAATCGCACCACAGAAAGTAATTTCACCATCACCTTGTGAGAAGTGAAGATCACCCATTGATAAACCGCCGTCTTTAACGTAGACAGGGAAATAAATCTTAGAACCTTTGGTTAGGTTTTTGATATCACAGTTACCGCCGTGATCACGTGGTGGTACTGTACGAGCGCCTTCTGTTTTTGCTTTTTCGCCAGTTTCACCTGTTAAGCGACCTACAACAGCTGACTTCGGCTCTGGAGGTAAAGCAAGCGCTGGTACACGGTCAGGATCTGTTGCAATTAACTCACCTTCACGCTCATTCCATGTTTCTAAAAGTTCTTGTGATGGTAAGCAACCAATCAGGCCTGGATGCATAATGCCCGCAAACTTCACGTTTGGCACATGGCGAGATGTTGTGTAGATACCATGAAAATCCCAGATTGACTTTCTTGCCTCTGGATAATGATCGACTAAAAAACCACCACCGTTTTCTTTAGCAAAGATACCGTTAAAGCCCCATTGACTATCTTCAAAAGTGCCAACATCTAGGATATCAACTACCATTAAGTCGCCAGGCTCAGCACCCTCAACACCAATTGGACCACTTAAATAATGCACTTGCGTTAAATCAACATCTCTCACATCATTAGCACTATCGTTATTACCAATCTGACCGCCAGTCCAATCCATGCACTCTACACGGAACTCATCACCAGGCTTTACCATAGCGATCATTGGGATATCTGGATGCCAGCGATTATGAATCTGCCCATCCTGTTCCCAGGGCTTTTTATCGAGATCTAACTTTACAATCGTTTTCATTAGCTTCCTCCTAATTTCAATTTCTGGTTAAATGAATACCTATACCCACCATATTGAACTGCGCCTTTTGTATATAATTGGTCTAACAAATGGCTATCAATGAACAAAGTTTATGGTTTTGATAGCTGGAAAGAAATACGTCAAATTGCGTAGTTTATAATTCGGATAACGTGTTTGATTTATGCTATTTTTTTAGCAAGATTTTTGAATTGAGAAGAACAAATGAAACAACATCTATGTGTGCTGATTGCACTATCGTTGCATATATCACCTGCATTAGCAGAAGACTGGTCCTCTATTATTAAAGATGAAGAGCACGAGGTATTCGTTGATATCGACTCTTATAATGTCACCGATAAATTACCCTACCTTATCGCAAAGACAATTTACAAAGAGCCTCAACAATTTAATTTACCCAAGAAGAAAATCACCTATACAACAAGTATTGCTAAATTTCAGTTTAACTGTATCTATCCTTTATATCGTATTAGATCAATAAAACTATTGTATAAAAACGACCAGTTAATTGAGATAGTCAAAATTAGCGGCGGCCTGCAAAAAATAACAGCCAATTCTGATGAGTTTTCGATTGGTCAATTAACTTGTCAAGTCCATCAAATGCTAGGTGGCGCATCACAACCAAATCCAGCTCAATCAAACTAACATCATCGCACCAATGGCAATCAACCATTGATGCGACGTCATGTATTAATGCTTAGAACTGGTATTGCATAGAAATTAAGATTGCATCAGTAGTACCTGCACCAGTGATGTCAGTTTCTTGGTACTCAGCTGAAATAAGTGCATTGTATGGTGCCATTACATAATTCACACCAAAATCCATACGTTCAGTTTTGATATTTAAATCATTATCAAACTCTTGATAACGTGCAAACGGCATAAACTTGCCCCAACCAATCTGTTTATCAAATAAGTAAGCAGCTCCAACATAGTATGCATCGCCTTGTTCAGCTTCAAACACGTCATCAGTATCATAGTCATAATAAGCTGCTTCTAATGAAACAGTACCAGGACCAACACCTGTTTTTTCCATTAAGAAATCAATACTGTAGGATGAATAGTCACCAACATCAGTTAAACTCACAACTCCATCAGACTTTTGTCTACCGGCAATACCAACCGTTAATATATCTTTTGCGCCAAAGTAATTACCAGTGCCGTAGTAACCAGGCTCGGCATCCCAAAATGCAACTTGCACACGGCCTGCATACATTAAATTATCTTCGTCACCATCATTCTCTGATAATCCATTAATTGCTGTACCAGCAGCATTGGTTGCTTGACTAAACCTAAAAATATTATCTCCTTCAAAAACACCGAATGAAACAGCTAGCTTATCTTCCATAAAGCTACTCACAACAGCAACACCTTCGTCACGGCCAATAACGCCACCATTCCAGCCATAACGTGATGAAATGTTAGCCCAATAGCCACCTCCGCCACCTGAAGAATAGTATGGTCCAGCCATATTGGCGCGATCACTTGGAGATAAGAAGCGACCAGCCCAAATTGCGATTTCTGGCGTTAATTGCAATTGCACGTTTGCATCAATAACTTCCCAATTACCTTGACCACCACCTGAACGTTCAGTATTCAACATACCCTTGATGTATTTATTCATAGAACCAGACACATACAAACGGGCACTATTGAGTGAAAAGTCATTTGAACGATCATCACCATTTGCGGCGCCATCTTCAGCATTTAGATAACTTGTAATAAAACCAAAACCAACACTAATGGATTTGTCTTCACCAAAGTTAATAGTGGCACCGGCATTGGCTGACATTGCTGGCAAAGCGGTTGCAACAGCGAGTGATATTGCCGCTAAACTTTTTTGTGGCTTAAACGTCATTTTGCTACTCCTTTATAATAATAAAAAAAATTGAATGATTTTTTTGCTTTCTTGAAAAAGCAAGGTGATACAAGGCTGAATTTGTTAAAGGTGAGAATAACGACAAGACTGCATAGCGCATATACGTCAAATTGCGTAGTGTCAGTTTTAAGCCACATGTGATTTTTGTGCTATTTTCCTAACTAAACATTATGTTTAGGAGCAAAAATGAAAAACGTCATCACGATTGGCTTAAGTATTTTTATATTATCTGGATGTGGTGCTGAAATTGCATACAAAAGAGGGGCGACAGGACGTGACTTTCAATCTGAGAAAGCGGCCTGTCAAAAAGCGACCAGTGAGCAAGCACTCAATCAATGTTTAGAAGAAAATGGCTGGGCAATACAAAAACTAGATGGTTCTACTTTTTCAGATGATGAGCTATTTGCAACGGCCAGTGTTACTGACGACAATCGAGTGACAGCACAAAAAGAGAAGCCAACCCCCATCATTCAAACAACCGAAAGCTTAAAAGAAGAAGCGCTTGTAAAACCTGAAGAAATCAAACCAGATGAAAAGAAAGCAATTGCAAAACAGGCAACAGCTGATGAAGCGCCAGCACAAAGCGCAGCAGTCACAAAACCGCAACCGAGCATATTTGATACTTACGTCATTAAGTCATGGTGGAAAATGGGTGGCACCCCGAAACAATTAGATCAAAATATGGCAGAGTGTAATCAACAATTGGGTGAAGCACATACACCCAATAAACAAACATTTACTTATACAAGAGGCTTTGCTATTTGCATGCGACAAAAAGGTTGGCGTGGGTTAATTGAAAGATAACATGATTAGCCCTATTGTTTAATTTTTCAACAATACATGTGAAATTTTCAACAGGTGCGATCATAAACATTTTTATATTTTAAATAAAATCAACAAGTTAAATTATTTTTAGCATTGGCATAAAACCTGCATTTTATGAATGTATTTCATAGAATGAAGGAAATAGTGATGCAAGCAAACCAGTATGATATTTATGCACAGTTTTTATTAGAGTGTAAAAAAGTGATGGGCACTGTTGATTTTGAACGTTTAGATGCTGATACAGAATATAGAACAGAAGTTTGTCAGCGCGTCATTGCGCAAGCAGATGATCGTTTATTTGAGATTGCTGATTTAGTCAATCGCGAAATCGATAGCGAAGAATCAAAAGATCACTAATCAACCTTAAAAAATAAACCTGCCCAAAGTACTATCGGAACTGTTGGCGTATATCAGTTTGCTGCTGTGCGGCAAAGTTCTTTGTACGAAACTGTTGTCTGATATCGGTTTGTTTTTGTAATCCACCGCTCTGTGCACGAACACCAAAGTGTTTATTCTGATAGTTAATTGATAGCCCTCCTCCACCATTAACATGATGTGAGTGGTGTTTATTAAAATGTGGTCGGTTGTAGACTATCGGGCCATAAGGTAGCCCAACCCAGCGCGATGATTGAATACCTCGATTTCGATTTCCAACGACGATTACACTGTTTTGGTCGATAGGGTCAGTTACGCCACACGCAGCATACATGCTACTTTTTTTAATCGTAATCAACGCTTCATCGGGCCACCGCGCACTAGCAGCTGATTCATATGCATTTCTAGCAGCTGAACACTCATTTTGTGCAGCAACTTGGTTCGTCACAATCGGCGCTGTTTTAACCGTTAGTTGTTTACCTTCGGCCATACTAATTAGACGCCAGTGTTCTTTGCTAGTAGCCAATGACTTTGCTAAAGCAAAATTTTGATCCAGCACAGCTTGCGCTACTCTCAAATCCAATGATGTCTGATCGGGTGACGCTGTCGTGTTAGTTTTCACTGGAACATTAATGACAGTTTGTTTGAGCTGCTCGCCACAGGGCGCATCGGTATAGATAGTAATTTCTTTATTATTCAGGCTATCATAGGAGGTGCATTTATACACTTGCGCACTTGCATGTCCAGCCGCTAGCATCGCGACTGAAAAAATAATGCTTGGTATCCATAGGCTACTTCTCTTCATAAACCTTACTCCTCAATCATAAGATTTAACTTAGCTAACAAAGTTCAGTTTACACCTAAATCATACGACTTATACCTACCGATTCGGACGCTAAGCTGTTGTTTTCATTTGCTTTGTTAAATGTGGCGCCAATACTTGAAGCATTTGCGCAAACACTTTTGGGTTTGCAGCGACAATGTTCCCTGTTTTTAGCCAGCTTTCATTACCTTCAAAATCACCTACGATGCCGCCTGCTTCTTGCACGATTAATGCACCTGCTGCAATATCCCATGTTGATAGATTGAGCTCAAAAAACCCATCTGAGAAACCGGCCGCAACATGCGCCAAATCTAATGCTGCTGAGCCAGGTCGACGTATGCCTGTCGTACTTTTAATCATATCTTTCAACATTGCCATATAAGTATCTAGATATGAAAACTCGCGAAAAGGAAAGCCAGTACTGATAAGCGATTCTTGCAACTTAATGCGTTTACTAACCCGAATGCGTTTATCATTTAAGAATGCACCACGTCCTTTTGTCGCTGTAAATAAATCATTACGAACAGGGTCATAAATTACCGCTTGTTTTAACACACCCTCTTGCTGTAACGCAATCGATACACAATATTGTGGAAAACTGTGGAGGAAGTTTGTTGTGCCATCTAAAGGATCAATTATCCAGATATTGTCGGCGTCTTTATTCGTATCACCACTTTCCTCACCTAAAAAACCATGATCGGGATAAGCATTTTTTAACGTATCAATAATCGCTTTTTCAGCGGCTTGATCTACTTCACTTACAAAATCGTTAAATGATTTATTTTGAATAGTTAGTTGACCTAAATCTCGAGAAGCAAAATTAATAATATCGCCAGCTTGGCGTGCCGCCTTAACGGCAATATTTAACATCGGATGCATTTGAATATTTCTTTGTATTGAACTAAACGCTTATTTTAACATCTTAATTTTAAAGAAAATAATATTCATCTAAATATACCCAGCTGCATTGTAGCCAGTAAGTCAACGGAACATGCATCATTGGTCTAATACCTAACTGGTTAATTTGCTAACTTTGTAGTCAACGTCACCCTATAATCATATAAACAATAAGGATAACTATTGATGAAATCATTACTTGTTGCATCACTTTCAATTTTGCTTTTTTCCTGTTCATTTGAGAATACATCTATTAGCATTAGAGAAGGCATGGGTAAAAACCCAACCTTACCTAATCCTGATATAGAAACGATTCCAACGGTTAGCATCGCAAAAGCGATTGGCTGGCAAAACGATGCTAAACCGATAGTTCCAACAGGGCTGCAAGTTAATGCATTTTCAAGCAACCTTGACCATCCAAGATGGCTTTATACACTACCCAATGGCGATGTTTTAGTGGCTGAATCCAATGCACCAGCAAAACCGGATACTGGCTTTAGCCTACGTGGGTTTTTTGCAAAAAAAATCATGAAAGATGCTGGTGCAGGAGTCAAAAGTGCAGACCAAATCACATTATTAAGAGATGCAGATAAAGACGGTGTGGCAGAAATGCGAACGGTATTTGCAGAAAACCTTACTTCGCCATTTGGCATGACATTAGTTGACAATACACTGTATATCGCTAATGCAGATGCGCTGGTTAAGTTTGAATACACAGAAGGCATGACACAAGTGAATAGCGACTATACAAAAGTCGTTGATTTACCAGCAGGCATTAACCATCACTGGACAAAAAACGTCATCGCTGGTCCCAATGGCAATCTATTTGTAACCGTTGGCTCAAATAGTAATGTTGGTGAAAATGGCATGGCTATTGAAAAAGATCGTGCCGCTATTCTTGAAGTTAACCCAAATACAAACACATACAGTGTTTATGCATCAGGCTTAAGAAACCCAAATGGTATGGTCATTGAGCCAAACACAGGAATGTTATGGACTGTTGTTAACGAAAGAGATCAACTTGGAGGCGACCTAGTGCCAGATTATTTAACTTCAGTTCAAGAAGGTGGTTTTTATGGTTGGCCCTATTATTATTACGGTAAAAATATTGACTCTCGCATTGAAAGCCCTGAACCTGAATTAATAAACGAGTCTATCAAACCCGACTATGCACTTGGTTCGCATACGGCATCTTTGGGTTTATTGCATACACAGGGTAGCAAGCTAACAGATCGCTTTTCTGAGGGCATGTTTGTAGCACAACATGGTTCATGGAATAGAGAGCCAAAAAGTGGGTATAAAGTCATCTATATCCCATTTGAAAATGGCCTACCTGTTGGTGAAAGCACTGATGTTGTTACTGGGTTTTTAAATGAAAATGAAGAAGCGCTTGGAAGGCCTGTAGGCTTAGTGCTTGATCAAACAGGTTCACTATTAGTTGCTGACGATGTTGGTAATACCGTATGGAGAATATCTAAAAATAATGAATGAAATCAATATCATTCAGTATTTTTAAGTTGATTACTGATGATGTTTTCTGAAACTAAAATCAAAAAATGTTGTCAGTACAATTAGAGGTAACGATTGGCCCTGAATCAAATCAATCATAATTTAAGGAGACACATGAATACACAAGATATTAAGCAAAATTGGAATGAACTTAAAACGAGTATTAAAAATGAATGGCAAGACCTTACAGAAGAAGAAATTAATAAAATGGAAGGCAACTGGGATAAGATGGTTGATACCCTAGCGCTTAAATATGCGCTTACTAAAATGGAAGCAGAAGACAAGCTAAATGCTTGGAAAGCCAAAGTAACCCATTAAGTCACCAACCATAAATGAATAATACAAAACGTCCGTAAAGGGCGTTTTTTAATGGCCGAGATATAGCCATATTATGCACTCTCCTCACACTCACCTAGTGTAAAATGCCAGATTAATCTGAAATTAACTGCATTCCAAGCATGCCTGAAACCAATCACCACACTACCTTTAATAACATTCGCGTCGTCCTGTGCCAAACTAGTCATCCTGGCAATATTGGTTCCACAGCGCGTGCCATGAAAACAATGGGGCTTACTCATCTTTATCTAGTTAACCCAAAAAAATTTCCTGATAGTGAAGCTAAGTCGCTTGCTGTGAATGCCGCTAATTTACTCGACAATGCAGTAGTTACAGCAACATTGGATGAGGCGATTGCTGATTGTAATTTTGTGGTTGCAGTGAGCGGGAAAGAAAGGTCGCTCTCTCAAGAAGTACTCAATGTACGCGAAGCCGCGATTAAAACGAAACAAATCGCAAACCACCAACAAGTGGCCTTGGTTTTTGGAAATGAAACAAGTGGTTTAAGTACAGCAGAAGCGAACAAATGTCATGTTCTCGCGACGATTCCTGCAAACCCTGAATATACGTCTCTTAACTTAGCGCAAGCAGTACAAATAATGTGCTATGAATTGCGAATGGCCATTACTGAAGGCAACATCCATTATGACGAAAAACCAGTTGCGTTAGCAACACAAGAAGATTTAGAGCGCTTTTATGATCACTTAAAAGAAGTGCTTACACTTATTGGTTATCTCAACCCAAAGGCGCCTAAAAAGCTTTTTGAGCGCTTAAGACGTATGTATGCCCGCACCAGGCTAGAAAAAGAAGAGGTGCAGTTATTGCGCGGCATTCTAACGCTAACAGAAAAACCAAAGAAACATACAAAGCATTAAATAAGATTTCACTTGAAATACGACTACTTTTGTCCTGTCAGCCACAGCTAGGTCTAACTATTGCCCTGATTCTGGACTCACTTCTGGTGAGGTTTCTTTCACATCCAGAGTCAACTCAGCAGTCACTTTATTATCTTTAACTTTTGCATCAATAACGTCTGCAACAGACAATCTAGTTTGCGCAACACCATTGGCTAGCAGTGCCGCTTTAATTGCTTCACCTCTCGCTTCTGCAAGTGCGCGCAGATCAGCTTCAGTCACTTCAATACTATCAATTAGTTTTGATTGTGCTTTTTCATAATGCCCTTCTTCTGGCTCTTCAAATTGAGAAGCTAAGCGTTTAAATAAGCCTTTATTGGTTAAATCGTTATAAAGTGTATCCACTGCATCCTGCACATCTTCATTGCCTAGATCTATTGGGCCAGGTTTCTGACCTGCTTCCAGTTCAATATCCATTTCTTCAATAACCTGCCTACGATACCGCTCTTCCTTGATTGCCTGCGTATCAAACTCAAGACTATAACTGGGCACAATACCTAAAGATAAGCCCTTTCTTTTTGCCAGCGCTTCACTAATTTTTGCAAGCTTCTCTAACTCAGGTGGTGAAACCTCACTTACACCTGCATCAAATACAATACCATCAAAATTTTCACCATCTCCACCGAATAACTTGCCCAATGCACGAAATGGCGCGGTCACCACTTTTGTTAATACATTTCTGAATGCTTTCCAAGCAATACTGGCAAAACTGAATTCAGGGTTATCAAGACTGCCCTTGATGGGTAAATCCAAATCAATGACCCCATTACTGTCCTCTAAAATAGCAATCGCTAAATCTAAAGGTAAATCTGCTGCATCATCACTTTCAACTTTTTCACCCAGCTTCAATTTATTAATAACAAACTTATTCTCACCCACCAATTGTTGTTGTTTAATTTTGTATTCCAAATCGACTGAAAGCTTACCTGAGTCTATGTACCTACCTGCAAACTTGCCAGAATATGGCGTCAAACGACTCATATCCAAGTTGGTAAATGCTAATTTGATATCAGTAAACTCCGTTGCGCTAAAAGGTTGTAATGATCCGCTAATTTTTGCACTTCCATAAGCGTCAACTTTACCTTCCATTTCGACTTGCGCAACTTTTCCCACTTTCGTTGATAAGCCGTTAATCACACCATTCAGTGAATGAATATTCGTTCCAAACTGCGGCGTTAAGGAAAGATCGGCAAACTCTAATTTTGCTTGATTCACTCTTACAGCATCAATACTCACAGGAAATGCTTCCGCTGCCGATGGCGCTTCTTTAGATGGCATTGAAGGTTTCACATTTTCATTTACCTGCTCTTTTACTGATGCTTGCGTTGCTTGGTTTTTAATAAGTGAAGCGTCATTTGATTGTGTTACCGCTGACTCCTTCGATGATGCGACTTGCGCTGCTTCAGGCTGTTGTTGTGCTGGTTCCGCTTTATTATCTGCTGTCGTGCGCAAGATACGACTTAGATTCGTTGTTTTATTTTCATAGATAATAAATTTAGTAGCTGGCTGATCAATTTTCAGTAAACCCATATGCAGCTTATTAGGCATTAATGATAGTTTTAAATTATCACTACCCAATCGATTCCAGCTCAAAAAAGGTTTATCGCCAGCTTCTTCAATAACAGCGAGCTTTGTTACATCGAACTTGCCATTAAAATCAAGTTTTAATGCTTCTTGTTGTGTGAGATTTAATTTTCCAGAAACATTAGCACTTCCTTGATTAAGTTTTAACAATGCAAATTGGTTTAAATAAGGTGCAAATGTTTTAAGCGAAAGCTTAGACAATTGCAATCCAAAATCCGCTTTAAATGGTGATGGCCATAGTTGACCACTGGCACTAAACTGCCCCCCCTGTTTCACATTAAAAGCTGCTTTGAAAGGTAATGGTTTTGTCATATCTAAGGAGACATCATTTAGCTCTATGGTTGCTTCTTGCACATCCATCAGCACTGGGCTTGGCGCACTGTTATCTTGTATATGAACATTGGCATTCTTAAGTGCAACTTGAGGTACTTTGATTGACCATGCTACAGGTTCAGCACTTTTAATATTTGCAGTTTCTGTTTCTACTGAAGTATCCAGTTGCGCTTTAACTGGAGTGTTTGCTTCGATTTGGTTACTATTTTTTGGCAAAGATTCCTTGGCCGAAGATTGCATATCATTCGCGTTGAATAACGCTATCCAGTTGAGACTATTATCAGCATTTTTAATCACAGAGGTGTTGAGTCCAGATAGCAATACGGATTGAACGCTAACGGTTTTATCAGCAAGCGAAATTTGTCCATCTGCCAAAGTAATCGTTTCTAATGTAGCGATTGGTTTAACAGCATGATCTCCAGTCCCTACTGACTCCGATTGCGGGCCAAAATTAATATTAGCAATAACAATATCTTTAATATTGATACTGTTTTTTGCCAAATCTAAATTTACAGTGTTGATTTCTGAACTTGGTATCGCTAAATGAAGCTGCTTACCCTGATGCAGCTGTAAATCTGCAAACTTCAAGTTTAAGTCATTAAACATCAGCTGAGGCACATCCTCTTGCAAGCTAAAATCTAACTGTGGCAGCGTTACCACTGACTCTTTTAGCGCTAAACGTGAACCATCAGCTTGGCTAACATTAAAATCCAATAATTTAAAATCTAATTGCTTAAGATGCATTTCAAGCTGTTTATCTTTAACTACGTCTAATCTCGGTACAATTAAGCCTGCATGGATTAAGCTGAGTTCACCACCATCGACCATCTCACCAGACATCTCAGTAATATTCATTGTGATATTGGTTAGCGCAATGGTCGGCACTGTATTCGGCATAGAGAAATCATATTGAAAGCTAGTTTGCGCTTCCCCTTTATTCACTTTAACAGGTAAAGCCAGTCCTTTAACTAGTTGTAGCGCTTCCGCAATTTTGACCCCTTCTACTGAAATCACTCCAGTAGAGGCGACAGGATTTACCCCCATGTCGCCTTTCCATTTCAAGGTGCCGCCCTCTTCAGAAAAAGCAGCTGAGATGAGATATTCACCGCGATCCTTAGGAACCGTTGAAAATCCTTTTAACTGAAAGTTTAGCGGCGCTAATGTCGTATCAATAGGCACAAGTCTGTTCGCATCGAGATAATGCATATTGCCCTGACTGACAATAATATGTTCAATAATTACACTGGGAATAGTGTCACTTGGCGGTTGCGTTGGTCCCTCATTCACCCGTTTAATTAAAGCGTCCCAATTCAGCTCGCCGCTTGGCGAGATGGCGACATTAATTTTAGGCTCAGCTATGCCAATTTGTTTGAATTTCCATGCTAAATCAAAGATGCCGCTTAACTCAAAATCGACAATCAACTTCTGAAAACTTACCAACTCAGCACCACTTTTGCTCGCTAGATTAAAATCGTGAATCGTTGCTTTTAAACGAAAAGGATCAAATTCAACACGTTTGACACTAGCACTACTATCTAAAGATTTATCGGCGATACTAGGCAGTACTTTTTTGACGATTGGGTCAATAGCAAAATAACTCAACAACAAATAGAAAATAAAAAGCCCCGCAAAAACTTTCCCAAAAAACAGCCAAGAAAGCTTATGCCGCAATTGTTTTAACCAGTTTTTAAACGCATTAACCATGGATACAAATATTACATAACAGCTAGAGACATGCAAACATTTGTTTTTATTATTTCAGGATAAATACGCTAAGACTCGATCCAATCACTTGTTACAATTCCTTACAAAATTAAACCCTACTGTTTTAGTCAACAATTAACTTTTGTGGCATAATCTCGTTTTACTCAACCTTCTTTTTGAATATGTTTGATCATTTAAAACAAGATATTGCCATTGTTTTTGACCGCGATCCTGCAGCAAGAACGCATTTCGAGGTATTAACCACATACCCTGGCTTACATGCACTTATGTTGCACCGTTTTAGTCATTGGCTATGGGGGATTAAATTTTTTTGGCTAGGCCGACTATTCTCACACATTGGTCGCTTTTTAACAGGCATCGAAATTCATCCAGGTGCGACGATTGGTCATCGTGTATTTATTGATCATGGGATGGGTATTGTGATTGGTGAAACCGCTATCATTGGCGATGACTGCACCTTATACCATGGCGTGACATTGGGCGGGACATCCTGGAACAAAGGGAAAAGGCACCCAACCTTAGAAAGTGGTGTTGTGATAGGCGCAGGTGCAAAAGTCTTAGGACCCATTACCATCGGCAAAAATGCCAAGATTGGCTCTAATGCAGTTGTTGTCAGAGATGTGCCAGAAAATGCTACTGCGGTAGGTATTCCTGCACGCATATTAGAAGAAGAAAAAGCGAAAAAAGAAGCTGTGAAAGCTAAGTTTAGCGCTTATGCAGTGAGTGATGACGAAAAAGACCCTATCAATAAAGCATTGCAACCATTAATAGCAGAAATTGAACATTTAAAACGAGAGCTAGCTAGCTTATCTGATGCTAAGTCAGAAACCAAAGTTGCTAAAGCATTTTCAGTCAATAAAACCAAACGTAAACCGCGTAAAATCGCCTCTGATTAGCGATTGAACTTAACAGCATAATAATTGACTAATTTAGTAGGGTATTATAAAATACGACTCTGAATTACGAACCATTAACCGAATAAAGTTGATAAACCATGAGACTAACCACAAAAGGAAGATTTGCTGTCACGGCGATGCTAGACCTTGCATTAAACGAGGTTGATGCCGATGGTGCATTTAAACCAGTAACATTGGCTGGTATTAGTGAACGCCAGGACATTTCGCTTTCTTACTTAGAGCAATTGTTCAGTCGTTTACGTCGTCAGGGTTTAGTCAATAGCGTTAGAGGTCCTGGTGGTGGTTATAATTTGGCAAGAGATAAAACTGACATTTCAGTGTCTTCCATTATTGCAGCTGTCGACGAAAATATAGATGCTACACAATGCGGTGGTAAAGAGGACTGCCATGGGGCAGATGGTCGTTGTATGACACATGAATTGTGGGCAACATTAAACTCTAAAATTCTAGAGTACTTATCAGATGTCAGCCTAGCTGACATGGTTCATTCGCAGCAAGAGAAAGGTAGCGGAAAAGTTGTTTTTGCTACGTCTAAGTCATTCAATGCGAACCGAGAGGCTGTTGTTAATGGCTAATGTTTACTTTGACCATAATAGTACAACAGCGCTTAAGCCAGCAGTGCTCGAAGCGATGTTACCGTTCATGGCAAACCAACATGGCAACCCTACTAGCCAACATAGTTATGGGCGTCATGCACGCGATGCCATAGAGCAAGCAAGACGTCAGGTAGCACAAGCAGTTGGTGCGCAAGCGAGCCAAGTTGTGTTTACAGCTAGTGGAACAGAAGCGAATAACTTTGCCATAACAGGTATCGCTAGCAATTTAGAAAAAGCGCAACTATTATCAAGTAGCATTGAACACCCATGTGTTTCACGTCCAGCACTAGCAATGCAACAATATGGCTGGAAAACAAACACTATAAAAGTGGATAGTAATTGCCAACTAGATTTTGACGATTTGCAGAGTAAGCTTGAAGCGCCGACTAGCTTAATCTCTTGCATGTTAGCAAATAATGAAACGGGTGCGATTCAAGATGTTAAAAAAGTAGTGGCTTTTGCAGCTAAAAACAAAACATTGGTGCACACAGATGCGGTGCAAGCACTAGGGAAAATGCATATTGATTTTACAGAATTGGGTATCCATGCAATGACCATATCTAGTCACAAAATTGGTGGCCCATTGGGTGCAGGTGCGCTGGTTCTTAATAAGCGTGTTGACATCCAGCCGCTGCTATATGGTGGCGGTCAAGAAAAAGGCTTACGTAGCGGCACAGAAAATATTGCTGCCATCGTTGGTTTTGGTGTTGCTTGTGAACTTGCCACGGCAACGGTCAGTGATTTTGTTTCTCACACAAAGGCTCTACGCCAGCGGTTGGAAGCTGGGTTGCTTAGTATGAATGCAACCATTTTTGCGCAACAAGCAGAACGTTTACCGAATACAAGCTTTTTTGCTTTCAATAATATTGAAGGCGAAACGTTAGTCACCGCACTAGACAAATTAGGCTTTGCAGTTGCTAGTGGCTCTGCTTGCTCTAGCGCAAGCAGTGAACCAAGCCATGTATTGCTTGCAATGGATGTCGATGATGATTTAGCCAGAGGCGCCATAAGGGTTAGCCTCAGCTCGAGTAATACACAAGAACAAATTGATAAATTTTTAATTGCATTAAAGCAGGCATTGCAGGATTTAAGACAAATGACTGCAGTTGCTGCTTAAACAAAGGAAGTTAAAACTGAACATGGAAAGAATGCCAATATATTTAGACTACTCTGCGACAACGCCAGTAGATCCACGTGTCGCAGAAAAAATGATTCCATACTTAACAGAACAGTATGGCAACCCAGCATCGCGAAGCCATCCTTACGGTTGGACAGCAGAAAAAGCAGTCGAAAACGCACGTGAAGAAGTGGCTAAATTAGTCAATGCTGATCCGCGAGAAATTGTATGG
The DNA here is from genome assembly GCA_051252095.1 of Methylophilaceae bacterium. Taxonomy (GTDB): domain Bacteria; phylum Pseudomonadota; class Gammaproteobacteria; order Burkholderiales; family Methylophilaceae. The sequence continues at coordinate 56,870 of JBPOFK010000007.1, forward strand.
ACTTCTGGTGCAACAGAGTCTGATAATCTTGCACTCAAGGGCGCCGCACACTTTTATAAGGGTAAAGGTAAACACATCATTACCATCGCCACGGAGCACAAAGCAGTGATTGACCCTGTGCGCGAATTGGAGCGACAAGGTTTTACAGCGACGTTCTTAGAGCCTGAAGATAATGGTTTGGTCGATATTGAAAAATTTAAAGCAGCTATCCAACCTGACACGATATTAGCCTCTGTGATGTTGGTTAATAATGAAATTGGTGTGATTCAAGACATTGAGGCGATTGGCAATATCTGTCGTGAACACGGCGTCATCTTTCATGTTGATGCGGCACAAGCGACAGGTAAAGTTGAAATTGACTTGGCTACATTGCCGGTTGATTTAATGAGTTTTTCTGCACATAAAACTTATGGCCCTAAAGGCATCGGTGCATTATATGTACGTCGTAAACCACGTGTTCGAATTGAAGCACAAATGCATGGTGGCGGACATGAACGTGGCATGCGTTCTGGCACTTTAGCGACCCATCAAATTGTAGGTATGGGTGAGGCATTTAGAATCGCGCGTGAGGAAATGCATGCGGAAAATGAACGCATCCATATGTTAAACAACAGACTACTCAGCGGTTTACAAGAAATTGAAGAGTCTTATGTGAATGGTGATTTAAGTCACCGTGTACCCCATAACCTCAATGTTAGTTTTAACTATGTTGAAGGTGAGTCATTGATTATGGCGATTAAAGGCATTGCGGTTTCAAGTGGCTCAGCTTGTACTTCCGCTAGTTTAGAGCCTAGTTATGTTTTGCGCGCTTTAGGTCGCTCAGATGAACTTGCACATAGCTCTATTCGCTTCTCAATTGGTCGATTTACCACTGAAGCTGATGTGGACTACACGATTAAATTGCTAAAAGACAAAATCGGCAAGTTGCGTGAGTTATCACCACTTTGGGAAATGTTCCAAGATGGTGTTGATCTCTCTAAAGTTGAATGGGCAGAACACTAAATAAATAAGTTTTAATTGATTTTTGAAAAGTAATTAATTTAATGAAAAATTAAAAGACGAAATCAGTTCAAGGCAGCGATGTGTAGACAGTACGTTAGTACGGCAAACTGAGCTAACGCAGAAATGATGCAGTATTTTAATTTTAAGGAGAAGTAAATGGCATATTCAGATAAAGTATTAGACCACTATGAAAACCCACGTAACGTTGGTTCTTTAGATAAAAATGACCCAAACGTTGGAACTGGCATGGTTGGAGCACCAGCTTGTGGTGACGTGATGAAGCTAATGATTAAGGTGAATGATGCAGGTTTAATCGAAGATGCAAAATTCAAAACCTATGGCTGCGGCTCAGCGATTGCATCTAGCTCATTGGTCACAGAATGGCTTAAAGGAAAAACTGTCGATGAAGCATATGCGATTAAAAACTCTGCGATTGCAGAAGAACTCGCTTTACCGCCAGTTAAAATTCACTGCTCAGTGTTGGCTGAAGATGCTATTAAGGCTGCAGTAGCTGATATTAAAGCTAAAAAAGCAGGCAAAGAGGCAGCATAATGGCAATTAGCTTAACGCCTGCCGCGGCTAATCGTGTCGAAAAGTTCCTTGCCAATCGTGGCAAAGGGATTGGCTTACGCTTGGGTGTTAAAACCACGGGCTGTTCAGGTATGGCCTATACACTAGAGTTTGTGGATGAAATGAAAACGGAAGATATGGCTTTTGAAAGCCATGGTGTCACAGTAATTGTCGACCCTAAAAGCTTCGTTTATATTGATGGTACTGAATTAGACTTTACCAAAGAAGGTTTAAATGAAGGTTTTAAGTTTAACAACCCTAATGTAAAAGACGAATGTGGTTGTGGGGAAAGCTTTACGGTGTGAGTGAAAATTACTTTGAACTCTTTGGCCTTAATCAAGCATTTACAATCGACGCTTCTGCATTAGAGAGCCAGTATCGAGCAATTCAATCGGCTTCACACCCTGACCGCTTTGTAACGGCACCATCTGCTGAAAAATTAAAATCTATGCAGACTGCTACATTGGCAAATGAAGCTTATCAAACGCTAAAAAATCCTGCATCTCGTGCGCAATATTTGCTTTCATTACACCAGATTAATGCAACGAAAGAGACAGATACTGCCATGCCAGCAGATTTCTTAATGCAACAAATGGAATGGCGCGAAGCACTGGAAGATTTCAAAGCAGCTCAAGATATTAATGGCTTAGATACCCTAGCAAAAGAAATGCGGCAAGAAGCTAAAACACTGAGCGAAGAACTAGCTAATTTAATTGATGAAAAAAATGATTTAGCATCAGCAACAGAAACAACACGTAAACTCATATTTATAAATAAAGTGTGTGAGGACATTAACAAAGCCATCACACAAATAGAGGACTAATGGCGTTACTACAAATTTCAGAACCAGGCATGAGTGCTGAACCACACCAGCATAAGTTGGCAGTTGGTATTGATCTTGGTACAACAAACTCACTAGTAGCTACTGTACGCAGTGGCATGAGCACCGTCTTGCAAGATGAACATGGGCACTCACTATTACCGTCTGTCGTGCGTTATAGCGCAGAGGGCAAAGTAATCGTTGGCCATCGCGCGCAAGCAGAACAAAGCAATGATCCTGTTAATACTATCGCATCTGTTAAACGTTTTATGGGACGTAGCTTAAAAGACATCACAGATAAAGCGCATATCCCCTATCACTTTGTAAGCAACCATTCGGGAGACGATGCTACTCAAGGCATGTTGCAACTTAAAACCCGTGCAGGCTTAAAAAGCCCTGTAGAGATTTCTGCAGAGATTTTAATCACACTTAAAGCACGTGCTGAAAAGGCGCTTGATGGAGAGCTTACCGGAGCAGTCATTACTGTACCTGCTTATTTTGATGATGCGCAACGTCAGGCTACCAAAGATGCTGCACGCCTTGCTGGGTTAAATGTGCTACGTTTATTAAACGAACCAACAGCGGCAGCAGTGGCATATGGTTTAGACAACGCTTCTGAGGGTGTCTTTGTCATCTATGATTTAGGTGGTGGTACATTTGACGTTAGTATCCTGCGCCTATCAAAAGGCGTGTTTGAAGTACTAGCCACAAATGGCGATTCAGCGCTAGGAGGTGATGATTTCGATCATCGTATTTATTGTTGGATACTTGACCGCATTAGAGAAGAAAATCCAAAAGCGAAGCCACTCAGTGAAGAAGACACCCGTTTGCTTTTAACGAAAGCACGTCAAGCTAAAGAGTGGCTAACCGATAATTACGAGGCGCAAATCACTTGCCGTTTAAGTGAGGGTTATTCTGTAGATTTCAGTCTAAATGTGGATGCCTTTATTGAATTGACGCAAAACTTAGTCAATAAAACCTTAAGCCCTATGCGAAAAGCCATGCGTGATGCTGATCTGGATTCAGAAGATATAAATGGCGTAGTTATGGTGGGTGGCGCGACCCGCATGCCACATGTGCGGCATGCTGTAGAAGAGTTCTTTCAACAAGAACCACTCACCAACTTAGATCCTGATAAGGTTGTTGCCTTAGGTGCAGCTATTCAAGCAAATGTGCTTGCTGGCAATAAGAGTGATGAGGATTTATTATTATTAGACGTCACACCACTCTCTCTTGGTTTAGAAACCATGGGTGGATTGGTAGAAAAAATCATTCCGCGTAATTCAACTTTGCCCGTTGCTCGTGCACAAGACTTTACAACATTTAAAGATGGACAAACCGCGATGAGTATTCACGTACTGCAAGGTGAGCGTGATTTAGTGTCTGCATGTCGATCTTTAGCCCGTTTTGAGTTACGTGGCATTCCACCAATGGCGGCTGGTGCAGCCCGGATTCGTGTCACCTTTCAAGTTGATGCAGATGGCTTACTATCTGTATCTGCACGTGAAGAAACAAAAGGCGTAGAAGCCAATATTACAGTAAAACCTTCTTATGGTTTAAGTGAAGATGAAATCACCGATATGCTGCAATCATCTTTTACTGCTGCAGAATCAGATAAACAAGCACGTGCTGTTGCTGAAGCAAAAGTAGATGCCATGAGCTTAATCAGCGCAATCACTATTGCATTAGAGCAAGATGGTCACTTACTAGAAGATAAAGAAAAAGACCAAATACGCGCATCAGTTGATGCCTTAGAAAATGTATTAAAAACAGATGATAGCCAAGCAATCCATACAGCAACTGAATCGCTAAACGCCGCAACAGAAGCATTTGCTGCAAAAAGAATGGATGTGAGCGTTAGTCGCGCATTAGCTGGTAAAAAGGTTGATGAAGTTAACTTATAGTTGAAAAGAAATAAATGACACAAATAATTGTATTACCACATGTAGAACTTTGCCCAGATGGAGCAGCCTTTGAAGCAAAAAAAGGAGAATCTATCTGCCAAAACCTTTTAGACCATGACATTGATATTGATCACGCATGTGATCAAGCTTGTGCTTGCACTACTTGTCATGTCATTGTGCGCGAAGGATACAATACACTGAATGAAGCAACTGAAGAAGAAGATGATTTACTCGATAAAGCGTGGGGTTTGGAACCACAATCAAGACTTTCTTGCCAAGCAATTGTGGAAGAAACGGATTTAGTTGTTGAAATACCTAAGTATTCAATCAACATGGCAAAAGAAGGGCATCGTAAAGACTAAATGGCGACATTGATTTAAAAAAGGGTGATTGATTACAATCACCCTTTTTCTTAGTCGTGTTTATACGCCTACAAACGTATTTGGCATAAACCTTACTTTACCATTGGTAATATCATACACTGCACCAACAATGCCAACTTCTTTCGCTTGCGTCATATCATCTAAAATATCGCTGCAACGCAATATACTCTCAATTTGATATTTTACATTGAGCTCACAAACCTTTTGTACAAAATCAGGGTTATTAGAACAACGTTCTGCCGCATCTGCCACTGTTTTTTCATGGCGAATTGATGGTTTAATCATATTGATAATTTCTCCAATATGACCATCTTTAAAATCATCACAAGCCGCTTTTACAGCTCCACAACTGGTATGCCCCATCACAACAATTAGTTTTGCTCCTAAGTATTTACTGCCAAACTCTAGGCTACCAATCCCTTTATCAGAAGCAATATTCCCAGCTAAGCGGACACTAAAAACATCGCCAAGGGCTTGGTCAAACAGCAACTCGACAGGCGCTCTAGAGTCACTACAACTCAGTACAGAAGCAAATGGATGTTGCTTTTCTTTTGTTAAATGTATCAATGACTTAAAATCTTTTTCAGATTCAATCTCATTAATAAAACGCTCATTCCCTTCTATTAAAATATCCAATGCCTCTTGTGGGGTCATTTTGTCGCGATCTAATAATGGGTGCTTATACATATCAATGAATTCCTTTTAATAAATTAGATAAAAACTTAAATGCTAGATTGGTAATCAAGCAACTCAACTTCAATATTTTTAAGCTGTGCATGCTTTTGATAGTTATCAATCACTTCCTGAATATCATGCTCGATCACTTTATTTTGTCTACAGTCAATAATAACTTTACTATCTGCCGGTACCTTTTCTAAAGATTCAATAATTTCTGCTTTATTAAAAAATGACACTTGTTCGGCTAATACAAAATGATGTGTTTCTCTGCCATCCTCTGCTGTGATAGTGTCTTTAACGTAATGTGAATATTTATAACGGTGATAAAGGGTAAAGAAAATACCAACTAGTAAACCAGCGGAAATCCCTTTGAGTAAGTCAGTCAGAATAATCGCAATAATTGTGACGACAAATGGAATAAATTGATCCCATCCTTGTTTGTACATCTCCATAAACAGTGCTGGTTTTGCAAGCTTGTAGCCAACAATTAATAAAATAGTTGCCAAACTTGCTAATGGAATCATGTTCAAATACTCAGCAATTGTGATTGCACTAACTAACAAGAATATGCCATGAATAATAGCAGAAAGTTTTGTCTTGGCACCAAACGCAATATTGGCAGAGCTCCGCACAATGACTTGGGTTACAGGAAGCCCACCAATCAAACCCGATACCATATTACCCAAACCCTGAGCCTTAAGCTCCCTATTCGTGGGGGTAACACGTTTATAGGGGTCCAGTTTGTCCGTAGCTTCTACACATAATAACGTTTCTAAACTGGCTACAATCGCCATCACAAATGCAACCTTGATGACATCTAGATTAGTAATTTGTGTGAAATCAGGGAATGTAAAAAAAGTGACAAACTCAGCAAAGCCATTGGCTACGGGTAAGTTCACGACCTGATTATTATCTAACGAAAAATTGAAAATGCCATTTTTGTATAAATTAAACATTAAGATGCCGAAAAGAACGACAGCAACTGGCCCTTGAATAATTTGGAATATTTTGTGTTTCTTTGTTAACACCGTATCCCACAAAATCAGCATGATGAGTGAAATAACAGAGATAACCACGGCACCAGGCGTTAAAAAGTCAAAAGCACTCATAATCTCTGTAAAAGTATTACTGCCATCAGGTAGTAAAAATGAATCATTGCCTTCAAACTCAAAGTCGTAACCAAGGGCGTGGGGGATTTGTTTTAATATAATTAACAAGCCTATGCCAGACAGCATACCTTTAATCACAGATGAAGGAAAAAAGTAGGCAATAACCCCTGCCTTCAAAAAACCCAATAGCAACTGAAGAACACCTGCCAAAACGACTGCAAGCAAAAATGCTTCATAAGACCCTAAAGTGCCTATAGCTGTTAAAACAATTACAGCCAAACCCGCTGCGGGCCCACTGACACCAAGTGGTGAACTACTTGCTATACCAACTACAATGCCACCGACTATTCCCGCTATCACTCCAGAAAACAGTGGTGCACCTGATGCCAACGCAATACCCAGACATAATGGAAGTGCAACAAAAAATACGACGACACTGGCTGGAAAATCCGTTTTGAGGTCGTTGAAAAAACTCGTCTTCATGTATTAAGCTTTCTTAAAATGATTGATTAAATATTACAGAAATTATACTGGACTATTGAATGCTGAACATTACATACACATTAAATTTGCAGCCTATTTCAAACCACAAAACGGGCAAGCGCCCGTTGTGATTGTTTTCAAAGACAGATTAATCAAACTGATAATTAATATGTGGTCTTTTGCTTCTGAACTGCCTATTGAGCCTTTTACCAGCTTCTAACTCTTGTTCGTCAACATACGTTGCGCCAACCCATTCGTCATCTGCCTGATAAGCATCTTTATTTTTTACTGCGGGGTTTAAAGCAGCCCTTCTGCTGGTAAATTTAAGCCTTGTCGCATTGTTGACCTCATTATCAGCTACAACAGTACCGACACCATCATCAAATACACTGTCTGTTTTCACACCATCATTTAATGCTAATTGATCAACTCGCATTTTCTCAGTTGTGTCACTTAAAGATTCATTTGGGAACCAGAATCCGTTGTCCTGCTCATTTGCATTTACATGCATCGTAAAAATACCGCATACCAGTGCTACCAAAAGTGTACTTTTCATTTTATTTCTCCTTTGCATTCTCTACTTCATTAAGTTTTTTTAGTATGTCTACTGCGCTTTTTGATGTTTTGTATTTTCCGCCTATGCCGTCAAAAAAAATCTACCACTGTACCTATATCGGTATATACTCAACGGCATATACGAAGAAATGTTATGACTGAAATTGAAAAAACACCCCTAAGCGCGAGAGAGTTACGTCAGTCCGTTAAAAAAGACCATGAAGAGAACGCGAAGCTCAGGCTATTCTTTCTGATTGGTAAAATGCTTTATGACAAGGGATGGTCAGCAATCGTTGCACAAAAAATATTAAACTCATTTTGCGCCCAAGTAGGCGCCACACATGGCTTGATTGCTATACAAGACAAAAATGCTTTAGTTGTTGAAGCCAACCTAGGTCAAACCTATCCTGTGGGTGCAAGAGTGCCCATAATGGGTATGTTAGCAAAACTTTTAAAAGCACCTTGTGAATTCCAGGTCAGCCACGATTTGGTGCCGCTCTGGTCTTATCCAAAAACTGCAAATTTGACGCCAACTATTGTGCCTATCGCTTATGGCCAGCAACCATTAGGCATACTGGCTTTTTCAGGTAACTTGAGCACTTTATCAGCTGATGACACACAAACCGTACACAGCTTAGTCGGCCTGCTTGGTATTGCCCATATGCGCTCAAGCAAACTAAACACAAGTCCAGAAGACTTGCAATTATTAGAGCGTTTAACGCCTAGAGAGCGTGAGGTATTTGCCCTATTACCATACGGTCATAGCAATGCGGAGTTAGGCAAACTACTGGAAATTGCCCCAGGGACAGTTAAAATTCATGTTGAGCGCATTCTTTACAAACTGAGCCTAAAAGATAGAACACAAGCTGCTGTAAAAGCAGTTGAACTCGGGTTCAAGTCATAGTATCAAAGCAATGGACTTGTAAACGATAAGAATATGACACTGCTAACTGGTATTAACAAATGGATTTCACAATACTGGCAAGATTTACCGCTAGCATCTAAGGGTGTTTTTGTGATTATGCTCCCGCTTGCGGTATTGCTGGCATCATTGGCATCTCTTTATAATTTAGAAAAGCAGCTTTCCAATTTGGAAAATCAATTAAAACTCGCATTACAGAATCAACGTGATATCGAAACAGTTCACACCAATCTATTATTAGCCTCTACTGGTGTTAGAGACTTTTTATTAACGGGCGACAAGCTGTTTTTAGACACTTTTTATATCGCAAAAAACCAACTGCCAGAACTTCTGGTTAAATTAGACCAACAATTAGAAAGTGATGACCAGAAAAATCGCATCAATAGTATCAGCTTCTTAGTGCAAGACAATCTTAAACGCTTGGATATCTTATCCAAAAATGAATCTGATGTTGCCTCTGAAGACCTTATTCAGCAATTCAAATTGCAAGTTAGCAATATGGAGAAACTAAGAACAGAAATTGAGTTTTTAAAAAAGCAAGAAGCTCTATTAGTCTCAGAAGATCAAAGCAAAATAAAACTGCAACGGCAAAGAAATATTCGCATCACCTTACTTGCTGCAATCAGCGGGATAGTCGGTTCTATTGTTGCTGTGTGGATTTTTTCAGGCACTATTGTTAAAAGAGTTAGGTTACTTAGAGATAGTGCAGCACACTTGGCAAAAGCAGAAGCGCTTGAATTACCTTCAAAAAGTAAAGATGAACTGGGGCAACTCTCCGATGAGTTAGACCATGCCTCAAAACTACTCGCAAAAACTATCTATGAAACGACGCAGGCAAGAAAAGATGCTGAGCAGGCCAATAAAGAAAAAAGCATGTTTCTTTCTCGCACTAGTCATGAGCTTCGCACACCCTTAAACGCTATTTTAGGTTTTGCGCAACTATTGCTTGTCGAGCTTGAGAATGGAAAACATAAAGACAACGCCAGTATGATTAAAAGCGCTGGCGACCATCTACTCAAGCTCATTGATGAAGTGTTGGATATTGCCAGAATTGAATCAGGCGAACTCAAATTAACGCTCGAACCAACACCAATCAATGATTTGTTGGCAGAAGCAATTCAATATATTGCCCCTTTGGGAAAAATACGTGATATTCAAATTCAACAAGATATACAATCTGATTTATTTGCACTGGCTGAGCGGCAAAAACTACTGCAGGTCATTCTAAACCTTTTATCAAACGCACTTAAATATGGCCCATACAACTCAACGGTATTAGTCACTGCTTACAAAAAAAATAGCAACATCATCATTGAAGTATTTGACGAGGGTGCAGGCATCCCAGAGTCTCTTAAAGAAAGACTTTTCACTGCGTTTGATCGCTTAGGTGCTGAGCAAACCAAAACAGAAGGCACTGGATTAGGATTAGCGTTGAGCAAACAAATCATGCTCGCTATGCAAGGCAGTATTCACGTTGCGAAAAACAAAAGCCTATTCTGGATTGAGCTAAATGCAACTGACCAAACACCAAAAACAGTTCAACCTTCGCAATCAGCAACATTCACCAAAGAAAAATCAGCGACTACCTATAAAAAACAAATTGTTTACGTAGAAGATAATATGAGTAACCGTGCCTTAGTTGAAGCGGTTATTAAGCGCCTGCCTAATATTCAATTACACTGCACCGCTACGGTTAAAGAGACGAAAAACTTACTCAATGAAATTGACACTCATTTAATGATTATTGACTTAAACCTACCTGATGAATCAGGCGAAGCTTTAGTACACTATATGAAATCACAAGCGCATTTAAATTGTGTTCCCATCATTATTTTAAGTGCAGATGCGATGCCCGATACCATTCAACGGCTCGAAAAAACAGGTATTGATAAATATATGACCAAGCCATTAGATATTGCTAGTTTCACTAAGGCAGTGCTAACCCTTACAGAAGATGAAGAGAACAGTCATGACCGAAGATGAAGTTTTAAACGCCAAAATACTGATTGTTGATGATGCCGATGCTAATCTAAGGCTATTAGAATCACTACTGGCGAAAGAAGGCTTTACACAAGTCATTAGCACCACAGATTCTACGAAAACAATTGATTTATTTACCGCGTTTCAACCAGATTTGATTTTGCTTGACCTGATGATGCCAGAACTTGATGGCTACGCCGTGTTAGACTTACTCGCCAAGCATATCCCAGAAGACACTTACTTACCTGTATTAGTATTAACAGCCGATGCAACCATCCTTGCACGTAGAAAAGCATTGGCTCTGGGCGCTAAGGATTTTTTGACCAAACCTTTTGACAATATAGAAGCCATGTTGCGCATTTGGAACCTCATTGAAACCAGACTGCTCTATTGCAAACTCAAAGCGTATCAGCCCGATATAAGCCCATTTAAGCACCATGAAATTGATGGATAAAAAGACACACCAATAAAAAACCCGCAGTGAAACTGCGGGTTTTTTATAACTGCTAACTTACATTAAAATGCCCATTGCGCACGTAGTGTAAAGGTATCAATATCATCTGCCTCATCACCATTTGCCTGTGTAACAGGACCATTATCAATATCATAGACTCTTGAGTAATCGGCCATAATACGGAAGTTATAGTTTAAGTACCAGTTAAGTGCCAATGTGTAGCGATCACCTTCACCACCCTGAATAGTTCCATCATTCAAATCTAAACTATCCAAACGCGCAGCCACTTCCCAAGCGCCCCATGTGCCATTTTTAAGGCTAAAGTCAGTTTTAGGTTTCAAGCGTTTAAATTCACCATCTTCAGGTTTATATTCGCGATGCTCACCAGTTAACGTATAGCCCACATTGGCATACCAAGCATCAAAGTCAAAATCATCAGTACCTTCAGCTTTGGCATGTGCATATTCAGATTGAAATGACAAAGGACCGTACATCGCTGCAAACTCAAGCACCCCTACTTTTACTTTTTCAAAACCAGGAATATTTGGAGTATCTAATAACTTCAGATTTGAGCCATTTGTTGTTTCGTAAGAAAAGTCACCCTTATTACTTCCTGTAATCACATTTGTTTGATTTGATAAGGAGCGCTCACCATAGTTAGCACCTAAATGCACCATATGTCCTGCATCTTTATCCCAAACTGGGTTCCAGGTACCACGTATAGCAAAACCATGTCCTTCATCCGTACTATTCGTTTTTTCAGGCTCAAATTGGTCCCCATAGATACCACCTTGTACGTTCCAAGTTTCACCTTCCACTTTTGCATTTAAACCAATCGCACGATCAAAGTATGGTGTAGTTAACGCATAGGTTAAACCGCGCTCTGTAAACATAATATCGTTTGAGCTTTCTTGCACTTCCATACTCATCGCATGTTTTTGGTTACCAAAAGTAAATGTCCAATCTTCGATACCGACATACTCACCAAAGACATCTTTCATGCTGACATTATTACCTGCTAAATCAGCCTCGATGATGTATTTCCAGTCATTGGCGATTTTACCTTTAACATACATCCGTGCACGACGAATATCGGTACCATCTGTAGCGCCGCCATTTGACAAATCCTCATCATTGCTATGGCTCATGGCTTCCACATGTAAACGACCACCAATAGATACTTCAGAGCTGCCATCACCACTTTTAACTACTAAACCTTTTTTACCTGCTTCAACTTTAGCAAAGCTTTTTTCTTTTTTTTCTGCGGCTTTTTCATCATTGGCACGGCTCTTTAATAAAGGCAATGCTTCTTCTTCTGTTAGCACACCTTTTTCAACTAGTGCTTGAATCAAATCAAAAGTAGAATCAGCCATGGCGTTTGAGCCAAAGCCAAAAAGTGCAGTCCCTGCCAGCGCTGTCATCAGTGCACGACGTAATTGAAAGTTCACAATAAAATCCCCTATAAGTTAAATAATTAATACAATGTTTTTCAACGAGGGGAATTTTGAGACTGAAATATTTCAATTTGATGACAAACAGACAATTCGATATGACTTGTACGATATTTACAACAAATAAAAATGCCAGTTAACACTGGTTAACTGGCATTTAATAACACTAATGTTGGCTATGTTAAAAGCTTAAGACTCTGCCCGCATATGTGGGAACAGGATCACATCTCGGATACTTGGGCTATCTGTAATTAACATCACTAAACGATCCAACCCAATACCACAACCGCCAGTTGGTGGCATGCCGTATTCAAGTGCGCGAATAAAATCAGCATCATAATACATCGCTTCATCATCACCCGCCTCCTTCGCTTTCATTTGCGCATGGAAGCGTGCTGCTTGATCTTCGGCATCATTGAGCTCACTAAAGCCATTCGCCATTTCACGGCCAGTAATAAAGAGCTCAAAGCGTTCTGTAACCTCCGCATTTTTATCTGAAGCACGTGCAAGCGGAGAAACCTCCACTGGGTAATCAATAATATAAGTCGGATTCCATAGCTGGCTTTCTGCCGTTTCTTCAAACAATGCAAGCTGCAAGGCGCCCAAGCCAGCATGTTCAAATGGCTTAACACCATGCTTTAATATCTCTGCACGTAAAAACGCTTCATCATTCAATTGTTCCATTGAATATTGCGGCGCATACTTTTGAATTGCCCCAACAATGGTTAGGCGCTCGAATGGTTTACTCAAATCGACTTCTTTGCCATTGTAAATAATCACAGCTGTACCATGTGCAGCCAACACTGCTGCACGAATACATTGTTCCGTATAATCCATTAGCCATTCGTAATCAGTATAAGCTGCATAGAATTCCATCATGGTAAATTCAGGGTTGTGTCGAACACTTAACCCCTCATTTCGAAAGCTACGGTTAATTTCAAACACCCGCTCAAAACCACCCACGATTAACCGTTTTAAATAAAGCTCTGGGGCAATACGCAAAAACATTTGCATGTCTAACGCATTATGATGCGTCATAAAAGGCTTTGCTGAAGCACCGCCAGGAATCGGATGTAACATAGGCGTTTCGACTTCTAGAAATGCGTTATCCGTCATGAAGCTTCTGACAGCAGACATTACCTTGGAGCGCATTTTAAATGTTTTACGCGTATCTTCTGAAGTGATCAGGTCTACATAGCGCTGGCGGTATTTAATCTCCTGATCTTGCAAGCCATGAAATTTTTCTGGTAGCGGGCGCAGTGATTTTGTTAATAAACGTAGCTCATGTACTTTAATTGAAAGCTCACCCGTTTTTGTTTTAAATAAAACACCTTTTGCCCCAACAATATCGCCTAAGTCCCAATGTTTGAAAGCCTCATACAGCGCTTCGCTATTTTCATCAACTAAGTTTTGCTTGTTGATAAATAGTTGAATTCGTCCTGTTGCATCTTGTATCGTTGCAAAGCTTGCTTTACCCATCACTCGCTTTAACATCATCCGCCCGGCTACCGTAGCAGGATTTTCTTGCGGGTCTAATGTTTCTTTATCAAAACCATCAAATGCAGCATGTAGGTCTGCTGCCTTATTTTCTGGTGTAAAGTCATTAGGAAAAACCGCTGTCTGGTTTGCCTGTGCTTGCTGGCGTAACACTTTTAACTTCTCGCGCCGCTCCGCAATCACGTGATTCTCATTAATTGGTGTTTCGTCTACTGCTGGGGCTGCTGTATTGGCCTGTTCTGTCATGGGTTACTCTAAATGATTTGGATAGAATGTTTGCTTAATTTTTGATTGTCGCATTTTAGCATTATAACGATAGACTGGTAACAATTAGGATGGTTTATCCAACGATGTGCACCTACGCTCTTGTAAAAAGTGCAATATCAGTGCATCACTAGTTTTCACTGCTTTATTTCTGTGCATATCGGTGTGGGTAGAACACTAAGTTATTGTTAATCATAAGCTTTCAATGTGGTTCAGTTGTTGCTTACTGTAAGGTGTACAATTCATTGCGACGAGAATCATGCCAGAAACTGAGCGCTCCCTAGCCAAAGATCTTAAAGACAACATTCGCTACCTTGGCAGTGTCTTAGGTCAAGCCATTGCTAACAAAGAAGGTCAAGATACTTTTGATAAGATAGAGTACATCCGTCAAACAGCCGTTAAATTCCGACGTCAAAATGATCAGGATGCAGCCATTGCACTTGAAAACTCACTAAAAAGTTTAACGCCAGAACAAGCTGTGCCTATTATTCGTGCATTTAGTCACTTTAAACACCTTGTCAATATTGCTGAAGACCTATATGCGCATCAGCGTACCAGAATTAATGAGGATGACCTTAGTAATGGCATGCTGGCACACACGATCAACAAGTTTGAACGTCCAGAGGTTAGCTACGAAACCATTGCGCAGTTTTTTAATGAGGCACTTATCTCGCCGGTGCTCACGGCACACCCTACCGAAGTACAACGTAAAAGTATTTTGGAGTTACAAGATGCCTTAGCCAGTTACCTTGCGGAGCGAGATACCCTTATTTCACAAAAGGAAATTGAACGTAACCGTCTTTTAATAGAAGGCACTATATGCGCATTATGGCAAACACGGGTTGTCAGGTTGTCAAAAATATCTGTAATCAATGAAATTGAAAATGCTATTAGTTATTATGAAACGACTTTTCTGCATGCCATTCCCGAAATACTGCAAGATTTAGAGCGCGATATTAATCGTATTTTTAGTGAAGAGTTTTATGGTCTGTATCAATTACCAAGCTTTCTCAATATGGGTAGCTGGATAGGTGGCGACCGAGATGGCAACCCTTTTGTCAATGGCGAAACATTATTTCAAGCTGTTCACCTCCAATCTGCAGCTGCTTTTAAGTTTTACCTCAGTGAAGTTGAATCATTGCGCCGAGAGTTTGCTGTCTCCACACGTCTCATCAATGTAACGCCTGAAGTTAAAGCGTTAGCAGAACGTTCCCGCGACCAGTCACCACATCGTGTTGATGAAGCTTATCGGATGGCACTCAATAGCATCCATGACCGTTTAATCGTCACCGCAAAACCTGTCTTATCAGTCACGGCAAATGACCAGCATGAACTTACTGCAAAACCCTATCTGACAGCTGAAGAGTTTTTAGCAGAAATCACCATACTAATACATTCGTTAATGTTGAATAAAGGTGAAAATTTAGTCTATCCAAGAATAGGTAAATTGGCAAAAGCTATCGAAACCTTTGGCTTTCATTTGTCTACCATTGATATTCGCCAATCTTCTGATGTACATGAAGCGGTGATTACAGAGCTGTTAAATAAAGCAGGTTTTGAATTTAATTACGATGATTTAGATGAAGAAGATAAAGTCAAAACGCTTTTAGCTGAGCTACAACAACCACGTCTCTTATTTTCACCTTATCACCAATATTCAGAACTACTGCACAAAGAAATGGGGGTGCTCAATAAGGTGCGTGAAATACGTCAGTTATTTGGTCCGCGCGCAGTATGTCAATATATTATTTCTCATACTGAAACCTTATCTGACTTATTAGAGTTAGCACTATTGCAAAAAGAAACTGGTTTACTTCGTGGGCTCTGGAGTTCAGCGAAAATACAACTTGATTTGAATATCGTCCCTTTATTTGAGACGATTGCTGATTTACGTAATGCGCCCATGATTATGGGAGATTGGTTAAGTCTACTGGGCATAAAACATGTGCTTCGTTATCAAGGCGATAAGCAAGAAATAATGTTGGGCTATTCCGATAGCAATAAGGATGGTGGATTTTTAACGTCCAGTTGGGAGCTTTACAAAGCTGAAGTAGAGCTACTCTCATTATTCAAGCAAGCCAACATCAAACTAAGATTATTTCATGGCCGCGGTGGCGCAGTTGGCCGTGGTGGTGGTCCAACTTATGATGCTATCGTGGCACAACCGCCAGGCACAGTGAATGGTCAAATAAGATTGACAGAGCAAGGTGAAACAATTGCTTTTAAATACTCGGATGCAAAAGTAGGTAGGCAAAGTTTAGAAACTTTAATTGCAGCAACAGTCGACGCAAGCTTATTTCCTGAAGATGTCATCAGCAATCAACAACTGCGTAGTTTTGAAAGCATTATGGAAGAGCTGTCTGGAACAGCAATGACCGCTTATAGAGGCCTTATCTATGAAACACCAGGATTTGAAGAGTACTTTTTTAATACGACACCCATTTCTGAAATTGCAGAGCTCAATATTGGCAGTAGACCTTCTGCTAGAAAATCAAATAGAAAAATTGAAGACTTGCGGGCCATTCCATGGGGGTTCTCTTGGGCACAGTGCCGTTTGCTACTCCCTGGTTGGTACGGCTTAGGCAGTGCCATTGATCATTTTATTCATGCGGATAGTAAGAAAACCGCCGCGCGGACAAAGCAATTAAAACAGATGCTTAAGTCTTGGCCATTATTCAAGACACTGATTGCTAACGTGGATATGGTAATCGCAAAAACGGATTTAATAGTAGCCAAACGCTATGCACAAATGCTTGCAGATGAACAATTAAGAGAGTCTATTTTTAGCCGCATCGAAAAAGAGTACGCACTTACGGTAACCGCGTTAAATCTTCTGCAAGACACGGATGAGCGCCTAACAAGCAACCCAATTTTAGCAGCGTCAATAAAAAGCAGGCTTCCTTATCTTGATCCTATGAATTATTTGCAAGTTGAAATGATTCAACGTTACCGCAATGGCGATAAAAATGAGAAGCTTAAGCTTGCAATCTTACTGACCATTAATGGCATTGCAGCTGGTCTCAGAAATACAGGTTAGTTACTCTCGGCTGATTTTCTCGGTCATTCCTGACTGTTGATCAGCTAAAGTTGCATAAAGCGGGTTACTAAACACTTTTGAGACTATCGAAGCCATAAACGTAATCGCCATTAAACTAATCACCATTTCATGGCCATCAATCATTTCCATCACAATGATAAAAGAAGTGAGTGGCGCCTGCGTCACGGCAGCTAAAAATCCAGCCATACAGAGTGCAATAATGGCACTCGTATAGTATTCATGGCCAAACAATGGCACTAAATCATGTCCGATTCCTGCACCAATTGATAAAGAAGGGGCAAAAATACCACCAGGTATCCCACTTAAGTAAGTAAAAATAGTCGCTAAATATTTAACTGGCGCATAAAACCATGCATCGGCAGTATCTCCTACCAAAATACTATGTGCTGTGTGATATCCAGATCCGTGTGCAGCGCCATGACTCACAGCGCCTAACCCTGCAACCAACAAACCACAAATTCCTGCCCACCATAGTGGATGTAATCGCCTGAAGGCGCCAACCCTACCTTTCATTTTTCCTGCACTAATCAATGTTCGGCTGAAAATCCCGCCTAATATGCCACACACTAATCCGCATACCAGTACTGGTACGATAATATTTCGGCTGACAATGCCCACAGACAACTGCCCAAAATAAATATAATTGCCTTGCAATGAAATCGCCACTAAGCCTGAAAGGACAATGGCAGTGATAATGACGCCATTGGTTTTTTGCTCAAAACGACGTCCTAATTCTTCAATTGCAAAAACAATCCCAGCCAGTGGCGTATTAAATGCCGCGGAAATACCTGCTGCGCCGCCAGCCAAAATGAGATGCTTTGGTTGAACTGTAAATCCATAGGGTAAAAAGTGTCTAAAGGCATGCATCACGCTCGCGGCAACTTGTACTGATGGCCCTTCGCGACCAGCAGAAAAACCAGATGCCAATGCGCCAACGCCTAAAAATATTTTACCAATTGCCAACCTAAAATTAACGAGTGTTGGGTATCTGTTACTGACATTTTCTTGATGTAAGGCAGCCATTACTTGTGGAATACCACTACCCCCTGCCCCCTTAAACCATCGTCTAGTAATCCATACAATAACCATTCCACCTGCAGGCGTTATGATTAAAGGCAACCACCAATGCGAGCGTTGCATACTAAAAAACAAAGCCATTGCATGTTCGGTAGCCTTTGCGAAGAGCACCACAATTAAACCTGCTGTGGCGGCGGCAATCCAAACGATAACCCGTCCGTGCCACGCATCAAAATCTGTTAACTTATGCTGCTTAATCGAAGAAGTGAGTTCGTCTAGCGGTTGCATGTTGCCTTTAGAGAAGTTTATTTTGTGTTGAGTATAGATTGTATTGTCTATAGGTTAATTTGTACATTTAAACCACTTTATTTATCTTTTTCTACCATATGATTTTGTGTGCTAGCCATTATGATAACGTGATATGGAGAACTCTAAATGAATACTGACATTAATCATGCGAATGAATGGTTAAAGCGCTTAAGTAAAGTTAACACCCCTGTCTTAAAGCAGACGGCAAGATCTTTGACTAAGCTCAAGCTAGATGAAGACAATCTGAGCGCACGTGATATTACATTAGCTGTATTAAGCGATCCATTTATGGTCTTCAAAATACTCAGCTATGCTAACAATAACCCTGGCAAACGTCAGCTTCAACATATCGTCGAAGTTGAACAAGCCATTATCATGATGGGAACTACTACCTTTTATCGCAATTTATCCCCCGATTTATTGGTAGATGACCGTTTAAAAGACAATACACCAGCGCTCACTCACTTATTGAAACTCATTAAAAGAGCACATCGTGCAGCCTATTATGCGGCAGATTGGGCGGCATTACGTAAAGATTTACATTCAGAAGAAGTTTGGATTGCAGCATTACTTCATGATTTGGCAGAAATGCTCATGTGGTGTTTTGCACCAGACCAAATGAACCGTATTTTTGAAATGCAAAAGAAAGACAAAACTTTGCGAACAAAAACGGCACAGGAACTAGTTCTGGGATTCCATATGAGTGATTTGCAAAAAGCACTAATCAAAACGCATCATATGCCACCGTTACTTAGCAACTTAATGGATGATGATAATCAAGAAAAAATTGACATACGCGTAACTAATGTATCTCTGGCAGTTAACCTAGCACGCCACAGTGCAAATGGTTGGGATGATGCTGCACTACCAGATGACTATGAGGCTATCGCTAAGTTTCTACACGTAGATGTTGAAAGAGTACTTTTCCTGATTAAGCACCCTAATGCACAAAATCCAAAATAGTCTTATGTACATTATTAAACGCCTTGCTTCAAACTCACCTGTATAAACTGATCCAAATCACCATCTAAAACAGCCTGTGTATTTCCAACCTCTACATTTGTTCGCAAATCTTTAATACGACCCTGATCTAACACATAACTGCGGATTTGATGCCCCCAGCCAATATCGGTTTTGGCATCTTCAAGCGCCTGCTTTTCCTCATTACGTTTACTTAATTCAAGATTATATAAAGCGCCCTTGAGCATATTCATCGCCTCTTCCTTATTTCTATGTTGGGAGCGATCATTTTGGCACTGCACGACAACACCCGTCGGAATATGGGTCAAACGCACTGCTGAATCCGTCTTATTAATATGCTGCCCACCAGCACCGCTAGCGCGATAGGTGTCAATACGTATGTCAGCTGGATTGATGTCAATCTCAATTGAATCATCGACTTCTGGAAAAATTTGTACACTCGCAAAACTAGTATGTCGTTTTGCATTACTATCAAATGGTGACTTTCTCACCAAGCGATGTACGCCATTCTCAGTTCTCAAAGTGCCAAAAGCATAGTCGCCAGTCACTTTAATGGATGCGCCTTTAATGCCCGCAACATCGCCTTCTGATTGTTCTAACACCTCTACTTTGAAGCCTTTACGTTCGCAATAGCGCAAATACATACGGAATAGCATATTGGCCCAATCTTGTGCTTCAGTACCACCGCTACCAGACTGAAATTCAATAAAGCAATTATTCTCGTCCATTGGCTGTGAAAACATACGACGGAACTCCATTTCTTCAATGGTTTTTTCCAGCGTTTCTGAGTCTTCTGCAATACTGAATAGCGACTCATCATCGTTTTCGTCACGCGCCATTTCAAATAACTCTTGGCTATCGCTAATGCCTTGCTCTAACTTAGTTAATGTGTGAACAACAGACTCAAGCATGCGCTTTTCTTTACCCAGTTTTTGAGCATTTTCTTGATCGTTCCAAACATTAGGATCTTCTAAAAGCCCATCGACTTCAGCTAAGCGTTGTGATTTGCTTTCGTAGTCAAAGATACCCCCGTAATGCTAAGTTACGTTGCTTTAAATCCGTTAGGCGATTGGCAATAAGATTGAGTTGTTCTGCTTCCATGGGGCGACTTCTTTTGAAATGTTATTTTTTTGTAAATACGAATCAGCCATTATACAACAAAGCTTTATTTTACTCATACCCTGAGGGTCTAACACCAGTTGATGACTTACCTTGGTTTGTTTAGGTCACCTTCATTGTTTATAACATCGGGTTGCGTAGTTAGACATTATTAATTTGACTTATTTCTATATTTATGGAAATATAGAAATATGAATCAAGAATCAGCCGTTACACAACTCTCATCAATTGCTAATGAAGCGCGTTTAGCAATCTTTCGCCTGCTCGTCCAGGCAGGGAAAAATGGATTAGCAGCAGGGGCCATATCAGATAAGCTAGACATCCCTAACAGTACCTTATCCTTCCATTTGAAAGAATTAAGCCATGCTGGCTTAATCAATGCAAATCAACAAAGCCGCTTTATTTATTATTCTGCAAATTATGAAACGATGAATAATTTATTAGCGTACTTAACCGAAAACTGCTGTGAAGGTGAGCAGGAATGCTGCCCAACAAATGTATGTAACAGCACAGAAAAGGAATAAAAAATGAAAAGAATGCACCTACACATTTCAGTTGATGACTTAAATAAAAGCATCCTTTTCTATAATGCAGTATTTGGTATGACGCCAACTGTGCAAAAAACTGATTATGCAAAATGGATGTTAGATGACCCGCTGGTTAATTTTGCGATTAGTAACCGCGGTACAAAAATAGGGTTAGATCACATTGGCATCCAAGCTGATGACAATAACGAACTTGAAGAAATTAAAGCACGCATGGAAAAAGCAGAAATGGACATACTTTCCCAAGAAGGGACAACCTGCTGCTATGCCAAGTCAGATAAGCATTGGGTACAAGACCCTTCTGGTATTGCTTGGGAAAGCTATCACACTTTGGAAAGCGCGCTCACATTTAGTGACGAGAAAAAAATCAGTGAGACGGCCTGTTGTGCCCCAACGCAAAGCATTCAATTTACAAAAAAAAGGGAAGTCCAGAATGACAACAAATCAAGCTGTTGCTAACAGTGCGCCAAAAATAAGTGCATTCGAGCGCAACCTTACATGGTGGGTACTTGGTTGTATTGTCGTCGGCATTACGTTTGGCAAAATAGCACCTAGTTTTTTTCAAGGGCTTGCTGAAATAAAAGTTGCTGAAGTCAACTTACCCGTTGCCATATTAATTTGGTTCATGATCATCCCGATGCTGCTTAAAATTGATTTTACTGCGATGGGTGAAGTGCTGAAGCATACGAAGGGTATTGGCGTCACCTTGTTTATCAATTGGATGGTAAAACCATTTTCAATGGCACTTCTGGCATGGGTGTTTATTCGCCATCTATTTGCAGATATGCTCCCGGTTGATCAAATTGACAGCTACATTGCAGGATTGATATTACTCGCTGCAGCACCTTGCACGGCTATGGTGTTTGTTTGGAGCAACTTGTGTAATGGCGATGCAAAATTCACCCTATCCCAAGTAGCAATTAATGATGCAATTATGTTATTTGCTTTTGCACCAATTGTTGCGTTGTTATTGGGCTTATCTAGCATTGTGGTGCCATGGGACACACTACTCATTTCCGTCGTACTATTTATTATCGTACCTGTCATTATCAGTCAGATAACAAGAAAGGTGTTGTTACGCCAAGGGAACGATCGAGTACTGTTGGCAGCTCTTAAAAAATTACAGCCCATATCATTAGCAGCGTTATTACTGACCCTCGTTTTATTATTTGCATTTCAAGGCCCGCAAATTCTTAACCAACCAATGATTATTGTATTGCTTGCTGTACCAATCTTAATTCAAGTTTACTTCAATTCTATGCTTGCGTATTGGTTGAACAAAAAATTCAAAGTTGCGCATTGTGTTGCGGCACCTTCAGCCTTAATCGGTGCATCAAACTTTTTTGAGCTTGCTGTTGCAACCGCTATTGCATTATTTGGCTTTAACTCAGGTGCCGCTTTAGCGACTGTCGTTGGTGTGCTCATTGAAGTGCCGGTGATGCTGTCGATTGTTGCTATCGTGAATCGCAGCAAGCAATGGTACGAAAATTAATCTTAAGGAATTATCTTATGAATGTTTTGTTTTTGTGTACTGGCAACTCATGCCGTTCCATCATAGCCGAAGCCACTTTTAATGCCTTGGCGCCTGAAGGCTACCGAGCATTAAGCGCTGGCAGCAATCCTACTGGTGAAGTACATCCCCGTTCAATTGCATTACTTAAAGCAGAAGGGATCCCTACTGAAGGTTACTATAGTAAATCATGGAATGACTTGCCCAGCGTACCAGATATTGTTATCACAGTTTGTGGGAATGCAGCTGGTGAAACATGCCCTGCTTATTTGGGTAAAGTGATTCGCGCACATTGGGGTGTAGATGACCCAGCCAAAGCAACAGGGACTGATGATGAGATCAAAGCCAGCTTTAAAAACGCCTATACCATCCTAAGAAGAAGGATTGAGGCGTTCTTAAATTTAGATTTGAGCAAGATTGAAAACAATGATGTGCTTGCTGCTCAACTTAATCAAATCGGACTTCGCTAAATCTGCTAAAAATAAATATCTAAAATGATTTCAAAAGGACTTAAATTTAGATAAATTCCAATTCAAAGACAATCTCCAAATAAAACTTCAAACATTTTGAAAAATGGCATTTATGTCATACCATTCATTGTTTGTCACATTACTGTCACATTTGGTTTCTAAAATGATGGTCGTAGTTAAGTGCGCAGTAGAAAAGCGATAAATGGTCGCACTAGCTGTGTTGAGGTTTTAAATTTTATTATTGGAGATTCTTCATGCAAACGAAGTTTGTTAAATTATTAAGTGCAGCGTCGATTTTCGCAGCAAGTTTGACTGTTGCAGCGCCGTCTTTTGCCGCAGCTGAAATCACAGGTGCTGGTGCATCATTTCCTCACCCAATTTATGCAAAATGGGCTGAGTCATATGAAGTAAAAACAGGGGTTAAATTAAATTATCAAGCTAGCGGATCTGGTGCAGGTATCAAACAGATTAGCAATAAAGTTGTTGATTTTGGCGCATCAGACAAACCATTAGAACCTGAAGAATTAAACAAAAAAGGTTTAATGCAGTTCCCAACAGTTGTTGGTGGCGTTGTACCTGTTATCAATGTCCCAGGTGTTGAAGCTGGCAAATTGATATTAAGCGGTGAAGCACTAGCAAATATCTACTTAAAGAAAATCACCAAATGGGATGACCCAGCCATTGTAAAACTTAACCCTGGTTTGAAATTACCTAATAAATCAATTACCGTTGTACATCGCTCTGATGGTTCTGGTACTACGTTTATCTTTACTAACTACCTTGGTAAAGTAAGTAAAGATTGGGCAGATAATGTTGGTGCTAGCACAGCGGTAAAATGGCCTACTGGTGTAGCTGGTGCGAAAAATGCTGGCGTGGCTTCATATGTTAAAACCATCAAATATTCAATTGGTTATGTAGAGCTTGCTTATGCAACACAAAACAATCTAGCCTATACAGCAATGGTAAATAAAGATGGTGGCACAGTTCAACCAACCATTGAAAGTTTCCAAGCTGCGGCCAAGCATGCTGATTGGGCAAATGCAACTGGCTTTTATGAAATATTAACTAATGAGCCAGGCAAGGATTCATGGCCAATTGCTGGTGCAACGTTTATCTTAATGTACAAACAGCAAGAAAATGCTGCAATGGCTAAAGAAGTATTAAAGTTCTTTGATTATGCTTATAAAAATGGGGATTTAAGTGCAAAAGCGCTTGATTACGTGCCATTACCTGACAATGTTGTAGAACTCATTCAAAAGAGCTGGAAATCAGACATGAAAGCAAAAGACGGCTCAGCTGTCTGGAACTAACTTAGGTAATATAGAAAATGTCATCCTATAATAGTAATATGGGGAATGCAGGAGGGGCTTCGGCCCTTCCTGTCACTTCGTTCGATACAGAAACCGAAGCTAAAGGGTCAACTTTGTCATCACCAAATAAACCTAAACAAAACATGGGTGCCTTACTAGATAGTGTATTCAAAAACACCACTATGTTTTTTGCCGCTTTAGTACTATTACTACTTGTAGGCATTATTATTTCGTTATTTATCGGTAGCTGGCCAGCTTTTAAAACATTTGGTCTGCCCTTTTTCACCAGTGCAGAGTGGAATCCAGTTACTGAAGAATTTGGCGCGCTCGTACCAATTTATGGCACGATTGTGACATCAATCATAGCTATGTTAATTGCAGTACCCCTGAGTTTTGGTATTGCGTTATTTATTACTGAGATTGCACCAGTTTGGTTGAAACGTCCAATTGGTATTGCTGTCGAATTACTCGCAGGTATCCCTAGTATTATTTACGGCATGTGGGGCTTGTTTGTTTTTGCGCCGCTATTTGCTGAGCATGTTCAGCCGTGGATTAATGATAACTTAGGTGAAGTTCCCTTAATTGGATTGCTATTTCAGGGTCCACCCATGGGAATTGGCATGCTCACAGCAGGCTTCATTTTGGCGATTATGGTTATCCCTTTTACAGCGTCGGTTATGCGAGATGTTTTTCAAGTGGTGCCGCCAATGCTAAAAGAGTCAGCTTACAGCTTAGGCTCAACTAAGTGGGAAGTGGTTTGGAACGTTATCCTTCCATTCACCAAAACAGGGGTGATTGGTGGCATCATGCTAGGACTAGGGCGCGCATTAGGTGAAACCATGGCGGTTACTTTCGTCATTGGCAACTCACACGAAATATTTGCTTCGCTAATGATGCCTGGTAATACCATTTCTTCAGCAATCGCAAACGAGTTTGCTGAAGCAGTTGGTGGTTTATACACCTCATCCCTTATTGCACTCGGTTTAACTCTCTTTATCATCACATTTATTGTGCTGGCTTTATCCAAACTACTCTTGCTGCGCCTTGCTAAGCAGGAAGGTAAACAATCATGATGGAATTTAACAACGCGCGATATAAAAGGCGCAAAGTCTTCAATCAAGTGGCAATGACAATGTCTGTGGTTACCGTGGCCATTGCGCTAACTTTTCTTGGATGGATACTGTTTACATTATTTAGTAATGGCTTCCAATACTTAAGCACTGCGGTCTTTACAGAAACCACGCCACCTCCAGGTGGTTCAGGCGGACTATCTAACGCGATATTTGGTAGTTTGCTAATGGTTATCTTTGCGACGCTAATTGGTACACCAATCGGCATCCTAGCAGGCACTTATCTAGCTGAATATGGTAAAACAGGTTGGCTTGCACCGACAACGAGATTTATTAATGATATCTTGCTGTCAGCACCCTCCATCGTAATTGGCTTGTTCGTCTACGAAATCGCTGTACATAATGTTGGTCACTTCTCTGGCTGGGCTGGTGCTATTGCACTATCCCTAATCATCATACCAGTCGTCGTGAGGACAACTGAAAATATGATGTTGCTTGTTCCCAATGCGCTACGCGAAGCGGCGGCTGCATTAGGCGCGCCGTATTGGAAAGTAGTGATGATTGTTGTTTACCGCTCTGCAAAAGCCGGCATATTAACAGGCTTGCTTTTGGGTGTTGCACGTATCAGTGGTGAAACTGCGCCACTCCTGTTTACTGCGCTTAATAATCAATTCTGGAATACCGACATGGGCAAACCAATGGCCAGTATTGCAGTGGTGATCTATCAATTTGCATTGAGCCCTTATGATGACTGGCAACACCTTGCTTGGGCAGGTGCACTTCTTATTACCTTGTTTGTTCTGGGCCTTAATATTTTGGCTAGAACTTTCTTCCGCCAAGAACAAACACAACGTTAACTTAGGATTATTTATCAATGACTACCGAAACCCTTCAGTCAAAAATCAAAACAGATAATTTAGATTTTTACTATGGTAAGTTCCATGCCCTGAAAAATGTAAATTTGGATATCCCTGCTAGCAAAGTAACTGCCTTTATTGGTCCTTCTGGATGCGGCAAATCAACATTATTACGTACATTTAACCGTATGTATGAGCTTTATCCAAAGCAAAGAGTTGAAGGCAAAATTTTACTTGATGGCAACGACATACATCATAAAGACCAAGATATTAATATCTTACGTGCGAAAGTGGGCATGGTTTTCCAGAAACCAACACCATTTCCTATGTCGATATATGACAATATTGCCTTTGGTGTTAAGTTATATGAAAACCTCTCAAGCCGTGACATGGATGACCGTGTCGAATGGGCGCTAAAAAAAGCAGCACTTTGGGGTGAAGTCAAAGATAAATTAAATCAGAGCGGCTCTAGCTTATCGGGTGGTCAGCAGCAACGCTTATGTATCGCTAGATGCGTTGCTGTTAAACCAAATGTCTTGTTACTTGATGAACCATGCTCTGCATTGGATCCTATTTCTACAGCACGCGTAGAAGAGCTGATTCATGAGTTAAAAAATGATTACACGATTGTGATCGTGACACACAATATGCAGCAAGCAGCACGCGTGTCTGACTACACAGCTTACATGTATTTGGGCGAGTTAATTGAGTTTAATAATACAAATGATATTTTTATTAAGCCATCAGACAAGCGTACTGAAGACTATATTACTGGCAGAATCAGTTAAACTAATGCAACTAACTAATTGTTAGGAAGAAAAAAATGAATGAAACCGTACATCTCTCGACACAATTTGATGAGGACCTTGAAAACCTACGTAGCAGAGTGCTGGAAATGGGCGGACTGGTTGAAGCGCAAATTAACCAGACCACAAAAGCATACACACAAAATAATAGTGCGGCTGTTTTAGATGTCCTTGAAAATGACCGTCAAGTAAACAAGTTTGAAAAAACAATTGATGATGACTGCATTCACATTATTGCTAAACGTCAACCGACAGCAAGTGATTTACGCCTAGTCATGTCTATCAGTAAAATGGTGACTGATCTCGAACGTTCTGGTGATGAGATTAAAAAAATGGCGAAAAGTATTCGCCGCATTCAAGAACGTGATGTTGCCGTTTTAAAAGCCACAACTGATGTCAAACATCTAGCGGATGCAGCAAGTTCTCAACTAAGAAGTGCACTTGATACTTTTGCAAGGCTTGATACAGATGAAGCTAGAATGGTGATTGAAGCTGACCTTTCATTAGATACTGAGTTTAAAGCAATTGTACGTCAATTGATTACCTTTATGATGGAAGACCCTCGTTCTATTTCAACTGCGCTTGATGTCATCACTATTTCACGTTGTATTGAACGCGTGGGTGACCACGCTAAAAACATTGCCGAACAAGTGATATATATAGTTGAAGGTCGCGACATTCGTCATACCAATGATGATGCTAGCTAAACAAAAAAATGCATTCAAAATAAAAGCCTCAGCACTGTGTAAGCTGAGGCTTTTATTTATCATGCCCATTACACTTTCGACTTAAACATAGTGCTAACAAAGCGTACAAGCTTTGTGACAAGTTTAATTATCGTTACATATTTGTAACAATTATTTGTTATATTAATCTACTAATGAAAAAATCAACTGTATCCTTATTAAATCGTGACTTAAGTATTTTAAGTTTCAATGAACGGGTTTTGTCTTTAGCCCAAAGAGAAGACTATCCATTACTGGAGCGCCTAAGATTTCTGTGTATTGTTGCATCTAACTTGGATGAGTTCTTTGAAGTGCGCATGGAGCCTCAATTGGAAGCCAAGCTAACTGGCATTACGATGGGTGATATCACTGTAGACACTTACGACAAAATTTCTGAAAAGGCACATGAATTAGTTCAAAAACAATATCATCTGTTTGAAAATGACTTAATGCCTGCACTGGAAAAGCAAGGTGTCTCTCTTATCTCGAGTCACTTAAGAAATACAGAACAAAAAAAATGGGTTGCTCAATATTTTCAATCTGAAGTTAAGCCACTATTGTTGCCCATTGCTTTAGACCCAGCGCACCCATTTCCACAAGTCGCCAATAAAGCACTTCATTTTATTGTGCAGCTAGAAACTAAGTCTAAGAAAACGCCTTCAATAGCGATTGTACGTGTACCACGTGTATTACCTAGAGTGACCCTTTTACCAACGCGTGTCAGCAAAAAGAAGCAATGCTTTGTTTCACTCACGAGTATTATTCGTGCACACTTGCCGGATCTGTTCCAAGGGGCAAAGATAATCAGCTTTTCTCAGTTTCGCGTCACTAGAAATTCAGATCTAGAATTTGATGAAGATGAGATGAGCAATTTACGTACAGCGTTGCGACAAGAGCTAGCTTCTAGACCTTATGGTGAACCTGTTAGATTAGAAGTCACTGTTGATTGCGATGATGCTTTATCTAATTTTTTGCTTGAACAATTTGCATTACCTCCTTCTGCACTCTACAAAGTCAATGGGCCAGTTAATTTAGGTCGATTGATTCAATTACCAGACTTAGCAAGTGATACAAAATTATCGTTCCCGACATTCACACCTGCTTGGCCAAAAGGCTTATCAACAAACAAATCGATGTTCTCTCAGCTTAAAAAAAGAGACATTTTAATTCATCAGCCGTTTGAGAGCTTTGAAGCAGTTATCCAGCTACTACAAGAGGCTGTGCACGATAATGATGTGCTTGCTATCCATCAAACGATATACCGCGCAGGCTCAGACCCACGCATTTTAAACTTGCTTAGAGAAGCCGTACAAAGAGGCAAAGAAGTACTGGTTGTGGTTGAGCTAAAGGCGCGCTTTGACGAGGAAGCAAATATCAACTGGTCAGAAGCACTTGAGTCAATTGGTGCACAAGTCGTGTATGGTATTGTGGGATTAAAAACACACGCAAAAATGTGTTTAATTATGCGTCGTGAGGGGCGTGCAATAAAACGCTACGGGCACGTTTCAACAGGTAACTACAACCCGAAAACAGCAAGGCTTTATACCGACCTTAGTATGCTGACCAGCGATTTAACAATAACACGTGAGATGGAACAGTTATTTAGACATTTAACCAGTGAACTCCCATTACCAAAAATGCGTAAATTACTTGCTTCCCCGTTTACACTGCATAGCACAATGCTGCGGTATATTACCTCAGCAGGCAATGCAGCAGCTAGAGGTAAGCCTGCCAACATTATTGTTAAAACCAACTCATTAACAGACGAAACCTTAGTGTTAGCACTCATGAAAGCTGCCAGAAAAGGGGTTACGATTGATTTAATTGTGCGTAGCGCTTGTATATTGCCACTTGCGGAAAAAGACTTACAAGATAAGATTCGTATTCGCTCAATTGTTGGCCGTTTTCTGGAGCATTCTCGTGCATTTTATTTCAACATTGATGGCAAAAGCAAACTATGGTTATCCAGTGCAGATTGGATGTCTAGAAATATGCTCAGACGCGTAGAGATTGCTTGGCCCGTACTGGATGCTGACATGCAACAGCGTGTTATCGATGAATGCTTCACGCCTTATTTGGAAGACAATGTAGATGCATGGTCACTAACCGAAGATGGTAGTTATCAGCTAGTCAGTAGCTTGCAAAATACTACTGACAAGCAATCGAAGAAAATTTCTGCGCAAACAGAACTGCTACAAATTCATCGCTAATGGAATCACTCCCAGCATACAAAAGCATTATGTTATGGCGGCATGCTGATGCGCTACCTATTGGTGGCAACATCAATGATGACTTAAGCCGCCCACTCAGCAAAAAGGGTCAACAGCAAGCAAAAACAGTCGCTGCTTGGCTAAAGCGATACTCACCTAAAGATACCATGATTGTTTCTAGCAATGCTGTAAGGTCTCAACAAACGGCGCAAGCATTAACTAATGATTTTAAGTTATCAGCTGGCTTGGCACCAGGTTCATCGCTAACTAGTATTTTGGATACAATCAACGGCTTTGCTGTTGACGACACCATCGAAACGAATCTCCTAATTGTTGGTCATCAACCATGGTTGGGAGCGTTAGCGGCTTACTTATTAAATCCTATGCAGCAAAGCGACGGACTAAATATTAAAAAAGCTGCACTGTGGTGGTTTAAACAAACAGCACCATTATCAAATGATCAGTTTGATTTGCTGACGATACAAACACCGCGCTTACTTTAAATCACGACTTCTTTTTTTTCGGTCTACCCGTTTTAATGACAGGTATACCTGAAAGCGCTTCTTTTAACTGCTTATCTGTCATGTTCGTTAATAATTTAACACCCGCTCTGAGTAATTCACTTTTCTTAGCTGGCTGACCCAATACTTCTAAGCGTTTTTTAAGGACTGAAAACTGAACATACTCATCTTTTGGCATCGTAAAACTATCACGCTCCATCTTCTTTTTGCTTACCGTTATTGTTTGTGTTGTGGCTAGCTGCTTTTGTGAAGCCTTATTTCTAACGGATGGACTTCCAACCTTACGCACTTGCGTTTGTGTAACCTTTGTTTCAGCTGTAGCCGGTTGGGTCACTTTGGTTCTAGGTGCGGCACGACTTGTTTTAGCTGGCCGTTTAGCAGCAGTGGTTTTTACCGCTGCTGTTTTATTTATTGATGATGTCGTCTTTTTATCTATTGCCATTTTCATATCTCCTTGATAATACTAACAATCTACTCTGATTTCGTAATTACCGTAAAATTCCAGCTAGTTTTTTTCCAAGCAATAATTTCCTCTTCCAACAAATAGGCAGATTGTGGATGCTCTCCTGCCCAGTCACCCAAGACAGTTAGTTGGATTGTATTGTCTTTAAAAGCCAAACTCTGCACACCACTCAAGTCAGGCTTATTCCGTGAGTGGCATAATATAACTGCTAACCTTAGACATGCTAATGATGCAATTAAACAGTCATCAACCATCGTTAAGTCTAATTTTTTTAGTTTACCTCTTTGCCCTAACACCAACAAACTTAAGTGATGCAACTCACTTTGAGAGAAGCCCATTAATTCTGTATGATCTAAAATATATGCGCCATGCAGATGTGACGCGGTGTGTGAAATGATGCTGCCAATTTCGTGGCATTGTGCTGCCCAAGTTAGCAATCTTCGTTGATCTTTAATCTCACTTTTTTTGTATTTAAGTCCCTTTGCTACAGAGTCAAACAAATAGATTGTTGCTTCTGTTACATTTTCGGCATGTTTTGTATCGACTGGAAAGCGGCTTAGCACTAAGTTAACTGATGCTTCTTTTGTGTAAACCAAACCATCACTTGCTTCAGCCGCCATGTCATAAAACAAACCGTGTCGTAATGCACCACGTGCAACATGTAAAGTGTCAATTTTTAAGATGTCAAAAATTGCTCTCAAGACGCTTAATCCCCCGCCAATGACTGCATTACGCTCTTCTTTTAAGCCATCAAGTTTTAGCTTGCTTGTATGTTTAGCGTTGATCAGCTCTTTTCTAAACCAGTCTAGTCCCTCTTTTGTAATCACGCCTTCTTCAAATCCTGCCAAAGCTAGCACGTCACCAACCGCACCAACCGTTCCAGATGCACCATAAGCTTTATCCCAATATTTACGTCCATACTGATCGGTTACAACATCCAGAAATGACTTGGCCGCGACTTCAGCACGTTTTAAATTTTTCTCAGAAAGTTCTCCTTCAGGAAAATACTTAAGTGACCAAGCTACAGAGCCAACGCGTAATGATTCAGTTTTTAATGCATCAAAATGCTGACCTAAAACAAATTCTGTCGACCGCCCGCCAATATCAATGACCAAACGTCGCTCCTCTGACTGTGGCAGAAAATGGCTCACACCTTGGTAAATCAACCTAGCCTCTTCTACCCCAGAAATCACTTCTATGTTGTAGCCGAGTGCCTTCTTACCCAAGCCAAGAAAAAAGTCTCTGTTTCTTGCTTCCCTGAGTGTTTGTGTGGCAACCGCTCTCACATTTTGCTTAGAAAACCCTTTTAGCGCTTCACCAAACCGCTCTAGACATTTAACACCACGCTCCAATGCATCTGCATTCAGGTTGCGATTTTCATCAAGGTCACCACCCTGTCTTACGGCCTCTTTAATATAATCTACGCGTTGTATTTGGCCTCCAACATACTGTGCTATCTCTAATCGAAAGCTATTTGAACCCAAATCAACTGCTGCCAGCAACGTGTCTGCGCCTATAATCATATTATTTTCCATAATGCATTTATAGCATATAAGAAATCAGCCATGAGCTAATGCAGCAAAAAAAATGTAAAATCATTTAAACCACTAGGTAAACATTTCGTTTGTTTCCTTAGGTATAGCATCAGTCTGCTTGAGCACTGTAGTGCATTGCTGGCTTTTTTGATGCATTCAGTGCAATCGTTTGCTCATAAAAACTCACCATTCGCTTCGCCTGCACCTCTGCTGTCCATTGATTTACTACATAGTTTTTTGCACGCTTGCCTAAGGCATCTCGCTGATCACGGTTCTCTATCAATTGCGCCACTTTATCGGCAAAAATTGTTTTATTATCAGGAGAAATTAACGCACCTTCCCCTTCAACCAAAATAGAAGCAGTGCCCAGTTCTGCAATAGCAACAACCGGCGTACTTTGTGCCATTGCCTCCAATAGCACCAATCCTTGTGTCTCACTTTTGGAAGAAAAGACAAAAACATCTGCTGATTTATAACAATCGTTCAGTGCAGTATTGCGATCCAAATAACCAATAAAGTGTACGTTATCTTGAATTTTTAATGTAGTAGCGAGCTTATGCAATGCCCCCTCCGCTGGTCCTTCCCCTGCAACGACAAGCAGCACATTCGGGTATCGCTCAGTAAGTACCTTTGTCATCTCAAATAAAAATGGAATGTTTTTCTCGTAAGCAACTCGACCAACATAGAGCAACATAGGGCGATTATTTTCAATACCGTGTTGCTGTTTAAACCTGAGCCCATCAGCCTTAACAAAACTTGCATCTTGCAAACCAGTGGGGATTACGCTGGCTTGCGTATTGATACCATATGTTCTTAATACATCAAGCATCGGTTGAGAAGGGACAACCAGTGCATCGACGCCGTTACATTGCTTTCTAGAAATCGCTCTCGCAATACTTCTTGCTGCCCATTGTGGTATCCAGGGTAAATAGTGATGCAGATAATCCTCAAAAAAAGTGTGATAGGTTTCTACACAGGGTATTCCAAGTTGCTTGGCGAGTTTAAGACCTAAGTAATGTGCAATAAAAGGTGTATTGATATGAATAATGTCGTAACCTATTTTTTTGAGTTCAGGCAATAACTTTAGCGCTTTGCTATACCGCATGAGCCGATCTTCAGGGTCAAAATAGATACTTCTTGCCGAGACGCGTTTGATATGCTTTTCGTTTGTGCTGCTGGTTCCATAATCTGGCGCAATCAAGTCTACTTGGTGACCCAACGCAGTTAATTGCTCAATGAAGGTCTTGATTGATGTTGAAACGCCATTAACACGTGGGAAATACACATCAGAGATAAACAGTATTTTCATACACAACATTAGCCATATTATTAATATCATTAGATGCTATAGACGCAATGTGACAGTTTGATGAATATGACAATAGTTTCCTAATTACATGAACTTATGTCATTTAAGTTTCATAAAAGCATGTCAAATTATCACGCATGCGAAGACGTAATATACTTAATAGCATTTGGTGGTGTTTGCCACTCTCGTTATATTCTTTTGATGCAAACGCATGGGGTCTATACACACACGTCTATTTTGCACAAACGTTACTACTCGCCTCACCGCTTTTAGCTAAGCGCTTTCGAAATGCAATTAAACAATTTCCTGAACTTGTAATGGCAGGCGCATGTTTACCAGACTTAGCTGTCATTTCAAAAAAATTCAAAACGACACATCAATGGCAAAAAGCTGAATACCTAATCAACACAGCATGCACAGACGAAGAGACCGCCATTGCTATTGGCTATGCAAGCCATCTCTATGTTGATGTGATTGCACACAATCATTTTGTACCTGCACATGAAGCACTGTGGCAGCATGAAAGTATATTGACTCACATAGCCTCTGAATGGGCAATGGATGTCCATATTCAACAATGTTTGTCTATGACACCAGGGCAACTGCTATCAAAATATGCAGTATTAATGAGTCATTTTATTGCACCCTGTTTTGAGCATCCACAACGATTTGTGCAAAAGAAATTGATTAAACTCGCTAATGCTGACCGCTTATTAAGATTGGTTAAACTACCGTCTATCATTCATCGCTGTATTCAGTTAAGCAATAATCAAAAGCATAAACATTTTGATTACTATATTGGCAAAACACAGCATGCATTACGTGATTTTCATAAAGTTCTCAATGGTCACCACCCTAATTGGCAGCCCGAACTGCTAGTTAATACTGACATAACACGCATTACCATGTGGCGTCAGCACTGCTTGGAAACATTACATATTGATCATGCTGAACCAATTAGCTACTATAGTGCGCGGTAAAGCACGATTATCAGTGGCTAAACATGGAAGGACGCAGCTTATAAGACACGGTTATTGTCTTGAGATTGATTCTAGATAAACACTATACTCATAGATAGCAAAGACATTACACACCCAATTAAAGCACCTGCCAATACATCGCTAGGATAATGCAATCCCAATACTACGCGCGACACTGCAACCATCAGACTAAACGGAACAATCAACATTGCAAGTGAGGGGTAATATGCCAAAATCATGCATGTAAATGCAGCTGCATGCAACGTATGGCCAGAAGGAAAGCTAAAGTAATCTAAAGGTTTACCTGTCAGTAGCACATCTTGTAGTACTTGGTATGGCCTAGGGCGTAATGTTTTTCCTTTTAACCATTTATACACCAATGTACCAGACAAGCCGGTGGCCGCAATATGAAGAACTGGCAACAAAGCATCCATGCCTTGCACTAACAAAATACCAATCAATAAAGTGTACCAAAAAACACCATCACCCAATCTGCTCATCAGCCTAAACCAATCACGGATAACACGGTATTGACTTGTATGACTGACTTTAACGCACAGTGCGCTATCAAAGTGATTCATACGATTAAGATATAAACGCATTCTATTTGTCATCACAACCTCCAAATACGAATTGGCTAGGTTGTCAGAATGCGCTCATAATATGACAGGCACGTGAAACTCACATGAATATTTTATGATGAAATATTAATATATTTCTATTTAAACAATGGTTTATACCGTTTCAATCTTGCTTTGCTGCTCAACAACTACCGCAATCCGCTCTGCCAGTTGCTGTACAAGTGCAGCATCTTGTCCTTCTACCATCACACGGATTTTTGGCTCTGTCCCTGAAGCGCGTAATAATACTCTACCCGTATCCTTAAGTTGTAATTCAGCTTGTTTAACAACCGCTTGAATTTCTGAGTTCGATAGATCTAACTTTTGTTTAGTCGTTACATTAATCAAGACTTGTGGATAAAGCACGAGTGCTTCACCCATTTGTTTCAGTGTTTTTCCACTTTGTTTTAAAGCAGTCAAAACTTGTAATGCTGAAATAATGCCATCGCCACTAGTGTGCTTATCTAGCGTGAGTATATGGCCTGAATTTTCACCCCCTAGTTGCCAGTTTTTTTCATTCAACAGCTCTAGTACGTAACGATCGCCAACTTTCGCTCGTGCAAATGGAATTTGATGTTTTTGCATAGCATGTTCAAAAGCTAAATTGGTCATCAATGTGCCAGCTACACCACCTTTAAGCTCGCCTTTCCCATACAAACCTAGTGCAATAATGTAAAGCAATTGGTCGCCATCCAGTAAACTCCCATCAGCATCTACCATCAGCACACGATCACCATCACCATCAAAAGCAATCCCTAAGTCAGCTTGATGTTCAACCACTGCGGCCTGCAAAGCTTGTGGATGTGTAGAGCCAATATCCAAATTAATATTTAAGCCATTCGGCGTATTGCCAATAGCAATCACATCTGCACCTAATTCATGAAAAACGGGGGGCGCTACGTGATAAGTTGCACCATTGGCACAATCCAATACAATCTTAAGCCCTCGCAAATTCATGTCATTTGGAAAAGTACTTTTACAAAACTCAATGTAACGTCCTGCTGCATCATCAATACGTTTAGCTTTACCAAGTTCTGCGGATTCCATGACCTGCATTGGTTTTTCCAGCTCAGCTTCAATGGCATGCTCAATGTCATCATCTAATTTAGCACCCTCACTAGAAAAAAACTTAATGCCGTTATCATAATAAGGGTTGTGTGAGGCCGAAATAACAATCCCCGCTTGAAGTCGCAACGCACGAGTCAGATATGCGACAGCAGGGGTTGGCATCGGTCCCGTCAATAATGTTTTAGCGCCTGCAGCTGTAAATCCAGCCTGCAGTGCAGCTTCTAACATGTAGCCAGAAATACGGGGGTCTTTACCAATCAGTACAGATGGATGCGCATCTTTTGCCAGATTGCTTTGTAATCCTACAAAAACGCGTCCTGCGGCATAACCTAGCCGCATCACAAATTCTGGTGTAATAGGGTACTCCCCTACTTTTCCGCGAATCCCATCTGTTCCAAAATATTTCTTTGCCATCATGACTTATTCCTATTGTTTATTTATTTTATTTTCTAATTTTAGTTGATTTAGCGCTATGTAATCATTGAAATGACAGCGACGACGACAAGCAGAATAATAATTTGCAATACCCGCTCTTGTGAAAGTCCCGCTGATTTATTCGCATTAAATGCTTCTTTAATTTCACTATGGCTATCAATGTAGGCTTCAATGGCTTCTTTTGCTTCTTTTAACCCGATGCCATTCTCTTCCCTAAGTAATTTAATCGCCTGAATTTTTCTACCTAGTTTGATTTCATCAATCACTGCTTGCGTAAAAACCATAAACGTTTCCTCCACATTTATTCTAAAATAGCAGTTGCTACTTTCAGCGCTTCAACAGTTGCTTTTACATCATGTACGCGAAGTATTTTTGCACCCTTCATCGTTGAAATGACCGCAGCGGCAATGCTTGCATATAACCGCGCATTCACATCATTGCCTGTTACTTGCCCTAATACAGATTTGCGCGATAATCCAACTAATAATGGAAAACCAAGCGCAGCCAAGCGCTGCAATTGTTTTGCCAACGTAATATTATGTTCGCGTGTTTTACCAAATCCAAACCCTGGATCCAACATAATGCGGTTTTTTTGGATACCTGCGTCCAGACAAACACTGGCACGGCTCATTAAAAAATCAGACACTTCAGTTACGACATCTGAATAGGTTGGGTTATCCTGCATGGTTTGTGGCATACCTTGCATATGCATTAAACAAACGCCAACATCATAACTTGCTACAACAGCTAATGCACCGTCCTCTTGTAGTGCTCGCACGTCATTAACAATACTTGCACCTGCTTTCAGTGCAGCATACATCACATCAGGTTTGTAGGTATCGATAGAAATTGGAACGCAGATATCGTGCGCAACCAGTGCTTCTATGACGGGGATCACGCGATCCAGCTCTTGTTGCAAGGACACTGGCACCGCATTTGGTCTCGTTGACTCTCCACCAATATCAAGAATATCTGCACCTTCTTCTACCAACTTTAATGCATGTTGTACTGCTAGGTCAGTATTGGAAAAATCACCACCATCAGAAAAGGAATCAGGCGTTACATTGATAATGCCCATCACTTTTGGGCGCGCTAAATCTAATTTAAATTGTCCGCAATGTAGTGTCATAAAAATAATAAAGGCTAGCTGTTGATTAGCTAGCCTTTATTTTAACCCAAGCCTGAGTATGTCTCTATTTTACTTACTCATTTTTAGTCGTCGGCTGTGGTTTTGGGTTGACAGTTGTTCCCGCCCCACCAGAACTGTTTGGTTTGATTGGCGCTTGCTTAGGCTTAGGCTCACGAACAGGCTTTCCTTCCATAATGTCATTTATCTGGTCAGCATCTATCGTCTCGTACTCCATCAATGCAGCAGTCATCGCTTCAACTTTATCGCGATTGGCTTCAATTAATTTACGCGCTACACCATATTGCTCATCCAAAATACGACGAATTTCTCCATCTACTTTTTGCTGTGTCGCCTCAGAAATTGTTTTAGCACTCATACTCCCAAAAAAAGAGTCCTGTTGGTCACCAACATAAACCATCGTACCAAGCGCATCACTCATCCCATATTTTGTCACCATATCTCGTGCTAATTTAGTTGCACGTTCAAAGTCATTTGAAGCACCAGTAGACATTTGGTTAACAAAGACTTCTTCCGCAATACGACCACCAAACAAAATTGAGATTTCCTCTAGCATTTTGTCTTTATAGTTACTAATTCGATCAAATTCTGGTAACTGCCATGTCAATCCTAGCGCCCAGCCTCGCGGCATAATGGTCACTTTATGAACTGGATCTGCCTTTGGTAACAACTTAGCCACCACAGCATGGCCAGACTCATGATATGCGGTATTTCGACGCTCTTCTTCACGCATCACCATCGACTTCCGCTCAGGACCCATAAAGATTTTATCTTTCGCATCTTCAAAGTCTTGCATATCGACAGTACGTTTATTACGTCGTGCCGCAAACAAAGCAGCTTCATTTACAAGGTTAGCTAAATCAGCACCGCTCATCCCAGGCGTTCCACGCGCTAACAGATCTGCCTTCACGTCTGGGTCAATAGGTACCTTGCGCATGTGTACTAATAGAATCTGCTCTCTGCCTTTAATATCTGGCAAGCCAACCATTACCTGACGGTCAAACCTACCAGGGCGAAGCAAAGCTTTATCTAATACATCGGCACGGTTAGTCGCTGCAATCACAATCACGCCAGAACTTGCTTCAAAACCATCCATTTCAACTAATAACTGATTGAGCGTTTGTTCACGCTCATCATTACCACCGCCAGTACCAGAACCACGGCTACGACCTACGGCATCAATTTCATCAATGAAAATAATACATGGAGAATTTTTCTTTGCTGTTTCAAACATATCACGTACTCGAGAAGCACCAACACCAACGAACATCTCAACAAAGTCTGATCCAGATATGGTGAAAAATGGAACTTTTGCTTCTCCAGCAATCGCACGCGCTAATAAGGTTTTACCTGTACCAGGAGGCCCCACCATCAGCACTCCACGTGGGATACGACCACCCAGTTTTTGAAATTTACTAGGATCTTTCAAGAAGTCCACCAGTTCTGTCACTTCTTCTTTTGCTTCATCACAGCCTGCTACATCAGCGAAAGTTGTTTGATTATTGGTTTCGTCAAGCTGTCTTGCTTTGCTCTTGCCAAAAGAGAAAGGCCCGCCACCTTTTCCGCCACCCTGCATTTGTCGCATAAAGAAAATCCAGACGCCAATGAGCAATATCATTGGAAACCATGACATAAAGATTTCTAGTAAAAGTGAGCGTTGCTCTTCTGCTTTTGCTTCCACCTCTACATTGTATTTCAGCAAATCACTGACCATCCATAAGTCATTAGGTGCATATGTGCTAAAAGTTTGATTATCTCGTGTTGTGCCACGAATAATACGCCCATCAATTTGGACTTTTGCAACCTTACCAGCCTTCACATTCTCCATGAATTGAGAATAGACAATTTGGCTAGAAGCCTTGTTTGGATTGCTAAACTGCTGAAACACTGTCATTAACACCAATGCGACAGCAATCCAGATTGCAATATTTTTTGCGATATTATTCACTAGCCTCTTCCTTATTCAATCTGATAATGATTTGCCTCAACAACAAACATTATCCTCATTTATTTTCTTTCTCTACAACACAATTGCACAGACTTATTTTCGTCCAAGCCCTAATAAATAGACTTCACTACTACGACCTCGTGAGGCTTTTGGCTTCCTTGTTACTACTTTATCAAATTCCATGCGCATACGCTTGACAATATCATCAAAACCGACGCCTATAAAAACTTTGACTAAAAAGTTGCCACTTGGTTTCAACCAGTCTTTGTTAAATTCCAACGCCAACTCTGTTAAATAAACAGCACCAGCCTGATCCGCATCTTTTACCCCACTAATATTGGGGGCCATATCGGAAATCACAAGGTCAACAGGCTTATTATTTAGCTTTTTTTCCAATGCTCTCAACACAGATTCTTCACGGAAGTCACCTTGGATAAACTCTACACCTGGAATAGCATGCATGTCCAATAAATCTAGACCGATTATTCTACCCTGCCCCTTCAGTCGCTGCTGAACCACTTGACACCAACTACCAGGCGCAGCGCCTAAATCAACAACCGTCATCCCAGGTTTGATGAGTTTATCCTTATCATCTATTTCAATAAGCTTATAGGCAGCACGTGCTCGATAACCCTCTTTTTGTGCACGTTTGACATATTCGTCATTCACATGCTCCTGCATCCAAGCTTTGCTACGACTACTGAGTTTCATGTTTATTATATGAATTCATGATAAAATCCATCCCGTCTTATAGCACCTTAAAAGCATGCCAATTCATGAAATTAAACCCCAAACAAATTAGCCATTTACGTGGGCTTGCTCACAATTTAAACCCAGTTGTCATGATTGGCAACCAAGGCCTTACTGAAAACATCATCAAAGAGATTGAAGTTAGCTTAAATGCGCACGAGCTGATTAAAATCAAGGTTGCTGGTGATGATAGGGAAGCACGGAAAGCCATTTGCCAATCTATTTGTGATCAAACGAATGCAACTGGTATACATCATATTGGTAAGCAGCTTGTTATTTATCGCCCTAGTGAAACCATAAAAGAAAAGCACAAAATTCACATCCCAAAACTTTAGCCACACAGGCTTGCTAAGGCCTATGTATGAGTACCAGCAGGCCACCAAGCAAGCATTCAATGAGGTAAATCACGCCAGAAACACCATGCCATACTGTAAATGCGCTAGCATATTCACTTTGCATCACATTCTGCGGGTAAGCCTCTGCTTTTAATTGTGCTAAATGTGACTGGATACCGAAATACCCAATTAGAATTAGCACGATCATTGCAGCAATAACCCAAACATCATATTGTTTAATGCTAGCAATCCCATTTGCTAGCATCCGCTGCAACAATAGAAATCCACCACTTGCCAGCCCAATATAGCTCACTGTCCTAAACAAATGTCCAGCTACTTGGCCAGCCAACTGACGGTCTGCGATTGTATTGAATAAAATATTGGCACTTAGACCTGTCATCCAAAGACTGCCTATCCAAAATGTCAGAACAATCAACGCCAGCTTGCGTAGCATACTAGATATAAAGCACTTCTAGCACTTCATATTCTTTAATACCGCCAGGTGCAGCAACCTCTGCAATATCCCCTTCATATTTACCAATCAATCCTCTAGCAATCGGTGAAACAATAGAAATCTTACCTTGTTTGATATTTGCTTCGTCTTCACCAACGATTTGATATTTCTTTTCATCGCCGGTTGCTAAATCCTCACAGCGAACCGTTGCGCCAAAAACTACACGCCCTTCAGCATTCAACGTTTTGGGGTCAATGACTTGCATGTTGGACAGTTTGCCTTCCAATTCCGCTATACGTCCTTCTATAAAGCTTTGTTTTTCTTTTGCAGCTTCATATTCAGCATTTTCCGATAAATCACCTTGCGCTCTTGCCTCTGCGATTGCCTGAATGACATTGGGTCTATCTTCCGACCGCAATCGTTGCAACTCTTTTTTAAGCAACTCTGCACCAAGCAATGTGACTGGAATTTGATTAACTGCCATAACGAACCTTTATAAAAAATAAACCACACTCGCCTGAGCGTGGTTTTCATATTACCCTGAAACAAATAGTTTATTTTACGTAAGCTTTTTGTGCAAGTCTTGTATCGACTCCACATGTAGCTCTTGCATGTAGGCCATGCCAATACATGCTGCTTTAGCACCTGCTAACGTAGTGTAGTAAGTGACTTTATTTTGTAGCGCAGTACGCCTAATCTCGTAAGAATCCGCAACTGCTTTTTTATCTTCTGTCACATTAACAATAAAATCAATCTCATTATTTTTAATCATATCAACAACATGAGGGCGTCCTTCTGCTACCTTATTGACCGCTTTTACCGTCAGCCCATTATCAATCAATGTTCTAGCTGTACCCTTTGTAGCGACTAAATCGAACCCTAATTTAGCTAAATCTTGTGCAATATCAACCACGTTCTGATGATCTTCATTGCGCACACTGATAAATGCTTTTCCGCCTTGTGGTAGCTTCACAGAAGCCCCTAACTGCGACTTCACAAAGGCTTCAGCAAAGGTACTGCCCACCCCCATCACTTCGCCAGTTGACTTCATCTCTGGACCAAGAATCGTATCAACACCTGGGAATTTAATAAACGGAAATACTGCCTCCTTAACAGAGTAGTATGGTGGTACCGTCTCTTTTGTTACACCTTGTGATTTTAAGCTTTTACCTGCCATACACCGTGCTGCAATTTTCGCTAATTGTAAGCCACAAG
Organism: Methylophilaceae bacterium; assembly: GCA_051252095.1. Lineage (GTDB taxonomy): Bacteria > Pseudomonadota > Gammaproteobacteria > Burkholderiales > Methylophilaceae. The sequence continues at coordinate 99,709 of JBPOFK010000007.1, forward strand.
CTTTTGAAACAAATGGCACAGTACGAGAAGCACGTGGATTCACCTCAAGCACATAAACGGTTTCACCTTGAATGGCAAATTGCACATTCATCAACCCTTTAACACCTAATGCTTTGGCCATTTTAACCGTTTGCACTCTTAGCTCATCTTGTAAAACATCGCTCAAGCTATAAGGCGGTAACGAACAGGCCGAATCTCCTGAATGGACCCCCGCTTGTTCAATATGCTGCATAATGCCCCCAATCAGGACGTCTTCACCATCACAAATAGCATCAACGTCGATTTCTAAGGCATCGTTTAAAAACCGATCTAGTAGCACTGGCGAGTCATTGGAAACCTTCACTGCTTCACGCATATAGCGCTCAAGCTGACTTTGCTCTTGTACGATTTCCATTGCACGGCCGCCTAGCACATAACTAGGGCGCACTACTAATGGATAACCAATCTCTTCTGCAAGACGAAGGGCCTCATCGGGTGCGCGCGCTGTACGGTTAGGTGGCTGTTTTAACCCTAATTCACCCAGCATTTGTTGGAAGCGCTCACGATCCTCAGCACAATCAATCGCATCTGGTGTTGTACCAATAATCGGCACACCTGCTTTTTCTAATGCTCGTGCAAGCTTCAATGGCGTTTGACCACCATACTGCACAATCACACCTTCTGGTTTTTCTAGTTGGACAATTTCAAGAACATCCTCCAGTGTTACTGGCTCAAAATACAAGCGATCAGAAGTATCATAATCAGTCGAAACGGTTTCAGGATTACAGTTAACCATAATTGTTTCATAACCATCTTCACGCATTGCAAACGCAGCATGCACACAACAGTAATCAAACTCAATCCCTTGGCCTATACGATTTGGTCCACCACCTAACACCATGATTTTTTTCTTGTCACTTGGCTGGGACTCACAATGCTCATCATAGGTGGAGTACATATAGGCAGTGTCTGTGGAAAACTCTGCTGCACAGGTATCGACGCGTTTATAAACAGGGCGAACATTTAATGCTTGACGATAAGCCCTAACAGCATGTTGATCTGTATCGAGTAATTTAGCTAGCCGCATATCGGAGAAGCCCGCACGCTTCAGTTGGTACAAAGCCTCTTTATCCAAGTCTGCTATGTGCTTACCTTCTAGCGCTTTTTCACGCTGAACAATATCTTCAATCTGCGCAAGGAACCATGGATCTATTTTGCAAATACCATAGACTTCTTCAATGGTCATTCCCATTCGAAAGGCGTCGCCTAAATACCAAATACGCTCTGATCTTGGCACTCCAAGCTCTTTTACGATGACATCCAAGTCTTTGGTTAATGCGTCTAAACCATCCACACCAACTTCAAGTCCACGCAATGCTTTTTGGAATGACTCTTGAAAACTACGTCCAATTGCCATCACTTCTCCCACAGATTTCATCTGGGTTGTTAGGCGGCTATCTGCTTGCGGAAACTTCTCAAATGCAAAGCGAGGTATTTTTGTAACAACGTAGTCAATTGATGGCTCGAAAGAAGCTGGCGTTTGCCCACCTGTGATTTCATTCCGCAATTCATCAAGCGTATAGCCGACAGCAAGCTTAGCCGCGACTTTAGCAATAGGAAAACCTGTTGCTTTAGAGGCAAGTGCAGATGATCTAGAAACACGAGGGTTCATTTCAATCACAATCATGCGGCCATCTTCAGGATTAATGGCAAACTGTACGTTAGAGCCTCCTGTGTCGACACCAATCTCTCGCAAAACTGCCAGAGAGGCATTACGCATGATTTGATATTCTTTATCAGTAAGTGTTTGTGCTGGCGCAACGGTAATAGAGTCTCCAGTATGCACGCCCATTGGGTCTAGGTTCTCAATAGCACAAATGATGATGCAATTATCAGCAGAGTCGCGCACCACCTCCATCTCATACTCTTTCCAACCAAGCATAGATTCTTCAATCAGCAGCTCATTTGTTGGTGAGGCTTCAAGACCGCGCTCACAAATCGATACAAACTCTTCTCGATTGTAGGCGATACCGCCGCCACTGCCACCCATCGTAAAGGATGGTCTAATAATCGCAGGGAAGCCGATATTCGCTTGCACTTGCAATGCTTCTTCCATACTGTGTGCAATTGCGGAACGCGCTGACCCCAGACCAATTTTGTCCATGGCCTCTTTAAATTTCTGACGATCTTCAGCTTTATCAATCGCATCTTTAGATGCTCCAATTAGCTCGACATTGTATTGTTTCAGCACGCCGTGTCTGTCTAGGTCTAAAGCGCAATTCAATGCTGTTTGCCCGCCCATAGTTGGTAGCAATGCATCAGGCTTTTCTTTTGCGATAATTTTTTCAATCACACGCCAGTTAATGGGCTCGATATAAGTTGCATCCGCCATTTCTGGGTCTGTCATGATGGTAGCTGGGTTAGAGTTAACCAAAATCACACGGTAACCTTCTTCGCGCAGCGCTTTACAAGCCTGTGCCCCAGAGTAATCAAACTCACATGCCTGCCCAATCACAATTGGACCTGCACCAATAATTAATATTGATTTAATATCTGTACGCTTAGCCATTAGCCAGCCTTCCTTTCTTGCATCAAGCTAATAAAGCGGTCAAACAGGTAACTCATTTCCGTCGGTCCAGGGCTAGCCTCAGGGTGACCTTGGAAACTAAACGCTGGCCTATCCTGCAACGCAATACCTTGCAAACTGCCATCAAACAGTGAAATATGGGTTGTTTTAACATTAGATGGCAAGCTCTTTTGGTCTACAGCAAAGCCATGATTCTGACTGGTAATGTAGACACGTTTATTTTCAACATCCTGCACAGGGTGATTTGCACCATGGTGTCCAAATTTCATTTTCATCGTTTTTGCGCCAGCCGCGAGCGCGAGTAGTTGATGCCCTAGACAAATCCCAAATATTGGGATATTAGCCTCTAGTAATGTTTTAATTGCCTTAATGGCATAGTCACACGGCTCTGGATCCCCTGGCCCATTCGACAAAAAGATACCATCTGGTTGATACTTTAGCGCCTCTTCTGCCGTTGTCTGCGCAGGCAATACCGTGACTTTGCAGCCACGAGACACTAACATGCGCAGGATATTTCGTTTTACCCCATAATCAAATGCGACAACATGATAGGCCTTGCCACTTGTTGCGGCAAAACCTTCACCCAATGTCCACTCGCCTTCTGTATATTCATACATTGATTGGCAAGTGACTACTTTCGCCAAGTCCATACCTGTAAGCCCAGGAAATTGATTAGCCAGCGCCAATGCCTGTTCAACATCCTCACCAACCAAAATACAACCGGCCTGTGCACCCTTTTCTCGCAATATCCGCGTTAACTTACGGGTATCGATATCGGCTATTGCAACAATATTATTGGCAATTAAATAATCAGAGAGTGACTGTTCACTACGAAAATTACTAGCCAATAAAGGCAAATCTCTGATAACCAAGCCAGCTGCACACACTTGACCTGATTCAATATCCTCATGGTTTGTACCGACATTACCTATGTGAGGATAGGTAAGCGTAACAATCTGTTCTGTATAAGAAGGATCAGTCAGAATCTCTTGGTAACCAGTCATCGAAGTGTTAAAGACCACTTCACCGACACTATGCCCATCTGCACCAATTGAAGTACCGCGAAACACTGTTCCATCTGCTAACACCAACATTGCTCGTGTCTTTTCTAGAGGGCGTGTTTGAGACAATTCGTGCTCCTTAATCATTTTTACATTGCGGTTTATGCGCACTTTGTCGCACTTAATTAGCAGTGCAGGTGCTAGACATGCAAAACGGGAAAAGTAATAAACTCTTCCCGTTTCAAGAATTGACGAATTATAGCGGAACTAGTCTTTTCTATCAAGCTTAGCAAGTTGCTTATCATGACAACTTCTTAGAAAAAGTTGTGCACATATTGCACCAATTAGCGCGATGAACATATCCCACTGCGTATCCCAAATATCGCCTTGTGTCCCTAAAAAATCTGTCGCTGCGCCTCCTGCAATAACAGCGACCCACCACTCAATGAACTCGTAGCAGGCGCTAATGCTTAGACAAATACTACAGACAATAAAAAATAACCATTCATCTTTGACGACTTGTTTTCGGAATAAAATTTCCCGCGCTACTATAGCTGGAACAAAACCCTGAAAAAAATGACCGACACGATCATAATAATTGCGATCCAAACTAAACGTATCGCGCAGCCAGTTGAATAGAGGGACTTCGGCGTAAGTGTAATGCCCACCAATAATAAGAACAATGGCGTGTATTAAAATCAAAATATACAATAGACGCGTTAATGGAAATGCTTTGTAACTCAATATCAAGATTGGCAACGCTATGAGAGCTGGCAGCACTTCCATAACCCAAGTGAGTCGATCATGCGGATTAATAGCCGACCAAACAAATACAATCAAGAATATAAAAAATAGAGAAAGGTAAAAACGCGCTGACTGTTTGCTTGAATGGTTCAATTGCTTAGTCTTGCATTAATTTGTCTTAAATCCTAGCACATCTTGCATATCAAAAAGGCCAGAAGGCTTTTGTGCCAAAAACTTTGCTGCCCTAAGCGCACCCAAGGCAAAAGTAGCTCGACTGCTCGCTTTGTGTGTAATCTCCACACGCTCTCCTGTACCAGCATAAATCACAGTATGATCACCAACAACATCGCCACCACGCAACGTAGCAAATCCTATCTTGCCTGCTTCTCTTTCGCCAGTAACTCCCTCACGCGCATAAACAGCACAATCCTTTAAATCTTGACCAAGCCCTTGAGCTGCTGCCTCACCCAAGCGCAGAGCTGTACCTGATGGCGCATCCACTTTATGTCGATGATGCATTTCAACAACTTCTATGTCATAGCCTTCATTGAGGACTTTAGCTGCCTGCTCAACTAAATTTATTAACAAGGTAACGCCCACACTCATGTTTGGCGCAAATACGATAGCCGTCGTTTGTGAGGCTTGCTCTATTTCAATCTTTTGTTGTTCAGTGAAGCCTGTCGTACCAATGATCATCTTCACTCCAGCCTGCTCACAGGCAATTAAATATTGTATTGCAGCTTCAGGGCGGGTGAAGTCAATCAAGACGTCTGCGCCCTGCAGCGCGCTCACAATATCACTCGTGACTTTCACACCAGTTTCTGATCCAAATTGCGCGCCAGCATCTTGTCCAATCATCTCGCTACCAGCACGATCAATAGCGGCGTGCAAAATCAACGCATCATCAGCAAAAATGCCTTCTAGCAAAGCAATGCCCATCCGACCAGACACACCTGTAATCACTACTTTTGTTTTCATTTCTTAGCTCTGTAAAATTTAGAACCCAATTTTTTCTAACATGCGTTCAAAGAAATCAGGCTCCTCTTCATCCAGCTCCTCATTATTTTCTTTTAATTCCTGAACAACACTCTTTTCCGCCTCAACTGATGGCTTCTCTGCTGACGGCTCTTGAATCCGTGAAGTATCTAATTGGTTATCCATAATAAATACTTTTTTCTTACCACCATCTATTCTAGGCTTAGCTTCTTTTTGTATCGCTTGCGTTTCATTTACGATAGGTTCTGGCGCCACCAATTTAGATTTACTTTGCTCACTTCCTTCTTGCAACTCTATTGGCGCAGGTGCGTCCATTGTCGATTTTTTTACAGCCTCAACTTCACCTGACTCTGATTTAAGCTCTAGTGGCTCGGCTTGTTGCTCTGAAACTGGAGGAACCACTGGCACTGGCACAGCCAAGATAGATGCTGGAGCGTCTTCTTCCACTTCAGCAGGTTTGTCCGCAGACGTCATCGCTTCTTGACCAGTTTGAGTTGCCGGTTGTACAGCTGCTGGATCGACTGCTTCGATATCAGGCTTCTCAACGGGCTCAATGACAGGTGCATTTTCATCCGTAACTTCGCTTTTCGTATCTTGTGGTGCCGCTTTATTCACAGCGTCTGCCTCCAGCTGCTTTTTAACATCTTCAGCAGTCTGTCCTTTGGGAACCACGTCGCCGCGTACGCGCACTAACAAATCTTCTTCGAAGTCTAAAATAACGCGTCTTTGGTTAACAATATCACCTTGCTTACGCAGCTGATAAAAATAGTCCCAACGATTTGAGTGAAAACTATCAACCAACAGTGGCGTCCCCATAATAAACTGCACTTGGGACTTAGTCATGCCTGGACGCAGCTTAAGCAACATCTCTGATGTGACGACATTGCCTTGCTGAATATCCATTTTATAGGGGTTGATAGTAGGTATGGCAGCTCCGCAACCAACCAAAGTGATTGCCACAATCAATGTAAACAATCTTAAAAAAATATGCATAGTGTTGTATGTAAGGAAGACATCGATATGAATTGGCGTTAATATACCACGATGGCGAAGCGCCTTAAACTAAAAAGTGGAAGAAAATAAGTGAGGGACTATGCACGATCAAAAAGATTTAAAAAATGCAGGATTGAAAGCAACCCTGCCAAGATTAAAGATTTTAGAGTTATTTGAAAAGAGTGATGAGCGTCACTTATCTGCAGAGGACGTGTATAAAGTACTCCTGAATGCCGGGGATGATGTTGGCCTGGCGACAGTATACCGCGTGCTAACGCAGTTTGAAGATGCTGGCTTGCTGGTGCGTCACCACTTTGAAAGTGGCAAAGCTGTTTTTGAATTAAATGAAGGTGAACATCATGATCATATTGTCTGTGTGAAATGTGGGCGTGTTGAAGAGTTTTATGATGAAGAGATAGAACGTAGACAAAAAGAAGCTGCAGAATCTCGCGGTTTTAAGATGCAAGAGCATTCACTGATGATTTATGGCATCTGTGAAAAATGTAATTAGCATTGCTTAATCCATTCAATTAACAAGGAAGCTTTAGTGTCAGATATATCAATTTGCAGGCCTGCAATTATCCGTTATGTTAACTTTGCATTAGCAGTGACACTCACCATGCTCATGACTGGGTGTGGGACAAACCCTGTTACCAAAAAAACAGAGTTTCAATTTGTTTCGCAAAATAAAGAAATCGCTATCGGAGAACAAAACTATTCACCAGCCCGCCAATCGCAAGGCGGCGACTACGATATTGATCCCAACCTCACTGCTTATGTACAAGATATTGGCAACCGACTAGCTGCCGTTTCCGACAGGCCTGACCTCCCTTATGAGTTTGTTGTTATTAATGACTCTATTCCAAATGCATGGGCAATGCCCGGTGGAAAGATAGCATTTAACCGTGGGCTGTTATATGAACTAAACAGTGAAGCAGAGCTAGCCGCTGTGATGGGACATGAGATTGTCCATGCTGCCGCCAGACATGGGGCAAAAAGCATGGAACGTGGCATCCTTTTGCAAGCGGGCATGATTGCCGTTGGCATTGGGGCACAAAATTCTGACTACGGCAACCTTATTGTAGGAAGTTCGCAGTTGGGTGCGCAATTAATTTCCAGCAAATATGGCCGCGATGCAGAAAGCGAGTCTGACTATTACGGTATGCTATACATGAAAAAAGCAGGTTACGACCCTGCCGCCGCCGTCACGCTACAAGAGACCTTTGTGCGCCTAAGTGAAGGAAAAAAAAGTGATTTTATTTCTGGCCTATTTGCAAGCCACCCTCCTTCGCCAGAGCGTGTGGCTGCAAACAAAGCCACACTTGCTAAAATTGGTGCTGGCGGCGAACTAGGTAAAGAAACTTACACAAAAAAAACCAATCGCTTAAGATCTACACAAGGCGCCTATGAGGCTTACGATAAAGCGGTCGCTGCATTGAAGAAAAATGACACAGACACTGCAACAACGCTTGCAAAAAAAGCAATAGCAATAGAACCTCGCGAGGCACGTTTTCAAGAACTGCTAGGTGATATTGCATTTACGCAAGAAAAACCAGAAACTGCACTAAGTTATTATGCAAAAGCAATCAAAATGCAGCCAGATTATTTTAAACCACATATACAAAGCGGGATTGCTTTGTTTAACTTGGGCAAAAAAAAACAAGCTGAACCTTACTTGAAGCGTGCAAATGAATTGCTACCTACAGCACCAGGCCATGCCTTACTTGGTCAAATTGCCGAAGAGCGTGGGGAAACCAGCCTAGCCATGCAACACTATCAAGTAGCGGCCAGCTCGAACTCAGCCATAGGTAAAGAAGCATCTGCGCGCATGATGCGTATAGACTTCCCCAAAAATCCAGGAAAGTATTTAAGATCAGGTGTATTAGCGGACAATAGTGGTAATCTATATGCAGTCGTTGAGAATAGTGCCGCACTGCCTATTGAAGGTGTTCAGGTTAGAGTGATCAAATACAGTGCGCAGTCAGGCCGTGCCATTTCACAAAGCCGACCACTGATGATTAGGGGCGCTATTGAATCAGGTAAGCGCGGTCAAGTCGGCGTTGGCATTCGCATCAATAATCCGCAAGAGACACAACTGTACAAAGTGGCTATCGAAGCTGCAAAACTAGCTGAATAAGCAATAATGCTAACATTGGCCTGTTAATAATGGTCGAGAGGAAATGATGAAAGTTTTAAATTTTATTATATTGATTGTATGTGTTGGATTGATTATTTTTGCTGTCTCCAACTGGCAGGCCATCATTACGCCTATCCCCTTATCACTTGTTTTTATGGAAACCAACGCACCGCTTGGGCTGATTCTACTTGCTACTACAGGCCTACTCGCACTGCTTTTTCTTGGCTTCGTTGTCTATATGCAATCATCTACACTCATGTTGCGAAAGCGCCTTAATAAAGAATTAGAAGCACAGCGCAAATTAGCTGATGAAGCTGAAGCGTCTCGCATAGCAGAATTAAAAAGCTACTTGCAAGCTGAGTTACAACAGCTATCGAACCAAAGCGCTGACATTCATCAAAAAACAGCTGACCGTATTGCAGCGCTTGAGGCGACTGTTAAAGATACCGTAGTAGAAACTGGCTCAACACTAACCGCTTATATTGGCGAGTTAGAAGATAGGCTTGAGAAAAAATAAGGTTTAAAGTTATAGCAGCCCAAGCATTTCTTTCGCATGATTTCGCGTGGCATCTGTAATTTCCAATCCACCTGACATCCTAGCAATTTCTTCAATGCGTTCAGGCGCAGTTAACTGTTGAATGTGGCTTAGTGTTATCCCGTCTTTTTGAGTTTTACTCACTTGTAAATGTTGTTTGGCTTGCGCGGCTACTTGCGCTAAGTGTGTAATCACCAATACCTGTCGATTTTCACCAAGTTGTTTTAATAACTGGCCGACCACTTCAGCGACGCCTCCACCAATACCAACATCGACCTCATCAAAGATCATACAAGGCACACTACCTTGTGCAGCGGTTGTTACATGTAGCGCCAAACTAATACGCGACAACTCACCCCCAGAGACTACTTTACTCAGTGGCCGAGGTTCAACCCCAGCATGTCCAGCCACTAAGAATATAACTTGCTCTAAGCCATACGCGGATTGCTCGCAAGTTTCAAGTGACACTTGAAACTGTCCGCCACTCAATGAAAGTCTCTGCATTTCTTCGCTAATTTTGCTACTTAACGTCTTAGCTGATTGCTGTCGAACCGCACTGAGTTGTTTTGCAGATTGCATATAGCTTTCTAGCGCAGCACTGACTTGTTTAGCTAGTTCACCATCGCCAGTAAAGGTTTCAAGCTCTGCCATACGCTTCTGCCATTTTTCCAGCATCTCAGGCAACTCTTCGGGCCGCGTGCGATATTTACGTGAGAGCCCATGAACAGCTTGGATACGCGATTCAATCTCGGCTAGCCTTTCAGGCTCCAGATTATCACGCTGCAAATAGCGATTAAGGCTACGGGCAGCTTCTTGTAATTGGATAACAGCAGAATCTATGGTTTCAGATGCTTCTTTTAAGCCGCTATCCATCTCGAGCAGACTGGATAGCTTTTGTTGCGCATTTGTCAGCATGGATAATGCATTAGGCTCCCCGTCACTCACCAAGTAAAGACTTTGCTCTACTCCCGCAATCAACTCCGCGCTATTACTTAAACGGCTATGTTCTTGCTGTAGCTCTAGCCATTCTTCTGTTACAAAGTTCAATTGTGTTAGTTCACGTACTTTATCGCGTAACTCTGCAAGTTCATCTGCATACGCTTCCGCATTTTTATCAACTTCTATTTGTTGCAGATGTAGTTTATGCCATGCTTTATATTGTTCAGCAACTTGGTTTGCGATGGCTGCGCCACCAGCAAACTCATCTAGTATTTGACGTTGTGTATTGATGTTAAGCAAAGAATGATGCGCATTCTGACTATAGATATCGACGAGAAAGGCTCCCAGCTCTCGCAACTGAGCTACCGTTGCAGCAGCTCCATTAATAAACCCCCGACTACGTCCATCGCTATAAATCACTCGTCGCAAAATCAAGTCATCTACGTTATCGATTTCATTTTCAGCAAGCCATGCCTGTGCATCATTATTTTGATGAATATCCAAAGTGACGCTAATATCCGCCTTATCGCTTCCGACCCGCACCACCTCACCATCATTACGCGCGCCTAGCGCTAATGATAGCGCGTCAATCAAGATTGACTTACCTGCCCCCGTTTCGCCAGTGAGCGTAGTGAATCCTTGGCTAAACTCCAGGTCTAGCTGCTCAACAATCACAAAATTTTGGATGGATAATGCTTGTAACATAGGATAATTATTCAGTATTTATTTTGTAGTCTTTAATTGTTCAATTCAATATTATTGGCGTTAGTTTCATGTAAATCAGAAGACAACAAGCCAAAGACGTCACAGTTCGTATGGTAAAGCACAGTCAACGCTGTGAGCTGCACAAACCTAAAATTAGCCCCAATGGAGCTTGTTACGTAACATATCGTAATAACAATACTCACTGGGATGAAGTAAAGTCACCGTTTCTTTGGCTCGCTCAACCTTAACACAGTCACCTAGTTTTAGAGCGAGTTGATATTGCCCGTCAAAGCTGATTTGGGCGTCATCTACTTGCATTAAGGTAACTTGTATTGTTGCATCGCTATTCACAGCAAATGGCCGATTACTGAGCGTATGCGGACAAATAGGCACTAATGCAATGGCATCTAGACTAGGATGTAATATAGGGCCTCCAGCGGATAATGAGTAGGCCGTTGTGCCCGTAGGCGTACTGACAATAAGTCCGTCCGAACGCTGTTTGTGGACAAATTTTCCATCAATAATGACCTCCAACTCTATTAAACGTAGGCCACTTTTTAATACGATGTCATTAAACGCGTGACTCTCTAGGATTACCTTATTGTCTCGAATGACAGTTGCACTAAGCATCATTCTATCTTCTTTTTGATAGTTGCCTGCTAATATTGCATCAATGGATTGTAGCATCTCTTCTGCACGCAAATCCGTTAAAAACCCAAAGCGTCCTCGGTTAATCCCCACAAGAGGAATGTCGCTGTCAATTAGCGCGCGCGCTACGCTCAACATTGTCCCATCACCACCCATTACGATTGCCAACGTAACCTTCCCATTGAGTTCACTGAGCGTCACGGTCTCAAAGGTATCAATGCGAGCGTATTGCGCAGTATCCGCTTCGAAAAGCACTTTAATCCCTTTTGCATGCAAGTGTTGTGCTAAATCAACCAAATCATTTTGCATCAGCTCCACAGCTGCTTTTTGCATAAACTTGCCAATAATGACAATACTATTGAATTCTTTTTGCATGACGGAATTTAATCACAGATAAGCGTTTACAACTAGTGGCAACTACGCACTAAATCAGGCAAAATGATATCTTATTATCGTTTGTGAATGAATAATTTGGACGAACGCGCGCAAATATTATTAAAAACATTGGTTGAACATTACATTAGCGATGGTCATCCAATGGGCTCAAACGCACTTTTACAGCATTCAGGCTTAAATTTAAGTTCGGCCACGATTCGCAACATCATGAGCGATCTAGAAGCAAATGGGTTTGTGAGCAGCCCGCATACATCAGCGGGGCGTATTCCTACCCAGCTAGGTTATCGTTTTTTTGTCGACTCGTTAATCAGCGTTCAGCCTTTAGCCTCTCAACAAATACAACAACTAGAGAGCTCATTAAAATCATCAGACCATCAAGCGCTGATATCAACTGCAGCTGATATGCTCTCCAGCCTGACACAGTTTGCTGGCATGATACTGGTACCCAAACGTAAAGTAATGGTATTTAAGCATTTGGAATTTATCCCTCTATCTGAAAAAAGAATTCTGGTCGTTATTGTGGCCACAGATGGCAGTGTGCAGAATCGGATTATCGTCAGCGAAAAACCTTACACAACATCTGAATTAACACAAGCCAGCAACTACTTTAATGCGCACTATGCTGGTCAAACCATTGATGAAGCGCGGCAAACAATTCATCGGGATCTCAAAAAAATGCAAGCAGATATTAATAAGCTAATGTCTGCAGCACTGAATACAAGTGAGCAAGAAAAAAATAGCAAAAGTAAAGATGGGGTTATCATTGCTGGTGAGCGTAATCTATTGAATGTCGATGAGCTGACCAGTAATGTTGCTACACTGCGCAAACTATTTGATGCATTTGAGCAGCGCACTTCTCTGATGCAACTACTTGATATTAGTCAAAAAGCTGAGGGCGTACAGATATTTATCGGTGGTGAAAGTGGTTTTAGCTCTTTAGATGAGTGCAGCATGGTCACCTCGCCTTATGAAGTTGATGGACAGGTTGTTGGCACGCTAGGCGTTATAGGCCCAACACGCATGGCTTACGAGCGTATTATTCCAATTGTTGACATTACGGCAAAACTTTTATCCAATGCGCTTTCAAATAAATAAAATTCATTATGAGCGAACAGCAATTATCAGAAGATCAAGTCACCAGCTTACCTAAAAGTCTAATTCAGGTCGGCATTCCAATTGAATTTCCTATTTATGACATTCATGGTCGACTACTGATGGCTGAGGGCACCATTGTGGCCTCAGAAGAGCAGTTAGAAAGACTATTGGAACGAGGCTTATACTTAAATAAAAAAAGTATCGAGCGATTGCGTGGTGGCAGAACAAAAGCCAAAGGTGATGGCAAAAAAGAAAGTGAAAAAGAAGCCGAACCACCACAAAAACTAGTTGATTTAAGTTTATCCTCAATCAAACTGGGTGACTCTATACAAATATCACCGATTGCAGATGACTCTAATAATACGAAATACTTCGTGAAGTTTTTAGGTGGATTAGAGAAAAACAGCATTATTTGCACAGCTCCAACACAAGATGAAAAATTAGTATTTGTTAGAGAGCACGCTGGGTTTAAGGTGCAACTTTTTAGTGGTAGAGAGATATATAACTTTAACACTACGGTCTCGGCTGCGCACAGCAAACCCTTTCATCATATTCATCTAAACTTCCCACGAGGTGTTTCTTCTAAACACATTAGAAATAACCAGCGTTTTTCGGCTAGCATTATCTGCTCGATTGACAACGTCAGCGATGGTGAGTTTAAAGATATTAAATCACCTGGACGCATTACAGACATCAGTTTAGGTGGTGCAATGGTTGAATCAACCAAACAAATTGGCAATATCAAAGATGAGTTAGAATGCACATTTAAGCTGGCGATTAACGATACCGAAATGCTATTTTCAATACCCTGCATTCTTCGCAATATCGTCAAACCTGCTGAAGAGGAAAAGACGTTGAAATACAACCACGGCATTCAGTTTAAAGAATTACCATTTCACGAAAAAACCATGCTACAAAACTATATACTGCAATTATTCACAGGCAAGGATTTAAGTAAGTTGTAAATCAACTCACTAAAAAATTAATATGAGCTATTACGACAATGAACCGAGTTACCAGCATGGCGATCAATTAAAGGTTGGTATTTTATTAGCAAATTTGGGTACTCCAGACGCGCCAACAGCAAAAGCACTACGCCCTTATTTGAAACAATTTTTAATGGATAGACGCGTGGTTGAAATCCCTCGCTTTATTTGGTGGTGGATTCTAAACGGAATCATCCTACTGATTAGGCCAAAGAAATCAGCTGAGAAGTATGCACAAATCTGGTCTAAAGAAGGCTCGCCTCTTTTGGTACACACCACAAAACAAGCAATGCTATTGCGTGGCTATCTAGCACAGTCAGTAAAATCGCCATTTGTCGTAGAAGTTGGTATGAGTTATGGCAACCCGAGTATGAAAAGCGCTATCGAGAAACTAAAAGCACAACATTGTGACAAAATTCTGATATTCCCATTGTATCCACAGTATGCAGCCAGCAGCACTGCCGCAAGCCTAGATGCGGTATGGAGGTCGCTACTTAAAATGCGTAATGTGCCAGCAATCAGGACGATAAAACATTATCATGACCATCCAGCCTACATAAGCGCGCTAGCTAAAAACATTCAAGATTATTGGATGATTAACGGAAAACCTGAAAAGCTAGTCATGAGCTTTCATGGCGTCCCTAAATTTCATCTCATGAAGGGCGACCCTTACCATTGTGAATGTCACAAAACAGTAAGATTACTTGCTGAAGCATTAGGTCTTAATAAAGACAAATATGAAATTGCTTTCCAATCGCGCTTTGGTAAACAAGAGTGGTTAAAACCTTACCTAGCGGGATTACTTGAAAAGCTGGGAAAAGAAAAAGTCAGGCGCCTTGATGTGGTATGCCCTGGATTTAGCAGTGACTGTTTGGAAACATTAGAAGAGATTGCGATGGAAGGCAAGGTCATTTTCCAAAGTAATGGTGGTGGTGAGTACCACTATATACCTGCACTAAATGAAAGTGATGCTTGGATTCATGCGATGGCTAAGATTGCTACAGAGAACCTCACTGGCTGGATTTTTTCTGACTGGGATAGAGAGGCGGCAGAACGAATCGCTGAAGGTACTGCTACGCGCGCAAAAGCTTTAGGCGCAAAACAATAAGCGGTATAATCTAAGTATATCGCGATTTGATTTTAACGATGTTAAGCAAATGGCAGTATTAACTAAAGTGGCATCGTTTAACTTAGACAAGGAATGAGCGCGGATGAGAATTTATAAGCGGCTCAATGTGAAAATTTTATGATAGTGATTACTGGTGGCGCCGGCATGATCGGCTCAATGATTGCTTGGCACCTTAACACCACACTTAAATACGAAGACTTAGTGATAACCGATCACATCACACATGAAGACCAGTGGCAAAACTTGGTTCATCGGAAATACATCACTTATCTGGATAAAGACCAGCTTTTTGATTGGCTCTATGATAATGACAATGATGACATAACAGCCATTATTCATATGGGTGCTATTAGTGCAACAACGGAGCGCGATTTTAACAACCTGCTAGAAGCGAATATTCAATATTCACAATATCTGTGGCAATGGTGTGCAGAGCATCAAGTTCCGTTTTACTATGCAAGCTCTGCAGCAACGTATGGAGATGGTAATCAAGGCTACAATGATGCTGCAATCGAAAACTTAAGGCCGTTAAATGGTTATGGCTATTCAAAACATTTTTTTGACCAATGGGTGTTAAGACAAGTCGCTGAAAAAAGACCATGTCCGCCAAGCTGGGCAGGATTTAAGTTTTTTAATGTCTATGGCCCTAATGAATACCATAAAGAGCGCATGGCAAGCGTCGCTTACCACACATTTAATCAATTTAGCGAACACGGTACTATGAAGTTATTCAGAGGTACAAAAGAAGGTGTCGAAGATGGCATGCAAATGCGCGACTTTGTCTATGTGAAAGATGCTGCTGCCATTGTTTGCCACTTTTACACGACAGCGATGAACGGCAAACCTACAGAGAATGGTATTTATAATGTTGGCACTGGTATTGCCAGAAGCTTCAAAGATTTGGCAACGAACGTCATGACGAGCATGGGTCGTGACCCAGATATTACATACATTGACATGCCTGAAGACTTGCAGGGCAAGTATCAATATTTTACCGAAGCAAATATGAGGAAGCTAAGGGCGGCAGGTTATAACGAACATTTTTATAGCCTAGAAGATGGTGTGAAAGATTACGTACAAAATTATTTAATGCAAGAGGATCAATACTGCTAATGGACTACGTTAACTACCTTAAAGGTGAACATGTCGCGCATATTGCCATGTTTAATGTACTCGAAGCACTGTTTCCAACGATTAGCGATGTAGGCATCGCAATGCAAAATTGCATTAAGTCTGGCGGTAAAATATTGTTGATGGGGAATGGCGGTAGTGCAGCAGATAGCCAACATATCGCAGCTGAAATTGTAGGCCGTTTTAAAAAAGAGCGCAAAGGTTTAGCCGCCATAGCGCTAACAACTGACACATCAATTTTAACTTCTGTTGGCAATGATTATGGCTATGACTATATTTTTGCTAGACAAATTGAAGCGTTGTGTCGCCCTGAAGATTTGGTAATTGGCATCACGACTTCTGGCAATAGTGCAAATGTTGTTAATGCCATAGAAGCGGCAAAAAAAACAGGTGCAACTACTGTAGGTTTAACTGGTGGAACAGGCGGTAAACTTACATCGATTTGCCAGTATAATTTAATTATGCCTTCCAACGTAACAGCACGCATCCAAGAGGCACACATTTTTGTCGGTCATTGTTTATGCGAGATACTAGAGTCAGATTAAATAATGCCGCAAAAACTCATCAATACCGTTAAACAGTTTGGTAGTAAAAAACGCCACGCACTTGTGATTGGCGATGTGATGCTAGATCGCTATTTAATCGGCAATGTTGGCCGTATCTCTCCCGAAGCGCCAGTACCTGTCGTTTTACTTACCGATCAAAATGAACGTGCAGGCGGTGCAGCGAATGTAGCCGCAAACTTGGCCTTATTAGGCATTAAAACGCATATTATTGGTTGCATTGGAGAGGATGTCGAAGGCAATCGCCTCAAAACAATTATCGCTGCCATGAGTATTGACACTACGAAAATGCTTCATTCAGCAGCAAGACCAACCATTGCAAAAACACGTATCTTAGGAGGGCATCAGCAGATGCTGAGGCTTGACCAAGAGAGTCAATTACCGTTTACTAGCGAAGAAAACGCAGCAATTGTTGAGGCAGTAGAGGCGGAACTAGCGCTAAAGCCGAGCATTGTCATTTTGTCTGATTACGCTAAAGGCCTACTCAGTGAGGCTGTATGCCAACAAATCATTCATACATGCCAAAAACACAGCATCCCTGTACTAGTTGACCCAAAAGGGAATAATTACAGTAAATATCGTGGCGCAACGGCTATGACGCCAAATAAAAAAGAAACGGCTGAAGCATGTAATACAGACCTCAATGACACAGACTTAATCAGCAAAGCCACAAGCTTGAAGAAAGATCTTAACCTTGCATTTCTAGCTGTCACAAGAGGTGAGGAAGGGATTACACTCATTGATGATAGTACGCATCAAATTAATGCCATGGCGCAAAAAGTATTTGATGTATCAGGCGCAGGTGACACCGTCATCGCGACACTAGCTGCTGGCTTAGCATATACATTATCTCCACATGAAAGTTTACAACTTGCCAACTTAGCTGCTGGCGTTGTTGTAGGTAAAGTAGGCACTGTTCCAATCACTAAAGAAGAGCTTTTAGAAGCCGTGTCACGTCAGCAAGAAACCACGCAAGCACATAAAGTCTGTGACTTGCCAAGCCTGTTGGAAAAAGTGGAAAGTTGGAAAAAAACACATCAAAAAATTGTCTTCACAAATGGCTGTTTTGACCTTTTACATGCTGGACATGTAACATATTTAGAAGCAGCAAAAAAACGCGGTGATAAGCTCATTCTTGGCCTAAATACTGATCGCTCTGTAAGTGCAATTAAGGGACCAGAACGACCTGTTGTCAATGAAGATGATCGTGCCCGAGTGCTCGCTGCATTAGAGTCAGTTGATGCAGTCATTTTATTTGATGAGGAAACACCGTTAAGCCTGATCAACCAAATTAAGCCTCATGTAATTGCCAAAGGTAGTGACTACACAGCAGACCAAGTGGTAGGTGGCAAAGAGGTAGAGTCTTGGGGTGGAGAAATCGCATTGATTGAATTAGTTGCAGGCCGAAGCACGACCAATATTATTCATAAGCTTAATAGCTAAATCGTTTATGGTATCTGAAAAAATTCTAGTGATGGGGCCGTCATGGGTAGGAGATATGGTGCTAGCGCACAGCCTCTTCCAAACACTCAAACAACAAAATCCAGATGTGCAAATTGACGTAGCAGCCCCAGCTTGGACGCTACCTTTATTAGAGCGCATGCCGGAAGTGACCGGAAAAATCGCTTTGCCATTTAAGCATGGGCAACTAGGCTTAATGGAACGCATACGGTTTGGACGGCGCTTAAAAAGTAACCAATATACACAATCTATCTCCCTTGTGAATTCTCTTAAGTCTGCCATTTTGCCATTTGCTGCTGGTATCAAACAAAGGACAGGCTTTTTAGGTGAGATGCGTCATGGTTTAATAAATGATATACGGCCATTAGATAAATCGTTACTCCCGAAAACAGTAGACAGATTTGTTGCGCTAGGCATTAGTAAAAATCAGACGTTGCCGACAATACCGCAACCTAAACTGATTGCGGATAAAAACAATGCCCTACAAGTATTAGAAAAGTTAGGCTTTCACCTACCGAATGGCAAAGTATTGGGTTTGTGCCCTGGTGCTGAATATGGAGAAGCTAAACGTTGGCCTACAAGCTACTATGCAGAGGTTGCTAACTATGCGCTTGGTCAAGGTTGGCAAGTTTTACTATTTGGCTCAGATAAAGACATACCAATTACATTAGAAATTAATCAAGTAACGCAGTCACGATGCATTGATTTAGGTGGTAAAACAAAATTAGGTGATGCAATTGATATCATGTCATTGTGTAATACCGTGATTAGTAATGACTCTGGCCTCATGCATGTTGCGGCTGCATTAGATAAAAAGCTTATTGCTATTTATGGTTCCAGCGACCCTTATCACACCCCACCGATGCATCCTGAAGCAATCATTGAGTATTTAGGTTTAGAGTGCAGCCCATGTTTTAAAAGAGAGTGCCCTTTAGGCCACCTGAACTGTTTAAATAAGATTCAACCATCAATAGTAATAAAAAATTTAAACCATGATTGATCAATGGCTTAACAAACTAGACAACTTCAACACAAAAAATCTTTTTTGGATAATTGTTGGCTCCAGCATTTTCCTCGCAGCGTGGATGCAATATATCCAGCACGGTTGGATTAATCCTGATAGTGTTCTCTACTTTGAGCAAGCTAAGCTATTTGCTCAGGGTGAGTGGAAAGCAGGATTCAAAATATTTGAGTGGCCTTTTTATGCAGCGTGTATCAGCCTAGTTCACAAAATCAGCTCTTTACCAGTCCAAAATTCTGCGCAATTTCTCAACATGATTTTTTTTGGCATAGCTACAGCAAGCTTTCTAAATCTAATTAAACTCGCTGGGGGTAATAATCGCACACTGTTTTTTGGTATGTTGCTACTATTTGGCTCACTCTACATTGTGGGTGATGTGCTAGAGATGCTCATGCGCGATGAAGGCTACTGGGCTTTTTATTTAACCGCGTTAGTTTATTTTGTTCGCTACTTACAAGGCGGAAAAGTCAGCCATGCAATCATTTGGCAGCTCAGTATGATTACTGCGACTTTGTTTAGAATTGAAGGGATTCTATTCTTACTATTTTTACCTCTAATAGTGATTGGATTCCAACCTATTGATAAAAAAAATAAACTCATAACATTACTTTATGCTTATTCAATCAGCATAATTGTTGGCGTCAGCATTGTTATGGCAATCATTTTGCACCCAGAAATCAATATTGCTAGTTTTGGTCGGTTAGATGAAGTATTCACCACAAACTTGCTGAGTGAGTTCACAAACACATTATTCACACAAGCAGACATTATGTCGAAGCAGGTACTAGGCGGATATCTAGAAGAATTCGCCATCCCAGGCTTATTGCTTACTTTTCTTTATGTCATGGGATCAAAAATATTAACTGCAGCAGGGATAGTTGGAACCGCACTTTCCATCTTAGGCATTAGAAACTCGCAGAATAAAATGCCTAAAACAATAAGACAAGCTCTACTTGCTTGCTCTTTAATTGCTTTTATTATTATGTTTCTAATCATCACAAAAGTATTCGTTCTATCAAGCAGATATGTGATTGCTTTAGCATGGATACTGCTAATTTTTGCAAGCTTTCAATTGACTTATTTGTCTTCGAATTTAGACAAAAAACTTCGCAAGTTTCTTGTTGTTATATGCATTACCCTTAGTTTATGTTTTGTTAAGAATATACTGCCAAAACGCGAGGGTTATAACTATGCTCAAGAAGCTGTTGAATGGATAGATAATCATAATAGAAGTGCAATAGTTTTTTATGAAGACTCGAGGTTGCGATATTATGCTGGTGAGCCATTTATTGGGAATGGCCTCTATAATTGGGAAAGTTTAATAGCTAACAACAATAACAAACGGGCTATCTCTTATGATTATCTAGTAATTAGCTTTAAAAAGCTTGATGAGAGTAAAAAGGAATTGATTGAGCAATCACTACTAAACTACAAAGAAATTAAGCGTTTTTACTCAGAAAAGAGCAAAAAATATATTGCAATTTACCAAAATACTACAATTAGCAACCACGAGAGAAAACAATGACGAAAGAAGTTATCTACTGCCCTGTCTGTAATCATAATTCTCAGTATAACTTCAGCAGTAGAGATTTAATGTTTAATCATTACGAGCGATTTGACTACAATAAATGCATACATTGCGAATTAATTTTCCAGCACCCATTGCCTTCCGAAGATAAAATTAGCTCTTTCTACCCTAATGAATATGATATCTACGAAGAGCATAGCAG
>JBPOFK010000008.1:0-120290 GCA_051252095.1 Methylophilaceae bacterium
GACGCCAGTGTTGCGACAACTGATGCGGCTGGTAACCCTGGCAGTGCAACAGACACACAAACGTATACAGTGGATACCACAGCACCAATCCCAACGATCACCTTAGATGCGAACATCACCGCGGATGATGTGATCAACGCGGCAGAAGCAGCGGGTACGGTCGCGGTGACGGGTAGCGTTGGCGGGGATGCCCAAGATGGCGACACAGTGACACTTACTGTGAACGGCAATACGTACACAGGCTTGGTTGCGGGTGGCTTATTTAGCATTGACGTATCAGGCGCAGACTTAGCAGCGGATCCTGACACCACGATAGATGCGAGCATCACCACAACGGATGCAGCGGGTAACCCAGGCACCGCGACGGATACAGAGAGCTATACAGTTGATACAACAGCACCAATATTAGCAGCACAATCTTTTTCATATGCAGAAAATCAAACGGCAGGTGCACTAGTGGCTACAGTTGCTGCTAGTGACAATATTGCTGTTACTGGCTACCGTTTTACAGCGACTGGAACGAATACAAGTAGCGATGGTTTTTACCAAATTGATGCTAGTGGCAATATTACTATCACTGCATCTGGTGTTGCAGCTAATGTTAACAACTTTGAAGCTGCGCCAAATAGCACAGTGCATAGTGTGACAGTGACTGATGCAGCTGGGAATTTAAGCGCAGCTAATGTTACATTAAATGAAACTAATGTTAATGAAGCGGTTACAGCGGTTGATGACACTATCACGGTTGCAGAAGATACAACATTTGTCTCTACAGTTGATTTGGATGCGAATGATACGGATATTGATGGAGATGCTTTAACGGTTGTAGCTGGAACGTTTGCTACGGCTCAAGGTGGATCAATTACGATTGCTTCTAATGGTAGTTACACTTACACTCCACCGACAAATTACAATGGTCCTGACAGTGTCGATTACACGGTAACTGATGGTAGCTTAACGGATATTGGTACTTTAAATATTACAGTGACAGCGGTAAACGATGCACCGGTGAATACGTTGCCAGCGAGCTACACAACGAACGAAGATACCTCTGTTAAATTGAGTGGTCTATCAGTGTCTGATCTGGATGCAGGCGCAGGTAATATCAGTGTGACATTAGCGGTAGGTAGCGGCACCATCACATCAGCGAATGCGGGTGGGGTAACGGTTGCTGGATCAGGCACAGGCAGCATCACCTTGACCGGTAGCTTAGCGAACATTAATAGCTATTTAGCTTCTGCGACAAATCAACCGACATATGTACCGGTTGCGAATGCGAATGGCACTGTTGGCTTAACGATGACCACGAGTGACTTGGGTAATACAGGTTCAGGTGGCGCATTGACTGATGTTGATAGTATTAACATTAACATCACAGCGGTAAACGATGCACCGGTTAACACATTACCAGCGAGCTATACAACGAACGAAGACACGTCTGTTAAATTGAGTGGCTTATCAGTTTCTGATGTAGATGCCGGTGCAGGTATTATTGGAGTAACACTTTCTGTTGCGAGTGGTTCGATTACGGCAGCAAATGCGGGTGGTGTAGCGGTTGCTGGATCAGGTACAGGTAGCATTACATTAGTAGGTAGTTTAGCGAATATTAATAGCTACTTAGCCTCTGCTGCCAATCAACCGACATATGTGCCAGTTGCGAATGCTAGCGGCACAGTTGCATTAACGATGACCACGACGGACAATGGTGGTACAGGTTCAGGTGGCATACTGAATGATATTGATAACATTAATATTAATGTCACAGCAGTTGCAGATACACCAAACTTAACAGTACCAACCAATATTAACTTTATTAATTCTGCACCAACCACACCTGGCAATGCAGGGACGGGTGGAGGTGCAAGCCAATCTGCATTAGAGTCTGCACTAGGCTTACCTTCAGGACAATTAGATTCGTTTAACCCTCCAACAGGGGCGCTGAATGATCCAGGTAATGTTGACGTCAATAATGGCGATTATGTCCAACAGAATATAAGTTTAAATGCTGGGCAACAAGTTTCATTCAATTGGCAGTTCTTTAACGGTGAAAATGATAATGGAGAGATACAAAGTGGTTACAACGATATGGTTATTTTGGTTGTGACCGACGCTACTGGCGCTAAGAGTTATGTTCAGCTTACTTCTTCTGAGCAAGTTGGGCGAAATACAAATGGAGGTGCAGTAGACGCTACGGGTACATATACTTATACGTCCTTAGCAAAAGGCGACTATCAATTTAGCTGGTTAGTCTTAAATGGTAGGGATGGCGGCAAGGACTCATCTATCACGGTTGCTGCGCCGGTATTTGTAATCGGTGGCAATAGTTATGGACAACCTGTTGATGTACCAATCGGCGTTGGTTTAAGAGATATTGATGGGTCTGAGTCTCTAGCAGTATCTATTTCTGGTGTTCCATTAACAGCAACCTTTTCAGCTGGCACAAACTTAGGTGGAGGTGTGTGGAGCTTCACAGAAGCGCAACTTGATGGCTTGCAGATTTATCCATCTAGTGGATTCACAGGCACAATCAATTTGTCAGTTACAGCGACAAGTCTTGAAGCAAGTAATGGCGATACGGCTGCAACTACACAAAGTTTGGCTATTAATATTAGCGCGCCTACAAATGCTATTGAAGGAACAAATGGTGGAGAGACGCTGAATGGCGGTACAGGAAATGATGTCATCGATGGTTTAGGCGGTAACGATACGCTGAATGGCAATAATGGCAATGACTTGCTCTTTGGTGGTGCTGGCAATGACACGTTGAATGGCGGCGCTGGTAATGATGTATTGAATGGCGGTGCTGGTAATGATGTATTAGTAGGCGGAACAGGTAGTGATGTCTTATATGGCGGCGCAGGTAATGACACCATGACTGGTGGTAATCTAGGCAGTGATGACCTTACAACGGATACATTTGTGTGGAAGCTAGCTGATCAAGGCACTATAGCAACACCGGCAGTTGATACAATCAATAACTTTGGCACGGCTGCGGCAAATGCAGGTGGTGATGTGCTTAACTTAAAAGATTTGTTAGTGGGTGAAAATCATAGTGGTGATAGTCTAGATAACTATTTGCATTTTGAGTTCTCTGGTGGCAATACCACCATGTATGTAAGCTCAACAGGCGCATTCAATAATGGCAATGCTGTTGGTGCTCCAACGACAGATGTTTCAAATAACGATGTGCAGCAGATTGTATTCACTGGTGTGAATCTCACTTCTGGCTTTACAACTGATGCAGACGTTATTAATAACTTGATTGCTCAGCAAAAAATCATTACAGATTAAATGCAAGTATCAATGGTAAAAACTCGACTAATTTCGGGTTTTTACCACCCTGTTAGATTAAACCTCAGAATTAACCTCGTTTAATCCATTTTTTAATGCAATTGGTTTTCCTGTCATTTAATTATGATGTGTTATTGACTGAGAAGACTATGGGGGCATTATGCCGTATGTGTTAAGAGGACAGGACTGGGTGATTAAAGCAATTAGCCAGTCACCGATGACAGCCCAAGGATGGGAAGAAATATCTTCAGGTGAGCAAGAGTATTTGGATTTCTTGGATGAAGCGCTCAAAAACGAAGACAGGTTTCGCGAAAGCGATATTCAGCTTGCACGTGTATTAGAAGATTTGATTTCTTTACTGATTGATCGTGATTTTATAAGGTTTACCGATTTCCCAGATGCTGCGCAGAAAAAACTTATTGAAAGACAAGGTTTCCGCTCAGGTAATACAAACCTGAACTTGTTGGATGATGAAGACGCTTATTAGGGGATTAACACTAAATAAAAAAGGTAGCAGTTAGCTACCTTTTTTATTTTATGCTTTATTTGTGATCTACTTCACAGCAGGACCTGTTGCTGCGTCTATACCTAATTCAGGTAGTGTTGTGAGTTCTTCTTCCGTTTGTACGCCTTCAGCAATTGCCATTAAGCCAATAGAGTGTGCTATCAAACAGATGCCTTTTAAAAAGGCTTTGTTGCCAGGGTTCTTGTCTATATCGCGGATAATAGAAGCATCAACTTTTATATAATCTAAATCTAAATCATGTAGTTCACCTAGGCGGCCAATTTGCGTACCTACATGTTCGACACCGATTTTACAACCAAGTGATTTAACTAGCTCAGCAAATGTTTTAAATTTTGTTAGATTTTGAAACACACTGTGCTCACTTATTTCAAACCAAAGTTTGTTTGCAATTTCAGGGTTCTTTTTGAGTAGCTTGCTAATAGATGCATGATAATGTGGATCACACATACCACTAGTCGAAACGTTTAAACCAATAGATTTTGAATCATCACCAATTAATGATTGAACCGCAGTTTCAAACGCTAATCGGTCTAGCTGTGCAACTAAACCTAATTGCGTAGCCCAAGCGATAAATTCACCTGCTGGAACCCATGGTCCGTCCTCAACAAGCTGCAGCCTTGCCGGGCATTCATAATGAATGACTTCGCGCTTATTAGACAAAACAGGGAAGGAAGCGAGTTTTAGCCTGCCAGCATCAATCGCTGACGAGAGCATGGCACGCCATTCAGTTTCATCGTGGTTTTCATATCGATTAATATCTTCTTCTTTAATAAGTGCCAAAATATCAGTTTCTGTAATGCTGGTTTGAGACTTTATGGTTGTAATGAGCTTCTTCAAACCATCCAGTTGCTCAGATTTACTTACAATGCTGGAGATGGTACGTAAATCAAAGTTGCTGAACTGACTATCGAGATCTGCAGCGTCATTCAATATGCTCTTGACTTGACTACAAATAACATTGTGATCTACTTTATTACTAGAAAATACGGCAAAATCTGCGCCAGTTAAACGGCCAGAAATAAGGGATGGGTGTTGTTTACAATACGCATCTAGTGCTAAGCCCATATTTTTAAGTACTTTATCTGTAGCAGTTGAGCCAAGTGTCTCATTAATTTCAGCTAGGTTAGTAATATGAGAAACAACCAATAAACCCTCAGTAAACGTGTCATCGTTTTCCATATAAGTCGCTACACGACTACTAAAATATTTACGATTCATTAAACCAGTAACGGAATCATAATTAGCTTCTATGCGCATTTGCTCTAATAATTCGGACTCGTTCTTAAGCATATCTTTGATGCGTTGAGAGAGACGGTTCAATGCCTTAGCTAATGAACGAAACTCATGTGTTCTTGGTTCTTGGATGGAAATAAAGTTCTTTTCACCAATGGCTTCAGTCAGATCGACCATTTCATGTAAAGGTTTGATAATCACTTTTAAAACAAGTGAACCCAAAAAGCCACAAGCAAGCGCAATGATTGTGCTCCACACTAACATAGAGAGTGAACCATTCCATAAGTCGCGATAGGCAAAGCCTGTTGCGCTAGCTAGTGTTAATACCCCATATTGTGACCAACCATCTTGAATTTGCGCGATGCCTGGATTCGGGTTGATATGAATCATATTTTTAAACCAACTAGGCACTGATATAATATCGCTACTGTTTAGCCTCTCTGTCATTACCTGGTTGTTTGGGTCTGTTAGTCTTATATATTCATAATGACCATTGTCAAACTGAGCAGACAACATTAAGTTCACAGCAACAGGATCTTTTTCCATTTGCGAAATTGATAGTGCTAGAGAAACAGCATTATCTGTGTTTTTCATTTCTAACTGTTGTTCTAGGTAATGTTTACTTGTAATGATATTAATCAAGAAGCTAGCACCAAAAGCTAGAGACATAATCAATATGATTGCAAACCATAACTGTTTAATAAGTGACATGTTGATTCCTAATCAATAAATTACTCAATACCATCTTTTTTTATCCGTGTTAATACATTGCTCCATCGTGATAAAGATTTAAGCGATGAGCCTTTAGTACTGTTGTTAATGCCTGTCCATAGTCCTTGACTATTGAAGCTGAAAATAGGTCTTAAATCAACACGTCGTGAACTTTCGTGAATTTCTGAGATAAGATTATCTAAAATAACTGGTTCCGAATTAGGTGTTGCATAGTAACTAAGGACCATATGCGCTTGAAACAAATCACTGTCAGGTCCACCAATTCGTGCTTTAACATAGGTGAGTTTTAAACGTTCATCTGGTATGCCTAACTCACGCAAAAATATATACTTTGCGATACTATAGTCTTCGCAATCCCCTTTATTTTTACCTAGCGATTCCAGCGGGGTTGCCCAGTAGTCTTTTTCTCCCCAGTTGTCTTGATCGCTAACGAAGTTAATGTGTAAGTTGAAAAAAGAATTAATCTTTCTTAGTTTTTCTGATTCTGGGGCGGACTTTAGGTCATTGATTAAAGATTCTAAATTAAGAATAGTTTGTTTTGCTTGATTACCATAGCGCTGGCTTGCTAGGTCAGCTAAGTGTTGAAAATCTGTCGCTATTGACAAGCTGATGATGCAAATAAGCATCAAAAAGCTAATAATTTGCTTAGTATCACATGCTGAGTTGCGTAAATTGTCAATAAAATTAGTAATTTTTTTGCCTATGTAGTAAAGTTTTAAACAGCTATATAATATTTTTTCTTTTAAAATTAAATAATTGCGGTATTATTCTGCTTAATTACATTAGCTAATCTAGTGATTAGATTATTCAAATGTAAAAAATAGATAAATTATTAAAATCACATCTATACATTAAGGCATAAGTATTGCATTGTATTGTTTGATTAGAAGTGTTTTTTGTATGGATTTTAAGTGATTGGGAGTGTTTAGTAATATGTATAAATGTTTGAGGGGAGCGATTACCTGTGTGTTGCTTTTGGTAACACCTTATTCCTATGCAGAAGTACCAGATGCATTGAAAGAAATTGTACAAAAAACAATTACAACAAATCCAGAAGTACAAGCAAAGTTTCATACATATAAAGCAGCACTACAAGAGCAGAAAGTAGTGAAAGGTGGCTATTATCCACATGCGGATATTATTTCTAAATATGGTAGTTATGAAAGACAAACACCTAATATTGGCAACACACAGACGCCAGAAAGCCAAACAGATTTAGTATTGCGCCAAATGTTATTTGATGGTTTTGCCACACCAGCTGAAGTCAGCCGTCTCGATCACGCTGCCCGCGTTCGTTATTACGAGTTGCAAAGTACGATGCAAAATACAGGATTAGATATTATTAAGGCATACGTTGATGTAAGGCGTTATCGACAATTACAAGCCTATGCAGAAAGTAACTATGCTGTACATAAACAATTATTTGATCGTATCGAGCAACGTGTGCAAGCGGGTATTGCGCGTAGAGTAGATTTGGAGCAAGCAAGTGGTCGTCTTGCTTTAGCGGAAGCAAATTTGTTAACCGAATTAACTAACTTGCAAAATGTAACGGCACGATTTCAACGACTATCCGGAGATTTGCCACCTGAAGATTTGCCAGCAGTTAAATTTTTGACTGAAGGTTTAGCGCCTAGCCCAAATAAATCTTTAGAAAATGCCTATCAAAAAAACCCTGATTTGTTGTCTGCTATTGAGAATATCGTAGCAACGCAACAAGAAGTACGTGGTAAAAAAGGAAGGTATTTGCCAAGGCTTGATTTACAGGCGAGAAAAAATCTAGATGTTAGCTCTGATGGAAGAAATAGTAGTCTGGCTGCGGATATGGTAGAGCTAACTGCAACTTTTAACTTATTCAATGGTTTTTCAGATCAATCTAATATTGCGTTGTCAGCTGAAAACCTTAATCGCTCTTATGATCTCAGAGACAAAGCTTGTATCGATACGCGTCAAACTGTAGTGATTGCATATAATGATGTAGTAAGCCTTACGGAGCAATTAACCTATCGTAATCAACATCAGCTTTCAATCGAAAAAGCGAGAGAGGCTTATCATAAACAATTCGATATTGGACAGAGAACCTTGCTCGATTTACTTGATACTGAAAATGAATATTTTCAAGCAAGACGTACTTATACTAATACGGAAAGTGACTTACATACAGCCTATGCACGTACCTATGCAGGGGAAGGTGATTTGCTCAGTAAGCTAGATGTTGCTAGAGGTGATTTACCAGACCTTGGTAAGGCAGACTACAATGAAAACTATGCTATCTGTCAGGCAGTCGCACCAGAAATGGTTAAAATTGACAAAGCAAGCATTGTTGCAAATGCAGAGCCTTTAAGTGTTGCTAACCAGAAGATGCTTGCAAATAAAAAACCAGAAAAAGTTGTGCTTTCTGACAAAGTCATTCCAGATGTGCAATTTGAAACCAATAGTGCAATCATTAAATCCGAATCTTTCCCGGTGCTAGATAACGCATATAATACGCTAGTAGAATGGGGCGACTCTGGTGTTGAGGTTGCTGGGCACACAGATAAACGCAACACTTCTGATGCCGATTACAATCAGCGTTTATCCGAGCGCCGAGCGCAAGCCGTAAGTGATTATTTAATTAGAAAAGGCATAGATGCAAAACGTATGACAGTGAAAGGCTATGGCTTTTCAGTACCAATTGCAGAAAACGACCCTATAACGGGTAGTGCCGAAAATCGTCGAGTAGAACTGATTCGACAAAAATAATCTTTGTGAGAAATAACTAAAAAAGGAGGTGGAAGCCTCCTTTTTTAATTTATAAATATATTCTAATAAATAATGTGTAATATTTTTTATAAAACAATCATAAAAAGCTGCATTTTACTTATAAAAATACGGGGATGGTGTTAGAATACGACCCGCGTTGAAGGACATGACGTGCATCAAATGTTTTCATAAGAAAACTAATCACCCGCCCGGGTGGTGAAATTGGTAGACACAAGGGACTTAAAATCCCTCGATCATTGCGATCGTGCCGGTTCGATTCCGGCCCCGGGCACCATTTTATAGTTTCATCCAATCCAAAGCAGTCCAAATCTTAAAAAATATCCTTATAAACAAACGGCTTATAATGTTAGGCAGTTTCATCCAATCCGTTGATATCTAATAAAAAAGTGAGTAACTTAGTGTGTAACTTGAAATTACTCACAATAAGTTAATCACATGCCGCTTACGCATACAGCTATAAAAGCTTTAAAACCTAAGCAGAATACTTACTCTGTAGCGGATGGTGGCGGTTTAAGTTTATACATAAAGCCTACTGGCGCTAAGTGGTGGCGGTTTCGATATCGCTTTAATGGTGTTGCAAAAATGCTTAGTTTAGGCGTCTATCCTGATATTTCTTTACAACAAGTTAGAGAAAGGCGAGATCAAGCAAAAAAGATTTAGCAGCGGGTTACGATCCTAGTGAAATAAGAAAAAATAAAAAGGCACAAGAGAAAATTGCTGTCAACCGAGACTGCTCTCATAGCGTTTTAACGACTTAAAGCTAATATTATTAGTTTGTAAACAAACTGTTTTGGGCTCGTCTTGTATTGCTGTGAATGTGTTGGCTTAATCTTTCAACCATCGTTCTCTCAGTACCGGGTGCTGCCATTTCATTTATTTCCCCTGTAGTCTTCTCTAGTGTTGCAAGTAATAGGTTCGAAATTTCTTCAGCTGTTTTCTGCACATATTTTGGTTTAAAACCAAGTGACTTAGACATGGTGATAATATGGTCTTTTGTAATCTTTGACGGTATATTTTCATCGCCAATTTTGAATGCAAATTTACGCGACAACCCTGGATAAAGTGATGTCGAGATTAGATCATAAAATGGTGTGATTCTGACACCTTCATTTGGTGGAAAGTAGATGGAGATGTTTTTTGCATGACTATCATTATTCCCCACGTATAGGTTGAAAAATATCCATTGAATAAAGCGCTTCATATCTGCTGCGATTACGCCATTTTCATTTAATAACTCTCTACACCTTAGTAATGTTGGGCCACCATCAGATTCATATTTGATGGTAGATGGCTTTCCATCTAACTGGCATAAATCCAGTTGGTGTAATCTTTTAATGCTTCCATTTGTGTCTTCTATTCTGTCATACCTTTTAATCATGCAGGCTTTTGCAGTTGATTGATAGCTTACTTTAGCCACACCAAGAGATACTGCATCTGCTAGTGTCATCACAAAAGTTTCATTAATTGCAGAAGCCCAAACGCCTTCAATACCTTTAATATCAGGTTTAAGAATATAAGTGGATGGTGAGTTTCCAAGTGGTAGTTGTGGGTCTCCATTGGCATCAATACAAATGCTGAGTTTTCTTTGAGCACCTGCTAGTGATATTCGAACGCCATCTTCTTCACGAATTTCTTGAATAACGCCTTGTTCTTGGGCAAACTCATCCGCAACATCTTGCCAAGTAATTGGTTTTGATTGTGATGGTTGAGGTGTTTCACCTTCAGGTAGAATTGTTAAATCACTTGCAGTGTCTCCACCAATGACGCTAAGAAGTCCGAAAGTAGTTGTCACTTGATGCATTAGCTTTAATACATCTCGAATAGTGGACTCAGGTAGTAGGTTTTCGAAATAGGACTCTACCGCCAGTCCTGAATGCACTGCTTCTGATAAAGGTAAGTTGGGAGAAAGTCCCTTATCTTTATAAGATGGGCTGTACACAAACTTTATAGGCTCCTCATTGAATAGCGTACCAACAAGTTGGTGATCTCTATAAATATCCAGCTTCTTAGCTTCACTCATTTAGAGGGTGCCTTTTTTTGGATTACCATTTCTAAACCAAGTGCATCCAATACATCTAGTGTCTTTTGAAGTTGTGTTGTAGTTTTTCCATTCTCTAGTTCAATAATAAAGCGATTGCCTGTATTGGCTAAGCCTGAAATATCTATCTGTGTCATTTCTTGAGCACTTCTAAATTCACGAACAAACTCGCCTAAATCATTTGTTGTTCTTATTTTCTGAGAGGGATTCTTGTTGGTTGGTTTGTTTCCCATCACTTCATCCTTATGTTACCGAACGGTAATATATTACATTATTTTTATCACATTGCAATAAAAAGTTACCGTTCGGTAACTTTTGTAGTCTTTTGGTATTCTGTTGCAAGTAATGTTACCGTTCGGTAATTTTAGGCCAGATTTCCAGTAATCGGTACACGTTCGCCAGTAACATGTAATACACGATAAAACTTATCCCTCCTTTTTTAATACAAGCTGAATAAAGTACATTGACGAACGCAATTTAGGCACTGAACAGTGCAAGCTAAATAAAGATAACATGCTTTTTCAGCTTTGTTCTAAGCATTGACTCGCTTCTTATGGTGATAAATTGCTATTTTGAGATATGCATAAACCATTTTATTGAGGGTTAAATGAATAGTAAGAAGCTTCACTACTATTTGCAGTGTTTTTTATTTAGCGTGCTAGTCGTTACATCATCTGTGGCGGCAGCTGTGACTAAAGAGCATGCTGTAAAGGCTGGGCTTATTTATAACATCACTAAATTTGTGATTTGGCCAAGTAATGCCTACCACAATGAAAAATTTAATCTATGCATTATCGGTGACGATAATTTCAACGGCGCTTTAGAAGCTTTGTATGGGAAGTTAGTCGATGGGAAACCCATTGTGCTAAGGCGAGCGCTAAGCAAGAAAAATTTTAAAGAGTGCCAAATTGCATTTATTGCCAGCGATACCGAACGTAATACAAAGCGTATTTTAAAGGTGTTGAAAAAAATGCCGATTCTGACTGTAAGTGATGGGCAAGACTTTATTAAACATGGCGGAATGGTGGGCTTAATAAGAGATGGTAGCCGTGTGAGTTTTGAAGTGGATTTCGCTGCAGTAAAGGCTAGCGGACTGCATATGAGCGCGCAATTGTTGAAGTTAGCTAAGTATGTGAAAGGGTTGAAATGAGTATAACATCAGAAAAAAATGAATCTTGGCTAAGTAAATGTAAACGAATATTCATTGAGCAACTATGGCTCGTTTTTTTACTCGCTCCTCTGCTAATAATTGCATTCTTGATAACAGAACAATATCAACCCGTTAAACAACAAATGATGTATGCAAAAAATAGTAAGGCTTTATCGATGTCAGTGGAGATAACCTCTGCAGAATTAGCAATGATTGTTGCTAAACCGCTTGGTGAGCTGCTTGCTATAGAGGTATATATGGACTATAAGCAAGCATCAAAGCCAAACTTTCTGATGGCAAGTAAGGAAGATGGCGGTAATGTGGAAAATGAAGTTTATAATAAAGTAGTGTTAAAAAACGATGGTATGCATCTTTATGCCAGAAATTTAAGATAAGCTATGGAAAGTTAACGGTAACCTAATGATTAGGAATGGTATAAGTGTTTAACTTTTTGGCTAAATGGTCAATCAGCAAAAAATTCATGCTGCTGGTCTCAGGAACAGCAGGCCTTGTTGTATTGCTAGCGTTTGTCATTTCTACTGTTAATGATGCAAAAAGTGCAAGTGAGTCAGCAAAAGAAAGCCTAGTCACCTTAGCAGACGTGATTGCGCATAACATCGCCTCTGCCATTATTTTTGATGACTTGGGGACTGCAAAAGAAACATTACAAGCAATTCAAGCAGATAGCGCTGTGTTACGCGTTGAAGTATTAAACGCTAATAATGAATTGTTTGTTTCATTTGCTAATTCAAAACATGAAATGAAATACTGGTTACACGGCACTTCTTTAGTCGATGAAATGTTTATTGAGCGGCCTATCGTTCAAAATAAACAGCGTGTAGGGACGATTCGAGTTTTTGCTGATTATGATAATGTCTATCAAGGCGTTATTCTAAGAATTACCACAAACTTGTTGGGCATGGTTATTGCATTTTTACTGGGGTATATGTTTTTACGCTGGATGCTTAAACACATGCTTGCCCCTGTCGATTCATTAACTAATGCAATGAGTCAAATTATTGACCATGAACAATATTCACTTCGGGTAGAAAAAACATCAGCAGATGAGCTAGGTAAATTAACAGATGGCTTTAATTTGATGCTGTCGCAAATTGAGTATCGAGACTCTAAGTTACGTCAAAGTGATCAGGCGCTATCTCAAACGCAAGAAGCGATTTCATTACATGATGAAAACTTAAGCTATCAGTACGTCAACCCAGCTTTTGAATCTTTATTCGGCTATCAGTCTGAAGAGTTAATTGGTAAGCCATTTTATTTGGGTCCGGACAGTCCAGAAGAAGAGTCTGGACCAAGTCACGCTGAAATTTTTGAAATCGTTAAAACGCATGATAGTTTCAGAGGTGAGATTAAGCTGCTCTCTAAAGATGGGAAGTTATTACCTGTCGCTATTCAAGTGAGTCCAATTAAAGGGCCTGATGCAATAGTGACTGGCTACGTTACTGTAGCTTCTGATATTTCAGATAAAAAACAAGCTGAAGAGTGGATGTGGAAACAAGCTAACTTTGATTCTGTTACAGGTTTGCCAAATAGGCATATGTTCCATGAAAAGTTGTCAACGCAAGTTGAGGTATGCAAGCGGGCGGGCAGCTCATTCGCACTTATGTTTCTTGATTTAGATGACTTTAAAGAGGTCAATGACAGTCTTGGTCATGATTTTGGCGATATCTTATTAAAGCAAGTCGGAGAGAGGTTAAGAGGTTGCTTGAGAGCAACCGACACGGTTGCTCATGATGGCGCCTTGGCGAGACTAGGTGGTGATGAATTCACCATTATTTTGAGTCAATTCGATGATATTAGTAACATTGACATGGTCGCGCAACGTATTTTGGCAGAATTGGAAAAACCCTTTAATTTAGGTCAAGAAGTCGCTAATGTTTCTGCTAGTATTGGTATAACCTTATTTCCTGAAGATGCGAGTGATGTCGAGTCTCTGATTCGTAATGCGGATCAAACGATGTATAACGCAAAAAATAAAGGCCGTAACACCTATAGCTATTTTACGAAGGCAATGCAGTTGGCGGCTGTAAAGCGACGCGAAATGACACAGGATTTACGTGTGGCAATACAAGAAGAGCAGTTTAGAGTTATGTATCAACCGATTATTGATTTGGCGACCAATAAAATATACAAAGCAGAAGCCTTGCTTCGTTGGGATCACCCGCAGTATGGCGTTGTTAGCCCTGGTGAGTTTATCCCAGTTGCGGAAGATACAGGCTTGATTGTTGATATTGGCAACTGGGTATTTTATAAGGTAGCCGATCAACTAGCAAAATGGCAAACTTCTATTGATAGTAAGTTCCAAGTTAGTATTAATAAATCACCTGTACAGTTTTACAATAAAGACGACAAACATTTAGGCTGGTTTAAACACCTAGAGCACCTTGGTATTCCTGGTTCAAGTCTAGTAGTAGAAATCACAGAAGGGCTTATGTTGGATAAAAATCCTGAAGTCAGTGAAAAGTTATTGGCTTTTCGTGACCAAGGTATACAAGTGGCAGTTGATGATTTCGGTACAGGCTATTCATCACTTTCTTACCTTAAAAAGTTTGATGTTGACTACATAAAGATAGATCAATCATTTGTTCAAAATTTATCTATCTACTCTGAAGATCTTGTGCTTTGTGAAGCGATTATTGTGATGGCACATAAACTTGGTTTAAAAGTAATTGCTGAAGGTGTTGAGACAATAGAACAACGTAATTTATTGTTTGCCATAGGTTGTGATTATGGTCAGGGCTACTTGTTTTCTAAACCCATATCTGAAGTAGATTTGGAGCAGATATGCTTTGAGCAAAACAAGTTAAAAAGGGGCGAAAAGCCTATCTATGAAAAAGTAGTATAACTTTTCCTATGAATTACTTTACTCAAATTATCTATGTGAGCCGTGCAACTTTTCCATTATCAAATAATCCTTACAAAGTTGAGCCTCAAGTCAGTGACATCTTACAGCAGTCTAGAGCGAATAATCGAAATAGACGTTTAGTGGGTGTTTTATGTTTTGGAGAAGGATACTTTCTCCAATGCTTGCAAGGAAAAGAAAACGATATTAACGAGCTGGTTGAAGCGCTGAAACAAGACACAAGACATACTGATATTAAGGTACTCAGTAGTACGCTTGTTAACAATAAATCTTTTTCAAAATGGCGCATGAAATATGCTGGAGTTGGATCTGACATTCAAGCGATACTCAATCAATATAACCTTAAATCATTCAATCCGTATCAGTTTAGCGAAACTGTACTAAAAGAAATCATTCAACACTTATTAGTCTCTGCTTAACGCTAATTTCAGTCAGTAAAATTTTCCAAAATATAAAGTTTTTTGCGGCAATTAGTTTATCAACTTATAAATGTATGTAGTTTTTAATGTTGATGTTACTAGACATTCATACAAAAGCTTAATAGTATTCACTTAACATAACTGTGTGATAACAAGGCCAAATTATGAAAAACTTTCGTTTAGTCAAAATAGTATTAGCCATGGCTGCTGTCGCCATTACAGCTTGTAGTTCTGTTACTTCATCGCAAGAAAAAGCTAGTAGCAATGCTGCTGACTCAACTCAAACTGAAAACTATATGCCTGCTGTGGATACGAGCAAAAATATGAGCCCAGCAGAAGGCTATGCTGAATTAAGAGTACAACCTGTCCCAGATCCTAATAGAGAGGTTTTTACACCAAGTGCTTTTAGTGTATCAGGCGGTGATTTTCGTATTCACTGTTCAGCAAGTCATATGGCGAATGATGATTTTATTGTGTATCCAAATCAAGAAGGTGCTGCTCACCATCATACATTTTTTGGTAATACAGAGGCATATTTTAACGCGACACCAGAAAGTATAAGAAAAACAGGCAATAGCACCTGTCAGGGCGGTATTGCTAACCGTTCATCTTATTGGTTGCCTAGTTTGATTGACACTACTGATGGCACACCATTGACACCTGATTGGGCATTGTTTTATTACAAAGGGGGAGATGTTAAACCGCCTAACGGATTAATGATGATTGCAGGAGATCAGACTGCAACAGAAGATAATCCACAAAATTGGAATAGAATTAATTGGCAATGTAACGCTGATACATTAGGTGGCATTGCTTACAAAAGAAGAAAAAATTATATTCCTGATTGTGAGGGTGATTTAACTGCTGTTGTGCATTTTCCTAGCTGTTGGGATGGTGAAAATCTCGATAGTCCGAATCATAAAGCGCATATGGCGTATGACTCAAATGGCAGATGCCCCGCAACACATCCAAAAGCATTACCACACATATCAGGTATAATTCACTATAAAGTGAATGGCACAGAAACGCTTCGCATTGCCAGTGATAACTACAAAGGTGGTCGAGGTGGTCACTCATTACATATGGATTATGTATTTGGGTGGTCGCAGCAGGTGCTTGATACTTGGTGGGATAATTGTAATGTTCCCAATAGAGACTGTCATGCAGACTTGCTTGGCGATGGCACGTGGTTATTTTAGCTTTTTATCAATCACCGTATTACAAAATCAATGCCCTCGTAGCTCAGCTGGATAGAGCGTCCCCCTCCTAAGGGGAAGGTCATGCGTTCGAATCGCGTCGGGGGTACCATCTGCATATAGACATATTTTTTCTGTATACTCAATTCAAAAAATGACAGACGATAAAAATAAACCTTGGTTTCTATACTTGATTGAATGCCAAGACGGTAGCATCTATACCGGAATTACTGTCGATGTAGCAAAGCGATATAGGGCGCATGAAATAGGGAAAGGTGCTAAATATATGCGAGCACACCCACCAAAACGACTGCTTAAAGTGATTGCGTTTGCTAATCGTTCTGAAGCCTCTAAGGCTGAACATGCCATGAAAAAACTGTCAGCAGTTGAGAAGCGCGCTATAGTAGTAACAATGGCATAAATTGTGCATCAACATCATTTGGGTGTAAGTAAAATTAATACTTAGCCTATTTAAATAATGAATTAAAAGGAAGTTAATGGCTATTCGCGTCGCACTACATCATAAAACGAGTTATCAGTTTAATCGTTTGGTTAATTTATCGCCACACGAAGTGCGCTTAAGACCAGCAGCACATGCCCGAACTCCAATTTTGTCTTATTCATTAACTGTAAAGCCAAAAAATCATTTTATTAATTGGCAGCAAGACCCCTATGGGAATTATATAGCGCGTTTTGTATTCCCCGAAAAGGTGCAAGAATTGGAGTTTACGGTCGATTTAGTGGCAGACATGACTGTGATTAATCCGTTTGATTTTTTTGTTGAAAAATATGCCGAGCATTTTCCATTTAAATATACTGATCAGCAGATACTAGAGCTGAGTGCCTATTTAAAACCAGACCCAATGGGTCCTTTATTAAAGGACTGGGTGGCTAAAATTGAAAAAGAGCTTGTCAAGCAGGATTTGAGTACGGCAAATTTTTTAGTAGCAGTTAATCAAGCGTTACAAAAGGAAATCGGTTATTTAGTCCGTATGGAGCCTGGTATACAGACGCCTGAAGAAACTTTTAATAAAAAAACAGGTTCTTGCCGTGATAGCGCATGGTTATTAGTACAAATTTTCCGTAACTTAGGGTTGGCAGCTCGGTTTGTCTCTGGATATTTGATTCAATTAACAGCAGATATAGAAGCATTAGATGGGCCCAGTGGCACTAAAGTCGATTTTACTGACTTACATGCATGGACAGAAATTTTTGTACCGGGTGCAGGCTGGATAGGGTTAGATCCAACATCTGGTTTGATGGCAGGAGAAGGGCATATCCCGTTGGCCTGTACTGCGCTGCCTTCATCCGCTGCACCAGTCACAGGATTAACCGATGTCGCAGAAGTGACATTTGACCATGAAATGACCATTACGCGAATTCACGAAGATCCTAGAGTGACTAAACCGTATTCAGAAAACGACTGGTTAAAAATAGATAAGCTGGGTCAAAAAGTCGATAATGATTTAAAAAAACAAGATGTTAGACTGACACAGGGCGGAGAGCCTACTTTTGTCTCTATTGATGATATGGAAGGTGCTGAATGGAACACCGAAGCACATGGTAAGAAAAAACGTCAGCTAGCTGGGGAATTAGCACTGAAATTAAAGCAGCATTTTACTAAAGGCAGTTTATTGCATTATGGCCAAGGTAAATGGTATCCAGGAGAGCCGCTACCGCGCTGGGCAATCAATATGTTTTGGCGTATTGATGGTAAACCAATATGGCGTGACGAAAACTTATTTTCAAATGAAAAAACAAACGATAAATATACGTCCAAACAGGCTTTGTTATTTGCTAAAGCGCTAACGAAACAACTTGATTTCCCAGAGGCTTGTTTAATCCCCGCCTATGAAGATGTTGTTGCATTAGCCCATTTAGAAGAGCAGTTTCCTGAAAATGTAGACCCTTTGAAAGCAGATTTAAATGATAGTGAAGAGAGACGCCGACTTGCACGTTTATTAGAGGGTGGTTTACAGGAGGTTGTTGGCTATATCATGCCAATTAAACCAACAAAGGTTAAGAAACGCAAAAAAGAGAAGAGTAAAGACAATGATGTTGAATGGCTAACCAGTAAATGGCCGCTGAAGCGTGAACATTTATATTTATTAGGCGGGGATTCGCCCATGGGATTGCGTTTACCGTTGAAATCGTTGCCTTGGGTTTTGCCGGATGAAATGGAACCAGATTTTGCAGTTGATCCTTTTGAAGCGCCAGAAGCGCTTACGAGTGATGACTCTAGTATTCAGGTCAAAATCAAACATAAAAAAAGCAAGCCATTACCGCGTGAGGTGATTCATACCGCATTATGTGTGCAAGTACGTGATGGCCGGCTGCATGTATTTATGCCACCTGTTGAGCGATTAGACGACTATCTCATGTTAGTGCGTGCTGTTGAAGATACTGCAGCGAGTCTTCAATTGATGCTTTGGCTTGAAGGCTATACGCCACCAAGAGATGCCCGTATCAAAATGTTAAGTGTAACGCCAGACCCGGGAGTGATTGAGGTTAATATTCACCCAGCTGACTCTTGGTCTGAGCTAGTTCGTAATGTCACGATATTATACGAAGAGGCGCGGTTGAGTCGACTCGGCACAGAAAAATTTATGTTGGATGGGCGCCATACAGGCACAGGTGGTGGGAACCACGCAACGTTAGGTGGGGCAAATGCAGTAGATAGTCCAATGTTGAGAAGGCCTGATGTGCTAAAAAGCTTGATTACTTATTGGCAAAATCATCCAGCATTATCTTATCTATTTTCGGGCACTTTTATCGGCCCAACTAGTCAGGCACCGCGTGTAGACGAAGCGCGCGATGATAATTTATACGAACTAGCAATTGCTTTTCAGCAAATGGAAAAAGCGTTACCTAAAACGGAAGAAAGTAAAAGGCCTTGGCTCGTTGATCGTTTGTTGCGCAATTTATTGGTAGATCTCACAGGCAATACACATCGCTCAGAGTTTTCTATTGATAAACTTTACTCCCCAGATGGACCGACTGGTCGATTGGGACTAGTGGAATTTCGTGCTTTTGAAATGCCACCGCATGCGCGAATGAGTTTAGTGCAGAGCTTATTGTTACGTGCTTTAGTCGCAAGATTTTGGAAAGAGCCTTATCAAGGTAAATTGATTCACTGGGGTACAGAATTACACGATCGTTGGATGTTGCCACATTTTGTTGCACAAGATATTGCTGATGTGGCGAATGATTTGCAAGATTTTGGCTATCAATTTGAAAAGCACTGGTTTGATCCATTTGTGGAGTTTCGTTTCCCTAGGTTTGGTACGGTTGCTTATCACGGGATTGAGCTTGAGCTGCGACAGGCGATTGAACCCTGGAATGTATTAGGTGAAGAGATGAGCGGTGGTGGCACTGCACGCTATGTTGACTCTTCTGTTGAACGTATGCAGCTTAGAGTAAGAGGGCTGACTGATGGTCGTCATGTCGTGACTTGCAATGGTCGAACCTTACCTTTACAACCAACGGGCAATGCAGGTGAGTATGTGGCCGGTGTTCGTTTCCGTGCGTGGAGCCCTTGGTCTGCACTTCATCCTACCATTAATGTACAAGCGCCACTGGTGTTTGACTTAGTTGATACTTGGAGTAACAAAGCGATTGGTGGGTGCACTTATCATGTATCACACCCTGGCGGGCGCAATTATGACACTTTCCCTGTAAATGCAAATGAAGCAGAAGCGCGTCGCTTCGCCCGTTTTTGGAATCATGGACATAAGCCAGGCAAATTAGAAATTAAGCAGGAAGTGCGAAACCCTAGGTTTCCGCTGACCCTAGACTTAAGGTGGCATGCGGACTAAGGACTGGAGCATTAAATAAGCAGTTTAATGCAGAAAAAGACTGCATTTAAAAAACTGCATTTAATAGTGTAGAGCGTGATTAGTTAAAGTTTTGTTGAAAATTCTCTGTATTGATTTGAGCTTCTTGCTCCCACTCAAACTTAGGTAAGCTCATCAATGCATTAATTAATCCGTTATTCCATTTTTCTGCGAGCTCTTTCGCGAAAGCATCATCTTCAGTTAAGTGCAATTTTCTACCTTCATTTAGGCTATCTTTTTCGTATAGCACTAAATCAATTGGCGGGCCAACGGTTAAATTACTGCGGATGGTTGAGTTCATGGAAACTAAGGCACAGCGAGCGGATCTATTGAGCGACGTATCACGCTTGATAATGCGATCTAGAATTGGCTTACCGTATTTTGTTTCACCAATTTGGAGATAGGGGTGTTCATCAGACTCAGTAATAAAGTTACCTTGTGGATAAATTAAAGCAGTTTCTGGCTTATCTGTACCGATTTGCCCCGCAACAATAAAGGTTGCTTGAAAGCTAGTATTACTAGCATCACGCACAACATGCACGTTTTGTATTTTTGTACTGACGGATGCGATGTAATCAACCGCTTCATGCATTGAATGCACACTGAGCAGATTAGGCAAAAAGCCTTTGTCTAGGTCTGTCTGCAGTTTCTTAAGTACTTGTTGAGTTGTTGCTAGATTACCAGATGACATGATTGTGATAAAGCGATTGCTTAACCATGAGAATGTATGCATTTTATTGTAGGTGGATACGTTATCAAAGCCCGCATTGGTGCGCGAGTCTGAACATAACACTAAACCTTCATTTGTATTTATGGCTAGACAATAAGTCATCGTTAAGTAGTCCCCAGAAAATGCTGCTTAAGCGTTAATTCTTCAGTTTAGTTATTATTTTTGTATAACTGCAATAATAGTTCATAACAGCAAAACTGTAAAAGTAAATTAACGAAATAAAGATGGTTTAGTTCAGGCTTTAGTTTTCCCAATAAAAGCGAGGTAAACTTTCTATCGCAGTAATAATGCCTTGGCTCCATGATGTTGAGGTGTTTTTAAAAAAATCACTGTTTTCATCAAGAGATAAGTAAGCGCCCATTTCTAGGCTATCTTTTTTATAAGTCATTAATTCAGTAAGCATTTTAGTGGTTGGGTTGCTCTTAATGGTGGAGTCAACTGATACCAAAGCCGAATGTGCTGCGGTATTGAGATTTATATTTCGAGTAACAATACGATCTAAAATTGGTTTTCCATATTTTATTTCGCCAATTTGTAAAAAAGGCGATGAGTTGGGCTCGTGAATAAAATTGCCTTGCGCATAAATGAGCAAGGTTGCCATTTGTTTATTGATGATTTGTCCAGCAACGATGAAGTTAGCTTCATATGCTTCTCGTTCGCCAAACCGTTTTGTTAATTCTTGTTGCTGATGAACGCTTAGCGCTGCAATATAGTCTGCTGTATCTTCTAAGGTATTTGTGGTGAGAAGATTCGTTGCGGATTTTGCCTTTAAATCTAGGCTAATCTTATTTAAAACAGCATCAATCGTTTTCTGGTTACCTGATGATAATATTGTGACAAAACGCTCACCTGGCCAGATAAAGCGTTGCATATTTGTTTTTAGTTGGACACTGTCAGCACTTTGGGGAACAAATGAACAGGCACATAAAACTAATCCTTCATCGGTATGAATTGAAAAACAGTAAGACACTAGTTGCTATTGAAGTATTGTTTCGTTAATGCATTATTAATATCACCAATAAATTGCTGAGATAGGTCAATGTGCTCATGCAATTTTTCTTCACTCATTGTTTGCTCGTCTTTTTTTGCTAAAGATTTTTGCGCTAACCTGACCGTTTTAAGCACTTCTTTATTATTGGGCATATCAACTAAGCAGCTTTCCAGTTCGCCAATGCAATGTAATATACTGCGCGGGAAGTTTTTTTCATTGAACAGAAAGTCAACGACATCTGGCATGTTGACATGGAAGTGTTTGAGTCGTCTGTATGTTTGGTAACCTGACAATGATTTGAGGATGCTAGCCCATAGGGTTTCTTTTGCTACTTCATATAAGGGATGATCTTCTGGTAGCGAGATGGCGTAGTTTACATCCATAATACGGGTCGTCATATCTGCGCGTTCTAGGTTTCTACCTAGCTTCATGAAATGATAGGGTAGGTTACGCTCCATTGCACCAAAAATTAATCCTATGATGGCTTGTCTTTGATAAATCACTTCTTGCAGAAAGATATATTTCTTACGTCTTTTATTCGAGGTGTCATCAATATTGCTAGAAATATATAAATACAGACCATTGACACGCTCCCATAACTCTTCTGGTAACAGTTCTCGAAGCGTGCGTGAGTTCTCTCGTGCATACTTGATACATGCCAATATAGAGCTAGGATTACGATCATCAGCAATCAAGAAATGGAGGATATCGTTCTCGTTGGCTGTTTTATAATGTTTGCTATATAAATGCTCAACACCTACAATTTCGAGTAGTGTTTTCCAGCCTACAGACGCATCTGTCGGCATGTCTAGCAAGGTGTCTGTAATTTTAATAATTAGTCGTGCAGTATTTTCAGCACGCTCAAGATAGCGCGCCACCCAATAGAAGTTTTCAGCATCGCGTGCAAGCATCATGATTAACTGTCTCCTTCCACAATCCAAGTGTCTTTGCTACCACCGCCTTGCGAGGAGTTGACGACTAATGATCCTTTTCGCATTGCAACGCGGGTGAGTCCACCCATGGTGACTTGCAATTTATTGGATTGCAGCACGAATGGACGTAAGTCTAAATGACGCGGTGCAAGCTCATTATTGATAATGGTTGGTGATGTTGAAATGTTTAAAGTGGGTTGTGCCATATAATTTCTTGGATTTTTGCGGATAAGAGCGGCGAATTCGTCACGCTCTTTTTTTGATGCGCGAGGCCCAATCATCATGCCGTACCCACCTGACTCATTAGCTGGTTTGACCACGAGTTTGTCTAGATTGTTTAATACATACTCTCGTTGATCGTCGTACATACACAAATAGCTAGGTACATTTTGCAGGATAGGCTCTTGATCTAAGTAATATTTGATGATTTGCGGTACAAATGTATAGACCACTTTATCATCTGCGACGCCTGCGCCTGGTGCAT
The DNA here is from genome assembly GCA_051252095.1 of Methylophilaceae bacterium. GTDB lineage: Bacteria > Pseudomonadota > Gammaproteobacteria > Burkholderiales > Methylophilaceae. The sequence goes on from JBPOFK010000008.1 coordinate 23,197, forward strand.
TTGCTATGGCAACATTACCTTTGCGCCAAGCACGCATTAATCCTTTTACACCTAAGACAGACTCTGGGTTAAATACCTCCGGGTCAATAAACTCATCATCCACACGACGGTAAACCACATCAACTCTTACTAAACCTGTAATGGTTTTCATGTAAACAATATCTTTTTCATCAACCACTAAATCAGACCCTTCAACTAAGTTAGCACTCATTTGTTCTGCTAAATAGCTGTGTTCAAAGTAAGCAGAGTTATAGATGCCTGGTGTTAATACAACAATCATTGGGGACTTGTTTTTGCGCGGAGATAATGCCGCTAAGGTGTTATACAACATCGCTGGGTAATTATCGATAGGCTTAATATTTGAAATTTTAAATAACTCTGGAAATACCCGTTTCATGATTTGGCGATTCTCTAACATATAAGAAACACCAGAAGGAATTCGAAGGTTATCCTCTAAGACAAACATGGTTCCACTATCATCCCTAACCAAATCAGTGCCGCAGATATGTGCCCATGCACCAAAAGGAGGCTTAATGCCTACACATTGCTTCAGAAAGTTTTTTGATCCACTCAGCACTTCAATTGGAAATATGCCGTCTTTAACAATTTTTTGTTCATTGTATAAATCATTAATGAACATGTTCATCGCGGTGAGTCTTTGCTTGAGCCCTTCTTGTACAGAGTCCCATTCTTTGCTGCTAATAATTCTGGGCACAATATCAAAAGGCCAAGCTCTATCAATGTTGCCAGCGTCAGAGTAAATGGTAAAGGTAATTCCCATGGCTAATATAGCCGCGTCAACAGCTTGTTTTCTGGCAGCGAGCTCTGTTTCATCCATTGAAGCAAGATAGTCAAGCAGAGGTTTGGCGATATCTCTGGGTAGTTGATTTTTGTCGATGAGTTCGTCGTGCGCTTGACTGGAGGCGTATTCTGCTGATGATATTTTCATGTTTTATATCTTACACAATGTAATATGATTTATCTAGCGAATACCATGCCACTATTAGGGTATTAATGATTCATTGACCTAACACCTTCTTCTACACCTGCTGCTTCAGTCAGTGCTGCCACATTTTCTTTGGTGAAGAACCCATCAAAATCACCATAACGTTGAACGTATTCAATGATGAGTGATGAATGTTCTGATGCATTAGAAAAGATTTGTTTTAAGCCTTGTTCTTTTGAGCCAATTACATCTAGTAAGAATCCTTTGCCTTGCTCTGCAATGGCATTCACAACAAAGTCAATATTTTCACATCCATTTCGTTCACCATCCTTTACGGCCAGCGCCATATGATGCAGGCGGGGTCCATAGTTACGCACAAAGGTTTCGGTTGGGGATGGTAACTTTTCCAAATGATTGACAAAGTAAGGCGTGTTATTGGCAGTAAAGACTTTTGCCGGGCTTTTAGACTCAGGAACGGCATGCACACTTTTGGTAACATTGGTTGATGAGTTTTGATCTTTAATATTGTATGCACCCCAAAAGTGGTAACTAGACAATGATAAATATTCAAGGATAGCGACTTCTCTATTTTGGCTGTAAATGCGGGTGGCGAGGTGATCAACTGGCAAAATTAAATCATGAATGCCTAAGCTTTCTTGAAGTTCTTTGGCTTTTTCATAGGCTGCCTGCACATCATTTCTAATGGTGCTGATGCCAAGCGCATAGACTCTAATATCAGCAATACTGCGTTCCAAATAGCCCACAATATTGTGGGTATATGGCGATGGTTTGCTGATGGCTAAGTTACCTGGCAACTCTAGTTTGCGGATATCATTTTGATTAAAAAACCTAAATTCACGGGATGCTTGAATTTTTTCGACTTCGTGCTTGTTGGTCACGCGTATGATTTCACCCATATAACGGCTATTGGGCTTGCGCGAACCGACAGGGTAAATTTCATTTAAAGAGCGAAAGATACCTCTAAAATTTGGATCTTTTACTTCACGTACAATTAAATCAGGGGAGTTTAAATCAATGCGTAAAATATGGGTCCAGTGGGATTCGCTTTCTAGTGTGACCAAGTAATGATAGGGGGTCATCAGACATAGTTCAGCGATGTATTCAATGGAGTTATCTGGGTCAACCGTAATCATCAGTGCATCAATTTCATGCACCATTTCGGTGAGTCCAAGACTGTCTCTGTCTTCTAGGATGCGTTGCAAATACTCTTCAAAAAATGCTGAGTTCTGTTTGTCGCCGTGGCGGGTAAAGGCTAAGGAGTTAATCATGATGTTGTTTGACAGTTTAGTTTGTTATTCAATATTAAATATGGTTGATATACCAAGCTAAATACATGCCAACCAACATTATTCAGTTAATTTATCCAGCTTTTCCCATCGTTCCATTTTTGTTTCAATTTCAGTTGCAATCTCGGCAAGCCTAGTTTGTAGCTTTTTAACCAAATCTGGTTGGTCACGATAGATGTCAGCATTAGCGAATTGAGCCGTAATATTGGCTTCTTCCTTTTCTAGCATTTCAATTTCTCGTGGCAGGCTTTCTAATTCTTTTTTTTCATTAAAGCTTAATTTTTGTGCTGGTGATTTCTCAATTTTAGGTGTTTTGACAGCAGGTTTATTAGCCTCTTTTTTTTCAGCTAACTTTTCTGACTGCTTTTGCTGAGAGTAACGCAGCCAATCATCATAGCCACCACCAAATTCATCTAATACACCATTGCCTTCAAAAGCAATCACCTGGGTCACCGTGTTTTCTAGAAACTCACGATCGTGACTGACTAAAAATAACGTTCCCTTGTAATCTTGCAATAGGCTTTCTAATAACTCTAGCGTATCAATATCCAAGTCATTGGTTGGCTCATCTAGTACCAGAACATTAGTCGGGCGGGCAAAAAGGCGGGCTAATAATAAGCGATTGCGTTCGCCACCAGATAGCGATTTAACAGGCGAGCGTGAACGCTGCGGTGGAAATAAAAAATCTTCGAGATAGCTAATTACGTGCTTGCGTTCTGTCCCTATTTCCACAAAATCAGAACCTGGACTAATGGTATCCGCTAAAGTTGCTTCTTCATCAAGTTGTTCGCGCATCTGATCGAAGTAAGCGATATTTAAGTTAGTGCCACGTTCAATGTTACCGCTGTCGGACTCTATTTGACCTAGTATCAGTTTGAGTAAGGTGCTTTTCCCAATACCGTTTGGGCCAAGTAATCCAATACGGTCGCCGCGTAAAATGCGGGTGCTAAAATCCTTAATCAATACTTTATCACCATAAGCTTTGTTTACGTTTTCTAGCATTGCGACTAACTTACCTGAGCGCTCACCAGCGTCTATATTCAGTTTCACATTACCTTGGCGTTCACGGCGGGCAGCTCGTTCTAAACGCAATCGTTCTAATTGGCGTACACGTCCTTCATTTCGCGTGCGACGGGCTTTTATGCCTTGGCGTATCCATGCCTCTTCTTGTGCGAGTACTTTGTCGAATTTTGCGGCATGTGTCGCTTCAACTGCAAGCAACTCTTCTTTTTTGACGAGATAGTTTTGGTAAGTGCCTACAAAATCAGTAAGATGACCTCGGTCTAACTCTACAATCCGTGTTGCAAGGCGGTTCAAGAAACGTCTATCATGTGTGATGAATAACACAGCACCTTTGAAAGATAATAATAGTTCTTCTAACCATAAAATAGCTTCTAAATCTAAGTGGTTGGTCGGTTCATCTAGTAGTAACACCTCTGGCTCCGCAACCAGAGCGCGTCCTAAAGCAACCCGTTTGCGCCAGCCTCCAGAAAGTGTGGAAATGATGACATCGGCATCTAAGCTTAGTCGTGTTAATACCGTTTCAATTTTGGATTGTAGTTCCCATCCATTTTGTGCATCTAGTTCGTGCTGCAGCACTTCCATTTCTTTCATCAGGGCGTCAAAATCCGCATCTGGCTCACTCATTTTATGGGTGACATCATGATAGCCAACCAGTAGCTTCTGTAGGCCACCTAGGCCCTCCGCGACAGCCTCGTATACAGTGTGATTAGAATTGAGCTCAGGCTCTTGTGGCACATAAACCGTGCTAACAGATTGCGCTGTCCATAACTTTCCATCATCTAGCTTAATTTCACCAGCGAGTGCTTTTAACAGGCTAGACTTACCGGCGCCATTGCGTCCAATGAGACCCACACGCTCCCCAGCATCCAGCTGAAACGAAGCTTTATCTAGCAGTGCGTGATGACCAAAAGCAAGTGAAGCATTTTCTAAAGTGATATAAGGCATAGCGTTCTCTAATTTATCTTTTCGGTCGATTTACCAGCTAGCATTGCACGGATATTGGCCATTTTCTCTTTACCAAACTCCTTGCTCACATCTGGATCATTAAATGGATTGCCAAAGTGGCGTACATCATCTTTGGGTAGTTCGGCAATAAAGCGGCTCGGTTCGCAGATTTCCATCTCTCCAGCACGTTTACGTTTTTTGCACCATGAAATATTCAGTGACTTTTGTGCACGTGTAATACCCACATACATTAAGCGTCGCTCTTCTTCAATCTTATCATTATCAATGGATTCTCTATGGGGCATAATGCCTTCTTCTACGCCAATTAAAAAGACATGTCCAAACTCTAAACCCTTTGCAGCATGCAAGGTGCTCAGCTTAACTGCATCTGGTTCGCCTTCCTCGCGGCCTTCAAGAATGCTAATGAGCGAGACTAGTTGCGTAAGCTCCAACAGTGTTTTGTCATCAGACTCGTTGCCGTATTCCGTGCTACCTTTGCTTTTTTTGGTTAGCCATGCAATAAATTCCATTACATTTCCCCATTTGCTTTCCGCTGCACGGGGCTCTTCGTGGTCATATAAGTAGGCCTCATATTGGATGGCACTGAGCAGATCACTTAGAATCTCATCTGCTGGATCACGTAACGCGCGTTCTTGTAGCTTGTTGATATATTGCGTAAATTTGAGTAAGTCATCTAGCTGCTTTTGCCCAATTTCGTTTTGAAAGCCACCTTCAAACGCCGCTGCAAATAAAGAAAGGTGATGTTTGCTGGCATATTCACCCAAACGTTCTAAGGTTGTACTACCGATGCCTTTTTTGGGTGTGGTTGCTGCTCGTATAAAGGCTGGGTCATCGTCTTCATTGGCAATTAAGCGCAAATAGCTAACAATGTCTTTAATTTCTGCTTTATCAAAAAATGATTGTCCACCTGAAATGGTGTATGGGATTTTATGATTGCGTAAATGTTGCTCTAATATCCGTGCTTGATGATTACCACGATATAAAATGGCGTAGTCTTTATGGTGAGTGCGATGTTCAAATTTATGCGCCATTAGTTTCACGACCACGTTTTCTGCTTCATGATTTTCATCACGCGCAGCATTTATTTGTAGCAAATCTCCTGTGCCTAAGTCACTCCAAAGTTTCTTTTCAAATAACTTCGGATTGTTTGCAATGACATGGTTCGCGGCACGTAAGATTCGTACCGTGGAGCGATAATTTTGTTCTAACTTGATAATTTTTAGATTACTAAAATCTTTAGTTAACTGGTTAAGGTTTTCTACATCCGCGCCACGCCAACCATAAATGGCTTGATCATCATCCCCCACTGCTGTGAATTGCTTTGAAAAGCCAGTGAGTAATTTCACAAGTTTATATTGGCAAGCATTGGTGTCTTGGTATTCATCAATCAACAAATACTTAAGCTTCATTTGCCATTGATGTAGGGTATCAGGGTGCTGATCAAACAACTCTACAGGCAGTTTAATTAAGTCATCAAAATCAATGGCCTGATAGGCTTTTAACGTTTGTTGGTATAGCTGATAGACCTTGGCCGCTGCATGCGTCAGCTCCTCATCTGCGGTGGCTTTTGCTTGATCTGGATTGATAAAGGCATTCTTCCACCCAGATATCTGCCATTGTGTTTTGCGCAGCAATTGTTTGTCTGTTGTAGCCAGTATATCGGAAAGTATTTTAAAGCTATCTGAGGCATCTAAGATAGAAAACTGCGGCTTATAGCCTAATAAGGCTGCTTCTTTACGTAAGATTTGCAAACCCAAGGAGTGAAACGTCGCAATCGTCAAGCCTTTCGCTTTACTACCTGTTAATAGCTTACTAACACGCTCTTGCATTTCAAGTGCAGCTTTATTGGTAAAGGTAATTGCAGCAATTTCTTTTGGCGCGTAGCCAACATGGTTAATCAAATGCGCAATTTTTTGGGTAATGACCCGTGTTTTACCACTGCCTGCGCCAGCAAGCACAAGTAGTGGGCCATCAACATACTTTACAGCTTCACGCTGGGGAGAATTTAGAGTGTTTAACATTTACTTCCATTGAATTCAGCATGCATTTCTGCTGAATAAAGTCATTGTCTTGATATTTTAACTGTTTACAGGTAATAATGATTCCCTAAATGTAAAATACCCTTTAATATTCATGCCATATGCCAGAATTTGATTTAAAAACCATCATTTTTATGTCGATGCTGCTTACCTTCATGCTCTCCATGCTGTTGGGTATCACGCGCGTGCATCACAAAGGTTTGAAGGGCCCTGGATATTGGGCAATTGGTAATCTGGTAGTGGGTCTTGGCATGGTGTTGGTGCTCATGCAGTTAGACGATCAAGTGATCTTTTTGCCTGGTACCGCGCTGATTGGCGCAGGCTTGAGTTTATATATCAATGGTATTCAAGCTTTTTCTGGTAAAAAACCAGATCATCGGATTCCGCTCACTGTTTTTGCCCTACTGTTTGTTGTTGATGTTTATTTTATGTTGATAAACAAAGACATACGCACAACAGTCGTGTTAGATGCGTTGATTTTTGCAGCGGTATATCTTGCCTGTGCCAGACTAACTTTTGCACAAGATGAGGGTTTGCTAGGCAATCTATACTGGATTACTTCCAGCTTATTCTTATTTCTAGGGCTTTTGATGATAGGTCGTGCTGTTTCAGCGGCCAGTGTCGATATTACAGTACTCAATGCATTTGCCACATGGCCTGTTAATGCATATACCTTTATGATTGGCGCTGTTTCTCAGTTCTTCATTTCCAGTTTGTTTGTTTTAATGTTGAGCTATCAACTGAATAAAAATTTGGAATCAATGGTTACTGTTGATGGTATGACAGGCATTTTGAATCGTCGCGGTTTAGAAGATGCTGCTAACAAAATGCAGGGTCTGTGTAAGCGTATTCATATGGGGATGGCGGTTTTATTGATTGATATTGATCACTTTAAAAAAGTGAATGACAAGCATGGGCATTTAGTCGGAGATGATGTTTTAAGGCATGTGACAAAAGTAGCCTCGGGTGTTTTGCGTACGGGTGATGTGATTGGTCGCTACGGCGGTGAAGAGTTTGCTGTGTTTATGCCTAATACTAATGAGAGTGAAGCTTCAATTCTGGCTGAGCGTATTCGTGCAGCAGTAGAAAGTCATGCTTATGAAGAGGGCTCACTTTCTGTGCCTGTGAGTGTGAGTATCGGTGCTGCAGATTCTGTCCGTGCTGGGTATGATTTTAAGGGGCTCATTGCAGCAGCAGATTCAACGTTGTATGCCGCTAAAAAAGCTGGTAGAAATAGAGTGTTACGCTATACCGAAGTGAAGTTGGCAGTTTAATTTTTATTTTTAATGATCTGTATCGCTTATTACTACTTGTGCAGCTTGGTTGGGTGCTCTAGCCAACATAGCCGTCCTGCTGATTGGTGTCTCAAGACTCACGCGACCAATCTTAGCTTGGCGATATTCAGTTAAAAAAACCATTGCAGTACGTTCCAAATCTAATAGGCCATCTTTCCTTTTAAAGGCACGTCGTTTTGCAATGGCTTCTAGTAAGTCAACGCCATCCATTGCTTGCACATCAAGTTTCATAGCATCCAGTTTATAACGTTCGTTAAGCAGGCTTCGATAGCTAGTCAATAAAGTGTCGGCTAAGAATATAGCAACGTCTTCATCAATCACAGCATTCCTGCCAATGGCATGGCTAGCAGCCAACATATAGCCATCACTATCATGTTCTATTTTTGGCCACATCATGCCGGGCGTATCAGTAATATTCATGGTGGCATCAAGCTCAAAGCGCTGCTGACTTTTAGTCACAGCAGGTTCATCACCTACTTTTGCCGCTCGGCGGTTTAATAGTGCATTCATTAGGGTGGATTTTCCCACATTAGGAATGCCCATAATCATCATGCGTAATGGTTTTAAATGCGTACCTCTATGTGGTGCTAACTTACGACAGAGACCAGGAATTTTTTTAGCATCACCTGGTTTTTTGCAAGATAGCGCAACGGCTTTTGTGTTCGGTTGTGCATTAAAATGATTCAGCCAAGCTTGTGTTGCCTCAGGATCAGCCAAGTCTGCTTTGTTTAATATTTTTAAATTTGGCCGCTGTCTAAACAATCGCATTTCATCAATCATCGGGTTGTGGCTGGCAGCAGGTAGTCTAGCGTCCAATACTTCAATCACAACATCAATAAATTCCATGGTTTCTGCCGCTTTTTTGCGCGCTGCGGTCATGTGTCCTGGGTACCATTGAATTGCCATTTTTGCTCCGATATAAAATACAGTGTCTGTTTTATGTTGGCTTTTTGTAAGCCAATATGGAATCTATCTGCGCGCTTTCTAAGCGCAAATAATTTCATCAGATAAGAACGTATTCTAACATCAGCGGTACAATATGCTGTTTAGTATGATGGTAGCGTTTATATTTCTATACGTTTATTTTCTACTAAGGTCAATTTTGGAAGCGAAAGTTTCCTACCAGAACTGAGTAGCGCTTTTGTTTCATCACAGGGTAAGGGTTTGCTAAAGTAATAGCCTTGAATTTGATCACACCCGCGCGTTTTTAAATAATTTGTTTGCTCTTCTGTTTCAACACCTTCTGCGACAACTTTCAGATCTAAGTTTTTGGCTAGATTAATAATCGTATCTACAATCGGTGCCTTTGATTTATTCAGAGAAATGGTATCGATAAATGATTTATCAATTTTTAGCGTATCGATTGGCATTGTGTGAAGATATGAAAGATTAGAGTAACCAGTGCCAAAGTCATCAATCGAAAGTTGAATACCCAGTGATTTAAGGGCATGTAACTTATTAATGATAGCCTTGTCATCGCTCATAAACATAGACTCAGTGAGCTCCAGCTCTAAATACTCTGCTTTAAGACCTGTCTCAATCAGAGCGCGCTTGATTCTTTCTACAAAGTTAACATCAGTTAACTGTTTTGCAGAAACATTGACAGACATCAGCAATTCTCCATAGTCATTTTTCTGACATTCAGCCATCTGTGTGCATGCTGTTCTCAATACCCACTCTCCAATGCTCACAATGAGACCAGCTTCTTCTGCAACGGGAATAAATTGAGCTGGACTGACTTTACCTAATTGTTCATTTTCCCAGCGAATTAATGCTTCTAGGCCAACAACATTACCCGTTTTTAAATCTACTTTAGGTTGGTAATTAAGTGTAAATTCATTATTTTCAATACCTTTACGCATAAGTGAAATCATCTGCATACGCTGCGCCGCTTTATCATTCAGGCTTTGTTTAAAGAATTGATAGTTATTTCTACCTAATTCTTTTGCGCGATACATGGCAATGTCGGCATTTTTGATTAACGTTTCTGCATTATTGCCATCATTGGGATAAACGGCGATGCCGATGCTACAAGTATTAACAAGTTCTCGATTATGGAGGTGAACTGGCTTAGTAATTTCATCCATCACTCTATTGAGCACATTAAGCTGAATGTCTTCACCCTCATCTCCAGATAAAACAATCACAAACTCATCACCGCCAAAGCGCGCTACCGTATCCGTTTCCCTGATTACTGCTTTTAATCGAGTGCCAATTTCGATTAACAAACTATCACCCATGGTATGACCATAGCTGTCATTCACATCTTTAAACCGGTCAAGATCTATAAAGATAACCCAACTGGATTTGCCTGTTCTATCGCTGTGATCCATTGCAAGTTTGAGCCTGTCTTGTAATAGAATACGATTGGGTAATCCAGTCAGGCTATCGTATTGCGCTTCAGTCATTAATTTTTGTTCGCGTCTGTGCGCTGAGATGACAATACCAATACGGCTTGATAGGTCATGAAATTCTGACCATGTTTCAGCTTTTTTATCCAGCTCAGTTTTACTACCAGCCAATAAAAAAGAGCAAACTTCATCTTGCCAGAAAATAGGGAGTACCCATATGTGATTAGTCCCTAATTCAGCCATGATTCTCTCATGAATGAGCTGGCTAGATAAGCTACTAGTTTTGAACTGGCCTTTGGAAGCACGACTGATTTCATTCAGTTCATTTTTAGTCATTACTAAGCGTACTGACGATAAAGCAGCATGGCCGACAACTCTACAGTTACTTTGCACTTCGTTATTGCTACTTTCTTCAAGATTTGCAATCAGGAAAATCAGATTCGGGTTCACTTCATGCATTCTTTGAAGTATGCGCTCTATAACGCGATTGACATCGATAGTTGAAATGATTTCCTGATCAATGGCTGAATAGGATGCTAAGGTCTCTAGCTGCTTCTTAATATGTGCAGACATATTATTAAAGGCGTTTGCTAGCGCTGAGAACTCTGAATTGCCACTCACTTTAATTGGTGAAAAAACACCCTCTGCGATTTTTTCTGTGCCCTCTACCAGTTTTTCCATAGGCACCATTGTTCTTCTGATTTGAATGAGACTAAGCAAGCCGATGATAAGTAAGCCCAATAAGCTGATGCCAATATACGCTTTACTGCCAATATATTCTCTTAAGTGTGATTGCGAGAGTGGGGTTAATCGTTTGGTTTCAAATGTCCATGGGGCGCTTTCAAACTCACCATTAAGAAATAAATCCCAACTGCCAGCATTGATTGGCGATGATGCATCTTGGTGAGTACTAAAATCATCACTACTGCAAAAAAGTGTTGTTTGAGTGTTATTAACAATTGCATAAGCACACACATTCAAATTTTCATCATAAGCATCACCCCACAAAAAGACAGTATTCAAGTTTGCTAGGTAGAAGTTATCTGTGTTTTTAGCACTGAATAAAAAATTGATACTCGGTGTACCTTTTTCATCATTCAAAATAATAATATTGAATTTGTCATGCTCATTTTCATTAAGTCTTGAAAGGGTTTCTGACGGAATTGCTCTTGTTAATTTGCCATCTCCGATGATGCCATTCTTCGAAACTATCTCTATATAATTAAAAAGATAATATTCCTTATCTGCTATAAGTAATTGATTGTTTGTGAGTTTGCTGAGATTGTCTTCTAATTCTAATTCTTGTCTAATTTGATTACGTGCATAGATTAAATTTGTAAATACGTTGAGAGCATGCGTACGACTCTGCTCAACCAATGCCTGATGTTCATAATTGATGACTAAGCCATTGATTTTTGAAAGCGACAAAATTGTCATTAACGTAGCAGGTATCACTGCTGCGATAAAAAGCAATATCGCAATCTGGCGACTGACTTTATTGCTAAAAAATTTAGCTTTAATCCGCATTTAATTAATATTTAGACGCAAGATCTATAAATTTACCATCATTAGCACGTATTACATCATCTAAACTTTCTTTATTAGAAATTTGTGTTTTAAAAGTGCCATTTTTACCCATGCTAAATAAATCAAAGTCTGAGTTGAGCGGATTTAAATTTTTGTCCTTACGGTTGCCGCCTTTCCCTTTTTTGTTGTATAAATTGGTGTATTGGTAAGCATTGCCCCAAGGATCCGTCATCCCTGCAGCACCAATGTCGGCAAGGTTTGCAGGGTATGCTCTTACATCATTCCAATAAGCTTCTGCTTAAACAGCGATTGCTGCAATGTCGCTAACAGCTTGATTGATTTTTGCTTTTTCAGTGTAGTCTTTGTATGCAGGTAATGCGATTGATGCCAGTACACCAATAATAGCAATTGCAATCATGAGTTCGATTAAGGTTAAACCCGATTGCATCTTGTCTAGGGAACGAACATGTATTCGCTTGTTTGTTTTCATTTGAAAAAAGTCGACATTAATTGTTAAGTATTTGTTTATGAGCAAAAAACGTGCCTTATGCATTACATATAACTATAACGGATGGTTGTGCCTTATATTTAGTCAATCTAAAGGGTATAAGTGCTGTTATTTTGTATTTTCTAAATACTTTGAGTAAGTTCATATGTCATTATATGGACACTCTGTTGCAATATTAGACGAAAATTGAAGAAAGTAAGGCACAACCTTATTTATGTAAAGGTTGTCAGATAGAAAATAATTATTGCTAAAAGGTGTAGCGTTATAAAATAGTGAATATGTCTTTACCTCCAGAAATTAAACCTAACCAATCCGTGCCTTTACTAAAGGCGTTGCATATTCTTACAAGAGATAGCAAGTTAAACCAAGACAGCCGGCGTAAGCTAAAACAGGTGTATCACTTAGTTAACTTTATCGAACCACTCGTAAAAGAAGTGCTAAACAAGCAAGATGATTTAACCTTAGTCGATCATGGCGCAGGTAAGTCTTATCTCGGATTTATCTTATATGACTTATTGTTGAAGCAATTGCCACATGGGCGGGTAATCGGTATTGAATCGCGGGCTGAATTGGTTGAGAAATCGGAATTGCTCGCACAGGAGTGTGGATTTGAACGGATGACTTTTCAACATTTAACCGTTGCTGAATCAATGAACTCACCGACTATTCCTGATAAGGTAGACATTGTCACCGCTTTGCATGCTTGTGATACAGCGACTGATGATGCGATTCAATTTGGTTTAAATAAACAAGCGCAATACATGGTACTGGTGCCCTGTTGTCAAGCAGAGGTGGCAAGTGTATTGCGTAAGCATAAAGCGGAAAGTTTAAGCAAAACAGCTTTATCCGAAATATGGCGTCATCCGATTCATACGCGTGAGTTTGGTAGCCAAATGACCAATGTGCTCCGTTGCTTACAATTAGAAGCAGCAGGATACAAGCTGACGGTGACTGAGCTGGTGGGCTGGGAGCACTCCATGAAGAATGAACTGATTATTGCGCAATACACAGGGCAAAAGCGTAAGAGTTCAAAGGAAAGGTTGAAGACGATTCTAGAAGAGTTGAATTTGAATGAGATGCAGCAACGCTTCGCTTCTTAAATTAGCGTAAAATTTTTTGTAATGTGAACGCACATAGGCTGACTAAGTGTAGTTCCGAGTATACTCAACATACCCCAACAAAATAATGATAGTTATCAATGCTTAGATTGACCTACAGAGCTTTAAGAAAAACGCTTTTTAGCAAATATACGCTTGCAATCATCGTGCTTGCTATTGTTTTTGTGGCTGGTATCTTTGCAAAAAGTCATGTGTTTGCACCAGACCTGCATCGTCTTTACATGGAATCGATGATGGTTGAAGATCAGCCGCCAGTTATTTTTATCCATGGTGTGTTAGGCAGCAAACTTAAAGATATTGATAGCAATAAAGATTTATGGCCGGGAGGTGTGCGTCGATTATTGCTACATAATTATGCTGATATTGCTTATGAAATTGACCCGAAAACACTAGAACCGCTCCCAAGCAGGGCTTTTGCCTATGCCATATCAGATGGGGCTGTGGGTAAAGATTTTTACGGCAAAATTGTGCGCACTTTATCTGATACTGGCGGCTATAAACTTACCAAAGTCGGTGAAAAGACTAACCCTAAACAAAAGAACTATTATGTTTTTCATTATGATTGGCGACAAGATAACGTTATCAGTGCTGGCCAGCTTGCAGACTTTATTGAGCAAATCAGAGTAGATTATCAAAATCCAAATTTAAAGGTTGATATTGTTGCGCACAGCATGGGCGGCCTTATTACGCGATACTACCTTCGGTATGGTAAACAAGATGTAATTGGCGATAATCACTTCGACCAAAAGCTCAATATGTTTGGTGCTGAACGTGTGCGTAGAGTGATATTGCTGGGCACACCCAATTTAGGCTCTGTTAAAACACTCAATTTATTTATTCAGGGTGTGGATATCGGTATTAACCAGATTGGCACCGAAACGTTAGCGAGTATGCCCAGCTTGTATCAATTGTTCCCGCATCCTTTGGTCGATTGGATTGTTAAAAATGATGGTTCTCCACTTGAACGAGACTTATTTGATGTGAAAATATGGAAGCGTTTCCAATGGTCAATTTTTGATCCTGATGTGAGGCAACGGATACTCAATCGTTTTGAAAATAAAGTAGAAGGGGAGCAATATTTGCTCACTTTTGACCAGTATTTTGAGAAGCATCTCGAGCGTGCTAGACGATTTGTTTGGTCACTTAGTGTTCCATTACCAAAAAACCATACCAAGCTTATTATTTTTGGCGGTGGTTGCAGCTTAACGCCAGCCAGAATTATTGTGGAAGAAGTGGCTGGCGAATCTATGGTACGTATGTTTCCTAAAGAAATTACACAGCGTATTGAAGGGGTGGATTACGATGCATTATTGTTGGAACCAGGGGATGGGTCAGTCACGAAAGCTTCTCTATTGGGCCGCAATACATTAGACCCCAGCGTGAGGCGTAGCGAATATATTAATGTCCCAATTAAACAATCTTTCTTTTTGTGCGAATCACATAATAGTTTGACTGGAAACCTCAACTTCCAAGACAATTTACTAAACACTTTGTTAACCAGAGATGCACTTGAATAAAAAGGTTACATCAATGCAACTATATAAAAAAGTGACACTATTTGGACTGCTGATTGGAGGCCTAGTTTTACTTGGCTTATCTTTTGTCTATGCGGATAAACAAAAAGTCACTTATTTAGCGCAAAACTGGACAGATGCAGATAGAGAATACTTTTTCTTTGCCGACCAAGGTTCTCGCCTCATCCCTTATGATTACTTTTTACATTTGGAACAGGCTGGTTCGACAGTGTTGTTTCGCAATAATGAAAATATGCGTCGCTTTGGTTTAATCCCTGCTCCAAAAAGCAAACATAACCCAGATGCTTTTCCGATTGGGTTGGCTCGCAACGGAGACTATATGGGGCCAACTTGTGCCGCTTGTCATACGCAACAAGTGACTTATCAAGGTGAAACCATTCATATTGATGGCGGACAAGCTTTTATTCATCTTAATCAATTTTTAGGTGATTTAACGGCTGCACTAAAAGAAACACTAGAACAAACTGATAAATTTGAGCGTTTTCAACAACGGATATTAGGTAATAACGCCACCGAAAGGGAAATTGTTGCGTTTCGAACTGACTTAAAAAACGTTTACGACAAGCGTCAAGCGCATATGCTTCATAATCATGCTGATATTGTAGCTGGCTATACGCGATTAGATGCTTTTGGTGCCATTTTAAATCAGGCTTTACTTGCGACGGGATTAGAAGGAAACCGTAACTCACCAAATGCGCCAACTAGTATCCCGTATATTTGGGACACCCCACAGCATGATTATGTGGAATGGAATGGATCGCAATCCAATACAGGCGTTGGTGCATTAGCCAGAAACATAGGTGAAGTCATAGGCGTATTCGGAGAGATAGAAACTGAAACAACGAAGTGGCTAGGATTAATTGATGGTGGTTATGCATCATCCATTCAAACCAGTGAGTTACGAAAACTGGAAAGGGTCGTCAGTCATTTACACTCGCCACAATGGCCTGAAAGCTTTCCCAAGGTTGATGTAAAGCTGGCAAAACAAGGCCGCCGTTTATATCAACAGCATTGTGTGCAATGCCATTTGGATATAAACCGAACAGACCCTAAGCGAACAATTCAGGTCAGAATGAGCACAGTAGCAGAAGTAAAAACTGATCCTCTCATGGCTGAAAATGCCATTAAATTAACAGGACGTTCTGGGAAGTTTGAAGGCCGGCCGCGTTATTATTTTGCAGGAGACCCGTTGCCAGCTAAGGCGCCCGCTATTCATATTGCAAATAATATCATGGTGGGCATTATCAAGAATAATCCTTTGCAAGCTTACCTTGCCAAACGCGATGCCAAACAGTTAGGGCATCCAGATGTCGCGCGCCCACCAAAATATGTCGATGGAAAAATAATAGAAGCAGGCCAAGAGGTTTCAGATCATGCTTTACTTGCGTATAAAGCAAGACCATTGAATGGTATATGGACGAGTGCACCTTTTTTACATAATGGTTCTGTGCCTAATTTATACCAGCTTCTACTGCCAGCTAAAGAAAGAGTTAAACAGTTCAGTTTAGGCTCATGGGAGTTCGATCCTAAATATGTTGGTTATGTAATGGATGCAGATGAAAATGACTTTGTGTTTGATACGACATTGCTTGGCAATAGCAATGCTGGTCATGAGTATGGCACGGGTGCATATGGGCAGCCTGCGCTCACTGAAGATGAGCGTTGGGCATTAGTTGAGTATATGAAGACGCTATAGCATTCAATCTCATGAAAATAATCAAAAAAATAGGCGTGGTGGTTGTTACGCTGATTGCAGTGCTAGCCGCATTTTTGGGCTATCACTTGCAAACACATGCTGTTGTCACCAAGCAAGAAGTCGTTGCCCCCGGTGAGGATGCCGAAATCAAAGTGGCTGCTGACTTGGCCGTTAATATCGTTGATCAGTTAAAAACATCCTACGCAGCGCGAGGGGTGCATGCCAAAGGCCATGCTTGTGTAAAAGCTTATGTAGATGTGAATCAGGATATTCACTCTCAATTGCAACATGGGGTTTTTGCCAACCCAGGGCGGCAATACAAGGCATGGATTCGGTTTTCTAACAGTAGCTCTAATATGGCAAAAGCAGATGACCATGCACGGGATGCGCGCGGCATGGCAATCAAATTGCTCAATGTTGGTGACAATTTAAATGGTGGCAATACACAAGAATTTATTGCACACAATAGTCCTGCATTCTTTGTCACTAGCGTAAGTGACTATAATCAATTTGTGAAAGAAAAAGGCAATCCTAGATACTTTATCCAAGGCTACAATCCATTTAAATGGCGGTTAAGAGAACTTTGGCAACTCATCACTGCTTATGCGCCGCCGCCGCCAAGTCCGCTATGGACAAGCTATTTTAGTAATACAGCCTATAAACTTGGGCCGCATAATATCAAGTTTAGAATGCAATCTTGCCAATCAGACGTTTCGGCGGACTATCAACCATCTGACGACCCAGATTTTTTAAAACATCGGTTAACAAGCGAGTTAGCTAAAGACAGTGCATGTATGCGTTTATCTGTGCAATTACAAAATGCCAGCAAACAAATGCCCGTTGAAGATGCAACCGTACTATGGAAAGAGAGTGATTCACCCTTTATTCCCGTCGCAACGATTTCTATTCTGAAACAATCTTTTGACACAGTAGAGCAACAAGCTTTTTGTGAAAACCTTTCATTCTCTCCTTGGAATGCTTTAGCCGCGCATCGCCCAATTGGCGCACTGAATCGCGCGAGACAGTTTGTGTATAAGGCAAGCTCCGACTACCGGCATCAAGTGAATGGTACAGAAGTACCAAAAATGCTTGATTGGTAGCAGTTTGCACATTATTATTTGAGCAATTTTTATCAAGGCTTCTCGAATGAAAAATCATCTTACGACTGTCATTTTGATGGCTGGCAGTCTTTTTGTGTCTGTTCAACCGTCATTAGCTGTAGAGGCGCAATATACAAACTATAGTGGTGTTTATGATTGCACCGGTGATGATGCACATGAAGGAAAGTATAGTGGCATTGTGACCATGAAATTAAAACCAGAACACAGCAAAGCCAGTGATGCTAGTTATGATTTTAAGCTAGAGGTGCCAGGATATGGCACTTATTTGGGTCACGCTGCTGCGAATGGCAATGTAGCCGCAATGCATTTTGCACTAACTGACAGCACTACCAAGGATTATGGTACAGGCATTGCTAAATTTAAGCGCAATGCTGATGGTAAGCTGAGCTTCCGTAAGTTTTATTTTGAGCCAGAATACAAGGGCGGCAATACGGGCATAGAAGATTGCGTAAGACGTGACTAAACATTTCTTAAGAATCCATTCAATAGTATTCAATAGCGTTATATTCACAATAGTTTGATAAGAAAGAAGTAATATGAAATCGACTTGCTTAAGTGTCATTGTATTAATCACTTTATGCTGTAGTGCACAGCTTGCAGTAGCTGAAAATGAGCAAACTTGGATTGAAGATGGTCATGCGGCGCTTGCTGCCGCTAAAAAGTTACAAGCGATTAATAGTAAAGCAAAAAACGTGATTCTGTTTATTGGCGATGGTATGGGCGTGTCTACCGTAACAGGTAGTCGCATTTTTGAAGGTCAGCGTCGTGATATTGATGGTGAACGCAATCAACTTAGTTTCGAAAAATTGCCCTATTTGGCGTTAGCCAAGACTTACTCAGCTAATCAACAAACACCAGATTCCGCTCCCACCATGACAGCAATGATGACTGGGATTAAGACCAATGATGGTGTACTTTCACTTAACCAGTCTGTGAAACGTGGAGAGGTTGATAACGGCATTATTCAAGCGAATAAGATACAAACTCTATTAGAAAAAGCAGAGGAAAAAGGCTTGCTGACAGGGGTGGTTTCTACTGCTCGGATTACGCATGCGACGCCAGCTGCAACCTATGCACATATCTCAAACCGTGACTGGGAAAATAATGCTGTGCTTCCGGCAGAAGCAGTTGCAACGGGGGTGAAAGATATTGCCGTGCAATTAATAGAACACGTTGCAAAAAGTAAGGGTCTGCGCGTGATACTAGGCGGAGGGCGAACTGATTTTATGCCCCAGTCAGCCAAAGATCCAGAGAATCCTAAAAAGTTGGGTAAACGCACAGATAAGCGTGATCTAATTGCTGAGTACTTAGCCATAACCAATGGGCAATACGTATGGCATAAACAGCAATTTGATGCAGTGAACCCAAAAACAACCAAACATCTTTTGGGCTTGTTTCAGCCATCTCATATGCATTATGAGCATGACAGACCAAAGGATAAAGCAGGTGAGCCATCCTTAGCTGATATGACAGCAAAAGCCATTGACATATTAAGCCAAGAAAATAAAGGTTATTTTTTAATGGTGGAAGGCGCTAGGATTGATCATGCCTCGCATGCTGGCAATGCTTACCGCACTTTTTCAGAGACTGCCGCTTTATCTGATGCAGTGAAAGTAGCCATGGATAAGGTTAATATGCAAGATACGCTCATTATTGTAACGGCTGACCACAGTCACTCACTCACGTTGGCGGGATATCCTAAAAGAGGCAATCCTATTCTAGGCAAAGTGATTGCGCCAGATGAAATAAAACCTATGCTAGCTGAGGATGGCAAACCATACACAACCGTTACTTTTGCCAATGGACTTGGATTTCATGAGCATGTAGAAGAAGCGACAGATGTGCAGGTAGGACGAATAAAAGACATGAGTAATGTCGACACCACAGACCCTGATTTCCATCAAGAGGCACTTGTGCCGCTTAAGCATGAAACGCATACGGCAGAGGATGTTGCTATCTATGCAGGCGGTCCGCAAGCCCACTTATTTCATGGGGTGCAAGACCAAAGCTATATTTATTATGTGATGGAAGAGGCGTTTGGATTTTAGCTAGCACGACAAAACCACGCCTCCATAACAAAAGAGCAGGGCGATTTGCGTGTTAAAATCACGCCCTTATGAATGATCCCCAGCATCACATTGCTCAACTAGAAAAGCAACTGCCAAACTGTATGTTGGCAGATCGTTTTCCATTGAGTAGGCGAGTACGACAAACAAAAGACTTAATCAAACAAAAAAAGCCAGTTGAAAAGTCATTATCAGACATTGCGCGCAAGGTGCAATCATCAGCGCAGCGTTATGCGCAGCGTTTGGCTAAGCTGCCTAAGCCAGCATATCCTCAAGAACTGCCTGTTTCATCACGTCGCGCTGAAATTGCTAAGGCAATTGAAGAGAATCAAGTGGTCATTGTCTGTGGCGAAACAGGCTCAGGTAAAACCACACAGTTACCTAAAATCTGTTTAGAGCTGGGTCGCGGCGTATCAGGCTTAATCGGTCATACCCAGCCACGCCGTATTGCAGCACGCTCAGTGGCTAGCCGGATTGCACAAGAATTAGATTCATCATTAGGTGAGATTGTTGGTTATAAAGTACGTTTTAATGAGAAATCATCTGAGGCGAGTTATATCAAGCTCATGACTGATGGTATTTTGCTTGCGGAAACACAAGGAGATAAATTTTTAAATGCGTATGACACCATCATCATTGATGAAGCGCATGAACGCAGTTTAAATATTGATTTTCTGCTTGGTTATCTAAAACAGTTGCTACCCAAACGCCCTGATTTAAAAGTGATTGTCACCTCAGCAACGATTGATGCAGAACGATTCGGGCAACACTTTGCGAGTAAAAATAACGCTGGTGAGCTGGTGAATGCGCCAATTATTGAGGTGAGTGGTCGAACCTATCCGGTTGAAGTGCGGTATCGACCATTAGGCAAAGCTGGTTATATCTCTCATGAAAACACAAATGATGATGACGATAGTGACGATGACGAAACAGTAAATACCACTGTGCATGGTATTCAGCGTAAAGGGAAAACGGAAGCACGCTGGTTAGCTGAAGATGATGAAGAAGAGGCGATAGAGGAAGCTATCTTAGATGCGGCAGATGATTTGTTGCGTCAAGGCGATGGCGATATTTTAGTTTTCTTGCCAGGTGAGCGAGAAATACGCGATACAGCAGAACACTTGCGTAAATACCAAGGCCGCTCACCTAAACTCAAACACATAGAAGTCTTACCTTTGTTTGCACGGCTGAGTATTGCTGACCAACAAAAAATCTTTAAGCCGCATGGGCAAAGGCGTATTGTATTAGCAACCAATGTAGCTGAAACATCACTGACAGTACCTGGCATTAAGTATGTGATTGATGCTGGTTTAGCGCGTATCAATCGTTACAGCGCACGCGCTAAAGTTGAACAGCTACAGATTGAGAAAATATCACAAGCGGCAGCTAAACAAAGGGCAGGTCGTTGTGGTCGTGTTTCAAATGGCATCTGTGTGCGATTGTATTCGGAAGAAGATTTTAATAATCGCTCAGAATTTACTGACCCTGAAATTATCCGCAGCTCACTTGCTAGTGTGATTCTACGCATGGCTGCATTGCGCTTAGGCGATGTTGATCAATTTCCATTTATTGAAGCGCCTAGTGCAAGATTAATTGCAGATGGCTATATGCAGTTGCAGGAGTTAGGCGCTGTTAATGCCAATCGACATATTACCGATATTGGGTTGCAGCTAGCGAAACTACCATTAGATCCGCGTATTGGCAGGATGATATTAGCCGCGAAAAAAGAAGCGTGCTTGCAAGAAGTGCTTATTATCGCCAGTGTGCTCAGCATGCAAGACCCACGCGAACGCCCGATGGATAAACGTGATGCTGCAGCGAGTGCGCATGCCAAGTTTGCTGGTGAAGGCTCAGATTTTATGAGCTTTCTTAAAATTTGGGATTGGTATGAACATGCGTTTAAAACCAAAAAATCCAATAAAGACTTACTCAATCAATGCCATGTTAACTTTTTATCGTTTTTGCGTTTAAAAGAATGGCGTGAGTTATATTTACAGCTAAAAGAAATTGTGGAGGAATTAGGTTTTCTATTACCCCCACCTCAGCACTCCCCCCTGAAAGGTGAGGGAGCTAGGGCCTCACATGCAGGTAAAGGTACTGAAAATTCAGTGCGCCCCCTCAAGGCTAAAGGTGAGGCTTCTATGGGTTTACCCTCACCCTTCAAGGGGGAGGGCAAGGGAGGGGGTGTAAAGCCTGCCACTTACGAACAAATCCATCGTGCTTTACTCTCAGGTTTATTAGGCAATATCGGCTTTAAAGATGGGGACAATGAGGCTTATTCTGGTGCGCGCAGCATTCGTTTTTTTGTAGCGCCAGGCTCATGCTTAAAGAAAACACGTCCTAAATGGGTAATGGCAGCAGAGATAGTAGATACTTCGAAACTGTATGCACGTTGTGTCGCAAAGATAGAGCCTGATTGGATAGAGCCGCTTGCGCGTAATCTAACCAATAGCACCTACACCGATCCACGTTGGGATAAGAAAAAAGCGCAAGTCACCGCTTGGGAGCGCGTGAGTTTATATGGGCTTACGGTTGTGCCAAAGCGTCGTGTGCATTATGGGCCGATTAACCCGGAAATCTCGCATGAAATTTTCATTCGAGAAGCATTGGCTAATATGGAGTTGGAGACAAAAGCGCCATTTTTAAAAGAAAATAAACGCATTATCGCTGAAATTGAAGAGTTAGAGCATAAAGCAAGAAGGCAAGATGTGCTGGTGGATGAAGATGCACTTGTTGCCTTTTACGAGAAAATTGTGCCAAAAGAGATTGTGAATGGCATAGGGTTTGAAGCATGGCGTAAAGAAGCAGAGAAAGACAACCCTAAGCTGCTATTTTTAACCAAAGATGATTTAATGCGCCATACAGCGGATAGTGTCACGGAAACGCAATTTCCAGAAAGTATGGAAATGGACGGCGTGACCATACAACTGAAATACCGCTTTGAGCCGGGACACGTGCTAGATGGAGTTACGGCAACTATTCCTTTGGCCTTGCTGAATCAACTAGATGCCACACGCGCTGAATGGTTAGTACCCGGCATGTTGCGCGAAAAAGTAACGGCGCTGATTAAAATACTACCAAAAACGTTCCGACGTGTTTGCGTGCCTGTGCCAGACTTCGTTACTGGATTCTTAGAGCAAACCAAGGTTGGTGTACAGCCGATATTATTAGCGCTAGTCGATTATATTCAGCAACAAACCAAACTCAAACTGGGTGTTGATGACTTTATGATTGATAAGTTACCTGAACATTTTTTCATGAGTTTTAGTGTCATAGATGAAAAGCAGCGTGAACTTGGCATGGGGCGTGATTGGCACGCTTTAAAAGCACAGCTTGGTAATGCAGCGCAGCTTACTTTTAGAAAAGGTACAAGCAACAATATTGAAAAATCAGGTATTAAGCAGTGGGATTTTGGTGATTTACCTGCCACACTCACTTTTACCAAAGAAGGGCATCAACTGACTGGTTACCCAGCACTAGAGGATAATGTTGATAGTGTTGCAATTAAATTATTCGACACCGAGCAAGCGGCATATTTATCACATCGCGCTGGTGTATGCCGATTGATGCGCTTTGAGTTAAAAGAACAAATGAAGCAGTTGCAAAAGGCTTTACCAAATTTTAATCAATACGCATTACAACTGAGAAACATCATTACGCCAGATGATTTAAAGGAAGATTTAATTACAACGCTAGCTGATCGTGCTTTTGTAGGTGAGGATGATTTGCCACGCACGAATGATGCCTTTATGGCGCTTAAACAACGCGCTAGAACACGCCTGCCAGCCGTTAAAGAGGCGCTATTTCGCACCATTAGTATTATAGGAACGGAATATTTTGCACTAGCGGATGCACAAGCTAAAATGCCTACCAGAGCGAATCGCTTAACTAAAGATGTAGAAACTCAAACTCAACGTTTGCTGTATAAAGGCTGCTTTAGCCAAACGCCGTGGGATCAATTGCAACATCTGCCACGCTACCTTAAAGCGTTAAGGCTTAGAATTGAAAAGCAACCAGGCAACCCAGATAGGGATGGTAAACACGCTGCTAGTGTTGGTGGATTTTGGGATAAATGGCAAGCCGAGGTGGAAAAACAAAGCAAATTGGGTGATATCTCACCAGACTTACAAAATTTCCGCTGGTTGATAGAAGAGCTGCGGGTTTCGCTATTTGCGCAGGAACTGAAAACGCCTTTTCCAATATCCGCTAAACGCCTAGAAAAAGTGTGGAATGATATCAGTTAATCTGCAACACACTGTTCATCCACCATTTTGCCAACCGTCCAAATCGCTTCGTTGCCTTTGCCATGCAGCGTGTAACGCCCATTGCTATATTTAAATCCAGAGGCAATTTCTGCCATTGGTAAGGTAACGATTTGTTCTCCATTGATATTCACAATTGCTGCTGTTGCGTGAGTTAGGTGTCTCATTTTGCTGTGTCTGCCTTTAAGTGAAGTTGGGTAGACTCTTTCAACAATAGTTACATCCAGTACTGAGCCACGCTCGCATTGATATACAAGCTGCTTTTTAGTGACTTGTGATGATGAGCATGCCGTGAGTGCCAAGATGCTTACACCTAATAGCGCTATCATGAGTCGTGTTGTTTGTTGATTTTGCATACCTATTCGACAACAGATGATTAATATTGTTCTATAGTTGCGTCAGCATTTTTCTAATCGCTTCTTCATCTAAGCCTTTGCCAATACACACCACGCGGCTAGTTGGCATGTCTTCTTTCCAGTCAATTAATAAGGTGGCAGGATAAGGCGTAAAGTGCACGGCATGAATCGCTAATGGATGTGGCTGGTCTTCGACATGTAAGATGCCTTTTAAACGCAACAATTGCTCACCATGCGTTTGGCAGAGTTTAAGCAATATAGGTTTAAAGTTTTTCCAACTAATTTCAGTCGGTAAAGTCACGGTAAAACTGCTAATTTCATCTTGATGTTGTACTGGACTAGTGGGTAATTTGCCGCGCATTATACTTGCTGGTTTCAGAGGTGCACGTAACCAACGTTCAGGTTCAGCACGTTTACCAGTAGGATCAAACAAGCCCACATCAATAATAAAATCAGGGTCTATTTCACCGTTTAACACCTTATGCTGCGTTGCGCCAGCATTTAAGCTAATTAACTTTTCTTTTAATTCACTGGCTTGCTCCGCTGACGCAATGTCGGTTTTGGTGATAAGCAACACATCTGCCACCGCCGCTTGTTTACGCGCTTCATCATGCTCAGCCAGTTGTTGCACGCCATACATCGCATCAATCGTCACAATCACCGCATCTAAACGATAAACCGACTCAATTACAGGCTCATTCATCAAGTTCGCCATAATCGGCCCAGGGTCTGCCATGCCAGTCGTTTCAATCACCAAACGGCTAAATTGCGGAATCGCCTCCATAGAACGTTTAAAATACAAATCGCGCATGGTGTCCGCCAACTCATTACTCAACGTGCAACACAAACAGCCATTCTGCAACAACACAGCATTTTCGGCCACATAACTACTATCCACATTCTGCGCCAGAATATGGTCTAAACCTTCCTCGCCCAACTCATTAATAATCACCGCGGTATTTTTCATATTGGGGTGAGATAGCAGCTTATTCAGTAAGGTGGTTTTGCCTGAACCTAAAAAGCCAGTGAGAAGAGTGACGGGTATGCGGTGATCCATAGGCGAGTATTTTAAACTAAGATGGTTGTTGCTTGTAAGAAATCAAAGTTAGGCAGACAATAATAAACAGCTTTTATATTGTTTCTAAAACCAAAAACTTTTTATATTTTAATTAAGGATAAATGATGTTTATTAAAGAATTAAAAATAACAAACTTTAAGAGTTTTAGTGGTGCAATCACTCCAATTGTATTTAATGTACCTGATGGAAGTGTTGGTAGCGGCTTGAATATATTTGTTGGTGAAAACAATACAGGGAAGTCTACTGCATTTGAAGCAATTGATTTTGTTAGAAACCGCACAAAAAAAGATGAAAATGCCATTAAAAACAAAGGAAATCCAGATCATGCTTGTGTTGAACTCACTTTTGTTGGCGATATCGAGCAGGTAATAGATGGGTTCTCTCAACCAAATAAAGTTAGTGTTTTCAAAAGATATATTTATGTGAATGCTGACGGTGAGTCAGCATTCAAAATTAGTAGAGATACTGAAGATGCTAAACAAGTGAAGCTATGGAATGATGTTGATAGCAATTTTGTTAATGAGTCTGGTATTGATGCTCCTGTAAAAAAGCTTTTTGAAACAAACTTTATTTGGGCTGATACTAACCCAAATGATGAGGCTGCTTTTGGAGCAACAACAATATGTGGAAATCTGTTAAAGGAGATTGCAAGTGGTTTTACTGAAACAGTAGATTATGAAGAGTATAAAACTAAATTCAATCAAGTTTTTAATGACCCAGCATCAGGGCTAAGAAGAGACCTGCTTTTAATAGAACAGAAAGTTCAACAAGTTTTTACTGATCAGTTTGGTGCTGCCACAATTAGTTTCCATTTTGATGAGTTGAAAATAGATTCATTTTTTAAGAATACTACTATTAATGTTGATGATGGTATTGAAACGCCAATGACCGAAAAGGGTAATGGTATGCAAAGGGCTCTTGCTCTAGCTTTGCTGCAAGTCTACGCAGAGCAGTTAACCAAACACCCAGAGGATGCAAACTTAAGAAAGCCCTTCTATTTGTTTATTGATGAGCCTGAGATTTGCTTACATCCTAAAGGGCAAGAGAAGCTATTTAATGCTTTGTTAGAAATATCAAAAACCAAACAAGTGTTTCTTACCACGCATTCACCTTACTTTTTAGCGTCGCCAGACCTGAAAAATATTGGATTACATATTTTTGGCAAAAATGGAAATTCTTCTGTAATTGAATCTGCATCTTTAAATCCTTTACTGCCATGGAGTCCAACTTGGGGTGAAATTAACTTTAAAGCTTATAAATTGCCTACGGTTGATTTTCATAATGAGCTTTATGGATGGATACAAGAAAAAGAAAGATTGCCTAAACTAGCTGACTTTGATGCCTGGATTCAAGGAAACGGAATTGGGCTTACAAAGACATGGACGCCTGAAAAGGCTGGTGTACCTCAAAATCCACTGATGGTTCCATTACAAACTTTTATTAGAAATAAAATACATCATCCTGAGAACGCTACAATGCAAGCAGCTAGCTACACCGTTGATGAGTTGAAGCAGTCAATAGAGGAGATGATAAACTTATTATAAGCCGTGTAGCAAGCGTAGGGCGGACTCGCTTACAGTCCTCCGTATGAAAATTTGATTCATCTCCTACCAAGTCGCTTTTCGCGCGACGGCGACCCTATTTCTTTTGCTTGTCCAAAAGAAATAGAGGAAAGAAAATGACACCCCACACCAAGGCCTTCGGCTCCCTTGCGCTACTCACCAAGCAAGGCGTCTGCGGAACTCGCTTCGCTCTAACAGTCCTCGACGAAACCCCCTTGCTTACTTCCGTTGCTCAGCTTGGCGCCAAGGGGGCAAAAAACTCATGAAGTTTCAGAGCGCGTAGGGCGCATTCGCTTGCAGTGCGCCCTACGAACAATACTGTAAAAACACATTCAACTCACTGCGCTTTGCGCGAGTAATATCTAATAAAAGGCTAGACTGCGTATATAATGCTGCCAAAACCCACATAGGAGCATTCAATATGAGCAAAAGACGCTCACCACGATTATTAAAAAAACTTAAATTAGGTGAATTTAAAGAGTATGGATTTGCATTTTCAGCAGATTTTACAAAAGAGATTGATATGGAAGCGCAAGAAGAATTAGTTGTTGCGTTGATAGATGAAGTGATTGAGAAACGTAAACTGGCCTTAGGTGGTTGGATTGATGGCGGTTTTGTGACGAAGTGGAAAAATGGTTCTACCACTGAGGATGACAAAAAAGCCGTTGAAGATTGGTTGAAATCGAATAAAGCATTGAAAGATGTTGAAGTCGGTCAGATGGTAGACGCTTGGTACGAGTAGTCTTAGGTAAAAATAGTGCTTGGTACGAGTAGTTTTAACTAAGTAATAGGCAATAAAAAACCCAGCCTAAGCTGGGTTTTATTTTAAGCGTTAAGCTTATTTGTTCATTACGTACATTGTTACTTCAAAGCCAAAACGCATTTCTGTAGCTGCTGGTGTTGTCCACATAATATTTCTCCATGTATTAAATCGTTAAGTTTGTTTGGTTCAAACATCATTCATTGCTGATGTGTTTGTATGACTACAATATTACAGATATGTTTTATTATCCGCCTGAGTGAGTCACGTAATAATGGCTAATGATTTTACGTAAAAACTTGTTTGCTAACTAAAGCACGCCCAACTGTTTAAATAAGCCATAGGTATCTAGCACATCCCAGTGCTCGGCTAATTTACCGTTTTCGATACGGAAAATATCAACTGCATGAATGCTGTAATCTTTGTTAGTGGCAGGGATGCCTAGCCAGCCACCTGTTTGAGTCCCTGAGTAAGTGCCGTAAGCCCAGACCGTATCGCCTTCTGCCACTAATTTATCTACAGTGTATTTCCAGTTAGGCACTGCTTTAAACCAATCTGCAAAAAAGTTTTTAAAACCTGTTAACCCTTGTGGCACAAGTGGGTTGTGCTGAATATAGGCTTCATGCATATAATTTTGTAGGTTTGATAAGTCTTTTTTGGCTAGCACTTCAGCACCAAAGTTAGCCAGTAGTTGTTTGTTGGTTTCTGTCGTATCTTGTGCCATAGCAAGGCCTCCTGTTGTGAGTAAGTTGGTGATGAGTAATGTGAAAATGGTGAGACGTAGTATTCTCATAGACTGCTCCTGTAAAGTTAATAGGCTCAATAACTTTTAAGTATCGTCATTGATGTTGCGTATTGTATGAACAATGGTTACTATTAGGAAGAAGGAACCTAAATGTTATATAGGTACCTAATAGTAACCATTGGATAGTTAAGTATGGAATCGACAAAAACAGTAGAAAATACACAGGTAACACCTATTTGGAATGCCTATGAAGCGGCGTGTCCGACAAGGATGGTGTTGGATCGAATTGCTGACAAATGGACAGTGCTGGTCGTCAGTGCATTACAAGTTGAGACAAAGCGATTTAGCGTGCTAAGAAGAGAAGTGGGCGGTATTTCTCAAAAAATGCTAACACAAACATTACGGGGCTTAGAGCGTGATGGTTTAGTGAAGCGGACGGTTTACCCTACAGTACCACCAAAAGTAGAATATGAACTTACGACGCTAGGCCATACGCTGGTGAAGTTGTTAGGTAGTATTCGGTTATGGGCAGAGCAAAATATTGAAGCGGTATTAAGTGCGCAATCTACTTACGACAATGCTGATGTGGTTGAGTCTTATTATGCGAGTAAATAGTAGGTTGGCTAATGGTTTTTCTTAAATTAAAGTTTGTTTGAGTCAGTGTAAAATTAATCTTTGATACTAGGAGTGCATAAGGCACACTAAAGCAATGCCCCGAATAATGAGAACATAAATATATGACTGAAAATAAAAATAATGAACAAATCGTCATTTACCAAACCGAAAGCGGTGAAACGCAGATTGATGTGCGGCTTGAGCAAGATTCTGTGTGGCTGAGCCAAGCACAGATGGTTGAGTTGTTTGATAGAGATTTGCGAACGATTAATGAACATATTCAAAATGTTTATAAAGAGGGAGAGCTTGAAAAAGTGCCAACTATCCGGAAATCCCGGATAGTTCGTCAAGAAGGTAGTCGGCAGGTTACCCGAAATATTGATCACTATAATCTTGATGTCATTATTTCTGTCGGTTATCGAGTTAAATCAACACGTGGTACACAATTTAGAATCTGGGCAAATAATGTTCTCAAACAGTATTTGATTCAGGGGTATGCGCTTAATGAACGTAAGTTACGAGCTGAACAAGAAAAGCGTAACAATCTAAATTCTGCTATTACACTAATCGCACGGTTGGCAAACAATCAAGCATTAACAGCCGAAGAGTCTCAAAGTATTTTAACGGTGCTAGCACAATATAGCCATGCATTGACTGTGTTGGATGATTATGATCACCAGCGTTTACAAATTATTGGTACTACGTCTCTAGAACAACCAAAAATTAGCTATGATGAAGCCATGAATCAAATTCACCTATGGCGCGAAAAGGAAAAGCTAGGTGGTTTATTTGGTAATGAAAAAGATAATTCTTTTAAAGGATCATTAGAAACGATTTATCAAACATTTGATGGTCGGGAGTTATATCCGAGTATAGAAGAAAAAGCCGCCAATCTTTTGTACTTTATCGTTAAAAACCATTCATTTAGTGATGGCAATAAGCGAATTGCCGCAGCGATTTTTGCATGGTTTTTAGAGCGTAATCAATTTTTATATAAAGAAACTGGCGAGAAACGGATTGCTGACAATGCATTGGTTGCTTTCACGTTGCTGATTGCAGAAAGCAAACCAGATGAGCGTGAGATGATTGTGAAAGTGATTATCAACTTAATAAACAATAATAACTAGTCAGTAACTGAGAAGATTGTTAGTTTTGAGACAATAAAAAACCCAGCAATCGCTGGGTTCTTTATTCTTGCAAGTAACTTATTTATTCATTACGTACATTGTAACTTCAAATCCAAAACGCATTTCTGTAGCTGCTGGTGTTGTCCACATAATAATTCTCCATGTATTAAATCGTTAAATTTGTTTGGTTCAAACATCATTCATTGCTTATGTGTTTGTATGACTACTATAGTACAGACATGTTTCATTATTCTCCTGAGTGAGTCACGTAATAATGGCTAATGATTTTACGTAATGTAGAGACTTTACGAGCTGCAAGAGAGCATCGAACAACCCGCTTTTTGGCGTGCCCAGTCAGGTCGTTTTTGTTCAAACTGCTCCATACCCGTTTGTTTTGTGTAGGGGTTCTTAAGCAGTTCTAGCAAGGTCAGTAAGCGTTTGTTATCGCCTTTCTCAGTTAGCAAATCAATAGCTTCTTGTGCCATATAGTTACGTAACACATAGCGGGGATTATGCGATTGCATTTTTTCAAGACGTTGTGTTGGTGAAAGTTTGCTTTGTTGCACCCGTTTTGCATAGCTATGCAGCCATTGTTGGATGTCATCGCCAAATTGTTGCAAGCCTTCTTCTGTATAAAATGCTTCACTTATACTGTTGATGCTAGGTTCTGAAGTTTCTAATGATGCTAACTGTGTAAAAAACAGTGTCATATCGACTTCAGCGCGGGTCATTAGCTCAAAAATGCGATTAACCAGCTCTCCATCGCTATCTTGCCAGCTATCAAGACCAAACTTGCCTGCTAGTGACTGTGTTAAGTGCTTCATATAGGTATTGTCGTAATGGCTAATCGCATCGGCAAGACCTTCTGTGTTTGGTAGTATTGTTGCAAGAGCATCAGCTAGGCGTTCCATATTCCAACGGGCAACATCTGGCTGACGACCATAGCAATAGCGTCTGCCTTGGGCATCGGTGGTGTTAGGTGTCCAGCCAGGGTCAAAATTATCAATCCAGCCATAAGGGCCATAATCAATGGTAAGGCCGAGTATGGAAAGGTTATCCGTGTTCATCACGCCATGCACAAAGCCTACGCGCATCCAGTGCGCCATTAAGATAGCCGTGCGTTCGCAGATTTCTTCAAACCATGCCTCAATCAGTTCAGGAGATGGATTTTCTTTGTCTAACGTCAAGCCTGTTGTGGGTAGCCATTCGCTAAAGTCTCGATCAATGGTAAAGCCAATGAAGCGCTTAAGTAAATCTAGCTCGTCATTGCTTGCCATGAGCTCAAAATGACCAGGGCGAGTAAAACTGGGTGCAACGCGGCAGACAATCGCGCCAGGCTCCATTTCAGGATTACCGTCATAAAACATATCTCGTCTAACTAAGTTGCCAGTACTGACTAAGCTGAGCGCGCGTGTGGTCGGTACGCCGAGGTGATGCATGGCTTCTGAGCACAAAAACTCGCGTAAGCTTGAGCGTAATACTGCGCGCCCATCTGCACTGCGAGAATAGGGCGTCTCGCCAGCACCTTTAAGCTGTAACTCAAAGCGCTTTCCTTCATGCATCAGCTCGCCCATTAAAATCGCACGGCCATCACCTAGTTGACCTGCCCAATGTCCAAATTGATGACCGCCATAACGCGTTGCATAGGTAATCATGCCGGCTAATGCGCCATTTCCTCCTAAAGTTTGGATCAGTTCAGCGTCTTGCATATCGGTTTCTGTTAAACCAAGCATAGCGGCAACTTCAGGACTGTAGGCAAGAAGTTGTGGGTTTTTAACGGGTGTTGGTTGTGCTATTGACCACAAGGCATTCGATACTTGCCGCTGGTAATTATCAGTAATCGGATCTTGCGGTAATTCACGTGTAAAACGGTTATCAAATTGCAAATTTCTCATATCACTATTTTAGACGCATTATCTGGTAGAAGTTGCAATTTCTCACAGAAAATAAAGTTGCACTCATGTATCATGGCGACTATCCCTGCAATGAACGAGATGTATGAACGTATTTTATGAAGAAAGCGGCAGCTTTAAAGTCGCTACAATCAAGTCAGAGAATCCTGGCAGCTTGCAAGTAGAGGCGCCAACAGGTAAACGCTCTAAAATCAAAACAGCTAATGTGTTGCTGAATTTTGATAATGCTTTGGATGATTTTATGGATTTGGCACAAGCCGAAGCAGACACCTTAGATACCGATTTTTTATGGGAATGTTGTGAAGAATCTGAGTTTGGTTTTGAAGATTTAGCCAAGGCCTACTATGGCGACAATCCAAGTAATGTGCAATTGGCTGCTACAGCCATAAAAGTACATGCTGCACCAGTGTATTTTTATCGAAAAGGCAAAGGACGCTATAAAGCTGCGCCAGAAGAAACCTTGAAGCTTGCGCTAGCAGCAGTAGAAAAAAAGCGCTTACAAGCAATACAAATGGCAGAGTGGGTGGAGCAGCTTACTATTAAGCAATTGCCAGATGGTTTTGCAGAAAAAGCAGACCATTTAATTTATAGCCCTGATAAAAACAGCTTGGAATGGAAGGCGATAGAAGAGGCCGCGCGATCATCAGGTCGTCTAGCGTTAACCGTCATGTTTGAGGCAGGCTTAATCAACAATGCACATGACTACCACTTAGGCGCTTTCTTACGCGAAATGTTTGCGGATGGGACTGATTTCCCAGCACATGAAGATGTGACCACATTACTGAATGAGGTGACAGCTACACTGCCTGTTTCAGCGGTGCGTGCTTTTAGTATTGACGATGCGGTAACCAACGAGATTGACGATGCTTTTAGTTTAGAAGAATTGAGTAATGGTAATAAACGCGTTGGTATTCATATTGCGGCCCCAGCTTTAGCCGTCAATCCAGGCGGAGAGTTGGATGCGATTATGTTGAATCGCCTTTCTACTGTTTATATGCCTGGCAATAAAATCACCATGTTGCCAGAGTCGGTTGTGCGGCCTTTTAGTTTGGATGAGGGGCATACAAGACCTGCGCTGAGCTTGTATTGCGAGGTGACGCCCGATTTAACCGTCGTTTCTCATGAATCAAAAATTGAGCTAATCAAGATTGAAGAGAACTTGCGGCATGATGCGCTTGAACCATTATTTAATGCAGATACGTTAGAAAAAGATAGTGGGCACCCACGGTGGGCTGAACTGAAATTCTTACATGATTTTGCCGAGTCATTAGAAAAAGCGCGTGGCAAATATGACCCGAATCGTGCGCCACAAATTGACTACAATTTCTATGTCAACGATGGTGTCGTGCGTATAGTGGCCAGAGAACGCGGTTCGCCTATGGATAAATTAGTTGCGGAACTCATGATCTATGCCAATAGCACTTGGGGCGATGCGCTGAAACAAGGTGGTTTGGCTGGCATTTATCGCGCGCAAACTGGCGGCAAAGTCTTTATGACAACAGAGGCCACGCCACATCAAGGCATGGGCTTAGCGCAATACGCTTGGTGCACCTCGCCATTACGTCGCGCTGTAGATCTAGTCAATCAGCGCCAGCTCATTGCTTTGCTAAGACAAGAAGAAGCTCCCTATGCAGCAGATGGCGAGCAATTAAAGGTAATTATGCGAGACTTTGATCAGACTTATCAGAGTTACAGCGATTTTCAAACGCGAATGGAGCGTTACTGGTGTTTGCAATACTTAATTCAAGAGAATATACAAGAAGTGTTTGCAGTAGTCTGGCGTGAAAACCTAGTCAGAATTGATGGTATGTTCTACATCACTAAGGTGCCAAGTTTGCCAGAACTGAAAGTTGGCACAAAGGTTAGTTTGGAAATTAAGCAGATTGATCCACTATTAATGGAGCTTAACTGCAAATTTAAACAAGTCATAGAAGCTGAAGTAGAAGCAGTATCGGGGGAAGTGTAAGTGGGTTTTTTTAGACGTAAAATTCATAAAAGTGTTGCAGAAGAGAACACGGTAGAAGTGACAGAGCTAGATGGGATTAGACAATTACATTTAGGCTCAAAAACAGTACAAAGTGGCATGTTAGTCGCATCCCCTTTAGTGTTGGTATTTAACTATTCGCGTGCACTCATGTATTTCTTACTATTCAGGGACGATATTAAAGATTTGCTGATGATTGGCTTGGGTGGTGGCTCTGTTAGTAAATATGTACATGGCTATTGTCCTGATATTAACCAAACCGTTGTTGAAATTAATCAGCAGGTGATTGATATTGCACGTAGCCACTTTTTTTTGCCAGAGAATGATGACAAACTGAATGTGATTAAAGGTGATGGATTGCACTATCTGGAAAACAATCCATTAAGCCAAGATTGTTTAATGATTGACGGCTTTGATTCTGATGGTATTCCTGATGGATTTTGTACGCCTGATTTTTTTGATATGTGTTATGACGTCTTAAATGATAATGGTGTATTTTTAATAAATCTTTGGGGTTCAGATAAGAACTTTGATATTTATTTACAACGGATAGAGCAAACATTTTTAGGCCGTGTGCTCGTGCTACCGACAGGGAAGCCAGGCAATATTATCGTATTTGCTTTTAAGGACCCTGTTAAGCTCACAGAAAAACGTATCAGAGAGCGCGCTTTGAAATTAAATCATGATCATATCATCGACTTTACTGAGTTTTTGGATAAGCTGCATGAGCAGAATGGCTACCAAAAAATGTATTCAACATTGGAATCTTTATGAACCAACAATTTTTCGCCACTTGTCCTCGAGGATTAGAGGCATTGCTTGTAAAAGAGCTGCAAACAAGTGGTGCAAAAAACATTAAACAAACTGATGGTGGCGTTTCTTTTTTGGGTGATGTTGGTGTTTGTTATTACGTCAATTTACATTCTCGTATTGCTACACGTGTGCTCTGGCAAGTTGCCCGAGGGCAATACGCCAATGAAGAGGACTTATTCCAAGCCGCATACAAAGTCAATTGGCCAAACTGGTTTGATGTAAAACACGATTTTATGGTGAAAGTGACTGGGGTTAAATGCCCGCTCAAAAGCTTAGAATTTGCTACGCTTAAAATTAAAGATGCTGTGTGCGATAAGTTTAGGCTTAAGGTTGGTAGTCGGCCATACATCGATACAAAAAAACCAGCGGTTCGTATTCATGCTTACTTAACGGCAGAGCACTATATTCTATACGTTGATACCTCAGGAGACGCTTTATACCAACGAGGCAATAGAAAGGCCAGCATTGAGGCGCCTTTGCGCGAGAATTTAGCAGCAGGCATCTTACAGCTCAGTGGTTGGCAAGTAGGACAACCCTTGTTGGATCCCATGTGTGGTAGCGGCACCTTTTTGCTAGAAGCTGTAATGATGGCACTTAATATTGCCCCAGGGTTGAACAGAGGGTTTGGTTTTGAGCGGCTTAAAAACTTTGAATCAGATACTTGGAAAAAAGTAAAAAGTGCAGCGCAGCAAAATATTAAGCCAGTTAGCTTTCAAAAAATATACGGCAGTGATGCAGATTTGCGCGCTGTTCGTATTGCAAAGCGTAACCTAGAGGAAGCTGGTTTTCTTGAGGCTGTGCAATTATCGCAATTTGATATTACTGAAGTCCCACCACCAGCTGATATGGGCGTCTTAGTTGCGAATCCACCTTATGGTGTCCGTATTGGTGAAGATGAAGGTTTGACTGCACTCTACCCTAAGTTGGGGGAAACCTTAAAACGCAAGTTTGCTGGTTGGAACACCTATTTTCTAACGAATGATTTGCGCATGCCTAAAATGATGCGTTTGTCGCCAAGTAAAAAGACGCCATTATTTAACGGTCCTTTAGAGTGCCGCTTGTTTGAAATAAAAATGGTGGCAGGTTCCAATCGAAAGCCACATAAATAACTATTTTTGATAAGATGGTTAAGCGGCAATTGGCTTTATTAAAACAATTCAGTTTGCACGACAAGATAAGAGTGAAAAACGTGACATAAAAATGAATGAATAATTGATTTGCAAGGAGAGGAAAATGGAAAGTCTCTTGAGTTTTATAACGCCAGATAACTTTATGCCGCACGGGCACTGTTATTTATGGACACCAAAACTTCTCTGGTTATATGTCATTTCAGATAGTTTGATTGCGCTATCTTACTTTAGCATCCCTGTTGCGATTACTTATTTTATACGTAAACGAATCGACCTCGAATTCAACCACGTATTTATCATGTTTTCCCTATTTATTTTCTTTTGTGGGATGACACATTTAATTTCCATTTTGACCATTTGGCAGCCAGCCTACTGGCTGGATGCAGGAATGAAGGGGTTGACTGCTATTGCCTCTGCCATTACTGCTATATTGTTATGGCGTCTAATACCGGTATTGCTAACGGTAACCAGTGCTAAGCAATTACAAAAGACGATAGATCAGTTAAAACATGAAATCGTGCAACGTAAGCAGGCGGAACAAGATTTAGCAAACTTAAATAATAATCTTGAAGGGCTAGTGCAGCAGCGTACGCTGGAGCTTTCTAATATTAACCGCGACTTGCTGATGGAAATCGAGCAAAGAAAACTGGTTGAGCAAGATTTATTTAAAGAAAAGCAACAAGCGCAAGTAACTTTAGAGTCAATTGGTGATGGCGTTATAACAACGGATATGGACTCTAAGGTTGCTTATTTAAATCCGATTGCAGAAAAAATGACAGGTTGGAAAAATGAGGAAGCAATTGGACGACCAATATTAGAAGTATTTAGAGTGCTCAATGAAAGCTCAAGAAAGCTAGCACCAAACCCTGTGGATGTTGTACTCGAACATGGGCAAGTATGTGGCATTGCCAACCACACTGTCTTAGTGTCGAAAACGGGTGAGGAATTTGCAATTGAAGACTCGGCTGCTCCAATCATTAGTGTTAATAATGAAATGACTGGGGTGGTGCTGGTTTTTCATGATGTCAGTAGTGCCAAGCGCATGGCTGAAAGAATGTCTTATCTGGCAGAGCATGACTTTTTAACTGATCTGCCAAACAGGTTATTGCTGACTGACCGTATCACGCAAGCGCTGAGTATCGCAAAAAGAAAAAACAGTAGGGTGGCAATACTCTATTTGGATATAGATCACTTCAAGAAAGTAAATGATACGCTAGGGCATGAGGTTGGCGATCAGTTGCTTATGGCGCTCAGTCATAAATTTAAGGCTTGCTTGAGAGATATGGATACCATTAGCCGACAGGGCGGGGACGAGTTTGTCGTTCTTTTAACTGAGTTTGATAGCCCGAGTACGCCAGCAAATATTGCAAATAAATTGCTTGAGGAAACAAGTGCGACATTGCAAGTTGGATTGCATGAACTAAATGTATCGGCCAGTATTGGTATTGCGATGTACCCAGAAGATGGCGGTAATCCAGATGCATTAATGCGCAATGCCGATGCTGCCATGTATTATGCAAAAAGCACTGGCAGGAATAATTACCAATTTTTTACAAAACAACTCAGTAAAAAAATTGCAGAACAAATAGAGCTGGAAAGTAGTTTATTCAAAGCTTTCAATCAAAATGAGTTTAAACTGGTCTTCCAACCAAAAGTGTCATTGAAAACGGGTTTAATTATAGGTGCTGAAGCGCTTATTCGCTGGCATCATCCCGAGAAAGGCCTGGTCTCTCCTGATGTGTTCATTCCTATTGCTGAGGACACAGGGCTTATTAAGCTGATTGGTAAATGGGTTTTAGATGAAGCATGTAGACAAAATAAACGTTGGCAGGATGAGGGGCTATTAGCAATACCTGTGGCCATCAACGTCTCGCCAGTCGAATTAAAACGGGTTAATTTTTTACATCAAGTGTCTGTTGCATTAATGCAGTCTGGGCTGGAAGCACAGTTTCTTGAATTGGAAGTGACAGAGACTGTTGCCATTGATAGTAATGAAGAGAGTCTTAAGGACTTGTTGGCACTGAGAGAAATGGGTGTTCAATTGTCAATTGATGATTTTGGTACGGGCTACTCAAGCTTATCTTATTTGAAGCGTCTGCCCATCAATCATGTCAAGATTGACAAAAGCTTCGTAAGAGATATTCTAGTTGATACTAATGATGCTGCTATTGTGACAGCCATTATTAAGATGTCTCATAGTTTAAACTTTATCGTGATTGCCGAAGGTGTCGAAACAGCAGAGCAATTAAAGTTCTTAAAAGAATGTGAGTGTGATGAAATACAAGGGTATTTCATCAGCCGACCAGTTTATGCGGATGAGTTTGCCAGTTTGCTCAAAGCAAATAAGAACTACTTAACTTAGTGAGTATATATATTTGGGAATAATAGTGACAGACTCTTTAAATGATTTGCGTGAACGCATTAACCAGTTTGTGCAGGAACGAGATTGGGCGCAGTTTCACTCACCAAAAAATTTAGCAATGGCGATGATTGTTGAAGCAGCTGAAGTGGTAGAGCATTTTCAGTGGCTGACGGAAGAAGAAAGCAAACACTTAGACACAGAAAAAAAAGTGCAAATTGGACATGAGTTGTCAGACACATTTGTTTATTTGCTTCGCATTGCTGAAGTATGCGGGATTGACTTAATTGCAGCAGCAAACGAAAAGATTGATTTAAATGCTAAGAAATACCCAGTTGAAAAAGCTAAGGGTAGTAATGCAAAGTATACAAAGTACCAATAAGCATTGACTGAATCTAACTGCTTTTTAAACTAGACGGAGTGATATGTAGTGGAACAAAGTA
The DNA here is from genome assembly GCA_051252095.1 of Methylophilaceae bacterium. Lineage (GTDB taxonomy): Bacteria > Pseudomonadota > Gammaproteobacteria > Burkholderiales > Methylophilaceae. Next base: position 61,842 of record JBPOFK010000008.1, read on the forward strand.
TTAAATCAGCAGTAACAGATTTATTAAATGCACAGCATATTGTATTTGATGTGATTGAAATACCATTGAGTGAAGATAAAAAACCAGTGCGTAATTTAGAGGAGTTGTTGTCAGCTAAAGGATTAGATGCTGGTTCAGTGGTTAGAAGCGTACTTTTTAGAGGAGGGTCTGAGCAGTTTTTTATGCTGGCTTTAGCTGGCGGAGGCCGAGCTGATTGGGGTGTGTTACGTAAGCATCTAGGTGAGCGCAAACTTAGGATGGCTGAATTTGATGAAGTAACAGAAGTAACAGGTTATGTAGTTGGCGCAGTGCCACCTATTGCTTTGCCAGAAACAATAAAAATCCTAATTGATGATAGTGTTAATGATTACGAGAGGGTGGTGATTGGTAGTGGTGTGCTTGGATATGCTTTAGCATTAAAAAAGGATGATTTATTAACCTTGCTTGCAAATGCAGAACAGGGTAATTTTATCAAAGAAGCATAATCGTTATTAATAGGTATTAAAAAAGCCCAGCATTGCTGGGCTTTATGTTACACACGTATGTTGTTTTTATTTTAAGATTGCAATCGCTGCATCATAGTTTGGTTCTTGTGTAATTTCAGGCACAAGTTCAATATATTTTACGACGTCATTTTCATCTAAGATAATAACAGCGCGAGCTGCCAGACCGGCAAGTTTGCTACTAAATAACAGCACACCATAATTCATTAAGAAATCGCGGCCACGCATGGTCGATAGATTGACTACATTTTCAATACCCTCTGCTGCGCAAAAACGTTTTTGTGCAAAAGGTAAATCAGCAGAAATATTGATTACGACAGTATTATTGATACTGCCAGCACGCTTATTGAACTCACGCACAGAGCTGGCACATGTTGGTGTGTCAACGCTTGGAAATAAATTCAATACTTTACGCTTACCAGCAAAGCTATCCAATGTTACATCGGCTAATGCTGAATCAACCAACGTAAAGTTTGGTGCGGTGCTTCCTATTTGAGGTAAGTTTCCTGCAACATCGACAGGGTTCCCTTTAAGCATAACTGAGCTAGACATCGTCGCCTCCTTTTAAATTGTTATATGACTTTAGTTATAGCATCATAAAACAAAAAGCACCTGCTGTGCAGGTGCTTTTTACAAATTGTCAAAATATGGTTTTTAGAGTGTTTCGCTTAAATAAGCAATTGTCATCGTCTGGTTATGTAGCACGCTATCGGTCGTGTTGGGGCGAGGAGCAATCTCCCCATAAGAATAAAATCCTGTGACCGAGGTTTGTGCACCTAATATCTGTTGGACCAATTTAACCTCATCAACCACTTGTTCGGCCATGACCCCTTTACGGCCAACACAGCTTACACAAAGTGCCAAGCCTGGCTGGTTAGTTTTTTGCGCATCTAGCCCATCTAATACTAAGTTAGCAGCAGCACCTGCACCTTCAACTAATCTGTCATGGTTTGTTTGGCATAACCTTACAGTGATGCCTTCCTCAACATTACCCGCAAAAGTCAAACTATTTTCTTTAGGATCAATTGCCAGCAATGTTCGGATTCTTTCTACATCACGTTTACCTTCTTCAATCACGGCAAGGGGGAATTTCAAACCACTGCCTGGTAAGCCTTTTGAGAAAGCTGCGCCAATATACATTTGGTAGAGAGATAAGGCAGGTTTACCATCCAGTTCATAGACAACGTTTTTGTCTGATTTTGTTACTTTGCGTGGTGGGCCATATGGTCGCCAGCCACCTAGTGCGCCACTAGCTGTAACCAGTGAGTCGCCATATAAACCAACTGCAATGACCATGTGGTCAGAAATGGTATCATTAAATAGTTGTAGTGTTTTTACGAACGCGCCACCATCTCCTGCTAAACCACCTATGATTGGCACATCACCTAAAACAGATTGGAAGCCACTGATTAACTCAGAACCATTGACATTCAAGCCGTCTGAGAGGACTAGCACGGTACGCAGTGTATCCGCTTTTAATTGCTTCGCTAAATTAACAGCCGTTTCGAAAGAATCTTGCATATTTGAAGATTTACTTTGCGCAACACGTTGTATTACTTTTTGCCATTGGATAGCGGTTATCTGAATGCTGTCATCGAAAACACCGTTTGGACTAATTTCGCCAGAGGTTGTACAACCAATAATTTGTGCCGTTGGATAACGTTGTTTTAACGTAGATTGCAATTTGCCTTCATTGAATCTTTTGACTGAGCTGAATACAAGTACTAAATTAGCCGCAGCTAATGGAGATGCCCCTGTTAAATCTTTTACTGTTGATTTTGAATCTATAGATTCTTGAACAATAATCATTTTCTATCATCCCTATGTTAATAAAGGTGTCGCGAAAATTCGCCTTTAATCATTCTCTTAATTTTCTTCTTGCCATTATCTTAGTGACATTTAATAAAGGTGTATTACAAAATGTTACTAAAGTGTCGTTTTTATGTCTTATTATTAAAGTACCTTATCATAAATACACGCTAAGGTATTGCAATGTATTGCAAAGTATTACAATATGCGTATTATTAGTAAAGCATTTTTATGATTTTATGTGTAGTTTATGGCTTGAAATAGCGTTGAAATCAACATAAATGTAACAAATATTAACTGAGTGTAACAATTTTAATTAAAGGGGAATGTTAAATTGGCTCAAGCAGAAATGACTGGCATAAAAGTTATGGTCATTGATGACAGCAACACAATTAGACGAAGTGCGGAGTTATTCCTCAAGGCTGCAGGTTGCGAAGTTATTTTGGCGGAAGACGGTTTTGATGCATTGGGTAAAATTGCAGAGCAACATCCAGATGTCATATTTGTCGATATTATGATGCCACGCTTAGATGGTTATCAGACTTGTGCGCTAATTAAGCGAAATGATCGCTTTAATGCGACGCCTGTGATCATGCTATCAAGTAAAGATGGCTTGTTTGACAGGGCGCGTGGGCGGATGGCAGGTTCGGATCAGTATCTAACCAAACCATTTACACAAGAGAGTTTGGTTGAAGCTGTTAATCTGTATGTGAAAAAATAATAGATGGTTTGTAATCGTAATAAGTGCAGGTTTTTAGGAGGATAAAATGGCAATTGAAAAAATACTTATAGTGGATGATTCAACAACAGATCGGTTCTATCTAACGGAGTTGTTAGAGAGTGATGGCTTCCAGGTTGTGGCATTGGAAAGTGGTGAAGCTTGTGTAGAGAAAGCCGCTGAAATTAAGCCGGACTTGGTTATTATGGATATTATCATGACGGGATTAAGTGGTTTTCAAGCGACACGCTCACTTAGTAAAGATCCTGCCACAGCCGACATTCCAGTGATTCTTTGCTCTGGTAAGTTACAAGTGACCGATCACACATGGGCAGCAAAAATGGGTGCTAAAAATTGTATCCAAAAGCCAATTGCAATCGCGGAGTTGAAGGAAATGATTGCTAAGCTGTAATGGCGATTGATTAAAAAAAACAGTATGGCTGAAAAAGTAAAATTAAGAGATTACCAAAAAAGTATTCTGGATCGGCTGGATATTGTTCGATCAGATGCAGAAAGTGTCGTCGAGAGTTATTTGGGTGTGCAAATCGGCGGCAATAATGTGCTTGTGAATCTATTAGATATTAGTGAGACTTTAGTCGTGACAGAAATACAACCTGTTCCATTAGTCAAGCCATGGTTTTTGGGCATGTCTAATGTGCGTGGAATTTTGTATGCGATTAATGACTTGGGGCAAATGCTCAATAACCAATTCACAGAAATGTCATCAGATACGCGCATCTTGTTAATAAATAATAGCATTTCATCGAATGTTGGCATTTTGGTTGATAGGTTGGTTGGTTTAAGGCAGATGGACGCTTTTAATTTAAAAGAAGATACTGAGCAAGAGAGTGTCTGCTTTCAGCCTAATATATATGAAGACAACGAAAAAAAGGTTTGGCGCATACTTGACTGTGAGAAGCTGGTAACTTCAAAAGAGTTGGAAACGCCATATATTGCATAAATAGTATGGTGCTTGAATAAAAAATAGTGGGCGTAGAGATAAAGTTAACCTGATTAAAATGAATTAAATTTTATGCTTGGTGGTAATTAGATTATTAAGCTAAAGGAAATAACATGGCAGCAATTCAAGATTGGATAGAAAAGTTAAAAGCTAAATTCGCACGTAATAAAGCCAGTGCTAGCGGCAATAGTGGGGATAGCAATATTATGCAGATTATCACGCCAATTATTGGCTTGATTATATTTGTGTTGGTTGCTTATTATGCGATTACGCAGGTGCAAGTTAATGGTCCAATGTTTAATCAGATTAAAACCGTTGATGACCTGCGTAGTAGTTTGTCGCCACCATCACTGTTTATTGTTGAGCCATACGCGTTAGCGCAAAACATGCACTTGGCACTGGTAGATGGTAATGGTGCTCGTTTGGAGACTTTGAAAGAGCAGTTTGAGCAAAACAAAATGCGTTACCAAGAGAGTGTTAAGCGATGGAATAATACAGCGTTACCTAACTCTCTTATTGGTTCGTATAAGTCCGTGGTAGCCTCAGCGCAAAACTTCTTTACAGTGTATGAAGATCAGTTATTGCCAGCGTTACAGTCTGGCTTCGTAGGTACTTCTTCACGCGCATTGGTGGAATTAGAAAAAGCGTATGTGACGAACAACACGTTGGTGCAGTCGTTCGTTAAAAATCTAGAAAAAGAGAGTCAGCAGACGGCGGATAACGCCAACAGTCTATTGAGAAACTTCTTGATCGGTTTGGGTATTTTAGCGGTGGTTATTGCTATTGCCATTTATCTCATTGGTAAACGACAAGTTGCTGCTACTGATGCAGCGATGAAATTGTTAGAAGATGATGGACAAAATAACCAATTGGCGGTTTTGGAGCTCTTGGATGAAATGGGTGATCTTTCAGAAGGGGATTTGACGGTACGGGCGCAAGTGAAAGAAAATATTACTGGCGCGATTGCCGATTCGGTTAACTATACGATTGATAGCTTACGCGACGTGGTGACGGAGATTAACCGCGCGACAGAGCAGGTGAACACGGCAACGGGTGCTGCACAAGGTACTTCAACGGCCTTGCTAGAAGCGGCAGAGATGCAGTCACAACAAATTTCTGAAACAACAGACGCGGTCAATGGTATGACAAGCTCAATTTTGCAAGTCTCTACCAACGCGAACCAAGCGGCTGAAGTTGCGCAGCGATCTTTACAAGCAGCTTCGCAAGGCTCACAAGCGGTACAAAATACGATTGCTGGTATGAATGGTATTCGTGAGCAAATTCAAGAAACATCTAAACGGATTAAACGATTAGGCGAGAGTTCGCAGGAGATTGGGGAGATTGTTGAATTGATTTCTGATATTACAGAACAAACCAATATTCTGGCGTTGAATGCAGCGATTCAGGCTGCGTCAGCTGGTGAGGCCGGTAGAGGCTTTACGGTTGTTGCGGAAGAGGTGCAACGATTAGCTGAACGTTCTTCAGAAGCGACGAAGCAGATTGGTGCGATTGTGAAGACCATTCAGACTGATACGAATAGTGCGGTTGCTGCGATGGAAAAAAGCACTGAAGGTGTGGTTGAGGGTGCTAGATTGTCAGATGCTGCTGGTCAGGCACTGACAGAGATTGAGACAGTTACCAATAACTTAGCACGTTTGATTCAATCCATCTCTACGGCGACTGAGGCGCAGACAGAAGCTGCATCACAAGTGACCAAAAATATGCAGCAGATTCAAGAGATTACGACGCTAACAACTGATGGTACGAAGCAAACGACAGAATCAATCGTGCAATTAACGGCACTAGCTGATGACTTACGTAAATCAGTTGCTGGTTTTAAACTGTCATAATCAGTATCAGCAAAAAAATTGGAGTTTAATTTAGGTGTCTGATAGCTTTGATATAGGCCCATTAACTTGGGTAAAAGATGACATTAACCAATCACTAGATTCAGTATTGGAAAGTGTTGAGGCGTTGAATGTAAACCCAGAAGATACTTCAGGACTACGTTTCGCTCAAACGCACTTATACCAAGCATCTGGTGCGCTGGATATGGTCGGTTTAGAAGGCTGTAAATTATTTTGTAGCTATCTAGAAAGGCTTGCATCAAAGATGGAGAAGAAAGAGCTTGCTGTTTCTTCCGAAATTACAGAAGCCTTTGTTAAAGCAATTAAGACTTTAAAGTATTACATTCAAGAGCTTTTGAATGGTTCACCTGACATTCCTTTGCGCTTATATCCAGTTCTTAAACCTGTTGTGCAGGCAATGGATGAAACTGTTGATGAAAGTGAGCTTTTCTTTCCTGATACCAGCAATACAGTCCCTAAAGAGATTGCTAGCACGGAGTTTAGTGAGGAGCAGTATCATCAATTGATAGCAGAACAACGCTTGATATACCAGAAGTCACTACTGAAATGGATGCAGTCTAAGGATCAAGATGCATTGAATGGCATGTACGATGCACTGAGTAACGTGACTGCAGCACAGCATAAAGTAAACGTTAAGACCTTATGGTGGTCTGCAAGTGCTTTTGCACAGACGCTTAGCTTGCCGCAAATAGCAGAGAATCTCTCTGCAAAGAAACTCTGCCGAAAATTAGATCAAGAGTTCAAAAGTCTCATAGCAGGTGAAAACAAACCCAATAACCAACTCTTGCGTGACCTTTTATATTTTGTTGCAATCAGTGATGTAAACAATGAAACTGTGGCAAAAGTAAAAGAGGTTTTTTCTTTAGATGATGTTGTTGATAAAACAGCATCAGTCCTTTCCACACAAACACCTTCAGATGAAAATGAGCTTAATGTCATTGAAGAACTGAAAGTCTTGTTAGAAGCATTACGAGAAACCTGGGAAGATGTATCAAACAGCATAGACTTTGAGAAGATTGATATTAATGCAGATCACGCACTTGTTGATTTAGATAATGTATTAATTACCAAATTTTCGGACAAATTGAGTGATAGTCAAGCGTTGACAGGTAAGCTTAGCCAGCCAGCAGTCGCAAATATGTTTAATGCACTGTTGCAAGCTAGTATTGTGTTGCGCGATGATAAATCTAAAACGACACAAGTTGCTTTAATTGAGGTAGCTACCGCTTTACACCAATTAGATAGCGCGCTCACGCACTACCAAAACTTAGATGCAGATACCATACAACACCTACTATCAGAAACCAAACGCTTAGATGCAATAAGAACGGGCTTGGCTGATGTGTTAACTGAAGAGCGCAGTGCTAGTGCGCTTGATAGAGATACCATTGCTGCAGTCGTTAAAGATATTAATGCATCATTGAAAGTCGTTGAGCAGGCCTTAGATACTTATTTTAGAGCACCTGAAGACAAAGCAACGTTATCGCTAACACCTGCCCCGCTAAAACAAATGGCTGCTATCTTTGATATGCTTAATATGGCAACGCCAACAAAAATTATTACAGCATGCGGTCAGTATATACAGTATTTCCAGCAAGCAGAGTATCTAGGTAAGCAAGAGGATTTTGAGTTGGTTGCGGAAAGCCTCAGTATGGTTGGCTTATATGCTAATGAAATGCCGAATGTTAGAGCAGAGTCAACAAAAGCGCTTGAAGGAGCACTTGAAAGATTACATGCAGCATTAGACTTAACTGGCATGGAATTTGTGGATGATGAGCCTCAAGAGCAAGCTGTGACAGAAACTGATGAAGATAATAAAATTGACAGCGTTACTGATGTAGCGGAAGAGAAAAGCCAGAATAAAGCCACAGTAACGGATAAAGCATTTGATGAAGAGTTACTTGATATCTACCTGACAGAAGCAGAAGAAGTCTTAGCACTTATTGCGCAAAATCTTCAGGCTTTACGTGTTAATGAAACAGAACATGAGCCACTAGTAGAAGTGCGTCGCAGCTACCATACACTTAAAGGAAGCGGGCGAACTGTAGGTCTAGTTGGTCAAGCTGAGGTAGCAGCAAATGTTGAGACGTTTTTGAATGGCGTTTTAGATAAAAAAGAGATATTAAATTCAGCGCAAATAAAAAAACTGGAAGAAATCACAGCTGCTTTCGCACAATGGGCTGCCGAGCTTAGAGCAAATGGTACAACTAATCTAGATCAAGATTACTGGATAGTGCAAGCACAGAGTTTGGCCGAAACGAATGACAAAAAGGCTGAAGTTGTAACGCAAACAGAAAAAGAGCCAGAGCCATTTGTATTAATTAGCGGGAAACATAAAATAAGTCGACAGTTGTATGAAATTTTCTTGAACGAAAGCATGCATAACCTTACGCTCGTTGAGCAAGATGTTGTTAAGTTAGCAGACCATAAAATCACCGCACCAGAAACACAAGCAAGACATGCCGTGCATACACTTGCCAGTAATGCATTAGCAGCTGGGTTTAAACCAATGGGCGAATTATGCAGAGCCCTAGAAAACTGGCTTGATGAAGTTGCACAAAACTGGATGCCAGAATCATTGCAGCTTTATTCAAACACGACCAAGGCAATCGCTAAGATGTGGCAAAATGCATCTGAACTTAAAATGCCTAGAGCACAAAGAGCTTTGATTAATCTGCTAAAAGAAGCGACTGAAAAAGCCACTGAAAATAAAGAAGTTGCTGATGTAGTTGATCATTTGTTATATGAAGACCATAGCGATGCAACGGATATTGCACAAGATGTCGATGTGGTAGTTGATGAACCTGTAGAAGAATCCGTTGAAGACACCCATCCTGAAGCACAAGAAAAAGAGGTGGATCAGGAAGTTGAAGAGGCTGTAATTGCAGACGAAGACCTTCGAACTGTAGTAACACAACTGAGTAGCGGTGGAAAAATCAACACAAAAGATGTGAATCCAGAATTGCTTGAAATGTTTGTTGAGGAGGCTAACGAACTCTTGCCAGAAATAGGCACCGAATTGCGTGCTTGGAAAGCAAAACCAACAGTAAAAACACATTCTGACGCATTACAGCGTGCGCTACATACGCTGAAAGGTAGTGCGCGCATGGCTTCACAACCTGATATTGGAACAATCGCACATGAGCTAGAAGAATTTATTCTCAAAATCAGTAAAAAAACACCATCAAATGATGATTTTTCTACTATGTTTGTAGAGCTAGACAAAATGGCGGGTTTCTTTGATAACCATGATGCGCCTGTTGAGACAAAGACAACTGTTCAGATTGACGCAGTTGAAGATGAAGATGCTTTGCATGTTGCAAGAGCTATTGATCGAAAATCACAATTTTTACGGATGCGAGCAGAGGTGCTTGACCGTTTGATTAATGAAGCGGGCGAAGTCTCTATAATTCGTTCGAGAATTGACAGAGAGATGGTTGGTTTCAAGCAATCATCCAATGATTTAACTGACAGCTTGGTGCGTTTGCGCAGTTATTTGCGTGAATTAGAAATTGAGGCTGAAACGCAAATGCAGTCTCGCATGAATATTTTGCAAGAGGCAAACGAGTCATTTGACCCTTTAGAGTTTGACCGATTCACCCGTTTACAAGAACTCACACGTATGATTGCTGAAAGTGTTAATGACGTGAGCACCATCCAAAATGGTTTGCTGACGAACTTGGATCAAACAGAAGCGGCATTGCAACAACAAAATCGTATGAATCGTGATCTTCAGCAAGGTTTGCTTGGGGTCCGTATGTTGCCGTTTCAACAGATTGCTGAACGGATGCAACGCATTGTAAGACAAACATCAAGAGAGCTGAACAAATCTGTCGAGCTTATCATTGAAGGAGAAGCAACAGAAATTGATCGTGGAGTACTGGATAGGATTGGTGCACCATTAGAACATTTATTAAGAAATGCTGTAGCACATGGTGTTGAAAGTAAGGCAGAGCGCAAGTCGAGTGGAAAACCTGAAGTAGGAACAGTCAACATTAATGTGCGTACATTAAACGATGAAATTAATATTGTAGTGAGTGATGATGGTGGCGGGGTTAATTTAGCAAAAGTCAAACAAAAAGCCATTAACAATAACCTTCTACAAGAGAGCCAAGACATCACAGAAGATACCTTGTTATCTGTTATTTTTGAACCTGGCTTCTCCACTGCAGATGATGTGTCACAAATTGCTGGTCGTGGTGTTGGGTTGGACGTAGTTCGAAATGATATTAGTAGTTTAGGTGGTCGTATTGATATGTCGAGTGAAGCGGGTAAAGGCTCAACATTCAACATATATCTTCCTATTACTCAGTCTGTTGCACAAGTCTTGGTGATACGTGCTGGAGAGGATGCTTATGCAATCCCAGTGGCTATGATTGAGCAAGCACAAAAAATTAAACGTAACGATTTGGTTGCTGCTTACGCAGAAGGCAAGGTGGTATGGTCTGATACAGATTACCCGATACACCATCTTGCTAAGCTTTTAGATCATCAAGAACATCAGATAGAAGACTTGCCTTATGCATCAGTACTGTTGCTGCGAAGTGGTGCACATAGAGTCGCTTTGCATATTGATGAAGTGGTTGGTAATCAAGAGGTTGTGATGAAAGAAATCGGTCCGCAGCTTGCTCGTGTGCCAGGCATCGTTGGTGCAACGGTTACAGGGGACGGACACATTATTTTGATTATGAATCCAGTGCAGATAGCAAATAGAGAGGTGCTGTCTGCTGGTGGGGTAACAGTTAAACACGTAAAATCTAAAGTCAAGAAAGTAGCTAAAAAAGATAGAGCACTTGTTGTCGATGATTCGTTAACGATGCGTAAAGTACTTGGGCGTTTATTAGAACGCGAGGGCTATGAAGTGCTGGTTGCTAAAGATGGTATGGATGCGATGGAGTTATTACAGACCAGTGTGCCAGATATCATCCTCACCGACATTGAAATGCCTAGAATGGATGGGTTTGGTTTATCACGAAACATACGTGATGATCAACGGTTTGCGAATACGCCACTCATTATGATTAGCTCACGCACTGCGGACAAGCACCAAAATTTGGCTAAAGAAATTGGTGTCAATGCCTTCTTTGGTAAGCCAGTACAAGATGAAGAGTTGATTTCCAAGATGAAAGAATTGCTAAAAAAATAAACTCTAATTTAATTAATGCCTTAGATAAAAGTCGCTAAATTTTAGCGGCTTTTTTTTATTTTTAGCATGTTTTTTTTGTTAGCAAGGGTAAAATATTCCCATGCATGATTTAAATCAGTCACCCAAATTTGTTCATCTACGTTGTCACAGCGAATATTCGATTGTTGATGGTATCGTTAGAATTAATGATTATGTCAATGCTGCTAAGCAAGATACTATGCCAGCGTTGGCACTTACAGATTTAAATAATTTGTTTGGTGCAGTTAAATTTTATAAAGCAGCTAGAAAACAAGGTATCAAAGCGATATTAGGTGCTGACGTTTGGATAGAAAATAACAAGAAACCCCAACAGCCTTCACGAATTTTATTACTGGTACAAAATCAGGCTGGCTATCATTTACTTTGTGAGCTAATCAGTAAAGCCTATTTAGAAAATCAAACGAATGGTCGACCTGAGCTAAAGCCAGAATGGTTTGATTGTGACACAAATGGTTTAATTCTATTATCTGGACATACAGACAGCGATATCGGTTTTTCGCTTCAACAAAACAATTCAAAGTTAGCTAAACAACTCGTTACTGAATGGTCTGCTCGCTTTCCTAATCGGTTTTATATTGAAGTGCAAAGAGCCGCGAATACAGAAAATCAAACAAGACAGGAATCGGTGCTCAGGCAGGCTGTTTCTATTGCTAGCATGATGGATATTCCCATTGTTGCAACACAACCAATACAATTTATTTCAGCAGATGACTTCAAGGCACATGAAGCTCGCACCTGTATTGCGCAAGGCTATATGCTGGCTGATAGAAGGCGCCCTAAAAAATTTAGTGAGGAGCAGTATTTCAAAACGCAAGCACAGATGGAAACCTTATTTGCAGATATACCAGAGGCATTAGCCAATACGGTAGAAATAGCAAAGCGTTGTAATCTTACCTTAACTTTAGGGGAGAATTATTTACCTGACTTTCCCACACCAAATCAACAGGATTTACCGACATACTTAGCAGAGGAATCGCTAAAAGGCCTACAGACAAGATTAGTAATGTTGTATCCAGATGAGGTGGCTAGGGCAGAAAAGTTCGAGCAGTATAAAAGTCGCTTAGATTTTGAATGTGACATCATTAATCAAATGGGCTTCCCAGGTTATTTTCTGATTGTTGCGGACTTTATTAATTGGGCAAAAAACAATGGTGTGCCGGTCGGGCCAGGGCGTGGTTCAGGAGCAGGCTCATTAGTCGCGTATAGCTTGGGTATTACAGACTTAGACCCTTTGGCTTATAACTTGCTTTTCGAGCGTTTCTTAAACCCTGAACGTGTTTCTATGCCTGACTTCGATATTGATTTTTGCCAAGAGGGTCGAGACCGTGTGATTGATTATGTGAAGCATAAATATGGCTTAGATTCAGTTTCTCAAATCGCCACCTTTGGTACGATGGCAGCAAAGGCCGTAATTCGTGATGTTGGAAGGGTACTCGACCTACCATTTAACTTTGTAGACAGTGTTGCAAAGCTGATACCGCTTGAGCTTGGTATCACGTTAAAAAGTGCGCTGGAAAAAGAACCCCAGCTGCAAGAGCGCCGTGAAAAAGAAGAGGAAGTTGCACAACTACTGGAGTTGGCGCTTAGATTAGAAGGTTTAGTGCGGAATGTTGGCATGCATGCCGGCGGGGTATTAATTGCACCAGGGAAAATTTCTGATTACTCAGCGGTCTATTGCCAAGCCAATGGCGATAGCTTGGTCAGTCAATATGACAAAGATGATGTTGAAGCCGTCGGGCTGGTTAAATTTGACTTTTTAGGCTTGCGGACGCTTACCATCCTGAATATGGCGGTAGAAAACGCTAATATGCAGCGACAAGCAGATAGTTTGCCACCGCTTGTCTTGGATACGCTGCCTTTGGATGACAAGAGGACCTATCAGTTATTACAAAGAGGTAATACTACGGCAGTTTTCCAGTTAGAGTCTAAAGGCATGAAAGATACCTTAAATCGGGTAAAGCCTAATTCCTTTGAGGATATCATTGCTCTGGTGGCGCTATATAGACCAGGCCCAATGGACCTCATACCAGATTATGGCAGAAGGAAAAATGACGCGCAGCGCTTTGAATATCCACACCCCTCAACTGAGCCAATATTAAAAGAAACTTATGGTATCGCGGTCTATCAAGAACAGGTGATGCAAATTGCTCAAGTCGTTGCTGGCTATAGTCTAGGCGCTGCAGACTTACTACGTCGTGCGATGGGTAAGAAAAAGCCAGAAGAAATGGTTAAGCAGCGTGAGATATTTAACGCGGGTGCACAGAAAAATGGACTCAGTCTTCAGCAATCAAACGACTTGTTTGACTTGTTAGAAAAGTTTGCAGGATATGGATTTAATAAATCACATGCCGCAGCCTATGCGTTGGTCGCATACCAAACGGCCTATTTAAAAACACATTATCCAGCAGCATTCCTCGCGGCTACTATGTCGGCCGATATGAACAACACAGATAGTGTACGTATCTTTTTTGAGGATTGTGCACCAAATGAAATAGAAGTCTTGCCACCGAATATTAATCAAAGTGAATATCGATTTAAACCATTGAGTAATAAACAATTTCTTTATGGGCTAGGTGCAATTAAAGGTACTGGTGCTGCTGCAATTGACAACATGATAGCAGCGCGTAAAAAAGATGGACCTTTCAAGGATTTATTTGATTTTTGTAATCGTTTAGATTTACGTAAGGTGAATAGAAGAGTCATAGAATCATTAATAAGAGCGGGTGCTTTCGATTCTCTAGAATCCAATCGTGCTGCTTTGTTGGCAGGGGTTAGTCTAGCAATTGGCGCTGCCGAGCAAGCAAATAATCATGTAGGCCAAGATAGCTTATTTGGTGAGGATATGACTGCTCAACATCAATTGCCCGAAAAACAGGCTTGGACAACAGAACAACAATTGCAAGAAGAAAAGGCAGCGTTGGGCTTTTATCTAAGCGGGCACCCGTTTTTAGGTTACAAGCATGAAATAGCAAGGTTCGTTCACGGCACACTAGCTGACTTATCACCTCAAAAGCAACCAAAATTGATAGCTGGCGTTGTAACAGGGGTAAGGGTTCGAATGACACAACGCGGGAAAATGGCTATTGTGACACTAGATGATGCTGTTGCAAGAGTAGATGTAATTGTGAGTGGCGAATTGCTCATAGAGTCTTCCCAATTGATTAAGGAAGATCAATTGCTTATTATTGAAGGGCGTATTAGCCACGATGATTTTTCAGGTGGCAATCGGGTTAGTGCAAATAAAGTTTATAGTCTGCCAGCTGCGAGAAGTACATATGCCAGTATGCTGAAAATTGCTTGTAATGGTCAGTCTGATGCAGCTAGATTGAATAAAATATTGCGCCCATATTGTCAGCATGAGAAGGATGAGCTGAGAGGATGCCCTGTTAAAATTGAATATCATAACGCAACTAGCCAAGCAAGTTTAATGCTGGGGGATAGTTGGCGTGTTGAATTACAGGATGAATTGATTTTTAATTTAGAAAGCTGGTTATCTAAAGAAAATGTAAAAATCCTTTATAATTAGCGACGTTTAAAAACTAGATTTTAGGTGAGTTATCACTATGAGCAATAAAAACGCAGTAGATGCAAAAGTAACCTATTTGGATTTCGAGCAGCCAATTGCAGAATTGGAAAAACGCATTGAATCTTTACAAGAAGCCCATGATGAGCACGAAGACTTAGATGTCGGTAAAGAGGTTGAGCAGTTAGAAAAGAAAAATGAGCAGCTATTAACCGATACCTACAAAAACTTGACCGCTTGGCAGGTGTCGCAGGTGGCACGTCATCCTCAGCGCCCCTATACACTTGATTATGTGAGGGATTTATTTACTGACTTTGAAGAGCTGCATGGTGACCGTGCTTTTGCCGATGACCCTGCAATTGTTGGTGGTTTAGCGCGTATTGATGATATGCCAGTCATGGTGATTGGTCACCAAAAAGGGCGGGATATTAAAGCTCGCCAGCATCGTAATTTCGGCATGCCCAGACCTGAAGGCTATCGTAAAGCGCTGCGTTTGTTTAGGTTGGCTGAAAAATTTAAATTACCGATTATTACATTAATAGATACGCCTGGTGCATATCCTGGGATTGGTGCGGAAGAGCGCGGGCAGTCAGAAGCAATTGCCAGAAACCTTTATGTCATGACTGAGCTTAAAACGCCCATTATTGGTATCGTAATAGGTGAGGGTGGTTCAGGAGGTGCTTTAGCATTAGGCGTAGTAGATCAGTTGCTGATGCTGCAGCATGCAACGTACTCTGTAATTTCACCTGAAGGATGTGCTTCAATCTTATGGAAAAGTGCTAGTAAAGCACCAGACGCTGCTGAAACATTAGGGATTACAGCTGAAAGATTAAAAGGATTAGGCTTGGTGGATCAAATTATTGCTGAGCCCTTGGGTGGTGCACATCGTGACCCACAAAGCATGATGGAAACACTTAAAAAAGCAATAAAAAGCAATTTAAATGCACTTAAAAAGAAACCGATGGATAAATTGCTAGATACACGGTATTCGCGTTTAATGAGCTATGGTAAGTTCAAAGAAGTTGTCAAAAAATAATGTGTCTGAACAACATGATACTGTTGAGAAGCAGCTAAAACTTTTTTTAGAAACGTTATTCCATAGCCACAATCATAGCAGCCCGACACTGCTAGTTGCCTTCAGTGGCGGTGTCGATTCGGCCGTACTATTGTACTTGCTATGTCAACTGCAAAAAGAATTCTCTTTTCACTTGAAAGCAATGCACGTGAACCATGGCTTAAGTCAACATGCAGAGGATTGGTCAGTTTTCTGCCAAGAAGTTTGTCATGAGCTCGGAGTGCCTATTGATGTTGTTTCTGTAAAGGTTGATAAAAAAAGTGGCTTAGGAATTGAAGCGGCAGCGCGACAGGCGCGCTATGACGCATTGAATAAAGCTGAAGCCGACTATATCTGCCTGGGGCACCACCAAGATGATCAAGCTGAAACATTTTTATTGCAGCTAGCCCGAGGAGCAGGTGTTAAGGGCCTTGCGAGCATGAGTAAAACTGATAGCCAGCGGCGGTTATTAAGACCATTGTTAAATACAAAGCGATCAGCGCTAATCGAGTATGCAATACAGCATCAGATTCACTGGATTGAGGATGAAAGTAATGCTGATGTTGAGTTTGACCGTAATTTCATCCGTCATACATTGATTCCGACATTCAATCAGCGATACAAAGATATCGCTAGCTTAGTTGCCCGTTCAGCAGCACATATGGGTGAAGCAAATCAACTATTGGATGAACTCGCAATGGTTGATGCTAATCTTATTTTGGATGAAACGCATCCGTTTGGCGTGCTTAGATTAGATGCACTGTTTAAGTTAAGTCGAGCAAGACAAGGAAACTTCATCCGCTGGTGGTTAGCTAAAAATGAGGTTGGCATGCCAACTAAAGCTGTGCTCAGTCAAATCCTAGAGCAACTACAGTCAAAAAAAACAGATGCAACCATCAAAGTAAAGGTTTCTGAACATTTAACAATAATGCGCTATCAAGGCAGTGCATATCTGGTCCAAGAAACTAAACAATCAACTAATATTAATCTTCTGTGGCAAGGGGAGGATTCTTTATTTTTACCAGATCAATCACGATTATCTTTTACAAAAAAGTTAGGTGAAGGCTTTGCTTATGAACGTGGCGGGCGCATCATCCAGCTCCGCATCAAGAATAGAGAAGGCGGCGAGTATTTTAAACCAGTACTTGGACGTCCCAGAAGGCGCTTGAAAACGATTATGCAGAATAGTGCGATTCCGCCTTGGCAACGAGAACAGTTACCGTTGATTTTTATGGATGAAACATTAGTGATGATTCCCAATATTGGCGTCAATGCCGAAATGAAAGCAAGTGAACATGAGGTCGGGTTAACGGCTACATGGGAACCTTATAGTCAATAAAAACATTACTTTTTTATCGTTAATAAGGGTAATAATGTTGGCCACACATTATCTAAAATCTTCGGCTGTGCGCTTGCATTAGCGTGTATACCATCTTGCTGCATTAATAATGGGTTGCCACCTATACCTTCCAATAAGAACGGAACATAGGCTGTTTGATGTTTATTACTGAGTGTTGTGTACGTTTCGCTAAACTGCTTGGTGTACTTAATGCCATAATTCGGTGGAATTTTCATCCCAATTAAAAGCGGTTTTACTTGATACTGCTTAGCCGCTTTTAAAATTTGAGTTAAGTTCTGGCGCATACGTTGCAAACTAAGACCTTGCAAGCCATCATTGCCCCCAAGTTCAATAATAACGATATCTGGTTGATGCAGCTCAAGTGTCTTTTTGATCTTATTTGCGCCACCTGTCGTCGTTTCGCCACTAATGCTAGCATTGATTACTTTTGCGTCGTAACCTAAGCGATCAAGTTTTTGTTGGAGCAAGTAAACCCAGCCTGATTTTTCATCTAAACCATAGGCGGCGGAGAGACTATCACCAAAAACAAGAATTTTTTGATTTGCAATAGCTGGTGAAGCAACTAATGCCGATAAAATAACACTAATACTTAGAATAAATTTAAATACACCTGCGCGTAATCGCATAACTTCATATACCAATCAATATTTAACGGATGTAATAATGATAACGCAACAAACAACGAGTTCGATGACTGACCCAGCATTATTAGCAAAGAACCTTAACAAAACTTACGGCGATGCACCTGACAATATTAGTATATTGCAGGATTTAAATTTGGAAGTTAAAAAAGGAGAAAGCGTTGCTATTATTGGTAGCTCAGGTAGCGGGAAGTCAACATTGCTTGGCTTGTTGGCAGGGTTGGATATACCGACCAGCGGGACAGTAGAGGTAGAGGGCAATGATTTTAGTCAGCTAGATGAAGATGCACGCGCAGCTATACGCGGTAAGCGTATGGGATTCGTTTTTCAGTCGTTCCAATTATTACCAAACTTAACTGCCTTAGAAAATGTCATGATTCCTTTGCAGCTGAGCAATCAAAAAGATGCAAAGACAAAAGCACTTTCTGCCTTATCTGTTGTTGGTCTAACAGAGCGGATTAAGCATTACCCAAAGCAACTATCTGGTGGTGAGCAACAGCGTGTAGCAATTGCTCGCGCATTTGCATTGCAACCAGCCATCTTATTCGCTGACGAACCAACAGGAAATTTAGATAAAAAAACAGGGAAACATATTGTAGATTTGCTTTTTAAGTTAAATGCAGACTCTGCAACGACCTTGGTTTTAGTGACGCATGATAACCAGTTGGCAGAACAATGTATGAAAGTCTACGAATTGTTAAACGGTCAGCTTAAATTGGCAGGCGCATAATGATGATTAAATTAGCATGGCAACAGTTCTTGGCACAGTGGCGTGCTGGCGATGTGCGCGTGTTGCTATTGGCGCTGATTGTTGCTGTGACAGCCATTACAGGTGTTACCTTCTTTACTAGTCGTATAGCCGCGCATCTTAATACGCAAGGCGGCTTGGTATTAGGTGGCGATATGGTTTTAATCGCAGACCATGCTATCCCAGAAAATGCTATCCGTGATGCGAAAATGCAAGGTCTTCGCTACACAACAACGGTTGAGTTTCCTAGTATGGCGATTGCTGGAGAAAAAAATCAGCTTGCTGAAATTAAAGCATTGAATACTGGTTTTCCATTACGTGGAGACATGACTGTTCAATTTAGTGTGGATGCAGAAGCACAAGTTGTTAAAACGATTCCCAATCCAGGTGAAGCGTGGATTGAACCTCGATTAGCAAACTTATTGTCAATTGGTCTTGGTGATTTAGTCGAACTTGGTTCTACGCAGCTCAGGGTGTCTGGCATTATTACCCGAGAACCTTCGCGTGGTGGAGATATGTTTAGCTTTGCACCGCGTCTAATGATGAATGCAGTTGATGTAGCAAAAACAGAGCTGATTCAGTATGGAAGCCGTGTTAAATATCAGTTACTCGTTGCTGGCGATGCCAAAGCCATTAATACATTTGGCGAACAATTGAAGGGCAATTTGCAACGTGGTGAACGACTTCAAGATTTAAAAACAGCGCGACCTGAAATTAAGAGTGCCTTAGAAAAAGCAGAAACCTTTTTAGGCTTAGCTGCTATGGTGAGTATTTTACTTTCAATCGCTGCAATGCTACTGGCGAGCGGCCCTTATATATCAAGGAATATAGAAACAGCAGCCTTATTACGTTGCTTTGGGGCGAGTAAAAATCAAATCCAACAGATACTGCTTTGGCAGTGCTTTTTTATTGCGTTGGTAGGGGCAACTATTGGATGTCTTTTTGGCTACATACTACAATCAGTGTTAGGAAGTATTGCAGGAACACTGTTTTTAGAAACATTACCTCAACCTGATTTTTCTCTAATTTTTATAGGCTATGCTGTCAGCTTTTTAGTGTTGTTTGCTTTAATGCTGCCAAATATCAATGCGATTAAAAATAGCCCTGTCGTGAATATTCTCAGAACAGATGTTGAAGCAAAAGTGACTTCTGCTGCATTTAGATTCATCCCTGTGCTTATTGTAATTGCATTGATAATTTTTGTATTAGCAAAATCTATTCAACTGGCTATCACTGTCATATTGGGGATGTTGGCTGTCTGTTTATTAAGTGCGGGGCTTGCTTATTTATTTGCAAATATAATCTATCAGCTTACTCAACGTAGTCAGTATTCTAAAAGTGGATTATTTAACTTGTTGAAAATAGGACTTGCTAACCTAAAACGAAATAAAATATTAACGCTGGTGCAGGTGGTTGGCTTTAGTATTGGTGCAATGGTAATTATTTTACTAATGATTGTTAAAAATGATTTGTTAAATGCATGGCAGGATGCATTACCGCCGGACGCGCCAAATCATTTTGCGATCAACATACAGCCATCGCAAGTAGAGTCAATAGAAGGATTTTTAAAAAAAATAGATATTCAAAAACCGCAGATATTTCCAATGGTACGAGGCCGACTCGTTGAGAAAAATGGCCAAGCGCTATCTGCGGACATGTACGAAGATGGTCGTGCTAAAAGATTAGTATCACGTGAATTTAATTTGTCCATGGCGGCAGAGATGCAGTCAGATAACCATCTGCTTGCTGGAGAATGGTGGCAAGAAAAAGATAATGAAAAACCATTGATATCAATAGAGCAGGATATTGCTAATGCACTTGATATTAAAGTGGGCGATGTGTTGACTTATGATATTGCCGGCAGAAAAATTAACTTGAACGTGACTAGTATCCGAAAAGTTGAATGGGATAGTATGCGCGCTAACTTTTTTGCAGTAACACCGCCCGATACGCTTGCCGATTATCCGAAGAGTTATATGACCGCATTTTACTTGAAAGATAGGCAATCGACTCAGCTTGACCAGCTGGTGAAAGAGCTGCCTAATTTAACGATTATCAATGTTGCTAGTTTGATGGAGCAAATAAGAGGGATTATGCAGAAGATGAGTTTAGCCGTCGCCAACGTGTTTGTTTTATGCATCGTTGCAGGTTTGGTAGTTTTGTATGCCGCGTTAATTGCTACACGAGATGCGCGCGCGAAAGAGGCTTCGTTATTCCGTATATTTGGCGCATCAAGAAAACAAGTCAGCGTTGTAATGATTGCTGAATATCTAGGTATTGCATTTATTGCTGCTTCTGTTGCCTTGTTAGCAGCTAATTTTATTGCATACTATGTCAGTAAACAGATGTTTGAAATACCATATAACATTAATGGTTTGCTTAGTTTATTTGCCTATATCACCGCACTTATTCTTATCCCAGGCGTTGCATGGTTTGTTATGCGTGATTACCTAAACCAACCCCCAAAACAAGTACTAAATAGCATTTAATTGGCTGTATGTAACCATTATTGGTGGTTGTATTTAACCAATATCTCGCATAAAATAAGCTATTAAAAAATAGATCATAGCCTTACTGTTTGATTTTAAATAGTTATTTTATAAATATAGATGTTGGAATGTGTTTTGCATACATAAGCAAGATAACAAAAAATAATGTATTGATTTTATTAAAGGGAAGTTACATGCAAACACTATTCAAACCAAAATTAATTGCGCTAGCTGTTTTATCAATTTACGCTATGCCGACAGTGGTCTTAGCAGAAGAAACGACAATTCAAACAGAAGAAATTGAAGTGTTTGGCACTACTCCACTCAAAGGTATCGGACTGCCGATTGAGAAAGTGCCTGCCAATATCCAAGTTGCAAAGCCTAAGCGCATCAATGAGCAAACAGGCGTATCAATTGCTGATTACATGAATAGTAATATGCAAGGTGTTACAGTCACTGAGCTTGGTGGTAATCCATGGCAGCCAGAAATTAACTTCCGTGGTTACTCCTCATCACCATTGCTTGGTAATCCACAAGGGTTGTCTACTTATATAGACGGCGTTCGCGTTAATGAGCCATTTGGAGACTTAACGCTTTGGGACAAGATTCCAAGTTTTGCAATTGGTAATATGCAAGTCATTCCTGGTTCAAATCCTTTGTTTGGTTTGAATACATTGGGTGGTGCTATTGCGGTACAAACAAAGAGCGGACGTGATAATCAAGGTGCTGCTATTGAGTATGAAGCGGGTTCTTGGGGGCGTGAACGTGCACTAATTGAATATGGTAGCGTTTCAAAAGATGGTTCTGTTGATTATATGTTTGGTTATCAACATACCACAGAAGATGGTTGGAGAGACTACTCACCATCACACGTCAATCAATTGTTTGGTAAAACAGGCTGGCAGAATGATACGACTAAATTAGACTTAACCTACATTGGTGCTGATAATAATTTAATCGGTAACGGTTTAACACCTGAGTTCTTATTACGTGGTGATCGCGATCAAATTAATACCCGCCCAGATTTTACTAATAACTACTCTCACTTTTTAGCATTAAATGGCTCACACTTCTTTAATGATGACACTATGTTTTCTGGCAATGTTTATTACAAAAAATCGAACAGAAGCACATTGAACGGCGATGGTTATGAGGCTGAGCTTGATGGTGGCGATGGACTAGAAGGCTATCCAGGGGTAGTTTGTACTCCAGAAGCAGGCGAAACTGAATGTGAGTTGATTGGTTCAGTCTTGAATCGTACGAAGACAACACAAGACACTTACGGCTTAACTGGCCAGTTTACTTTTGATCAGGATTTAATGGGTAAAGAAAATCAGTTTGTTGTAGGTGCTGGTTATGATTACAGTTTGATTCGTTTTAAACAAAATGAGCAGATAAATGTTTCTGCTGAAAGTGATTTTGACGATGGCGGCATTATTGCAGGCGGTAGTGATGACGTATTTGATCCAACAAGAAAGCCTACTTTTGAAGGTGATGGCGCTTTGCCACAACGCCAAACAGTTGGCTTAACTGGTAAGCAGTATACTGCTCGTTTGTTTGCTAATAACACTTTATCTTTAAATGAAAAATGGCATTTAAATACTGGTGCGAGCTGGAATTTCACGCGAATTGATAATGTAGATACTTTACGCGGGGACAATGGGCCAAGATCATTAACGGCTAAAGATAGTTATACACGCTTGAATCCAACAATCGGTTTGACACACACGCCAAGTAATAATTTAACACTTTATACTTCATATAGTGAGTCTAGTCGTGCGCCAACAGCGATTGAGGTCGGGTGCTCTAATCCAGCCAACCCCTGTCTGCTCCCAGCTGCTTTAGCTGATGATCCACCATTAAATCAAGTGGTTGCAAAAACCTATGAGTTTGGTGGTCGTGGTAAATTAACAGACAGCATCAATTGGAATGCAGGTATCTATCATGCAGTTAATCATGATGACATTCAATTTGTGGCATCTAGCCAGCTAACTGGTGCTGGATATTTCAAAAATATAGGTAGAACAAAGCGTCAAGGTGTTGATTTTGGCTTAAACGGGAACATTGACCGCTTTATCTGGAGTACGTCATATAGTTTCGTACATGCAACTTATGATTCTGATATTGATTTTGTTAACGGGTCTAACTCGGTAGGTGAGCCTAATGATGGTATTTATACAGCTAAGTCTGGTGACAGAATACCAGTCATTCCGCAACATCAAATAAAGTTGCGTGGTCAATTTGCTGTTACACCAAGCTGGAATGTGGGTGCGAATGTAGTAGGTTACTCAAGCCAGTATATATTGGGTAATGAAAATAATAGTCACCGCGCTAATGCAGCAAACTGCGCTGGAGGTGATGAATGTGCGATTGGCAAAGGTAAAATTAGTGGATATGTTATCGTCAACCTAGATACACAATATAACTTCGGTAACGGCTGGAAAATGTTTGCCAAAGCGACTAATATTTTTGATAAAGACTACAATCTTAGTGGTCGTTTAGCGGAGTCTTTGTTTGATGCAAATGGGCAGTTTGGCGAAGAAGCAAAAGTGCGTAGCCTATTACCGGGCGCGCCGCGCGCAGCTTGGCTAGGCTTCCGTTATGAGTTTGCTGCGCCTAAAACAGCTTCAAACTAATCATCAAATTGAGAAAGAGAATTGACTGCACAAGCGAAAAATAATGTTCAGCTTATCAATGATAATCGCAAGAATAAAATTCTTATCGTCGAGGATGAGGTTTTATTCGCGCGTGCAGTTTCTAAACATTTAGGCAAGTCGAATTTTGAGTGTGAGTGTGCGGAAAACTTAGATGATGCCCGCGCACTCGTTAAACAATTTCAGCCAGATTTGGTTTTGCTGGATATGCGGCTACCTGATGGCAATGGTCTAGACTTGATTGCAGAGTTAGTCGCAAAGAATATCAATGTTATTGTGATGACTGCATACGGTGAGTTGGCGGACGCAGTACAAGCAATAAAGCTTGGTGCAGATGACTATTTAAAAAAACCGATTGATTTGGATGAATTGCTATTAGTGATTCAGAAAAATGAAAAGAAGCTGGCACTACAAGATAGTCTTGATTATTCAAAACAGCGTAACTCACATGCAAGCGAAGGGGTGGAGCTGATAGGGGATAGCCCTGCAATGCAGAGTGTGCGTATGCAAATAGAGCGTATCTCTCAGCTAGGGCATCTCATTGATGCAATACCACCAACGGTGTTAATCACTGGTGAAACAGGCACAGGAAAAGATGTAGCTGCCCGTATGTTACATTTATCATATGTACAAAAAGAAAAACCTTTTATTCATGTTGATTGCGCTTCTTTGCCAGCTGAATTAATAGAAAGTGAGCTATTTGGACATGACAAAGGCGCTTTTACAAATGCGGTAGGCAGTCGGCCAGGACTAATCGAAGCCGCTGAGGATGGGACACTCTTTTTGGATGAAATCGGTGAAATTCCGTTAGTGTTACAAGCAAAACTGCTCAATGTGTTAGAACGGCGCAGGGTACGACGACTGGGCTCAACTAAAGAGCGTCAGGTGCCAGCAAGAATCATTGCAGCAACAAATCGAAATCTGCACGAAATGTCAAACATGGGTCAGTTTCGCTCGGATTTATATTTTAGACTGAATGTCATTAATCTAATGATGCCGTCACTGCGTGAGCGTGAAGATGATGCTGTACAGTTGGCGAAATATTTTATGCGGATGGCAGAAAAACGGTATGGCTTGCCTGCACATGATCTTAGTCTGAGTGCAATAGATGCAATCCAGCACTATCATTGGCCAGGTAATGTCCGTGAGTTAAGGCATCAAATCAGTCGGGCTGTTTTATTAAGCAACCAAACCATTATTTCATCGGCTGAACTTGCATTACCTAATCATCAATCTACTTTTGTAAATCAGGTTGTGTTAGAAAACAAACAAGCGCCTACACTTGATGTAGCTGAAAAAAATATGTTAATCGCAGCACTAGAAGCAACGCATAATAATGTTTCAAAAGCAGCGAGACATTTGGGCATCACACGCATGAAAATGCGTTATCGAATGGAAAAACACGGCATCAACGTTTAGTTTCTTTTAGTCATCGTGGTATGATTTCAGTGATTAGACACTGGAGTATTTCATGAGCGCATCGGTCACTATTGGCACCCCTTTATCTTCTTCCGCAACCAAAGTGATGTTGCTTGGTAGTGGGGAGCTTGGGAAAGAAGTGATTATTGCATTGCAGCGACTAGGTGTAGAGGTCATTGCTGTTGATCGTTACCCGAATGCGCCTGGGCACCAAGTTGCACATAGAGCCTATACGATTGATATGACGGATGCATCTGCACTCAAAGCATTGGTTGAAAAAGAACAACCTAATCTTATTGTGCCAGAAATTGAAGCACTAAATACAGATGCATTAGCTGATATAGAAAAATCTGGTATCTCCACTGTTATACCAACGGTCAAGGCGGTGCAACTCACGATGAATCGTGAAGGTATACGCCGATTAGCGGCTGAAACACTCAAACTGCCTACCTCCTCTTATGCATTTGCCAGAAGTGAAGCAGAGCTTCAAACAAGTATTGACGATGGTATTGGTTATCCCTGTTTTATTAAGCCTACCATGTCTTCTTCTGGTAAGGGCCAATCTCGTATTACAAATGCAAGTGAAGTGAAAGCTGCATGGGATTATGCGGCTTCAGGTGGCCGTGTTAATCAAGGCGTTGTTATTGTCGAAGGACAGATTGACTTTGATTTTGAAATTACATTGCTAACAATCCGTGCAAAAAATGCGGAGGGTGCAGTGGAGACTTATTTTTGTGAGCCGATTGGCCATCGCCAAGAGAAAGGTGATTATGTTGAGAGCTGGCAGCCGCAGGAGATGTCGCCAACTGCTCTTAAGGCAGCACAAGTTGTTGCAAAGTCTATTACAGAAGCATTAGGTGGTTTAGGCTTATTTGGGGTGGAGTTATTTGTCAAAGGTGACCAAGTATGGTTCTCTGAAGTAAGTCCAAGACCACATGATACTGGGATGGTGACTCTGTGCAGCCAACGCTTAAGTGAATTTGAATTACATGCGCGTGCTATCTTGGGTTTGCCGGTTGATGTTCGTTTGTCACATCCAGGTGCCAGTGCCGTCATTTATGGTGATATAGACACCGAAACACTGCAATTTAGTAATCTAGAAAGCGCGCTGCAGGTTCCTAATAGTGATATACGTTTATTTGGTAAGCCGGCTTCATTTATTCGTCGTCGTATGGGCGTGGCGTTGGCCACAGCAGAAAATGTGACGGATGCGAGAAAGAATGCACAAAAAATTGCAGGTTTAGTCAAAACCAAAGGAGAGTAATGCTCGATAAGATTGAAGAGGTTGGGTCTACCAAGTCAACTTTCTACACCTTGTTAGGTGGAGATCAAAAAGGCATTGAAACGATTCGGCTACTGGTTGAGACATTCTATGACATTATGGATTCTGATCCCAAAGTCAATGCCTTGCGCGCTATTCATCAGTCTGATCTAACAGAACCACGAGAAAAATTATTTATGTTTCTGACAGGATGGTCTGGAGGCCCTCAGTTATATATAGAGCGTTACGGCCATCCACGATTAAGAGCTAGGCATATGCCGTTTGCAATTGGTGAATCAGAAAGAGATCAATGGATGTATTGCATGATTAGTGCGATGCACAAAATTGGTATTGAAGAACCATTATTAACCAAATTAGCGACACAATTGTATGGCGTTGCTGATTTTATGCGAAATAAATAGCTATTAGCATGTACTTCCAATGAGATTTCATAGATAGTATAAGTAAAGTTACGGTGCAGGTAGTAGTGCATGGTGACAAATAAAATTGAATTAACATGAAAATCTCAACGTTAGACGAAGAAAGAAATCAGTTGCTGCAAAGTGAAGCGCTTTATAGAGATTTCGCTGAAGCCTCTGCAGAGTGGTTTTGGGAAACAGATCGCGATCTCAACATCAAATTAATTGAAGGTGATTCAAACACTTTCAACTTTACTAATTTAAAAGACTTTCCAAATGTCTGCCACAGCCATACTTCTAATGAAATTCGCAAGTTAATTGAGGATTCAAAAAAGTTAGTTGATGTCATTCTTTACTATTCAAAAGATGATGTAACGTATTACATGCGCATATCAGCAAAACCCATATTTGATTCTACGAGTGACTTTATTGGATATCGTGGTGTTGGTCGAGATGTTACGCAATCGGTTTCTGCGGATCAGCGAGTTGAGTTTTTAGCCACACATGACGAGCTTACAGGACTGCCTAACAGGAATTTGTTTAGACAGCGCCTAGAAAACTCTATATCCAAAGCGGAACGTTCTTCTAAACAAGTTTTGCTTCTCTTTTTTGATCTTGACTATTTTAAAATGGTCAACGACAGACTCGGCCATGACGCAGGCGATAAGCTGCTTGTGCAAGCGGTTGAACGTATATCAGCTTGTGCAAGGTCTACTGATTTGTTATGCAGGTTAGGCGGTGATGAGTTTGTGATGGTTATGGAAGGCGCATCTCCACAGGATGGCAATCGTATTGTCAGAGAAATCATTGCTGCGTTTGAGCCTTCATTTGAAATTCATCATCAACTTGTTTTTTGTACAGTAAGCATTGGTGTTAGTGTTTACCCAGATGATACTAAAGACCCAGAAGACTTATTGCTCTATGCCGATTTAGCCATGTACAGAGCAAAACAAAATGGCCGTAATAATTTTGAGTTTTATACATCAGGCCTAAACTTTATTGCGCATCAGTGGCTAGAGATGGAGCAAGGTATTCGGCAAGCACTCAAGGATAAGTTGCTCTTCTTGGCCTATCAACCACAGTTTGATTATGAGAGTAAACAGCTGGTTGGTTTAGAGGCATTGCTGCGGTGGCGTCATCCAGAGCATGGGCTGATTCCACCTTTAGAATTTATACAAGTCGCGGAGCAGTCTTCACTCATTAATAAGATTGGTGAGTTTGTTTTTGAAGAGAGTTGTGCGCAGCTTAGAAATTGGTTAGACGCAGGTTATAAAGTGCCGCGCTTGTCAGTTAATGTCTCATCTAGACAATTGCGTTCAAGTCAAATGAGTCAAACACTAAAGGCAATTACCGATAAGTATCAAATTGCACCAGAGTTATTATGTTTAGAGATCACGGAACATGCTTTACTGGAGAGCTCCGATGAGGTTAAACAAAATATGCAAAGCATTAAAGAAGCTGGGTTTAAAGTTTCATTAGATGAGTTTGGGATGGGGCACTTATCATTGCTGTATTTAATGCAATGGAGTGTTGATGAAATAAAAATTGACCAATCCTTTGTTTCTGGACTAGGACATGGTGACGAAAACCACCAGCTAGTGCAAGCAATTGCCGCTTTAGGTAATGCGTTAAAGTTAGGGCTCGTGGCTGAAGGGGTAGAGAGTGAAGAGCAAAGTGCAATGCTGGCAAGCAGCGGCTGCCATAAAATGCAGGGTTATTTTTACTCTTTACCATTAACGCCAAAAGAGTTAGAAAAGTCGTTAAAAAAATAAAAGCTATTTCTTAAGCCCGCCAAGCAGTGTAGCAACAGGCTTTCTTCTGTTTCTAGCAGCCATGCTTGCGGCAGCTCCTGTTTGATTATCTCCATTTTTTTCTGGCACATATGGCTTATCAAACCATGGGTCATGATTTTTACGTTTTGAAGGTCGGTTATTACTCACCTTCTGCTTACTATCCGCCCTGACAGCATTTTTTGGTACGTGATTATTTGAATCACTCTGGGCAATTTTTTCTCTAGGGATGCTTTTTTTGATGAGCTTTTCAATTTCACTAAAATACTTTTCTTCATCTTCTGACACCAGTGAAATGGCGATACCGCTTGCACCTGCGCGACCAGTACGACCAATACGATGGACATAATCCTCTGGTGCCGATGGGATTTCATAGTTAATGACCATAGGTAAGTCATTAATATCCAAGCCTCGCGCCGCAACATCTGTTGCAACAAGTGCTGTAATATCACCTTGTTTAAAAGCGTCTAACGCTGCAATGCGTTCTTTTTGATTTTTGTCTCCATGAATCGCATCGGCCTTAATGCCTTCTTTTTCTAGCGCACGACTTAATCTACTTGCGGTTAATTTTGTTTTTGTAAAAACAATCACCTGTTGACTATCTTGTTTTTTAAGCAAGGAAACTAAGATGCTCTGTTTCTGCTTTTGATCAGCTTGATATGCTTTTTGCAATACATTTTCTGAGGTTGCATTGCTGCGTGCGACTTCAATTAAAGCTGGGTTTTTTAAGAAATCATCCGATAACTTTTTGATTTCTTTTGAAAACGTCGCTGAAAACATCAATGTTTGACGTTGCTTAGGTAGCAAAGCTAATATCTTCTTTAAGTCAGGCATAAAGCCCATATCGAGCATTCTGTCTGCTTCGTCCAAGACCAAATATTGTACTTGGTTTAATTGAACAGTTTTTTGTTCGATATGATCAAGCAAACGGCCTGGTGTTGCGACTAAAATTTCTACACCAGCTTTCAGCGATGGTGTTTGTTTTTTAATATCAACACCACCAAAAACGACAACACTGCGTAAAGATGTGTTTTTAGCATAGGTTTTTACATTCTCTTCAACTTGAATTGCGAGCTCACGAGTAGGTGCTAGTACAAGCGCACGTACGGGGTGTTTTGCTGGAGAAGTACTTGTATTTGCCGCTGGTAATAATTGATGGAGTATGGGTAAGGTAAAAGCTGCTGTTTTACCTGTCCCCGTTTGTGCCCCAGCCATTAAATCAACACCAGTTAATACTACAGGTATTGCTTTTGCTTGAATCGGCGTTGGTGTTGTGTAACCTGTGTCTGCAATCGCTTGCAATATTGGCGCAGCAAGTCCAAGCGACTCAAACGCAACAACTTCTGTTGCGTCAGCTAGGTTTAATTCTGATTGAATGATTTCGTTTTTATCTGTCATATGCGATATTATGCAAAATTACGTGAACGTCTTGCACCATCATTGTTTGCATGACGTGGTGCATGGTTGCCAGCAGTGCTGCCATTGCGTTTTGGTCGTGGATTACCAAATTTTTCATTTGATATTGTTGCAGAGCCTTTGTTAGCACCTGCATTGCGGCTATTTTGATGGCGACCGTTGCCTGTACCGCGAGCCACTTCTTTCGCAAACTGAAGATCGGTATCTTTGGTGTAATGAACGCTATTACCGTTTACTTCTGTTTTTTGGCTATCGTTGCGTGGAGACTGTGTTCTAGCTGGTTTGTCGTTGAAGCGTGTGTCATTACTTTTGCCTCTTGGCGGACGACCTGCTGCAGCGCGATCCCCAAAGCTACGACCTTTTCCAGCGTCATTATTGCCGCGACCTTTGTAACCGCCACTGCGCCCATTTTCGTTGCGACTATTGCGACTTTTGCCACGCTTGCCTTCAGGTGCATTCATGTTAATTGGTCGCTTAGGTTCAAACCCTTCAATCACTGAAGCTTCTAGTTTTTGACCTGTGTATTGTTCGATTTTACGTAAAACATGTCTATCCATATTAGAGGCAAATGCAATCGCAATCCCCTTTTGTCCCGCACGTCCTGTACGGCCAATGCGGTGTACATAGTCTTCAGCAAATTTTGGTAAATCGTAATTAATCACATGACTAATGCCTTTGACGTCAATTCCTCTTGCAGCGACATCGGTAGCTACTAACACTTTTACATCGCCATGACGTAACTTTGTAAGCGTGCGATTACGCGCGCCTTGTGTCATATCTCCATGTAATGCAGCTGTTTTATGTCCAGCAGCATATAGGTCTTCTGCCAATAGATCAGCATGACGCTTGGTGCTGGTAAAGATAATCGCTTGGTTTACATCAGGTTCAATGAGTAAATGTTCTAATAATTTATTTTTGTGACTCAAGTCATCGACATGGTGCAGGCGCTGTTCGATATTTTCATGTTTTTCTTTTTGTGCAGCCACTTGAATCGTTACTGGATTATTTAATATATCTTGCGCGATGCGTCCAATGTTGCCATCTAATGTTGCAGAGAATAATAGTGTTTGGCGCTCTTTTGGTAAGGCATCACAAATACGTTGTACGTCAGGCATAAAGCCCATATCTAGCATGCGATCCGCTTCATCAAGCACTAGCATTTGCAAGCGACTTAAGTCGATACGGCCACGTTCCATATGATCAATAAAGCGACCTGGTGTTGCGACTAATATATCCAAAGGTTGAGACAGTAGTTTATTTTGCAGTGGATACGGCATGCCACCTACAATACTCACTGTACGTGCGCGTAAAAATTTTCCGTATTTGCGTGCTGAATCATTGACTTGTGCTGCCAGCTCTCTGGTCGGGACTAATACTAAAATACGAGGACCGCGACTTTTGGATTCGTGAGGTGTTGCCAGTAAGTTAAGCGCAGGTAGTGTGAATCCTGCTGTTTTGCCTGTTCCTGTTTGTGCTGAGGCTAAAATATCACGGCCATCTAAAACAGCAGGAATCGCTTGTGCTTGAATAGGTGTTGGGTTGACGTATCCAGCTTCTGCAACTGCTTTGAGGATGGAAGGATGTAAAGCTAATGATTCAAATGTAACTGAAGACAATGTGTGTCCCTTTCTAAATAACATAAAGGGCGCAAGCAATTACGTAACGTGTCAATTAAATGATAGGCTTACTATCACTTAATGATAAACATAAACGCAGAAGTCAATATTTAAATAGGATCTTCTTTTACCGGCGCGCTGGCATAGCCACTAACCGATAAAAATGAGATGTAACGTCTATAGTTCATGCGTTACGATAGGTCAGGGCAATGAATCTAAAACTTCTTAAATGATTAAGATTAAAGTTCTAAGTTGTGCGCAGTATAACGACTTATTTTGTAATGTCAAATAATAACTTCTTGTTTTTGTGTTAGAATCGCGCCCTTCAAAACATATCGGCAACTCAACTTATGTCACGCAACTTAAGAAATATCGCAATTATCGCCCACGTTGACCACGGTAAAACGACCATGGTTGATAAGTTATTACAACAATCTGGTACGTTTGCTTCTCATCAAGCAGTTGAGGAGCGTGCCATGGATAGTAATGACCTAGAAAAAGAACGTGGCATTACTATCCTTGCAAAAAACACAGCATTAACCTACGAAGGTACACGTATTAATATCGTCGATACCCCTGGCCATGCTGATTTTGGCGGTGAAGTAGAGCGGGTGTTAGGCATGGTCGATGGTGTGCTGCTTTTGGTTGATGCTGTTGATGGCCCAATGCCACAAACACGCTTTGTTACCAAGAAAGCCTTAGCGCTAGGCTTGAAACCAATTGTGGTCATTAATAAAGTAGACCGTCCTAGTGCGCGTACGGATTGGGTGATTAATCATACCTTTGATTTGTTTGCCAATTTAGGCGCAACAGATGAGCAATTAGATTTTCCAATTGTCTATGCATCAGCCCTTAATGGCTTTGCCATGATGGACGAGAACGAAAAAACAGACAATATGCGCGCTGTTTTTGAAACAATACTGAAGCATGTAGAACCACCTAAAGGAGATTCTAATGCGCCATTACAGATGCAAGTATCAGCATTAGACTATTCAACCTATACAGGTCGCCTTGCTGTAGGCCGTGTATCTAATGGTCGTGTTAAAACAGGGCAGGCAGTTGCCGTGATGCATGGTGATGAGCAAGTTGGGACAGGTAAAATTAGTCAGGTGCTTGGTTTTGAAGGTTTAGAACGTACGGAAGTGCCTGAAGCAGAAGCGGGTGACATTATTATTGTTGCTGGGTTAGACAAAATTGGTATTGGTTACACGATTTGTGATCGTGAGAACCCAGTTGGTTTGCCGCATCTTGGTGTGGATGAGCCGACATTAACCATGGATTTCATGGTGAATACTTCTCCACTGGCAGGTACAGAAGGCAAGTTTATTACTTCACGACAAATTCGCGATCGCTTACAAAAAGAGCTACTAGTTAACGTAGCTTTACGTGTTGAAGACACAGCTGATGCGGATATTTTCCGTGTTTCTGGACGTGGTGAATTGCATTTGACCATTTTGTTGGAAAATATGCGCCGTGAGGGTTTTGAAATTGCCGTTGGTAAGCCAAAAGTGGTTTTCCGTGAAATTGATGGTGCGAAATGCGAGCCTTATGAAATCTTAACAGTAGACGTAGAAGATGATAACCAAGGTCCTGTAATGGAAGAGTTAGGCCGTCGTAAAGGTGAAATGCAAAACATGGAATCAGACGGCAATGGACGTACTCGTTTAGAGTACAAAATCCCAGCACGTGGTTTGATTGGTTTCCAAGGTGAGTTTTTAACATTAACACGCGGCACTGGTTTGATGGCCCATATTTTTGATGAATATGCACCTGCAAAACCTGATATGCCAGGTCGTCGGAATGGGGTCTTAATCTCATCTGAAAAAGGTGAGGCTGTTGCCTATGCTTTATGGAAACTGCAAGACCGTGGCAAGATGTTTGCGAGTCCTGGTGATAAACTCTATGAGGGAATGGTGATTGGTATTCATAGCCGCGATAATGATTTGGTTGTAAACCCTATTAAGGGTAAGCAGCTGACAAATGTACGCTCATCTGGTACAGATGAAGCAGTGCGCTTGATTACACCGATTGCGTTAACCTTAGAAAGCGCTGTCGAATTCATTGATGATGATGAGCTGGTCGAAATTACACCTGTAAACATTCGTATCCGTAAACGTTTTTTACTAGAACATGAGCGAAAACGCGCAGCAAAAGAATAGTATTAACGAATCATAAAAAACCGAGCTACATAATTAGCTCGGTCTTTTATTTAAATTTAACAATTTCGCAACAAAATTGTAAATATGATGAATTTTATATTGTGGTTAATTATATAAAAAATACCCAATATACTTTTTTGCAGGAAAATGTTGACGTGTAAAGGTTTGTTTGAGATTCTGCATTCTAGTTACAAAGTTTTACTGTTGTGCCTGTGTGATTCTCCTAAACTCAAAAGCGCCTTTATTGGTGCTTTTTTTTGCCTTAATTTATATATCAAGCCTGAAAAATACATTTTATAATTCTTTGCAAAATATCGATACTGTTGATTAATGTGAACTGTTGTGTCGAAATTTCTCTAAAAATATAGGTTGTTTTTCACTCTCATTAAAGGGCAGCATAATCAGTTGCTTAAGGCTGCCTAGCAAGGTTTTTAATGATCCCATTCTGGGTGCAGTAGCCTGAAAGTATGATTATTTCTTGATGGATATGTTTAAATGTGATATCATAAGCGGCTGATTTTTAATGATAAATTATATAAACGCTTTAAATTACGCAATAAGTGTAGGTAAGTAGTTAGTATATTAAGGAGAAGGTTTGACATTAGAAAATGTCGGAAACACACTAGAATCAAATGTTAATTGCCATCAATTTGATGCACTTCCTGCAGTCGAATTCCGTTCACCCAGCGCGCTCGACGGCAGTGCAATTACAGCATTAATACAAAACTCCCCTCCACTTGACACTAATTCCGCTTATTGTAATTTATTGCAATGTTCACATTTTGCGCAAACATGTGTTGTTGCAGAATCAAAGAATCAAATCTTAGGATGGCTTTCAGCTTATATCCCACCTGAACAACAAGATCATATTTTCATCTGGCAGGTAGCCGTGCATTCAGAGGCAAGAGGAAAAGGTTTAGCTAAGCATCTCTTGTCTGCTTTGTTAAAACGTAACACCTTAGCAAAGGTGCAATATCTCATCACGACAATTACACAAGAAAACAAAGCATCGTGGTCATTGTTTGAAGGCTTCGCCAAATCACATCAATTAAATTTAAGTAGAACCCCGCATTTTGAAAAAGCACAACATTTTCAGGGCGTTCATGAAACCGAGTTTTTAGTAAAAATAGGCCCATTCAACATTACAGAGGTCTCAAGTAATCAAGGAGTTTAATATGTCAAAAATCCCAAATCCTAGTCAAAGTCAAACTAATACAGCTATTTTTGAGCGAAGAGAATCAAATGTACGCAGTTACGCTCGTTCAATGCCCAGAAAGTTCATCAAAGCGCAAGGTGCTTGGATGCAAGATAGTAACGGCGGTCACTATTTAGACTTTCTATCCGGTTGCGCCTCTCTAAATTATGGTCATAACCACCCAGTGTTAAAAGAAGCGCTGATGGAATACATTGAAAAAGATGGTATTGCACAAGGGTTAGATTTACATACAGAGGCAAAATCAGAGTTTTTAAATGCATTTGAGTCCATAATCTTAAAGCCGAGAAAGTTAGATTACCGCGTTATGTTTACAGGCCCTACTGGCACGAATGCAGTAGAAGCAGCAATTAAACTAGCGCGCAAGGTCACGAAGCGTGAGTTGGTAGTTTCTTTCACAAATGGCTATCATGGTATGACATTAGGGGCATTGGCTTGCACAGGCAATGCTGAAAAACGCAATGGTGCAGGCGTGCCGCTCAACAATGTTGTACACGAACCATTTGATGGTTATTTTGGTGAGGGTGTAGATACTGCTGAAATGCTAGACAAACGCTTATCTGACCCATCTAGCGGCTTGGACAAACCTGCAGCAATCTTATTGGAAACAACGCAGGGCGAAGGCGGTCTAAATGCAGCCTCTAGTGATTGGCTGCGTAAAGTCGCCGAAATAGCGAAGCGTCATGGTGCATTGTTAATCGTGGATGATATTCAAGCGGGCTGTGGGCGCACAAGTGGATTCTTTAGTTTTGAAGAGATGGGTTTTACGCCAGACATTGTAACCATGTCAAAATCATTATCTGGCATGGGCTTGCCATTTGCCATCACTCTATTTAAACCGAATTTAGATATTTGGTCTCCAGGTGAGCACAACGGTACTTTCCGTGGCAACAATCATGCTTTTGTTACTGCTACTGCAGTACTCAAACACTTTTGGGCTGATCATCAATTCCAAACGGAAGTACATGCACGCGGAGAGTCTCTACGTAAACGTTTAGAACAAATGGCTAACAAACATGGTTTTTCTACAAGAGGAAAAGGCATGATGCGAGGCATAGATGTTGGGACAGGTGAAATGGCTTCTAAAATCACTTCAGAGGCGTTTGATAAAGGCCTTATTATTGAAACAAGCGGCGCTTTTGATGAGGTGGTTAAAGTATTGGCACCTTTGACTATTAGCGAAGCCGAAATGACAAAAGGCCTTGATATTCTGGAGAGATGTATTCGTAATGCTTGTTCAGAAGATGTTGATGCTGCAGCATAGGAGCTAATAAATGATAGTACGTAATTTAAAAACGATAAGCGCTTCTGAACACAATGTGAAGTCCAAAGGGTGGGAAAGCGCTCGCATGCTTTTGAAGCAAGATAATATGGGCTTTTCATTCCATATCACAACGCTCTACGCAGGCGCAGAAATAAAGATGCAGTATCTCAATCATCTTGAGTCTGTTTATATTATGCAAGGCAAGGGGACGATTGAAAACTTAGCCAATGGCGAGAGACATGAATTGTTACCTGGGGTAATGTATGCACTCAATGAGCACGATCATCATATCTTAAGGATTGAAGAAGAAATTGTATGCGCTTGTGTTTTTAACCCACCGGTATCGGGTAAAGAAGTGCATGATGAAAATGGATCTTATCCAGCAGATATTGATTAATGTAGTAAAAAATAATTTGGCTTATATGCAAGATTTTTATCCGACGAGACAGACTACACAGGCAAAAGTAATTGAAAGAAAAGAACCTGTGGTTTATAGCGAGTGGCAGCCTTCAGCACCATTAACAAAAGCCCAGACACAGCAATTTGATCAAAACGGATATTTGCTATTAGAAAATATCTTTACGCCAGAAGAGGTGGTTTGCCTACAGTCAGAAGCTAAACACGCTTTGCAGAATGCTGAAGAGTTACGTCAAGAAACAGTCATTACTGAACTCACAAGTCATGATGTTAGATCTATATTCGACATTCATCAGCAGTCCTTTTTGATGGAGCGTATGGCTTCCGATAAGAGGCTGGTTGATATTGCCTCTTTTCTATTGAATGACGAAGTCTATATCCATCAGTCAAGATTGAATTATAAACCGAGCTTTGTCGGGAAAGAGTTCTACTGGCACTCTGACTTTGAAACGTGGCATGCTGAAGATGGAATGCCGCGTATGCGCGCTTTATCAATGTCTGTATTGTTAACAGACAATACTTCATATAATGGGTCGCTTATGTTGCTTCCAGGGTCGCACCGACGTTTCTTAAGTTGTATTGGCGAAACGCCAGACAACCATTATAAAACCTCACTGAAGAAACAAGAATATGGCGTGCCAGATCAGGTTAACTTAGAAGAAATGGCAAAAGAGTTAGGTATTGTCAGTCCAACAGCTAAACCAGGATCAATTTTAGTTTTTGACTGCAACACCATGCATGGCTCAAACAGCAACATTACGCCTATGTCCCGGTCCAATGCCTTTTTTGTTTATAACGCATTGACGAATAAACTCGTCGCGCCATACGGGATGAAAGCACCAAGGCCAAGCTTTATCGCTTGCCGGTCACCTCAAGTGTTGATCCCAGAGGCTGACAATCTTACGCATCATTCAAACTTGATTTTAGCCTAGTGTTGCTGTTAAGAGTAAATCAAAAATGAACTTAATCACGGTAGTGAGTTTTGTCATTTTTCTTGGTTTATTCTTTACTATTGGTTTGGCATCGTTTGTAAAAAGCAAAGGGACAAGTCAAGATTATTATTTAGCTGATCAGTCGGTTAGCCCACTTTTTAGTGGGCTTTCTGCTGTTGCAACCAATAATAGTGGGTATATGTTTATTGGCGTCATTGGATACACCTATGCTGCCGGATTGGCATCCATTTGGTTGATGATTGGCTGGATACTTGGCGATTTCTTAGCCTCACTCTTTATTCATCAGAAATTACAGATGGCTACCACTAAGACAGGGGAGGCTTCTTACTCCGGTGTGCTAGCCACTTGGCATGGCGATGATATGGTTTATTGGCGTCGCATCGCTGCTGTCTTAACATTGGTTTTTTTAGGCGCCTATGCAGCGGCGCAAATTTCGGCGGGTAGCAAGGCTTTAGAAGGTGTGTTGGGCTGGAATAGAACTGCTGGTGCATGGCTAGTGGCTGTGATGGTGCTTTCTTACAGTGTGGCGGGCGGTATTCGTGCCTCTATTTGGACCGATGTTGCACAAAGCATCGTCATGCTAGTGGCGATGGTTATATTGGTTTTTTCTGGTGTGTCGGCGCTTGGCGGTGTTGCGAATGTCATGCAGGCATGGCATGAAATTCCAGGCTATTTTGATTTAGCACCACCAAGACTAGCGCTTCCTGGTTTGATGGGCGTAATATTGTTTTTCGTAGGCTGGTTAGTAGCTGGTCTCAGTGTTATTGGTCAACCGCATATCATGGTGCGCTTTATGGCACTTAAGGATGCAGCTAGCATCAAGTCTGCCCGTATTTATTATTACGCTTTTTTTATCCTCTTTTATGCCTTAGCAACCATCGCAGGCATGTTGGCGCGCTTACATTTACCTGAGTTAAATAGCCTAGATCCAGAGATGGCGTTGCCTACGATGGCTGTGCAATTACTACCGCCAGTGTTAGTTGGTGTGGTGTTGGCGGGTATATTTGCAGCAACCATGTCAACGGCTGATTCTTTGGTGTTGAGTTGTTCCTCAGCCATTACAAACGATTTGTTGCCCAATAAAGCAAAGAGACAAGTGTTGATTAAGCTAGTCACGGCTGCAGTCACAGGGTTGGCATTATTGATTGCGTTGTATGCGAGCAGTAGCGTGTTTGATTTAGTCATCATGTCATGGTCAGTGATGGCAGTCGCTTTTGGACCAATTTTGATTTTATTAGTGTTTAATCGTGTGATGACGGAAAGAGTCGCTATTCTGTTAATGGCAATCGGCATCTTAGTGGCATTGTTGTGGCGCTATGCTGACTTACATCATATGGTTTACGAAGGTTTGCCTGCTATGTTGATAGCATTGTTATTAGGCTATCTGCTTTCAGTACGCGCGAAACGAGCCACATAAGTAACGAATAAAAAGCCAAATTAGAGACGGTTTGGTTTTTTATTCGAAAGTACAAGACTAACTGGCCTTTAAGATTTCTTGCTCAATCAGCACACTGTCTTGATTATTCATCAGCCAAACTTGCCCATCTTGAATATTGCATTGCAACTGCATCGTACGCTCTGATAATTTGGCGATAGCTTGCGTGCAAGTTTGCGATAAGTTAATAATGGTTAGATTTTTTGAGCGTGAAAATTGTTTCGCATTTTGCTCAAACCATATGTTTGCTGCATTGCCGCCATAGCAATAAACGATAACGCTATTTGCTCGGCCGCAGGCTTTGCGAATAAGCTTCTCATCCGGTAAGCCAACATCAATCCATAACTCAATGGCACCCGTCAGATCTTTTTGCCATAAGTCAGCTGATTCATCATCGGTCATGCCTTCACCAAAGGTTAAATAATCGCTTGCATTTAACGCGAAGCTTAATAAGCGCACCATCATGCGTTCATCCGTTTCAGAAGGCTGACGCGATATGGTTAAGTTATGCTCAGCGTAATAATGTCTATCCATATCTGCAATTTGCAGACTCGCTTTAAACACGGTGGCTTTAATTGCCAACTTTACTCTACGCCTTGGCTTGTAAGGTAATCTTCGTAGTTACCACTAAAATCAACAATACCATCTGCCTTAATTTCAATAATACGCGTAGCGATAGAGCTCACAAACTCACGGTCATGGCTAACAAAAAATAAGGTACCGTTATATTTATCTAACGCAGTGTTTAACGCCTCAATTGATTCCATATCCATATGGTTGGTAGGTTCATCCATTAATAGCACGTTGGTGCGCTCTAACATGAGTCTGCCGTAAAGCAAGCGACCTTTTTCACCGCCTGATAGTACTTTCACGGATTTTTTAGTTGCTTCGCTACCAAACAATAAACGACCTAACATGCTGCGCACAACGTTATCGTCATCGCCTGTTTTACGCCATTGTGACATCCATTCAAATAGGTCTTCACCTTTTTTGAATTCATATTCATGGTCTTGTGCAAAATAACCAATATTGGCTTTTTCTGCCCATTTAACTTCACCGTGCTTAGGTTTTAAATCGTTAGCCAAGCAGCGCAAAAACGTGGTTTTACCAATGCCGTTCTCACCTATAATGGCCACTTTTTCGCCTGCTTCAAAAATCACTTCAAAGCCTTTAAATAGGTCTTTGTCATCAAAGCCATGACCAAGTTTTTTAAGCTCTACAGCGTTACGGTGTAACTTTTCTTTATCATCATATTCAAAGCGAATAAATGGATATTGACGGCTTGAAGGTTTAAATTCCTCCACTTTAATTTTATCAATTTGCTTAGCGCGGCTGGTTGCTTGTTTGGCTTTCGACGCGTTGGCAGAGAAGCGGCGTACAAAGTCTTGTAAGTCCGCAATTTGCTGTTTCGCTTTAGCATTGTCTTTAGCTTGTTGATTACGCGCCGCAATGCTGGCTTCCATATAATCATCATAATTGCCAGGATAGGTGGTGATTTTGCCGTAATCCATATCACAAGTATGCGTACATACTTGATTTAAAAAGTGACGGTCATGCGAAATAATGACCATAGTACAGTCGCGATTATTCACCACGTCTTCTAACCAACGAATGGTATTAATGTCCAAGTTGTTGGTTGGCTCATCCAGTAACAATACGTCTGGATTTGCAAACAAGGCTTGTACCAATAGCACACGTAATTTCCAGCCTGGAGCAACTTCGCTCATTGGACCAGTATGTTGCTCAATTGGAATACCCACACCTAATAACAATTCGCCAGCGCGCGCTTCTGCAGTGTAGCCGTCATACTCGGCAAACACACCCTCAAGCTCAGCGGCCTTCATATAATCATCTTCAGTGGCTTCTAAGTTGGCGTAAATAGCATCACGTTCGGTCATCGCTGCCCACATTTGCTCGTGACCCATCATCACTACATCAATGACGCGTTGATCTTCATATGCAAACTGGTCTTGGCGTAAAAAGGCCATACGCTCATTCGTGTCCAAAGTCACATTGCCACTGGTTGGTTCTAACTCACCAGCTAGAATTTTCATAAATGTTGATTTGCCACAACCATTTGCACCAATTAAGCCATAGCGATTCCCGTCGCCAAATTTAATGGATACATCTTCAAACAACGGCTTTGAACCGAATTGCATAGTAATATTATTTGCGATTAGCATTAGAGGACTTTCTTGATAGAGCAGATAATCTAGAAATTAGAAATGGCGTATTTTAACTTAAATTGTACTTACCCCAAAATAATACATCTATTTAAGTTTAATGCCGGCATGCCGCCTTATTGACGACGAGAAAAGCCAATGCTTTGAAAACATTGGCTTTAACGAACTGAGGAAGCAAAGTATTATTTAGCGTCTTTTGCAGTATCTTCGATTGCTTCACCGCCTGCTTTAATATCTTTACCAGCTCCCTCTACTGTATTACATGCGTTTAATAAAACGGCTAAAAATGACACTAGAAGTAGTTTCGAAATTATTTTCATATAAAATCCTTTGTTTGAGATTGATCAAGTAAACAAGAATTTATATTGTGTCAAAAAGAATTTAATTAAACTATCAGCGCTATCTTAAAAGATTGTAGGTTTAATCTGACAAAATCAAAATTTATTATGAATAACCACTTCATCTATATGTAATTGGCCAGCGCGAGGTCTGGCTGGTTCTAGTGCTTTACCAACCACGACGAACATTGCTGGCACATGATCTTCTGGTAAGTTGAGAAGTTTAGCTACAGCATCAAAATCAAAGCCATCCATAGGGCAAGTATCATAGCCCATGTCTTTAGCTGCTAGCATTAACGTCATGGCTGCCATACCACATGAGCGCATGCCTTCATCACGCTGAACTAGCTCTTTGCCTTCATAGTAATTGCCAATAGCTGGGACTAAGTAATCTTGCACAGCTTTGGGTGCATTCGCCCAATAACGCTCTGGCTGCTTTTTCCAAGCTTTTAGATCGGCTGTTAGTACGATTAGCAGCGATGCCTCTTCAACTTGAGCTTGGTTCCAACTAACAGAGCGAATTTGCTGACGTAAAACAGGATCAGTCACGACGACAAAGCGCCAGTTTTGGATGTTAAACGCCGTGGGGGATAACATTGCCAATGACATGAGTTTTGCAACTTCTTGCTCCGTCATTTTATGATGTGGATCATACGCTTTAATCGAGCGACGTTCTACAATAGCTTCACTAACATTCATCCGTTTTACTTTCTTAATAAATAATTTTAATAATTTCTAACTCAATGATGCCTGCTGGTCGTTGCCAAGCCACCACATCACCGACTTTGCGGCCAATTAGGGCCTTAGCGATAGGCGAAACATAGCTCACTTTATGTTGTGCTATATCCGCTTCATCCTCGCCAACAATATGAAATTGTAGCAACTTGCCATGTTCATCTTCTACATCTACTGTTGCACCAAATAAGACGGTATCTTTTTCTTGCTTCGCAGGCTCAACCAGAATAGCTTGTTCTAGTCTTGTCGATAAATAACGTAAATCTCGATCAATAATTGCCAAGCGCTGTTTAGCCGATTCATTGTCTTTTTGATTAACAAGCGAAGCGCGTTCTTTATCTAACGCAGTTGCATGACTTTCTAGTGCTTTTAACCCAGCGGGCGTCACATAATTTGGATGTGGACTAACAGGCCGTTCTGGAAGGTCTGTCCCTGCATGTTCTAAATCATCCTCTTTTACAAAGCCGCGACTCATTATTCCCACTCAATGGTTGCAGGCGGTTTGCCTGATATATCATACACGACGCGGTTGATGCCTTTTACTTCGTTAATAATACGATTTGAAACCTTGCCTAGCAGGCTGTATGGTAGCTCTGCCCAGTGCGCTGTCATAAAATCACTGGTGATAACTGCGCGCAAAGAAACCACATAATCATAGGTGCGGCCATCACCCATTACCCCGACTGACTTAACGGGTAAAAAGACCGTAAATGCTTGACTGGTTAAGTCATACCAGTTTTTACCAGTCACTTTATCAACTGTATTGCGCAACTCTTCGATAAAAATTGCATCCGCATGTTGTAATAATAGGGCGAATTCGCGTTTGACCTCACCTAAAATACGCACACCTAAACCCG
Source organism: Methylophilaceae bacterium (assembly GCA_051252095.1). Classification (GTDB taxonomy): domain Bacteria; phylum Pseudomonadota; class Gammaproteobacteria; order Burkholderiales; family Methylophilaceae. The sequence continues at coordinate 104,830 of JBPOFK010000008.1, forward strand.
GGCCAGGGAAAGGATGACGATACACCATTTCACGAGGCAGCCCTAATGCAACCCCTAGTTCACGCACTTCATCTTTAAATAAGTCACGGAGTGGCTCCAGTAGTTTAAGCCCTAGTTTTTCTGGCAATCCGCCAACATTATGGTGGCTCTTAATCGTTACAGCTTTTTTCGATTTAGCACCACCAGATTCAATCACATCTGGGTAAATAGTCCCTTGTGCCAGCCATTTGGCATTGGCGCATTTTTGGGCTTCAGCCTGAAACACTTCTACAAACTCACCACCGATAATTTTGCGTTTTGCTTCTGGATCATTCACACCTTCAAGTTTATTCATGAACTGGTCAACTGCGTCAACTCGAATCACTTTTGCATGCAGTTGTCCTGCAAACATCTCCATGACCATATCGCCTTCGTTTAAGCGTAATAAACCATGGTCAACAAAAACACAGGTTAGTTGATCACCAATAGCACGATGAATAAGCGCGGCCGCTACACTGGAATCAACGCCGCCAGAAAGCCCTAAAATAACTTCTTCATCACCCACTTGTGCTTTGATATTGGCAACTGCTTCAGCAATATAGTCGCCCATTACCCAGTCAGGTCTCGCTTTGCAAATACCCAGCACAAATCGCTCAAGGATCGCTTGCCCTTGTTTTGTATGTGTGACTTCCGGGTGGAATTGCACGCCATAAAACTGACGTGTTTCATCGGCAATAGCTGCAAAAGGTGTCGTCTCATTGCTGCCAATGACTTTAAAGCCATCTGGTAATGCCGTTACCTTGTCACCGTGACTCATCCAAACATCTAATAAGCCATGACCTTCAGTATTCGTTTCATCTTGCAACGCGCGGAATAGGGCAGAGTGGCCCCGTGCGCGCATTTGCGCATAACCAAACTCGCGTTTTGTACCAGCTTCTACTTTCCCACCTAATTGTTGCGCCATTGTTTGCATACCATAGCAAATGCCAAGCACTGGCACGCCAAGCTCAAATGTAACTTGCGGGGCCTTGTCTGTCGCGTCATCGTAAACACTGGCATGGCTGCCTGACAAGATGATGCCATCAGCGCCAAAATCACGCACAAAATCATTGGAGACATCACAAGGATGAATCTCACAATAAACATGGGCTTCCCGTATACGCCTTGCAATCAGTTGTGTGACTTGGGAGCCGAAATCAAGAATCAGAATTTTTGAGTGGTTCATGAAAATGCCATTAAAAAATTTGGGCAAACAGCTGGTTATGCGTTTGCCCAGTAGTTAGTTACTAAATTTAGTTTACGCGGTAGTTTGGCGCTTCTTTTGTAATTTGTACATCATGGACGTGTGACTCTTGCATTCCTGCACTTGTAACTTGCACAAATTCTGCTTTCTCACGCATTTCTGTAATATTTCTAGCGCCAACATAGCCCATCGATGCACGCAGACCGCCCATCAATTGATGAATAACCGCAATCACACTCCCTTTATAAGGAACACGACCTTCAATGCCTTCTGGGACTAGTTTATCTGCATTGCCGTTATTCTCTTGGAAGTAACGATCGCTAGAGCCTTTTTTCATCGCCCCAATCGAGCCCATGCCACGATATGACTTGTAAGAACGGCCTTGATAAAGCTCAACTTCGCCTGGCGCTTCTTCTGTGCCAGCAAACATGCCACCTAACATTACACTATAGGCACCAGCCGCAATGGCTTTTGATATGTCACCAGAGAAGCGAATGCCGCCGTCTGCAATAAAAGGAACCCCTGTTCCGCGTAGCGCTTCTTCCACATTAGAAATCGCTGTAATCTGTGGAATACCTACGCCAGCCACAATACGGGTGGTACAAATTGAACCTGGGCCAATGCCTACTTTTACGCAATCAGCACCCGCATCAACTAAGGCTTTAGCTGCATCTGCTGTTGCAATATTGCCGCCAATTACTTCAATATCAGGATAGTTTTTCTTCACCCAAGTTACACGGTCTAATACACCTTGTGAGTGACCATGCGCAGTGTCAACCACAATCACATCGACACCAGCAGCAGCCAGTGCGCTAACACGTTCTTCTGTACCTTCTCCCACACCGACGGCAGCACCAACACGCAAACGACCTTTGCCGTCTTTTGATGCATTGGGGTGATCGCTCGACATTTGAATGTCTTTCACCGTAATCAGGCCTTTAAGCGTATCGTTGTCATCAATCACAAGTACACGCTCTAGGCGATAACGATGCAACAACTCAATGGCTTCTTCGCGCGGCGCACCGTCTTTGATTGTGACCAAGCGATCGCGTGGCGTCATGATATTTTTAATCGGTTGATCAAGGTTTGTTTCGAAACGTAAATCTCGATTGGTCACAATGCCGACAACTTTGTCGTTATCAACTACAGGCAAACCAGAAATTTTGTGTAACTCGGTGAGTTCTAAAACATCACGCACCGTCATGTGGCTTTGAATCGTCACTGGGTCATTCACGATGCCCGATTCAAAACGTTTAACACGAGAAACATGAGCAGCCTGCTTAATAGCAGACATGTTTTTGTGAACAACGCCCAGACCGCCTTCTTGTGCCAGCGCAATGGCAAAAGGTGCTTCTGTTACCGTATCCATTGCAGCGGAAACGAGTGGGATGTTGAGTTTAATATTACGAGTGAACTGCGTACTTAAATCAACTTCTCGCGGCATGATAATAGAATGCGCGGGAACTAATAAAACATCATCGAAAGTAAGGGCTTGTTGCAGCAAACGCATGAGTAATCCTTTATTTGCAAAACGCGATTATACAGAATAGTTTGCTAAGCTGCGAGTGCAAGATTATGTTTTAAGCTGATTGATTTACAACAAAGTCAACTTTACTGGTATACGAGCGTTTATAGTTATTGTCAAATGCGTTGAGCATGCTGTAATCTTAGCTATTAGCAATAACAGCTGCAGATAATTAAAAGGGTTTGCTATGAAAGTGCAACAAATATTATATTCAATTTGCTTGGTTGCATTGGTGCTACCTATTGCAAGCAATGCACAAATATACAAATGGAAAGATAAAGATGGCGTCATGCGCTATTCTGATATGCCACCACCACCGAATGTTGAAGTAAAGACGATTGGTAAATCATCAAAAGATGCTTACGCCAAACCAAGAGCAGCAGAGGCCGCTGAAACACAGGGCTCTGTTAAAAATAGTGAGGCAGGCGCTGTTGCCCCAGCTAAACTAGAAAACCAAACAACAGCCCCAACCGGCAATGCTCAAGATCAAGCGAAAAGAGCAGAGATGGAAAAACAGAAGAAAATAGAAGAACAAAAACAAGCAAAGATTGATGCAGAAAATTGCAGCTCGGCCAAAGCTAACTATCAGACTTATTTACAAGGTGGCCGTGTCTATAAAATAAATGAAAAAGGTGAGCGCGTGTTTATGGGCAATGAAGACTTAGCAGCTGGAAAAGCAAAAGCACAAGCTGAAATTAATCAATATTGTAAATAATCAACTACACATGTTCGTTAGGTGGAGCTTCCCCTCCGCCTTTTTTCATGGCTTTTCCATCGGCGGCTCTTTGCTTTCTCACTTCTTTAGGATCGGCAATTAAGGGTCGATAAATCTCGACACGGTCCATATGCCGCAGTGGCGTATCAAGTTTTGCTAGCTTACCAAAAATGCCTACTTGGTTTTTGGCCAAATCAATCTCAGGACACTTACTAATAATATTAGAGGCATGAATCGCTTCTTCTGCAGTGGTTTCAACCGTAACTTGCACTGGAATAATGAGCTGTTGATCGGGTAGCGCGTAAGCTACCTCTACAGTAATATGATCCCCAATATTTGATGCGATGCTCATTTAAATCAATCCTTTTTATTAGCGTAGACTTTATCTGCTTGCACAACAAAGCTATCAACAAATGTCGTCGCAATATGATTAAAAACAGGCGCGATTAACTTTTCTAAAAAGTAGTTTGCAAATTCGTAATTTAATCTAAACTCAATTTTACAAGCATCTGGTTTTAATTCAATAAACCGCCAATCACCTTCAAGGTGTTTGAACGGGCCATCTTTTAGCCTAATATCCATGCGCTCTGGAAATGCTTTGCTGTTAATCGTTGTGAAGTTTTGTTTAATACCATGGTAATTAATATGCAAAGTAGCGCTCGTGCTGGCATCTGTTCTTTCCAGCAAATCAACACCGCCACACCACGGTAAAAATCGTGGGTAATCTTCTACTTTGTCCACTAAATTAAACATCTGCTCGGCAGAGTGCATAACCAAAACTGTTTTTTCTACCTTATTCATTCAAGCTGTTCTTTTTAAACTAGCGTAAAATACACATTTTAAGCTATTTAGCATTAACACATGAGCATTGCCCAAAATAAAAAAGCATTTTTTGATTACTTCATCGAAGAAAAGTACGAAGCTGGTATCGTTTTAGAAGGCTGGGAAGTTAAAGCCATTCGCGATAATCGCGTCAATATTAAGGAAGCCTACGTCGTAATTATGCGTGGAGAAATCTACTTAATCGGGTGCCATATTAACCCTTTAGGTATGGCATCTACCCACGTGCGACCTGACTCCACAAGAACACGTAAGTTGCTGTTGCATAACGAAGAAATTGCCAAGTTAATAGGTAAGGTTGAGCGTGCAGGGTATACCTTAATCCCTTTGGATTTGCACTTTAGCAAAGGGCGCATTAAAGCAACTATTGGCCTTGGAAAAGGTAAAAAACAACACGATAAGCGTGACACGATTAAGCAAAGAGATTGGGAGCGCGACAAAGCCCGTATCATGCGCGCGCACAATAAATAAGCCATTTACTGGTTATGTAGCTTTTGCAGCACCTCAGGCAATAGTAACGGTAAATCCTCGGCAATTAAGCCTAAACCAAATAGCTTTGCCGCTTCACCATGCATCCAAGTGGCTGCAGCTGCGGCATAAAAGGTTGGCATTCCTTGTGCAATCAGCCCAGCTATCATCCCAGCTAATACATCACCAGACCCGCCAGTAGCAAGTGTGGGGGGTGCATTATCGTTGATAATCGTTTGGCCATCGGGTGCCGCGATAATGGTTTCGCTACCTTTGAGTACAATCACAGCGCCGCAATCTTTCGCTGCTTGTTGCGCATTTAGCATGCGGTCTTCTGTTAAATTAAATAAACGTTTAAATTCACCTTCGTGTGGCGTGAGTACACAATTTGCGTGCAGATAATTAGTCAGTACACGCACATCATCTTGAAAAGCTGTAATTGCATCGGCATCCAGTACTACAGGGAGGGAAGTGGCTAATAACTTTAATGACTGCATAAGGGTATCATTACTAACACCTGCACCAGGACCAATCAAAAAGCTAGTAATCCGTGTATTGATAATGGATTGATTGAACGTTTCAATATCATCAAAAGGTTTAACCATAATACTAGTTAACGCGCCAGCGTAAACCGAAAAAGCTATTTTTGGCACAAGCAAGGTAGTCACACCACTGCCTACCCTTGCAGCAGCAGCAGCGGATAGCCTAGATGCACCTGTCAATGACTCACCACCAACAACTAAGGTATGACCACGCGTATACTTATTGCTACTTTCATCTATTCTCGGGAGTAATGACAACCACTTCTCAGGGTTGTTTCGATAGCTCGCACCATACTTTTTAAGCATTACAGCACCACATTTCTAAATAACGATTTAGTAATTAATTATAGCAGGGACATAAAAAAACGTTACCAACATATTTGCGCGTATAATATGGCATTGGATGAACTATTTTACGGCATCCAAGTCTTAAAAAGACGCTGTAATATCATTGCAACACACATGGGGCTGACTAGGTTTCGACGTGGGTTACAAAGCATGCAGGGCATACCGAGGATCAGGCTACCTCGTAAATCCATCTGAAAAAAGTATAGTCGCAAACGACGAAACTTACTCTCTAGCTGCTTAAACCAGCTGGACGCTGCACTACCTCTCCCGTGGGGTAGATGGCCTTAAAACCAACGCAGTGTCATTTACACGGGATACGTGATGTATTGGGTTACTTAATACTTCATTAACCTTAAGGTAACTCGTTTTGTAGACGCTTGTCGGTTGGTGGATGCAGAATTAAAGACAACAACCAGGCTAAGTATGTAGAACTGTCTGTGGAGGGCTTGCGGACGCGGGTTCGATTCCCGCCTGCTCCACCATAAATTAGTATCAATTAGTATCAGGTACGCTCAAAACCCCTTTAGTTATATAGCTTTAGGGGTTTTTTGTTGTCTCAAGATATATCAGATTAGTTCATAAGATATACATAAAATATGTATAATAGTATGTATAACTCAGCTATACATAAAAGGTGTTATACATATGGCTCTAACTGACACACAGTTGCGTAATGCTAAACTATTAAATAAAAATTATTCAAAGACTGACAGTCAGGGGTTATCTATTCTAATTACCACTAAAGGTGGAAAGTGGTGGCGTTTTAGATATCGCTTTTTAGGTAAATATAAATTAATGTCCTTAGGTACTTATCCTGAAGTGTCATTATCTGAGGCAAGGCAAAGGCGTGATGATGCTAAAAAACTATTGGCGCAAATTCCACCGATTGATCCAATTGAAATAAAAAAGATTCAAAAAGAAACTTTTGTTACTAATCAAGCTAACAGTTTTGAGCTTGTAGCGCGTGAGTGGGCAGAATCTTTTTTTGTTAATAAATCTAAATCGCATAAAGAACGTACGTTGAGGCGCTTGGAGGTATATGTGTTCCCTTGGATTGGCAAGAAACCAATTGCCGATGTGACGGCTCCCGAAATACTACAAGTCGTAAAAAAACCAGCAAATCAAAATAAGCTAGAAACGGCGCACAGAGCATTGCAAGCTACAGGGCAAGTACTAAGATACGCAGTGCAAACTGGTAGAGCTGTTAGAGATCCAACTGCTGATTTAAAAGGTGCATTGCCAGCGTCAAAAACTAAACATATGGCCTCAATCACAGACCCAAAGATAGTTGCTGAGTTATTGAGAGCAATAGATGGTTTTCAAGGTACTTTTACGGTTGAATGTGCATTAAAACTTGCTCCTTTAGTTTTTGTTCGCCCAAATGAGCTTCGCAGAGCTAAGTGGAAAGATATTAACTTGGGGGAGGGAGAGTGGAGTTACCTAGTTAGTAAAACTACTATTCAACATATTGTTCCGCTATCAGCTCAGGCAATTAAAATTCTCAAAGAAATGCAACCCATATCTGGGCACAGAGAATTTGTTTTCCCTGGGGGACATGACCCAAAAAAACCTATGAGTGAAGCAGCTATTAATGCAAGTCTTAGACGGATGGGCTATGACACAAAAACACAAATTACTGGGCATGGTTTTAGAGCAATGGCTAGAACTATTTTACATGAGCGTTTAAATGTCGACCCATACATTATTGAGCATCAATTGGCTCATGCTGTGCCTGATAATTTAGGCGGTGCTTACAATCGCACCAAATTTTTAAAGCAAAGAAAAAAAATGATGCAAGATTGGGCAGATTATTTAGATGAATTAAAAGCACTTTAGTTATTAGGAGGTTAATGTGTCTATATTCAGAAAAGATCTTTGTGACTTTCCTTCCTTAGCAGTTGAACATGCGAGAAGAGTTGGTTGTGAAATTGGCGAGGCTGTTGAAGATTTGAGTGACACACTCATCAACAATGAAAATATTACATTATACGATGGTTCTTTCAGCTCAACTGTGGAGCCAATACGAAGTTATAAAGAAAGAGTTAGAGTTTTTGAAAGTATATTTAATTATTATTGGTGGCTAGGTCATGTTAGTGACTCAGAGTTTGATGGCAACCCATATAATCTATTATTATCAAAACTAGAAATTAAAAAATTATTTGGGTATGACAATATTGCAATAATTAACGATGATTATTTTCGCCAATTAAATGAACATGAAAACAAAAATACTGAATCTTCTGGAGCAGAAAAATACCAAACTAAACTTATGCAATTAATGGATAAAGTCTTAGAAAGATATTACGGTTCTCTATTTGATATAAACGATAGAGACACTTGGCCAAAGCAAAAAGATGTAACTGAATGGTTAAAAGAAAAACATAATTTAAGTCATAGGGAGGCAATTTCTATAGATTTAGTTACAAGGCCAGACGAAGCGAGAAAAAGATAAGCCTCAGCCTGCCCTAATACTACTAGCTATTGCCATCAGCCCACCCTAAGCCCCTAATGTTTAAGGCACCTTTAAACAAATAGGAGCTTCAAAAATGTCTAGAAATGTAAATGACTTTAACAAAACATTACAGTATGCAGATTTACTGCCAGATACTGCGATGGTTCGTTTGCCTGTAGTGAAAGGCTTATTTGGAGTAAGTGGGGCCACAGTATGGCGAATGGTCAAAGCGGGCAATCTTAAAACTTACAAACTCACTGAAAGAACTACCACATTTAATATGGGCGAAATTCGTGCTTTGCTTAACTCAAAAAGAGTTGGGGAATAGCTATGGGCATTGATGCAAACGAACGAATTAGAAAGCCAAATATGGATAAAATGAAAGGGCCGCGTATATGGTTCCCTTTAGATGTCCTGCAAGGTTCTGCTTATGCTTCTGTATCTACAACTGCTAAAGCATTGCTTCTTGATTTGGCTGCACAATTGAGAGCTAAACACGGAAAAATATATAATAATGGAGACCTAACCACAGCAATGAAGGTACTCTCAAAAAGAGGCTGGAAAAATGATAAAACTATCAGAAATGCAGCTGCTGAACTTGAAAAAGCGCATCTGATAGTTAAGACAAGGCAAGGACATTTACCTAACACTTGTAATTTATATGCAGTTACCTGGTTAGAGTTAAATGAAAATAGAAAGCTGGATATAACAAAAAGAGGGTTTCCTTATAAAGCTTATATTCTTTCAGATCCGTTAACTGAATTTAAAAAAAAGTTAATAGGTAATTATTAGTGTTGATAATGAATACAGCAATAGAAACTACCTAACAAATTTTTTTAATTTATAGTGCAACGGTAATTACTAAGGCTGTAAGGTGTTTTTTTGATGTGCTGATAAGGTAATTTTTACTTATCTTCTATTATTACCATATACATAGAACTAATTGAGGACACTTTTTAATGCGTTGTTGTGCGAACAAGTAATAAATTATGATGAATTATGGAAGTTGAAACTCACTGGTTTCACTAGAGCAGGTTGCACCAAGGGTTGCACGTAAAACGACATATAATAAATTTAATAGTGGGAATGAGCGTAAGAGTGAGCGAAACAATAAACCATGTTGTGCTGAGCCAGTTGCTTAAAACAGTGGCTATCTTCAATATCTTTCTACCAGTAATTAAATTATGTGATAAAAAGAAATGATGAATCACTATACCGACTTATTGACCTCAGAAGAGCGTGAAACATTAAATAGAAAAACCCAACATGATGTTGGAGATTATCGTACGCGGGGTAAGGATGCTCGTGATTGCCAGTTTAGGGTAATAATTAATACCTACAAACTCGTTAATTTAATTGACTCAGCTCGTTATGGTGCGCGTGTATATGAGTTGCTCTCAATTCAACGGCCTGGTGATCTATTACATTATCTTTGGGTGGAGATTAGTCAGCTGGACGACGACCTAATAAGGCGCTTGGAAAAGTCTTTAAAGCATACCTACCCATACGAATCATCTTTAAATCCCAAAGTTGATGGCATATCCTTTATTGACTTTGATAATTACTTCTCCATATTTGCAGAAGGTAATGAACCCGAAGATGTTGTTTGGCGTCGCTACGTGGATTTTGATAAAAAGCATAGTTTAAAAAATGATTTAACTCAGCTTTTTATGTTGATTAAACAAGTTAAAGAAAGGATTAGTAAGTCTGACGATGAGTTAACAAAGCATGAACTTACTTTAATACATCAAAAGCAGCACCCTCAAGATTATTTAGCTCAGGTTGACAGAAAGTCGGTACACATCAAACTAGAGCCGCAATGGGAAAAATATGAAGACTTCTATCAATTAGTCGCTAAACTTGCTGCAGATGAAGATATCCAATCAATTTCATGCCCATTTGGTGGGTTTGAAATTTGGCGGACATTGGTCAAAGCACAAGTTTTGAGAGTAAAAAAGACTGGCTTGCCGGCTATGGAAGCTTTGTCTTTGTATGGGCCGGATGAGGGGCTAGGAAGGCTCACCAAGCCTGAAAACTGGGGTGGGGAAGTATTTATTCCCTATGAAGGCATACGAATGGCTAATTTGATGTTCTTGCCCAACTGGCGCGTATTTCATGTTGATAAGGCTGGCGTTAATGGTAGTTTGAAAGAAGCATTAAACAGTAATGTAGAGTGCAAATATCTATTTGTACTTAAAAAAGACAGAGATTTTGGAGTGCTTGGATGCTCTCGGCGCACTGAAGTTGGTGGATGGATTTTATATAGCCAGAAGAATTAGAACCTAATGCTTCTTAAAATAATAAAGATTGGTATGAAGTTATTACATAATCTGATTGTAAACTTTCAATGATTATTGTTACAATAATCAAATGATCAGAAAATCAAGTTCTAGTAGAGGTGGTAAACGTCTAAATGCAGGGCGTAAAACAGGCACAGGCAAGTTCCGTGAGCCTACAGCAGTTGTACGTGTGCCTGCAAGTCAAAAAGAAAGGGTCGTTGATTTTTTTGAGCACTATCAAGCTAAAAAGAATGCTAACAATATTAGCGAGTTTATGGTTCCAACCATCGACCCTAGCAAATTAGCACTCCCTTTATTTTCGTCTAGTGTCCGTGCAGGCTTTCCCTCTCCGGCTGATGATCATGTTGAGGATCGACTTGACCTTAATGATTATCTAATTAAACAACCTGATGCTACCTTCTTTGTAAGAATTATAGGCGACTCTATGATAGATGCTGGTATTTTTGAGGGTGATATTGCTGTTGTAGATAGAGCTAGATTAGCCTCAATAGGTAATACCGTGCTAGCAGTCATAGATGGTGAGTTCACTATTAAAATTCTAAGCAAGTCAGATAAAGGAAAACCAGTGCTCCTTCCAGCAAACCCTGTTTTTTCTCCAATAGAAATTAAAGAGGGTATGAACTTTGAGATATGGGGTGTTGTAACAGGTACAGTTCGCAAGTTTAATTAATGCGCTCTATTGCATTAATAGATGTAAATAACTTCTATGTAAGCTGTGAGCGTGTCTTTAACCCAAAGCTAAATAATAAACCCGTAGTAGTGCTCTCAAATAATGATGGCTGTGCAGTGGCAAGAAGTAATGAAGTCAAAGCGCTTGGGGTAGGCATGGGCGCACCGTGGTTCAAGTTCAAAGACCTTGCCAGACAACATGGCATAGTCGCTTATTCATCCAACTATGCGCTCTATGCAGATATGAGTAATCGCGTCATGTCGATACTCAGGCAATTCTCGCCTGATCAAGAGGTGTATTCCATTGATGAGTCTTTCTTAGATTTAACCAGCTTTCGTTATAGAGACTTATTACACTACGGGCAATTGATGCGTGGTCAAATCCTGCAATGGACAGGGTTGCCAGTGTGCGTTGGTATCGGTTCAACGAAGACACTTTCTAAGCTTGCGAATCATTGCGCTAAGAAGCGACCAGTGTTCAATGGCGTATGTAATTTCAATACGATGGCAGATACCCAAATCAATCAACTACTGAGTGAGATTGAAGTAGGTGAGGTCTGGGGTGTTGGCAGGAAGCTTTCGCCTAAGTTAAAAGCATTAGGTATTCATACAGTCTTAGATTTAAAACAAGCGAACCCTGAGCGACTCCGCAAACTCTTTAGTGTTGTGATGCAGAAAACCATCCATGAACTCAATGGCAAGGTTTGTATTGAGATGGAAGAGATTGCGCCACCTAAAAAACAAATCGTTAGCTCACGTAGCTTTGGTTATCCCGTTACTGATTATCAAAGTCTAGCCGAATCTATTACGCTTTATATAAGTCGTGCAGCAGAAAAACTTCGTAAACAAGCCTCTTATGCTGGTTCGGTGTATGTACACATTAGAACCAGTCCATTCAAAGAAAACCAAGCGTTTTATAGTAACGGATTAACCATTCCCTTACCTACGCCTACCAATGACACAAGAATACTTGTAAACGCAGCGCTATGGGGCTTAAAACTACTATACAAGCCTAATTATAACTATGCTAAGGCTGGTGTCATGCTGAGTGAGCTTGTGTCAGCAGAAGGGGTGCAAACCGATTTATTCAGTCAGATACAAGTTTCACCTAAGTCAGCACAATTAATGATTGTCTTAGATGGGATTAACAAAAAGATGGGTAAGGCATCCATTAAGCTAGCAAGTGAGGGATTTACAAAGCCCTGGAAAATGAAACAAGGAAGCAAGAGCCCTTGTTACACCACTAAGTGGGATGAGCTAATAAAAACGACTTATCGTGGTGATGGGTTACTAGTTAAGAATCCATCTTTAGCCGTTTGAAGCAACTTACGGGCTTGGCTCTGGTCAGCATGCAGCCAGTTTATATACTGATCGTTTTCTAATACAACGATAGAGCGTTTTTCGTCTTGTGGCTTATGAAAATGCTTCATCACTTCATGACCATCAGCATTAACCGTTAGCATAGAAAACGAAGATATAATTTCACCCGTTTCTTTGTCTATAAACCTTTCCCAAATAGAAGCAACTGCGACAGGTTCGTTATCTGATCGTTTAATTTTCCAACGAACTGCTTTCCCAGTTTCCCAGTTAGGTTCATAAAAGCTTTCCATAATAGCTAAGCCGAACCTTCTCTCTTTCCATGCAGTTCGATAGCTAGGCTTTTCATGAACAGTTTCACTTCTAGCATTGTATGTTCTTAGGCCGAATTTTTTCTTATCCTTTGCCCAATGTGGCACTAGGCCAAACTGTGCTAAATGACATTTGATTTCATTATTTTCTAAACAGATAAATGGCGAAGGGTAGGTTGGATAGATTTCTCTGCGCCATTCTTCATTTGGCAAATCACAATTAAATTGCGCTTTAACCCATGATGCATTTATTCTGGAAATAGCCACATAATTACTGCACATAATTAAATATTAAATTTTATTTTCAATAAAAATTTTTCTCAGATAACCTTTATTTAACATAAAAGCCATCTTCCTGACTTTATTACCAAACTTATCAAGCTCAAATTTATCTTTTGTAGAGTGAGGTCTCATATGAATATATTTTGTATCAGCTTCAGTTGGAAAGTTATTGACACTATTATTTGACTTACGTGAGTTTGGAGTTAATCCTTTTGCTACGGCATCTTTAAATAATTTCCATTCAGTTTTAAATCCGATAATATCTTCAAAATTGGCTTTCCATAGAAATGCTTTTCCAAACTCCCTGTAAGGCTGCCCTAGATTTTTATTTTTCACTAAGAAAGGTACAAAAATAACCCCATTGGTGAAAGCCTTCACAAGTGAATCATCCCATTCCTCTTCATCTAAGTATTTCAAGCTAATTGTAGATATTCTTGTTGACTCAATAGGGTTGTAGGAAGCATGAGAAATAGGAACTGTTCTAATGACAATGTTTTCCGTAAGCAATAGCTTTGTTATATCAATTTTTGATTCACTTTCCTTTTTGAGGATATTTGATAAATAGTTATCAAGCACAATTCTAGAAAAGGATTTATTTTTTAATGAAAAATTATTCGCTTCTGGTAAGTCTTTTAATTTCTTACCTTCCAATGAGTGCAATGCATCAATGATAGTATTAATCATTTGAATAGTTTTCTTTGAAGTTAATTAAAAACGATTCAGGTTGGATAAATGATGAGTTTGAAGGGATAAGTATTTTTTTTATCACATTTTTCATTTCAAAAAATTTGTAAGGATTAATTATTTCTTTTGGTTGGTAGTTATCATCATTTATCTTATTAAAATTCACCAGAACAATTTTATAGCGCTCGCCTAGCTTTTCTGCAGTCTTGACTTCATTTATTGACCAATGAAATTCATAGGTATCTTTAAAAGTTTTTACCTCTATAAAATTATCTATTGTAGGTGAAGAGATTGATTTGAATGACTCAATATCATAACCGGCACCAACATCATCATCTGATACTCTTTTTATTTCTTCAAATTTTGGATGTGCATTCAATCTCACTTGTTCTCTATCAAGAATATACCTCTCTCCTTGTGTCCCCATCTCTTTTTTAGCCGCCAAATCTTTTTCTAGTTCAAGCTGTGATTTTTTCCGTTTTGAGCAGACTTTATAGCCTGCATGAGTTAGATAAAATATTCTCCTAGAGCTGTCATATTTAACAAACCCCAAATGTTCTATTAGGGCCAAAACACCACTATAACTATCAAGGAAATTGATAGGATCTAAGTATTGTTTCTGATTTTCGTCTTCCTCAATTTCACTTTGAATGGCTTCAAAAATTTTATCTTTATTTAGATTGTTGAAGATAAGTTCATTTAACGCTATTTCTGTATGAAGCTCTGCATGACACTTTCCGTCTTTAATATGTATAACATCTGAATCAATCAACAAGTTTATCGTATTGCCTATGCCTAACATATTGAGCTGTGAATGTTTGTAGCCAAGCCTTCTTAACTCTTCAAAGTTATATAAACCTTTGGCTGCAAGGGTTACTAACTCTGTAAAGATATTTTTTTTAAATGCAAACTCAGTATTATAGTTGGCGTAGCTCATATGCTTTTACTATTGCCTCAATATTATTGATGTAATCATTCTCTGCGTCTTCGTAAAACATTGGAATGTCCTCTTTATCAATAATTTTCTCCATCCTTTTTTCTTTTTCTTCAAGGGCGTTATGAATACGCTCATCTACTGTATCTTTTGATGATAAGAAAATAAATTTCGCTTGTATTGGATTTTTATCATATCTATCAATTCTATTCTTTGATTGTATAAATCTACCGCAGTCAAAATCACGGTCAAAATATATCGCTTTATGACACTCTTTATGGAGTGATATTGATTCACCTATACACTGAGCCGTAGCAATTAATACTGCAGAAGGTGATTGTCTAAACTTATTGATAGTTGCTACTCTTGTGAGCTCTAATTCTTCTGAATCTACTGATTGGTTTACCTCTACAGGTGTACTACCAGTTACACAAAAAACTTCAATTTCAGGAAACGTTTTTTTCAAACATTCACTTATTAAAGTAACGTTCTTTACACTATAACTCCAAATTAGTACTCTCTCAGAATTGCTTATAGATTTCTTTATTTCATGAGCTAACGATTTTAACTTTTCTAAATCTTTTTCATTCTCAAATTTATTTATATCTTCTGAAATACTTTGTATTGCTTTAACCATTTGAACATCCTCTAAGTTGTCATCTTTAAATAATTCATCTTCTAATGGTTGCAGCAGTTGAACAGGATTACTTGCAGCTTGCCTCAATCTAATTAAGTTGGCACTTTTAAAAAGCTTTTTTGAGAATTTATTTTGAGCAGCTAACTCTTTGTAACTTTTAACAAACCTATATTCAATCTGGTCGTAGATTTTTTGCTGGAGTGAAGACATCGGAA
>JBPOFK010000009.1:0-106829 GCA_051252095.1 Methylophilaceae bacterium
ATATTGAGTTGGGTGGTTGTTTTTTGCGGATTTTCTGCTCCCTTATTAGATTTATTGGCCAAATCTAGCCATTCATCAGCATTAATGTAATCAAACTCACCATTTAAAGATAAACCTGGGCTATCAGGTAAGCTTGCAGTCGTGTTGATAGCAATATTGCCTCGATCAAATGTTAGTTCGTCATTTTTTTCATTGCGCAAAATTATCGCAGAGACAACATCGTTATAGCCCAACTCAATTTGATCTTGAGAGGCGTTTGATTGTATTTTTGTCACGGATAGTTTGGCTTCTTGCGTGTTACTTTTTCCTAGAGGGGCAGGCAGATTGATTGCTAGACCCTTTAAGTCAGAACGTATGTTCAAATTCATGACTGGCTTTTTAATTGCAATCTCAGCTGACCAGCTTGTGCTACCTACTAATGCTTCAGTGAAAATATTTTGTGCAAAACTTTGCATCCCAGCATCTGTGACGGTACCTTTTGCATCAATGTTAATCGTTTGATCTGCCGCAGTATTTAAATTAAACAGTACGGGACCACCTAAAATTTCAGCATTGATGTTTTGTGCATTAATGCCAGATTGATCAAAACTTAATTGACCCGTTAGCTTATCAATTTCTGGTAAACCCATACGTTCGTTGGCATAGATCACGCCATTTTGTATTGCATACTGACCTTTGTATTTAGCATCTGCAATATTGTTCAAAGGAATACTTAAATGTAAATCAAGTACGCCAGTGCCAGCGGTCTTCAAATCGTCAGTAAATCCCAAAGTTACTTCTTTAACAGGGCTGTTATTTATAAAATCGATACCATCGCTCGTGGGCCCCTCTGCTAATCCTTCAATATTCAATACTTGGTTATTTTTTCCGTAAGTATTCAGTTCGGGAATGATGGCTTTCCCTTTATTTATTTTAATACCATAGATAGTCCCTTTATCGGCATTTAGCTCCATGCTATTGCCTTCAAATAACATATCTAATCCTACACCCTGAATTTTCGGCCAGCTTTTACCATACTCTAGTTCAGCATCACTGATTCTAGCTGCGACTTTAAAAACACCTAGCGCTGGGTCTGGTTTGTTTTGTTTGTCTACATATGGGAAGTCATCTAGGTGACCTTTTACAGTGAGATCAATGTTACTTGCCTTGCCAGCTAGAATGGAGCTATCAAGCCAGTCCATTGTTTCTTTACCCATAATCAGCGGATAGTAATAGTGTGCAAATTTTGCATTGCCTTCATCAAACTCTCCATCAATATTAATGTAACCACCTTTTATGCCATTCATGTCATAACTCGCGTTAACAGTGCCATGAATGTGCTCATTTGAAAGATTAATATTGTTTGCAATAATTTTAAGCCGACCTTTATTAGACCAAGTGACTTTTCCAGTGAGTGTTTTCAACGGTATAGGCCAGCGTAAAATGCCTTTTAAATCAATAGCGGCTTGCTGTGTGTCTAAGGTCAATGTTCCATTATCTTCATCGGCATCAATATGACCGCTTAATTGACTGAAACCTGGCATATTTTGATAGGCATTTACACTAAGATTATTAAATGCGGATGCTATGCGGTAATGATTAGGTTTTGCAGGGTTGCCTTGTAAGCTAAGTGTTAAAGCACTGAGTTTTCCTTGTGGAGATATCGCATTTATTGCTTGACCAAAGTTGTCAGGTATCGTCATGACCTGCTGTAGTTTTTTTAATAAATTTAAATTGAGTGTGTTCAGTTGTAATGAAGCATTAACCCATGGCTCGCTATCTTTCGTTGTATAAGAAACAAATCCAGATCCCCCTTCTATATTTAACTCATTCTCAGCATTCAAATGAATGTTACGTGCTGTCACTGTACTGTTGTTTTTAGCTTTTTCCCAAGTGACGACACCTGATAATAGGTTTGCGTTAAAAGGTTGTTTATCTTCATTTAACCTACCTGCCACATTGTGCAGTTCAACATCAGCTTTGATTTTGTCAATCTGCGTATTGGAAAAATTTACGGATATGTTTGTATCACCACGACCACTATGCAGGTCAATTGGATAATCAAGCCAATCTTTCCAAGCCGTTAAGTCAATATTTTGGGCTTCCAAATCAGCGGTACCATGCCAAGTGTTTATATTGCTGACATCACGACCAAAAAAATTGCCATTTATTTGGACAGGTTTTTTTGTGCCAGTCGACGGTAGTGCAGAAATGCTGAAAAGATGCTGACCAAAAATCTTCCGCCAAGCAGGATTCCTTAACGTTAAATAAGCGTTATTTAAAGATAAAGGTGGTGCTTGACGCATATTGTCCTGCCAAACAATGGTTGCGTTTTTAATGCGAATATGTGCTTGGCTCAATATCCAGTTTGGAAAGTCTGGGCTACCTTCGCCACCAAGGGCTATACCCGCAACATAAATGTTGCCATTTTCTGTTCGTTGCACCTTAAGTGTCGGGTCGCTAATAGAAATATATGATAGGTGTGGTTGTAAAGTAGGGATGCTCAGCCACGAAAAGGTGCCTTTTACATTGTTAAGATGTAACGCCGATTTATCCTCATTATCATAAATGTCAATTTCACTGATGAGTATTTGCGGTGAAATGCCATCCCACCCCGTAATAATTTGACCGATAGTGGTTTTTAATCCGATTTTTTCTGTTATTTTTGTAGCAATATCATCTTTGTATGCATCAATATTTGGGAAGATAACAAAGCGAATGACAGCTGCGGTGATAACCATTAATGACAATAACGCCAATATTGCATAGATGAGCCAACGAAAAGTTTTTTTTATAATTATCACGATTGTTTAATTTAGATGTTGCGGTTGCATATGTTTTAAGTCTTAAAGTGATTTTACTAGAGTTTGGACTACAAGATGACGAATAAATTCTTATTTTATATTGTTTAACATTCATACTTTTAAGAAGTCTTTTTTAGCAATGTTTGAGATTGCTTTAGAATAACGGCTTTTACCAAACATTGTTGGCACTAAGTTTTGATACAGTTTAAAAATATAACGATTGCACGTGGTGTAAAAGTATTAATTGAAAAAGCATCTCTGCAATTACACACGGGCCATAAAGTTGGCTTAACAGGCGCTAACGGTACAGGTAAATCAAGTCTATTTGCAATGTTAAGAGGGGAGTTACATGCGGATAAGGGGGATTTGGAAATCCCTTCAAATTGGCTGATTGGACATGTTGCACAAGAAACACCCGCATTAGCGATGCCTGCTATTCAGTTTGTACTAGAAGGCGATGAAGAGTTAAATAGCATCGAAAAAGCATTAGTCGATGCAGAAGTAGCCGGTAATGGAACTTTAATTGCAGAACTGCATGGACGACTGTCTGAAATTGGCGGTTATGCGGCAAGAGCACGTGCAGCAGAGCTGATGCATGGTTTAGGGTTTGGCCAAGAGACTTTAGAGCAAGCTGTTTCGTCATTTTCAGGCGGATGGCGTGTAAGATTAAATTTGGCACGAGCACTAATGTGTCGTTCTGATTTGTTATTATTGGATGAGCCAACCAATCACTTGGATTTAGAGGCGGTTATTTGGCTGGAAGGGTGGCTAAAAAACTATACGGGTACGCTTTTACTGATTTCTCATGATAGAGACTTTTTAGATGCAATCGTAAGCCACATTGCCCATATTGAGCATCAAACACTAACGCTATATAAAGGTGGATATAGTGATTTTGAACGGCAGAGAGCGGAGAAAATGGCGCTTCAGCAAGCGATGCACGAAAAGCAACAGCGCAAAGTGGCACATTTACATAGCTATATTGATCGGTTTAAAGCAAAAGCGACCAAAGCACGGCAGGCACAAAGTCGTATAAAAGCATTAGAGCGCATGGAAGTAATTAGCGCTGCCCATGTGGACTCACAATTTAGTTTCAGCTTTAGGCTACCTTCCAGTTCACCTGAGCCGCTTTTAGCGGTTAACGAAGTGAATATCGGCTATACAAACAAGCCCATCCTAACTAATGTGTCATTCACTGTGCGGCCCAAAGAGCGCATTGGTTTACTGGGGCCTAATGGTGCAGGTAAGACGACACTGATTAAGTTGCTGGCAGGAGAGTTGGCCAGTGATTCTGGTAAGCGCACATTGGGTAAAGACTTGAATATTGGTTATTTTGCTCAGCATCAACTTGAACAATTACGCAGTGAAGAATCTCCATTACAACATATGCAACGTTTGGATAAAAACGCGACAGAGCAGGAGCTGCTAAACTATTTAGGCGGGTTTGATTTTCGTGGTGACATGGCGCGGTCGCCCTGTGAGAAATTTTCTGGAGGTGAAAAATCTAGATTAGCATTGGCGCTATTAATATGGACACGTCCCAGTTTGCTGCTGTTAGATGAACCCACTAACCACCTCGACTTAGAAATGCGACATGCACTAACATTAGCGCTGCAAGAGTTTGAAGGCGGAGTCGTACTGATTTCACATGACCGGTCACTGCTCAGAACCTCTTGCGATCAATTTATATTAGTTGCTAACGGTGCGGCACGTTTATTTGATGGTGATTTAGATGATTATGCTATTTGGGTTGCAGAGCAACGTAATCAAGCGAAAACCGCAGCAGATGTAGACCGTTCTAATAAAGATAAAACTAATAGCTATGCTCAGAATAAATTAGACCGTCAAGCGAGAACGGCAGCGCGTAGACCATTACTAAAAGCAACTGAAAAATTAGAACAAAAAATTACAGTTTGGCAACGCGAAAAAGCAGCCTGTGATGAACGCTTGAATGATACCGCGTTATACGAAAGTAGTGATAAAACAGAGTTACAAGCTTTGCTAAAACAGCAATCTGCGTTAACGTTTAATATTGAGCAAGCTGAAGAGCATTGGTTAGAGATTCAGGAACAGCTTGAAGCACTACCAGAAATTAACTAAAACTAAACAGAAGGCATAGGGATGGAAAAACTGAAATATTCAGAACGATTGAAACTTTTGCAAGGTATTTGTCTAGCGGAAACCCATGCAGATGGGGGCAAACCAAGTGCTGACTTGGCAGATTATAATGCACTGGATGCAGCTTATTATTTAGCTAGCTATATTACATTTAATGCTATTTCAGGGGCAGGGCGCCAACCAAAAGATGAGTTAACTGAAAATTTTGATATGCTTAGCGTCTACCAAGCTTATGGCCTGCTAACCTTTGCTTTTTTAACTACGCCATTAGCGGTTGAAGAAATTAAACCTGACTATCAATCAGCCCAAGTGACTATCGCGAAAACTCTGTTTGCAGGTGTCTCAGATGAGCAAATGATCGAAATTATCAATTCAGGATTAAATAAGGTTAAATTGATTAGTGATGCTGATGTAGAGCATTGGCAAGAGTTTAGAGAGAATTTGGATAAACTGACGGTGAGTTATGTCATTGCAGGCACCGATGATGAAAGTCCACATAGTAAAGAAGAGGTGTTACCTCTTTTTGGTCAGTTATTAAGCCAGCTTTGCGAAGCCTTTGAAGCGGCATAATAACAAAGAGACATAAAGGTCACATGTTGTGACCTTTATGTTTAGTGTCAGCTATTTATTAAATAGCAACTGGATTTGAATGACTCAGGTGAACATCCTGATTGACACTTCCATGAGTCTGTTTAAATTGATGCCTCTCTTTGAATTTTTGTCTATTATCGCTTACTTGCTTTTTTTGCGCAGGGGTAAGTAAATTCAATATTTTTTGATGATTTTGAGCTCTTGCCAGAATACCTTCACTTTCTATAGCGGCTAATTTATCGGCAATAACTTTTGCACTTCCTTCATTAAAATTATCAGACATCGCCATTAACTCTTTCTTAAGCGTATGACGTGCTTTCATGCGCTCACGTGCCTTTGGAACCTCTGCATGTTTTATCGCAAAAATCTGATCTTTCTGTTCTTCTGTAAGGTCAATGCCTTTCAAAAACCTTGGTTGATGTGATCTTTCAACATTCTTTGTATGATGTTTGTGACTGCTTTTTTGCATACAATGACGTTTTGATTGATGATTAGGTTCTGCCATAGCAGTATTTCCTATTGCGAGGCTCAGTAACGTTGCGACGAGTAGTGGTTTGATTAAATTTTTCATGTTTACCTTTCATATGGCGTCTTCAATTAAGACAGTGCCATTATGAAGATTAGATTGTTAAGTGCTGTTAAGCTGTTGTAAAACTATGTAAAGACTGGCTTGAGGGTGTTGTAAGATGTAAAGTTACGTAAAGCGCAAGTTTAATGCTTGTTAAACGCCTTTCTCTCTAGCTATTATTCATTTCACATTACACAATTAGGGGTGGAAGTGAGCAAATTATTACTCATTGATGATGATGTTGAGCTTGCTAGTATGTTAAAAGAGTTTTTGCAGCAAGAGGGTTTTGATGTAATTGTTGGTCATGATGGCATTGCTGCTGAACAGTATGTACTTGCAGGACATTTTGACTTGATGGTGCTTGATGTCATGATGCCTGTGCAAGATGGCGTGCAAACACTAAAAAACATACGCGCTCACAGCAATATCCCGGTGATTATGCTGACAGCTAAAGGCGATAATGATGACAAAATAACAGGCTTGGAATTGGGCGCGGATGATTATGTCGCTAAGCCATGTACGCCAAGAGAATTGGTTGCCCGCATTCGTGCTATTTTGAAAAGGGTAACAACAAACCAACATGATTTACTAAGAGAAATCATTATCGGCGATTTGACGATAAACACAGCACAACGTTTAGCACTATTTCAAAAGCATGTCTTAGATCTAACAAGTACAGAATTTAGTCTACTTGAAGCATTAGCATCACATGCAGGAACAGTAGTTTCAAAAGAGGACCTATCACTCCATGCGCTTGGCAGGCCGTTGAGTAAGTTTGATCGAAGTATCGATGTGCACGTTAGTAGTCTAAGACAGAAAATGATGCATGTTTCTGGTGATACAAGCATCATCCAAACGATATACCGTAAGGGATACCAGCTGGTTAAAGCATAATTATGGGTCGTTTATTCTGGAAATTTTTCTTGTTTTTCTTTTTTGCGCAATTAACTTCTGCGCTCGCTGTAGGTGTTTTCATACAATTTAGGGCCAATGATAGAGCAAGTAAAATAAAGCTAGATTTATCACCAATGTCTCAAAGTTTAGTAGAAGCGGCACAGACAACTTTAGAGCTAGGCGGTACAAATGGTTTGAAACAATTGTTGCAGCGTTGGGAAGCGCAAAATCCAAACCATCATGTTTATGTTGTTGACCAAAACAACGATGATTTACTCAATCGAAGTATACAGCCTATATTACTTACAAAAGCAATGAAATCATCTAGCGTAGCTTCTACGAAATCAATTTCACGCGTGAATATTAATGGCAATTCTTATTTAATTTTTGTTGGGTTTAGACGGCCAGATAGAACAGAAGCTAGACTTGCACCGCAACAGCTTGAAGATGAAAGTATGCGTCCAAAGCAAGATAATCGTTATCTCAAGCCGCACGGTAGACCGATTAGGCTAAACCCAATATTTAGAACAATCACTACATTTCCTATAGAAGCACTGATGGTTGCGAGTATTGCAAGCGCAATTTTTGCAGCATTGCTTGCTTGGTATTTTTCTAAACCAATAGATGATTTACGCAGGGCGTTTAAACGAGCCGCAGAGGGAGATTTACAGTTTAGCGTCGCAAACAAGATGGGATCACGCAACGATGAGTTGTCTGATTTAGGGCGTCACTTTGATGAGATGATAAAACGTCTAAATGCGCTAATGCAAGGGCAACGACGTTTGCTTCACCATGTGTCGCATGAGCTACGTTCACCGCTAGCGCGAATGCAAATGGCACTAGGTCTTGCAAAACAAAATCCAGTTAAAACCAAAGAGTCTGTTGATAGAATTGAGCGCGAAGCAGGGCGTATGGATAAGCTGATTGGTGAGTTGCTAGAGTTGTCGCGGTTTGAATCTGGTATGGTCAGTTTAGAAAAAGAGGTGTTTTCTTTTAATGCGTTGTTAGACACTATTATTGAAGATGCGGCTTTTGAAGCGAGCACCAAAAACATGCGGATACTGAAAGATATCCAGGGGGCAATAAACTTTAATGGTCAAATGGACTTGCTATACAGGGCTATCGAAAATGTAGTTCGCAATGCTGTGAAATATGGACCTGAAAACTCAGATATTAAAATTAACATTACAACAGATGTACATCAGTTAACAATCAATATTACTGATTATGGAGTAGGCGTTCAGGCCTCAGAGCTTGAGGATATCTTTATGCCATTTGTTCGAGGTAATTCTGGTAGTCAAGTGATAGGGCATGGCATCGGTTTGGCAATCTCGAAACAGGTGGTAGAAGCCCACGGTGGCTGGATTGTAGCAACGAATCTTAAATCAATTGGGTTTTGTGTAAGCTTAAATTTTCCCAGCAGTTGTTACACGATTTCACCTGATACGTAATACCAGCGATCTGTATGTTTAAACTGGCTAATTTCGTGTAATCGTTCCGCCTTATAACCACCCACTTTGTAGCGAGCAATGAATTCTACTATTGCGGTATCGTCATCTATTGTTTGTGCCCGTTTGATGTCTAAGCCCAACCATTTTGTTTTTGCATCATTAGCCAGGCCAAGAGAAGTAGGGCGAGTACTTTCATGCCAAGTGTCCAAAAGATATTGCTCTAGTCCCATCGTGTATGCTGTATAGCGTGATCGCATGAGTGATATAGCCGAAGGTGCTGTTAAGCCTAGATGCAATGGTTCGCAGCAATCAACATAAGCTTCGCCAGATTCACATGGACAGGCATGTGCTGGTTTAGGCGATTTCTCTAGTTTCTGCAAAAGTAATCTCTGGATAACGCTCTTGTGCCATTTGTAAATTAACACGGTTTGGCGCCAGATAAACATAGTCATCTGCGCTATCCAAGCCAACATTAAATCCATACTTATCAGCAATTGCCTTTAGATCGGTATCAGAACCATGTAGCCAACGTACAGTGTAGCAATCATAAGGTTCAAACATCATGTCGACGCCATATTCATTTTGCAGTCGATGTAAGACGACGTCGAACTGCAACATACCAACGGCACCAAGCACTAAATCATTCGTCAATAGAGGCCTGAAGAGTTGCGCTGCACCTTCTTCAGATAATTGTTTAAGACCTATCTGTAACTGCTTCATTTTCATAGGATCTTTTAGTCTAGCTTTGCGAAAGAACTCAGGGGCAAAAGAGGGTATGCCAATAAATTTTAAGGTTTCATTTGCCGTAAACGTATCACCTAATTTTATTGTTCCATGGTTTGGTATACCAATAATATCACCAGAATAGGCTTCATCCATGATGGTGCGGTCTTGTGCCATAAAAGTAATCGCGTTGTTAACGCTGATGTTTTTGCCTGTTGCAACTTGTTTAATCTTCATACCACGCTCAAACTTACCTGAGCATACGCGTAAAAAGGCAATTCGGTCACGGTGCTTTGGGTCCATGTTCGCTTGAATCTTAAACACAAAACCTGAAAATTTATCTTCGTTTGCTGCTACTTCTCGTGAAGCTGTTTGACGGGGTTGCGGTGTCGGCGATAAATCTACTACAGCATCTAAAAGTGATTGAACCCCAAAGTTGTTAACAGCAGAACCAAAGAAAACAGGGGTTTGCTTTCCATTTAAATAGCGTTCTTTGTCAAAATGATGAGATGCACCTCTAACTAACTCAATATCCATGCGTAAATCATCGGCTTGTGATTTTATTAACTCATCTAAACGAGGATTATCTAAGCCTTGAATAACTTCAGATGTGCCTTTTTCTGCACGTGGATCAAAAAAGAAGATTTTGTCATTGACGAGGCTATATACACCTCGGAAAGTCTTGCCCATGCCGATTGGCCATGTCATCGGTGCACACTCCATGCCCAATGTTGTTTCAATCTCGTCCAACAACACAATTGGTTCACGGCTTTCGCGATCCAGCTTGTTAATAAATGTGATAATCGGCGTATCTCGCATACGACATACATTTAAAAGTTTAATGGTTTGTGCTTCCACGCCATTAACTGAGTCAATGACCATGACAGCAGAGTCGACCGCAGTTAGTGTTCGGTAGGTATCTTCAGAGAAGTCATCATGGCCTGGGGTATCCAGCAAGTTAATCATATGCTTACGGTAGGGGAACTGCATGACCGAGGACGTAACAGAAATGCCACGTTGCTTTTCTAGCTCCATCCAGTCTGATGTCGCGTGACGTGCAGCTTTACGGCCACGCACCTCTCCAGCGACTTGAATGGCGCCACCAAACCATAATAGTTTCTCTGTTAATGTGGTCTTACCTGCATCTGGATGAGAAATGATGGCAAAAGTACGTCGACGCGTAATTTCTTCTTTTAATGTGCTCATGGCTTGGCTTAAACTATCTAGCTTTTTTCAAAGGCGTTATTGTAACCGATTCGCGCATTAAAAATATTCACATTGATTATCAGTACTATGGTGTTTTAATAAAAAAAGTATGCTATATCTATCGTTATGCGAATACTCATTATTGAAGATGACCTTGAAGTTTCGGCTTTTATTGCTAAAGGCTTGAAAGAGTCGCGCCATAGCGCTGATATTGCTTCTAATGGGAAAGATGGTCTATTTTTAGCAACGACAGAAAACTACGACGTGCTGATTATTGATCGGATGCTACCTGAATTAGATGGTTTATCCATCATTAAAACGATAAGAGCATTAGATAAGCCTGTACCTATCCTTATTTTAAGTGCATTAGGAGAAGTAGATGACCGTGTAAACGGATTACGCTCAGGTGGGGATGATTATCTTGTAAAGCCATTCGCATTCAGTGAGCTATTAGCCCGCGTAGAAATATTAGGCCGTCGTCAGTTACAGCAGAAAACGAAAACACTGTTGCAAGTAGGGGACCTAAAAGTTGATTTAATGGCGCGCAAAGTAACACGAAATGACAAGTTGATTGAATTGCAAACACGGGAATTTAGTTTGCTAGAGTATCTTCTTAAACATCAAAACCAAGTGGTGACACGAACAATGTTGCTCGAAAATGTTTGGGATTATCATTTTGACCCTCAGACCAATGTGATTGATGTCCATATTAGCCGATTGCGCAGCAAGATTGATAAAGGATTTGATTCTTCTATTATTCAAACTGTCCGAGGCTCTGGCTATATCATTGAAACAAGTGAGTAAAGCGGTGACAGACCAGAGAAGTTATGCCAAAAGCTCTAGTTTTAAAATGGCCTTACTGTTCACACTCCTTTGTGGCTTTTCATTATTAGTGCTTGGCTACTTTGGCTATTTCTTTGAACGAGGCCATTTTATTTATGGTACAGAGGAGGTCATTGATACCGAAATTAGGTACCTTTCTCCTGACCAGTTATTCGATGAGACGGTCCAGTTAGAAAACGACAGGCTTGGGCGATTATTTCTACCTTTTGGTCCAAATGGTGAAGTGCCTGAGATTATTTCAGGCAAAATTGACCGGCTTAAAGAAGGACTTATTGTCTTTAATCATCCTATTTCGAATAAAACCTATGCTGCTAAAATCCATACCTTTAAAAACAAGCAAAAAATATTGGTCGGTGTAGATGTTTCAGAAGCCCAACAAGAATTTCGTTTTATGCAGTGGTTGAGCATTATAAGCATTGCATTAATTATTCTAGTCGTATTAGTCAGTTATTTAATCAGCGTATTTGTGGCCAGAGGCACGAATCGAATTGCAACAACAGCTCAAAATATAATGGATACGGGGGATTTATCAAAACGCCTAGAAGTTAGCTCGCATTGGGATGATTTAGGCAAGATGGCGAGCACGCTTAATTTGATGTTAGATAGAATCGAGTCATTAATGGGTGGTTTGCGGCAGATGTCAGACAACATAGCACATGATTTGCGCACCCCATTAACCCGATTGCGTAACCATATCGAAGAAGCAAAAAAAGGAAATGTTGATACTGCTAACGAGGCGCTACTGACAGAGGCAGATAAACTTCTCAATACTTTTAATGCGCTGTTGCGTATCTCTCGCATTGAAACAGAAAAAAAACGTGAACATTTTCAAACACTTTCTCTACAGCGCTTAATCGAAGACGTAATTGCTTTTTATGAGCCTTTGGCTGAACTGAAGCACATTACCATTCATGAACAGTTAATCAATGCCAACTATGATGGCGATAAAGATTTGTTGTTTCAGGCGTATGCTAATATTTTTGATAACGCAATCAAGTATACACCTGAACATGGTGAGATAACTGTCTGCATGAGGACTGAAAGTCAGCATTGTGTGATTTACATTGAAGATACCGGAGGAGGAATTCCTGAAAACGAGCTAGATAAAGTCTTTCAGCGTTTTTACCGATCAGATGTAAGCCGATCTTCATCTGGAACAGGCCTAGGACTCAGTTTGGTTAAGGCTGTTTTTGATTTGCACCATGTAGAAATAGTGCTGCAAAATACTGGTAAAGGGTTGCGCTTCATTACAAAAATGTAATGTTGATGCCATGCTCCAGTAATGGGGATTCTGGCATAGTGCTGAGATGAAAATAGCAATTATTGGTACTGGAATATCAGGTTTAGGTGCAGCTTACTTGCTGCACAAGCAGCATGACTTGGTCGTTT
Organism: Methylophilaceae bacterium; assembly: GCA_051252095.1. Lineage (GTDB taxonomy): Bacteria > Pseudomonadota > Gammaproteobacteria > Burkholderiales > Methylophilaceae. Next base: position 12,567 of record JBPOFK010000009.1, read on the forward strand.
ATGAGAAAAACGCATATGTAGGCGGGCACAGTAGAACGATTGAAGTACCTCTAGAATATGGCCCTACACCAGTTGATACAGGCTTTATTGTATTTAATGACTGGAATTACCCAAACTTACTCGGCTTATTTGATCGGCTAAAAGTACCTTACCAAAAAAGTGATATGTCTTTTGGTGTGAGTGTCAATAATGGCTGGTTAGAATACAGTTCGGATGGATTATTTGCACAGCGAAAAAATCTATATCGACCTCAGTATTGGCGCATGTTGCTTGATGTGTTTAAGTTTAACAAAAATGCGCCCGCATTTATCGATAAAGATCCTTCAATCAGCTTAGGCGAGTGTTTAGACCAGCTGAAAATGGGCGAGTGGTTTAAACGCTACTATATTCTTGCAATGGGTGCAGCAATATGGAGCTGCCCTGTGGAAACGATTATGAAGTTTCCAGCGCAAACTTTTTTACGTTTCTTCAAAAATCATGGCTTACTCAGCATAAATAAACGACCACAGTGGTATACGGTAACACGCGGAAGCCGTGAATATATTGGACGCTTAATTGCACCATTTGCGGAGCATATACTGCTGAATAATGGTGTGCAAAAAGTTAAGCAAGTAAAAAATCAATGGCAAGTTATGGATGAACGCGGCGATAAACGTCTTTTTGATCATGTTATTTTTGCATGCCATGCTAATCAAGCACTAAATATGATTGATGAACCAACAGTAGAGGAATCGTCAGTCTTATCTAACTTTCACTACCAAAGAAATCAAATCATTGTTCACTCTGATACTAGTTTTATGCCGCAACATAATCAATGTTGGGCAAGCTGGGTTTATTTATCAGAACAGGAAAAAGATAACAGCAATGGCGTGTCATTAAGTTACTGGATGAATAATCTACAAAGCTTAGAAACGGATATTCCCGTCATCATTACTTTAAATCCAGCAAGACGACCTAAAGCGTCTCTGATTATGGATGAGCATTATTTTTCACACCCAATTTTTGACTACAATGCGATTGTTTCTCAAGAGGCTATTCCTCGAATCCAAGGCAATAGAAATTTATGGTTTTGTGGTGCTTATCAACGTTATGGCTTTCATGAAGATGGACTGTTGAGCGCTGTCAATGTCGTGAAAGCGTTAGGGGGCGTCATCCCATGGCAATAAGTTATGCAAATTTACTGACGGGTACAGTGATGCATAAACGCTTATTACCAAAAGTGCATGCCTTCAACTATGGTATTTATTACATCGCTTTACCGCTGTCCAAATTAAAAGAGATATCAATCGCATACAATCGTTTTGGCATTCAAAGTTTTTACGATAAAGATCATGGACCACGGGATGGCAGCTCTCTTGAGCAGTGGGCAAAGCGTATTCTAGATGAACATCAAATAGATGCAGATGGTGAAATTGTCTTGGTTTGTATGCCTAGGGTGCTTGGGTATGTATTTAATCCAGTCAGCTTTTGGCTATGCCAGAATAAAGCTGGTGAAATCAAAGCAGTGCTTTGTGAGGTGCACAATACGTTTGGTGAGCAACATACTTATCTTTGTGCACATAAGGATCATCGTAGCATTATAGGAACAAGCCCACTCTTTGCTGAAAAGTTATTTCATGTGTCACCTTTCTTGAATCGTGAAGGTCACTATGAATTTAAATTTGATATCAACGATGACAATTTTAATGTTGTTATTAATTTCCATAATCGCACAGGCCACAAACAAGTTATCACGTCGTTAATAGGGCAGTTACAACGCTTAGACAAAGAAAGCCTTCGCCGTGCATTTTGGCGTTATCCACTGGTAACAATGAAAGCCATTGCCATGATTCATTGGCACGCGCTTAAATTAGTTTTAAAAAGGATTAAATATGTTCCTAAGCCCAAACAGAAACAACAGAAAATTAGTACAACACTTTGAATAATTTATTTATTTGGAAAATGAAATGATTAATAAAACAGCTGCAGAGCAAATTTTAAAACGTTTAGATCAATTGTCGTGGGGAACACTGCAACTAACAACACCAGATGGTAAGGTTCGCACCTTTAGTGGTAAAGAACAGACTGCGCATATGGCGCAACTGGTCGTACATGACTGGAGTGTTTTTACGAATTTAATTCGCAAAGGTGATATTGGTTTTGCAGATGACTATCGTGCAGGGAAGTGGGATACCGATAATATCAATCAATTAGTTGAGCTTGGGCTTAAAAATCAATCAGCAATAGATCAAATGCTAACTGGTAACAAGCTATATAGTATGTTGTCTGGTTTATTTTATCTATTTAGGCTTAATACAATCAAAGGCAGTAAGAAAAATATCCATGCACATTATGATCTTGGGAATGCGTTTTATCAGTTATGGCTAGATCCAAGTATGACCTATTCTTCAGCCTTGTATCAATCAGAACAAGATACTTTAACGCAGGCCCAATACAACAAATATGACCGTATGCTCGGTTGTATTAATCATCGCTCAGGCCGATTGCTTGAAGTCGGTTGTGGGTGGGGTGGTTTAGCAGAACGTGCGATATCTAAAGGTGATTACGATATTAAAGGGATTACCTTATCGGAAGAGCAGCATGCTTTTGCGCAAGACCGTATAGGAAAGAATGCCAATATTGCTTTAGAAGACTATCGTCATCAAACAGGTTTATATGATCACATTATTTCAATCGAAATGTTTGAAGCCGTTGGCGAGCATTTTTGGCCTACCTATTTTCAAAAAATGAAATCTTTATTAGCGAAAAATGGCAATGCAGTAATACAAACGATCACCATCAATGAGCATGATTTTCCAAATTATCGTAAAGGTGGTGATTTCATTCGCAGCTTTATTTTTCCTGGTGGTATGTTACCTAGCATTTCTCGATTCAAACAGGAGGCAGAAAAAGCTGGTTTGAAAACACATGAACCTTATCTATTCGGTCACGACTATGCGCGAACTTTAGAAACTTGGTTAGAGAGTTTTGACAAACAAAAGCAACAAGTAAAAGCCCTAGGGTTTGATGATGGCTTTATCCGTTTGTGGCGCTTTTATTTAGCTGCTTGTGCAGCAGGATTTAGAACCAATAAAACGGATGTGATGCAAATGGAGCTTAGTCATGTATAAATTTATTGTAACGATGGGCATGCTTTTATGGATGCTTCATGCACATGCGACAACATTAATTCAGGAGCATATTCCTGATGCAAAAATGGTAGCATCAGGACGGCTAACTGTATTTTTGTTTGATGTGTATGATGCGAGCTTTTACACGGAAAATGGTAAGCGGGAAGTGCAACCGCCATTTGCATTAAAGTTATCTTATCTGCGAGATATTGATGGCGAAAAAATTGCTGATCAGTCGGCAGAAGAAATGCGAAATCAAGAACGTGTAGATGAATTAACGTTGGCAGACTGGCATTCTCAAATGCGTAATATTTTCCCTAATGTAAAGAAGGGAGATAGTATCACTGGCATATACAAAACGACCAACGAATGTACATTTTATAAGAACAACAATTTCATTGGTCAAGTCGATGATAGTCAGTTCTGTGATGTCTTCTTTGATATATGGTTTGGCGAGAAAACCAGCGCACCAGCATTGCGCAACAAGCTCATAGGTCAAAAATAGTGGCGCAATATCCAAATCGTTGGTTGTTGTTTAGATATGCAATGTTAGCATTTCCAGTGGCTTTTGCTGGCTTGCCTTTGTACATCCATGCGCCTGATTTTTATACTCAGCATTTAGGGTTAGGCCTTGGTACTATCGGTATAATTTTGCTCTTAGTACGATTGTTTGATGCAGTACAAGACCCTATTATTGGTTATTTGACAGACCGTTATGCGACGCGGAGAAACGCTATTCTGACGACAGGAATTTCTGTCTTAACCTTGGGTCTCTTTGCTTTATTTTTTGGACCCCAATTTTCTATTTCTACTGCATTTTGGTTTGCCGCCAGTATGCTGTTAGCTACAACAGGTTTTAGCATAGTGGTGATTAATATCAATATGATTGGTGGCTTTTGGTCTGAAGATAAAGATCAACGTACTCGAATTGCGGGCTGGCGTGAGTCATTTACTTTATTTGGACTATTGGTTGCTTCTATTTTGCCAACGCTTTTTCTTACCAAGACAGATGCAGCACAAGCATTTAGATGGTTATTTTTGGTTTATTTTATTGCAATGGTCATTGCTTGGATATTATTCTTGCAGTTTATTAAACGTGCAGATTTAAGTCATATTAATCAATCTAATAGCAAAAAGAAATATGCTTTTTTTCAGGTGCTTAAAGATAAACAGCGCTTATTTTTCTTTACTTATCTGCTTACACAAATTGCCGCATCTTTACCAGCCGTCTTAGTTATTTTCTTTGTGCGAGATTATTTAAACGCAGAAACCTACACCGGATTATTCCTATTTTTATACTTTGTATCGGGTGCAGCTTTGATGCAGCTATGGTTTATATTGTCGAAAAAACTTGATAAATATTATGCATGGCTCATGTCAATGGCGCTATCTATTGCAGTCTTTATCTGGGTTATTACACTTGAACCAGGTGATGTGGTTTCATATGGTGTGATATGTGTCTTGTCTGGCTTCGCGTTAGGCGCTGATCTATCGTTACCTACTTCCATCATTGCAGATCGTATTAATACAAGTAAGGCGGAGAGCCGTGCAACGCAATATTATGGTGTGATGGCCTTTATTCCAAAAATTTCATTTGCGATTGCGAGCGGTGGTGCCTTCCTCGTGCTAGATCGATTTGGATTTGTTGTTGCATCGGATAATACACAAACAGCGCAGCAAGCATTGCTTATGTTGTATGGCTTGGTGCCCTGCATCATTAAGTTACTGGCTGCTATTTCTTTATGGATATTAATTAAAAGACAAAGGACAAACAATGAACATAATCAAAAAAGGAGTAATCATCATGGGGCTTATGACGTTTCTTAACGGCTGTGCAACCTCTTCTATGGAAGCATACAAAAATACTACGCCCCCTTTGGATTTAAAAGCTTACTTTTCGGGCCCAATTAAAGCGTGGGGCTTGATACAAAATAGGAGTGGTGAGGTAACACGACGTTTTGATGTCACAATGGTAGGTTCATGGGAAGGTGATGTAGGCACTTTGGAAGAACACTTTAAGTATTACGATGGCGAAACACAAAAGCGGGTTTGGACTATTACAAAAACAGGTGAAAAAACTTATGAAGGTAAAGCATCAGACATTTTAGATAAAGCCACAGGCCAATTAGAAGGTAGTGCGATGCGTTGGGCTTACAAAATGGATTTACCTGTTGGCGATACCACTTATCGCATTACATTTGATGACTGGATGTTTTTAATGAATGATGGTGTTTTAGTCAATCGTTCATATTTGAAAAAGTTTGGTATAACCGTAGCTGAGTTAACCTTGTTCATGCAAAAGCAGGAGCAATAATGCTGTTTTATGAGGATATTAAAACTGTAATGAAGAATGTTCATGGCCAATATGTTTGGATTGTTGGCGCAAGCAGTGGTATTGGTGCTGCAACCGCCCGAGAGCTTAGCCAGGCTGGCGCAAATATCATTTTGTCAGCGCGACGTGAGTCTGAATTGCATGAAGTGCGTCAAACTTTGACGGGCGCCAATCATCAAATATTGCCTTTTGATGTCAGCGACTACGCGCAGACAAAGCAAGCGTTTAAAACAATCAAACGGCTAGACCGTGTGATTTTTTTTGCGGCTGTGTATGATCCTAGTGAAAAAGGACGTGCTGATATTGTATTCATCCAAAAGAGCTTGCAAGTAAACATTGGTGGTGTTTATAACGTACTTGATGTTGTGTTGCCTTTTTTTGAATCGCAAGGGCAGGGTCAAGTAAACTTGTGTGGTTCAGTTGCGGGTTATATTGGGCTTCCCAACGCGCAACCGTATGCCTCTACTAAGGCAGCAATCACAAATTTAGCAGAGAGCTTATATGTTGAATATGAATCCAAGAATATTGATGTCAAACTGATTAGCCCTGGTTTTGTACGTACACCCATGACCGATAAAAATCAATTCAAGATGCCAATGATGATCGAGGTTGAAGAAGCTGCCCTATATATTGCAAAAGGCATTACTTCTTCAAGTTTTGAGATTCACTTCCCAAAAAAATTCACTTGGTTTGTGAAGTTGCTACGTTTACTGCCATACTGGCTGTCTTTTAGATTGACTAAGAAACTTGTTTAAAGCCATTAGCGACGAAAACCGTATTCTAAAACAAAAAACGCAGGGTTGAGTGCAGCTAATGGTTCTCTCAATTTGGCTAATTCTGATTCTGGTCCATGGATTTCTAGCCGTGTTAGTTCTGATATTTTAAGCGCATCTGCAAAGACATCACCAATATTCTCAAGGTGGACTAATGCAGCTTCCGCATTTTTATATCCTTCGCGACAATGCGCTTCATTACCATTGAAACTAAAGCCATAGTACAAACAATCTTTTTCATTATTGGTCTTACTTACAAAGACTTCGCAAATCTTTTTAAAAGCACTTAAATTTTCTTCTGGGACCTTAAAGTAGGGCACGATAGTACAGCAAGAGTCTGTTGTTGCCATGATTACTTCCTTTTGATTGTTGTGATTTCGATTTGATTAATAAGGACTTAGACTATAACGCTTAACATTCCGAATGTCTAAAACATGTTACTAAATGGTCATTGACCATGCCAACTGCTTGCATAAAGGCATAACAGGTTGTTGAACCAATAAATTTAAAGCCATTCTTCTTTAAAGTTTTGCTCATTAAATCAGACTCAGCTGACTGGCTAGGAATATCGGAGAATTGTTGACGCCGGTGGTTAATTGGTTTGCCATTTACAAATGACCAGATAAAGGCATCAAAGCTACCATGTTCAGCTTGCATGGCAAGAATGCGCTGGGCGTTAATGATGGTTGCATTAATTTTTAGCTTGTTTCTTACAATGCCACTATCCTGCAGTAAAGCATCTATATTCTTTGCGGAGTAATGCGCTACAGTTTCGATATCGAAATTGTCAAACGCACTGCGGTAACCTTGGCGTTTATTTAAAATGGTTGCCCAGCTTAACCCAGCTTGTGCGCCCTCTAAAGTAAGTGCCTCAAAAAGCAAGCGGTCATCATGGACAGGGAAACCCCATTCTTCATCGTGATACTTTGCTTCCGCATTGGAAGCGTTTGCCCAGTCACATCGATGAATCATCGTTGATTTCAACAGCATCGCGTAACATTGCATTAATGTCATCTATAGCATTAGATGATGCTTTGGTCTTAATTGATTCTTTGTTTTTTACCGCTGGTGAAGAAGCTGCAGTAGCATCTGAGGGTGCATTATCTAACCATTTAGCAAAAGGCGCATCATCAATGCCTTCTGGAATATACCAATGTTTGTCAGCTGGGTTCCAGCGCGCACCATGTGATTTTGCTTCATCTTTTTCTTTAAAAGGGACATTGAGTGGGATATTACTTGTTGCTATCATGCGGGTTGTGTCTCTAGCTGTAAATGTATAGGTCTTATTTTCGCACAATCAGCGATGTGATAGTACACGGTGATGCCCAAATATGCTAGTAGACTGATAACATGCAGGCGTAAAACGCGGGCTGCAAATTGCCAAGAAGATTAAATCTGCCTTTCCAGTATTCCGTATGCGCTGCCGCGTCATCGGCGGAATAATCACCACATCACCAGCAACAACCGCTTTTGGCGCGTCATCGCCAATTTCTACAATGCCGTCACCAGAAATAATGCAATATCTTTCTGTAACACCTTCAAGTCGGTGCCAAGCTGTGGTTACGTTAGGCTCAACACGCGCTTGTGCGATGGAGACCTGAGGGTCATGCTCTATGTTTGACAGCTCGGTGATATAACAACCTTCAGCAGCAAATAGGTACTCTTCAGGCGTAGTCATATTTGTCCCATCATCAATACAAAAGCAACCAAATTATCCTAATTAAACCTTAGCTCACTACTTTTTTTAGCTGGTCAAGAATTGCTGGATTTTCCAAAGTGGATATATCCGATGTGATTTCTTCGCCTTTTGCAAGGCTGCGTAACAATCGACGCATAATTTTGCCGCTTCTTGTTTTAGGTAAATTATCGCCAAAACGAATTTCACTTGGCTTAGCAATCGGACCAATATCCTTACCAACCCAATTGCGCAATTCAGCAACGATTTCTTTTGCTTTTTCTCCGGTTGCACGTTCGCCTTTAAGGACGACGTAGGCAACAATTGACTCGCCTTTGATATCATCGGGCTTACCAACGACAGCAGCCTCAGCGACCAGCTCATGTGCTACAAGGGCTGATTCGATTTCCATGGTGCCTAAGCGATGGCCTGATACGTTTAGAACATCATCGATTCGGCCCATAATAGTAAAATTACCTGTCTCTTTATCTCTGATAGCCCCGTCACCAGCCAAGTATAGATTGCCGCCTAGCTCCTCAGGAAAATAGGCACTTTTAAAGCGCTCTGGATCACCATAAATAGTGCGTACCATGGAAGGCCAGGGTTTTTTGATCACTAGCAGTCCACCTTCACCCCAAGGTACATCGTGACCAGTCTCGTCTACGACATCAATCGCGATGCCTGGGAATGGAAGTGTGCATGAGCCTGGCACAAGGGCCGTGGCTCCGGGTAGAGGCGTAATCACATGTCCACCAGTTTCAGTTTGCCAGAATGTGTCTACAATTGGACATTTTTCGCCACCAATTTCTTTGTAGTACCACATCCAAGCTTCTGGATTAATAGGTTCCCCTACGGTGCCAAGAAGCCTTAAGCTAGATAGATCAAACTTTTTTGGGTGCGTTTCTGGATTAGTTTCACCTGCTTTAATGAGTGAACGGATGGCTGTAGGTGCAGTATAAAAGATTGACACTTTGTGTTTTTCAATCATTTCCCAAAAACGACCAGCATTAGGGTAGGTCGGTACACCTTCAAACACGATTTGTGTTGCACCCATTGCCATCGGTCCATAGGTGACATAGCTATGGCCTGTAATCCATCCCACATCAGCGGTGCACCAGTAAATGTCATCTGCTTGTATATCAAAGGTCCAGCGCATCGTATTCATCGCATGGAGCAAATAGCCAGCCGAACTATGTTGAACACCTTTTGGCTTACCTGTTGAACCTGACGTGTACAAAATAAAGAGAGGATGCTCAGCACTCACCATAACGGGTGGACACTCAGCAGGCTGTCCATCAATTAAGTCATGCCACCAAATATCATTAGGATTCCACGTAACCGCTTCTTCAGTTTTTTTCAAAACCACTACATTTTTAATGCAGTCACAGCCGCCCATGGCGATTCCTTCATCGACTGCTTTTTTCAACGGCAATGTCTTGCCAGCTCTGAATTGGTAATCTGCTGTGATTACAGCGGAAGCGCCAGCATCAATAATACGTTCGTTCAGACTTTTTGCAGAAAATCCGCCGAAAACAACTGAATGGATAAGGCCTAAGCGCGCGCAGGCTTGCATGGCAACAATCGCTTCGATGCCCATTGGTAAATAGATGATGACGCGATCACCTACGGTCAAATTAAGTGTTTTTAAGCCATTAGCAAAGGTACAGACTTGATGATACAAATCTTTGTAGGTAACTGTTTTGACCTCGCCATTATCAGCTTCAAAGATGATTGCCGTTTTATTGGGAATGGTGTCTAAGTGTTTATCTAAGCAATTTGCTGAAACGTTGAGTTCACCATCTTCAAACCATTTGTAAAAAGGCGCATTCTCTTCATTAAGTGTTTTAGTAAAAGGCTTATGCCAAATAAGTAGCTCACGCGCAAGTTTAGCCCAAAAACCCGCATAATCGTTTTTTGCTTCCTCACATAATGCGTTATAGACATCCATACTAGGGACCGCTGCATTTTGTTGAAAGGTTGCTGAAGGTTTAAAAATGCGATTTTCGTGCAAGACTGACTCAATGGACATGCTAAACTCCCAAATAGACGTAATAAATATTTTTTTATTATTAAATTCGTTCACTAAGATATTACCGCAAAAACAGTATGTCAATAGTACAAACATGCGCAAATGGCGCCACAATTAGCCCAATTCAGAAAACTTACCTTGAGAAAGTTGAGACTTGCAGCCCATTTTTAACAAGGCTTTTGTCGAATGATAAGGAGTTGCTAGCCGATTTGCTAGATAACTGTGATGTTTCATATCAATTAGATGAAATGCAATTGTTCCTTGAAAAGTATGAAATTAATGATGAAGAAAATTTAAAAAAAGTTTTACGTAAGCTGCGGCAACGTGTGCTTGCGCGTATTATTTTGCGAGATTTAAATGGGCTGGCTGATTATCAAGAGGTTGTAGAGTCTATTAGTGATTTTGCAGATTTCTCTATCATTAAGACGGTTGAGTATTTAAGTGTTTGGCAAGAAAAAATGTTTGGGCAGCCAGTTGATGACGAAGGAAATGCCCAATCATTTATCGTCATCGGAATGGGTAAGCTTGGAGGTGAAGAGCTCAATGTTTCATCAGATATTGACCTAATTTTTGCATATCAACAATCAGGTCAAACCAATGGTGAAAATAGCATCAGTAATCAAGATTATTTTGTAAAACTGGGCAAAAAGTTTATTGCCGTGCTTGATGATGTCACTGAAGATGGGTTTGTTTTTCGTGTAGATATGCGTTTGCGACCTTTTGGTAGCGAAGGCGCTTTAGTGTCAAATCTAGATGCACTGGAAGCATATTATCAAAATAATGGACGAGAGTGGGAGCGCTACGCATGGATAAAGGGTCGTGAAGTGACTGGCGGCAGCATGGTCTCTTCGTTGCTAAAACCATTTGTCTATCGTAAGTACCTTGATTACGGTGCATTTGCCAGCATGCGTGATTTAAAAGTACAAATTCAACGTGAAGTCAATGTACGGAGCGCTAAAAGCAGTGGTGGTCAAGACAATATTAAGTTAGGGCGTGGCGGAATACGCGAGATCGAGTTTATTGCCCAAGTATTTCAGTTAATTCGCGGTGGGCAGGAGCCGGATTTACGAATCAGGCCAACGTTAGAAGTATTGCGTTTATTAAAAGCAAAATATTTGTTGCCAGTTGAAGTTGTAAAACAACTCAGCGAGGCGTATGTTTTTTTAAGAAACTTAGAACACCGACTGATGTATGTTGAAGATGCACAAACACAAGATTTGCCTAAAACTGAAGCGGCGCAAAGTCGTATTGCCAGTGCCATGAATTTTGTTAGTTGGGATGCTTTGTTAAATCAACTTAATCAGCATAGAGATATTGTGCGGGCACAGTTTGATCAAACGTTTAGCGTAAAACATAAACCTGAAAATGTAATGGATGCCCAACAAGAGGAGGCCTTGGCTGTAGCTAAAACTATTTGGGATGTAGAGCGGACTGATGATGAAAGTCTTTTACTATTAGCAGCTATGGGTTACAGCAAACCCAAAGATTCACTTAGTCAAATCCAGCAATTGCATCAAGGACATCGCTATAAGCAATTGCCTGAACTCAGTAGACAACGCTTTAATCGATTGCTGCCCTTATTGATTGAAATAGCCAGTCATGAGAAAAATGCTGACATTGCCTTGATGCGAACCATGGACTTCATTGAAGCTGTTTGTCGCCGCGCGAGTTATTTGGCCATGATGTCAGAATATCCGGATGCACTGCGTTTGGTTGTGCGATTGTGTGCTGCTAGTGCTTGGTGTGCACAATATTTGATTAAGCACCCGATTGTTTTAGATGAGCTTTTAGACGAAGTCACTTTATATGCCGAACCTGATTTTGATGCAATGCGAGCTGAGCTTATTGCCACTATGGAAACATCGCAGGGTGATACAGAACAGCAAATGGATGCCATGCGACATTTCCAGCATGCAACCGCATTTCGTTTTGCTGCGCAGGATATTGCTGGTAAATTGCCATTGGAGAAGCTGTCAGATCAATTAAGTGCACTAGCCGATTTAATTATGGATGTTTCTATTACAACAATATGGACTTCATTTAAACATAAGCACATTGAGGTGCCGAAATTTGCAGTGATTGGCTATGGCAAGCTTGGTGGTAAAGAGTTAGGCTACGCTTCCGATTTGGACATTATCTTTCTATATGATGACCCAAGTGATGATGTTAATCATATTTACGCGCGTTTTGCACAGCGTATTAATGGTTGGTTTAATAGCTTAACTTCGGCTGGCTTACTCTACGAAATAGACTTGCAATTGCGACCAGATGGTAATAGTGGCTTATTAGTTAGCTCAACTGATGCTTTTTTGGATTATCAACAAAAACGTGCGTGGCCTTGGGAGCATCAGGCGATTACTAGGGCACGTTTTGTTGCTGGCGATGTGCGTGTAGGCGAGCGCTTTGATGCGATTCGTCAACAGGTGATACAGCAAGAACGTGACAATGAAAAGCTAAGCGCTAGCATTATAGAAATGAGAGAAAAGATGCGTCAAGCGCAACACCTTAACGCAGATCTTTTTGATTTAAAACATAGTGCAGGCGGTATTATTGATGTTGAGTTTATCGTGCAGTTTTTAGTGCTGGCAAATGCGGCTCAATACAGTGAGTTGTCGGCAAATATAGGTAATATCGCTTTACTGGAAAAGCTTGGGAGTTTAGGTGTAATCAATCAAGAGTTAGCGCAACAAACTGCAGATGCTTACCGCGAATATCGCCGTTTACAACACGCGGCAAGATTACAGGGCGACATGCAAGCGAAAGTGAATTTCGTAGAGGTTGATGACCATGCAGCAGCAGTGAATGCGCTGTGGTACGCAGTTTTTGGGGTTAAAGCTGGGGTTAAAAGCTTAAACACCCCAACGTAAAGCCGCCGTATGTACGGGGCTATCCCAGTGTTGCTTGATTTCATCGTCTAATAGACAGACCGTAATCGATGCGCCAGCCATATCAATAGCTGTTGTGTAGTTGCCAACCAAGGAACGCGATATAGTTAATCCGTTTTCTGTCAGTAATTTTTCAGCGGTATTATAGATGAGGTAAAGCTCCATCAATGGAGTCGCACCTAATCCATTAACCAGTAATAAGATTTCGCTACCTTTAGTTGTTTTTAAGTCGGTTAGAATCGCATCAATCATATCTTTGACAATAGCATCAGCTTCACGCATGGTTTCGCGTTTGCGGCCGGGCTCACCATGTATACCAACGCCCATTTCAATTTCTGTTTCATTAATCTCAAAGGTAGGGTGCCCAGCTGCAGGCACTGTACAGCTTGTTAATGCAACACCGATACTAGCTGTTTGTGCATTAATCTTATCACCTAAAGCTTTACAAGCTGCTAAGTCTGCACCTGTTTCGGCAATACTACCTACGCATTTTTCGACAATGACAGTTCCCGCAACGCCGCGTCTTCCTTCTGTGTAGGTACTATTGATGACAGCGCAATCATCGCTGGTCAAAACGGTTGCATGTTCATACGGTAACATCTCAGCAGCCATTTCAAAGTTCATTATGTCACCTGCATAGTTTTTAACGATAAACAACACACCTTTATCTGCATGCACTGCTTCAGCAGCTGCGAGCATTTGGTCTGGTGTTGGCGAGGTAAACACTTGCCCTGGGCATGCTGCATCGAGCATGCCAGTGCCAATAAACCCTGCGTGCAAAGGTTCATGTCCAGCGCCTCCACCAGAAATAATGGCAACTTTATTACTGGCTTTATGCTTGCGTGTAATAAAAGTGGGTGCCAGCTGAAGGGCAACCAAGTTATGGTGTGCTTTTTCGAAGCCAGAAAGGCTTTCCGTTAGCATATGGTCTATATTGTTGGCGAATTTTTTCATGATATTTTACTTTAATTAGTGTAATTAATTATTTGATTTTAATGATAAAGTACATATTTCTGTAATCATTACTTGGCAACTTTTTGCGCCTGCATCTAAATGACCAATTGCACGATCGCCAAGTCCAGCAGCCCGTCCTTTAGTGGCTACTAAGTCACGTGTTGATTCTAGACCTTTGTCTGCGGCTGCTTTAATATCAATGCATATTTCTTCTTTTGTCTTATTTTCGATAGCGCTAAAAATAAACTGATGTGCAACTGGAATGAGCACATCTAACATGGTTTTTTCGCCTATTTTACTTTTGCCGCGTTTGATAATCTCTTGAACACCAGCTGCAAATGCTGCAGCAATGTCCAGATAAGTATCGCCGCCGTTGTGTTTAATGGTTTTTGCCATTCCCATAAAAAAGCTGGCAAAGAGCGGTCCTGAAGCGCCGCCAATTGTGCTTAGCAACTTCATCGCAATTTTATTAAGCGCTTCATGCGCGGGAAGTAACGCAAGTTCGTCTGTCATGCCTGCAATGGCCTCAGCACCACGCAAAACGTTAATGTAATGGTCACCATCACCAATCGCTTGGTCTAGAGATTCGATTTCGGGTTTATGTGCAATAATTACTGCGTGAATTGCAGAAGCTGCTGAACAGATAAAATTACTTTGTAAACTCATGAAATACACTATATTTCTAATTGTAGATGGTTGCTAAACTCTACACATGTTAGATTCTCATTTCAACATTTTTGCGTGTAATTATTAGATACAATTGATGAGCTTAAGGTTACGGTTAAATTTAATCATTACTTTGTTGATGCTGCTATTTATGTTGGCAGTAGGTTTTATTTTGATAAAAGCCGCTAAATCATCAACACAAGAGAGTGTAGAAGCCGCTACGCACGTAACGACACAATTGCTAGATGCTGTTATTTTAAGCTCTGCCAGTAATTTGGATTTAGGCTATACCAATGGGGTGATGCGACGCTTTTTAGAGCAGCTAGGTCGTGTTAGAAGCAATGAAATTTATTTATATGACTTTCGTAATCAAGTGGTGTATAAATCACCGAAACCTGAGTATCGGTCTGACGTAAAACCGCCGCAATGGTTTTACGACATGTTGGATCCGAAAGCAGAGCCTGTGATGCGATTTATTCGGTTAGGGAAGCTGGGTAAGCTAGAAGTTAGGCCTAACCCAAGTGGTACAATTCGTGAGTCCTGGGCCAAGATGCAAAATTTATTTTGGATATGGCTGGGCTTTTTTATTGCTTTGAATGTTGGCGTATATTGGATGTTGGGCCGATTACTTAAACCATTACACCCAATACTCAAGATGATTAATCAGCTTGAACAAGGAGATTTAAGCGCGCGGTTACCACATTTTAAATCCCCTGAGTTTGAAAAGATTGGCCACAGTCTTAACCGGATGGCACAGTCTTTAGCTGTTGAGCGAGAGTTGGAAGAAAGTCGACAGCTTACCCACTTGATTCAAAAGCACATAGAAGATGAGCGTCGCAGTTTAGCAAGAGAGTTGCATGATGAATTAGGTCAGTATGTTACAGCGATTAAAACATTTGCAGTTACCATCGCTAACAAAACAAAAGAAAAAGCGCCGGAAGTAGAGGCAAGTGCGCAAACGATTGTTGCAGCAGCAAACCACATCTACGATGGCATGCACAATATTATCAAGCAGCTAAGACCTGGGTCCTTAGATAATTTGGGGTTAACGGAAACATTAAAAGATTTGGCTAACTCGGTGCAAGAGCAGTATCAAAACTTAAATGTAAAATTAAGTCTGGCAGGCGCTTTGAATGAGCTGGGCGAGACAATTAATATTAATATCTATCGAATTGTTCAAGAGTCCATTAACAATGCCATTAAACATGCTGAGGCAACTGAGTTGACTATTGATTTAAGCATTGTAGGCGATGACACACTTCAGCTCATCATTGTAGATAACGGCAAGGGAATGGACATTGATGCGGTCGATCAAACAAATCACTTTGGATTATTAGGGATTCGTGAACGTGTGCAAGGATTGCATGGGAGCTTTAAGGTTGATTCTGAGTTGGGTAAGGGAACGAATATTATGATAACAATACCAAAAGCTATGAATTGAGGGATGCGGGAATGAGTCAAATAAAAGTCATGTTAGTGGATGATCATGCGGTAGTGCGAATGGGCTTCAAAATGTTGTTAGAAACATCAGATGACATTAAAGTCATTACTGAAGCAGAGAACGGGGAAGAAGCGATTAAAGCCTATATGGAACACAAGCCAGATGTGATTGTGATGGATATTACCATGCCGGGCATGGGCGGTATGGAAGCAATAGAGCGTATTCTGAATAAAGAGCCATCAGCAAAAATCTTGGTACTTTCCGCTCATGAAGATTCCGTGCACCCAAAACGTGTTCTCAATGCGGGTGCAAAGGGATATGTGACCAAACGCAGTGCAGCAGAAGAACTGATTAAAGCGATCCGTGCAGTGGCATCAGGCAAAAAATACATTGAAGCTACGGTGGCACAACAAATGGCAATTCAACAACTATCAGGTGAGCAAAACCCTGTAGATGTGCTTAGTGAACGTGAGTTTGAAGTCTTTATGTCGCTCGCAAAGGGCAAGACGACGAATGAAATTGCTGAAACCTTGTTTCTAAGTCCGCGCACTGTAGGTACGCATTTATATAATATTAAACAAAAGTTGAATGCAAATAATTCTGCTGAAATTGCCTTGATTGCTATGCGCAGTGGCTTGATTGATCCATAATTTAAGCGTACATAACCGTTTTAAGTTTACTTACAATTCAATCATCATTCTCTGGTATCCATTGCTTGGTGCAGTTTTTGTTGATTATCTTGATAGCGCGCAATATTGATATCACCGATATTCGCCAATTCTACGGTGGTCATTGATCCACTAATTGGTTTGCCTAAAGTTGGCGGAATGATAAAGGTAATTGGTGTTTGGGTATCTATCACTACACCTGTGGCTGCATGCCAATTGTGCCATTCTTCTTGATTAGGCATGTTTAAAGCACCTATCATTTTTGCCTTTTCAAATAGCATTGTTTTTTCTTGACCAATTATTATATTGAATACCTTTACGCGCACCAGCGCAGAGGCACGAATGATTTGAAGCGGCTTCTCAATCGTCGCTTTATTCATTTCCTGTGGCTGTGGATTCGCTTTCCTGAATCCTGTTCGGCTGATGGCCAATGCTAAGTCATTAGGTGGTCTGTTAGCCAGCGTTATACTTTGCTTGGGTTTAATTGGTGTATTTTCATTAACGTCCATGGCGTTTGCAATTGCATTGTCTGCAACACTGGTTGCAATGGAGCGAACTAGCTGTTGCGCTATTGTGCCTCCTAAACAACCACTTAAGAGTAAAAAAGCACCACCAAGCATCACATAACGTGCGGCTTTAAGTTTTCTTATATAACTATTAGTTGTAACAGGTTTAATCATTAAAACTAATCCTGCGTTTTTAACGGCGAATCACCAGATTACTGCTAACTGTTTGTCATGTCTAGTGTTTTTTTGATTTGAAAGTTGGTATTTCTTATTTTATTGGCTGGGTGGCATCAATACTGATGATGCCGCCTGTGATAATCAGTCCTATGGCTAGCCATTCTGATGCTGATAAATGTTCACCCCAGAATAGCATGCCAAAAAAACTTGAAATGACGACAGTTGCATAGCTTAAGCTAGCTACGCTGAGTGTTTTTCCAGTACGGTAAGCACGTGTTAGCGCGAGCTGTGCAATAGTGGCAGATACGCCTAAGCCAATCAAGACTGACAAATCTTGCCACTCAATTGGCGTTATTTTGTCAAATAACATCCAAATTCCGGCGCCAATCGTTGAAATAAATGTGAAATAGAATACTGTCCGCCAATCAGGTTCGTGCAAATTACCCAGTTGTTTGACGTGTAGATAAGCAAGGCCGGCGCCAACACCTGAGCATAAGCCCATTAAGCCAGCAATCAGGTCTTTTGAAGCAAAGCTTGGTTTAAGCAGTAATACAACACCAACAAAGCTAAGCATTAATGCTAGGTAGAGTATTTTTTTAGGCTGTTCATGCAACATAAAGGGCATGAAGGCAGCTAGAAAAAGTGGTGATGTATAGTTGAGTGTGATCGCTGTAGCCAAGGGTAGGTGTGCAATCGCATAAAAAAACATTAATAGCGCGGTAAACCCAAGCAAAGCCCGAGAAAGTTGCTTGTTAACGTATTGCGTTTTTACGGGTAAACGCTTAATGCAGATTGTGATTAGGATGATTATAAAGCCAAAAAGCGACCGATAAAACACCAGTTCTGCGCTTGAGAATTTGCTTGAACCTACTTTTACTAATGCGCCCATAATGGCAAAGCCAAGCGCGGCGACCAACATCCATAAGCTGCCATATTTAGTTGATGGTATAGATTGTGCTTTGCTAGTCATCGTGTTTAATAAACCGTTACGTGTGGCATAAAAGAGTCAAGCGACTAATAGCTAACGATAATCAGCTTCCAATATTGTACAAAGCTCGCATTTTAACAGCTTGTTTTAGCAATATTGGCTTCGATGTGTTGAAATGAATGCTAATTTGGTTAAACTAGCCACGCATTGATAACAATAAACAAAAGGGAGTGCTATGAGCGAAATAAAAACAACGCAAGTCGAATTTACAGGCAAAGCATCAGAGTATTTTGGTATTTGGATTGTAAATTTACTGCTGTCCTTATTAACATTAGGTATTTACTCTGCCTGGGCAAAGGTGAGGCGGAAAAAGTACTTTTATCAGAATACACAAATAGATAAAGTTGGCTTTGATTATCATGCCAAGCCAATCAATATCCTAAAAGGCCGTTTGATTGCTTTTGCTTTCTTTATGGCTTATGCATTTGGTGGAGAGCTTAACCTGTTTATTCCAATGTTGGCTGTCATCGTGTTTGTGTTGGCTTTGCCTTGGCTGGTTGTGCGTGCTTCAATTTTTAATGCACGTAATAGTAGCCATCGGGGATTGCGATTTGATTTTGTAGGCAAGGTCGGAGAGGCTGTAAAGGTATACCTATTGATGCCAGCTGTTGCTGTGTTGAGCTTGTATCTAGCTTGGCCTTATGTAGATCATATGCGCAATAAATTTATGGTTAGTCATCATCAGTTTGGTCTGAGCAGCTTTGATTTTAAGGCGAAAGTCAGTAGCTTTTATAAGGTGTATGCCATTGTTCTTATTATTCCTTTTATCATCGGTATACTGGCTGCTATTGCAATTCCAGCATACAAAGCCTACTTGGAAAAAGCAGAGAAAGCAGTCCAGCAATCTAGTTTTGGCGTGCCATTTGCAGTTGGCTTTGCAGAAACTGAAAATAATCATCAATTTGTATTAGCGGAAAATACTGTTGAGCAAGAGCCGTATCGAGTAGAGCGCATCTATTCTGAGGATGAAGATTTAGATGAGCAGTTTGATAATCAAGAGCAATTGACGCCTAATGGCAGTGTCGGTGTTGAATCAGAAAAAACATTTGAAGAAATAATCGAAGAAACCCAGCGTGAACGACAACAATCACGCGAAAAAATGATAACAGATATATTGAAGGCGCCTACCAAAATAATGCTAGGACTTGGATTTGTGCTGGCTTACCTTGTCGTTATTTTTGCATTCGTTGCGTATTTTAAGTCACGTATCGGTAATTTGGTTTGGAACAATACGAGCTTGGATAGCATTTCTTTCAAGAGTACGCTACGAGCACGTGATTATTTATGGATTTATGTCACCAATATTATCGCCATTGCGCTGACATTTGGGCTGGCAACACCTTGGGCACAAATCCGATTAGCAAGGTACCGTGCGTCAAAATTACAAATTGTTGGAGATGTCGATTTTGATAAGTTTGTTGGTGATAAAAAAGCGGAAGTTAAAGCAACTGGTGAGGAAATTGCAGATTTCTTTGATGTTGACTTTTCCTTTGGGTAGAAGCGAGTGTTTCAGGCAATATTTTTTGATGGTTTAACAGCACGTTCCCAGTCTGTATGGGTTGAGGTATACGACAACAGTATCGAGGTTGTTAGTGGAGCTGGTAATAAAGTTTACAAGCTTGCTGAACTAAACGTGCAAGCAAAACTAGGCGCGACAAAGCGTTTAATTGACTTGCCAGATGGCGCAAGGCTGGAGGCAAACGATATTGCAGAACTGGAAGCTGCGATTCCGTCAAAAAAAGCCAGCTTTTGGTCCTTACTCCATTACTTAGAAAACCACCTTGGGTGGGTGGTTGTTGCCTTATTCTTGACAGTGTTTACAGGCTGGGCATTTATACAGCATGGTGTACCAAAACTTGCTGAGGTGGTAGCCAATGCCACACCACCAAGCATGGAGCTTAAACTTGGCGAGCAAGTGCTGAAAGGCTTGGATCATAAGCTAGGCTATTTTTCACCAAGTAAAATCAAGCAGGCACAACAGGCTAAAATCAAAATGGCGCTGCATGACTTATGTCAAGCAAATGATTGCCCGGAATATCGCTTGGAATTTAGAGATGGCGGTGTCATCGGTGCGAATGCTTTTGCATTACCTGGTGGCATCATGGTGGTCACTGACGGTTTAATTAAACTGGCAAAAAATAATACTGAAATTGTCGCTGTGTTGGCTCATGAATTAGGACATGTAAAAAAGCGCCATGCATTTAGGCAAAGTATTCAAGGTACGTTATCTGGATTGATTCTGGCGGCGGCAACAGGCGATGTGAGCTCTATGGCTTCTGGATTACCTACCGTATTAGTGCAGATGCAATATTCTAGAAAGCATGAACTAGAGGCTGATGCTTTTGCGCTAAAGGCGATGCAAACATCATGTTTGCCACCAAGCGCATTCGCAGAAATGTTATTTAGACTGCAAAATCAACCGCTTGGGAAAAATGCCGATCGAAAAAGTGAGCAGGAAAAAGAGCTGCCTAAAGACAATCATGATGACCCCATAAGCGATATGCTATCTACCCATCCTAATACCATTGAGCGAATAAGACCTTTCATGGAAGCAAAGCCTAGTTGTTAAGCCTCAGATAATGGCTTGAAATCTTGCATAAAACACACTTTTGCTTTAATCTAACACTACCGAAAAGACAAAATCTAGGCGGATTCACGATGAAAGAAACATTGGTACCAAGAAGACATGCGCGTATCGCAACAAAAGTTGCTGAACGTAAGGACAGAAAAAAAGTTTATGCACTGGCAGTTGCAACTTTTATGATGTTGATTATCGTGAGCGAAGGGCTTCGATTGGCGGTGCAAAGCTTGTAGCTTTGGTGAAGCTGTAACGGCGGCCTTAGCCGCCGTTTTTGTTTTATAAGCACGAGGTAGACAAGGGCTAAAGCAATGTTATTAAACATTGTTTTTTTTAATTTTAGGTGTTAATGGAATGATATGTCGCAACATTTAATGAACACATATGGCAGACTCCCAGTTACTTTTACAAAAGGAAAGGGCGTTTGGTTATGGGATGACCAAGGGGATCAGTATATTGATGCACTTTCTGGCATTGCTGTTACAGGCTTGGGGCATTCACACCCGGATTTGGTGAATGCAATTAGTAACCAAGCTGCCAATCTGATGCATGTATCTAATATGTATCATATTGCAGAGCAGGAGCAACTTGCCAATAAGCTGGCTGAAATTTCAGGGATGGACAAAGTTTTTTTCTGCAACTCAGGGTGTGAAGCGAATGAGGCTTCGATTAAGTTGGCACGCTTACATGCACACAATAAAGGCATTAAAAACCCAGAAATTATCGTGATGGAGCAATCCTTTCATGGACGAACTTTAGCAACGCTTTCTGCAACCGGTAGTCGCAAAGCGCAAGCAGGTTTTGAACCGTTAGTGAGTGGGTTCATTCGTGTTCCTTTCGACGACCTCGAAGCCGTGAAGCAGGTGGCTGAACGTAAGAATAGTGTTGTGGCAGTATTGGTAGAGCCTGTACAAGGTGAGGGCGGCGTGCATGTCCCAGCCGATATAAAAGCGTATTTGCAAGGTTTACGGCGCATTTGTGATGAGCATGAATGGCTTTTAATGCTGGATGAGGTGCAAAGCGGCATTGGCCGGACTGGTACATGGTTTGCATTTCAGCATACAGACATCACACCAGATGTAATGTCTTTAGCAAAAGGGTTGGGTTCAGGCTTGCCAATAGGCGCATGTCTTGCAAAAGGGCTTGCTGCAGAGGTTTTTGTACCAGGAAAGCATGGATCGACTTTTGGCGGCAATCCACTTGCAACAAAAGTAGGCCTTACAACACTGGACATCATTTCTCGAGATAAATTACGTGAAAATGCAGAATTGATGGGCGACTTTATTCATGAGCAAATTGCAAAAGCATTTGCAGGCAATGATGCGATTGTGAATGTGCGGCATGCAGGCCTGATGATTGGTATTGAACTTGATAGGCCTTGTACAGACCTGGTCAAAATGGCCTTAGCAAATAAGCTTTTGATTAATGTAACAGCAGAAAAAGTCATTCGCTTACTGCCGCCATTGGTTATCAATAAAGAAGAGGCGCAAGAGCTAGTCAATCGTTTGGTGCCAGTGATAGAGAATTTTTTACAAGCAGCCTAATAGAATGTCCAATAACCATGAGCATTAAACATTTTTTGCAATTCAATGATCTTACGGGTGGTGAGATTAATTATATATTTGAGCGAGCTGCGTGGATAAAAGCACAGTTTAAAGGCTATAAAAAATACTGGCCGTTAGAAGATCGCACATTAGTGATGATTTTTGAAAAAGCCAGTACACGGACACGTCTCTCTTTTGAGGCAGGCATGCATCAATTAGGCGGCGCTGCGATTTATTTAAATACGCGTGATTCTCAGTTAGGGCGCGGGGAGCCAGTTGAAGATGCAGCGCAAGTGATCTCTCGGATGAGTGACTTAGTGATGATACGGACTTTTGAACAAAGCATCATTGAACGTTTTGCTGCAAACTCAAGAGTGCCGGTGATTAATGGGTTGACCAATGAATATCATCCATGTCAGATCCTGGCGGATATATTCACTTATATTGAGCACAGAGGTTCAATTCAAGGGAAAACGGTTACATGGATTGGCGATTCAAACAATATGTGTAATACCTGGTTGCAGGCAGCAGAAGTACTTGATTTTAATATGCATGTCTCCACTCCGCCTGAGTATGAAGTGGAACCCGAGCGTGCAAATTTATATGGCACAGATAATTTTGAAGAATTTAAAGACCCAATGGATGCTGCAAAAGGTGCAGATTTGGTCACCACCGATGTATGGACCAGTATGGGATTTGAAGCGGAAAATGAAGAGCGCCGTAAAGATTTTGCAGATTGGCAGGTGGATACTGACATGATGAAAGTAGCAAAATCAGATGCTTTGTTTATGCATTGTTTGCCAGCGCACCGTGGTGAAGAGGTTAGTGCAGATGTGATTGATGGCCCGAATTCAGTGGTGTGGGAAGAGGCAGAAAACCGCCTTCATGTGCAAAAAGCGTTAATGGAGTATTTGCTACTTGGCAAGATAGAGTCTGACAAGAAATAGCAAGTAAGGCGGTTTCGGCGTAGGCTAACCTTTAGGTTAAGCGCAGCGGCCGAAGCCAAAACAGGTTGCATGTGCAAAAAGCGTTGATGGAATATTTATTATTAGGAAAAGTAAAATAATGAGCGATGTTAAAAAAGTCGTATTGGCTTATTCAGGCGGACTAGATACTTCCGTCATTTTGAAATGGTTACAAGACACCTATCAGGCAGAAGTCGTTACTTTTACCGCTGATTTAGGTCAAGGGGAAGAGCTTGAGCCAGCGCGCGCTAAAGCAAAAGCAGCTGGGGTAAAAGATATATACATTGATGACTTGCGCGAAGAATTTGTACGTGATTTTGTTTTTCCAATGTTTAGAGCCAATACCATTTACGAAGGTGAGTATTTATTAGGCACTTCGATTGCACGACCTCTAATCTCAAAGCGCTTAATTGAAATTGCCAAAGAAACTAATGCCGATGCTATTTCACATGGCGCTACAGGCAAAGGAAATGATCAAGTGCGTTTTGAACTGGGTGCTTATGCATTGAATCCTGAGATTAAAATTATTGCGCCATGGCGTGAATGGGATTTATTAAGTCGTGAAAAATTAATGACTTACGCAGAAAAGCATGGCATTGAAGTTGATATGAAGCATAAGCAAGGCGGCAGCCCATATTCAATGGATGCAAACTTACTGCATATTTCATACGAAGGCCGTCATTTAGAAGACCCTGCGGCTGAGGCTGAAGAAAGTATGTGGCGTTGGAGTGTGAGTCCAGAGCAAGCGCCAAATGAGCCTGAGTATTTGGATATTGAATATAAACAAGGTGACATCGTTGCGTTAAATGGTAAAACCATGAAAGCGCATGAAATCTTGGCTGAATTAAATCGCGTTGGCGGTAAGCATGGTATTGGCCGTTTGGATTTGGTTGAGAATCGCTATGTTGGCATGAAAGCGCGTGGCTGTTACGAAACACCAGGCGGTACCATCATGATGAAAGCGCACCGAGGTATTGAAAGCGTAACACTCGACCGCGAAGTTGCGCACTTAAAAGATGATTTAATGCCACGTTATGCGAGTTTAATTTATAACGGCTACTGGTGGAGTCCTGAGCGTATTGCCTTGCAAACGCTGATTGATCATACCCAAGCCCATGTAAACGGCTGGGTGCGCGTCAAATTGTATAAAGGTAGCGTGTCTGTGGTTGGACGTGATAGTAAAACTGATTCATTGTTCGATCCAAATATTGCGACGTTTGAAGATGATGCTGGTGCATATGACCATAAAGATGCCGAAGGCTTTATTAAGTTAAATGCACTACGTATGCGTATTGCGGCTAAGCTACGTCCAATCAATCAGTAATCGCCAATATTTAATGCAAAAAAAAGTTATAGCTTACGATTCTACGCTTCGTGATGGCGCCCAAGCGCAGGGTGTATCATTTACTGTTGAAGACAAGTTGAAGATTGTCAAAAAGCTGGATAGCTTAGGTGTAGGCTATATCGAAGCTGGCAACCCTGGCTCTAATCCAAAAGATCTGGATTTTTTTAAACGTGCCGCAGCCTTAAAGCTTAAACACGCCAAAATTATTGCTTTTGGAAGTACAAGAAAAATAGGGGTTAAAGCAGCAGACGATCGAAATTTAAAATCTTTGCTTAGTGCCAATACAGATGCAGTTGCTATTTTTGGTAAGAGTTGGGATTATCAAGTAACCGATATTCTGCGTACCTCACTAGACGAAAATCTTGCAATGATTTCTGACACCATTGCTTATTTGAAGGAGCAAGGTAAAGAGGTCGTATTTGATGCGGAACACTTTTTTGACGGCTATAAAGCAAACCCTGAATACGCAATGCGTACCTTGCAAGCAGCCGCAGATGCTGGTGTTGATGTGCTTTGCTTATGCGATACCAATGGTGGAACGTTTCCCGACGAAGTTTTTCAGCTAACGCAAATGGTTGTCGAGCGGTTTAACGCAGAGGTCGGGATTCATTGTCATAATGACTGTGAAATGGCTGTGGCTAACTCTATTGCAGCGGTGAAAGCAGGGGCAGTGCAAGTGCAGGGCACAATAAACGGTATTGGCGAACGTTGTGGTAATGCAAACCTAACGTCAATCATTCCAAATGTGCAGCTTAAGTTAGGTATGCATTGTATCCCCGCTATGCAAATGCGTAATCTAACAAGTGTATCTCGCTTTGTGAGCGAGTTAGCAAGCGTGCCATTTAACGATAAAGCACCGTATGTCGGTAGTGACGCATTCTCTCACAAAGGAGGAATGCATATTGATGCAGTCAATAAAAACCCAGTTTCTTATGAGCATATAAAGCCAGAACAAGTAGGCAATGCGCGACATACACTTGTTTCCGAAGTTGCCGGTAGAAGTGCATTATTGGCAAAGTTACAGATGATTGATCCTAGCTTAACGAAAGAGTCTGAAGAAACCAAGCGTGTACTTGAACAGCTAAAAGCACTAGAACATGAGGGTTATCAATTTGAAAATGCTGAACATTCATTTGATGTGCGTGTGCGTAAAATGCTAGGTAAACATCGTACTTTTTTTAAGCTTGAAAATTATCATATTGGTATTCAAGAGCCAGCCAAAAATGGGATTAGTTCAAAAGCAACTATTTCATTTTTAGTTGATGATAAGCATATCAATGCGACAGCAGAAGGTGATGGACCAGTTGATGCGCTCGATAAGGCAATGCGCAATGCATTACGTGATCGATATCCTGTGATCAAAGACGTGAAGTTAACCGACTATAAAGTGCGTGTACTTGATTCTAATCTCGCTACGGCAGCTAAAGTCCGTGTCATTATTGAGTCATCTGATCAACATAAGAGTTGGAACACAATTGGTGTTTCAACTGACATTACTGAAGCGTCTTGGATTGCGCTGCAAGATGCAATTGAATATAAGTTAATGCATGATTTTTCATAAATTGACTGAATAGACTGTGATGCTTAGCTGTATTGTTTTCGTTTGAGTTTACTTGCTGGTGATAGCATAACCATTTTTAACTGCTCCTGATCTACTGGCCGCATCGTTACTTGTTGAAAACTGAGTAACCCTTCTATTGGATGATTAAATTCTCTAAGACCGCCTTGGCGTTGTAGAACGTCGTGTTGTATCCAAAACTGCTCGAATGCATTGCTTGCCTGAGTTAATTCGTTTACTAAGGATTGCAATTCAGGCTCGTCTAGCCGGCTTCGGCAGTCTGCCCGAAATTCTGCTACTAAACGTCGGCTTCTAGCCTCCCAGTCAATAATAAATTCTTTTGCATTTGGCTGAGTAAACACTAATCTTAATAAGTTGGGGGCTATAGCACTATCGTGCGTAAACCAATCATTAAACAATGCTTTTGCTTCCGCATTCCATGCCAATACATTCCAAGTACTGCCTAAAATGTAAGCTGGCATTTGCATATTATTTAATAATTCAGTCAGCGGATTTGAAGCTAAATCTTCTTCGTAGATATGCCCTTGTGGATCGCGACGTCCTGCTAGGTCGAATAAATAAGCGCGCTCTGTTTTTGTAAGCTTTAAGGCTTGCGCTAATCTAAGAACAGCATCGGCGGACATGTTCACATCCCGGCCTTGTTCAATCCAAGTGTACCAAGTTGTACTAATGCCAGCTAATTGAGCCACTTCTTCTCGCCGCAATCCTTTTATGCGCCGCCTTGGCCCAGCAGGGAAGCCAAACGCTTCTGGTGTGCCGCGTTTGCGAATAGCTTGCAAGAATTCACCTAGCTCTTCACGCCGTTTGTCTGTTTTATCTGTATATCCCATTATCTCCTCATCCTTTTTTAATTATTTAATCATTAGAATTTGATGTTAAGGTCTCAGGCTATTACCATTTATACCAGTATAATCTATATTCTTGTAAGGGTATTAAAAAATCGCTATCATGGCGTCAGTTGTTAAATTAATATCATAAAAACAATAATAATCACGATTACAAGGAGCATGTTATGGCGGGAAAAACACTTTACGATAAATTATGGGATTCCCATTTAGTGCATCAAGATGCCGATGGTACTAGCTTGATTTATATTGACCGACATCTCGTGCATGAGGTCACCAGCCCTCAGGCCTTTGAAGGATTGCGTCTAGCGGGGCGGAAGCCATGGCGAAATAATACCATTGTAGCCAATCCTGACCACAATACACCAACGCAAAACTGGGATAAAGGGATTGAAGACCCCGTTTCGCGCTTGCAAGTAGAAACGTTAGACAAAAACATGAAAGAATTTGGTTCTTTAGTATATTTCCCTTTTAAAGATAAAAATCAAGGCATTATCCATGTTATTGGCCCTGAACATGGCACCACTTTACCAGGTATGACGGTGGTATGTGGTGATAGCCATACTTCTACACATGGCGCTTTTGGTGCGTTAGCACATGGTATTGGCACTTCAGAAGTGGAGCATGTGTTAGCAACACAAACACTCGTTGCAAAAAAATCAAAGAATATGTTGGTGAAGGTCAACGGCAAGCTTGGCGTCGGTATTACCGCAAAAGATGTTGCATTAGCGATTATCGGGGTCACTGGTACTGCTGGTGGTACAGGTTATGCAATTGAGTTTGCCGGTGATGTGATAAGTAAATTGTCTATGGAAGGTCGTATGACTATCTGTAATATGGCGATTGAAGCAGGTGCGCGCGCTGGTATTATGGCGCCTGATGAAAAAACAGCAGCCTACTTAAAAGGCCGTCAATATGCACCTAAAGAAAACCTATGGGAACAAGCCGTTGCTTATTGGAATACCTTACATTCAGACGATGATGCTAAATTCGATGCTGTGATTGAATTAAATGGTGCCGATATTCAACCACAAGTGACTTGGGGTACCTCACCAGAGCAAGTATTGCCGATTGGTGCAACCGTACCAGATCCTACTAAAGAAACCGACCCAACTAAACGCACTAGTATTGAAAATGCGTTGAAATATATGGGTTTAACAGCTAATACGCCCATCTCAGACATTAAGTTGGATAAGGTGTTTATTGGGTCGTGTACAAACTCACGCATTGAAGACTTACGTGCGGCTGCGGTTGTTGCGAGAGGCAAAAAAGTGGCGAGTAACATTGACGTGGCTATGGTGGTGCCAGGGTCAGGTATTGTAAAACGCCAAGCGGAAGAAGAGGGCTTAGATAAAATCTTTATTGATGCTGGCTTTGAATGGCGCGAACCAGGTTGCTCTATGTGCTTGGCGATGAACGCAGACCGTCTAAGCGCAGGAGAGCGTTGCGCTTCAACTTCAAATCGTAATTTTGAAGGTCGTCAAGGCCCTGGTGGTCGTACACATTTGGTCAGTCCAGCTATGGCTGCGGCTGCTGCGATTGCAGGCCATTTTGTAGACGTACGTAACGTATAACGCGAGGAGGAAATATGAAAGCATTTACAAAAATTACTGGGCTAGCTTGCCCATTGGATCGCGCTAATGTTGATACGGATGCGATCATCCCTAAACAATTTTTGAAGTCCATCAAACGCACAGGTTTTGGCCCATATTTGTTTGATGAGTGGCGTTACACCAACTACGGTGAGCCAGATATGGACTGCAGCACACGTCCTTTAAATAAAGACTTTGTGCTTAACCAACCACGCTACAAAGGTGCACAGATTTTGCTGGCACGCGATAACTTTGGTTGTGGCTCAAGTCGAGAGCACGCACCATGGGCTATTGAGGACTATGGGTTCCGCGTGATTATTGCTCCTAGTTTTGCCGATATTTTCTTTAACAACTGCTTTAAGAATGGCATTCTGCCTATCGTGGCTTCAGCAGAAATCGTTGATCAATTGTTTAAAGCGTGTGAAGCAAATGAAGGCTATACACTGAATGTCGATTTGCCGTCACAAACAGTGACCATGCCATCAGGCCAGTCATTTAGTTTTGAAATTAATCAGACTTCTAAACATAACTTGCTAAATGGGTTAGATGAAATTGGTTTAACACTCATGCATGAAGACAAAATCAAGGCATTTCAAGAAAAACACAAAGCCAAGCAACCATGGCTATTTGCATAATTTAACCGACTGCACAATTGGTATTCGGCTTAGCGCCGTGCGCATTGATTATCAATTGATTGCTATGGTTTTATGACGTGAAAGTAATACAGATACTTCAAAATTAGGAACAAAGATTATGATGAAAATTGCAGTTTTACCAGGTGATGGCATTGGACCAGAAATTGTCGCACAAGCTTTACGAGTGTTGGATGTGTTAAAAAGTGAGGGCATGGAGATGGCGTTCACAGAAGCACCATTGGGAGGGCAGGCTTATGATGAATATGGACACCCATATCCAGAATTTACTCAAAAAGTTTGCCGGGAGGCAGATGCAGTGTTATTGGGCGCAGTTGGTGGCCCACAATATGATAATCTTGACCGACCACTACGCCCAGAGCGTGGATTGTTGGCGATTCGTAAAGATTTAGGGCTTTTTGCTAACTTACGACCTGCAGTGCTTTATCCTGAGTTGGCAAATGCTTCAACATTGAAGCCTGAAGTTGTTGCTGGATTAGATATCATGATTGTGCGTGAATTGACGGGGGATGTTTACTTTGGTCAACCACGCGGTATGCGCACGAACGAAGAGGGTGAGCGCGAGGGTTATAACACCATGGTATACAAAGAATCAGAAGTTCGTCGCATAGCGCACGTTGCATTTGATATTGCCATGAAACGGAATAAGAAACTATGCTCTGTGGATAAAGCAAACGTGCTTGAAACAACAGAGTTTTGGAAAGAGATTGTGATTGATGTGGCGAAAGAATACCCTGAAGTGGAGTTAAGTCATATGTATGTAGATAATGCAGCCATGCAGTTAATTCGCAATCCAAAGCAGTTTGATGTGATGGTCACAGGCAATATTTTTGGTGATATTTTGTCAGATGAAGCATCCATGTTAACGGGCTCTATTGGTATGCTGGCTTCAGCCTCTCTAAATGCTAGTAAGCAAGGTTTGTATGAGCCATCACATGGGTCCGCGCCAGATATTGCAGGAAAGAACTTAGCTAACCCAATTGCAACCGTGTTATCAGTAGCAATGATGTTGCGATATAGTTTTGATAATGAAACAGCTGCTGTTCGTATTGAAAACGCGATTAAAAAAGTATTGGCAGCTGGATTCCGTACAGGTGATATATATGAAGAAGGTCTAAAAAAGGTAAGCTGCTCTGAAATGGGCGATCAAATCGTTGCAGCGATGTAATCTTTATTTGCATGGTTTAAAGGCGACTATTCGTTACGGATAGTCGCTTTTCTGCGATAATAGTGCGTGAATAAACTAGGAGATTTTAATGGCACAGTTTGACAATGTGAGTGTAAAAAAGAAAGCAAACATTTATTTTGATGGTAAATGTGTGAGTCATACTGTATTGCTTCCAAATGGCACGCGTAACACGCTAGGTGTCATTTTTCCCAGTACATTGACGTTTAATACGGAGTCACCAGAATTGATGGAGATTAATGCTGGTGTTTGTAAGGTTAGATTATCAAAAGGTGAGGCTTGGCGTACATACCAAGCAGGCGATAAGTTTGCCGTACCCGGCAATAGCAGTTTTGACATAGAAGTTACTGAAACTTTAGACTACGTTTGTCATTACGAGTAAATCAGGTCGTATTGGTGATGCTTGCACCCTTTTGCCTTACCTAACCGAAGATATTGCTTAAAATAAATACAGAGGAGTTAGTATGCCTTCATTTGATATTACGTCGGAAGTCGATAAAGTTGCCTTAGGTAACTCAATTGATACTGCGGCCAAGCAGGTGACGAATCGTTATGATTTTAAAGGGACATCTGCCAAGCTTGAATTTAATGATAAAGATTTTGTCATTATGGTGTTTGGAGATAACGAGTTTCAATTAAATCAGGTCAAAGACATTTTGCTGCCTGCAATGGAGAAAAAAGAGCCAGATTCTTCTAAACGTTTGGAACATAAAGATCCGCAAACTATTTCAGGTAATAAAATGAAGCAAGAACTATTGATTCGTGATGGTATAGATAGTGACTTGGCAAAAAAAATAGTTAAAACGTTAAAAGATAGTCGCATGAAAGTCCAAGCTAGTATTCAAGGTGATGCCGTGCGAGTTAACGGGGCAAAGCGAGATATTCTTCAAGATGCTATTACATTGGTTAAAAAAGAAATATCAGACTTTCCTTTAAAATTTGGTAACTTTAGGGATTAATTTTTATTAGAGGGTGACCTTATGCAAAGGTTAATTGTTTTATTGTTAAGTTTGTTATTAGTGACTGGTTGTAATACTTGGCGCGGATTTGGTCAAGATTTAGAACAAGCTGGTGAAGCTATTCAAAAAAAAGCAGATGATTAACTTTTAGGATACTCGTCTGATAGTTATGGATAAAATATGTTAAAAGTAGGTTTTGTTGGTTGGCGCGGTATGGTAGGTTCAGTGCTCATGCAACGCATGATGCAAGAGAGTGACTTTGCGGCTATTGAACCGCAATTTTTCACAACATCGCAAACAGGTGCCGCCGCACCTAGTATTGGTAAGGATTCGCCTGCACTAAAAGATGCGAAAAACCTTAATGAACTTAAAACAATGGATGTGATTGTCACTTGCCAAGGTGGTGATTACACGTCTGAAGTATTCCCAAAGCTTAGAGGTGATGGATGGCAGGGGCATTGGATTGATGCTGCTTCAAGTTTACGCATGGAGAAAGATGCCATTGTCGTGCTGGATCCGGTCAATATGGATGTCATTGAAGATGCCTACGTCAATGGAAATAAAAATTGGATTGGCGGCAACTGCACGGTGTCGCTGATGTTAATGGCGATGCATGGTTTATTTAAGGCTGACTTAATTGACTGGATAACTTCAATGACTTATCAAGCGGCATCGGGAGCTGGCGCTAACAATATGCGCGAACTGATTGCTCAGATGAGGGCAATTAGTGCGCCTGTGTCTGATTTAATCGACAATCCTTCCACAGCAATACTTGAAATTGACAAAAAAGTAGCTGATACACTTCGTTCTGACAACTTTCCAACTGATAATTTCACCGTGCCATTAGCTGGCAGTTTGATTCCATGGATTGATAAAGATCTTGAAAATGGTCAAAGTAAAGAAGAGTGGAAAGCTGGCGTTGAAACGAACAAAATATTAGGTCGTCAAGACAACCCGATTATGATTGATGGTTTATGTGTGCGTATTGGTGCGATGCGTTGCCACGCACAAGCGCTGACAATCAAACTGAAGCAAGATGTCCCGCTAGATGAAATTAACCAGATGCTTGAAGAAGCAAACAACTGGTCGGCAGTGATTCCGAATGAGCGTGAAGCAAGTATGATGATGTTGTCTCCTGCTGCCGTTACTGGGACATTGTCCACACCAATTGGGCGCGTGCGTAAACTGTCAATGGGAGGTGATTATATTTCGGCCTTTACCGTTGGGGATCAGTTGTTATGGGGCGCGGCTGAGCCATTAAGGCGTATGCTACGCATCTTGGTGGAATCGTAAATCTAATGCAATATTGAATTTTTAGGCGCACCATAATAACGTGTCACGAATTGTTTTTGTATAAAAAACACACTAATCATTAAACAATTACATACGTTGTGAATATAATGTGTATTATGAGCTTGCATCCCTAACTGATTGATGTTAATTTCGTTATTGCAATAAAAGCAGTAAATTATAGGCTTAAAAAAATATTAAGGTGGAAAAGTGCATCTCTCAAAAATAAAGAAATTGTCAATAGCTATAAGCTTGACGCTATTACCCGTTTCAGTTTTGGCAGCAGGGCTTGGTCAATTAAATATGGCATCAGGGATAGGTGAGCCCCTAAGAGCAGAGATTGAACTTCTATCTGTAAGCCCAGCCGAAAAAGCATCGCTTAAGGCCAAAATTGCACCAGAGTCAACCTATGCAGCACAAGGGCTGGAGCGTCCAGCGTCACATCAAGATATCCAAGTACAAATTGCAAAAGGAAGTAACGGTAAGGATGTACTAAAGCTTAGGTCAAATCAACCAATTGATGAGCCTTTTTTGGATATGCTGGTTGAGGTTGAATGGGAAACAGGGCGTATATTAAGAGAGTACACAGTTTTATTAGACCCACCAGGTTATAACAATAAAGCTGCTGAAATAGAAACTCCCGCAGTTCAGACAACGAATAATTTAAAAACGACACCAGCAGAACCCGTAAAACCTATAAATACAATTACACCTACAGCAAGCGCGATAACTAATACTGACGCTGCTGTTCCACCAGAAGATTATTTAACTAAAAATGGCGATACTTTATCTAAAATCGCACGGCGGATGAAGCCGGAAGGTGTCAGCTTGGATCAAATGCTGGTTGGTTTGTTTGAAGCAAACCCAGAAGCTTTTGATGGCAGCAACATGAATAGATTGAAGGTGGGGAAGATATTGCAGCCTCCCACGCAAGAAGCATTAGAAACGATATCTAGAAAAGAAGCTGTTAATGAGATTAAGTTACAAACTGCAAATTGGAATGAGTATCGAAATAAACTAGCTGGCATTGTTGATACTAGTACACCTTTGGCGAGTGAGGAAGAGTCACAATCAAGTAGCGGTAAAATTAAGCCAGCGACCGAAGATCAATCAGCAGAAGAAAGCGCTGGACCAAAAGACGTTGTTAAACTGTCGTCTGGTGACGCAAAAGCGATTGAAGCTGATATGCAAGCAAAAATCACTGCGTTACAAGAAGAAGTAAGTGCGCGTGAAAAGGGATTAAAAGAGGCGCAAGATAGAATTGGCGCGCTAGAAAAACAAATAGAAGACATGCAAAAACTACTTACGTTGCGAAGTGATGCAATGGCAGATGTACAAAATGCATCTGAAGAAGAGCCTGTAGTTGAAGCAGAAGAAGTACAAACTGAACAGGCGGAAGTAGAACAATCAGCACCTGTAGTAAGGTTAGGTACTAAATTAGAGGGTGCTGAAGAAGCCAAGCAAACGCCGGTAGCGCCTACAACAGAACAGCCGAAACCACAAGCTGCGCAAAAGCCAGTCCAGGCGCCAGCTGAACAACCTAGCTTTATCTCAAGTTTACTTGAAACATTCACAGGCATCTTTAAAGACTTTAACGCAACGATATTAGGTGCAGTTGCAGCACTACTTGCTTTAGTCATTGGTGCGTGGGTCTATTTGCGTAATAAGCGTAGAAAAAATCTTGCTGATTTTGAGCAAGGTATTATGACTTCAGGTGGTTTGAAAGCGAATACAGTGTTTGGTAATACATCGGGTGCAAGTGTAGATACTGGGGATACTTCATTCTTAACTGACTTCTCACAAAGCACAAGTGGAGGCATGATTGACACTAATGATGTCGATCCAATTGCAGAGGCAGAAGTGTACATGGCCTATGGGCGTGATGCACAAGCTGAAGAAATATTAAAAGACGCTATTTCAAAAGAACCTAAGCGTTATGAGTTGCACTTAAAGCTACTAGAGATGTATGCCGCTAGCAAGAATATGTCTGCTTTTGAAACGGTATCAGGCGAACTGTACACGACATTAGGTGCAGACGACCCTACATGGGAAAAAGTAGCAGAAATTGGTATTAAACTAGAGCCAAATAATCCACTATATCAAATCAAAGAGGGTCTGCCAGTAGCAAAAGAAGTTGAAGATAACAATACAGATAAAAAGTTGGACGCTACAGATTTTGATGATTCTCCGTTAGCCGGAGAGGCTGATTTAGATTTTTCATTGAATGAGGAAGCTAATGAGGAGGATGCTTTTTCTGGCACTTCTCTAGATGACATCCCTACCATTACTGATGACGAAGCAAAAAGTGATGATGAAGATGAAGCGTCTCTGGATATGCCTGATGTACAAGGAACTGATAACGATGCACTTGAGTTTGATTTAAATTCCGACGATGACGCTAAAGATTACCAAAATAATGATACAGATGCGGCGGTAGAAGAAGATTCATTTGCTCATACAATGCCTAATTTGGATTTCCCATCGTTAGACGTTGATTCGAGTGCACTTGACGTTACTGGGTTAGATGAAGAAAAATCGGAAGAGGAAGAAGTTTCAGATGAAGATGCAAGCTTAGCAACGCCTGTTTTGGAAATGCCAAGTGACTTATCATTAGATATGCCTGAGTCTGATCAACCAACAAATGATGTAGAAGAGGCTGGGATAGAACTAACTGGTGATGAAGCAGACGAAGCTGAGACCTTTGATTTTGATATTGATACGCTTACAGATGATACCGTGACTTCAGAGGGCGATGCTGAGACAGCAGAAGTGCCTGAAGACTCAAATGTGTTAGATATGTCAGATATTTCATTAGATGTTGATGATGAGGTAGGTGGTGCAATTTCTGACGCGGAAGTGTCAGTTGAAACTGACGCTGAGCCAGAAACACCAGATACACCTGAATCAGAAGAGGTCGAAACCAAGCTTGAGTTGGTCGCTGCATATATTGATATGGAAGATAAAGAGGGTGCCAAAGAACTACTTGATGAGGTGCTTAAAGAAGGTGGAACTAATCAACGTAAGCGCGCTGAAGATATTTTAGCAAGCTTAAGCTGAGGCTTTCATCAATAATCTAAGCCGGACTGACGTCCGGCTTTTTTATATTTATTGTAATACGCTGAATATAGGTCATGATGTGGGATGGCAATTAATATAACAACGCAATTAATACTACTTTTTATGTTTGCGCTCACCTTAAATGTGTGGGGAATCAAAACGTTATTGCTATTGTTTTCAGTGTTGTTTTTGTTTCAGCTGTATCTTAAAAATAAACATTACTACCAATTGATGAAGCGATTAAAATGGTTTTATTTGGTGATGTTCATTATCTTTGTCTTTAACACGCCCGGACAGCATATCCCCAATTGGCCTTCTTGGGCACAGCCCACCTACGAGGGTGTAGAAGCAGGTGTCAGGCAACTCATTAGAATAGCGCTAATACTCGGCGCGTTATCGCTAGTTTTAATTAATAATAACAAACAAGAACTAATCTCAGGCTTGTACTTTCTGATAAAGCCCTTAGCTTATCTAGGTTTAGATATACAGCGATTCTCAGCAAGATTGTGGCTAACGTTGCATTATGTAGAATTGCGACAAGAAGGGGTTGATAACAGGCCAACACCAAAGCATATATCAGATAGTTTAAGAGAGATATTTGCAGATGACAGACACGATAATCTTGTAGTTAAGTTAAACAAGCCGGAGTTCACCTTTGTTGATGTAGTTGCTATTTTCACTATGTTTCTTGTTTTGATTTACGCTATTTGGTGGTAAGTGCTTTGATACGAATCGCATTAGGAGTGGAGTATGATGGTGCTAGCTATTGCGGTTGGCAAAGTCAATCAAGTGGTTGTGGTGTTCAGGATTTTTTAGAAGCAGCTATTGCTAAAATTGCTCAACATCCGATTCGTATTCATGCAGCTGGTCGCACGGATACGAGTGTGCATGCTTTAATGCAAGTTGTTCATTTTGATGTGGATGTAATTAGGCCAGATACTGCTTGGGTGAGAGGTGTTAATGCCTTCCTGCCATCATCAATTCGGGTTCTTTGGTCGAAACGAGTGTCTGATACTTTTCATGCACGCTTTTCAGCTCAGCGTCGTAGTTATGAGTATTTGCTGATTAATGCAGCTGTTGCTTCTGCCTTATTAGCAACGAAGGCAGGCTGGTACCATCTTCCTTTGAATTTCAGTGCGATGCAACAAGCTATTCAATACTTAATTGGGGAGCATGATTTTAGTGCATTTCGAGCCAGCGAGTGCCAAGCAAAGTCACCAGTTCGCAATATATATGATGCATCGATTGATCAGTATGGAAATAAGTTTGTGTTCAGATTCTCTGCAAACGCTTTCTTACAACATCAAGTACGAAATATGATTGGCGCACTTATTTATGTTGGCAACGGTAAGCATCCTCCCGTATTCATCAATGATTTATTAACACAACGTAATCGAACTTTATCTCCACCAACATTTTCTCCAAATGGCTTATATTTAACGGGCGTTGAATACGATGGGCAATGGCAATTACCGGTGCAAAATCAACACATCAGCCTGATTTAATTAGTACTTGTGACACAGGGTAAAGTTTGAGATAGTCTTAAACAATAAAGTATCATGAGGGTAGCAATGCGAACGCGTATAAAAATTTGTGGCATAACTCGAGCGGAAGATGCTATTTCTGCTGTCAAACAGGGCGCCGATGCTATTGGTTTGGTGTTTTATGCACCAAGTCCACGTTGTGTGTCGATTGCACAAGCACTTGCTATCACTGATGCACTGCCACCGTTCGTTAGCGTTGTCGCTTTATTCGTGAATCCGACACAAGCAGAGGTTAAGCAAGTGTTGTCGGCTGTGCATATTGATTTGTTACAATTTCATGGCGATGAAGATGAAGCTGCATGTGTGCAATATGAATTGCCTTATTTAAAGGCAATTCGGGTTAAATCAGATACAAATTTGATACAATATGCACAGTTATATCCTAATGCAAAAGCTTTGCTGTTGGATACCTATTCTGATCATGCGTTTGGTGGAACTGGGGAAACGTTTAATTGGGACGTAATTCCTAAAAAATTACCAAAACCAATCATTCTTGCTGGCGGACTTAGTGCTGAAAACGTGGCGCAAGCAGTGCAACAAGTAAGGCCCTATGCAGTTGATGTGAGTGGCGGAGTGGAACAAAGTAAAGGGATTAAAGATCCAATTAAGATTGCAAAATTTATCTCAGCAGTGAATAGCTGATGATGTGTTTTGATTCAATAAGATTTGAGTTGATATGCGTTGCATGTATATCAATAACAAGGAGTGAGTAATGCAGTTATATGATATGCCAGATGAGCGCGGTCATTTTGGTCAATTTGGTGGTTCTTTTGTTGCGGAAACCTTGGTTGAAGCGCTTGATGAATTACGGGTTATGTATGAAAAATATCGCCATGATCCAACATTTTTAGCTGAGTATGCTTATGATTTAAAACATTTTGTTGGACGCCCCAGTCCAATTTACCATGCACAGCGTTGGTCAGACAAAGTGGGTGGTGCTCAAATTTATCTTAAACGTGAAGATTTAAACCATACAGGTGCACATAAAGTAAACAACACCATAGGGCAGGCCTTGCTAGCTAAACGGATGGGCAAGCCCAGAGTGATTGCGGAAACAGGCGCAGGACAGCACGGTGTGGCCACTGCCACCATTGCCGCACGCTTAGGGCTAGAGTGCGTTGTTTATATGGGCAGTGAAGATGTTAAACGCCAGGCGCCAAACGTTTTTAGGATGAAATTACTAGGTGCTACAGTCGTGCCAGTTGAAAGCGGTTCTAAAACACTTAAAGATGCACTCAATGAAGCGATGCGTGACTGGGTAACCAATATTTCAAATACCTTCTATATTATCGGTACAGTCGCTGGCCCACATCCTTATCCCATGATGGTGAGGGATTTTCAAGCCGTTATTGGTGTAGAAGCTAAAGTACAAATGCAAGAAATGATTGGTCGCCAGCCTGATGCCGTAGTTGCTTGTGTTGGCGGCGGCTCAAATGCCATGGGTATTTTCTATCCTTATATTGACTTGCCGGATGTGCGTCTAATCGGTGTTGAAGCTGCAGGTCATGGACTAGAGACTGGCGCGCATGCAGCGCCTTTAAGTACTAACAGCGCAGTTGGTGTGCTACATGGTAACCGTACTTATCTAATGCAAGATGAAGATGGCAATATTATTGAGACACACTCAATTTCGGCAGGTTTAGATTATCCAGGTGTTGGCCCTGAACATGCATGGTTAAAAGACATCAAACGTGCAGAATACGTAGGCATCACTGATGACGAGGCGATGACTGCATTTCACAGTTTATGTAGAACAGAAGGCATTATTCCCGCACTAGAATCCAGCCATGCGTTGGCACATGCCGAAAAAATGGCAAAACAAATGCGCAAAGATGAGGTTATATTAGTCAATCTTTCTGGTCGAGGCGATAAGGATATTAATACTGTCGCCAAATTAGCCAACATCACCTTATAAAAATGAGAAATTCTTTACACTATGTCACGTATTCAATCAACCTTTGCTAAATTAAAAGCAATTAATAAAAAAGCACTTATCCCATACATCACGGCCGGAGATCCACATCCTAACTTCACAGTGGATCTTATGCATACCATGGTTAACAATGGTGCCGACATTATTGAGCTAGGCGTGCCTTTTTCAGATCCAATGGCTGATGGCCCAGTGATTCAACGTGCAAGTGAACGCGCTTTAGCCCACAAAGTAGGATTAAGAAAAGTCTT
The DNA here is from genome assembly GCA_051252095.1 of Methylophilaceae bacterium. GTDB lineage: Bacteria > Pseudomonadota > Gammaproteobacteria > Burkholderiales > Methylophilaceae. The sequence goes on from JBPOFK010000009.1 coordinate 52,089, forward strand.
AGAATTAGTAAAAGAGTTTCGGCTGAAGGATCAGAGTACACCCGTTGTCTTAATGGGCTATGCAAACCCAATTGAGGCTATGGGGATTGAAGTTTTTGCCAATAAGTCGAAAGAGTCTGGCGTGGATGGCGTATTGACGGTTGATTACCCACCGGAAGAGTGTCATGATTTTATTGCTAAATTACACAAGCATGAGATAGATAGTATTTTCTTGCTTTCACCAACGACAGAAAAAAAACGAATTGACTTGGTGGTAAGGCAAGCAACTGGATTTTTGTACTATGTTTCGCTTAAAGGTGTTACAGGTGCAGCTAATCTAGATATAGATGAGGTAAAATCACGCGTTGCTGACATAAGAAAACAGACGGATTTGCCAGTTGGTGTAGGCTTTGGCGTAAAAGACGCAGCAACAGCGAAATCTGTAGCAGCGTTTGCCGATGCAGTTGTAGTTGGTAGCCGTACGGTTTCTACGATTGAAGAGTCTACTGAAGACACTTTAATGCAGAATATAGGTAAATTAATACAAGAATTGCGATCAGCAATCGATTAAATCAACATTGGGGTAGCTATGAGCTGGTTAGATAAGATTCCACAAAAAATTCAACACGTCGTCGGGAGCGTACAAAAGCGTAGTATGCCTGAAGGACTATGGAGTAAATGTGATGCATGTCAGTCTGTATTATACAAAACAGACTTAGAAACTAACTTGGAAGTTTGCCCAGAATGTGGGCATCATAATCGGATTTCAGCAAGGCAAAGAATCAACTTCCTGCTTGATGCGGATAATCAACTAGAAATAGGTGAAAAAATATCACCGATTGATTCGCTTAAATTCAAAGATAGCAAGCGATACACAGACCGTATGAAAGAGGCTCAGAAAACCGTAAAAGAGCTAGATGCTTTAGTGGTAATAAAAGGCGCTATTTTAGAGCTGCCTGTTGTAGTGGCAGCGTTTGAGTTTAAGTTTATGGGCGGCTCGATGGGTTCAGTTGTTGGTGAGCGGTTTGTGCGTGGCGTAAATGCGGCAATTGAACATAAGACACCTTTTATTTGTGTTGCGGCGAGTGGAGGCGCAAGAATGCAGGAAGGGTTGTTGTCACTGATGCAAATGGCAAAAACGAGTGCTGCATTAACTAAGCTTTCACAAGCTGGTTTGCCTTTTATTTCAATTCTGACAGATCCAACAATGGGCGGCGTATCTGCTAGTTTTGCCATGTTGGGCGATGTAATTGTAGCGGAACCAAATGCGTTAATTGGTTTTGCTGGGCCGCGGGTGATTGAGCAGACTGTTCGAGAAACATTACCCGATGGGTTTCAGCGTGCTGAGTTTCTACTTGAACACGGTGCAATAGATGTCATTGTTGATCGACGTGAAATGCGTGAAAAACTAAAAAATATATTGGCTAATTTAATGCATGCAGCATAATTGTTTATAGTCGTTTTTTTCTGTGAACAATCAAAATATACAGCCAACGACATTAAAGCAATGGTTGGCTTACATCGAGGCGTTACATCCAAAATCTATTGAAATGGGTCTAGATAGAGTTAGAGATGTTGTAAGCCGTTTAAAATTTCAGTCATTGCCTCCTATTATAAGTATTGCAGGTACCAATGGGAAAGGCTCAACATGCGCGATGCTTGAACATATTTATTTCAAGGCAGGGTATCGTGTTGGGGCTTATGTTTCTCCACATCTTGTGCATTACAACGAACGTGTGCGCGTGAACCAGCAAAATATAACAGATGATGATTTATGTTTAGCTTTTTCCGCGATAGAGTTAGCGCGTGGTGGTGTTGTGCTCACTTATTTTGAAATGGGTACATTGGCAGCACTTTGGCATTTTTCTAATGCAAATCTAGATGTCATTTTACTTGAAGTTGGTATGGGTGGTCGTTTGGACGCAGTGAATGTATTCGAGCCTAGTTGCTCAATAGTGACTAGTATTGATTTGGATCATACTGATTATTTAGGAGATACAAGAGAGAAAATTGGAATAGAAAAAGCAGGCATTTATCGCAAGGATAAGCCTGCTATTTGTGGTGATGATAACCCCCCCATCAGTCTTGTTGAGTATGCACGTGAAATTAATGCTAATTTGCTTTTAATAAACCATGACTTCAAGATTACAAAGACAGGTAGTGGTTGGCAATATCAAGTAGGTCAAAATAAACTGGCATTGCCTAATCTGGCGCTGCAGGGAGATTTTCAACTAAACAATGCCGCCTGTGCTATTAGTGCGATACAAAGCCTAGAAAATCATCTTCCTGTGCCTTTTGAAGCTATCAAAGATGCATTAGCTAACGTAACATTAATTGGTCGTTTTTATACGATTAGTAAAATGCCAGAAGTGATTTTAGATGTCGCGCATAACCCACAGGCAGCAAAATCATTAGCACAAAATTTGATAAGCCATCCCTCTAAAGGGCGGACCCTTGGCGTGTTTGCAATGCTGGCAGATAAGGACATTGCTCAAGTGGTACAAGTGCTTTTGCCACATATTTCTTTTTGGTATCTAGCAGATACGCACAACCCGCGTGGAGCTAAGGCTAAGGAATTGGACGCTTATATACAACCGCATGCGCAGGGCTTAACCAAGTGTTTTGATAACGTCACTGCGGCATTGCACAATGCCTGTATTGATGTGGGTAAAAATGATAGAATTATCGTATTCGGCTCTTTCTATACAGTAGCGGATGCAATTGAAGTGTTAACAGTTCAAGGAACGTAAATCATGCAAAAAGATCAGGTTGACCAAGGCCTCAGTTTCAAAAAACGTGCCCGACGCCGTTTAGTTGGAGCGATAGCATTGGTCTTGCTTATGGTTGTTATTTTGCCAATGATGTTAGAAGATCGCGAAAAAACAGTGCAAGAAGATGTTGAAATTATTATGTCGCCATCATCAGATTTAGATTCATCTGCCGCATTAGAGACAGAAAGTTTAGGAGATATTGAAGAGTTAATAATTCAAGAACCAACAACTGAATCGTCGTCAATTAATGATGAGGTTGAAATACCTGAGGTGGATACAAAAGTAATTGATCCTAAACCAGAAAAAACAGCAAAAATAGAAACTAAAAAGCCTGTTGAAACAAATAAAGAAGCAGTCAAAAATAATACTAGTACAAATGCTGGGTATTATGTACAGATTGGTGTTTTTTCTAACCCAGGCAATATTGAAAAGTTACAAATCAAACTCAAAGACTTAGGCTATCAGTCTCTGACAGAGAAAATTACAACAGATACAGGTGTTAAAACGCGCTTGCGCACAGAAAATTTTGTTGACAGAAATGAAGCAGCAATTGCACTACAGAATATTAAAGATGCTGGCTTAGCTGGCATGGTCGTTAGTCAAAAGTGAAGGCTTTTTTTAATTGACAAGCTTTGATTACATGGTGCTTGCCATCATTGGTATTTGTATTATAGTGAGTATGATGCGTGGTGCGGTGAAAGAGATGCTTGCCATTTTTGGTTGGCTTGTGGCATTTTATGTAGCCAAATCATATTCGTCGTTGCTGTCACCTATGCTTCCGCAAGATATACCGACAGAAGCATTAAAAACGTTAGCTGCTTTTTTAATACTTTTAATCGCCGTGTTATTTATTAACAGTCTGTTATCTATTGCTATATCGAGCATTATCAGTAAAGTAAGACTGGGCTGGTTAAATCGGTTTATGGGCATTGTATTCGGTTTTGCAAAAGGCGTGCTGATTGTAAGTGTACTTGTCTTTTTGTCAGGATTAACCAGTTTACCAAAAGAAAAAATGTGGACAGATGCTATGTTAAGCTCGCCATTTGAAGTGTTAGTCAAATCAACATTTCCTTGGTTACCATATAGTGTAACCAAGCATGTTAAATTTGACTGATTTTATGATTTAATAGCGCTTTGCTAAAGGACAACACCGAACTATGTGTGGAATTATTGGGATTGTAGGTAAGAATCCAGTCAATCAACTGTTATATGATGGTTTGTTGGTGCTTCAACACCGAGGACAGGATGCCGCTGGGATTGTCACTTGTGATGGTAATACGTTCTTTATGCATAAAAGTAATGGTTTGGTGAAGGATGTTTTCCAAACGCGGCATATGCGGAGCTTAATTGGTAATGCTGGTATTGCACATGTGCGCTATCCGACAGCGGGATCCTCAAGCGCGGCAGAGGCCCAACCATTTTATGTGAACTCTCCATTTGGTATTGTGCTTGGTCATAACGGAAATTTGACTAATTCCGAACAATTAAAGTCTGAAGTGTTTCGTCAAGACTTGCGTCATATTAATACGACTTCCGATTCTGAAGTGCTACTGAATGTACTAGCTCACGAAATTGAAAAAACATCTAAAAGTGCAGTGCTTAATACTGACATGGTGTTTGATGCAGTGACTCGCGTGCATCGTCGTTGCAAAGGCGCTTATGCGGTTGTGGCGATGATAGCGGACTTCGGCCTCCTCGCTTTTCGTGACCCACATGGTATTCGGCCACTTGTGATTGGCAAAATGGAGACAGAGAAGGGTGCAGAGTATATTGTCGCTTCTGAGAGCGTTGCATTGGATGTGCTTGGATTTACCCTAATGCGCGATGTGGCACCTGGAGAAGCCGTATTTATTGATATGGATGGTAATTTATTCAGTCGCCAATGTGCTGATAAAGCGGAGTTGACGCCGTGTATTTTTGAGTATGTTTACTTGGCTAGACCTGACTCATTAATTGATGGTGTTTCTGTTTATCAAACTCGCCTAGATATGGGTGCCACACTTGCAGAAAAAATTAAGCGAGAGTGGGGGCATTTGGACATTGATGTTGTGATTCCGATTCCTGACACTAGTCGGCCGAGTGCTTTGCAAGTTGGCATTGCATTAGGCTTGGAATATCGTGAAGGATTCATTAAAAACCGTTACATTGGTCGAACATTTATTATGCCTGGTCAAGCGTTAAGAAAAAAATCGGTAAGACAAAAGCTAAATCCAATCGGCGTAGAGTTTGCGGGCAAAAATGTACTACTTATCGATGACTCTATAGTGCGCGGCACAACATCAAAACAAATTGTGCAAATGGCACGAGATGCAGGTGCGCAGAAAGTCTATTTTGCATCAGCAGCGCCGCCAGTAAGGTTCCCGAATGTATACGGCATTGATATGCCTAGTCGTGATGAGTTATTAGCGACTGGTCGTACAGACGAGGAGATTTGTAAAGAGATCGGTGCAGATGCACTTCTATATCAAGATTTAGAGGCATTAGAGCAAATTGTATTAGCACTAAATCCTAATATTCAAGACTTTGATTCAAGCTGTTTTGATGGGCATTATGTCACAGGTGATGTGGATGTTGCTTATTTAGATCGAATTGAAGCTTTACGCGGAGACTCTATTCAAACGCAACGGCCACCAAATTCTACCACTCAAATGGATTTGAATTTGGTTGATACTGAAGATGATGACTTGCTTGAGCGTGTTTCCTAAAAAACAAATAAGTGGTTAAACACTTAACGCTTTTGCATCCTATTTAAATTCCCCTACTACCCAAATGGGTTATTGCTTTCTTGTTAACCAAGCGCTGTAATGTACTGACTGTCAAATGAACGTCAATATAGACGAGATTTAACGATAATTAAGTATTGGTAGCGATAATAATAAATATAACCAATTGATTAATAATAGTATTTCATAAATTTAATGCTTGGCACTATTTTTGCAACTTTAAGATAAATGTTGTTGATAGTTAACAAGGCTTAAATTTAATAGGGGAGTAATCTATGCGTGAGGTTCCGTTCAATAAACCTTATCTGACAGGTAATGAAATTGAGTACATCAAACAATCTCACGCCGTTGGGAACTTATCGGGAGATGGGTTCTATACAAAAGAATCAAGCGCCTGGCTTGAACGCAAGACTCAAACGAAGAAAGCGCTCTTAACTCATTCCTGCACAGCTGCATTAGAAATGGCGGCTCTACTTGCTGACATACAGCCAGGCGATGAAGTGATTATGCCATCTTACACCTTTGTCTCAACCGCTAATGCCTTTGTATTACGTGGAGGCATACCCGTTTTTGTGGATATTCGACCTGATACTTTAAATATTGATGAAAACTTAATTGAAGCAGCCATTACAAACAAAACGAAAGCAATCGTGCCCGTACATTACGCAGGCGTTGCCTGTGAAATGGATACTATTATGCGAATTGCCAAGAAACACGATTTATTAGTGATTGAAGATGCAGCGCAAGGCGTGATGTCTAGTTACAAAGGGAAGGCATTAGGTGCAATTGGGCATATCGGTGCTTACTCTTTCCATGAAACGAAAAATATTATTTCTGGCGAAGGCGGTGCGATACTTGTCAATCAAGATGAATTTTCATTAAGAGCAGAGATTATCCGTGAAAAAGGAACAAACCGCAGCCAGTTTTATCGTGGACAAGTGGATAAATATACTTGGCAAGATGTTGGCTCGTCTTATTTGCCAGGAGAGGATACAGCTGCTTTTTTATTAGCACAATTGGAGTGCGCTGAAGAGATTACGCAAAAACGTCTGGCTATCTGGAATAAATATCATCAAGCTTTCGAGCAGTTAGAGCAGAATGGTGTTATCAGAAGACCTTCTATCCCAGAAGGCTGCATTCATAATGCACATATGTATTATGTGATAGTCAACTCGCTGACAGAGCGAACAGCACTGATACGGAAATTTAAATCACAGAATATTCATCCTGTGTTTCACTATATCCCATTGCATTCAGCACCTGCAGGCATTAAATATGGCCGTGCATCGGGCAGCATGGAGAATACCAATGCATTATCTGATAGGTTGTTGAGATTGCCCTTGTGGGTTGGTATAGGTAATGATCAAGATCGAGTGATTAATGTGATGAATTCATTTAAATTTAAATCAAGTAAAAAAGTTGAACTGAGCGTTAAACAGTCTAAACCCAATCAAGCTGAAAACCAGCAGTACTTAGGCCAATTAAGTGCAATTAAAGCAAAACGCAAATTATCAATATCAGCACAGGTATAGTAATGACTGATTGCTTTATAAAGACATCTTTTTTTAATTTAGACTTGACTTGGATTCATAATTGGCATTAAATGAAAGTGCGCTGATTTGAGTGGCCAAATTTAAACAAAGCCTTACTCAGCTTGCGGGCGCATAATAAATCCTGCTAAAGCGAGAGTTACAAGACCCGTTTTAGCTGTAATAAGCTACAACGGGTTTTTTAATGGTCAAAAGATTAATAAAAGAGAACAGCGAATGACAAATCAATATCACCCAGAAACCATTAGTGTAAGAGCGGGGAATGCGCCAACTGAGTTAGGTGAGAACTCGGAAGCTATTTTTTTGAATTCCAGCTTTCGATTTGAAAGTGCAGCGCAAGCGGCCGCAAGATTTGGTGGAGATGAACCAGGGAATATTTATTCACGGTTTACGAATCCAACGGTGACTGCGTTTCAAGACAAACTAGCAGCAATGGAGGGCGCAGAGCAATGTGTTGCTACAGCTAGTGGTATGTCTGCAATATTGGCATGTGTTATGGGTGTGTGCTCAGCAGGAGATCACGTTGTGGCATCTCAGAGCTTGTTCGGTACTTCAGTACAGTTATTTACGAATATTTTGAAACGGTGGGGGCTGGAGGTAACGTTGGTTTCTTTGACTGACGTTGATGCATGGCAAGCAGCGACACAAGCAAATACCAAACTTCTTTTTGTGGAAACACCATCTAACCCATTAACTGAAGTATGTGATATCCAGACTTTGGCAAATATCGCGCATGGTGTTGATGCCCATTTAGTCGTCGACAATTGCTTTTGTACGCCTGTTATTCAAAAACCATTAGATTTAGGTGCTGATATAATTATTCACTCGGCAACAAAGTACATTGATGGGCAAGGGCGGTGCTTAGGTGGCGCTGTGCTGGGTTCTAAAGTGCTGATGGAACCTGTGTATGGCTTTTTGCGCACTGCTGGCGTTACGATGAGTGCTTTTAATGCATGGGTCTTTTTGAAAGGACTAGAAACACTACCAATTCGAATGGAAGCGCATGCACGTAAAGCCCTTGCATTAGCAACATGGTTAGAATCACAATCGCAGGTAGCCCGCGTTTTTTACCCAGGACTTAAGTCGCATCCACAGCATGCACTAGCCATGCAACAGCAGAACAGCGGTGGAGGAATTGTTAGTTTCGAAGTGAAGGCAAAGCTAGGTCAAACTGAACAGGATGCCGCATGGGCGTTGATTGATGCAACGAAATTGATGTCTATCACGGCTAATTTAGGTGATGCTAAAACGACCATTACACACCCAGCCACAACAACACATAGTCGAGTGAGTGCGGAAGCAAGAATGGCGTCTGGAGTGAAAGATAGTCTGATCCGGATTGCAGTAGGACTAGAGCATGAGGACGATTTAAAAGCTGATTTAGCATTACTTACTTAATAAGTAATTGATTTGAAAACGGGGCGCTTGGTAGCCCCGTTTTTTATTGTAATAATTACGTAAAAAACTGCTCTAGCAAGTTAAACATGTTAAAATTTAGCAGTTAAATATCTTATAAAAATGCGCTTATAAAAAGTTGCAATCTCATCATACAAAAACGAAACAATGACGGAATAAATCATGGATCAATTCGCTAAAGAAACCCTGCCTATCAGTTTGGAAGATGAAATGCGTCGTTCTTATCTTGATTACGCTATGAGCGTGATTGTTGGTAGGGCTTTACCAGATGTTCGTGATGGATTGAAGCCCGTGCATAGACGTGTGCTGTTTGCTATGCATGAGCTAAATAATGACTTTAACAAGCCATATAAAAAGTCTGCACGTATTGTAGGTGATGTGATTGGTAAATACCACCCGCATGGTGACACGGCAGTGTATGACACGATTGTCCGTATGGCGCAGGACTTTTCTTTGCGCTACATGTTAGTCGATGGGCAAGGTAACTTTGGTTCTGTCGATGGCGATAATGCTGCCGCGATGCGATACACCGAAATCCGCATGTCAAAAATCGCACATGAGTTACTAGCAGATATTGAAAAAGAAACCGTTGATTTTGGCCCTAATTATGATGGTTCAGAAAATGAGCCACTCATTATGCCAGCCCGAATACCTAATTTGTTGATTAACGGTAGTTCAGGCATTGCGGTCGGGATGGCGACGAATATTCCGCCACACAATCTGAATGAAGTGTTAGATGCTTGTTTAGCTTTACTTAAAGACTCTGACATTTCAATCGAAGACTTGATTGATTTAATGCCAGCGCCAGATTTTCCGACTGCAGGTATTATCTATGGCACTACTGGTGTTAAAGAAGGCTATCGCACGGGGCGTGGTCGCGTTGTTATGCGTGGGCGTACTCATTTTGAAGATATGGATAAAGGTGGCGGGCGTCAGTCGATTATCATTGATGAGTTACCGTATCAAGTTAACAAAAAAACGCTGATTGAGAAAATTGCAGAACTTGTTAATGATAAGAAAATAGAAGGTATTTCTGATCTGCGTGATGAATCTGATAAAGCAGGTATGCGTGTAGTGATTGAATTAAAGCGTGGCGAAGTACCAGAAGTGATACTGAACAATCTCTACAAACAAACGCAGTTACAAGATACATTTGGTATGAATATGGTTGCCTTGATTGATGGGCAGCCTCGATTACTCAATCTTAAACAAATTCTGGAAGCATTTTTGCGTCACAGACGTGAAGTGATTACACGACGTACAGTGTTTGAGTTAAGAAAAGCACGTGATCGTGGTCATGTATTAGAGGGCCTTGCTGTTGCATTGGCCAACGTGGATGAAATGATTGCGATTATCAAGGCGGCACCAACGCCGCCAGAGGCTAAGCAGCAATTGATGTTACAAGCATGGCACTCGCCTGTAGTCGAGGAAATGCTGAAACGTGCAGCAATGGAGGCATCAAGACCAGAAGGTCTGTCAGTGGACTTTGGATTAACCCCTGACGGTTATAAGCTTTCTGATACTCAGGCGCAAGAAATATTACAAATGCGCTTGCAGCGCCTTACAGGTCTTGAGCAAGATAAAGTTGTAAGTGAATACAAGGAAATTATGGATGTGATTGCTGACTTGTTGGACATTTTAGCAACACCAGCACGTGTAACCACCATGATTACAGAAGAAATGGCTGCAATTGGGCAACAATTTGGCGATAAGCGTCGCAGTGAAATTGTAGAAAATACACAAGATTTATCACTAGAAGACTTAATTACACCGCAAGATGTCGTGGTGACATTGTCGCATACTGGCTACGTTAAATCTCAGCTGTTAGAAGAGTACCGTGCGCAACGCCGTGGCGGCAGAGGTAAACAAGCAGCGCCTACGAAAGAGGATGACTTTATTGATAAGTTGTTTGTGGCGAATACGCATGACTACATATTATGTTTTAGTAGCTTAGGCCAAGTGTACTGGTTAAAAGTGTATGAAGTGCCGCAGGGAAGTCGCATTGGTCGCGGCAAGCCAATTGTGAATTTATTTCCTTTGGCAGAAGATGAAAAAATTAACGCCATACTCCCGGTTAAGGAATTTACAGATAATGAGTTTATCTTTATGACAACAGCTAAGGGAACAGTTAAGAAAACGGCATTGTCAGAATTTTCTAAACCACGTAAGTCAGGCATTATTGCGATTAAGCTTGATGAAGATGACTTCTTGATTGGAGCAGAAATCACTAACGGCGAGAATGACATTGTTTTAGTCTCCGATGCTGGTAAAGCAGTTTGGTTTAGTGAAGACAATGTGCGACCTATGGGGCGTGCAACGCGAGGTGTCCGTGGAATGAGGCTTGGATCTAACCAGCAAGTATTGTCATTGTTGATAGCAGAAGATGATCAGCAATCAGTATTGGTGGCGACTGAAAATGGTTACGGAAAACGCACAGTATTAAAAGATTTCCGTCGTTCCGGACGTGGTACACAGGGTGTTAAGGCAATTGCCATTAGTGAACGTAATGGTTCAGCAGTTGCTGCTCGTTTAGTCAGTGCTGATGATGAAATTATGCTCATTACCACAGGCGGTGTACTCATTCGTACACGTGTGAATGAAATAAGAGATATGGGGCGTGCTGCACAAGGTGTAACCCTCATTAATTTGGATAAGGGTGAGAAATTATCTGGATTAGAAAAGGTTGTTGAAACGGATGAAGAAGAGTAGGGATATTGATGCAACCAATTTTTAATTTTTCAGCTGGTCCTGCTGTCTTACCAAAAGCAGTCTTGCAACGTGCACAATCAGAAATGCTTGATTGGCATGGAAGTGCTATGTCTGTCATGGAGATGTCACATCGTGGAAAAGAGTTTTTAAGTATATTAGCAAAAGCAGAAGCGGATTTTCGCGCTTTATTAGGTGTGCCAAGTAACTATAGTGTTTTGTTTTTGCAAGGTGGTGCTATTGCTGAAAATGTCATGATTCCACTGAACCTATTAAACGGTAAAAGTGCAGATTACGCGATTACGGGAAGTTGGAGCCAACGCAGTGCTGATGAAGCAAAGGCTATTGGTGATATCAATATCGCTATAGAAAGCAAGCCATACACTTATGTCCCTGACTTCGCTAGCTGGCAATTAAATAAAGACGCTTCTTATTTGCATATTTGTACCAATGAAACGATTAATGGCGTTGAGTTTAATGCACTGCCAGATACTGGAGAAGTGCCCATTGTTGCTGACATGTCTTCGCATATCTTATCAAGAAAAATTGATGTGACGCAATATGGTGTGATTTACGCGGGGGCACAAAAGAACATTGGGCCAGCAGGCTTGTGTCTTGTGATTGTGCGAAATGATTTGCTTGGTCTTGCATCAGCACTAACGCCAGGTGTATTCAATTGGAAAATGCAAGCTGAAAACCAAAGCATGATTAATACACCGCCAACTTATGCGATTTATATTGCTGGGCTTGTATTCGAATGGCTCATTGAACAAGGTGGTGTTGAAGCGATTGAAAAAACTAACACCCTAAAAGCCCAATTACTGTATGAGTATATTGATTCAACAGATTTTTACGCAAATCCTGTTGCAATAAAGAATCGTTCTCGTATGAATATACCGTTTACTTTAAAAGATGAATCACTTAATGCAGCATTTTTGGCCGGTGCAGAGGAGAATGGCTTGCTGCAATTAAAAGGGCATCGCTCTGTGGGTGGCATGCGTGCTAGTATATACAATGCAATGCCTCTTGAAGGTGTGCAGGCCTTAGTTAGTTATATGAAAAATTTCGAGAAAACACATTAAATAATAACTTTAAATGTCTGATTTATTAAAAAAATATAGAGAAGAGATTGATGCAATTGATGCACAAATACTCAATCTGGTAAATGAGCGTGCTAAGCTTGCGCGCAAGATTGGGCATGTCAAAGAAGATGGTGTTATTTACCGCCCGGAACGTGAAGCACAGGTGTTGCGAACCATGCAAGAATGTAATACGGGCCCACTTTCCAGCGAGGCTGTTAGCAATATTTTTCGTGCAGTGATGTCAAATTGCCGTGCTCTAGAAAAAGAACTTTCAATTGCTTTTCTTGGGCCACTTGGGACATATACAGAAGAAGCTGCCTTAAAGCAGTTTGGATTAGGCCGGAATGCGATTGTTTGTGGCACGATTGATGAGGTATTTCGTACGCTAGAAGCGGATCAGGCGGATTATGCTGTCGTGCCTGTAGAAAACTCTACAGAAGGCGCTGTTGGTTTAACTTTAGATTTGTTGCTATCTAGTACATTAAAAATATGTGGCGAGGTCACATTGCCTATACACCATTGTTTGCTTTCAAAGCAAACAGATATCAATAAGATATCGCATGTATTTTCACATGGACAATCCTTGTCGCAGTGTCATGAGTGGCTTAATAGAACGCTACCAACCGTACAAAGAGAAGCCGTTACGAGCAATGCTTATGCCGCACAAATGATACATGATCTTGTTTCAACCGATGGTACATTTGCAGCTGCAATCGCAAGTAAGCGGGCAGCAGAGCTGTTTGAATTAAATGTACTTGCTGAAAACATAGAAGATGACCCAAAAAACACCACACGATTTTTAGTGTTAAGTAAGCATGATGTGGCGGCATCGGGGCAAGATAAAACATCATTGGCATTAAGTACAAAAAACAAACCTGGCGCAATGGTTGATTTATTAGAACCATTAGCACGCTTAGGCGTCAGTATGACAAAATTAGAGTCTAGGCCATCAAAACAAGGCTTATGGGACTACGTATTCTTTATTGATATAGAGGGACATCAATCTGACGTAAAGGTAAATGCAGCGATAGAAGAATTAAAACAACGTGCTTCTGTTGTAAAGGTTCTTGGTTCATACCCTGTTGCGGTAGTTTAATTCATCATGAATATGTCAAATCTAGCCCCTGACTATATCCGAGCTATTGCTCCTTACCAAGGTGGAAAGCCTATCTCAGAGATTGCCAGAGCGTTTGGCATTAATGAAAAAGACATCGTAAAACTGGCTTCAAACGAAAACCCTTTGGGAATAAGCCCTAAAGCACAGTTGGCAATCGAAGAGGCTAGCGCCGATATAGCACGTTATCCAGATGGGAATGCTTTTATGCTGCGCGAAGCGGTACGACAGAAATTTAACGTCGCGTCAGAACAAATCGTGTTCGGCAATGGATCTAATGATATCTTAGAGCTATGCGCACGCGCATTTTTACAGCAGGGTGATGAAGTTATTTTTTCACAACATGCTTTCGCTGTTTATTCTCTCGTTACGCAAGCAGTAGGCGCTAAAGGCGTAGTCGTGCCTGCAAAAGCGTTTGCACATGACTTGGACGGGTTTATTAAAGCGGTTACCGATAAAACTCGATTGATTTTTATTGCGAATCCAAATAATCCAACGGGTACGCTGATTGATAAGTTAATATTGCAAGCTTTTCTGCAAAAAGTGCCAAAGAACATACTAGTTGTTTTAGATGAAGCGTACGATGAATATTTGTCTACTGATGATAAATCGGAAGCAATTGATTGGTTAGGTAAATATAGTAATTTAATTATTTCACGCACTTTTTCAAAAGCTTACGGTCTAGCAGGCTTACGTGTTGGTTTTGGATTAATGCAGGCTGAAATCGCTGACATTCTGAATCGGGTGCGACAGCCGTTTAATGTTAATTCGATTGCGCAAGCGGCTGCGACTGCCTCACTGGCGGATGATGATTTTGTTGCGCGTAGCTATGCCGCTAACCAAGCAGGCATGCTCCAATTGACACAAGGATTTGACCAGTTAGGCTTAAATTACATTGGTTCATATGCCAACTTTATTAGTTTTAAGATAAAAAATGCGAATACAGTAAATCAAAAATTACTAGAAAGCGGCATTATTGTTCGCCCAGTGGCTAATTACGAGATGCCAGATTACTTACGCGTGAGTATTGGACTTTTTTCTGAAAATCAGCGCTTTTTAGAAGTGCTAGCAACCATATTAAAAAATAATGACTGAATACGAGAAACAACAATTTGAGAAGCTGGCTACGGACGATGTTCGCATTGTTCAAGTTAAAGAGTTAATTAAGCCAGTTGAACTCATTGAAAAACTAAAAGAAAGTACAACAAGTACAAATAATATAATAGCAACTCGTTTAGCTGTTCATAAAGTGCTTCATGGCGAAGATGATCGTTTGCTTGTTGTTGTCGGACCATGTTCTATTCATGACACGAATGCTGGGCTAGAGTATGCGCGCCGGTTACTGGAAATACGAAAAAACTTATCAGACGATTTGTTGATTGTCATGCGCGTGTATTTTGAAAAACCAAGAACAACTGTTGGTTGGAAGGGCTTGATTAATGATCCAAAATTAGACGGGACTTATGACATTAATTTGGGTCTCGAAAAGGCACGTCAGTTTTTGCTAGATGTGAATGAGCTAGGCATGCCTGCAGGAATGGAATTCCTAGATACGATTACACCACAGTATACAGCTGATTTAGTGAGCTGGGGTGCAATCGGGGCACGTACAACAGAGTCTCAAGTACATCGAGAACTAGCATCAGGTCTCTCTTGTCCAGTCGGTTTTAAGAACGGAACGGATGGCGGTGTTAGAGTTGCCATTGATGCAATTAAAACGGCTAGCAGCCCGCATCGTTTTTTGTCTGTAACAAAGCAAGGTGAGTCCGCTATTATAGTGACAACAGGGAATGAAGATTGTCATGTTATTTTACGCGGTGGAAAAACACCAAACTATGAAGCAGAACATGTTAATGATGTGAGTAGATTGCTCTCAGCCGCCGAGCTGCCACAACGATTAATGATTGATTGTAGTCATGCGAACAGTCAAAAAATTTATGAGCGTCAAATACAAGTGGCTGATGACATAGCGCGACAAGTTTCAAATGGCGATGATCGTATTGCAGGCGTGATGGTTGAGTCACATTTAAAGGCGGGAAAACAAGCTTATGCTCCAGGATGTGAGCTTGAATATGGCAAATCGATTACAGATGCTTGTCTTGGTTGGGAAGATACGGAAGTATTATTGAATAACTTGGCATCCGCAGTGAGAACAAGACGCAAAAAACAATAGTCGTTAAGGATAGTCAACAAAGCGTCCCAAGAGGGCGCTTTTTTATTTTTTCTGATGGGCATTAAGCATCATGAAAATCACTAGCAGTAACTCATTGTAGCTTGCAGGGGTGTTTTGAAACCAATGCGTACCATAGCAATCAGATTAATAAGATCATTTAATATTAACAACATAATAGAGGAGAGTAGTGATGTGGACAACACCAGCAATGACTGAAATGCGCTTTGGATTTGAAGTAACAATGTACATACTGAATAAGTAATCAACACTCAGCGACTGTCGTAAAAATAGTCTAATTCCATATTTTTATGCGCAAAACAGCGTAAAATTTAATTTTTAGTAAAGTAAGTAAATTATCATGCATATACATGTACTAGGCTCGGGTGCTGGAGGTGGATTCCCTCAGTGGAACTGTAATTGTGAGAATTGTAAAGGTGTTCGCGCAGGAACAATCAAAGCAACACCACGCACACAATCGTCAATTGCGGTTAGTGCTAATGGTACGGATTGGATATTATTCAACGCATCCCCCGATATCAAAAAACAATTAGATGATTTTCCAGCCATGCAACCTGCTCGCCAGGTCCGTGATACGGCAATCAGTGCAATCGTCATTACGGATGCACAAATTGATCACGTGACTGGTTTATTGACATTACGCGAGCACAACAAGCCTTGGGACATATACTGTACCGATGCAGTAAAAGATGATTTAACTACTGGCTTCCCAGTGTTTAACATATTAGGACATTTCCGCGGCATTAATCATCATGAAATAGCGACAGATCAATCCCCATTTACCATTCCATCAGCGGAAGGTATTGAATTTATTGCTGTGCCTCTACTGAGTAATGCGCCACCCTACTCACCGCGCCGAGATAACACAGTGCCAGGGGATAATGTGGGTATGAATATTAAAGATACACGTACTGGGAAAAGTTTATTCTATGCGCCTGGATTAGGTGTGGCGGAGTCACATGTATTAGAGTATATGCGTAACGCAGATTGTATTTTAGTTGATGGTACGGTTTGGACAGATGATGAAATGTCTAAAGAAGGCATTAGTAATAAGCGTGCTAGTGAAATGGGGCATTTGGACCAGTCCAGTGATGGTGGCATCATGAGTATATTAAATGCTATGGAAAAACCACGTAAAATTTTGATTCATATCAATAACACCAACCCGATTTTAAATGAAGATTCACCACAGCGAGCGACCTTGAATGCAGCAGGCATTGAGTTAGCTTATGACGGTATGGATATTACGCTTTAGGAGAATCTAGATATGAGTGACACAAACAATAATTTAAAACCTTGGTCCCGTGAGGAGTTTGAAGAAAACTTGCGCGAAAAGGGTAAGGGATATCATATTTATCATCCATTTCATGTGATGATGTATGAGGGCAAGCTGACAAAGGAACAATTGCAAAGTTGGGTAGCGAACCGATTTTACTATCAAATTGCGATTCCGATGAAAGATGGTGCCATTTTGTCTAACTGTCCAGATGTAGAAGTGCGTAAACAGTGGATTGTGCGCATTACAGATCATGATGGTATTGATGATGCAATGGGTGGTATTGAAGCATGGATTCAATTAGGAAAAGCCGTTGGTCTTACACGTGAACAAGTGACTAGTTTGAAAATGGTCACACCAGGCGTTAGATTTGCTGTTGATGCTTATATCAATTTTGCAAAACAAAGACCATGGCAAGAAAGTGTATGTTCAAGTTTGACGGAGTTATTTGCACCACATATTCATCAACAACGGATTAGCTCGTGGCCTAGCATGTATCCTTGGATTGACGAAAGTGGCTTAGTATATTTCAAAAAACGTCTTACTGAAGCGAGAAGAGATGTCGAGCAAGGCTTAGATGTAACATTGAATTACTTTAGTCAGTCGCGAGAAATGCAAATGAAAGCATTAGATATACTGCAGTTTAAGTTGAATGTGCTTTGGGTTATTGCTGATTCCATTATGTTGCAATCAACGAAAATAACGACTGAAGGCCAAGCATATACACCGCAACCAGTCATTGAGATTAAGTAGATGAATGAAACGAATATTACAGACGCTGATATCTATGCAATAGCACCACATCATCGCTTTCAGTGGGAAGAGGCGCAAAATAGTTACGTCATTCTTTTTCCAGAGGGTATGGTTAAATTGCATGGGGGTGCAGGTGAGATTTTAAAACGCGTTAACGGTGAGGTCACTGTTGGCAGTATTGTTAACGAATTAAAATCTGCTTTTCCAGATGCGCCAGATATTGAAAAGGATATTTATGGTATGTTTGATTTGGCATTAGGAAAAGCTTGGATAACAAAAGTTAACTAAGCATTAGGAGTAACAAATGACACAAAATTCATTAGGTGAATCAGTTGTACAAAAAACTGTTCAAAGCGGAAGCCAAAAGAACAATGGTGTTGCTGCTAACATCACCCAAACACAACCACTCTGGCTATTGGCAGAGGTGACATACCGTTGTCCATTACATTGTGCGTTTTGTTACAACCCAACTGACTACAACAAACATACGCAAAATGAGCTGTCGACAGAGCATTGGATAAAAGCACTGCGCGAAGCGCGCAAAATGGGCGCCATACAACTTGGTATCTCTGGCGGCGAACCCCTGTTGCGTGATGATATCGAAGAAATCGTTGTTGAAGCCAAGCAGCTTGGCTATTACAGTAATTTGATTACCTCTGGCGTAGGCCTAACGGAAAAACGTATTCAAGCCTTTAAAGAAGGTGGTTTAGATCATATACAACTTTCTATGCATGATATTACCGAAGAAATTAACAATTTCATCACCAATACCAAAACATTTGAGCTAAAGAAAAAAGTAGCCGCAATGATTAAGAGTCATGGCTATCCAATGGTACTTAACGTTGTGATTCACCGCTATAACATTGGCCATATGAAAGAAATTTTAGAGATGGCGGAAGCACTGGGCGCAGATTACATTGAGCTTGCCAATACACAATATTATGGCTGGTCTTTGGTCAATCGAAGCCAATTGATGCCACTGAAGGAACAAGTCGAAGAAGCTGAGCGCATCACAAATGAATTTAGAGAAAAAGCTGGTAGTAAAATGAAGATATTCTTCGTCGTACCAGACTATTTTGGGGATAGACCTAAAAAATGCATGAATGGCTGGGGTGAAGTATTCATGATTGTGACGGCAAATGGCGATGTACTGCCATGTCATTCAGCACGTGTATTGCCGGGCATGGAGTTTCCGAATGTACGTGATCATGGCCTTGATTATGCTTGGAAAGATTCACCTGCGTTTAATAAATACCGTGGCGACGCATGGATGAAAGAGCCATGCCGAACATGTCCAGAAAAAGAAAATGATTTAGGCGGTTGTCGTTGTCAGGCATTCTTGCTATCAGGTGATGCAGAGAGTGCTGACCCAGTTTGTTCATTGTCGCCCAATCATCATCTGATCGAAAAAGCGATTGAAGACTCAAAAAACCCAGTATTATCTGAGCAACCCATTATATTTAGAACAGATAAAAATTCTAAAAAATATGTTGAAGGTGATAAAGAGCGGGTTGAAGATTTTCATGCTTTGCCATAAACAAAACAGGTTTTAGCCTTTTATTTGGCGGCTTCGCCAAAATAAACTGCTTTATAGTAACCCTTAATTACACCAAGATTAAGGTATGTTATGTTAGGCAGAAGACCAACAGCATTTGTTTTAACCTCCAGCAATCATGGCACAATGATTGTCAATCGCCATGATTACCATATCCCAGATGGTGTAAATGGTTATGGTGTTGGCTATCAGTTATTAAATAACAGCTGTTTTGATCCTGAAGAAGTTAATTTTGCATTGGCTATCTTAACGTTAAGACATAAATACTTTGGAGATGGTGTTGTTGGCATCGACTGTGGTGCCAACCTTGGCGTTCATACTGTCGAGTGGTCAAAACATATGTATGGCTGGGGTAATGTGCATGCATTCGAAGCACAAGAACGCGTTTATTATGCTTTAGCAGGGAATCTGGCCATTAATAACTGTCTAAATGCGAGTGCTTATTATGCGGCTGTTGGAGCTGAGTGTGGTCAAATCAAAATACCACTTGCTGATAGCTTAACGCCAGCGAGTTTTGGTAGTTTAGAAATTAAACAAAATCCAAATAACGAGTTTATTGGTCAAGTATTAGACTATAGCGAAGAGTCGATGCAGACAGTCGAGTTAAGAAATTTAGATGCTTATGGTTTACCTAGAGTTGATTTCATTAAAATTGATGTAGAAGGCATGGAAACCGATGTGTTAGTAGGTGCAGCTGAAACGATAGCACGTTGCAAACCAGCAATGATGATAGAAATCATTAAAACTGATAAACAAAAAGTTGAGCAGTTTTTGTTAGATAATCAATATAAAACCTATCCTATGGGTATTAATCTTTTAGCGGTGCATCAGGATGATGCAGTTAATCAGCACTTAAGTTTAAATAACGGACAACTTAGCCTTAATTTTTAATGATAAGTAGTTTGTTTTGGTACTATATGGTTTTAAAGCTATAAAAGATTTAATTGAAAAATTCTAGTTTTGTTCTATCGCTTGTTTTAGCGAGCTTAGCAGCGCTTGCACCTTTTGCAATTGATACCTACTTACCCGCATTTCATGTGATGGGTGAAAGTTTAGGCGCAACTGATATAGAAGTGCAGCAAAGCTTAACCTTTTATTTATTTCCTTATGCAGCAATGACCCTATGGCATGGTGCTATATCCGATGCGATTGGGCGTATTACTACCATTAAATGGGGCTTGAGCGTCTTTGTTCTAGCCAGTATAGGTTGTGCATTAGCACCAAATGTAGAGATGCTTTGGTTTTTTAGAGCGCTACAAGGCGCCGCTGGAGGTGCTGGCAATACGATTGCGCGTGCGATGGTGCGAGATTTATTTCAAGGTGCGCAGGCCCAGCGAGTGATGGCTACCGTCCAAATGTTATTTGGCATCGCCCCAGCAGTTGCGCCTATTATAGGTGGTTACTTATTAGGCATTAATTGGCATATTATCTTCATCTTTCTTGCTTTCTATGCAGCAGTAAGCCTATGGGCAGCCGTTAAGTTTTTACCTGAGACGATGCCTGTTGAAAAACGTACCCAGCTCTCAGCTAGAAATGTAATCAATAACTATAAGAAAATTTTTAGTGATCATGAGTTTACAAAGCTTGTGATTGCGATTGGCGCCAATTTTTCTGGTTTTTTTATCTATGTATTAGCTAGCCCTGTTTTTTTGGGTAAGCACCTTGGTCTTAATCCACAGCAATATGGATATTTATTCATACCTACAGTGACCGGCATGATTTTAGGCTCTTATCTTGCAAAACATGTAGCAGGAAAATATGTGCCAAAAAATGTGGTTAAGATTTCTTATCTATGGATGGGCTTTATCTCACTCATTAATCTGATAATTTGTTTGACCCAGCCCGTTGGATTAATTGCCAATATATTACCTGTAGCTTTATTTAATATTGGAATGGCGATGTGTATGCCAATTCTATCTATTGCGGCACTCGATCGACATAAAAAAATTCGTGGTACCGCTGCATCAGGTCAAGCGTTTATGCAAATGCTACTATCAACTGTGTCGGCAGGCATTGTCGTGCCATTTGTTTGGTTTGCGCCATATGGATTAGCTGGCGCTATGGTTGTGTATGTTTGTATTGGACTATTCATGATTACACAAACACAACTTTGGCAAGCAAAAGTATAAAGCGTTAATCAAACACTTCAAATAATGCTTCATTAAACGGATGCATTGCCCTCATGATTGTAATATCAAAAATAAATCTGACATAATCTTTACCGTAGTGTGGTTAAAAGTGCGCTTAAAAATGTAGAATACAGGCTACTTATTTTTATTAAGTGTGAGGTGCTTATTTAAAACACCATACATTTTGCAATTGAAGGTAAAAGTTACAAATGGCAGAAAAAGAATACGACGCGGATTCGGTTAAGGTTCTCCGTGGGTTAGAGCCTGTTCGTGCAAGGCCGGGCATGTACACGCGAACAGAATCACCAACCCATATTGTACAAGAGGTAATTGATAACGCGGCAGATGAAGCATTAGGTGGGCATGCCACCAATATACACGTCACTTTATATAAAGATGGTGCGGTAGCGGTCTCTGATAATGGGCGTGGCATTCCTGTTCAAATTCCTAAAGGTGAAACACAAGCAGCTGTTGAATTGGTTTTTGTGCAACTACATGCCGGTGGTAAGTTCGATAAAGAAGATGAAAGCAGTTCTTATCGCTTTTCTGGTGGCTTACATGGTGTTGGAGTTTCTGTTACCAATGCGCTTTCAACCCGGTTAGATGTGCAAGTCAAACGTGATGGTAATATCTATCAAATTGCATTTGAGCATGGTGAGCGTGTTCAGCCCCTTGAAATCATTGGAAAATGTGCTAAAAAAGATACAGGCACCACCGTTAAATGTTGGCCAGACCCAAAGTACTTTGATGCACCAAAAGTCTCACTGACACAGCTAGAACACCTCATTAAATCAAAAGCGGTGTTACTGCGCGGTGTTACAGTTACTCTTGCTATTGAAAGCGAGAACGGCTTTGAAGAGAAGTCATGGACCTACAATGGCGGGTTGCCGCAGTATCTAGAAGAACTCATCGGTGAGCGCCCGGTAGAAGAGGGGCAGGAAGCTGCGATTCCGATCATTTCTGGGGAATTTTACGCAGAAGAAAATTCGGATACCGTCTCAAAAGGGGAAGGCGCAATATGGGCTATTTCTTTTGGTTCAGGCGGTGGACGCGGTGAGTCTTATGTGAATTTAATTCCGACACTCTCTGGCGGAACGCATGAAGCAGGTATGCGTAATGGTGTGTTTGAAGCCGTGAAAACGTTTATGGAGCATCACAGTATGATGCAGCGTGGCGTTAAAATCACTTCTGAAGATGTGTGGAATAACGTGTGTTTTGTATTGGCAGCGAAAGTGCTAGACCCGCAATTTCAAGGTCAAACTAAAGAGAAGCTGACTAATCGTGATGCCATGAAAATGATTGCGGCTTCTGTAAAGCCTATGATGGAAAACTGGCTGACGCAAAATGTAGACTTTGCCAAACGCATTTCCGATTTAGTAAACAGCACAGCGGCAGCGCGTAATAAATCAACACAAAAAATTGAAAAACGTAAAACCACGGGTATTAATCTAATGCCTGCTAAACTAACTGACTGTGAAGCAGCTGGCACGATGGAAGCAGAGCTTTTTCTAGTCGAGGGGGATTCTGCGGGCGGCAGTGCCAAAATGGGCCGCAATAATGAGTTTCAATCTTTATTGCCATTGCGCGGTAAAGTGCTGAATACTTGGGAGGTTGACGCGGGCCGTATCTTTGCTAACTCAGAAGTGCATGATATTTTTGTTGCACTCGGTATTGAGCCACATACCATGGATGATGAACCTGATTTTTCTGGCTTACGTTACGGTAAATTGTGTTTGCTATCCGATGCTGACGTTGATGGCTCTCATATTCAAGTATTACTACTCACCTTGTTATTAAAGCATGCGCCTAAGTTGATTGAGCGTGGGCATGTGTATATTTCACAACCACCGCTATACCGCATTGATGTGCCAGCACAAGGTAAAAACAAACCCATGCGTAAGTTATATGTAGCCGATGAACTAGAAAAAATGACGACACTAGAAAAACTCAAACGGGAAGGCATCGCAGAAGACAAGCTATCAATTCAGCGCTTTAAAGGTTTGGGAGAAATGAATCCAGAACAACTATGGGAAACAACCTTATGCCCCGATACGCGTCGTTTAATACAAGTACGCTTATCAGAACTAGAAGCATCAATATCGTTTGATATGTTTAATATGCTCATGGCTAAAAGCCAAGCACCAGCCCGTAAAGAATGGATAGAACGCCGCGGCAATGATGTGGAGGCTGATGTGTAATGAATGATGTAACCGACATAACAAAATTAGAACCTGATGACGATGCAGTCGCTATTGGTGCTTATGCAGAAGAAGCCTATTTATCCTATGCCATTTCTGTTGTAAAAGGCCGCGCCTTACCATCAGTTGAAGATGGTCAAAAACCCGTGCAACGTCGTATTTTATATGCGATGAAAGAAATGAATTTAGTCACTGGGGCAAAGCCAGTTAAATCTGCGCGCGTGGTCGGTAATGTACTCGGTATGTATCACCCGCATGGCGATAGCTCTGCCTATGAAGCCGCTGTGCGATTAGCACAGGATTTTACCCTACGTTATCCGCTCATTGACGGCCAAGGAAACTTTGGCTCGCGAGACGGTGATGGCGCAGCTGCTATGCGATATACGGAAATGCGTTTATCCCCAATTGCCGATTTACTATTATCAGAAATTGACCGTGGTACGGTTGATTTCCAAAATAACTACGATGGTGCATTCCAAGAACCCGTGCTTTTACCAGCTCGCTTGCCGATGATGTTACTTAACGGTGCCTCTGGTATTGCCGTGGGGATGGCAACAGAAATGGTACCGCATAATATGCGTGAAGTCGCCAATGGCGTATTACATGTGATGTCCAACCCTAATTGCACAACGACAGAGTTGATGGAACATATCCCTGGGCCAGACTGGCCAGGGGGAAGTCAGTTGATTACACAAACAGCTGATATTCATGAACTATATGACACAGGCCGTGGCTCATTAAGGCTGCGCGCACGCTGGGTAGTTGAACCGATGGCACGTGGACAGTGGCGTGTCATTATTAATGAATTACCACATGGGGTGTCTGTTGAAACCATACAAAATGAAATTTTAGCGATTTCAAACCCAAAACCGAAAAAAGATAAAAAGGCCATTGATCAAGATCAGTTATTACTCAAGCAGGCGGCTTTGAGTATGATTGACACGGTGAAAAGTGAAGGGAAAAAAGACGTTCGCTTAATCATTGAACCAAAAACCAGCCGTGTGAATAGCGATGAAATGATGGCTTTCTTACTGCTCAATACTAGTCTAGAAGTCTCTTGCTCTGTCAATATGGTGATGATTGGTACAGATGGCCGCCCAACGCAAAAAAACATGCTCACCACCATTAAAGAGTGGATTAGCTTCCGCTTAGGTGTTGTGCAAAGACGTTGCCAATTTGACCTCGATAAAGTTAACAAGCGCATCCATATTTTAGAAGGCCGCATGATTGCCTTTTTAAATATTGATGAGGTGATTAAAGTCATTCGGAATTCAGATGAGCCAAAAGAAGACTTAATTGTTGCCTTTGATTTAACCGATATTCAAGCGGAAGATATTCTTGAAATTAGATTGCGCCAGCTAGCGCGATTAGAAGGCATTAAAATTGAGAAAGAATTAGAAAAACTACGTGAAGAAGCGGAGGGTTTAGAAGGTATATTGGGTAGTAATACCAAACTCAAAAACCTCACTGCACGTGAAATTAAGCAAGATGCGGAAAAATATGGCGATGACCGCAGAACCTTAATTGAACCAGTGGAACGTTCACAAGGTAGTCAAAAATCATTTGTGGTTGATGAGCCTGTCACCATTTTACTTTCAAAAAATGGTTGGATACGCGCAAGACAAGGTCGCAATATAGATCGTGAAACCGTGAATTGGAAGGCCGGTGATAGCGAGCTAGCGCTTATAGAAACACGTACTGTTAGACCAGTCGTTATTCTTGACTCTAATGGTCGCTGCTATGCTTTTGATGCCTCTAGCGTGCCAGGGGGTAAAGGCGATGGCATCCCAGTCAGTTCAATCATAGAGTTGCAAAATGGCGCTAATATCACTGCGGCCATATCTGGCGACGAAGAAGATAAATATCTTTTCACATCATCTAATAGCTACGGTTTTATTGCGCCACTTAAAGGCTTAATCGCAAGGCCAAAAGCGGGTAAAGCATTTATGAAGATAGATGAAGGTGCGAAAGCGCTACCGCCAATCAAGTTGGATAACAGTGAATATGTTGCTGCAATTTCATCAGAAAATAAATGTTTGATTTTTGCGCTTAATGAAATAAACGAATACCCCAATGGTGGTCGTGGCGTCCGCATAATGGATATACCGAAAGGGGACACGTTGGACAACGTTGTACTCAGCGATGGTGAATCAGTTAACCTGATTGTAAAGGGAAAAGAGAAATCGATTAAAGGTGATTTGTTCCTTAAGTGTTTAGGTAAGCGGGCAAGGAAAGGGACTGCGCTGCTAGCGGCGAGAGTCAAGCCTAAAAAGCAGAGGGGGTTGTTTTAGCGGGCAGTAAGTTGACTATGAACTTGCTTCTTTCCACGTCAAATAAACCCGACAATCAAATTCTAATTGATGATAGTCAGGTTCCATATGTTCACACAGTTTATAAAATGATTTGTTATGCTCTCGTTCTTTTAAATGGGCAAGCTCATGCACAACAATCATCCGTAAAAAAGCCTCTGGCATGGTTTTGAACGTATCTGAGATGCGAATCTCTTTTTTTGCTTTTAATTTACCACCATGCAGACGAGAGATGGCAGTGTTAAGGCCAAGTGCATGGTGTTGGATGGTTAAGCGACTGTCATATTCTACTTTTGCTAAGGCGCTCACATTGCTTAGGTAGGTTTGTTTGATTTCACTGCAATAGTGGTATAAGGCTTTACTCGTTTGAATGGTGTGCGTTTGCGGATAACGCTTTTGCAGGTAATCAGCTAGTTTGCCTTCTACGTACAACTGTCTGATTTGGTCTTGCAGTCCTTGAGGATAATGCTGAATGTATTTAAGTGCGATAGTCACAGCAAAAAAACCAAAATATGCATAGTGGGTAGCTGGTTAGTGATGCTCGCCTTCCGCTTTTAGCTCTAATAAAAAAGTTGCTTGATGCTTATTAATAAACCAAATCAATATGGTGGCATAGACAAAAGTTGATAGCATAATCACCCCAATAACAATGGCTTTAAAAGTTTCCAAATGCTCGAAAGAGACTGGAATCATGGTTAACATGACGATGGATAAGCCGCCTTTAATCCCAGCAAAAGAAAGCACTGTGGTCCAGCGATGGTTTACATCGACCATTTTCTGCGTTTTATTAGTAATGTACGCAAACACCATCATCATTGCTCCACGAATCACCGTCGTGGCGGCAAACATGATGAGGATTTCAAAGCGGTACTTCCACATGAGGTTAAGATCAATCATCTCTGCCATGGCGATAAATAAAATAGTATTGGCAACCATGGCTAGTAACTGCACATCTTCTTTATTACGGAGGTGACGGTTTTTTTCTTCCAAGGTTGCTTTAACACGCTGTAAAACAGTCCCAATAATGCCTGCAGAGGTTTTTTGTTTCATCGCTTCACGCGTTAAAATAGCCTCATCATCCGTGATTTGTTCACTTTCATCTTCAATATGTTTGTTCATGACGTGATTAACCGTGATGGTGGCAAATATCACGGCCAAGATGCCAGATAAATGCATATGAGAATGTCCACCAAAAAGGTTGAGTAATACATAAAAGTGCTCAGCTAACTCAAAAGCACCGTAGCCAGCTAAGATGAGTATCATCATTTCAGCAATACGGTTATGCGTTGTTTTCATGAAGATAAGACCAATAAAGCCAATACCAACACCAACGACGATAGAGCCAATAATCACAGCAATACTAATTTCAGCGACATAACTGGGTGTAATCACACCACCTTTAAGTGCAAATAACCCGATAAATACAAACACGATTAATGCCGTTGCATCATTGAATAAGCTTTCGCCTTCAGCGAGCATTTTGAGCTGATGCGGCAGCTTAAATTTAGAAAAAATACTTACGACAGAGACAGGATCAGTAGCGAGCACCATGGAAAACAGCATAACGACGGCTGCGCTGCTTAAATGGTAGTCTGCAAATAACCAATCAGAAATAGATAAGGCCATTATGATGGATAATGCGACAGCAACTATAGATAAATATAATAAGCTTAAACCATGTGTTTTTAAATCACGAAGTTTAAGCTCTAAAGAGTCAGAGATAAGCAGCACAGGCAATAAAAAAATGACCAATTTAGCAAAACTGTCGGCATCACCTGTAATGATGGGCGCTTGTTTAATGACATAGTGAGCAACAAACGACAATGCGATTAAGCCAAGTGGAGAAGGAATTTTTAGTTTTTCTTCTAATTGCAAGGCTAAGTATAAGATACTTGCAATCATAATAAGGGTCGTAATCATAAGGTGTTTTTTATTTTAAATAGTCAATAATAAATCGTATTATCTCATAGGGTAAATATCTGTAGTTTTATTCATTTGGCGCGCTTATCGATTTAGAAGTTCTGCCAGTAAATAAGAAAATTGAGCGTAGACCACGCCATATTTTTGGCAATATCCAGAACATGAGTAATATCAATAATAGCAATAGCCCAATAAATATTGCAGGGTGCATCAATGCTAGCCAGCCGCCGGTTAATAATAAGCCATCTTCTCCGATGGAAGTCACCATATTTGATATGGGTTCGGGAGATGTGTTAATGAGTGCTCGGCTACTTGCTTTAGTTGCATGTGTGACGCCTGTCAATGATCCACCAAGCAGGGCAGCTAGCGTTGCGATCATCGGGTCGCTGCTATTGATGGCCCCCATTGCGAGTAGAGCACCAGCAGGGATACGAATAAATGCTTGAAAGCTATCCCATGTGCTATCAATGTATGGAAATTTATCTGCTAAAAATTCTATCACCATTAATATACCAGTAATGCCAATTACGATTGAATTGCTTAAAATATCTAAACTATCTGGCAAAGCAATAAAATGAAATTTTGCTAACATGCCAACGATAAAAACCGTTGCATAGAGTCTAAATCCACTGGCCCAACTTAAACCGCTGGCTAATGCAATGCTTGAAATAGGGTCCATATGCTTTTCTGGCGACTGGTTTTAGTGGCTTTAGTATAAATCAAATTCTTATCGTAATTTTTCCATTTTTACCACAATAGCCGATATCAAAAGCTTATTTTGATTGTGTTATGCTGTACTAATTGTATAAAAATCAGTAGCATTGATATAACTTTTAAACTATTAAATGAAGTTTAATCTTGCTTATTCTAAAACGAAATCTTAAGGGCTGGTTCATGAAAAAGAAAATAATAAACATTATGCTTGGTTCTAGTTTACTAACAGCATGCTATGCACAAGCAGCAGGCTTTGCACTGATTGAACAAAGTGCAAGTGGGATGGGGAATGCGTTTGCTGGTGGCGGAGCAGTCGCTGAAGATGCTAGTACGATTTTTTTCAACCCAGCTGGTATGACTTACATTGAAGGCACACAAGCCGTTGGTGCATTACATTTAATTAAACCGAATGTTGAATTTGATAACGATGGATCCGTAGCAGGTACGGCTAGACCACTTGGCGACGAGGGACCTAATGCCGGTGATTTAGCATTTGTCCCTAATTTTTACTTGATGACAGCACTTACACCATCGATTAAAGTTGGCGTTGGCGTAAACGTGCCTTTTGGGTTGAAAACTGAATATGATGATGAATGGTTAGGGCGTTTTCAGGCAAATAAATCTGAACTAAAAACAGTCAACATTAACCCATCAATCGCATTTAAAGTAAATGATCGCGTTTCGCTTGGTTTTGGTGTTTCAGCCATGCGTGCTGAAGCAACACTGACAAGATCAGTTAACTTTGGTCCGTTTGGTGAAGGTGCTGTAAAAGTTGAGGGTGATGATTGGGGTTTTGGTTATAACTTAGGTGCGATTTTCCAAGCGACAGCTGATACACGAATTAGTGTTGCATACCGTTCAGAAGTTAAACAAAAGTTAGAAGGAGATGCTAAATTTAAGCTGCCTACTGGTTTGCCTGGTGTCTTTGCGGCGGCAGCTACAAATGGCGATGTATCCGCAAAAATTGATTTGCCTGCAACTTTTTCAGTTAGTGCTTTTAGTAAACTGAATAGTAAATGGGATTTAATGGGTGATATTACATGGACAGAGTGGAGCAACTTTGAAGAGCTTAGAGTTGTGCGGGATAATGGGGATACATTAACAGTTACACCAGAAAATTGGTATAACACCATGCGCTATTCTGTTGGTGTTAATTATCACTATAACGATGTGATAAAATTACGTGCGGGTTTAGCTTATGACGAAGAGGCAATCAAAGATGAATTCCGTACACCACGTATTCCTGGTAATGATCGGAAATGGTTGTCATTAGGTGCTAGTTATAAAATGTCTCCAACATCTACTTTTGATATTGGTTACGCACATTTGTTTATTAGTGATGTGAAGATTGATGACGACCAAACGGGCGCAACACCTTTAGGCAATGGTCGTGTACGAGGTGAATATAAAGGTAGTGTGGATATTTTGAGCTTGCAATACACCCATAATTTTTAATTATTGATGCAAATTTAGTAAGATGTTAAAAAAGAGGCAAACAGCCTCTTTTTTATTTTGAATCTATTAACACTTACTCGATGAGTAAATCTAGCTTACTAGGCACGCCATTCATTGCATCGGCATCTTCCATTGGCTCTTTGCGGGATGAAATGATAGGCCAAGTTTTCGCAAGACGTTCATTCAGCTCAATAAAGTGTTGTTGGTCTTCTGGTACATCATCTTCAGCAAAAATCGCCTCAGCAGGGCATTCTGCAACGCACAATGTACAATCAATACAATCATCAGGATTAATGGCCAAGAAGTTTGGCCCTTCGACAAAACAATCGACAGGGCAGACATCAACACAATCGGTGTATTTACATTGAATACAATTTTCAGTGACTACATACGTCATTTTTCATTCCCTCTTTTAAATCTTATGAAATTTTAAACTATTTTCTTGTTTAAATGATACGAGTTATACAATCATGCCAGCACCAACAGTACCATTGGTGCTTTCATCAATAATAATAAATGCTCCTGTTGCACGGTTGCTTTTATAGTGGTCGACCATTAATGGTTGTGCGAGCTTAAAGCTTAAACGTGCAATATCATTCATTTTTAAATCTGGTGACTGTTGTTCTTCTAGCGTATTCACATCTACTTTGTATTGAATCGATCTGATTTTAGCTTTTGATTCACGCGTTGTATGACGGACAATGTAGGTGCGTGCAGGTGAGAGTGGCTTCTCATCAAGCCAGCAAACAAAAGCTTCGATTTGTTTGACGGGCTCTGGTGCTTCATTACTTTTAACAATCATGTCACCACGTGACGTATCAATCTCATCTTCTAACAGTATGGTAACACTTTGTTCTGTCGTTGCAGTTTGCAATTGCTCATCACCAATTTGTATGGCTTTGACTTTAGACTGGTATCCATTTGGTAATACTGTTACCGCATCGCCTACTGCAATTTCTCCTGATTCTACTCTACCCATAAAACCTCTAAAATCATGCAACGCAGCATCAGCGCTTGCATGCGGTCGACAAACGAATTGAACAGGAAAACGAAACTGTTCTGATTGCTCTGTGTGGGCTGCAGGTGCTTTTTCTAGCATTTCAAGTATTGTCTCACCTTGATACCAAGGCATATTGTCTAATCGGTCGACTAGCATATCTCCATTAAGGGCTGACATTGGAATAAAACGAATGTCGCGCGCACCAGCTAAACCAATCTCTTTTGCAAATTGCATATAGTCTGCACAAATTTTATCGTAAGCTTCTTGACTGTAGTCAACCAAATCCATTTTATTCACTGCAACCAAAATGTGTGGAATCCCTACTAAATGCGCTAGATAACTGTGACGACGGGTTTGTGTAAGTACACCCTTGCGAGCGTCGATTAAGATAATAGCTAGATTAGCAGTGGATGCTGCCGTGACCATGTTGCGAGTATACTGCTCGTGCCCTGGTGCATCAGCAATAATATATTTGCGAGTGCCAGTGCTAAAGTAGCGATAGGCGACATCAATCGTAATCCCTTGCTCACGTTCTGCTTGTAAACCATCCGTCAGTAAAGATAAATCAACTGCATCCATACCGCGTTTTTTCGAGGTATTAGATATGTGCGTCATTGTGTCGGCTAGAATCGTTTTACTATCAAATAGCAGGCGACCAATTAATGTGCTTTTACCATCATCCACGCTTCCACAAGTCATGAATCGTAATAGAGAGTCATTTTGTTGCATATTGTGCTCTTGTTTTATTATAGACATTAGAAATAGCCCTCTTTTTTACGTAATTCCATAGAAGCGTCAGAGGTTTGATCATCTAGGCGCGTCGCGCCACGTTCAGTAATCGTTGTTGTTGCCGTTTCAATGACAATTTTTTCTGTGGTATCAGCATCGGAGTAAACAGGTGCAGTACAGGTGATGTCACCAACGGTTCTAAAGCGTACTTGTTTATTAACGATATCTTCACCAGCTTTCGGTTTGTTAATCACTTCACCGTTAGCAAGCTGCACATTGGCTGGGATTATTGAATCGCCACGCAAGATAACATCTCGATGATGTGAATAATAAATGCTCGGGAGTTCGAGTTTTTCGCGTTCTATATATTGCCACACATCCATCTCTGTCCAGTTGGAAATAGGGAACGCACGGATATTTTCACCTTTGTGAGTCCTAGCATTGTAAATATTCCATAATTCCGGGCGTTGGTTTTTAGGATCCCATTGCCCAAATTCATCCCGGAAACTCATGATGCGCTCTTTTGCCCGTGCTTTTTCTTCATCACGCCTCGCGCCACCAATACAACAATCGAAGCCAAACTCTTCAATCGCCTCAAGCAACGTTACGGATTGGTGTTTGTTGCGTGGTTCATCTGGATGCTTGAGTACAATCGTACCGCGTGCCATTGAGTCTTCTAATGAACGAACAATTAGTCGCTCACCAATCTCTTCCGCACGACGGTCTCTAAATTCGATGACCTCTTTGTAATTGTGTCCCGTATCAATGTGCATCAATGGAAAAGGGAAGCGGCCAGGTCTAAAAGCTTTTTCTGCGAGACGTACAATGCATAATGAGTCTTTCCCGCCAGAGAATAAGAGGACAGGGTTGCTACATTGGCCTGCTACTTCACGTAAGATGTGAATCGCCTCTGCTTCTAGCCAGTCTAAATGCGATAATATTTTTTTAGTCATAATTTTCAATTAGTTAATATATTTTATTAATCTTTTACATGAAGTCCACATTCTTTGTTTTGCGGGTCTTCCCACCACCAACGGCCAGACCTAACATCTTCGCCCATTGCGACAGCACGCGTACAAGGCGCGCAGCCAATACTAGGGTAAAATTCGTCATGTAATGCATTGTATGGCACTTTGTACATTCTGATATAAGCCCAAACTTCTTTTTCTGTCCAGTCACTTAGCGGGTTGAATTTTTCAAGGTGGTTACCTTCATCAAACTCCTGGGTCGGCAGACTTGCTCTGGTCGCTGCTTGCTCTGCACGCATGCCAGTCACCCAAGCCTGTTTATCTGCTAAAGCACGTTTGAGCGGTTCTACTTTACGCATATGACAGCATGCTTTACGTAGCTCTATGCTTTCATAAAAAGCATTGATGCCTTTTGTGCGCACATAATCTTCTACCGTTTCATGCTTCGGAAAAAACACCAGAGGCTTGGTATCGTAGGTTTTTTCAACTTCACCCATCAGCGTATATGTTTCTGCAGGCAAACGACCAGTATCTAATGAAAATATCTCAATTGGTAGTTGCGCTTTGTTAATAATGTCTGTTAACACCATGTCTTCAGCACCATAACTGTTTGCAAATGTGATTGCTGGAAACGCTTTGGCGGCGGATTGTAATAGTTCTACAACTTGTGCTTGCTTGGCTTCTACACTAGCTTTTAATGCATCTGTCAATTCTGGTGTGGTTGCTGGATTACTCGCAACAGGTTTAATCATGCTAACACCGAAACTCATGCTTGACTCGCTGAATTAATTGTTAAGCTCGACCTCATGCTTGGCTCCGGTTTACGCGACGCCACACAGGCACATCATCAACGGCGCCCTGGTAGGGTATTGTAAAATCATTGAGGCTAGCTATGGCTTCTTCTACATTGCGACCTTCTTTAATTAAATAGCTGTCAAAGCCAGATCTTTTTAAGAAATACAATTGGTCGCGCATAATATCGCCAACAGCACGCAATTCATTTTTAAACCCATAACGCGTACGTAACAAATTGCCTAAAGTAAAGTTACGACCATCGGCAAAGATTTGTACATAAATTGCAATAATAGGCAGGCTGTTTAAGTCATCAAATGCATCAACGAGACTTTCAATAGGTTCGTGTGTTTGTAACACAATACCAATTTCACCTGCCAGCATGCGCTCAGTAAGACTATCTCTTTTAGCTAACCATACTGTTAATGGGATCAGTACTTTACCAGCAGGAATCTCAGTGGCATCAATTTGTTTTTGGGTAAAAGTCTCTTCGCCATATAATTTAAATAAGACCACTTTACCCGCTTGTTTACGCACAGGTTCATCACCAAAGGTGGGTGGAATCACTCTTGTCCATTCATCCTGAGCGATTTGGTTACCTTTAATTAATTGGCTCATGCTGACACCTCCAAGCTTTCTGCATAAACATGCGCTTTAAATGGATCCATACCTATACGACGAACAGTATCAATAAAGCGTTCTTCTGGCGTGCGCTCTTTGACATAAACCTTAATAAGCTTTTGTACTACCTCTGGCATTTCCTCAGCAGCAAACGCGCGACCAATGACTTTGCCAAGACTTGCATCATTACCTTGTTTACCGCCTATAGAGACTTGGTACCATTCTTCATTGTCTTTATCGACACCTAAGACACCAATATGACCAACATGATGGTGACCGCATGCATTCATGCAGCCAGAGATGTTTAGTTCAATATCACCAATGTCATGTAGATAGTCTAAGTCATCAAATTTTGTTTGTATTGCCTGTGCAATAGGAATGCTTTTAGCATTTGCTAAACTACAGAAATCACCACCGGGGCAGCAGATAATATCCGTTAACAAACCAATATTTGGCGTTGCTAAACTATGTTCACGCGCTTTTTCCCAAACATCAAATAAGTCAGCCAACTCAACATCGGCTAATATTAAATTTTGTTCATGTGAAACGCGTAACTCACCAAAGCTGTAAGCATCGGCAAGATCAGCAACAACATGCATTTGTTCGCTGGTTGCATCACCTGGTGCCACACCATGTTTTTTTAGTGATAAAGTGACTGCACGGTAGCCTGCCATTTTATGAGGATGTGTGCAACGCTTGACCCAAGCAGCAAAAGCGGGGTTGCTGGCAATTGCTGCATCAAAACTGGCATCGTGTGCTTCTAAATTTTCATATGGCATTGGCTCAAAATGTGTTGAAACACGCGCAAACTCTTTCTCAGTGATAGTTAATGCACCATCTTTTAGGTGAGCCCATTCAGCTTCAACTTGCTCTTTAAAGGCATCAATGCCTAGCGCTTTAACTAGGATTTTAATTCGTGCTTTATAGGAATTGTCTCGACGACCATGAATATTGTAGGTGCGAACAATTGCCTCACAATAACTTAAAGCATGTTGCCATTCTAAATGTTCACGAATAACTGAGCCCAATATCGGTGTACGACCTAAGCCGCCGCCAACCCATACTTTAATAGCCAGTTTGTTGCTGTCGTCTTTATAGAATTCCATGCCGATGTCATGCATCTGCACAACTGCGCGATCTTCTTTAGTGCCCGATACAGCAATTTTGAACTTACGTGGCAATAACGCAAATTCTGGGTGAAATGTACTCCACTGCCGCATGATTTCTGCCATTGCTCGTGGGTCAATTACCTCATCTTGGGCTACGCCTGCAAATTGATCAGTTGTAATGTTACGAATGCAGTTGCCTGAAGTTTGGATAGCATGCATTTCTACACTGGCAAGCTCTTCTAAAATATCAGGCACATCTTCTAATTTAGGCCAGTTAAGTTGCATGTTCTGACGGGTACTAAAGTGCCCGTAATTTTTATCATATTTACTAGCAATGTCGGCAAGTTTGCGTAATTGCTTGGATGAGAGCATGCCGTATGGCACAGCGATGCGAAGCATCGGAGCATGGCGTTGGATATATAAGCCATTTTGCAATCGAATAGGGCGGAACTCATCTTCTGATATTTCGCCCGCTAAGTAGCGACGCGTTTGGTCACGATATTGCGCAACACGCTCATTTACATTTTGCTGGTCAATTTTGTCGTATTTATACATGTAATTTGCTATTTTAAGTTAGCCCTCTATTTTAATCTAAAATGCCTTATTTATTAAGGTCTTGCTCAAGTTTTTCTGTACTTAAATTGTTTTAATCCAATAATCAGAATGAGTATTGCAATTCCAATAAGAGGATTTGCAGCAGGGAATGCAAGTTTTTGACCTACATAAACCAATATAAGTGACAACAATAAGCGAATCCAATGTTCCGCCACTTTTGCACTCAAATGACTGCCAATCCAAATGCCAGGTATTGAACCAACCAGTAGTGTTCCAAGCAGTGTGTAGTCAACCGTTCCCAAACTAACGTGGCCTAAGCCTGCGACAAGTGTTAGCGGAACAGCATGCGCCACATCAGTCCCAACAATTTTTGTGATAGGCAGTTTGGGGTAAAGTATTAACAATGCAGTAACCCCTAGGGCGCCAGCGCCAACAGAAGTAAGCGTTACTAAGAATCCTAATATGATGCCTAAAATAATCGTAAAAATGGGCGCTGCCGTAGGGTTAACCCAGTGACCACTTTTAGAAAAGCTTGCAAGTTGCGTTCTAAAAATAACCGATAATGCAGTTAACATCAGCGCAATCCCAAGCCATAATTTAATTGTAGCGACAGCACTGTCTGAAGAAATATCCATATTAGCAAGCAATAGCGTTGTCAAAATTGACGCAGGTACGCTACCTATTGCCAGTAAGCCGACGATGCGCCAATCGATGTTGCCAAGTTTGCCATGTGCAAAGATGCCTGCAGATTTTGTGATTGATGCGTAGAGTAAATCTGTACCAACGGCAACGGCGGCGGGCTGGTTGAAAAACATTAATAAAATGGGCGTCATCAATGAGCCGCCGCCAACTCCAGTCAGTCCGACGAGCAATCCAACAACAAATCCAGCTAAAATGTGATAAACATCCATATTTTGGGTAGTGCAATTTTGATTTAGGCGCGTAATATAGCAGAATCTGATATAAGCATTTAATATTAATTTATTATTTGCATATATTGATCACTTATATAAAATGTACAGACGTCCAGCTAATTAATAAATTGATTCGGAACCGTTGAGTATGAAGCTACACCAATTAAAGTATGTGCATGAGGTTGCTCGGCAGGGCTTGAATATTTCTGCAGCAGCAGAGGCGCTGCATACATCACAGCCTGGCGTAAGCAAACAAATTCAATTGCTCGAAGATGAACTCAATCTTCAAATATTTCAGCGCAATGGTAAGCGACTGACAGGGATTACCGAGCCTGGCAAACATATTATTAAGCTAGCAGCAACTGTTATGTTGGAAATGCAAAACATCAAGCGCGTTGGGCATGAGTTTAGTAAGGTAGAGTCTGGAACGCTGACAATCGCCACTACTCACACGCAGGCTAGATATAAACTGCCAAAAGCCATTAAAATCTTTATGGAAGCTTATCCACATGTAAAGCTGAATATTCATCAAGGGAATCCAACACAGGTTACCGACTGGGTGGCTAAAGGAGAGGCAGATGTTGGCATTGCGACAGAAGCGATTGGTCAAGATAACAGAATACTCTGCCTGCCTTGCTACGAGTGGAATCGCAGCGTGGTTGTACCTGAAGGGCATCGACTAATTGATGCAACACCCTTAACCCTAGCAAAAATTGCGAGCTATCCTCTCATCACTTATGACTTTGCTTTCACGGGCAGTACAATTGTCTCTAAGGTGTTCCATGATGCTGGCGTAATGCCAAATGTTGTCTTAACAGCCATTGATGCTGATGTCATTAAAACCTACGTTGAGCTTGGCCTAGGAGTTGGTCTGATTGCTAATATGGCGTTCGACGAGGAACGAGATAAGAAGTTAGTACGTTTGGATTGTAGTCATTTATTTCCAGCGAGTACGACACATTTAGGTGTCAGAAAAGATACGTTTATGCGAGGCTACCTCTATGGATTTATTGAGCTGCTCGCACCAAAATATGACCGTAAGGCGGTTGATGATGCATTTAAAATAACGCGGTCAAGCTATTAGTAATCCTCAACTTAAGGTGCCTAGGTGGCTAAAAATCATTTTTTAATCTTCATTGCCATATTGTTGGCGAGTTGTTCAACAATAAAAACAGAGCAGCTGCAACAAGCTGATACTAATAAGACAAATGGAATATATGAAGTTGCAGTCAAAGACGGTGTGAGCTATCAAGACGTAGTGGATAGCTTAAAAAGTCTTGCTGAAGGAATGAATTTTGTGAATCCTGCCAATTTTCCGATTGGTGAGCACATGCAGCAGCGCGGGGTTGACCCACAAGGCATTAAAGAAGTGTATTCATACTGTAATTTAAGTATGGGTACAGAGATTATTTTAGATCACCCAGAGTTCTTGGTATTTGCACCCTGCCGAATTGCTGTTTACGAAAAAACAGATGATGCGAATGGTCGAAAACTATATATCGGATTGGCTAGGCCAACGCAGGATTTGAAGAATATAAAAAATCCCACAGCGCGTGCAAAAAAGTCTGCACAAATTTTAGAAAATTCATTAATAGAACTTGTTAATCGAGCAAGCGAAGGAGATTTTTGATTAGATGGCTGTTAAAGGTAATCAAAAAGCCAACCTCAAGTTATTTAATTGGACATGGCTATCAAAACAATTGATTACGCATAGCGTGGCAGTTGTCAGCTTGATAACAGCAATTGCAGGTTTGAGCTATAACGCTTGGCAAGCCAATCAAAATGAGATTAACCAAAATATGCGAATTGCTGCCTTTGAGGTTTTAAAAAACCTGGGTGAGTTACAAACGGTTGTTAACTATGCGCATTTTTCGGGAGATAAGTCACGCGGCAATCCTATAGAAGGGTGGAAGCATGTCACGATGGTGCGTGATTTGAGCCATTTGCTGAAGCCTGCCGCAAAAGCAGAAAGCCAAGTACTCTACAATACTTGGCAAGCTAATTGGGAGCAGATTGAATTAAACCCAATAATTGAGGAACAAATCAGCAGTCAAATAACAAAGACAAGGCAGACTGTTTTAAGTACTATAGATGCATTGGAATAACTGAAAGAAAGCCGCATGACAGACCCTATTTTAATTGCTAAAAATTTAGAAATGAGTAGTTTTTTATTGCCTAAAATGGCAAATAGACATGGCTTGATAGCTGGCGCTACTGGGACGGGTAAAACGGTTACACTCCAGACCCTGGCTGAAGGATTTTCCAAGATCGGCGTACCAGTCTTTATGGCAGACGTGAAAGGCGACTTATCTGGCATCTCGCAACCTGCAGGCGAAAACAAAAAAGTAAAAGAGCGTGTTGATTTGTTGGGTTTAGATTGGTTTGAGCCAAAATCTTCACCGGTAACATTCTGGGATGCTTTTGGAGACAAAGGACACCCTATTCGCACAACGGTGGCGGAAATGGGGCCGCTGCTGTTGGCGCGAATGCTTAACTTGAATGATGTGCAAAGTGGCGTGTTGAATGCCATATTCAAAATTGCAGATGATGAAGGGTGGTTGCTGTTAGATTTAAAAGATTTACGCACCATGTCGCAGCACGCGGCAGAGCATGCTGCTGCATATCAATCGGAATACGGCAACATTTCATCAGCCAGTGTTGGCGCAATCCAGAGAGGCCTGTTGCAACTCGAAACCGAAGGGGGTGATAAGTTATTTGGAGAGCCTGCGCTTAACTTGGATGATATGCTGCAAACAGATGCCAAAGGTCGTGGCATGATTAACATTTTAGCGTCAGATAAATTATTTAATGCACCCCGTGTGTACGGTACTTTGTTGCTGTGGATGTTGTCCGAGCTCTATGAAAATCTTCCAGAAGCAGGTGATTTAGATAAACCTAAGCTAGTATTCTTTTTTGACGAAGCACATTTACTCTTTAATGATGCGCCTAAGGCATTGATGCAAAAAATTGAACAAGTGATTCGATTAATACGATCCAAAGCGGTAGGCGTTTATTTCGTTAGCCAAAATCCACTTGATATACCGGATATGGTACTTGGGCAATTAGGCAATCGCGTGCAGCATGCATTAAGGGCCTATACACCTAGAGACCAAAAAGCAGTTAAAGCGGCAGCAGAAACGTTTAGAGTTAATCCGAAAGTGGATGTGCAAACGGCAATTACAGAGCTTGGTGTTGGTGAGGCTCTCGTCTCTTTTTTGAATGAAAAAGGAGCGCCAAGTCCAGTTGAACGTACATATGTATGTCCGCCAGAAAGCCGCATTGGCCCAGCAACGGATGCTGAGCGTGCAGCTGTTATCAGAAATTCAGTGATCAATGGTGTGTATGAGAAATTTGTAGATAGAGAATCTGCATACGAAATTCTTAAGGAAAAAGCCGATAAACTTGCGAAAGAAGCAGAAGAAATAGAAAAAGAACAAAATAAGGATGAAGAAGGCTTTGATTGGGGTGGCGTATTAGGTAAAAAACAAACGAAAGCAAGAGGGCGCCCAAAAGATTCTGTGTTAGAAAGTGCCGCTAAATCGTTAGCGCGAGCTGCAGGAACGTCTCTTGGGCGCAGTATTATCAGAGGAGTTTTAGGTACTATTTTGGGTAAAAAATAAATGCTGATCAAGAATCTACTGGGATTGGATCGATTAGAAAGCGTAAAAGATGATAGTAAGGTGCTTTATTTTGCTTTGCTGACCATAACACTTGCGCATGCTTTATTTA
This sequence comes from Methylophilaceae bacterium, assembly GCA_051252095.1. GTDB lineage: Bacteria > Pseudomonadota > Gammaproteobacteria > Burkholderiales > Methylophilaceae. The sequence goes on from JBPOFK010000009.1 coordinate 92,347, forward strand.
TCCCATTTTTTTATTTTCTTGGTATTCCACAGCTATCAATCTTCAATGTTTTAAGTTTAGTAATTTATCTCTACAGTATTCGGTTGTTTTATCATTCTGTTGCTACATCAAATTTTACATTGCTTGGCGTAATTGTAAGCATAGAAGTGATTGCTCATGCTTATATTGCATGTTTTTATTTGGGGGTTGAGAGCGGTTTTCATTATTATATTTTTGGCTTGGCTGCATTTCCATTTGTCGGTGTTAAAAGCACAGTGATAGCGAATATTTTTAGGATATTAGTACTCATTTCTTTATTTATTTTGCTAGAAATCAGTTTAAGCCATCAGTCGCCTGAAGTTGTTTTTAGTAATGGTTTTTTGAAAGCACTTAGGTTTGCTAACATCACTTTCTTTCTATTAATTACAGGGTCGGTCACACTCGCCTATACGCGAGCAACAAGTGATTATCAGCAAATGCTGACAGAGCTGGCGTCAATTGATAAATTAACAGGTTTAGATAATAGGCGAAGCTTAATTTTGAAGGCAGAAAAAGAGATAGAAGATAGCCAAACAACTGGCGAACCTCTGTCTATGCTTGTGATAGATATTGATCACTTTAAACAGGTCAATGATACCTATGGTCATCTTTGTGGAGATTATATCCTGTTGAATGTAGCTAAAGTGATGCAATTAGTTCTAAGAAAACAAGATGTTGTCGGTCGATGGGGAGGGGAAGAGTTTTTGGTTTTGTTGCCCAATGCGGAAGCAGAAACATTAACCGATTTAGCTGAACGTCTGCGAGTAGCTATCGAGAAAACAGTTTTTTCTTACGATGGGAAGCAGATTTCAATCTCAGTCACCATAGGTGCTGCGACGCTTATCAATGAAGATTCCTTTGATTCATTAACCTCGCGAGCAGATCGTGCATTATATCTTGGCAAAGAAAATGGACGGAATCGTTATCAATATGGGCATGCTTAATTTTAAAACAAGTATATTTGGGTTGCGTTATATTGCTGGTTCATCGTAGTATTATTTCAACGCCACAAAAAAGGTTTTAGAAAAAGGATGTTAAGTGATATTGAAATAGCCCAAACAGCGGATCTAAAGCCTATTCAAGAGATTGCTGACGCTATTAATCTTGATAGTAGTGACCTGATTCCTTACGGTCATCATATTGCAAAAGTTAGCTACACTGCCATTAGCAAGCTGGAAAATAAGCCTGATGGAAAGCTTATTTTAGTCACAGCAATTAGCCCAACGCCTGCTGGTGAGGGTAAAACCACAACCACTGTGGGACTCACAGATGCATTAAATCAAATTGGCAAGCGGGCGATGGTCTGCATCCGAGAGCCATCACTGGGTCCTGTATTTGGTATGAAAGGCGGGGCGACAGGTGGGGGCTATGCGCAAGTTGTCCCGATGGAAAATATTAATCTTCATTTTACTGGTGATTTTCATGCGATTGCAGCTGCAAACAATTTGCTCGCAGCATTAATAGACAATCATATTCATCATGGCAATGTGTTAAATATTGATATTAAATCAGTCACATGGCGAAGATGCTTAGATATGAATGACCGCGCCTTGCGCAAAGCACATTTGCATCAATTGAGACATGAAACAGATACCGGTTTTGATATTACGGTTGCGAGTGAAATAATGGCTGTGTTCTGTTTGGCTGAAAACCTATCTGACTTAAAGCAACGTATTGGTAATATCCAAGTGGCTAAAAATAATAAAGGGCAAGCTGTTTTAGCCAGCGACTTGAAAGCAGAAGGTGCAATGGCAGCGATATTAAAAGATGCATTTCAACCTAATCTGGTGCAAACAATTGAAGGGAATCCAGCGATGATTCATGGCGGGCCTTTTGCAAATATCGCACATGGATGTAATTCGGTGATTGCTACAAAAACTGCATTAAAGTTAGCTGATTATGTGGTTACCGAAGCAGGTTTTGGTGCGGACTTAGGTGCAGAAAAGTTTTTTGACATCAAATGTCGTCAAACTGGCCTAAGGCCAGATGCAGTTGTTTTAGTGGCTACCATTCGCGCATTGAAATACCACGGTGGTGCAGAACTGGATAAAATTAATATAGAGGGATTGGATTTTTTATCTCAAGGAATCAGTAATTTAAAAAGACATATTGATAATTTACATGAGCTATTTGGGATGCAAGTGATTGTGGCAATTAACCACTTCACACACGATACGACAGAAGAGATTAACTTATTAAAAAATGCAATAAAGCCAACCGGATGTGAAGTTGTTGTTTGTAAGCACTGGGCTGATGGCGGTTTAGGTGCGACAAGCTTGGCGGCGGAGGTGGTTAAAGCGATTGACAATCAACAATCTAATTTCAAATTACTATATAAGCCAGAAGATAGTTTGCAGAATAAGTTAGAAATAATTGCGAAGAAGCTGTATAAGGCTAAAGAAGTGATATTCAGTGAGGAAGCTGCATGTCAAATTGCCGACTTGAGCAAAAATTACAATCATCTGCCGATTTGTGTTGCAAAGACTCAATACTCATTTTCATCTGATCCTACGCTACGTAATGCACCCATTGACCATACGTTAAAAGTGAGAGAGTTACGCTTATCACGTGGGGCTGGCTTTGTTGTTGCTATTTGTGGTGACATCATGACAATGCCTGGACTGCCAAAAACGCCTGCCAGTGAGCATATTACTGTGAATGATATGGGCGTTATTTCTGGTCTATCGTAAGCCTGTAGTTTAGTTCAGATGATGCAGATTATTGAACAGCCGGGTGTTGCAGAACAAACAATCAATAAATCAAAGTTTTTAGCATGGGCGGCTAGCTGCCAATCAGAAAATGAAGTAGGCGTGTTCTTAAACGCAATCGCGGCACAGCATCAAAGCGCAAGCCATCTTGCTTATGCATTCCGCATTAAAACTCCCTCAGGCATTGTATTACGCTTTTCAGATGCGGGTGAACCCTCAGGCACTGCTGGTAAGCCGATTTTGCAATTGTTGGAAGGACATCATTTAATTAATGCTTGTGTTGGTGTTATCCGTTATTATGGCGGGGTCAATCTTGGAAAAGGTGGGCTGGCTCGCGCTTATGGGGGGACTGCAAAACTAGCATTGCAAGCATCTAGATGTAAGCCTTATGTTGAGATGCAACAATTCAGTCTTACAATTGAATACAAACAATTGGATGAACTGACTAAAGCGACGACGCAATTGGGTGGAGAGGTAATCGAAAAGATATTTGATGAAAAGGTTCGCCTTACCATTCGATTACCAGCAGCAGAAGAAGAAGCATTTAAAAATAGGTTTCAAAGTGAATATAAAACTTAGAGCAGTCACGCAATTAGATATTGCGGCGTGGATTATAATGGCAATCGCCATGATTTTCGTGTTGAGATATAACTTATTATCAGGTTTATTAGCTGGTATGCTGGTTTTTGAGCTTGTACATGTCATTGCGCCCTATATCGGACAGCGTTTTTCTAGCTATATTTCTAAAGTCATCGCTGTCAGTCTGTTGGCGGTAGTCATCATAGGTGTGCTTACATTGCTGGGCCTAGGTTTAGCTGCTTTCTTTCGATCTGACTCGGGAAGTTTGACCAGCTTAATTGCGAGAATGGCGCAGATTATAGAGGATTCGAGGCAAATACTACCTAGTTGGATTGATGAGCGAATTCCTGCTGATGCAGTCGTGTTGCAGCAAGTGGTGACACAGTGGTTAAGAGAGAATGCTTCAAATCTGCAGTTTCTTGGTAAAGAAGCTGGCAGGTATGCTGCGCATATCATCATAGGTATGGTCATAGGTGGCATGTTAGCACTGCGTGATGCGCTTACAGAGGAGCTCTATAAGCCTTTTGCTAGGGTGATGTTAAAACGTGCCATATTATTCGGCGATGCATTTAGAAATATTGTATTTGCACAGGTTAGAATATCAGCAATCAATACGATATTTACAAGCATTTACTTATTGATTATATTGCCGCTACTAGGAATAGAGTTACCATTTATTAAGACAATGATAGCGATTACATTTATTGTCGGATTGTTGCCTGTTGTTGGTAATTTAATCTCTAATACAGTGATTGTTGTTGTTAGTATGAGCCAATCACTTGCAGTTGCTATCGGCTCACTCATATTTCTTGTGGTTATTCATAAACTTGAGTATTTTTTGAATGCACGCATTGTCGGTGGACAAATAAGAGCAAATGCCTGGGAATTACTGATCTCGATGGTATTGATGGAAGCTGTCTTTGGTGTGGCTGGTGTAGTGGCTGCGCCGATTTATTATGCATACATTAAAAGTGAGCTAAGAAATAGGGAGCTGATATAGCTCATCATAAGTTATGCATCGCTGAATTAGCGATGAATGAGAAAAATAAAATTCAATGAAAAAATTAAAGATTTTAATTGTATGTGAGCATGCGTCAAATCAGTTTGGCGGCGAGGCAATGCTTCCTTTTAAGTATTTTCATTACTTGCAAAAGCAAAAACATGACGTTTATTTACTTACACATGCAAGAACGCGCAATAGTTATAGTGGCTTGCGCAATATCTACTTTATACCAGATACAAAACTGCATATATTGATGTATAAGCTAGGGCAATATTTACCAGATCGTATCGCTTTGCTAACAACTGGTATCCTCAGCCAGTTTGTTACGCAAGTTTATCAATGGGTTTATGCCAGAAGGATAATTAAATCAAAAAATATTGATATTATTCATGAACCAGCACCCGTTTCCCCTAAACAAACTTCGATGATGTTTGGCTTGGGTGTTCCTGTCATTATTGGCCCAATGAATGGGGGCATTAACTTCCCCAAACCTTATAAGTATATGGCTGGGTATGTTGAAAGTTTTATTCAGATTATCGTTAGATTCTTAAGCCATATTTTTAATATTTTGATTCCAGGTAAGTTATTAGCTTCTCGTTTGGTCGTAGCAAACCCAAGAACAAAAGCAGCCTTGCCACTTCTACATTTTGGTCGTGTCGTCCAAATTGTAGAGAATGCAGCTGATCAAGTTAGCGAGGAGGCTGAAAGAAAAGCAGTGTCTGAAAAGCCATTTGTTAAAACACGCGTTTTGTATGTTGGCCGTTTAGTGGATTGGAAGGCCGTTGATGTACTTTTGGATGTTTTTGCTAAGTTAGATAACAGCATTCATTTAGATATTGTTGGTGATGGGCCTGACATGGTAAAACTGATGGAGCAGGCGAGTGGTCTTGATAATGTTACATTTCATGGCTGGGTTGAACATGCATCCATACATCAAGTATATGACCTAGCAGATATTTTTGTCTTACCAAGCGTTAGAGAGTGCGGTGGCGCGGTCATATTAGAGGCAATGGCGAGAGGTGTGCCTGCAATTGCAACTGAGTGGGGTGGCCCTGCTGACTATATAGCAGAAGGTACAGGCTATCTGATTAAACCAATATCTCGTGAGTATATGGTGGACGCGTTTACAAAACATATCCAGATGCTGGCTAATGATCCAGTGAGTAGACATCTTATGGGCACTAAAGCCAAAGCACATATTGTTAAGCATTTTCTGTGGGAATCGAAAGTAAAAGAAATGATTCAACTATACCAAGAGGTCATTAATGAGTAGGTACTCAATGGGAATCAAAATGTTTGTTTTACAGAATCTTTAATCATTAAGAGGTAAGCATGGGTAAGTTTGATCGATACTTAGTAAAGCCAGGCAAAAAGTTTTCCTTAGACGATATCAAATCAGGTGATCGTTCTGAACGTGCTAATAGCAAAGCGGACGATCAGGCTGAGTTAGCGCGTTTAAGTACTGAAATTAATGCCTTACAGGACATATTGTATGCACAGAAAAAACACAAAGTTTTATTGGTGTTGCAAGGTATGGATGCAAGTGGTAAAGACGGCACAGTTAAGCACGTGTTTAGCGAATGCGATCCATTAGGCATTCGGTTAGCAAGTTTTAAAGGCCCTACGGAAGAGGAGCTAGCACATGACTATTTGTGGCGTGTGCATAGCAAAGTACCTAAAAAGGGCGAGATTACCATTTTCAATCGAAGTCATTATGAAGATGTGCTGATTGTAAAAGTACATGACTGGATTGACGATAAAGCGTGTAAGCGTCGTTATGAACACATTAAGGATTTTGAGCGCATGTTGTCAGAAACAGGCACCAAGATAATTAAATGTTATTTGCACATCTCTAAGGAAGAACAAAAAGAGCGTATGTATGAGCGTTTAAATGAGCCGCATAAAACTTGGAAGTTCAATCCAAATGATTTGAATGAACGTGATTTATGGCCTAAATACATGAATGCGTATGAAGATGCGATGCGCGCAACTTCTACTAAAGATGCGCCATGGTATGTCATTCCCGCAGACTCTAAAACCAATCGAAATCTTTTGATTTCTAGAATATTATTAGAGACACTATCTGATTTGGATCTGAGCTACCCGCCCATGCCAGAGGAGTACAAAACAATTAAAGTCAATGACTAACCTTTTCTATTGATGAAATAAAGTCTGTCATTCTACCTATCAATGTAAGATAGTGTTTGTTGTCTGGGAGCATCATTTCATGCCCTGCGTGATAGATGACATTAAAATACACAGGTGCATTGTTTTTTTTCATTTTCTCAACGAATGCAATTGACTGCCAAATAGGAATAAGTCCGTCGTCCTTCCCATGCAGTACTAATGTTGGTGGTGCTTTGGGGTTAACTTGAGTAATTGGTGATGCAATAGATGAATCTTTTCCACCTAGATAGGTAAGCATTTGTTCTTTTAATTGCGGAATATTACCCGTATTAATAAGGGCATTAATATCGGTAATACCAGCAACATCAATAATGGCTGCAATTTTATTGTCTTGATTTAATCCAACATTGAGCGCAAGCGTGCCACCAACAGAATAACCGACTAAGATAATCTTATCCGCTTCGAAGTTATACAAGGTGGCCTGCTTTTTCATCCAATTAAGTGCGCTCGTTACATCATTAATCGCCGTTGGATAAGGACTATCCAAAGATAACCTGTAATTGATGCTTGTCGTTACATAGCCAAGCTCCGCATAGTGCTTTGCATGAACTTGCATTTCTTCTTTGCTACCCTGATTAAAATCACCACCATGTATAAACATTATTGCTGTTGTCTTGCTAAGCGCTCTTGTAAAAAATAAGTCTAGGGTTTGTTTTGACTCGTTGTAAGGAATGTTACGAGTAACGCTGATGGACTGTTCAGCTTGTGCGGCATCTATGATGAGTAGGACGCACAAGGTTAATAAGGATTTGTAGACCAGCAAAATACAGTTTTTTGGGAATAGAATTTTCATTTTTAGCGCTTAGCCAATGTATTGAACTAACCAATTGTACATCGTCTTTTTACTTATACAGAAAGCATCACCGTGAAGGCATTGTTTAGTTATAGTCGGTTATAATTCTGTTATGACAATGATAGAAATTATGCTGGGCCTCATTAGCTTACTTGTTTTACTTGTACTTTGGCTTGTCTGGTTTGTTTATACAAATGCTAAAAGTGCAAATATTTTGCAAGATTTGGAAGATAAACACCGTGCCATGTTAGTCGACTTGAACGATGGGCTAAACAAACTAGGGGATCGGTTGAATGCTAATTCACAAGAAACGAGTGAGCGCATGAAAGCGAGCGTCGCACAAGAACTGACTGCGACACGGGAAGCTATGCAAGCTTTAAAGTTGGATCAAAGTAGCCATCTAGCTCAAACCAGAGAAACTGTACTTGAAAAGCTTCATACCACGCTTGCCGAGCAAGGCAAGTCTCAGCAAGGCTTGATTAATGATACGATGCTTAAATCAACGACAACACTGACACAAACTATTGAGAGCTTAAGTAAGGTTGTGGATGCGCGGCTGGAGGAGATTGGCGGGAAAGTGTCAGAGCGCTTGGAGGAGGGTTTTAAAAAAACCAACGAAACTTTTGTCAGTGTTATGCAGCGTTTGGCAACCATAGATGAAGCACAGAAGAAGATTGATGGTTTGAGTACCAATATGGTCAGTTTACAAGAGCTTCTTGGGGACAAGAAAAGTCGTGGTGCTTTCGGCGAGGTTCAGTTAGAAGGATTGGTTAGAAACGTACTGCCCGAACAAAGTTTTAAGATGCAGTATGATTTAGAGAATGGCACCCGTGTTGATTGTGCTCTATTTCTGCCAGAGCCAACAGGAACAGTCGCGGTGGACAGTAAATTCCCTTTAGAAAACTATCACCGTATGTTTGATGCAGGCTTAAGTAAGGTTGAGCAGGTGGCAGCTGGTAAACAGTTTAAAGCCGACGTGAGAAAGCATGTGGATGATATTGCAAAGAAATACATTATTCCTAATGTAACATCCGATGGCGCTGTGATGTTTATTCCAGCTGAAGCAGTGTTTGCTGAGATTCATGCTTATCATCCAGATGTGATTGATTATGCAATGCAAAAACGGGTGTGGGTTGTTTCGCCGACAACGCTAATGGCTGTCTTAAATACAGCAAGGGCGGTGCTCAAAGATGTAGAAATGCGTAAACAAGTACATATTATTAAAGATGAGCTTGGTAAGCTTAGTATGGACTTTAAGCGTTTTGATGCGCGGATGAAAAAACTAGCAGATCATATCCGTCAGGCAAATGATGATGCACAGTTAGTGCATAAATCTAGTGAGAAAATTTCACGTACATTTGCACGTATTGAGCGTGTTGAACTGAGTCATGATCCAGTTGATTTGCTTGATACGATTGATGATGAAATTGATGATAAATAACTTTAAATAAATTTAATAACTATATGAATATAAAAGTATTGTATTTTGCAAGAATTAAAGAGTCTGTTAATTATTCCACAGAAGACATTTTGCTGCCGAGTGGAATAAAAACAATTGACGATTTAAAAAAGCATTTGGCAAAGCGCGGTGATGTATGGGCAGACATATTTAATGTTCAGCAAACTATTCGTGCGGCAATTAATCATGAGCTTGTAGAGAATATAGCAATAATCAATGATGGTGATGAAGTGGCTTTTTTCCCACCAGTAACCGGTGGTTGAGTATGACCATACGTGTTCAAACGGAAGATTTTAATCTGGCATCAGAACTAGCACTATTACAGTCAAATAGAGCAGACATCGGTGCAATTGTTTCCTTTATCGGTTTGGTACGTGATTTAAATGATGACGACACCATCAAAACCATGACGTTAGAACACTATCCTGGTATGACAGAAAAGTCTCTAACTGCTATTGAGCGTGAAGCCCAATCTCGTTGGCAGTTAAGTCAAAGTTTAATCATTCATCGTGTGGGTACTTTAAAGCCACACGATCAAATTGTCTTGGTCGCTATTGCAAGCCCACATAGAGCTGAAGCTTTTGGCGCATGTGAATTTATAATGGACTACTTAAAAACCCAAGCGCCATTCTGGAAAAAAGAAATAACCAATCAAGGCGAGCGTTGGGTAGAGGCAAAATCGAGTGATGATGAAGCATTAGTCCGCTGGAATAAACCGCGCTAACAATTGAAAAAAACTATATATGCAAAAATTAGATTACCAAGCATTGAGTGCAGAAGTTGCATTAAACCAGTTAAAGTTTAGTACAACAAAAGAACTCGTTGATAGCACGGCCACTGTTCAACCTGGCGTGCATGCTTGGATTGCACAAGCCGAAGCAAAAAAAGCTGCAATGTTTGGTTTAAATATGCGGCAAGCTGGATTTAACGTGCTTGTATTAGGGCAACACGGCAGTGGGCGTACTTCGCTGATGCAAAGCGCAATGAAACAAGTTGCAAAAAATTGCGTGCAGGATTTAAGTGACTTGGTGGCTGTTTATAATTTTGAACAAGCTAATCAACCAGTATTGATCAAGCTGCCAGTTGGGGCTGGAGCAAAGTTAGTGGCGGCAATGGATAACTTTGCGCGTCAGCTTTTTGCGGAATTACCAGCTTTAGTGGTAACAAAAGAACAAACAGTGCCTTCAGTCAATGCCGAGGATTGGCTGAAAAAAGCACTGAAGCTTGTTACAGCAACTTGCCCTGAAAACAAGGCTTTGAGTGAATACCTTACATTGGTCAAGCTTGATGTTTTGTCTTTTTTAAAAGCATGGCAAGCGCCTGCTTCAAGCGAGTTGGAAAGTGCAATTGACAGTATTGTCAGTGATGGTTTTTTAACACGTTTTCGCATTAATTTACTGGTTGATAACAGGCCTTCACTGAATGAGTCGCTTATGCAACCGGTTGTCTATGATAGTGACCCGAGTTATCAATCATTGTTTGGCAGCTTGGAAAGTGGTTCTGAGCAAGTGCCTGAATTTCTACGTTTACGTGCGGGCAACTTACATAAAGCGAATGATGGCATGTTGCTTATTCAGCTTAGAGACATACTCAGTGATGAACAAAATGGTAATCAAATATTAGAAAAACTATATCGTTTTTTACGCAATGGGACTTTACAATTTGAAGATTCTGCAGGTAGTGGTCATGGTGCGGCTTATGTCTTAGCTAATACACTGATGCCAATTAAAGTGAAATTAGTTTTAATTGCTATGCGTGAGGATTTCTACAGTTTGTTAGAAGAAAATCCTGATTTTTTTGATTACTTTCCAATTAAAGTGGAGTTTGCTGACAGCATTAATGCAAATGCAGAAAATTATGCTGCTATCTCTGGATACATTGCACAGAAATGCGAACAACATCAATGTCAGCATTTTAATGTCGAGGCTGTTGCAATATTAATTGGTGCTTTACAGCGCTTGGAAGAAGACCAAGCAAGGATTAGTACTAATTTTTCTTTTTTAGAGCGCTTAATGCTTGAAAGCGTTTTTTACGCTGGCGAAAGTGAAGTTGTATCGGAAATACATGTAAAAGCAGCCATTAATGCCAGAAATCACAGACATCAGTTTTTTGAAACACAAATTAGAGACTCAATTACTGATAATGAGTTGCTCATACAAGTTGACGGTGCCGTAGTTGGTCAAGTAAACGGATTAACACACATTGAGCTGGGTGATGCGAGTTTTGGGTCGCCAATACGGATTACTGCAAGGTGCTACCCTGGGCAAAAAGGATTAATTAACATCGACCGTGAAGTCAATATGAGTGGCCCTAATCATGATAAAGGTATTTTTATCCTGCAAAACTGGTTAAGTGCTAGCTTCTCGCATTTGGCGCCATTAAGTTTAAATGCCTCACTCGTTTTTGAGCAAGAATATAATGGGGTAGAAGGGGATTCGGCATCATGCGCTGAATTGTTTGCATTATTATCAGCACTGGCAAATTTGCCAATTCAACAAGGCATTGCAATCACTGGAGCGCTTAATCAATTCGGAGAGGTAATGCCTATTGGCGGCGTCAATGAGAAAATTGAAGGGTATTATCGGGTGTGCAAAGCGCTTGGTCTGAATGGCAAGCAAGGCGTTATTATTCCAAAAAGAAACCAGCGGCATTTACTGTTAGATACTGAAGTCGTGCAAGCAGTGAAAGAGGGGCTATTCAGTATTATCACCATTGACCATGTGCTTGAAGGTATTGAATATTTAGTGGGTGTCGAAGCAGGTCAGCAAGATGCAAATGGCACTTATCCGATACACACAGTGATGGGACACGCGCAGAGTACATTAGCTGCTTATAGGAAAACGTTAGAATATAATCAACCACAAACAAGGCAGCAGCATTAATTTTCAACATGACAATTGATAAAGATTCAAAATGTCGTTTAGATAAATGGCTTTGGGCAGCAAGATTTTTTAAAACCCGAAGCATTGCTGCAGATGCCGTGAGTAGCGGAAAAGTTCGCATAGATAACGATCGTGTTAAAAGTGCTAAAGAAGTTAAAATTGGCATGCAAATACAAATCCGGACTAAAGATATCGAGATTGAAGTGACGGTGAGAGCGTTGTCTAATGTGAGGCGTGGTGCACCGGAAGCGGCCTTGCTCTTTCAGGAGACTAAGGAGAGTAAGGCAAAGCGTGAAAATCTTAAGGTAACCAAAGCGTCTGATCATGCGTTGCGTGAGCGAGGTGCAGGACGACCGACTAAGCGCCAATTGCGAGAAATAGCGAAGTTTACAGGTATAAAAGATTATTCTGGCTTATAAAAAAAGCTTGCTTCGAGGCGTTGCTTATTGTTAAACTGCGTTCATTCATTGAACGGTGTGATTTAGACAGGTATGTTAACTGACGAATATCGTTATAAAATTTTAAAAACGCTAGAAAAAAATCCTGAAATTAGCCAGCGGGATTTGGCGCGTGAGCTCGGCATTAGTCTAGGTCGTGTGAACTACTGCTTAAAAGCCCTAATTAATGTAGGCTTGCTTAAAGTCACTAATTTCCGCAACAGTCAAAATAAACTGGCTTACATGTATCTGCTTACGCCAAATGGCGTTAAAGAAAAATCAATGATAACTGAGCGTTTTCTTAAGATGAAACTTGATGAATTCGAAGCGCTGGAAGCAGAAATCAATATGCTGCGTGCAGAAGCAAAAACAAACAGTAATCACATAAAGGTCAGTTATCCATGAACAATCATTATGCATTAATTTTATGTGGTGGTTCTGGTACACGTTTATGGCCACTATCTCGCACATTACGTCCTAAACAGTTGTTAGCCCTAAATGGCGATAAAACATTGCTTCAACAAACGGCTGAGCGCCTATTGGCGCATGTGCCTGCTTCTAATCTATTTACAGTGACGCATGAAGATCATAAGTTTGAAGTAAAAGGACAGATGTTGGAAGTAGCTGATGCAGCTGTTCCCAATGTGCTAGCTGAACCATGTGCAAGAAATACATTGCCTGCTATCGCATGGGCAGTTGATCAGATTCATCAAAAAGATCCCAATGCCATTATTGGTGTGTTTGCATCAGATCATGCTATCGATAACGAGCCTGCCTTTATTCAAGCATGGGAAACGGCTGAAAAAGTAGCGGAAGACAATTATTTAGTTTTATTAGGGATAAAGCCGCACGAGCCAGCAACTGGTTACGGCTATATTAAGCCAAGTAAAGTGATTGCTGATGGGGAAATGCCAGTTTATGAGGTTGCACAGTTTGTGGAAAAGCCTGATCTCCAAACAGCAAAAAATTATCTTGCAGATGGCTATCTATGGAACAGCGGTATGTTTGTATTTAAAGCGAGTGCTTTTATGCAAATGTTTAAGCAATTTCAACCAGAAATGGCAAAACAACTTGCCAATATGACTCTAGATAACTTCGCTGATACCTACGCAAATTTTGCCAATATCTCCATTGATTATGGCCTAGCAGAAAAGGCAGATAAAGTCGCCGTAGTCCCAGTAGACATGGCTTGGAGCGATTTAGGTAGTTGGGAATCTATTTATCAGAAGCAAGTTAAAGATAATGATAACAATGTGATGCACGGTGAGGTTTTTGCCCAAGATACAAAAAATAGCTTGCTATGGAGTCAGTCAGGCGTGCTTGCCACAGCCGGATTGGATAATATTGTCGTGATTCAAACTGGTGATGCAACGCTTATATGCGATAGAACTAAAACAGAAGAAATCAAATCATTAGTTGCACGCGTTAAAGCGCACAAACCAGAACTAGCAGAAATACATCAAACAGCGCATCGACCCTGGGGTACGTATACCGTGCTTGAGGAAGGTAACAACTTTAAAATAAAAAGAATTGTAGTCAAGCCTGGTAATCGCCTTAGTTTACAAATGCACCATCACCGAAGCGAGCATTGGGTCGTTGTGAGTGGCATGGCGCGTGTTACTAATGGTGACAAAGAGTTTTTTGTTGCACCTAATGAGTCCACCTTCATACCAGCAGGTTGCCAGCATCGATTAGAAAATCCTGGAGTTTTAGACTTGGTTATGATTGAGGTGCAGAGTGGCGATTATGTTGGAGAGGATGATATTGTACGATTTGATGATCAGTACGGCAGAACAGACAAATGAAAATAGCTGTAGTTGGGACCGGCTATGTTGGATTATCAAATGCGATTTTATTAGCAGAACATAACGAAGTTGTTGCTTTGGATATTGATGTATCAAGAGTTAACCAAATCAACCAAAAAGAATCTCCGATTGTTGATGCCGAAATTAGTGATTACCTAAAAAATAAACAGCTCGATTTAGTTGCTACTCTTGATAAGCATATCGCTTATGGCAACGCTTCCTATATTGTAATTGCAACACCTACTGATTACGACCCTGAAAGTAACCAGTTTAACACTAGTTCTGTAGAAGACGTTATTGAAGATGCTTTAGCGATTAATCCCAATGCCACCATTATTATCAAATCAACAGTTCCTGTTGGATATACAGAAAAAATTAACAAGGAATTTAATTGTGAAAACATCATCTTTTCGCCAGAGTTCTTAAGGGAAGGGAAGGCGCTTTACGATAATCTCTATCCATCACGCATCGTAGTTGGTGAAAATTCCGAACGTGCGCTTATATTTGCTGACTTGTTAAAGCAGGGGGCTGTTAAACAAAATGTACCAGTGCTCTTTACGAATTCAACAGAAGCAGAGGCGATTAAATTATTTGCTAATACCTATTTAGCAA